>NZ_CP041763.1:1200000-2400000 GCF_007559005.1 Gordonia zhaorongruii | reverse complement strand
AGCGTCATCAGATAGGCGGCCTCCCAATCTGATTCGAGACGGATGAACTCCGCCGCCGCCGCGGGCTGATCCGCTGCCGCACGGTCGTAGTCGATCTCGACGCCCGCGTCCGCGAGGTGCTTGCGGAGTTCTTCGAGCGCCGCACGGGCGACGCCGACAGCCATCGCGGCCACCATCGGCCGGGTGTTGTCGAACGTCTGCATGACGCCGCCGAAACCCTTCTTGACGTCCACCTCGGGCGAACCCAGCAGGTTCTTCGCCGGGATGCGGCAGTCCTCGAAGAGGATCACCGCGGTGTCGGACGCCTTGATGCCGAGCTTGTGCTCGAGCCGCGCGATGGTGACACCCGGGTGGTCGCGGGGGACGACGAAGCTCTTGATCGCGGCGCGACCGAGGCTGCGGTCGACGGACGCCCAGACCACGATGTGGCTGGCGCGCGAACCGGCGGTCACGAAGATCTTCTCGCCGTTGAGGACGTACTCGTCGCCGTCCCGGCGTGCGGTGGTGGTGACGGCCGCCGAGTCCGAGCCGAAGCTCGGTTCGGTGATGGCCATCGACGCCCAGACCTCGCCGCCGAAGCTTTCGATCTGCTCGTCGGTCGCGACGGCCGCGATGGCCGCGTTACCCAGGCCCTGGAACGGGATGGACAGCATCAGGCCGACGTCGCCGTACGACGCCCACATCGAGTTGAGGACGGACTGCATGTTGCCGCCGTTGGCGACGTACCCCTCGGGGCGCTCCTTCTGGACGTCGCCACGACCGCCGGCCGCACCTGCGCCCGCCTGACCGGCGGCCGCGAGGCCGTTGTACAGATTGGCCAAGGTGTCGAGCTCCACCGGGTACTCGTGCTCGGCGAGGTCGTACTTACGGCTGATGGGCCGGAAGATCTGCAGGGCCGCGTCGCGCGCCTGGTCGATCGTGCCGTGCAGCTTCTTGGGCAGTTCGAGATTGATTGCCATGGGACTCTCCTTCACGCACGCCGTCCGTCAGAGGACGACGATGCCCTCGCCGATGCCTGCACCGCGCAGGTCGCGGTACCAACGCTCCACCGGGTGCTCCTTGGTGAAGCCGTGACCGCCGAGCAGCTGGATGCCGTCCAGGCCGATCTGCAGCCCCTTGTCGATGGTCAGCTTGCGGGCCAGCGCAGCTTCGCGGGCGAACGACAGATCCTGCTCGGCGCGCGACGCACCGCGCAGGGTCACCAGACGAAGGCCGTCGAGTTCGGTCGCCATGTTCGCGACCATGAAGGCCACCGCCTGGCGGTTGGAGATCGGCTCGCCGAACGCCTCGCGCTCGTTGACGTAGGGGATGACGTAGTCGAGGACGGCCTTGCCCGTGCCGACGGCCAGTGCCGACCAGCCGAGACGGGACAGGCGCACCACGTTGCGGTACGCGGTGGCGGCTTCCTCGCCGTCGACCTCGCCGAGCAACCCGGCTGCCGGAACCGAGACGTTGTCGAGGTTCAGCCGGCCCATGCCCGCTGCGCGGACGCCCATGCCGGGGTCGGCCTCGACCGACAGTCCGTCGGTGTCGGACTCGACGATGAACAGTGCAGGACTGCCGTCGAGCTCGGCGCCGACGATGAACAGCTCACAGCTGCCCGCTGCCGGTACGAACGACTTGACGCCGTTCAGCGTGAAGCCGTCACCGGAGCGAGTGGCCTTCGTCGACAGCTTGAACGCATCGAACAACGGGCGCGGCTCGGCGATGACCACTGCCGACGTCGGGACGTTCTCGCCCGCGTAGTCGGGGAGGTACGTCCGCTGCTGGCCGTCGCTGCCGAAGTTGGTGAGGGTGGAGGCGACGCCGCTCGGTGCGAGCAGCGGCAGGGCCAGCCCCATGTCGCCGTAGGCCATCGCCTCGGCGACGAGTGCGTTGGTGACGACGCCGCGCTCGGTGGCCGCGCCGTCGAACGTCTCGGGGACGTTGATCATCGTGATGCCGAGCTCGGCGGAGCGCTTGAGGATGTCCTCGGGAGCGGTGGCGGCGTTATCGGCGTCGTACGCGACCGGGCGCAGGATCTCAGTGGAGAAGTCACGGACGGTTTCGGCGATCATCGCCTGCTCTTCGTCCGGGTTCAGATTGAAGTACCCCTTGGACGGCGTTTCCGGGCGCTGCGGTTTGCCGCTGCCGGTGGCCTTGGCGAATGCGCGGTTGGCGGCGCCCAGGGTCTTGAACCCGGTCTTGGTGCCTTCGTAGGCGACACGGTTGATGGGCTCGCGCAGACCGTACTTCTCGGCGATGTCCGATCCGGTGATAGCGGTCAGCACGCGCATCGCGACGCCGATCGGAGTGCGCTTGTGCGGGTGTGCGCCGACGGACGAGGTGTCGCGGGGCTCGGTGTTCGTGGTCATTTCCTCACCAGTGTCTCGAGGGGCAGAACGGGTGGAGCAAAACTTCTTACTCCCTAGTAAGAACAGACCTTACTCCTCGGTAAGAACCTTGTCACCCCTCAACTGCGAACGCAGTTCCCGTGGTGGGAAGTAGGTTCGAAGGCATGCTGATCACTCACCTGAGACATTCCTGCGTTCTCGTGGAGCACGACGGCACCCGAGTGCTGTTCGATCCCGGCACGTTCGCCGCCGGTTTCGAATCGTTGACCGGTCTCGACGCCGTGCTGATCACCCACCAGCATCCCGATCACGCCGACCCGGAGCGTCTCCCGGCGCTCGTGGCCGCGAACCCCGATGCCGTCCGGTACGCGGATCCGCAGACCGCGAAGCAGTGGAACGAGCGTGGCGATGCAGGGGAGTGGAAGGTCATCGGTCCCGGCGAGGAGATTCGCATCGGCGCGTTCGCCGTGCGGGGGACCGGTGGGCGGCACGCGGTCATCCATCCGAGCATCCCGGTGGTCGACAACACCGCGTACATCCTCGACATCGACGGGAAGCCCGGAGCGTTCTGTCACCCCGGCGACAGTCTCTACATCCCCAGCGAGCGGATCGACGTGCTGGCGCTACCGGCGGCCGCGCCGTGGCTCAAACTGAGCGAGTCCGTCGACTATCTGCGGGGAGTCGCACCGCGCATCGCGTTCCCCATCCATCAAGCGGTGCTCTCCGATGCCGGGTGCGGCGTGCATAACGCGCGGATCTCCGAGATGGCGCCGGAGGGAACCGGTTTCACCGTGCTCGAGACGGGGGAACCGGTCGAATTGTGATGCCCAGCTCGGGGTGGCCGGCTCGGGACACCCGGCGTCAGCGCAGGGCGGTGAGCACTTCGTCGTGCAGGAGTCCGTTGCTCGCGAGCGCGCTGCCGCCCGCCGGGCCGGATTCGCCGTCCAGGTCGGTGAAACGGCCGCCGGCCTCCCGGACGAGGACGTCCACCGCAGCGAGGTCCCACAACGACACCTCCGGTTCGGCGGCCACATCGACCGCGCCCTCGGCTACCAGGCAGTAGTTGAAGAAATCGCCGTAGCCGCGAACGCGCCACACGCGGTCGGTGAGGTCGACGAACGCATCACGGATGCCGCGATCCTTCCACCCCGACAGGCTCGAGAAGGCGAGCGACGACGAGGCGAGCTCGCCGACCGCGGAGACCGTCAGGGATCGGGGCAGGCCACCGTCGCGTGAGGTGAACGCACCGCCGCCTGCCGCGGCCCACCAGCGCCGGTTCAACGCGGGAGCGCTCACGACTCCGACCACGGGCACCCCGTCGTCCAGAAGTGCGATGAGCGTCGCCCATACCGGCACTCCCCGCACGAAGTTCTTGGTGCCGTCGATCGGGTCGATCACCCATTGCCTGCCGGACGGCGCGGCGTCGCCGCCGAACTCCTCGCCGAGCAGTGCATCGTCCGGACGGTCCTGCGCGAGAGTGTCACGCAGCAGCTGTTCGCACGCGAGGTCGGCGTCCGAGACGGGAGTCAGGTCCGGTTTGGAGTCCACTCGCAGATCCAGCGCACCGAATCTCGCAGTGGTCAGCGCATCCGCCGCGTTCGCCGCGGCCAGTGCGAGGCGGAGGTCGGCGGCGTAGGCGGAGGCATTATCAACGACTGGGTTCACGATCGCCTAGGGTAGCGGGTATGCCGACCTGGATTCCCGTGCTGTTCACAGCATTGCTCGTGATCAGTGTGATCGCGCTGTTCCTGGCCCGTCGCGGGCACAGCTTCAGCGGGCCCGTCGATGCGACGAGCGGATACCAGCAGGGCACCCTGACCGTCACCGGGCTCGGCCGCGACAACGCCGCCGATAAGAACGGACAGAGTTACTGCACACTCAGCGGCATCGTCATCGGTCCGGAGATCCCACCCACCGAGGTGTACGGGACCCGCGTTCTGTCGGCCGACGAGCCGCGCCCGTACGTCGGACTCGACCTGCCGGTGGTCTACAAGCCCGCCAAGGTCTCCTCGACGTGGCAGTTCGGTTCGCTGACCGTCTGACCGCCGGGGCCACCGGGTAGCCTGGATAACCGTGCACCCCGAAGCTTCAGCCGACCTCGAATCGCTCGACGCCACCTTGACCACGGTCGAGAAGGTGATGGACATCGAAGAACTCCGTCGCCGGATCGACGAGTTGGAGATGCAGGCGTCCGATCCCGACCTGTGGAACGACCAGGACCATGCGCAGCGGGTGACCAGCGAGCTCTCGCACGCGCAGTCCGAGTTGCGGCGTGTCGGCGAACTGCGTTCGCGCCTCGACGACCTGCCGGTCCTCTACGAACTCGCCGAATCCGAAGAGGGCGAATCGGGAGTGGCGGCCACCGAGGACGCCGACACCGAACGCGTCGACCTGCGCAACGACATCGAGGCGATGGAGGTCAAGACGATGCTCGCGGGCGAGTACGACCCGCGTGATGCGCTCGTCAACATCCGCTCCGGAGCGGGCGGCGTCGATGCCGCGGACTGGGCTCAGATGCTGATGCGCATGTACACCCGTTGGGCCGAGCAGCATGGATACTCCGTCGAGGTGTACGACACGTCGTACGCCGAGGAGGCCGGTCTCAAGTCGGCGACGTTCGCGGTGAAGGCGCCGTACATGTACGGGACCCTCTCGGTGGAGCAGGGCACGCACCGGCTGGTCCGCATCAGCCCCTTCGACAATCAGGGGCGACGCCAGACGTCGTTCGCGGAAGTCGAGATCCTGCCCGTCGTCGAGAAGACCGACCACATCGACATCGACGAGAACGACCTGCGCGTGGACGTGTACCGCTCATCGGGTCCCGGTGGGCAGTCGGTCAACACCACCGACTCGGCGGTGCGCCTGACTCATGAGCCGACCGGCATCGTCGTCACCTGCCAGAACGAGAAGAGCCAGCTGCAGAACAAGGCGGCCGCGATGCGCGTGATGCAGGCCAAGCTCCTCGAGCGCAAGCGTCAGGAAGAGCGTGCGCAGATGGATGCGCTCAAGAGCGACACCGGAGCGAGCTGGGGCAACCAGATGCGCTCGTACGTTCTGCACCCGTACCAGATGGTGAAGGATCTCCGTACCAACGTGGAGAGCAACAACCCGAGCTCGGTCCTCGACGGCGACCTCGACAAGTTCATCGAAGCGGGCATCCGCTGGCGCATGGACGAAGTGGAGGCGTGAGCCCGATCGCGGTCGTGACGCGACCTCGATCGACCGCGCTGCTGCGGTGAGCGCGTGCTTCGGTCGGCGATGCGTCGACCGGGGAGCCGACACTCGGATCCACGGACGATGGGCAGTCGGCGTCGATCAGTACACTGGGTCACCGTGATCAAGCTGTCGAATGTGACGATGCAATACGCGAAGTCGAGCAGGCCCGCGTTGTCGGATCTGAGCCTGGAAGTGGACAAGGGCGAGTTCGCATTCCTGATCGGCCCCTCCGGCTCGGGTAAATCGACGTTCTTCCGACTCCTTCTGAAGGAGGACAGGCAGACCTCGGGCGAGACGTACGTCGGCGACTTCCACGTCAACCGGCTCAAGGGCCGCGACATCCCGAAACTTCGCCAGTCGATCGGCTGCGTGTTCCAGGACTTCCGGCTGCTGCAGCAGAAGACGGTCGCCGAGAACGTCGCCTTCGCTCTCGAGGTGATCGGCAAGCCGCCGTCGACGATCCGGGACGCCGTTCCCGAGACCCTCGACTACGTCGGGTTGGGCGGGAAGGAAGACCGTATGCCGCAGGAGCTCTCGGGTGGTGAGATGCAGCGCGTCGCCATCGCCCGCGCCATCGTCAACCGGCCCTCGCTGCTCCTGGCGGACGAACCCACGGGCAATCTGGATCCGGAGACCAGCGAGGAGATCGTCGAGGTGCTCGATCGCGTGAACCGCCGCGGCACTACCGTCATCATGGCGACCCACGATCGGCACATCGTCGACTCGATGCGGCGTCGCGTCCTCGAATTCGACAACGGCACGCTCGTTCGCAACGACGAGTACGGCGTGTACGGCATCGGCTGAACCAGACTTCGCAGACCAGGAGAGCAAGCACACATGCGCGCGAACTTCATCATCGGCGAAGTCCTCAACGGATTCCGCCGCAACATCACCATGACGGTCGCCATGATCCTCACGACCGCGATCACCCTCGGCATGCTGGGCGGCGGCATGCTCGTCATCCAGATGGCGGACAAGAGCCAGAAGATCTTCCTCGATCGCGTGGAGATGCAGTTCTTCATCAACGATGCGGTGACCGAGAAGGACCCGAACTGCATGGCGGCGCCGTGCACCACGCTGCGCCACGACCTCGAAGCGGAGGACGGCGTCGGGTCGGTGACGTTCATCAGTCAGGAGCAGGCCTTCCAGAGCGCGAAGGAGTCGTGGGAGGAGGACTCTCCCGAACTCGCCGACTTCATCCGCAAGGAGGCATATCAGGGCGCACTGCGCGTGAGCATGGACAACCCGGACAGGTTCGGCGCGGTGCTGGACAAGTTCTCGCGCGCGCAAGGCGTCGACGGCGTCCTCGACCAGCGTGAACTGGTGAAACGCATCTTCAGCGTGCTCGACGGTGCCCGCAACGCGGCGTTCGCCGTCGCTGCGGTGCTCGCGGTCGCTGCGATCCTGCTCATCGCGAACACGGTGCAGATCGCTGCCTATACGAGACGGACGGAGGTGTCGATCATGCGGATGGTCGGCGCCACGCGCTGGTACACGCAGCTGCCGTTCCTCATCGAAGCGGTGATCGCCGCGGTGATCGGTGCGGTTCTCGCGATCGGGGGACTGTTCCTGTCGAAGATATTCTTCTTCGACAAAGCACTCGAGGACCTCTACGGTGTGAACATCCTGGCCCGCATCACTGCGGCCGACGTGTGGTTCGTATCGCCCTGGGTCCTGGTGACGGGCATCGTGCTGGCCGGGCTGACCGCATACGGCACGCTGCGTGTCTACGTCCGTGAATGACGATGTCGAGGAGGTGAATCGTGCCTAGAGAAAAGGGCAGGTCGGTGATCGCGACCAATCGGAAGGCCCGGCACAACTACACCATCCTCGAGACGTTCGAAGCGGGCATGGTGCTGCAGGGCACCGAGGTGAAGGCCCTGCGTGACGGCAAGGCGTCACTGGTGGACGCGTTCGCGACTGTCGACGCCGGCGAGGTGTGGCTGCACGCCGTGCACATCGCCGAGTACGGCAGCGGCACGTGGACCAACCATCCACCGCGCCGCAAGCGCAAGCTGCTGCTGCACGGTCGCGAGATCGACTATCTGATCGGCAAGGTCCGCGACGGCAATCTGACCGTGATCCCGTTGCAGATGTACTTCTCCGACGGCTACGCGAAGGTGGAGATCGCCTTGGCGCGCGGCAAGCAGGCGCACGACAAACGCCGCGACATCGCCGAACGGACCGCCAAGCGCGAAGTGGAGCGGATCGTCGGACGCCGCGTGAAAGGCATGTGAGACTCGTACGCATGCGAAGCACCCGACTCGTGGCCGGACTGACCGCGGTGGTGGTCGCCGGGTCGGTGACGGCCTGCACTGCAGACGAGGAACACACGGACGCGGTTCCGCCTCAACTCGGCTGGGTGGTCGGATCGGGGTGCGAATCGACGCCGGACGAGGTCCGCGGCTTCGCCGACGGGATCGTCGACACCGGGCTGAGCGAAGCCGGTTACCGATCGCTGTACGTGGTGTGCGACCGGCGCACGCCGCCGGCCACCGTGAGCGATGGCGATCTGAACGGCTACCTCGAGCAGCGCGGCCTCCGACTGTCCGCGGTGAGATCGACGGATCCGCTGGTCCGGCACACGATGGCGGCGGAGGAACCGGTGCCCGCGCTGCGGACCGGCATCACCCGGCAGGTGATGAACGCGCAGCCGTTGACGTTCAGCCGGGCTCCGGACCACCTCGACGGTGAGCGTCTGGCGACGATCACCAATGAGAACGCCATCGCCATAGCGCGGGACGGTCGAGCCTCCGCGGGAGCGCCGATCCTGGACAACCGCGACCTCTACTCTCGGGCGGTCGGCGATCAGGGGCTCGTCCTGTCGATGTCGAACGGCTCGTCGGCGCCGCGCACCATGTCGATCACCTTGAGCGACATAGGACTGGTCGGTGACGCCACCGTTGCGGCCACCGAGATCTGGACCGGTCGACGAGTCCAGGCTGCGGACGGTCGCCTGACCGTGAAAGTCGGCTCCGCCGACAGCGCGTTGCTCACCGTCGGATAAGCGTCCGGAACGGTCTGGTGAAATATCGGGATGAAACCGAGCGTCGTGTTCGTTACTATGAGGTGTCCACCGGAAACGGTGGCACCACCCCTCGGGGCCGATCGGTTTCGACTTCGTGCATCGAGGTGGGGGAAGCGTGTCGGTGCAGGCTGGAGACCACCGTTAAGCGTCGCAGCAAACAATTAAGCGCCGATTCCAATCAGCGCGACTACGCACTCGCTGCCTGATCAGCGAGGCTAGTCTGTCGGCCCGGTTCTAAGTTCCCGGAACCGGATGCCGGCATCAGCTAGGGAACTCACTGTCGTCGTCGGTCGCGGACGTCGGCAGGACATCAAACAGCGACTGGGATCGTCATCCTGGCTTGTTCGCGAGACCGGGAGATCCGAGTAGAGACACAGCGGACTGCGCACGGAGAAGCCCCACCGAAGTGACGGAGGACCCGGGTTCAATTCCCGGCGGCTCCACGGAGAAGTCCCCGGCCTGCTCAGCAGGCCGGGGACTTTTTGCTCTCGCGGTCTCGCCGGCTTCCGGGTCGGTCAGCGCAGCGAGACGGAGGCGCCGCCGGAGAACATGGAATCGTGCAACTCGACAGTTGCCGGCTCCGCGTTCTGCGGCATGTCGTAGACGATCTTGATCTCAACGGTGTTTCCCGGATTGATGTTGTCGTACAGCGGGATGTCGGACTCGAGTGCGAGCTGCGCTTCGACATCGGACTCGAACGTGCGTCCGTCCGTGTCCTGCAGCTTCTGCGCCGACGGAGTGAACGACTGCGGTTCGTCACCGATGTTCTTCACCGACATGGCCACGACGACGAACTGCCCCTGCGCCTCGCTCGCGAGGTAGGGGTTGTCCCCGACGCTGTCGAGGCCGTCTTCGACGTCCGTCACCACGAACTCGAACTTGCCGTCCCGAACCGGGGTGTTCAGGCTCGCCGGGGACTCCTCGTCGGCGGCCTCGTCGGCGGCGCGATCGGTCCCTGCACTGTCGGTTCCCGCACTGTTGGTTCCTGCGCTGTTGGTTCCCGCGGTAGCTGCCTCGGTGTCACCACCGTCATCGTCGCCACCACCGCCTGCGACTCCGATGATGACGAAGAGAACGACGAGCGCGCCGACGATCCACGGCCACTTCCGCTTCTTCTTCGGGGGAGCGGAGCGTACTGATCGCCTGCGTACTGGTTGCCTGCGTACGGCCCCGCGGGGTACTGGTTCCCGGCGTACTGGTTGTCGGGGTGCTGGGGTTCCGGATGGGCGGGATACGGCTGGGTGGGATACGGCTGCCCGGACTGGTAGGGCGGGACGGGCGGCTGGGTCGGTGGCTGGGCGGTCATGGCGGTGGTCCTCTCGTGGGGTCGCGTGTGGTGGATCTGTGTCACCACTCGTACGGCCAGACCATATGGCGAGAGTCCGACAATTCTCAGATGTCAGTCATTCGTATTACGCGGCGATCAGCGCCGATCCGCCGATCATCCATCGGACGCAGATGTCCCCGGCCTGCACGGCAGGCCGGGGACATCGACGGTGCGTCTGGGGTCCGGGCTACTTGGTTCCCGAGAACATGTACATGAGGGCGTTGAACACGTTTTCGTTACCCTGGATCGCGCCCCACAGTGCCTGGTCGACCATTACTTGACTCCTCTGAATCGTCCGCGACGTGCGCGCTCCGAGCTGCGCACGTCGATTGGTGTACTACGGACAGAGTAGACCGTCCCGGCATCAAACTGTGTTTCGCTTTGCAAACACTCTGAGGACTTCCAGGTAACCGGGTACGTAAACGGACTTCGGGGCCAACGCACGCTGACCTGCCACCCGGACGTCCTCCGGTCGGTACTCGATGTCGTCGCGCATCATCGCGTGCGTCGCTTCCGGGAACCTTTTGACCGTCAGCAGGTCACCGCGCATCTTCGCGCGGTAGACGCGCTCGGACCGTGTCACGTCGACGTTGCGGTCCTCCCCGCCGACGAGAAGCAGTGTCGGGATCGGGATGCGGGAGAGCGATCCGGTGGAATCGGCGGTGAGGTTGCGGCGCAGGAAGCTCCATCGGTCGCGGCTCACCGGCTCGGCGTCGATCCGGGCACGGCGATACGCCCGATAGTCCGCGCCTGCCTTCAGCAGTTCGTTCCGCTCGGTGTTGCGGCGCAGGGCGGCGTCGATCTCGGTGGGGGTGGCGTCGTCGGCCTCCAGCCGGGAGCGCACCTCGTGCTCGCGGCGGTCGATCCAGTTGACGGCGGGGTCGACCATCGTCAAGAAGCGCAGATCGGGTCGTGCACGGGCTACCTCGGGCAGGATCCAGCCGGCCTGTCCGATACCCCATGCGCCCATCCGGGTCGGGTCGACGTCCTCGCGGGTGTGCGCCCAGGCGATCGCCGTGTCGACCTCGGTGGCCCGATCCTGCATCGATTGGTGCAACCAGTTTCCCGGCGCATCGTCGACGCCCGGCTTATCCCACGACAGACTGGCGAATCCGTCCTGGGCGAACGAATCCCACAAAGGCTTGTACTTCTCGTCGGAATCGGCGTTCACCGGGCCGTCGCCGTGGACGAACACGACCAGACCGTACGGACCGTCCTCGCCTTTGGGGACGGCGAGGACACCGTGCAATTCGCCGCCGTGCGGCCCGGGGATGGTCACCCGCTCCTCGGTGAAGGCGAAGTCCCGGGCGGTGAACACCCAGACTGTGGCGCCGAGAGCGAGAACCACCACTGTGCCCAGTGCCGCCAGCATCAGTATCTTCCTGCGGCTCACAGAGCGAGTCTAGACCGGGGACCCGCCCCGTCCCGGGACCGGACATGCCGTGAAACGCGGAGACTCCCGCATCAGGGGATGCGGGAGTCTCCGGGGTGGATTCGACGGGGAGGTTCTCAGCTCTCGATGGGATCTCCGAGGACTGCGTACTCGCCTTCTGCGTACTGCTGCCGGACGCGCTTCTTGTCGAACTTGCCGACCGAGGTCTTGGGCACCTCGGTCACGAACGACCAGCGCTCGGGGATCTGCCAGCGAGGCACTCGCTCCTCGAGGAACTTCCGGTGCGCTTCGACGTCGGTGTCATCCTCGCTGCGGACCACCGCGAGGACGAACGGCCGCTCGTCCCACTTCTGATCCGGAACGCCGATCACCGTGGCCTCGACGATCGCCGGGTTGGACGCGATGATGTTCTCCAGTTCGACGGAGGAGATCCACTCGCCGCCGGTCTTGATCAGGTCCTTGGAACGGTCGACGATGGTCATGAAGCCGTCGGGCGTGATGTTCACGACGTCGCCGGTGCGCAGCCAGCCGTCGTGGAACTTCGACTCGTCCGTCACGTTCCCGTCGGGCTGGTAGTAGGCGCCGGTGATCCAGGGTCCCGAGACCTCGAGCTCACCGACCGCCTCTCCGTCCCACGGCAGTTCCTGACCGTCGTCGCCGATGATGCGGGCCGCGACCGGCGCGGGGAAGCGACCCTGCGTGACGCGGTACGCGAACTCGGCGTCGTCGCCCTCGACACCGAACGGCGGTCGGGCGATCGATCCGAGGGGCGAGGTCTCCGTCATGCCCCACGCGTGGGTGATGGGCGCGCCGAAGTCGTCGAATTTGCGGATCATCGATTCCGGGACTGCGGCGCCGCCCACGACCACCTCGCGCAGATGCGAGATGTCCTGGGGCTTGGCGTCGAGCTGCGCCGCGACACCCTGCCAGATGGTCGGGACGGCCGCGGCCATCGTCGGCTTCGCTGCGTCCATCATCGCGAGGAGCGGCTCGGGCTGCAGGAAGCGATCGGGCATGAGGACGGTGGCGCCGCACATCATCGCCGCGAAGGGCAGGCCCCACGACATGACGTGGAACATGGGCACGATCGCCAGCAGGGAGTCGCTGTTCGCGAGGCCGAGTCCGGTGGTCGAGGTGCCGAACATCGAGTGCATGTAGATGCTGCGATGCGAGTAGACGACACCCTTCGGATCGCCGGTGGTGCCCGAGGTGTAACACATGACGGCGGCGGTGTTCTCGTCCAGAGCGGGCCACTCGAAGGAGGCCGGCTCATCGGCGATCAGCTCGTCGAACTGGTGAACGGTGATGCCGTCGGGTGCGGTGACGGCGTCGGCGGGACCGTTCGTGACCACGACGTGCTGCACGTTCGGGGTGCCGGTCAGGTACTGGCTGAGCAGCGGGGCGACGCTCGCATCGACGAAGATCACCTTGTCGTCGGCGTGATTGATGATGAACACGGCCTGCTCCGCGGACAGGCGCAGGTTGAGAGTGTGCAGAACGGCACCCATCGAGGGGACGCCGCCGTACAGGGCCTGGTGCTCGTTGTTGTTCCACATGAAGGTGGCCACGCGGTCACCGCGCTCCACGCCGAGCTTGGTCAGTGCGTGTGCGATTCGCGCGCTCATGTCGCCGATCTCGGCGAACGACATGTCGCGGAAGCCCTCCCCGGTCCACGTGGAGATCTTGGCCTCGGGGAACGTCTTCCGGCTGTGTTCGAGCAATGTAGACAGCGTCAGGTCGCCGTGCTGCATGGTGGACTGAATCATCAAGTCTCCTTGGGGGCTTCGCCCGGGCAGGCCGGACCGTGTTCGACGAAAAGCGCGCGTGTTCACGCCGTCATGAGCTAGTTTCCAACATCAGACGCAGTCACGTGCACCATTTCGCCGAAATGGTGCGGGATCGGCGGGAAGGAGCGAGTGCGACATGGGATCCGACCAGGTGATCGCGCTCGCTCGCGAGCGGTTCGTGGCGCGCGAACGCGTCGAGGTGGGTGAGATCGCGGCGGCTGCGGGCGTCAACCGCAGCACGGTGTACCGGCGGTTCCACGGCCGTGACGGACTGCTCGTCGAAGTGATCTGGTCGCTCGCCGAAGTGACCATCGACGCCGCGATCCGGCGCGCGAGAGGTGTTGGCCCCGAACGCATCACCTCGATGATGTGGGAGTTCGCGCTTCTCGCGAATCGAGCCGAGCACATTCGCGACTTCCTCAACAGGGAGCCTGAGCGGGCCTTGCGCCTGCTGACGACGCGGAGCTCGGGTGTGCAACCGCGGATCGTGAACCGACTGATCGGAATCCTCGACGAGGAGGTGTCGGCGGGGCGGCTCGTCCCGCCGGTGCCGACCCCTGATCTGGCGCTGATCCTGGTGCGCATCACCGAGACGTTCGTCTACGGAAACGTGGCCGGGGGAGACGAACCGGATGCGGAGAAGGTCCGGCAGGCGTGCGGGGCGCTGCTCGGAGCCGTCCGGCATCCCGACGGCTCGGCAGTCGTCGTCGGTGTGTGAGGATCTCGCCGAACCAGAGCGCTGATGCCGAACGTCAGGCCCTCGGCGGATGGTCGATGGCGTCGACGATCACCGGGACGTGACTGTTCTCCGGTTCCTTTGCCGCCGTGGCGATCTCGATGTCACCCTGCTTCGCAAGCCTGCGCAGTTCGTCGAGCGCCTCGGCGGTGGTTCCCTCGGCCATCTCCTCCCGGTAGCGGGCGGCGAAATCGTCATGACGGTCGGGATTCCGATGGAACCATTTTCGCAACTCGCTGGACGGTGCGACCTCTTTGAGCCACGTGCCGACCCGCGGATCGTCCTTGCGCACTCCGCGTGGCCACAGGCGGTCGACGAACACGCGGTCGCCGTTCGGATCGTTGTACACGCGAGCGGTTGTGACAGTCATGAGAGGCGCCGATCGAACATGGTTCCGACGCTACGCCACGCGCACGCCCTTGGGGAGCCTCGCAGCCGGTACCCGGAGTCGGCGGGCCGCCGTCCACATTCCTGCCGTGCCCAGGATGATCGAGACCGCGAGACCGGCGTACCAGCTGGATCCGATGTGCTGGGCTGAGTGGAGCTTCTCCTGCTCGCTCGGTCCTCCCCAATGGAGAGGACCGAAGTCCGAGCAGTCCTCGTTCCGGATCATCGGTCCGGACCGGGCGTCGGACAGCATCTGGGCGAAGAAACCCGACGCGCTGCGAAGATCACCGTGGTACTCGTCGTCGACCCCGGCCTCGAGAGTGTCGGAGACGATGAGCACGGGGTTGGCCACGAGAAGCCACCACGTGCCTTCGGTGTGCGTCGTGCGCTTCTCCCTGATCTCCACGCGGCAGTCCGGTTCCGCGGACGCGCCGGACGGTGTGCTGACGGCGACGCCGAGCCGGTGCGTCTGCTGCGTCAGCGGAAGGCTGAGACCGAAGGCGATCGGTGAGCCGATGAGCAGCCCGAGGACCGCAGCCTGAGTGAGGATCGCCGACGCGGCCGGCCGTGTGGTGGCAGCGGAGAATCCCAGTCCGATCGCGCAGTAGCAGCCCATCAGCAGCCCGACGACGAGCACCGCCAGGATGCCGAACCCGACGGATGCGGGACTGCCGGCGATACCCCAGATCAGGTAGGGAAGCGCGACGACGATGAGAGTGAGAGACGCAGCCCACGAGCCGACGAGCTTGCCGAGCGCGAGTTCCCACGAGGTGATCGGTGTGGCCTGGACGAGTGCGAGCGTGGCGTCGCGTCGGTCGCCGTTGATCGACGTCGCGCTCACGGTGGGGGCGGCCACCAGGCCGAGGAACAGCACCATGCCGATCATCAGGTCGAGAAGGTTGCGCGACCAGTCCTCGTACGTCCCGTTCGCCGCGAGGGTGACGTACAGCGAACCCAGAACGATCAGGGTCATCAGGATGAACAAGCCGACGATGGTGAGGCGCCAGCGCCCGGTGCGGATCCGCTGCCGGACCTCGAGTGAGGCGACGGTGGAGACTGCAGTCAGGTTCATGTCAGGTCCGGTCCGCATCGAGATCGAGGTAGGCCTGCTCCAGACCCGAGGTGATCCGCGTGAACTCGGCTACTCGTGTGCCGCTCGCGACGAGCTCCGCCAGATGGGCCGACGCCGCGGCGTCGTCGTCGAAGCGTGAGGTTCTCGCCTGATCCGCCGGCTGCCCCACGAGGCGGATGCGCCAGGGGAGACCGGGTGCGGTCGGTGCAGGCACACGGGTGGTGCCACCCGTCATCATGACGACGTCGTCGATCATCTCGTCGAGTTCGTTGAGGATGTGCGACGAGACCAGGATCGCGGCACCGGCGTTCGCGAGCATGCGCAGGTGGGCGCGCAACTCGATGCGCGACCGGGGATCCATGCCGGACGCGGGCTCGTCGAGCAGCAGGATCTGCGGACGGTTCACCAGGGCTCGACCCAGGCCGAGCCGTTGCTTCTGCCCGCGGGACAACCCGGACGCCGGGCTGTCGGTGAACTCGACCAGGTTCAGCTCGGCCAGGAGTTCGCGGGCCCGGTTGTCGGCGTCGGTCCTGTCAGCTCCGTGCAGTCGGCCGAACGCGACCAGGATCTCCCGCGGTGTCAGCGACTCCCAGGTGCCGAAAACATCCGGCATCCAACCGGTTCGGGCACGCAGTGCAGCCGAGTCTGCAGGGGACCCGTTGCTCAGGAGAGCTCCGCGGTCGGGTTGCAGGAGCCCCGACAGCATGAGGAGCAGAGTGGTCTTCCCCGCACCGTTCGGTCCGACGAGTCCGGTGATCCGGCCCGGATGCAGGGTGACGTCCGCATGGACGACGGCGTGGTGCCCGCCGAACGATCGGGCCAGACCGTGCGCCGCGAGAACGGGATTCACTGCGAGACCGTCTCGGGAGTGTCCAGTGGGTCGGCGACTCCGGTCGGCTCGGCGGTCGCAGCCGAATTCAACGCGCGGGAGATGAACGACAGCGCTGTGGAGTGCCACAGCCCCAGATGGTCGAGCATCGGGTGGGCTCCGCCGGGCACGCGGATGTAGGTGGCGTCGACGCCGCGCTCGACGAGTTCCCGGATTCCCTTCTCCGTGCGCCGGGAACGGGTCACCCGGTCGGCGTCGCCGTGCACTGCGAGCACGCGGGCGTCGTCGTGGATGCGGCGCCAGTCGGCGAACTGCCACCACGGGGCCAGCGCGAGAATGTCGGTGACGCGCTCGTCGGCGCCGAGGAGCGCGGCGATCCGACCGCCCATGGAATGGCCGACGATGGCGACCGGGATGTCCGGGTGATCCCTGGTCAACCGGGTGAGCGCGTGCCGTGCGTACGGCATGGGGCTGGCTTGTCCGCAGTTCCAGCCGCGTACCCGGTAGCCGGTCTGGTGCACGCGAACGCGCGGCCCGAACCTCGCTGCGATGGACGCGGTGAACGGGTACATGCGCAGTGCCGACGGCTGAAAAGGCGAGAACGGCCGGTAGCTGAAGTCCGTTCCTCCCGGTAGTACGAGCACGTTCAACTCGGGTACGGGCAGGATGGCGGAGGGGGACAGTGCCGTGAACATGGACTTCCGTTCGCGTTCGGTTCCGCGGCCTTCGCAGATCGTCACCGAGGATAACCGTTGATCGGCGACGAATGCCCGATTGCGATGCGGGTGGCAGAATCGTCGTCATGGCGCACCCCAGAGCCGGCACCGCAGCCCGCACCGAGGACTTGATCGACGTCGACGCCGTCGAACAGGCGTATTACCAGGTGAAGCCCGAGCCGGACGATCCCGCACAGCAGGTCGTGTTCGGTACCTCCGGACACCGGGGAGCGAGTCTGAACGGCTCGTTCAATGAAGCGCATGTGCTCGCGATGACGCAGGCGATCGTCGAGCATCGGGAACGAGTGGGGATCGCCGGACCGGTGTTCGTCGGCTTCGACACGCACCTGCTGTCGAAGCCGGCCTGGCGCTCGGCGATCGAGGTGCTCGCGGGCAACGGTGTCACCGTGTTCACGGCCGCCGGCGACGAGTACACGCCGACGCCCGCCGTCAGCCGAGCCATCCTGCGCTTCAATGCAGAGAATCCGGGCGTGCAGGCCGATGGAATCGTGGTGACGCCCTCGCACAATCCTCCTGCGGAGGGGGGCTTCAAGTACAACCCGCCCAGCGGCGGACCCGCGGATACTCCGATCACCGCGCCGATCGCCGCCCGCGCCAACGAGATCCTCGCCGGTGACCTGCGCGAGGTGAAGCGGATCCCGTTCGAGCGGGCTCGCACCTCGGACGCGGTGATCGACTATCCGTTCGCAGATGAGTACGTCACCGCACTGGGCGACGTGGTGAATCTGGGCGCGATCCGCGCTGCGGGTGTGCGCATCGGCGCCGACCCGCTGGGTGGCGCGTCGGTCAACTACTGGTCGGAGATCGCCGACTTCCACCGGCTCGAGTCGATGACCGTCGTCAACCCGAACGTCGACCCGGCGTTCGGGTTCATGACGCTCGACACCGACGGCAAGATCCGCATGGACTGCTCGTCGCCGAACGCGATGGCCTCGCTGATCTCGCGGCGCGCCGAGTTCGACATCGCCACCGGCAACGACGCCGACGCCGACCGGCACGGCATCGTCACCTCCGATGCCGGACTGATGAATCCGAACCATTATCTCGCCGTCGCCGTCGACTACCTGTTCTCGCACCGCGAGGGTTGGGCTGAGAATGCGGCCGTCGGCAAGACGTTGGTGTCGTCGTCGTTGATCGACCGAGTGGTCGCCGGTCTCGGCAGGCCGCTGCTGGAGGTGCCGGTCGGGTTCAAGTACTTCGTCGAGGGGCTGCTCGACGGCAGCGTCGCATTCGGGGGCGAGGAGAGTGCCGGCGCGTCGTTCCTGACCGTCGACGGGGCTCCGTGGTCCACGGACAAGGACGGACTGATCATGGACCTTCTCGCTTCCGAGATCCTGGCGGTCACCGGTAAGACGCCGTCCCAGCGATACGCCGAGCTCGCTGAGACCTACGGCGAATCCGCGTACGCGCGCATCGACGCGCCCGCGGACCGTGCGCAGAAGGCGAAGCTCGGCGCCCTGTCGGCGAGCGAGGTATCGGCGACCGACCTGGCTGGTGAGCCGATCACCGCGATCCTGACCGAGGCCCCGGGCAACGGTCGCGCCATCGGCGGACTCAAGGTGACCACCGAGAACGCCTGGTTCGCCGCGCGGCCATCCGGCACCGAGGACGTCTACAAGATCTACGCCGAATCGTTCAACGGTCCCGATCATCTGGCGCGTGTGCAAGAGCAGGCCCAGGCCTTGGTCGACGGAGTTCTCGCAGAGTGAGTGTCGACGACGTATCGAAATCACCTCTCGCCGACGCGTCGCCCACGCCGCCGACCCTTCACGCACCAGCCGATTCCCCGCCTTCCAGATACAGTCGAGCCCGTGAGCAAGAGCAGCAGCAACCGCACGAACCCGAAGTACGAGCCGCAGGCGGCGTCGAACACGTCGTCGTACGTGCTGATCGGACTCGGTCTGCTCGTGGTCGCGGCGTTGATCATCGGCGGGTTCATCTGGCAGTCGTCGTCCAAGGACTATCCGCCGGTCGACGACAAGGTGCTGGCCGAGAACGCCTCCTTCATCGTCGGTGAGCGCACCGCTCCCGAGACGATCGACGTCTTCGAGGACTTCGCGTGCCCGCACTGCAAGGAATTCGAGGAGCAGTCGGGGCAGGCGATCATGGCGAAGGTCGACGAAGGGAAGGTGCGCGTTCGCTATCACATGCTGAACTTCCTGGACGGCGAGTCGGAGTCCGGTGACTTCTCGTCGCGTGGCGCGGGCGCCATCCTGTGCGTCGCACGCAGCGACGGCCGCGACGCATTCTGGAATCTGCACTCGCAGTTGTTCGAGAAGGCGGAGGGCGACCCGTCGAACGCCGAGATCGCGAAGCTCGCGGCCGCAGCGGGGGCCGGTCCGCAGTCGCAGAAGTGCATCGCAGACGGCGCGGCCGTCGAGGACGCCCGCACGATGGCCGACGCGTCGCGTGATCAGCTGAGCAACTCGACCGGCGGCGAGGTATCGACCCCGACCGTCATGTCGGCCAGCACCGTCGTCGACGGTATTCTGGATGGCACCGGATGGCTCGACGAACTGATCGCGAATCCGCCGAAGTCCTAGCTGTCGCGGGTCCCGGTGCAGGGCCTCGCGGTCGCCACCCGATTTGGCCGTCGCGTCGGCGGTACGGTAACTTAGCGAGCGCACTCAGCACAGGTAACTGCTGGCTGCGAACAAGTGAACACGGGGCTATGGCGCAGCTGGTAGCGCACCACACTGGCAGTGTGGGGGTCAGGGGTTCGAGTCCCCTTAGCTCCACCCACGCACAAGGCTCGAATCCTTGCCGACGGAATCGTTGGCTTCGGTTCGGGCCTTGTTCTCGTCCTGAGCACAGTTGAGGCGTCGACGTCAGAATCGACAGCACCAGCCGCTACGTCGACACCCTCGAACACCCGACCTCAAGACCTCTTGGTCCGAGCGCAGGGGGCCAGGCCGTCCGGAACATCCTGGTTGGGGTGGAGGCACGGGAGCTGCACGTGCGGGAGCAGTGCAGAGCAAGTACTCCTGACACACAATGGGGCTGTCAGAGTTTCCAATGGCGTCGCATTCCGGCCCGCCGTCCGGCAGGACGCCTCTGAGCAAGGACATCAGCATGGCTTTCAATCAATGGGGCTTCATCTACCTCGGCGCCGGCACCGAGGACCCTGCACAGCAACGCGCGGTCATCGAGCACGGTGGACTCCGCACCACCTTCGTCGCGGTGCCGGACCGTGCAACGGCCGTCGTCGCGGCGGTCGACCTCGTCGCAGACGGCGCTCAGTCGCTGGAGCTGTGCGGGGCGTTCGGGCCGTCCGACGCGGCCGCGGTACTGACAGCCACCGACGGCCGCGTGCCGGTCGGAGTGGCCACCTACGGCATGGAATCGGTGCCTAAGCTGGCGGCGCTCTTCGCCGACGAGTAGCAGGACGGTGCTGACTGCGTTCCGCAGGACCGGTGCGGCGTCGCCATGGCGGCACGTGATCGGTGTGAGCCCGTTCGTCGTCACCAGGTTCGTGGGGCCTGACCTGTGAGAAGTCACCGTCGATTCGCCGTTCCGCAGGCCGGCTCGTCAACGCGGGTCGCGGACGGGTGGACGATGCGGCACGTGATCCGGCGGGGTTTCGACCGCCCTCCTGTGTGATCGGCGTAACTCGTTTCGCGCTTCACTTGGCGTCGGCCGCCGTGCATCTAGTAGCGTCGCCGTGTCCTTACCGTTTCCGAAACGTTATCAATCTCCGAACGGAACAGACTTTGTCTTTACACCGCACGACTGCTGACAACACCGTGACCCTCGCCGACCTCGGCATCACCTCCCAGACTCGGGAGGCGGGCCGCCACCGGGTGGCCACGTCGCGCCGGACCGCGATGCCTGCGCGCATCGGCGCCGTCGCAGCCTTCGCCGGGGCGATCGGTCTGGCCACCGCCACCGCCAGCGAGGCCGCAGCCAAGCCCACGGCGCCGCTGGCGCTCCCGCAAGGCGTCGAGATGCCGAAGAACCTGCCGCCGGAACTCGACACCGCACTCCGCGACCTGCTGCCGCAGACCGATCTCGGTCAGGGACACGCCGTCAAACCGGTCAACGGCACGGTCACCTCGACCTACGGCGCGCGGTGGGGTACGAACCACGACGGCATCGACATCGCCAACAACACCGGCACCCCGGTGTACGCCGTGACCGACGGCAAGGTTCTCGAAGCCGGTCCGGCCTCGGGCTACGGACAGTGGATTCGGGTCCGCCAGGACGACGGCACCACCGCCGTCTTCGGTCACGTCGAGCAGATCTTCGTACACGCCGGCGAGAAGGTGAACGCGGGCGAGAAGATCGGCACCGTCGGCAATCGAGGCAATTCCACCGGTCCTCACCTGCACTACGAGGTCCAGAACTCCGCCGGCACCCCGATCAACCCGCACGCCTGGCTGAAGAAGCGCGGCGTTCAGCCCTGATCTGACGGGCCGACAGTCGGCCAGGCGATTTCGACACGGTCCTCGCTTCGCTCGGCCCGGCTCAATCAGCGAGGGTGGCTCTGGCTCGATCAGCGAGGGTGGGCCCGGCTCAATCAGCGAGGGTCGGTCCGGCTCGAGCACCGAGACTCGACCTGCGGGACAATCGGGTTCATGAGCAAGCACAGGATCTATACGACAGCGGTCGCCGATGTGTATCCGCATTACGTCACCAAGGCCGAGAAGAAGAACCGGTCGAAGGACGAGGTCGACCAGATCATCTGCTGGCTCACCGGATACTCCGCAGACGAGCTGTCCGGTGTCCTGTCGGATGGCACAGACTTCGAGCAGTTCTTCGAGCAGGCTCCCGCGATGAACCCGAACCGGGAACTCATCACCGGAGTCGTGTGCGGGGTCCGCGTCCAGGACATCGAAGAGCCGACGATGCGGGAGATCCGCTACCTGGACAAGCTGATCGACGAACTCGCCCGCGGCAAGGCGATGGAGAAGATCCTGCGGCAGTGACCACGTCGCACGGTCATCGGATGTAGCGAAGGAACAAGTCGTCGTCGTGCGCGATCGCGTGCTTGCGCCGGAACGTGCGGGGCGCGGCCAGTGCGCTGGTCCCGCCGGATGACCCGACCGGCTCGGCGGTGAGTTGTGGTGTCAGAGTGATGCACAGTTCGTCGAGGAGGTCCGCCTCGGTGAGCCCGTCGAGCAGAGTCGGTCCGCCCTCGCAGTGGATGCGGTGCAACCCGAGTGACCGAAGCTCGGCGACTGCGGTCGACAGGTCCACCTCGTCGGCGCCTGCAACGATGATCTCCGCGTGACCATCGACGGACGAGGTGTCGGCGCCGCCGGAGGTGATGACGAACGGCCGCTGCTCGGGTGGCAGGTTCAGGCAGCGGTGGGGCAGGCGGCATGATGCGGTGACGATCGCCAGTCGCGGGACGGGAGCGAGACCAGGTCGTGTGCGCGACCGGAGGGCAGCAATCGACTCGGAGAACTTCACCGGACCGTAGTTCTCCGCGCGCGCAGTGGACGCGCCCACCAGGACGACGTCCGCCAACGCGCGCAGCGCGTGGAACAAGTCCCGATCGGCAGGCGACGACAATGGGCCGACCCGGCCATGGAAGCTCGCCGAACCGTCCAGCCCCATCACCATGTTGGTGCGCACGCCCGCGTCCCAGTCGGCGTACGAGCGCTCCGCTACGGCGACTGAGTCGAATTCGGCTCCCGAGCAATCCGGGCCAACGCCGCTGCTCATGCCGAATGCCCCGGCTCGATGCTGCGGGTATCGGCGAGCCTGACCCATTCGCCGCGATCGGGATCGGCGACGCGGATTCCGCCGCCGACCGGCTCGAGTAGATATCCGAGGTGATCGCCGACATCGAGACGCTCCAGGATGCGCCCGGCGAACCAGATGCCCGAGTCACTCAGGATCGGCAGGCCGTGCGGCCCGTCGAACCACCTGCAGCGCGCGAACTTGTCGACCTCATCGCCGGTCTCGCCGCCGAACAGCTCGATCATCTCTGCATGCCCGCGGGGGATCAGGTGGACCGCGAGGTACTCGGCCGACAATGCGATCCCGTGCGTGTGATTGGACCGTGAGATGCCCACCAGAAAGCGTCGCGGGTCGATGCTCGTCTGAGTCGCGAAACCGACGAGGCATCCCGAACGCCCGGTCGGGGAGACGGTGGTGACCACGTAGACCGGCAGGTCACCGACCGCGACGACAGCGTCGAAGGCGCTGGTTTCGGAAGTGCGGTTATCGGGGGTGGGGGTGTCGGTCACGTCGATGGCTCCCGTTCGCTGCACGGGATCCGCCGGACGACGCCCGCCCCTCGACACTACGACCGGTGGGCGGCGCATGCGGCGCTCTCGCCGGTCCGGTGGCCGTCTACCGCAGCCTCGGGTAGACCTGGAACCTAGAAGCTGGGCGTACAGCCCGGACGTAGTGACGATGAAGGGCCGTGACTGTGGAGTTGGCCGATCTGCTCGAGGCGCTGAACGCGGGCCGGACCATCACCGGTGGGTCACCGCTGCACGAGGTGATGCACCGGACCAGCCAAGAGGCGCTGCGCATCACGGGTGAACTCAACGGCGGCTATCACGAACCTGAACGAGTCAGAGAGCTTCTGTCTCAGCTGATCGGCGCACCTGTCGACGAGTCCGTCAACGTGTTCCCGCCGTTCTACTCCGACTTCGGCAAGAACATCACTTTCGGCGAGCGGGTCTTCGTGAACTCCGGCTGCAAGTTTCAGGATCAGGGCGGGGTGAGCATCGGCGACGACAGTCTCATCGGACACAACACGGTGATGGCCACGCTCGACCACGACATGCATCCGGACCGTCGCGCGGACATGATCCCCGCCCCCATACGGGTGGGACGCAACGTGTGGATCGGATCCAACTCGACCATCCTGTCCGGCGTGAGCATCGGCGACAACGCGGTGGTCGCGGCCGCCTCGGTGGTCACCAAGGACGTACCGGCGAACTGCGTCGTCGTGGGTTCACCTGCTCGCGTGGTGCGTTCGGTCCCGGAATGACGTCGCTTGCCCCGGTTTTCGCGTTGGTCGTTCGGACGATCAGCGGGTGAACGTGAGAATAGGGGTAGGACGAGGCAATCCGGTAGGGCGTGATCGTGTTGGCGAGTGCGCTGACCCGCCGCGGTGAGTGCGCCCGCGACCACTAAACTGGCTAGCCGACAGGACAACGAAATTCAGGTCGCCGAAACGGCGGACCGTGTGGTTTGGAGCGAATGTGAATCTGATCGGTGTGATCGGCGGCGGCACCATGGGTGCGGGCATCGCCGAAGTGTGTGCGAAGGCAGGCAGCGACGTGCTGGTCCTGGAGACCAAGCAGGAGTTCGCGGACGCCGCCAACGCGCGGATCACCAAGTCCATCGGCCGTGGTGTGTCCAAGGGCAAGATCTCGCAGGAGGACGCCGACGCCGCGATCGCCCGTGTCCGGGTCACCCTCGACGTCGGCGAGTTCGCGGATCGTGAGTTCGTCATCGAGGCCGCCCCCGAGGTCGAGGCCATCAAGCACGACATCTTCGCCAAGCTCGACGACGTCGTGAAGCCGGAGGCGATCCTCGCGACCAACACGTCGTCGATCCCGGTCATCAAGATCGCCGCGGCCACCAAGCTGCCCGAGCGCGTGGTCGGCGTCCACTTCTTC
The DNA here is from genome assembly GCF_007559005.1 of Gordonia zhaorongruii. Classification (GTDB taxonomy): domain Bacteria; phylum Actinomycetota; class Actinomycetes; order Mycobacteriales; family Mycobacteriaceae; genus Gordonia; species Gordonia zhaorongruii. Next base: position 2,375,572 of record NZ_CP041763.1, on the reverse strand, counting down.
AACCCGGTTCCGGTGATGCCGCTGGTCGAGATCATCTCCACGCTGGTCACCTCGCAGGAGACGACGGACGCCGTCACCGACTACGCCAAGAACACGCTCGGTAAGTCCGCCGTGCAGGCGGGCGACCGATCGGGCTTCATCGTCAACGCCCTGCTGATCCCGTATCTGTGCCAGGCAATCCGCATGTTCGACTCCGGGTACGCGACCGCCGAGGACATCGATGCCGCGATGAAGGGCGGCTGCGGCTACCCGATGGGACCGCTCACCCTCTGCGACACGGTCGGCCTCGACATCTGCCTCGCGGCCGCCGACTCGCTGTACGCCGAGTTCGCGGAGCCGCACTTCGCGCCGCCGGCACTGCTTCGCCGGATGGTCGACGCCGGCCGTCTCGGGCGCAAGAGCGGCCGCGGGTTCTACGACTACAGCTAGTCCGCACCCTGCGGGTGCAGCAGTAGTAAGCACCGCAGCGAATGCCCGGGTCGAGACCGTCGACCCGGGCATTCGTCTGACCCGGGACTTTCGGTAGGTCCGCTCACAGGTTCGAGTTCAGGGTCGGGAACCCGTCGGGGAGTTCCGCGGCTCCGGTCGCAGCATCCGGGACGGCCAGTCCGGTCCCCAGGCCCAGCGTGTACGAGGTCATCGACAGCGAGCCGGCCGCGTAACCGTCCACCAGGACGTCGAGCGGAGTCGCGTCGGCGAGCCCGGCGATGTACAGCATCGGCAGGTAGTGGTCGGGAGTAGGCACGGCTTTCGCGAAGTCGGAATGACCGTCGAGCCTGACCACATCGGTGGGGGAGCTTCGCAGGATCTCGCCTGCGGCGTCGTCGAACCTCTGGGCCCAGTCGAACCCGGCGTCGGGCCGCGAGAAATCGATGGCGCGCAGATTGTGGACGATGTTGCCGCTGCCGATGATCAGCACTCCCTGATCCCGCAGAGGCGCGAGCTTGCGGCCCAGCTCCAGGTGATGATCGAAGTCCTTGAACGCATTCAGTGACAGTTGGATGACCGGGATCGACGCGTCGGGGAAGGCGTGACGCAGCACGGACCAGGTGCCGTGGTCGATGCCCCAGCTGTCCAAGTCCATGCCCACCCATGTCGGCTTCACCACGTCGGCCACCATCTCGGCGATGTCGGGGGAGCCTGGAGCCGGGTACTCGATATCGAACAGCTCCTGCGGGAAGCCGTAGAAGTCGTGGATGGTTCGAGGCAGTGGCATCGCGGTGACCGCGGTGGCGTTGGTGTACCAGTGGGCGGAGATCACCAGGATCGCAGTCGGTGTGGGCACCGCGTCTCCGAACGCCCGCCATGACTCGGTGTAGCGGTTGCGTTCCAGCGCATTCATCGGGTTTCCGTGCCCGAGGAACGCCGCGGGCATCGTCACAGTTCCTTCGCCTGCAGGACTCACTGCAGCACCTCCATCGGCAAGTGCGGGTCAGGCTCGACGGTACTCGTCGCCGATCGGTCGGCCGGCATCTTCGGTCGGTGTCATAGAGTGACGGCATGGCCGCCGACGATCCAGACGACCACGCCCGTGCAGACGACGACCTCCGAGTCGGCACTCCGGAACGTGAGCGCGCGATATCGCTCCTCAACGACGCGTTCTCCGGCGGATACCTCGATGTGACCGAGTTCGAGGACCGGTCCGGTCACGTGTACGGCTCGCGCATCCGATCCGACCTGCGGCGGGCCGTCGCCGATCTGCCGACTGCGAACCGACTCTTCCCCGACGCGGCGCCACCCGTAGTACCGGCCGGACCGGCCATCCAGCTGCCGCAGACGGTCTACGACGGTGACTGGAAGACGGTGCGTCGGAAGGGCGCCTGGCGGCCGGAGCCGAACATGCTGTTCAGCGGTTCGATGGGCTCGATCGACTTGGACTTCAGCGCGGCCAGGATGCCGGCCCCGCTGATCGACATCGAGCTGCAGGTGTCGGCGAGCACGGTGAAGATCAAGCTCGGACCCGACCAGGAGCTCCGGGTCGACGGGCTCGTCACCAGCGGGTGGTCGAGCATCAAGGACAAGGCGGGGTCACCGCAGCGGGCAGGTGGCCAGATCATCCAGGTGCGCGGTGCGCTGACGGGCCTGAGTGGGATGGTCGTGAAGCGGTCCCGCATCACCGGCACGTAGATCGCCGGAAACAGCGGATCTCGTCGAGACATATCGCCATACGCGCTGGTGATGCGGCGGCGGGGCATGGCTGCGCACCGACGCCGGGCCAACGGCGGCCGAAGCTCAGAGACACGGCGAGAACGTGAGATACCACTCCACCGAGGCGTTTCCTGAACGGGATTCCCAGAATGGGCACGTACACTGCGGCACGCGGGGGATGCAGAATCGCGGAGGTGCAGGCAGTGGAGCAGACCGTCGACAAGGCGGGAAGCACGATGACGGACGACGGCTCACGGGCCGACGCCGCCGGAACGCCCGTCTCGCCTCCCAAGCCCAAACCGCAGCGCGCTCTCACCGCTGATTTCGTGCGGGTCCTCCTGTTCACCGGCGTCGTCATCGCGCACAGCGTCAATGCCGTCAACACCACACCCGACGTGGTGCGGTCCGCGGGCATGGTCGGCACGATGCTGCACCTGACCCGGTACGGGTTCGTGGCGGTCACGCTGTTCGTGCTGGTGCTGAGCATGCGGGGCAAGTCGATGTCGCCGATGACGTTTTGGCGTCGCCGTTTCGGGCTGATCGTCCTCCCTTATCTGGTGTGGACGCTCGTGTACTCGATCACCGATCACCTGATCATCCAGAACCACCCGTTCCCGAGTGTCGGCATCTACTTCCACGACCTCGGTCTCAAGGCCCTTACCGGCGACGCGAAGTACCAGCTGTACTTCCTACTGATCTCGATGCAGATCTACCTGGTGTTCCCGCTCCTCAAGAAGGTCCTGGACCGAACCGCGGACCGGCCGTGGCGAGTGCTCGCCGCCGGGTTCACGATCCAGATGACGATGTTCGTGATCTACCAGTACCTCCCGCGTCCGAAGGGCACGTTCTGGTACTACGTGTACGAGCACATGTGGAAGAGCCTTCCGATGTACGCGTTGTTCGTCGCGATCGGGGCCTTGGCCGCCTATCACCACAAGGCGATGGAGCAGTGGCTGCGCAGCAACGTGGTGCTCGTCGTCGGCGTCTGCGGCATCGCATGCGCATTCAGCATCGGTGCCTACCTGGCTGCAACTGCGCCCGGGGACGTCCCGTTGAACGCCACGACGCCGTGGAACCCGGTGCAACTGCCGTGGCTCGTCGGAGCGCTCGTCCTGCTGTGGCTCGGCGCGATGGCGTGGGACGACATGCGCGCCGCGGGCAAACGCGTGGGCGCGCGAGCGGTGTCCTGGGCGACGACCCGTGCGTTCGGCGTGTTCGCAGTGCATCCGCTCCTCCTCGACGGGATGGCGCGGCTCGGTTTCTTCGACGACCTGAACCAGTGGTTCCCGAACTCGGCGGCCGTCCGGAGCACGATCCTGGTCGCCCTGACTCTGACGCTGTCCCTGATCATCGTGGATCTGCTGCTCCGCATACCGCGCATCAGCCGTTGGTTCGTCGCTCGTGATCGGATTCCGTTTCCGAAGCTTCGAACGAGGACGCCCGTCCCGGAGTCCGTGCAGGTGCCTGCCGACGATCAGATTCGGTCGAACCAGCTGACCTGAGTGCCGTCGGCGAGTGACTCGCGTCTGGTCGGTGAGAACGCGGCGGGGGCGAACGCTGCGGGGGCGGACTCTGTCGAGGCGACTTCGCTGATCATCGGAATGCCCGCACCAGCGATCACCGGGTACCTCTTGATCACCAACCGGTCGATCGCGGGAAGGACTGCGCCCGCCAACGTGCCGCCTCCGGCGAGCCAGATGTCCTTGTCCGAATCCTCGTCCTTCAGCCGGCGAACCAACGTCAGCGGGTCGCTGCGGTGCACCGACACGAGCGGGTCGTCGATGTCGATCGTGGTCGAGACGACGTACTGCCGCAGGTGGGCGTACGGGCGGGTGGTCGGGACGGTCAGGGCCGGTTCGAAGGTGCCGCGGCCCATGATGACGGTGTCGAACGCGAGGTTCGCGGCGTCCTCGAGCGCCAGGTGGGGCCGGATGTGCGTGGGCAGCGTCTCGGGATAGTTCGCGCCGATCCAGGCCACCAGTTCGTCCGAGACGGGGAAGAAGTCGACCTCACCGCCGGGCCCGGCGATGTAGCCGTCGAGTGAGACGCCGATGTAGTAGACGAGTTTCCGCATCGTCCGACAGTAGCGGTATCGCACGTCCGGTAGCCGACGCCGCCGCAACGCGTCGCCGACCCCTTGCCAAACCGGCGGGACGCGAACGATGCTGGCAGGGATCGCCCTGATGCCTGATCACGGAGAAGAGGAACAATGCTCGTAGCGTTCTCGGTCGCGCCGAGTGGCACCGGACCCGACGGTGGCACCGGACCCGATGGTGGCACCGGTCGCGACGACGGGTCGGTGTCCGAGGCGGTCGCCGCAGCGGTGCGCGTCGTCCGTGAATCCGGCCTCCCGAATCGGACGAGCTCGATGTTCACGGAGATCGAGGGGGAGTGGGCCGAGGTGATGGATGTGGTCCATCGCGCGACGCAGGAAGCCGGTCGATACGGATCGCGCGTGTCGCTCGTGTTGAAGGCGGACATCCGTCCCGGCCGCACGGGGGAGATCGACGGCAAGGTCGCACGGGTCGACGAGGCGATCAAGCGCTCGCATCCCTGACGGACAAGTCCTGACGGACCCAGCACAGGCCGGATCAGCCGCGGTCGGTCAGGTGGTACTTCTGCCGGGGCCGACCCGTGCCGCCGTACTGCAGCGTCATGCGGAGGCGTCCGGATCCGACCAGGTGCGCCAGATGCCGTCGGGCAGTCGGCGGCGCGATGCCGATCCGCTCCGAGACCTCGTCGGCGAACAATCCGCGCTCGGCGCCGGTGAACAGCGCGAGTATCCGCTCCTCTGTCGGGGAGACGGTGGCCTCGCGCGCTGCACCGCCGGATCCGAACCGGATGGCGGCCAGGGCTTCGTCGACGCGACGCTGATCTACATCGCCGTCGGTCAGCAGGTGGCGGTAGCGCGCGTACCCGGCCAGCCGACGCGCGAGTTCGGTGTCGTCGAACGGCTTGATCAGATACGTCAGCGCCCCGGACCGGGTGGCCAGGCGAACCGCGTCACCGCCGGATTCCGCGCCCAGGACGAAAGTGTCGCACGGGAGTTCGCGGACGAGGTCGATGCCCGAGCCGTCCGGCAGGTACACGTCGAGCAGCGCCAAGTCGATGCGCGGTCCGTCCGAGGCGGCGAACGCTGCGCGGGCGTCGGCGACCGTGCCGACCTGCGCCGCCACGTGGAACCCGCGGAGGGCTTCCACGATCGCGGCGTGCAATCGCGCGACGCGGAAATCGTCCTCGACGATCAGCACTTTCACGTCACCTGGAATCTCAGGCATCGAGTGCTCCTTCCACCATGGCGCCGCGCAGTTCCGCGACGAACACCGCACCGCCGAGAACGTCCTGCCGGTTGGTCGCGGCACGCCCTCCCGGATCCGCTAACCGGATGTCTCCATCGTCTCGTCGGCAGATCTGCCGCGCCAGTGCCAAGCCCATACCGCGTCCGCCCGGCACGAGTGAACCGTCCTTCGACGAGGTGCCCTCCGCGAACACGTCGGCAGAATCGGCGAGAACGATCCCGTCGCCCGAGTCGGCGACGGTGACCCAGAGGGTCCGGTCCGCGGTGATCAGTTCGACGTCCACCCGACCACGTCGCGGCGCGCCGCCGCCTGCGGCTGCGGCGTCGATGGCGTTGTCGATGAGGTTGCCGACGACGGTCGTCGCAGCGACCGGATCGGACAGGACGCCGCTGACCCACGTCTGCGCGCCGAGGCTGAGGCTCACACCGCGCTCGTGAGCGAGCGTCGCCTTCGCGTCGAGGAAGGCGTGCAGGTGCGGCTCCTCGACGTTGTCGAGGCCCGGCAGGCCCGCGCCTCCGCGAGCAGCGGTCACCTCCGCGAGGTAATCGGCGGCCTCGTCGACGTGACCGTGTCTGAGTAGCCCGGACAGGACGTGGAGCCGGTTGGCGGTCTCGTGGCGCTGTGCGCGGAGGGCCGCGCTCATCGATCGGATCGAATCGAGTTCGCGCGTCAGCGCCTCGATGTCCGTTCGGTCGATCACCGACATCACCACACCGAGATCACGTCTATCGGCGCGGACCCGGTGCGAGCTGACCAGCACGATGCGTTCGCCGACGGTCGCTGCGATGGGAACGGGTTGCGGATCGTCGACGATCTGTCTGAGCCGTGGAGTCAGCCCCAGGTCATCGAGTGCGGCGCCGACCGGTGCGTCGATCCCGAGCAACTGCCGAGCCTTGTGGTTGATCATCCGGAGTCGGCCCCGATGATCGGTGGCGAGCACGCCGTCGGCGAGGGCGTGCAGCACCGCTCGCTGATCGCCGACGAGGTCGACGAGCTCCTCCGGCTGCAGGCCCAGCGTCAAGCGACGCCAGCGGCGGGCCAGCAATGCGGCGCCCACGATCCCGACTGCGAGGGCCGCGCAGGCCAGTCCGATGGTGACTGCGACGTCACGTCGCGTGGCGTCGGCGACACGTCGGGTCGAGATGCCGGTGCTCACGAAACCGACCAGGGTTCCGTCATCGTCGATGACGGGAGCCTTCCCTCGCACGGATTCGCCGAGAGTGCCCCGGTCGGTGTCCAGGACGTCTTCACCGTTCAGCACGTCGCTCGGATCGGTGGAGACGTGCCTGCCGAGCTCGGCGTCGTCAGGATGGGCGACGCGGATGCCATCGCGGTTGGCGATGACCACGAACAGCACCCCCGTACGTCTCGCGATGTCGAGGGCCTCGCGCTGCAGCACCCCGGACCGGAGCTCTGCCGCATTCAGATCGGTGCCGCCGAGTCGCTGGAGCCCTGCCCGGACATCCGGGTCGCCTGCCACGGTGTCGGAGATCGCGAGGGCGCGTTCCGCGTATTCGTCGCGCAGCTTGTCGTCGACCGTGCTGATGTGCCAGCCGAAGCCGACCACCAGACTCGCCGCGATCACCGCCACCTGCAGAAGCAGTACCTGGGTTACCAACGACATGCGCCCGGCCCGACGGGCCGGGCGCATGTCATCGGTGCGGTCGGCCATGGCGCCAGACTAGGCGGTGACATGGCGCCATCAGAACGGAATCACTCCGACCAGACCGCCGACGAAGAGCATGACCACCGATACGACCGCGGCGCGCCACAGCACCTTCTTGTGGTGATCGGCCAAGGGCACGGCGGCGAGGGCCACCAGCAGCAGGATCGCCGGAACCAGCGGACTCTGCATGTGGACCGACTGACCGGTGATCGAGGCGCGCGCCATCTCGGCAGGGTCGATGCCGTACTTGGACGCAGTCTCCGAGAGCACCGGGAGCACGCCGAAGTAGAAGGCGTCGTTGCTCATGAGGAAGGTCAGCGGGATGGACAGAATGCCGGTGACGATCGCCAGATGGGGGCCCATCCAGTCCGGAATCGCGCCCGTCATCCAGTGGGCGAGGGCGTCGACCATTCCGGTGCCGGTGAAGACGCCGGTCAGCACGGCCGCGGCGAGCACCATCGCCACCACCGACACGATCGACGACGAGTGCCGCGTGATCGCCTGCTGCTGCTCCTTGACGTGAGGGAAGTTGATCACCAGGGCCAGTCCGGACGCGACCATGAACAGCACAGGGATCGCAATGACGTCCATGCCGAGGACAACGAGCAGGCCGACGGTGAGTCCCGCGTTCAGCCACAGCAGCTTGGGACGGAGCGTCGCGCGCTTGGGATCGAGAACACCGCCGAACGCGCTGTCCGGCCCCTTGGTCGCGGCGCCACCTGAGCCGGCGACCGTGCCATGCTCCTGGCGCTCGGCCACCGCCACCGCGGACCCTGTGGCAGGGGACCCGGTGGCATCGGCTGCGGTCCCGTCCACCTGTTCGACGGCGGCGACCGTGCGTGAACCGGCCGATGCCAGCACGGACGGCCGGATCTCGATGCGCCCGATGCGTCGCCTCTCCATGATGCCCAGGTGGTAGGAGAAGGCGAAGACCACGAGCATGCCGACGATGAGTGAGGGCACCATCGGGACGAAGACATCGGAGGCGTCGATGTTGAGGGCTGCCGCGGCGCGTGCTGTCGGGCCACCCCACGGGAGGATGTTCATGGTGCCGTTCGCGAGTCCGGCCGTGACCGTCAGAACGACGGGGCTGACGCCCAGTTTGAGGTACAGGGGGAGCAGGGCCGAGGTGACGATGATGAACGTCGTCGAACCGTCACCGTCGAGGGACACAACGGCCGCGAGGGCAGCCGTTCCCACAACCAGCCTGGCGGGATCGTCGCCGACGAGTCGGACCACGCCGCGCACGATCGGATCGAAGAGCCCGACGTCGATCATGATCCCGAAGAAGATGATGGCGAAGAAGAGCATGGCGGCGGTCGGCGCCAGATCCTTGATCCCATCGGTGATCATGTCGCTGATTCCCAGCCCCGCTCCGGCGAACAACCCGAAGGCGACCGGAACCAGTATGAGGGCGACGACCGGAGTCGCCCGTTTCGTCATGATCAGGAACATGAACACGGCCACCATCGCGAGGCCCAGCGCCACCAGCATCGTCTTCTCGATTCACTCGTCGGTTGCTCCCCGGCCACCGGCAGGTGACTCAGGTTGTGGATGAGTGTCGCGAGTAATGCGGGTCACAGTCTCGCTTGTGCGCGTAAGTCGCGTTTTGATCGTTTCGCTCGGGGGCTGTCACGCCGGTGCCGTGCACGCGAATCGGTCCGATCGGCGCATCTCATCGGGCAGGATCGGGGCATGAGCTACAACTTGGCGTTCTGGAAGGGCCATGCCGTCGCCGACGCCGACGCCGAGGGCGTCTACCTGGCGTTGAGTAGCGGGGAAGTGGTGTCGGGAATCCCCGACGTGGACGCTGCGGCCCTCGACCGGGCACTTCGCGACGGGCTCGCGGGGTGGACGTGGGAATCCGGCGTACTCACGCCGCCCGAGTCGGTCGACGCGGGCCCGCGCTTCGAGGTGACCGTGGGGACGCAGTTCGTGGAGTTCGTCGGTCACGGCGTGGACGGCGAGTACCTGAACGCCGTCATCGACGCCATGCGCCCGTTCGGGTTCCGGCTCTTCGATCCGCAGACGGGGGAGAGGTTCGACTGACCGATCGTCGGGGCGGTGAACAGCGGATCCGCCCGCGGCGCGTGAATCAGTACTCTGGGAGGCGTGAAGGGTCTCATCGTTCTCCTGGTCATCGCGCTCGTCGTCTTCCTCATCGTGACGTACGTGCGCCAGAACGCCGGGCGAGCCTCGGCCGAACGTCTCGACGATGCGAAGGCGGATGCCCGTCAGTCGATCGAACGCCTCGGCGGCCAGGTCTACTCGCTCGACGGCCGGAGCGACCCGGCCGCCACCCAGTCGCTCGCGGATGCGAGTGAACGGTTCACCGCAGCCGGCTCCCAAGTGGATCAGGCGACGTCGCCCGCACAGGCCCGCCTCGCCAAGCAGACGGCTCTGGAAGGTCTGTATTACATCCGTGCCGCTCGGTCCGCGCTGCACCTCGATCCGGGACCGCCGATCGGCGAACTCGACGGCCAGAGCGCGGCGGGCAGTGTGACCGAGGACCGGTCGATCGATTTCGAGGGACGCCGCGTCGACGCATCGCCGAATCCGTCGGGTCGCACGCCCAACTACTACCCGGGCGGACGGGTGGCAGGTCGTCCGGTCCCCGCAGGCTGGTACTCCGAACCGTGGTGGCGCCCCGCGATGGTCGCCGGGGCGTGGGGCATCGGATCGGCGTTCCTGTTCACCTCATTGTTCTCCGGGATGTCCGGCGTCCACTACGACACCGCGGCATTCGAGAGCGGTGCCGGTGAGGGTGGCGACATGGGTCCTGAGGGAGATGCGGGCGCCGGCGGAGACCTCGGCGGCGGGGAGGATTTCGGAGGGGATGACTTCGGCGGCGGTGACTTCGGCGGGGGTGACTTCGGTGGAGGATTCGGCGACTTCGGGGGATTCTGATCTCGGGCGCGGCTCGACCGTCGAAGGGCTAAAGGTGAACGAGCAGACCACGCGCGACATCCGGCTCGTCGTCTCCGATATGGACGGCACTCTCCTGGACGCGAACGGCCGCGTGCCGGACGGCTTCTGGCCGTTCCTCGACGAGATGACCGAGCGTGGCATCGCGTTCGTGCCGGCGAGCGGACGGCAGTGCCAGAGCCTGGCTCGGCTCTTCGATCGCTTCCCCGGGCCACTCTCGTACGTGGGTGACAACGGTGGAGTCGTCATGCATGCGGACGCGGTGCTGCACTCGGTGACCATGGACCCCGGGTTCGTGCGCCGGGTGGTGCTCGCCGTCCGCGAAGCCAACGACAACGGCAGTCAACTGCGGACGATCCTGTGCCGGGTGGACGGTGCCCGGATCGATTCCGCGGACCCCGAATTCGACGTCCAGGCGCGAACCTACTGCGCCGTACTCGAGAAGGTCGACGACCTCGCTGTGGACACCGACGGCGTGGTGAAGATCGCCATCTACGACTTCGCAGACGCGTCCGTGACAGCAAGTGAGGTGCTGGCGCCCCTGGGGGAATCGCACAAGATGGTCGTGTCCGGCGCACACTGGATCGACATCACCGACAACGCCGTGCACAAGGGCGTCGGGGTGCGCCGGATTCAGGACCAGCTGGGAGTGATTCCCGACCAGACCGTCGTCTTCGGTGATTACCTCAACGATCTCGAGATGCTCGATGCGGCGCACTGGTCGTTCGCGATGGCGAACGCGCACCCCGAGGTGGCTGCTCGCGCCCGGTACGGCGCTCCGTCGAACGCCGACCACGGGGTCGTGTCGGTGTTGCGTGAGCTGCTGGAGTAGGCCCGGTGCTCGCACCCCGCTCGGCTGGCTAGGGTGAACGGCATGACGAACGCAGCGCAGGAGCTGGCAGACCGCCTACTCGACGCCCAGGTCGATTTCGTGTGCCGGCAGCTGACTGATCGGGAGACATTCACCGAACTCGCCCGCGAGGAGATCACCGGATTCCTCGACGATGCGTCGAAGATGACGCTGTCCGAGGCGGTGACGCGCGACATGATCAAAGACGTCGCATATAAGTACGCGATCGCATTTCCCGTCGAGGGGGCGATCCCGGAACTCGTCGGTGAGATCGCGGCCCGGCTGTTCTCGCAGTCGGCGACCGATGAGATCCGCCTCGAGGACATCATCGAACGCAAGCACTTCGACGACCTCGTCTCGGGGATCTCCGGCCTCGCGGTCACCCGGCGCCTGCTCGATCGGGTCCTCGATAGTCCGACCGCGGTCGATACCTGCGTCGAGGCCGTCCAGCGCGCGGTCGATGCATCGCGGTTTCCATCGCGGGTGGGCCGGTTCGTCGACGACGCGGTCGCGGCCGTCACCCGGCGGGGTACGCGATTCGTATTGGACGCCAATAGATCCGAGTCGGACGACATCTTCGAAGGGGCGGCACGGGATTTCTGGCGAGCGCACAACGATCAGCGTGTCTCGGAGGTTCAGCAGATCGTCGACGACGGTGACATCGAGGACATCGTCGTCCTGGTCTTCGAGTTCTGGCGGACGTTCCGGGAGACCGAGTACTTCAGCACGCTCCTGGCAGAAGGGGTCGACGGGGTATTCGATGCCTACGGTGACACCGACCTCGCCACGCTGCTGTCCGAGCTGGGGATCGAGTACGACGATCTGCTCGAGGAGGCGCTCCGGTTCGGTCCGACCGTGATCGCGGAGATCGACCGACGCGGATTCCTGGAGAAGGCGACGCGGCGCCGACTGGCTCCGTTCTACGCGTCGGCCGAGTTCGAAGCCGCCGTCGGGGGCGCCGCAACCCGGTGACCTGCGAGAGGGTCTAGATGACCTGCGAGAGGAACGCGCGGAGGCGGTCGCTCTTGGCTGAGTCGAACAATTCGGCCGGCGATCCGGTCTCGACGACCGATCCCTCGTCCATGAAGAGGACGTTGTCGGAGACGTCGCGGGCGTAGCCCATCTCGTGGGTCACGACGACCATCGTCATGCCCTCCCTCGACAGTTCGGCCATCAGCGACAGCACGCCCTTCACCAGTTCCGGATCGAGCGCGCTGGTCGCCTCGTCGAAGAACATGATCTGCGGAGTCATCGCAAGGGCGCGGGCGATCGCCACGCGTTGCTGCTGGCCTCCCGACAACGTCGACGGACGGTCGTTCGCCTTGTGCTTGAGGCCGACGGTGTCCAGGTGCGCCAGTGCCAGCTCGTGTGCCTCGTCCTTGCCGAGGCCGTGCAGCTTGCGCGGGGCGAGCGCCACGTTGTCGACGACGGACTTGTGCGGGAACAGGTTGAACTGCTGGAACACCATGCCGATGCGACGGCGCAGCTCGTCTGGGTTGTCGTTCAGCACTGACCTGCCGTCGATCAGAATGTCGCCCTGCTGCGGTTCGTGCAGGCGGTTCAGCACGCGCAGCAGCGTCGACTTTCCCGAACCGGAGGGACCGATGACAGTCGTCGTCGTTCCGGCGTCGACCTGGATGTCGACGCCCTGGAGAACGTGATTGTCACCGAACGACAGGTGCAGATCCCGACCTGTCAGGGAGACGGCGTCGGTCTGATCGACCAGGGGAGCGGTGACCTCGGAATTATCGGTGCTCACGTCGATCAGGCCTTTCCGGTGCGCAGACGCTTGTCGATGTAGTTGACCAGGTGGGTCAGCGGGACGGTCAGGATCAGGTACAGCAGACCGGCGGCGACCAACGGCGTCAGGTTGCCGCCGTCGGCGTTGAAGTCCTTGCCGACTGCGAACAGATCTCGTTGCATCACCGTCAATCCGAGGAAGTAGATCAGCGAGGAATCCTTGATCAGCACGATGAACTGATTCACCAGGGCCGGGAGGACGCGCCGGACGCCCTGCGGCACGATGACCAGTGACATCGACTTCCGATACGAGAATCCGAGTGCCCGCGAAGCCTCCATCTGTCCCGGCTCGACGCTCTGAATGCCGGACCGGAATATCTCGCCGATGTATGCGGCGGCCAGGAGACCGAGTGCGATGGAACCGAGCCAGAACGGATTGCCCCCGGTCACGTCCTTGACGACCGGACCGAAGCCGAGGCCGACCATCAGGATGACGACGACAGCGGGAAGTCCGCGGAAGATATCGGTGTAGACACGGGCGGGCCAGCGGAGCCAGCGTGATCGGGAGATTCCGGCGACAGCGAGAAGCATGCCGAGAACGGTGCCGATGACACCGGAGGTCACCGCGATCTTCAAGGTGTTCGGAAGTCCGGTCTTGAAGAGTTCGGGAAGGGCGTCCCGGAACTTCTCGCCGTTGAAGAACGTGTCACCCAATTGGGCCAGCGCGCTCTTGGGTTGCACTGCCTCGGTGCTCTCACCACCCGCGTTCTTCGCCGCTATCTCGTCGAAGTTCGGCAGTTCCGGAACCGGGGCCGCCTTGGAACCCGGTGTCCAGCCGGCGGGGAGGGACCGCGGTGCCCAGTCCTGGTACAGCTTCGACCAGGTGCCGTCCTTGATGATCTCGTCGAGGGCGCTGTTCAGCGCGTCGATCAGCTTCGGATTGCCCTTCGCGACTGCCCACGCGGTGAAGTTGTTGATGCTGAAGGTGTTCTCCAGGATGCCGATGCCATCCGCAGGGTCCACCGTGCCCTCGGCCTGCTGGCTCGGGGCGACCCAGGCGTCGATCTGTCCGGAGCGGAGGTTCGCGTACGCGGTGGCGTAATCGGGGTACTTCACGGGATTGAGATGCAGCTCGTTGACCACGTAGTCGTCCTGAACAGTGCCCTGGACGACGCCGATCCTGGTGCCAGCATTCAGATCGCCGAATCCCTTGACCTTTCCGTCGACCGGAGCTGCCAGCGAGAAGTAGCCGAAGTCGTAACCGTTCGTGAACCCGACGGTCTGGCGGCGCTCTTCGGTCGTGGTGATCGACGACGAGCCGACGTCGAATCGCTTTCCCGCGACCTGCGCGAGCAGGCCCGAGAACTCGGTGCCGACGAACTGAACGTTGAGCCCCAGCTTGCCGGCCATCGCACGGAGCATCTCGTTGTCCATGCCGGTGTAGTGCTGGTCGGAGTCGACGCAGATGCTCGGCGGCGCGTCGCCGAGAGTGCCGACGATGATCGTGCCGGGCTTGATCAACCCGAGCTGCGAGGTATCGATCTGATCGATCGGAGTCACCGAGTCGGTGGTGAACTTGTCTGGCGCCTGAGCGCTCGACGCAAGATTGGTCGGTGCGGATGAGGCACTATTCACTCCGGGTGGGGCGCACAGTCCGTCGTCGGCGCCGTCACCGTCCGATGACGAGCCGCACGCGGTCAAGGCGCCGAGGAGCATCGCCACGATCAGCAACGGCAGCAGGCGTCGGCGCACGCTCGACGCAGTGGCGGACCACCGTCGACGACGGGCCGCAGGAACGACAGTCATGGTTTGTCAGAGTAACTGCACGGCAGCCCAGGTCCGGCATTTAATACTCACCGAGAGCAAAACTCGCGGGCGGTGACTGACATGCGAGATGCCCCGGGCCTATCGGCCTCGGGGCGTCTCGAAGGTGTCTCGCGGAACCGCTGACGTCAGTTGGCGGCCTCGTAGGCGGCGAGCACGTCGGCGGGGATCCGGCCACGGTCGCTCACGGTGAATCCGTTCGCGTTCGCCCATTCACGAACGACTCGCGTGTTGCTCGACGAACGACCGGCGGCTGCGGCACGGCGTGCCGGAGCGCGATTCACACTGCGCGACGCCGCGACGTACGTGGCGACGTGATTGCGGAACTCCTCGGCACGCTCGGGGGAGGTGTCGAACTCGTAGTTCTTACCATCGAGGCTCCAACGGACGGTTTCGTACTCATCGAGTTCGACACCGTCAATGTCGTCGACGATCTTGATAACGGTCTTCTTGGCCATTGGGTGCCCCTCAATGAATTTCGGCGGTGATACCAGCGCCTACTGTACACAATTTCATCGTGTGGGTGCCACCGATGAACGTGATTCGGAGTCTGTTGAATCGGTATCAGATCCGGTGAGTGATCTCGGCGCACGATCGGATGCCTTGATCTCGTTAAATCCGCGTTTCGTCAATGCGAATCCCGCATCCGCGCCGGATTCGACGCAATACAGTCCGGATGAATCCGATAGGCATGCGAATCGGTTGACGACGATTGCCGAACCCGGATCGATCACCCGCGATCGGTGGAGAACCGAATAGCGATTGGAGCAGCCGCCTTCGCTCACTCCTTCGGACGTGAGGACGGCGAGTTTCCGGTCCCAGCGGCATCCGGGGTCCATTTTCGCCGGTGCCCGCGCGGGACCCTTCACCGCATCCGAGGTGCAGACGAGTGAATCTCCGCCACTGTTCCCGGCGGAGCAGCGCACCTCTCGGTCGGGGGTCGAGAAGTGGTAGCCGGACACGTCCTCACGGTCGTCGTCAGCCGCCGACGCTCCCACCTGGTATTCGGAATTGCTCACGCGCGGAGCGCTCTTGATGATGCGCTCGAAACTCCATTTCGACGGGCTCGAATCAGCGTCCCGTCCGCGGGTCATCGAGGTCGACGACAGCGTCGACGGTTTGCTCTGGACGGACAGCGACTCGGTGCTCGGAATGACGATCCGGTCCGGATCCGTCGCGCCGAGCACGCTGCAACCACCCAGAACTGCGGCGATCACGCCTATCAGGGCGACGAAGACGCTCCGGCGACGCGATCCGTACCCTTGCACTGTGGCGACTCCCAAGATCGTTCTGTTCTACGTGTTCACGCCGTTGCCCGACCCGGAAGCCGTCTGCCTCTGGCAGCACAGCGTCTGCGAATCGCTCGGACTCCACGGCAGGATCATCGTGTCACCCCACGGCATCAACGCGACAGTGGGCGGCGACATTCACGAGGTGAAACGTTACGTGAAGGCGACCCGCAAGTACGCGGCGTTCAAGAATGCCGACATCAAATGGTCGGATGGCACTGGTGACGACTTCCCGCGTCTGAGCGTCAAAGTGCGGCCGGAGATCGTGACCTTCGGCGCTCCAGAGGAGGTCGAGGTGGACGGCTCGGGCATTGTCGGCGGTGGCGTGCACCTCACTCCCGAGGGCCTTCACGATCTGGTCGCCGAGCAGGGTGATGAGGTTGCGTTCTTCGACGGCCGTAACGCAATCGAGGCACAGATCGGACGTTTCCGCGGTGCCATTGTTCCGGATGCGAACACCACTAGGGACTTCATATCCCTTTTGGATAGCGGTGCGTACGACCACCTCAAAGACAGACCGGTAGTCACGTATTGCACAGGTGGCATTCGCTGCGAAGTCCTTTCTGCTTTGATGCGAAACAGGGGATTCTCAGACGTTTATCAGCTTGACGGTGGAATTGTGCGTTACGGGGAGCAGTTCGGGGATTCGGGTCTGTGGGAGGGCTCGCTCTACGTGTTCGACAAACGGATGGCGATCGATTTCGGATCACCTGCCGTCATCGGACGGTGCGCTGAATGCGGATCCCCGACGAGCAACGTCGCCAACCATCCCGACCGGGACGGGCGCGATCTCGCCGTTCTCTGTGAAGAATGCGCGCTCTGACTATGCCGGATTCGAATCGAGCAGGACGGATTCCCACCGACCGCCACGTCCCCGTCGTCGTACTCGCCGGATTTCTCGGTGTCGGCAAGACCACGCTTCTCAATCACGTCCTCATGAATGCGGGTGGCCGCCGGATAGGGGTGCTGGTCAACGATTTCGGGTCGATCAACATCGATGCGCTCCTGGTGGCCGGCGCGGCGGGCGACACGGTGACTCTCGAGAACGGCTGCATGTGCTGCACCACGGACTCCGAGGGGCTGGCGGAGGCAATCGGCGCGATGTGCGATCCGAAGTCGGGGATGGATGCGGTGGTCATCGAGGCGAGCGGGATCGCGGAGCCTGCGGCGCTCATTCGCATGGTCCTCGCTGCGCGCGACACCGCGGCGTCGTACGGCGGGCTGGTCTACCTCGTGGACTCGGCCCGGATCGAGGAGACGCTGTCCGCGCACCCGGCGGTACGCGACCACATCGCCGTCGCCGATCTCGTCGTGTGCAATAAGTCCGACCTCGTCGACGCGCAGCGGCTGACCGCGGTGCGCGCACTGGTCGGCGATGCGAACCCGACGGCCTCGGTGGTGGCGGTGTCGGAGGCAGCGGTCGACCCCGAGCTGCTCTTCGACGCGGCGCCGCAGCGGGAGACCCGTGACGGTCCACGGCAACTCACGTTCGACGAGGTGCTGATCGCGGAGTCCGTCGACGACCATTCGCATCTGCACGCCGCGTTCGAGTCGGCGTCGATCGCGGTGTCCGGGCCGGTAGACCCGCGCAGGCTCGCGCACCTGCTCCAGCGCCCGCCCGACGGCACTTACCGCATCAAGGGGACCGTGCTGGTCGACCTGCCGGAGCACCGCAGGCATGCGTACGTGATCCAGGCGGTCGGCGGCGTCGTCCGGGTCAGCAGGCAGAAATGGGGAACTGCGGAGCCGGGCACGTCCCTGGTGATCATCGGCGCCGGCCTGGACGTCGGTGCGGCAGACGAGGCGCTCGCGGCGGTGGTCGCCGCGCCCGATCCGGATGACGAGAACGGCATCCTGCATCTGACCCGCCATCTCGTCGACTGATCAGCGGTTCGCCTCGCCGTGGGTACGAGGCAGAGTCTGCCGGCGATCGGTCAGCCGAAGATGGGTGACTTCAGCCATTCCGCGTCGATGCCGACCCAGCCGCCCGCCATGGAGAGGGCGTTCGTGAGCCACAGTGTCGCGATCACGATGGCGCACGTCGCGATGGCGAGCAGTACCTGTGCGACCCGGTTGCCGTCGATGTACCGGCTGTAGAACGTGTTGAGCTTGTCCATCGTCCAACGCCGTAGGCGCGCGGCCCACTCGAGTTCCTGCGACAGGAGGAACAGGCCCAGGAACACGATCGCCCAGCCGGGGCCGGGATACGGAATCGTGATCACGCCGACAGCTGTCACGAGTGTTCCGACGACGATCGTCACCCAACGGAGGGCGAAACCGTATCGGGAGTTGTGCCGGTAGTGGTGGTACTTCTCGCCGAACTTCTTGAACATGCTTCGCTTTCGGTCGGGAACGTTCCGCAGGCTGTGCACCCCATTGTTGCCGGAAGCTGCCGCAGTCCGCGAGGCGAGGGGGTGATCGCCGGTTGTGTCACAGCCGTCTAACGATTTCGGTGCATATCCGGTTCCCCGTTCGACAGCGACCCTCAAGTACTGATTCACTGTTACTCAAGTGGCCAGTGTGACTACTGGTGTGTCGTATGGAAGGGAAGCAGCGCCGATGAACGCTGTCCGTATTCGCCGCGGGATGCTCACGGCTACCTCGCTCACAGCTTCGGCTGTCCTGGCCCTGGGATTGGCGGCGGCGCCTGCCGATGCCGCGCCCAAGCGGTCGGGCGATCTCGCAGGTAAGACGATCTTCCTCGACCCGGGGCATCAGGGGTCGGCCGCCGGGCATGATCTCGGCAAGCAGGTCCCGGACGGCCGCGGTGGCAAGAAGGACTGCCAGACGACCGGTGCGAAGGCGGTCACCGGCAAGGCTGAGCACACCGTTGTGTGGGAGATCTCGCAGCTCGTGAAGAAGGCCCTCGAAGACGACGGAGCACGCGTCGTGATGAGCCGCAAGGACGACAAGGGCTGGGGAGGCTGCGTCGACGAGCGCGCCGAGGCGGCGAGCAAGTCCGGCGCTGCGGTCGCGGTCAGCCTGCACGCCGACTCCACCAGCAAAGCGGCCGACGCCGGCAAGTCGGGATTCCACATGATCGTCCCGACGCTGCCGCTTCCGGACAAGGGCGCCAACGACGCGCAGTCGGTCGAGGGACGCAAAGCGTCCAACACGATGCGCGACGCGTTCAAGAGTGCCGGTTTCAAGCCCGCCAACTACGCGGGTGCCGTCGACGGCATTCAGACCCGCCCCGACATCGCCGGCGCCAACCTGACGCGTGTCCCGCTCGCGTTCGTCGAGATGGGCAACCTGTCGAACCCGGCAGAGGCTGCCTCGCTGACCTCGCCGCAGGGCGCCACCAAGTACGCCGTCGCCCTCACCAAGGGCATCAAGAAGTACGTGGCCGGTAAGGGAGCCGCCGCAAATCCGACGGCTCCGGTGCCTGCTCCCAGCACGGATAAGCCGAGCGAGGGTGCCGATCCGCAGACCGCGCCGCCGGAAGAGTCGGCCACCGGGGGTATCGACCTGGAGGGTATGGCAGCGGTCGGTCCGCTGATCGACAAGCTGGCGAAGGCGAAGGACCCGAAGGAAGCCGCGCGCATCTTCGCCGCCGAGAGCGGTGACGTGTCGGCGGACGTGCTCAAATCGATGCTGTCGGTGGTCTACGCGGTGTTCGGTGGCAAGCTCCCGGTCTGATCGACGTTAGTGTTGCGGCATGGGTCTCAACCTGCCACGCACTCTGACAACCATCCGCGACCTCGTCTGGGTCCGTACCCCTGTTCCGACGCTCGCCGGCCGCACCGTGCTCATCACCGGTGCGGCCAGCGGCATCGGTAGGGCAACGGCTCTCGCGGCGGCGCGCGACGGCGCCCACCTCGTGCTGACCGATCTGCAGATCGAGCAGCTCGACGAGGTCGTCGCGGAGGTCATCGACGCGGGCGGGTCGGTGGCTTACCACGCCGCAGGCGACGTATCCGATTACGAGTGGGTTGCCTCATTCGCGCGTGCGGTGGACGCCGAAGTCGGCGTGATGGACGTGGTGATGAACATCGCCGGCGTCTCCGCATGGGGGACTGTGGAGAATCTCGAGCATCGGCACTGGCGCAAGCTCGTCGATGTCAATCTGATGGGTCCCATCCACATCATCGAGTGCTTCGTCCCGCAGATGGTCCGGCGCGGTACCGGCGGGCACCTGGTCAACGTGTCGTCGGCGGCCGGATTGCTGGCGCTGCCGTGGCATGCCGCGTACAGCGCGAGCAAGTTCGGGATTCGCGGGGTCTCCGAGGTGCTGCGGTTCGACCTGCGCAGGCACGATATCGGGGTGTCGCTGGTGTGTCCGGGCGGCGTGGACACGCCCCTCGTCGGGACGGTGGACATCGTCGGCGTCGACCGTGAGGATCCGCGAGTGAAGAAGCGGATCGACGGCTTCCACAAGATCGCCGTGGCTCCGGAGAAGGCGGCGACGGCGATCCTGCGCGGCATCACGAAGAACAAGTTCATGGTCTACACCTCGTTCGACATCCGCTTCGGTTACTGGTGGGCGCGCAAGTTCGCCTTCCCGTACGAAGTGGTGATGCGCATCGCGAACAACCAGTTCGACCAGCTCTCCCGTATCGCCGGCATCGGGGACGCGGCTAGCGGTGGGCGGGACGCGCAGGCTCCGGCGTCCGACCGGGCCGACTAGGCGGTGCCGGTGGACAACGTTCGCCAGCGCGCACTGGTAGTCGCGGCCACGCACGCCGAGGCCGCCCACGTTCCGCAGCAGGCCGACACCCTGATCACCGGGATCGGCAAGGTCCGCGCGGCGATGGCGCTCACCCGATGTCTCGAACGCGTCGATGCCGGCCGCCCCTTCACCCGAGTGATCAATGTCGGGACCGCAGGCGCTCTGCACGATCATCATGCCGGGCTCTACGTCCCGTCGGCGGTCATCGAGCATGACATCAGTGCGGCGCAGCTATCGGCGATCGGGTATCAGACGACCGATCGGTGGGAGGTCGACGGTGGGGATGGGTCCGTGCTCGCGACCGGCGACATGTTCGTCACCGAGGCGGTTCACCGTGCGCGGCTGTCGGAGCGCGCCGATCTCGTCGACATGGAAGGCGCTGCGCTGGCGAATGTGTGCGAGCGGTACAGACTTCCGCTGACTCTGGTGAAAGTGGTCAGCGACCAGGCGGACGACTCGGCGATGGACTGGCCTGAGGTGGTCGACGCCGCGGCTCGGGATCTGGCCTGCTGGCTGGTCGACGCCGGGCTCTGAAAGTCGCGTCAGTCGTCGATGCCCGCGGTCAGATCCTCGATCTGGCCGCCGCGATTGCGTAACTGCTGACCGGCCGTGGGTCGTGGGCGGGCGGCGATCTTCTGGGGCTGTGCGCGTCGGCGGCCTTCCTCGGAAGGCGCCGGGCGCCGCGGCTTGTCGGGTCGCCTCGTACCGTCCTGCGGCGTCTGGTTGCGGGGCTGCTGGGGCGCATCCCGTGTCGGCCGTGCGGGGCGTTCGCGAGGTGGTGCGTCGGCCGTCGGCGTCTTGCGTGTGGCGGGTTTCCCGGGCGCCGCAGCGCGTGCCGCCTGCTCCTTGGCGGCTGCTGTCGTCGAGCCTGTGGCTTTCTTCGAGAGGGTGCGGGTGGGCGTGTCGCGCTCGGTGCGGGCCTTCGCCGGACGTCGCTTGTGCGCCGCGGCCTTCTTCGCGTCGGCGGCGCGGGGCCGGTCGCCGCGGTCAGCCGTCGAGTCGGTGCGGGACCGGGACTTGCCGGTGGTGCCCGCCTTTCTGGCGGTCTGGCGGTCTGCGGTCCGGTCGGCCGGGGTACGAGCCGGACGAGCGCCGCCTCGCGTGCCCGCGGACTTCGGTCGGGTACCGGTGCTCTGCTTCGGACGTGAACTGACGCCGTTCTTGGTGAACCTGCCGATTCCACCGAAGGGGCGTGCTGACTCGGGACCCGTGCAGAACAAGCGGCCCAGAACCACCAGCAGCGTGATCAGGAAAGTGAAGAGTATCCACGGGAAGCTGTACGCGATCGGGAGGACGACCTTGAGAATGATGGTCTTCATGCCCTCGGCGTCGCGGCCGTTGATCGTGTACAGGGTGGCGATGCCGACGACGAACGCGATCAGGGGCGGCTGAACCGCGGTGGTGAACAGTGCCCGGCGACGGACCGCGAGAGCTGCCAGAACGCAGCCGAGGATGTAGCAGACCTTGAAGGTCCGGCCGAGTCCGCTGCCCGTATCGGCGTCGATGATCGCACCGATGGCTGTGACGACTGTTGCCAGGATGACAGCGCCCCACCACGGCAGTCCGCGCACATTAGGCACCACAGACTGCTGGTCGGCGGGCAGCGTCGAGTCGGTGCGCAATCGGGGAAACACACTTAGACGGTACCGGCTGCAGCCACCGAGCCGTTCTATCGCCACCCGTGAGTTCGCGGAAAACTACTCGATCGGTGATGCGTGTCTCACCGTCGAGTCCACCGGGTGCAAGGGTGGTCGGTCTCCGTTGGCGCGGCCGGTCGACACCGCCATAGCCTCCAGATCGGACAATTTCCGCGCCGTGACTCCGAGCCTCGAATCGATGGCCCCGACCGCGGAGTTGTAGCTCTCTACAGTGCGCCGAAGCGCGTTCCCGACCTTCTCGAGATGCCCCAGCACCTGATCGATCCGCTGATACAACTGCTGACCCAGTGCCTGGATCTGCTGGGCGTCCTCGGCCATCGCATGCTGCCGCCAGCCGAGTGCGACGGTGCGCAGGAGTGCGATGAGCGTGCCCGGGGTGGCAATCACCACATCCCGCGCGAAGGCGTAGTCGAGGAGTTCCGGGTCGTGGCGCATGGCTGCATCCAGGACTCCGTCGCCGGGCAGGAAGAGGACGACGAACTCGGGGGTGTTCGCCTGCGCGGTCCAGTACGCCTTGGCCGACAGCGAGTTCACATGCGCGCGCACCGCTTGGGCATGCCGGGCGACCTTTTCCCTGGCGGCGTCGGGAGTGAGCCCGGGGCCGGTCGAGTCGAGATAGGACTGAAGCGGGACCTTCGCGTCGACGACGATGGTGCGGCCACCGGCGAGGCGGACGATCATGTCGGGCCGGACCACCCGGTCCGGGGTCTGTCCGTGAACCTGCGTCGAGAAGTCGCAGTGCCGGGACATGCCCGACAGCTCGACGACGCGCTCGAGCTGGATCTCGCCCCAGCGGCCGCGGATCTGCGGGGCCTGCAGTGCGCCTGCGAGCCGCGCTGTCTGCTCGTGCAGGCGGTGCGACGTCATCTGCATGCCGCGGACCTGCTCGCTGAGGCCCGCGAACGCATGAACGCGGTGGTGCTCGGACCGGCGCAACTCGTCCGATAGCTGTCCGAGCGTGTCGCGGAGCGGGGCGACGAGGTGATCCGGCGGCGGGCCGGCGTCACGTCTGACCAGCGCACCATGTGCGAACCACCCGAGGAGCGCTCCGACGACGAGACAGATCGGCCCGATGACTGCTGCTGCCGTACTCATGCCGTCATCATGTCTCGAGGCTCTGACAAGATCGGGCCGGGCCGGGCGAACCGAAGTGCGTCACGCGGCGGGTTCGGCGGCCTCTCGTTCGAGAAGTGAACGCTTCACGTCGATGCCGTACCGGAAACCGCCGAGCGTTCCGTCGGTGCGGACCACGCGATGGCACGGCACGAACAGGGCGGCGGCGTTGCGTGCGCAGCACGAGGCTGCACCGCGGATGGCAGCGGGATTGCCCGCCATCTCGGCCAGCTGCGTGTAACTGACCGGCGGTCCGGCGGGCACATCGCGAAGTGCGGCCCACGCTGCGGTCAGGAAAGGGCCGGACGTCTGTCGCACATCGATCCGCGACGGTGCGTCGAGATCACCCGCGTAATACGCGTCGACCGCGCGAATCACCTCCCCGCCGTCTGCGGCGATGAGTCGGTCGGCGCGCAGCGACGGGGCGATCAGTGCGAGCAGGTAGGCGGGGTCATCCGTCCAACCGGACGCGTACACGGTCGCCGATTCGTCGAAGACGGCGGTGAATCGTCCGTCGGGTGTGTCGGTGGCGACCCAGTTGAGAGTTTCGGGTGCGGTCATCTCGGTTCTCCTTGTTCGGTGCGCAGGGCAGGTTCGAGCGGCTTGGCCGGATTACCTCCGTCCGGCTCGATGCGACGACCGAGCCGGTGTCTCAGCAGGTGCATCGCCGCGTACGACCGCCATGGTCGCCAGGACCTGGTGTCGATCGGACGGGCACCGAGTTCGGTCACGGCCCGGTCGAGCACCAGGTCGGCACGCGTGAGTACGTCGGGATCTCCGGTCACCCGCATCACCACCTGGTCGGCGGTCCAGTCGCCGATTCCGTTCAAGCGCGTGAGGTCCGCTCGTAAGTTGGACGCAGGCACCCCCGCATGGAGTTCCATCTGCCCTCCACAGGCTCGCGCGGCCTCGACGATCGAGGTGACCGAGCGTGCCGGGCCGCCGAGGACGCGCCGGCCCTCGGCCGCGATCGCCTCCGCCGTCGGGAAGAGCCGTGCGGGCTGCGGCGCGGCCCGTGCGTCGGCCGGTACGCCACCAGCCCACGGGGCCCGCTCGCCGAGTTCGTCGACCAGCTGCCCGATCCTGGTTCGTGCGGATTTCACGCTGATCTGCTGTCCCATCATCACGCGGACCAGGGTCTCGGTGCCGTCGACGCTGCCGGGGAGGCGGATTCCAGGATGGGCGTCGACGAGCGGGCCGAGGAATGCGTCGCCGCGAAGATGCTCGTCCACGGCTATCGGATCGGCGTCCAGGTCGAGAAGGCGACGGACGCGATTCACGCCGGCGCCGAGGTCTCGCATATCGAGGTGATCGAAGCGGACGGCCGCGTGGTCGGTCTCCAGCGACAACCGCACGCAGGCCGGACCGTGCGGGAGGGCGAGTGCGCGGCTGTAGGTGGTGCCGTCCCAGCTCTCCAATCCGTCGACCGCGTGCGCAGCCAGCCCGTACCGCGTCCACGCGGCGTCGTAGGGTGCGCGGAAAGGCAGGCGCAAAGCGATCCCGTCGCCGATGTGCGCCCGATTCCGGCGTCCGGCCGCCCGGAGTTCACTCGGTGTGGCGGCGTACAGGTCGCGGATCGTGTCATTGAACTGGCGCACACTGGCGAAGCCCGAGGCGAACGCGACGTCGGCTATCGGCATGTCGGTACCGGTCAGCAGGACGCGCGCCGACGTCGCACGATGTGTGCGGGCCAAAGCCTTAGGGCCCGCACCCAGTTCGGCGGTCAGGACCCGGTTCAAGTGCCGTTCGGTGTAGCCGAGTGCGGCCGCCAGTCCGGTGACGCCGTCGCGGTCGACGATG
Source organism: Gordonia zhaorongruii (assembly GCF_007559005.1). Taxonomy (GTDB): domain Bacteria; phylum Actinomycetota; class Actinomycetes; order Mycobacteriales; family Mycobacteriaceae; genus Gordonia; species Gordonia zhaorongruii. Next base: position 2,350,591 of record NZ_CP041763.1, on the reverse strand, counting down.
CCGTCGCCGATCAGTCGCATCGCCCGCGCTGCGAGGTCGGCACGCGTGTTCCACAGAGGAGAGCCGGGAGTGGCGTCCGGAAGGCACCGGCGGCATGCGCGGAATCCGCGCGCCGACGCGGCCGCGGGTGTGAGCACGAAGTCCACGTTCTCCGGTTTCGGGGTCCGCGCCGGGCACGAGGGGCGGCAGTAGATTCCGGTCGTGCGAACCGTCACCACGAACTGACCGTCGAAGCGCGAATCGCGCGCGGAGAGCGCACGATAGCAGTGGTCGAAGTCGAGTCGCGAGACTCGGGGAGCGGTGCTGGTCACGTATCAACCGTGCCACCGGCCGACGCGATCGTCTAGCGGAAATCAGACACTGCGGTAAGCCACTCGGAATATGTCGGCACGCTATGTGACGATGTGAACGTGGCAAACCCGACTGAGCCTGAGCGATCCGACGCCGACGCTGCTCTGTCTGCGTCCGCTCCGGCAGCGCAGTCCGACGTCGAGGCGCATGTGACGGACACGCACGTCACCGATGACGGAATCGAGCACCCGACCCGCGGGCGGGTATTCCTTCGCGGACTCCGGTCGACGTCCACGGTCTGCCTGCAGATACTGCTCGTTCTCGCCTTCCTCTACGTGCTGCTGATCATCGGCGCGAAGTTCTGGGTCGTCCTGCTCCCGACGGTTCTCGCAATCGTCATGGCGACCGTCCTGTGGCCGCCCGTTCGCTGGCTGCGGGCGCATCGAGTGCCGCCCGCAGCGGCGACGATCCTGGTGCTCTTGCTGGCGATCGCAGTGGTCGGAGGTGTGATCGGCGCCATCGTCCCCTCGGTGGTCGACCAGGCGCCGCACCTCGCCGATCAGGCGGTCGACGGCGTCCGGCGGGTGCAGGACTGGGTGCAGGGCCCGCCCCTGAACGTCGGCGACGAGCAGATCTCGTCGTTTGTCAACGAGATCACCGGCAAGCTGCAGCAGAGTGCGAGCGCGATCGCGTCCGGCGTGTTCAGCGGTGTCGGCGTCGCGACGTCGGCGCTCATCACGATCTTCACCTCGGCGGTACTGCTGTTCTTCTTCCTGAAGGACGGCCCCCGGTTCGTTCCGTGGCTCGACCGCACGATGGGCACCACGAAGGACGGTTCGCACGTCAGCGTGGTTCTCGTCCGCATGTGGAACACGCTTGGCGGTTTCATCCGAACGCAGGCGATCGTCAGCTTCGTCGATGCCGCGCTGATCGGCACCGGGTTGCTGGTGCTGCAGGTTCCCCTGGCCGGTGTGCTGATCGTCATCACCTTCATGGGCGGGTTCATCCCGATCGTCGGTGCGTTCGTCGCCGGTGCGCTCGCTGTGCTGATCGCGCTGGTGTCCAACGGTGTCACCACTGCGCTCATCGTTCTCGGCATCATCCTGGTGGTGCAGCAGTTGGAGGGCAACGTCCTGCAACCGTGGCTGCAGGCGAAGTCGATGGACCTGCACGCAGTGATCGTGCTGCTCGCCGTGACTCTCGGGGGGTCGCTGTACGGCATCACCGGAGCCTTCCTCGCCGTGCCGGCGGCATCGTGCCTGGCTGTTGCGGTGCGTTACTACCTGGAGCAGGTCGGAAAGGCCGCGGGCGAGCAATTGGAGGCCGAAGACGATGAGGTGGCGCGAGAAGTTGGGCGTCGGCAGATAGACTGACCTCCCGTGAGTCTTACCCTCGGAATCGTCGGCCTGCCCAATGTCGGAAAGTCGACCCTCTTCAATGCTCTGACCCGCAATGATGTGCTTGCGGCGAACTATCCGTTCGCCACCATCGAGCCGAACGTCGGCGTGGTCGAGCTTCCCGATGTCCGCCTGAACCGATTGGCGGAGATCTTCGGTAGCGAGCGCATCCTTCCGGCCACCGTGTCGTTCGTCGACATCGCCGGAATCGTGAAGGGCGCGTCGGAAGGCGAGGGAATGGGTAACCAGTTCCTCGCCAATATCCGTGAGGCCGAGGCCATCTGTCAGGTGGTGCGAGTGTTCGCCGATGACGACGTCGTGCACGTCGACGGCCGCGTCGATCCGCTATCCGACATCGAGGTCATCGAGACCGAGTTGATCCTCGCCGACATGCAGACGGTGGAGAAGGCGATTCCGCGACTGGAGAAGGAATCGCGGAAGAACAAGGATCAGGTCGTGCTGCTCGAGGCCGCGAAGAAGGCACAGGAGATCCTCGATGGAGGCAAGACCCTGTTCTCGGCCAAGGACTCGTTCGATCTGTCGTCGATCCGTGAGCTCCAGCTGCTGACGGCCAAGCCTTTCCTGTACGTGTTCAATGCGGACGAGTCGGTCCTGACCGATGACGCGCGTAAGGCGGAGCTGCGCGAGTCGGTCGCCCCCGCCGACGCAGTGTTCCTCGACGCCAAGGTCGAGAGCGAACTCCTCGAACTGGACGACGACGACGCCAAGGAGCTGCTCGAGTCGATCGGTCAGGACGAGGCCGGACTGAGCCAGCTCGCACGCGCCGGTTTCCACACGCTGGGGCTGCAGACGTACCTGACGGCCGGCCCCAAGGAGTCTCGCGCCTGGACGATCCGCCAGGGCGACACCGCGCCCAAGGCTGCCGGAGTCATCCACACCGACTTCGAGAAGGGCTTCATCAAGGCGGAGATCGTCTCGTTCGCCGACCTCGACACCGCCGGAACCATGGCCGCTGCGAAGGCTGCCGGCAAGGTCCGCATGGAGGGCAAGGACTACGTGATGTCCGACGGTGACGTGGTGGAATTCAGGTTCAATGTCTAAAAAAGCCTCTGACCAGGGGTTTTGTATTCTCAGCCTCTGGCTGGGCTCGATGGACAAGTTCCGGTCGACCAACAACTACTAAGCGTTAGTCGCGTTGACCTGCGCTTTTGACTGACCCCTGCGGAGCTTCCACAGGGGTTGACACTCGTCTCCGCGGTGCGGGAGCGTCGCGGGCAAGCATCCTCGGATGGTCAGTTCTGGGGCGAGTTCGAGTCGTTCGGCGGGCGATTTCTCGGCGCGAGGTCTGACTCAAAAATCAGGCTGACTCAAAACTCGGAACCCGACGGGGATCGATCGTTGCAGGTGCTCGCTTCGCCGGTCGCCTAACCACCGGCATTTCGCCGCTCGAACACGATCAATGCGCTCACCGAGGTCCAGACTTGAAGGCTAAGCCTGAGGTGAATACGAGAATAGGCGACGTCGTCGACCTAGAAGAGCACGACCGCCACTCGGAATTCTGGCAGGGCATGTGAAAGCCCTCGACCTGGAGTACCCGAACGTTGGTATGTGCGGCGACGAGGTGGGCTTCCGCCACGGTTAGGTGTTTGCGGCTTGTGGCCTCGGCGAGCAGTTACACCAGCTGATCCTCGTCGAGCAGGACGGTGTCGGCGAGCTTAGTCGCCACCTCGTCAAGCGATCCGTAGTCCGAAGTCGTTAGGCCAGACCGGGCCGCGAGCAAGGGGCTGACCTTGCGGAGTTCGTCGAAGGTCGTTCCGTGCACGATGGGGATGACGCGATCAGTAGCGAGCAATGCTGACAGCTCCTGCGAGGCGATGCCGTCACTATTGAGGCTTTGGAACAGCGCAGGCGTCACCAGCACGATTCCAGCGCGCGAGCGGGCCAGCCCCTTGTCGATCTTCCGGATCAGTGAGGTGCCAAGGGGCACGTCCATCTCGCTGAACCAGACAGTGACGTCGAGTCCAATCAGTAGGTTGTGTAGATCGAGCGCCGCACCCTTGCGGTCATCCCACGCGTGACAGAGGAACAAGTCACGCTGGCCGGTCGAAGTGTCGGCCACGCTGACAACTTGCTCGCGTACGGGGTTGAGGGTCTGATACTCGCGGACCGAATAGGTGACCGCGGATCGCCGGCTACGACTCGATGAACTCGTGCTTCGGCCGCCGCCGCTTCCGCTGCTACGACGGCTCGATCCGCCCGACGATCGGCTGAAGCTTGGGTACTGCTTCGGCGCAGTAGGGGCGACCGGCTCGGCGACCGGAGGGGGCGTGTAGGTCGGGCGCTCGTAGTACGGATCCCGATACCCGCCGTATCCGCCGTAGCGTCCTCCATGAACGGGACAGTCTGCGCCACCGCCGCGAGTGTGTCCAAGAACCGGAGCAGTGCATTGTGCCATGAGCGCATCGTATCGGCTTCCTCGGACAATGGCCCGAATGAGGCGGCCTCGAGCCGAAGCCGTTCAATCGCCGGGACGCCAATGGAGAGTGAAGCCGCGGCGGCCGTTTCGCCGGAAAGGAACGGCGGGGAAACCCCAGAGGCAGACGCCGCTTCTCGCAGGACGAAGGTCTTGCCGCCCTGGTGGCAGCATGCTCACTCCATCTTCAGTGTGAGCAGGTCCTCGCGCCAGCGCTGACGCTGTCTGTCCGTCGTGGTCGGCGACCGCGTCGAGGATGTCTAGGTGTGAGTGCTGGTCGGCATCGCTGGGAGCGGGCAAGCGGCCTCGGCTGGCCAGTTCTCGGGCGGGTTCGAATCGCTCGACCCGCGATCTCAGGGCAGGTGCGCTGACTCAAGAATCAGTCTGACTCAACAGTCGGTTGCGTCAACACTGCAAAAGGTTCATCGGGGCAGGTCTCGTTCCTCCAGAGTGCGAGTGATTTCGTCCCACTGGGAGCTCGCGATCAGTTGGCGGTGCCGGCGCAAGGCGGTCTGCCATGACCCGAACTCCGCCGGTAGCTCGCGCCACGTGATGCCGGTGCGGGTCTTGTAGAGAGCCGCGTCGACGATCGTGCGGATGTCAATGCGTGGCCGCCCGCGACGAGGGCCTTCTTCTGTATGGACGATGTGCTTGATCCGGCTCCATTGCTCGTCTGTAAGTCGTTGATAGCCAGGCTGAAGGCCGTCGATAGCGCCTCTACTGGCATCATCCTTCGCCTGGTCATCGATTCTCATGGCTTTGACTACGCCGCGGATGACGACGCAGGTGGTGCATCGGACGGTGGGTTCAACGTAGGCAGGGGAAAGCCCGGCCAGGGTCTCGACGTGCTGACAGGTCAGTTCCACACGCCAGATGGCGCTGCGGTCGATGCGCAATGAGGACGGGTGCAGGAGCTGTCGGAACTCATCGCGCTGAGTCGGCGAAAGTGGCGGGAACGGGCAGCAAAGGTGGCAGTGCTCCGCCCTATTGCCCGCGAGACGCCAAACGCCCAAGTTGCACGCCTCATGTTCGGCTCGGAACTCGGCATTGTCGGCGTCGATCAGCGCAATGCTCTCGTCATCGGTTCCCAGGGCTGGCTCACCGAGAAGGGCACGACCACACGCGCGGCATGGCTCGCCCGCTGCATAGGCTTCGTACGGCAACTGGGGGTCGTTGTCTGCCCACTCCTCTCGCTTTGCCTCCTCCGCTTGGGCCCACGATTCCGAGAGCAGTGCCCTGCTGCGTGGTGTGTGCAGGACGCGGGGGAGGGCGTTCGGGCCGTCCTCAGGGATCTGTTGCGAACTGGGCATCGTCACGCCCTCCTTCGAGGTCTGATGCGGCCGCAATGCGAGTCGAGCGAGACCCGCCGAACCGCAACTAGAAGCGATAACTTCCTGGAAGTCATGACTACCAGACCTGAGGCTGGATGTGTGACAGAACCGCTGAAGAAGGTGCTCGGAGCGCAGGTGCGCGATCTGCGCCTTGCGCGTCGGCTATCGCAGGAAGGTCTTGCTGAAGAGCTCGGTGTGTCGACTCGGTACCTCGCCGGGATCGAGCGTGGGGAGCGCAACCTCACGCTGGATTCGGTCGACGCCCTCGCTGAACAGCTCGAGGTCGAGGCTCAGTCCCTGATCATCCGACGGTGACGGTCGGTGCTTGAGCCGCTCTTGCGTGGCGAGCGGGTGGCGTTGCGCGGATCCTGTCTGGGCATACAAGGCCTCGCGCGAGCTGAGAGAATGTCAGTGGTGCCGTCTACCTTCAGTGTTGGGCGGCATTACCAGTGCCAGCTCCGCCGCTCGGCAGGTTGTCTAGTCACAAGTGAAGGATCCCCGTGCCACACAGCTCCATCAACCACTCTCGAATCGTGGCGCTCATCTGGAACATCGCTGACGATGTCCTCCGTGACCTCTATGTCCGAGGCAAGTACCGGGACGTGATCCTTCCCTTCACGGTCCTGCGTCGTCTGGACAGTGTCCTCGGCCCGACGCGCGATGCAGTGATGGCGATGAAGAAGATGCTGGATGAGGCGGGCGTCGCCGACCAGGATGCACCGCTGCGGGATGCGGCCAAGCAGGACTTCTACAACACGTCTGGTTTCTCGCTGCAGGACTTGCGCCACGTGTCGAACTCGACGCGCCTGCGGCAGAACTTCGAGGCCTACTTGGACGGGTTCTCGCCCAACGTGCAGGAGATCATCGACAACTTCGAGTTCCGCAACCAGCTACCCCGACTGACGAAGGCCGACGCTCTCGGTGCGTTGATCGAAAAGTTCCTCGCGCCGGATCTCGATCTCTCCCCGACCGGCATGGACAACCATGGAATGGGCACGGTCTTCGAAGAACTCGTTCGCCGCTTCAACGAGGAGAACAACGAAGAGGCCGGTGAACACTGGACTCCGCGAGATGCCGTGCGCTTGATGACTCGGCTGATGTTCGAACCGATCGCTGACGCGATCCCGTCGGGCACGTACCGCCTCTACGACGGCGCGATGGGCACTGGTGGCATGCTGACTGTTGCCGAGGAGACGCTGCATTACCTTACTGAGTCGTCCGGCAAGAAGGTCTCCACCCATCTGTACGGGCAGGAGATCAACGCCGAGACGTATGCGATCGCGAAGGCCGACCTGATCCTCAAAGGCGATGGCAAGGCTGCAGACAACATCGTCGGTGGCCCGGAGTATTCGACGTTGTCGAATGATGCCTTCGCGGGCCAGGAGTTCGACTTCATGCTCTCGAATCCGCCGTACGGCAAGAGTTGGAAGACCGACCAGGACCGCCTTGGCGGCGCGAAGAAGATCATCGACCCGCGCTTCGTGGTTACTCATGATGGCGACAGCGAGTACTCACTCGTCACGCGCAGCAGCGACGGCCAGCTGATGTTCCTCGCGAACCTGATCTCGAAGATGAAGCAGGAAACCGATCGAGGGTCCCGTATCGCATCGGTTCACAATGGTTCTTCGCTGTTCACCGGCGATGCAGGGCAGGGCGAGAGCAACATCCGTCGGTGGATCATCGAGAACGACTGGCTTGAGGCGATCGTCGCATTGCCGCTCAAGATGTTCTACAACACCGGCATCGCGACCTACGTGTGGGTGCTTTCCAACCGCAAGGAAGAGCGCCGCAAAGGCAAGGTGCAGCTGATCGATGCCGCAGACTGGTCGACACCGCTGCGCAAGAACCTCGGCGAGAAGGGCGTGGAAGTCAGTGCGACCGACGCCGACAAGGTGCTCGAGGCCTTCACGGCATTCGACCAGTACGACGACACTGATCGCTCCAAGGTGTTCGACGGAGTCGACTTCGGCTACAAAAAGATCACCGTCGAGCGACCGCTGCGCATCGTCGGCGTGGATACGAACCGCGTGTATACAGCGAAGGAAATCAAGCAGCTCAAGGAAGATGGAGTACAGGACGAGAGCGCGCCGCCCATCATCAAGAAGGCTCTCCCGTATTCGGCTGTGCCCGACCCGCTGCACGGACGGTACGAGGCGGTCATCGATGGTCGCTCTCGCGTTGTCGAGTACGAGCCCGACGCTGACCTCCGCGACGCCGAGCAGGTGCCACTGACCGAGCCAGCTGGCGAGCACGCGGATGGGATCGAAGCGTTCTTCCGGCGAGAGGTGACGCCCTATGCGCCGGACGCCTGGATCGACGAGTCGAAGACGAAGATCGGCTACGAAATCTCGTTCACGCGCCACTTCTACAAGCCGGCCCCGATGCGCACCCTCGCTGACATCCAGGCCGACATCCGCGCACTCGAAGCAGAAACCGACGACCTGATTGCTGAAATTGTGGGTGAGGACTGATGTTTCGCGCTCTCCCCCCGTATGCGCAGACGACCCAAAATCCCTTCTGGTCTGCCCCAACGCCGAGCCATTGGAGCGTGCAGCCAGGGCTCGCCGTACTTCAAGAGAACCGTCATAAGAATGATGGTCTCATCGAGTCTCAGGTTCTCTCCCTTAGCTATGGAAAAGTTGTCGTAAAGCCAGTTGAGAAGCAGCGCGGATTGGTACCGGACTCCTACGAGGGGTACCAAATTCTCGGCCCCGGTGACATCGTCGTGCGCCCGACGGACCTGCAGAACGACCAGACGAGCATTCGCGTCGGACATGTCAAGGACCGTGGAATCATCACCTCGGCATACATCGGTTTGCGCCCCACTGGGGCCTGGGGCGATTCGTACGCGTATCTGTATCTGACTGTTGTTGACTCATCGAAGCGCATCTATGGCATGGGTAGCGGGTTGCGTCAGCAACTGGGCTGGTCGGACCTTAAGCGGATGCCTTGCCTGGTACCACCGGCGGAGGAGCAGGCGGCGATCGTGAAGTACCTCGCCCACGCGAATACCCGCATCGACAACGCCATCGCTGCCAAGCGTCGCCTGATCAAGTTGCTCCACGAACAGCGTGCGAGGATAACGAATGACCTTGTGACCGGACGGGACAAGCCACTCCAGTCGGTCTCTAGCCTTCCATGGCTGGAGAGTGTTCCCGAAGGATGGGAGTGGCGGCGCTGCCGGACTATTACACGGTTCGTGACATCGGGTTCCCGCGGCTGGGCCGAATATTATGCGGCTCAAGGCCCAATCTTCTTACAAAGTGGAAATCTCGGACGTCAGCTCAATCTGAAACTGTCAAACCTCCAGCGCGTGGACCTGCCCGAGTCGGCAGCTGAGGGCGTCCGTACACGGGTGCAGCCCCGAGACCTTCTCATGTGTATAACCGGAGCGCTGACCGGGAATGTCTCGATGGTCCCTGCTGACTGGACGGCGGAGGCGTACGTAAATCAGCACATCGCGTTAATTAGACCTACCCACGATGCTGTAGATGCTGAATTTTTGGGTTTGGCAATGAAGAGTCTGCCGAGTCAAATTCAGTTGCGCGCAAGCGAGTACGGCGGAACGAAACAAGGGTTGGGATTAGCCGAGGTGAAGAACCTTGAGATTCTCATGCCCCCACTGGCTGAGCAGCGAACCGTGATCGCCCGTGTTGCTGATCATACCGCGCGACTGGATCGAGCGATCGAAAGCAATGGAAACGAGATTTCGCTATTGAGGGAATTCCGTACCCGGCTCGTCGCCGATGTCGTGACGGGCCAGGTCGACGTCCGTGCCATCGCAGCGACGATGCCGGACGCACCCGAGTCGTTCGACAACGCGGTCGCGGCAATCGATGATGATCTTGAGGAAGCACTGAGCGAAGGCGAGGAGTGAGCATGCAGCGACTCAACGAGGAGAGCTTGGAAACGCTCATCGTCACTCAGATGAGCGATGGTGGCTGGACCGAGGGTGCACCCGGCGACTATGTCGCCTCCTACGCGATCGATCTAATGCACCTCGCTCTGTTCATCGAGTTGACTCAGCCCGATCTTGTCGAGCCGCTCGGGCTCGCAACAGAGACACCCGCGCGCCACAAGTTCCTGATGCGGCTCCAAAGTGAGATCACACGGCGGGGCGTTGTGCACGTGCTGCGTAACGGCATCGACCATCTCGGTAAGCATGTTGACCTGTATTATCCGACGCCCGCGCCCAGAAACTCGAAGGCAGCTGAGTTTTTTGCCGCGAATCGATTCGTCATCACACGGCAGGTGCACCACAGCGTCAGCAACACAGGGGACGCCGTGGACCTCGTGGCGTTCGTCAATGGCCTGCCAATCTTTACCTTTGAGTTGAAGAACAACATCACGAACCAGACGGTGGAAGACGCGGTGCAGCAGTACCAGCGTGACCGCGATCGTCGTGAACCGCTATTCGCGTTCGGACGGACGATCGCGCACTTCGCGCTGGATGACCAGCGCGCACGATTCTGCACCGAGCTCAAGGGCACTTCATCGTGGTTCCTTCCGTTCGATCAGGGGTTCAACGACGGAGCGGGTAACCCGCCAAACCCCGATGGGGTCATGACTGACTACCTGTGGCGGCAGGTTCTCGCGCCTCAGAGCCTTGCTGGGATCATCGAGAACTATGCGCAGATCGTGGTCGAGAAGAATCCCAAGACGGGGAAGAAATTTTCGAAGGCGATCTTCCCCCGGTACCACCAGCTCGATGTGGTGCGCGATCTCTTGGCCGATGTCGGCTCGAACGGGCCGGGTCGTCGCTACCTCATCCAACACTCCGCCGGCAGTGGAAAATCGAACTCAATCGCCTGGCTGACCCATCAGCTCACCGAGGCCACACATAACGGCAAGATCGCCTTCGACTCGATCATCGTCGTCACCGACCGCATCATCCTCGACAGCCAGCTCACACAAACCATCAAGTCGTTCCTGCAGGTGGGATCAACCGTGGTGCATGCGGACCGTTCCGGAGATCTTCGCCGTGCGATCACGGCGGGCAAGAAGATCATCGTCACCACGGTGCAGAAGTTCCCGTACATTCTGGATGACATCGGAGCGGACCATCGTGACCGTAGGTTCGCCATCGTTATCGACGAGGCGCACTCGTCCCAGGGGTCGAAGACTTCGGCGGCCGTCTCGAGCGCACTCGGCGGCATCGAGGTCCACGACGAAGACACCGTCGAGGACCGGATCAACCGGATCATCGAGGGCAAGAAGCTGCTGACGAACGCGAGCTACTTCGCTTTCACGGCTACGCCGAAAAACAAGACGCTCGAGATGTTCGGCGAGCCGGTGCCCAACGCCGAAGGAGGCACGAGCTTCCGACCATTCCATTCGTACACGATGAAGCAGGCGATTCAGGAGGGCTTCATCGTCGATGTCCTCTCCAACTACACGCCCGTCGGCAGCTACTACAAGCTGATGAAGACCGTGGAGGACGATCCCGAGTTCGATGCGAAGCGCGCCTCGAAGAAACTTCGCTCCTATGTCGAGGGCAACGAGCACGCCATTGCTCAGAAGACCGACATCATGATCGAACACTTCCTTGCTCAGGTGGTCGCGAAGCGGAAGATCGGTGGCCAAGCGCGGGCAATGGTTGTAACTTCGTCGATCGCACGGTGCATCGAGTACTTCCATGCGATTCGTGACGCGCTCGCAGCCCGCAAGAGCCCGTACAGGGCGGTCGTCGCATTCTCTGGTGAGCACGAGTACAAGGGGCTGAAAGTCACCGAGGCAAGTTTGAATGGCTTCCCGTCCAACGCGATCGCCGAACAGGTGAAGACCGACCCGAGTCGGATCCTCGTCGTCGCGAACAAGTTCCAGACCGGCTACGACGAGCCACTGCTGCACACGATGTACGTGGACAAGGCGTTGTCGGGTGTCCTGGCGGTGCAGACGCTGTCGCGGCTCAATCGGGCACATCCGGCGAAGCACGACACCTTCGTTCTCGACTTCGCCAACGATGCTGAGGAGATCCAGCGCGCGTTCGAACCGTACTACCGCACGACCGTGCTGGCTGAAGAGACGGACGCCAACAAGCTGCATGACCTGGTCAATGACCTCGACGCATTGGGGATCTACACAGCTGAGCAGGTCGAAGAATTTGTTAGCCGGTACCTGGCGGGGGAGAGGCGCGACCAGCTTGACCCGCTGCTGGACACCAGTGTCGCTGAGTACATCGAACTCCCCGACGAAGATGACCAGGTGAAGTTCAAGGGTGATGCCAAAGCCTTCCTTCGCACGTACAACTTCCTCTCCACCGTCCTGCCTTACGGCAGCACTGAGTGGGAGAAGCGATCGATCTTCCTTGACCATCTCGTGCCCAAGCTGCCGGCTCCCAAGGAAGAGGATCTCGCCGCCGGAATCCTCGAGAACATCGACTTGGAGTCGTATCGCGCTGAGAAGCTCAACGCGATGAAGATCGTGCTTGAAGACGCAGACGGCATTCTTGCGCCACCACCGCCCAACGGTGGAGGACACCTTTCGGATCCGGAGCTTGAGAGACTCTCGGCGATCGTCCGAAGCTTCAACGATCACTTTGGCAACATCGAGTGGAACGACGCCGATCGTGTCCAGCGGTTCATCACCGAAGAGATCCCGCGCCTGGTGTCCGAGGACGAGGCCTACAAGAATGCGCAGGCCAACGACGACCCAGTGAACGCCCGCGTCGAGAGCGACCGTGCCCTCAGCCAGGTCATGCTGCGCCTCATCTCAGACGACACTCAGCTCTTCAAGGAGTTCCAGGACAACAGCAGCTTCAAGCAATGGCTCGCTAGTGCGGTGTTCAATGCAACCTACCGGAAGAGTGCTTGAGCGGTTCCGCGTTAAAAGGCAACTCACTCGGTACTGGCGGGCAGCAAACTTAGCCTTTCAAAGCTTGGTTCCGATACTCGGATTACCCCGTTGCTGTCCTGGAGTGGGAGCGACCCCAGGTTTGCATTGCGGCTAGAAAGTCCATCCTTGCGCCTTGACGAATCCGAAAAACTTCATGGTGGGTACCCCGTGTTCCAAAGCAACATTGGGGATCTTCTGGTTCCGGTCCGGGGTGTTGGGACCCTTCAGGGTTTCCTCGGTAACCACTACCCGCTGCTCTTGAAGTCCATGGGCAATGACCCAGGGGTCGGCATCGTTCTGTGTTCCGCTCACCCAGCCGGGGTGGGCCTGAGTGATGGCGGCCACCGTCAACACCTCATCTTGATGCGTTGCGCATAGGAACCCGTGGAGGTTCTTTGCCCAGATGTGGAGGTCGTCGTCGCCTCGCTCCAACTCGCGGTGGACTGCTTCGCAGATACAGGCCTCTCCCTGGCTCACGAGGCCTTCGAGTGAAGCCCATAGGGACGGGAAGATGTCGCGGGGGTAGAGCCGCTCCATGTTGATGAGAATGTTTGAATCGAGGGTGTAGCTCACTGGTTGCTCCCCTCGGTCCGGTAATACTCCTCAAACATCTGTCTGACCATGGGAATCCGTGCGTTCAGGAGGTAACTGGCATCCATCCAGTCAACTCGGGAGTCCTCCACGGCGCGCGCCACGGTGCCGACATATGTGCTACCAAGGTCTCGGTAACGCACGCGCCAGGGGGCGGGCCCGCCGGTCTTTGCCTTCTGGTCCGCTCGACTCTTGGCCCAGACTGCGTCGCTCTCCCGCCAGATGGATTCCAAATCGTCGTCATCAATTACATTCAATGTCCGGAGACGGATGCCTGCGGCCAGGTAGCTGACCTTGAAGCGCGCCGCTACCTTGGATGCTAGGTCGCTGGGCTCTCCATCCAGTGTCTTTACCAACGCAGTGACCTGCTTGTAGGGCATGAGGAAGTTCGCTGCGAATGAATTGGCGATTGCCTCTTCATTCACATCCTCATCCAGATCGCACAGGCCGCTGGTTTTGTTGGCAAGGTGTGCGACCTCGTGGAAGAGGGTGAACACCTTGCCGTTGTTGGAATCGGATCCATTAAGGATGATTACTGGCAAGGAATCGTGCTGAATGGACAGGCCTCGGAATGTGCTGAGAGGCACCTTGGTCGTCTGGAACACGAGGTAGCCATGGTGCTCCAGCAGTCCTCTCCAAAAGTTCAGTACCTGATTCTGGCCATTCTCGGGGGGGACAAACTCTTCGCGGAGACCGAGATAGGCGCGGAGCTCGCTGGCACGCTTGCGGTAAGTGTCCCAAGTGATGGAACCCACTCGGGCCGTCCGCTCCGGCGCTCCCTGGAGGTCTAACACAGTGTCGCGGTGCTGCTCCGCGCGACGCATCTCGCGCGCTAGAAGGGGTGGGAGGGGTTCCGCTCCACGCCCACGAAAGTCGGGGGTCTGTGGAACGTCCGTGGACGCTGGCGGAGGAGCGAAGAAGAAGGCCATTGTCCGGTCCAACTTCTTGGCAATCTTCTCTAGCTGCTTCAGGGTTGGCTGCTCGTCGCCGGACTCAAATGCAAGTGTCCGTTCGAGGGTTGTGCCAGCGGCGCTGGCCACGTCCTGGGCATCCAGGTGCATGACGGAGCGCGCCCAAGTCAGCGTGGCCCCGTTGATGGGTGCGCGTGCCATGGTGATGCTCCTCCCCGAGTGGCGGTCAGCGGCGGCGGGCCGGGTGCGAGTGACCTTGTCCCAATCATATGGTTAGGCACTGACCCTCAAGAGCTATCGGTCCGTTACCCCCGCCGTGTCAGCGCCAGCGTCGCTGATGACTCTCGTTGCGGAGCATGGGTGGGCGCTACTGCTCCGGCAGTCCCGGCGGTGCGGCGTGGGATCATGGACCCATGTCTACTGATGACACCGAGCGCGCGCCGAAGGTCATCCACTGTAAGCACTGGTCTGAGGGGCTTGGTCGCTTCGGCGGCTGGCACCACCACGAGGGTCCTCACGCGTGCGACTGGGCGAACCACGATGGCGAGTGTCCGTACTGGGTCAGCGTTGGCGGTAGGCCAAACCTCTAATCTCGGCTTTGGAGGTATAGGGAGTCTTGTAGGCGCGCCAACCTGTCGACTAGCGCGTCTGCTGGTCCTCCTCGCGACTCTTGCGACCCTGGCTGCTAGGCCTGCCTTCAGGCGCTCCAAGTGGCGCAGGTTGCCCTCCGCGCGGTGCCTTCTCGCACTAAAACCCCAGTTCAGGCGGTACTCTGCCGACTTGGAACAGCCTTAGCTCCTAAGGTTCCGCAATCACTGTAACTCGGTGGATTTCCGGTTCAACGTCTAGAAACCCCGTACTACACGGGTGGGGCTAGTTACGCGGCACCGAGCTCGATCATGAGCACGCCGATGATGATGAGGCCAGGTGCAAACTCGCACTGACCTGTTATCTCGGCGGGCTGCAGACGGAGGTCGAGTACGCGATGTCCTAGTGGGTCGGCACGTGATCGTCGCCCTCACGATGCTCGGAAAGAATCAGCGTGCTCGTTGGCGAATGCACTGAACTGTCGCGCTGGACGACCGAGCAAGTCGGGCACTGCCGGGGAGACCTCGGCGGCTTCACCGCGGGCGTAGTGGGCGTAGTCCTCGAGGACGCCGGCGACCTGCCAGGAGGGGAGGACTCCCGTGAGGAGTTCCTCGAACCGACGGGGATCGACGTCGTCGAACGAGATCGTCTGCCCCGTCGCCGTTCCGAGTCGATCGGCCAGTTCCGCATGCGTGAGCGCTTCCGGGCCGGTGAGCGTCTGGACGCCCATCGGATGCGCAGCGACGACGGCGCGCGCCGCGACATCGCCGATGTCCCGGGCGTCGATGATGCTCACCGGTGCGGACCCGATGGGCGCAGGCAGTGTTCCGGTGTGCCGCACGGTGCCCGCCACGGCGAGAAGCCCTTGCATGAAGAGGTTCGGGCGCAGTGCGGTCAGGCCGATGCCCGCACGTGAGGCGTGGTCCTCGACCACACCGTGGTAACGCAGGAAGCGCACCGGTGAACCGGCATCCGCGCCGAGCTGCGACAGTAGGACGAGGTGCTCAACGCCCGCATGCATCGCCTGGTCGATGAAGAGAGTCTGCTGCCTCTCGGCCGCCTCGGATGATGGCGTGACGAGGTACGCGGCCCGGACGCCGACGAGGGCGTCGCGGACGCTGGCGGCGTCATCGAGATCGCCCCGGACTGGTGTTGCGAGGGGGCTCGTCACGCGCTGTGGAGTTCGTGACATCGCACGGAATCGAGTCCCGGCCGCGGTCAGGCTATCGCCGACTGCCCGTCCCGTGGTGCCGGTTGCTCCGACGACGAGAATGTCCGGTTGGTGTGTCATCTGCTTCTCTTTCAGGGGGTGGGGTGGCGGAGGTTGTGAGAGAGGATCGTGGCCCACTCCTCATCGATGTCGGCGACGCCTGCGGCGACGACGAGGTGACAGAGCTGTCCATACGCGATGAAGCGCTGAACGTCGAGGTCGGTGCCCCCGGAACGTTCCTTCGCGAACTGCGTGATGCGAGCCAGTCCGCGTCTCAGCGCGTCGCCGATCGCGGGGATGCCTGCGACGGACTGGGCGTGCACCTGGATCAGCAGCAGCGTCCGGTCGGCGATGAGGTCGGCGTAGGCGTCGCCCAGCTTGTCGAGAACTGCGGTGGGTGACGCCTCTCCGTGCGACGTGTCGGCCGATGCGAGGGTTGCTTCGATCTGGTCGAAACATGCATCGACTGCTACGACGAACAACTGCTCTTTCCCCGGGAACAGCTTGAACACGTACGCGGTGGAGATGCCGGCTTCGCGGGCGACGTCGGCCACGGTAGTCCCGCCGTATCCGCCTCTGGAGAATGCGCGAAGAGCGGCGGCGGCGATCAGCGGTCGTCGTGAGTCGGCGGTGGAGAGTGTTTTCGCTGCCATGTGAGTGACTGTACACTCACTCTTTCGTTCGGTGTGCCTCAACGAACGAGCGAGCATCGGCCTCGATCAGCGACAAGGGAGCGGGGACTCGATCAGTCGGGGGTGGCGCGCGAGGCTCGATCAGCAGGGTGGTGAGGCACTCGGTCAGCGGAGGAGCCGAAGGTGCGCAGCATCGGTAAGGTCCCATCAGTAGCTGAATGCTGAACTGACGGGGGAGCGCAGTAATGACGATCGCGACCATCTGCTTCGGAGTGCTCGCACTCGCGCTGTGGGCGGTGATGGGCGTGCGGATCGTCCGCGAGCCCCGGCACACCGGGTACGGCATGGGGATCATCGGATGCGTTGTCGCAACGTGGATCTTCGTCGTACTGCTGGCCACGGGACTCTCACCCGAATCAGACCTCGCCGACATCGCGGTCTTCGGGCCGGTGGTGCTGGTCTTCGGTGCGGTGTTCGCCGCCGGCGTGTACCTGCTGGTCAACACCGTCATCGTGGTGCGCCGAGAAGGCCTGCGGGTGGCAACGCTGGTACCGGCGGTGTTCGGTCTGTTCCTGCTGACAGTCCTCGTCGCGACGGTCGTCACCGCCGTCGCACTGCTGACGGTGGAGTCGTACACCCCGATCGCGCTTCTCGTCCCGTTCGTCGTCATACCGATCGCGATCCTGGTGATCGCTCTCGTCGGGTACTCGACGTACGCGATCGTGTACAGCCGCTTGGGCAGGCCTGTGCCGTCCGACGCCGTGGTCGTACTGGGTGCGGGGCTCGCCGGCGACAGAGTGACCCCGCTACTGGCAGCTCGGATCGATCGCGGGATCGAGATGCTCGACGCGGCAGCGTCGCCGGGCCGCGAGCCACTGCTCGTGATGTCCGGCGGGAAAGGCGACGACGAGGCGCTCGCGGAGGCGGAGGCGATGGCCCGGTACGCGATCGACGCCGGGATCGAGGAGGGTCGGATCGTCCGTGAGGACACGTCGACCACCACCGAGGAGAACCTGATCAATTCGCGTGCCCTGCTCGCCGAGATCGGCCATCCCGCACCGGCATTGACGGTCGTGACGAGTGACTTCCACGTCTTGCGTGCCGCGTCGCTGACACGGCGGCTCGGGCTCGACGCGACGGTCATCGGTGCATCGACGGCCCGCTATTACGTGCCGGCGGGGTTTCTGCGCGAGTTCACCGCGTGCCTGGTGCACTACCGCCGAATCAACCTGATGGTGTGGGCTGCAGCTTCATGTCTCGTGTGGGCGATGCTGGCTCTCATCTGGTACCTCAGTGGCCTGCAGACCGAACTCGTCGAAGCAGGGGTCGCCTGATCGGCGGTCCGCCATCATCTCCGGTGCGCGTCGTGCGCAGCCCGGCTGATCGTCTCGATGATCTGTGGGAAGGTCTCCGAATCCGATGCGACGATCCGTGTGTGATCGACGCCGGGGAACCTCACGAGAGCGCCACGGCCGCCGGCCTTCTTCACTGCCTTCACGTACTTCGCCGACATGTTGGGAGCAACCACCTTGTCCGCGGTTCCGGTCATCGCGATGATCGGAGTCGCGGGGTCGATGTTCTCGATCGGACTCACTGACTCGTAGTGGTGGGGCACCTCACTGGGCAGGCCACCCATCACGCGGCGGGCGCGCGGATTGCCGTCGAGTACAGCCTGCCGCATGTCCAGGGTGCCGGCTAGTGAGATCACGTACGTGGGACGGAAAGCCGGCCTGGCACCGATCTCGTCGGGCTCGAGATTGTGTCGCGTTCCCGACCACATCGCGAGCTGTCCCCCGGCCGAATGTCCGGCGACGACGGCGTTCTCGGTCGATATCTCCGGCAGCGCCGCTTGAACGTGGGGGACGAAATCGACTGCGGCGGCGACGTCTTTGAAGGTAGTCGGCCATCCGCCGCCGGACCCGACTCGTCGGTACTCGAGGTTGTAGACGGCGAGGCCGCGTTCGGCGAGCCGCCGGGACAGCGAGACGAACACATCGGCACCCAGCTTGGACTGCCATCCACCGCCGTGGATCAACACGACGAGAGGCACGCTGCCCGGCTCGTGGTTGCCCGGCGGGAGATACACGTCCGCCCAGTTCTGGCGATCGTCTCGATCGCCGGTCGTCGTCGGATACAGATAGCGGTCCACGGTTACGTCCGACGACGACTCGACCTTCCCCAGCGCCTGCGCCGCCGCACCGCGGTCCGCAGGCTTCGCCGGAGTGATGCCGGACGAGTCGTCGTCCGAACTGCAGCTCGTCAGCGCGAGTGCGAGGGCGACAGCCAACGGGAGTCCTCTGCCCCAGCTGCGGAGCATCATATGATCGCCCCGTTGACCGTCGACGTCTTGATCATGCCGTCGAGGTTCCACTTGTGTGCGATCGAAGTCAGGTCGCCTCGGTCGATCACGTGCTGGATGGCGACCCTCAGGACCTCACTCAGCTCCGATCCCTTCGCGATCGCGAATCCGTACGGCTGGGTGTCGAAGACGTCGCCGGCGGTCTCCAGCGTGCCTCGGGCTCGACCCACGGCCGTCGCGATCACCACCGAGTCGGCGGACAGCGCTTCGGCCGACCCGCGAGTGACGGCCCGGACCGCATCCTCCTGAGTGGGTGCTGCGACGATCTTGATCGGCTTATCACCCACCGTCTCGCACGCCTTGCTCTTCGCCGGCAGCTCCACAGTGCGCTGAACGGTGCCTTCGGCTGCGGCGACGGTGCGGCCGCACGCATTGTTCGGGTCGACAGTCTCGCCCGAACGCTGCGCCCACCGGGTGCCGCCGCGGAAGTAGGTCACCATGTCCACGGACTTCTGCCGCGCGAGGGTGTCGAAGAATCCGCGAGACCCCACGTCGTAGGTGCCGTCGATGACCCCCGGAAGGATCTGTTCGAAGCGAGTCTGGCGGAGGTCGAGGCGTAGGCCGAGCACCTCGGACACCCGCCGCAGGACGTCGACGTCGAATCCGGTCAGCGTGCCGCTCGCGTCCCTGCCGACCATCGGCTCGTACGGTGCACTGGTGCCGACCGTGAGCTTTCCTGATCCTCGGATCGAGTCGGGCACCCGCGCAGCCAAGCCGGCATCGGCAGCGGAAGACGTCGGAGGCTGTGACTCGTCGGCTCGGCGGTCGCCGTCGTCGGAACTGCAGCCGGCGACGAGCAGTGCGACGACCAGGCCGATCAACAGCGCAGGGCTCCTCCGGAGTCGTTCAGAGCTCACAGCAACCGATCCTAATGATATTTCGTGCCGGCATCTTCGGGTTCGGGCGATTGGTTGACGACCGCCCTTCGGTGATCGAGCGCTAGTCGATCGTGACGTCGACGGACTCCTGAAGATCGTCCACCGAGAAGCCGACGTGCAGGGTGAATGTTCCTGTCTCGTATTGCCAGCCGTCGTCCCAGTGGGCGAATGCCCGCCGTGGGACGGCGATCTCCACCGTCGACTCCGCATCGGCGTCGGCCCGAACGACAGTGGAGCCGACGAGCCAGCGAACCGGGCGGTCGATCGCCGAATCGTCGCGGGACGCATATACCTGCACGACCTGCTTTCCGGTGCGGGAGCCGGTGTTCCGGAGCGTCACCTGCACGTCCGTAGCGCCCTCGGCGCCGTCAGCAGTCGTCACCGCGTCGAGTTCCCAGGTGGTGTAACCGAGACCGGTGCCGAACGGGTATGCCGGCGTCCGGTCGGCCTTCAACCAGGCGCGATATCCGATATGAATGCCTTCGTCGTAGCGCAGCGCGCCGTCGCGCGGGGTCACGTCGATGACGGGTACGTCCTCCTGCGTGGCCGGCCAGGTCGTCGGCAGGCGGCCGCCCGGTTCGCGCACGCCGGTCAGCACGTCTGCGATCGCGTTGCCGTACTCCTGACCGCCGAAATACGTTGCGACCAGAGCCGCGGCCTTCCCACGCCAGGGGAGGAGGACGGGTGATCCGCTGTTGACCAGCACGATGGTGCGTGAGTTGGCCGCGAGTACGGCCTCGACCAGCTCGTCC
Organism: Gordonia zhaorongruii; assembly: GCF_007559005.1. Lineage (GTDB taxonomy): Bacteria > Actinomycetota > Actinomycetes > Mycobacteriales > Mycobacteriaceae > Gordonia > Gordonia zhaorongruii. Next base: position 2,330,383 of record NZ_CP041763.1, on the reverse strand, counting down.
TGGCCGCCTGGCAGTGCCAGGGACTCGCGGTCGCTGCCCTCGGACTCGACGCTCGAGTCGGTGCCCACGACGACGACGGCGACATCGGCGCCGCGTGCCGCCTCGGTCGCCTCGCATAGCAGGGCCTCCGGGTCGGAGGCGTCGGGCTCGATGCCGACGCTCAGTGCGAGGGAGTTCGACAGACCGCCGTCGGACTTCCTCGGCGTCAGCTCGATGCGGATCTCGATAGGTTGGTCGACGACGAGGTCCACCGGTGTGGTCGACGCGGTCGATGCCATCAGCGCCGCCCCGAGGTCGTCACCGTCAGGTTCCGAGGTGAGTTCGGCTCGTAAGTCACCGTCGATGTGGATGCGCCCGGTCCCGACCGACGTGAAACCGAGGTGTGCGCTGCGAGTGCGCGGTGGGGAGTAGACGGTGCGGAACTCCACCGTCGACGCCTCGCCGACGGGCGCTGCGCCGCCGAAGTAGATCAGGGAGCTCGCGAAGCGATTCTCCGAATAGAGCTCGTTTCCATCGGCGTCCAGGAAACGCACTGCAGCTCCGGCGTCACCGGTCACCGGGTTGCGCATCCGCTCCGGCTCGAGATCGGAGAGCCCCTCCCGCACAGCGATGCCGAGCGCGTAGTTCACCTCGGCGTCGGGGAAGGCGGAGATGATGCCGTCGAGTGGCGACACGACATGGTCCGGAACCACAGTCGCACTCCCGCCGCCCTGCGTGCGCGGATCGTCGGCGTGGTGCCCGATGACCGCGATGCTTCCCACATCCGGGCCCAGCGGGAGAAGTCCATCGTTGCGCAGCAGCACCATGCCTTCGGCTTCCGCCTCGCGGGCGAAAGAGACGCCGTCTTCGACGTCCCCGAGCGCTGCTGCGGGTTCGAAGCCGTCGAGTGCATCGACACGCGCGGCCAACGAGAGGACGCGGAGCACCTTCCGGTCCACTGCGGCCGCGGGGATCTCGCCGCTGCGAACCGCCTCGACGAGCGCATCGCCCCACGGTCCAGAAGGCCCGGGCATGACGACGTCCTGACTGTGCCGCGCGCTCTCCAGGCTGCGTACGGCGAGCCAGTCGCTGATGACGACGCCGTCGAAGCCCCACTCGTCGTTGAGCGGACTCTCCAGGAGATCGTTCTCGGTCGCGGTCGTACCGTTGACGGAGTTGTAGGCGCTCATGACGAGCCACGCCCGCGCATCGACCACGGGCTTCTCGAAGGCCAGCAGATACAGCTCGCGGAGAGCGCGTTCGCTCACCTGCACATCCGCGGTGAAGCGGTCGGTCTCGAAGTCGTTGGCCACGTAGTGCTTCGGGGTGGCGCCGACGCCGTTCCTCTGGACTCCGTGGACGTACGCGGCCGCGAGGTCCGCGGTGAGCACGGGGTCCTCGCTGAAGGCTTCGAAATGGCGGCCGCCAAGCGGAGAGCGATGCAGGTTGATGGTCGGGCCGAGTACGACGTCCACGCCCTTGCGGCGGGCCTCGTAAGCGCAGACGGCCCCGTAGCGTTCGGCGATCTCCGGATCCCACGACGACGACAGCGCGGTGGCGGAGGGGAGACTCAGCGACGGCGAACGTTCGTCCCACACCGGTCCCCGCACACCACTGGGGCCGTCAGAGAACACCAGACTCCGCAGCCCGATCCGTTCCTCCGGATGGGTCGACCAGAAATCGCGCCCGGTGAGCAGTCGCACCTTCTCCTCGAGACTGAGCTTCTCCACGAGCAGGCGCAGCGCGTCCGCAAGCTGATCGACGGGGCTACCGGCTTGGTTGGACACATCGTCTCCTCGGTGTGGGCTGTTCGGGTCGACGGGTGCAGGCTAACAAGGCGTCACGACCGGTGCGCTCCGAAAGGGCAGTGGTGCATGGCAGGGTGGCGGTCATGACAGATTCCGCGCGGGTGACCGTGGTGGTGGACTCGGCCAATTGCGTCGGGAGCGTTCCGGACGGTTGGTGGCGCGACCGGATCGGTGCGACGCTGCGGCTGCGTGACGGCATCTCGCCGGATGACCTTCGCCTCGCTCTCGATCTGTACGAGACTCCGCTGGTGGTGCTCGTCGTGGAAGGACGTGCCCGGGGCGTCGAATCGTCCGAGGCGGTGCGGGTGGTCGACGCGCCCGGTAGCGGTGACGACATGATCGTGCAGGTCGTCGCAGAGATCTCCGATCGAGGAGGGGCGACTGTGGTCGTGACCGCGGACCGGGAGCTGCGGTCGCGGGTGACCGAGCTGGGGGCCCGCGTGGCAGGCCCCAGGATCGTGCGGCCGTGAGCTCGTCGGACTCAGCGGTCCGACTCGTGTCACGTCCGGAATTGGTACCTTGCGGACATGGGTGATGATCTCGCTGTCGGCGACCACGTCGGTTGGAACTCCGAAGCCGGGGAGGTCTCCGGTGTCATCGTGAAGAAGCACACGAGTGATACCGAGTACAAGGGGCACATGCGGCGATGCAGCCCGGACGATCCGCAGTACGAGATCAAGAGCGACAAGACCGACCACGTGGCCATGCACAAGGCCGGCGCGCTCCATCGGATCGACTGAACGGTTCCTCACGTGGACGAGCCCGGAACCATCTGGACCATTGGACACTGGACCTGTCCGATCCCCGAATTCCTCGCACCGCTGGACGAGCATCGCATTGAGGTGCTCGTGGACGTGCGCGCTCACCCCGGCTCGCGCCGCAACCCGCAGTTCGGGTCGGACGCGATGGCCGAATGGCTCCCGGAAGACGGCATCGACTATCGGCGGATCATCGAACTCGGCGGTCGGCGACGGCGCCAGGACGTAGATCCGAGTATCAACGCCGCATGGCAGAACCAGAGTTTCAAGAACTACGCGGATCACACTCTCACGGAGGAGTACCGCAACGGCATCGACGAGCTGACCGGCATCGCCCGGTCGCGTCGGGTCGCCGTCATGTGCGGCGAGCCGATGCCGTGGCGGTGCCATCGACTGATCATCGCCAACACGCTCGTCGCACAGGGATGGGCCGTCGAGCATCTGGTCACGGGCGGTGCTCCTCGCAAGCACGTGCTCGGCCAGTGGGGTGCGACGCCCGTCGTCGACGGCGATGGTCGCGTGACGTATCCGGATCTGTCAGGGGGCTGAGTGCGGCGACATCGGGTATGCCTCAGCAGCGTGGTGAAGCAGCGCAGCTGCGTTCCATCGTGGATATGCGGTATGCGCATCCGATCCCGCATCAATCCTGATCGCCGGGCTTTCGCCGCGTCGCCTTCGTCTGCGAACGCCGACGCTTCCCCTCGAGCCGTCGGCGTCGGGCCCCTCTTGTGGGCCGGGTCGGTCGTCGGATGACCGGTGGCGCAACGGCTTCGCGAAGAATCGCAGCGAGGCGTTCTCGCGCCGCCACCCGGTTGTGACGTTGCGACCGGTGCTCGGCGGCGTCGATCGTGAGCACGCCGCCTGAGGTTCGTGCGGCGAGCCGTTCGATGACGCGCTCGCGCTGGGCGTCAGTCAACGCCGTAGTCGTTCTCAGGTCGAGACTGAGCTGCACACGCGAGTCGGTCGTGTTGACGCCTTGACCGCCCGGCCCTGAGGCTCGGGAGAACTGCTCTGCCAACTCGCCTGCCGGAACGCAGAGACCGCGCGGTGCACCGGGTCCCGGTAGTACGTGCAGGTCGTCCATGTCGATCAGTCTGCCGCACGTGGCGCGCTCGGCGGCGTGTGACAATCGCGGGACGGGACGCAGTCGAAGGTGCGTCCGGAGAGGGAGCGCTGTGAAAGGTCCGATCGCACTCTTCGTCGCATGGGCGTTGCACGACGTCGAGGAGGCCATCATGTTCCCGGGGACGTGTGATCAGCTTGCGGATCGCACGGGCATCGAGAGCCTGCGCATCGATACGCGGCAGTCGTGGGCGGCGGTCGGTCTCATGGGAGTGCTGATCGCCTTCCTGTGCAGTCGCGGTTCGCGCACGGAAGGGGAATCGCGGTTGTACCGGGCGGCGATAGCGGGACTCGAGGCCCACGTCGGTACTCACCTCGCTGGATCGGTGGTGCAGCGTGGTTACACGGCCGGGGTTGTGACAGCGGTTCCGGTCATGCTGCCCGGAACGGTCATGGCGCGACGCGAACTCCGCCGGCGGGGCACTCCGCTGACTCGCCGCGACTACGTGAACGGGTTCGCTCTGCTCGTCCCGGCAGCGATCGTGTGTCAGGCGATCGCACGAATGGTTCCGCGGAACGTTCGCTGAACCAGATCTGATCGTACCGCGAGCACTCTTAACTATCTCGAAACTACTATCGAATATGTAGTGGCATACATCACTCATTGACCATATAATGAGGGAGAAGCAAGGAGATCAGGGGGGTGATCGAGGTGGACGGTATCGAGTCGGACGTCCTTCCTGACTCCCCGTTGGAGTTGATCGAGTTGATCGATGCGGCGACGAACAAGCTCGCGTCGGCTCGGTTGCAGACCTTGTCGGAGGATGAACTCCTGTCGGGCGTGGAGGTGTTCGAGCGGGCGCATCGTCGCGGTGACGGGGTCGATGCCCAACTGCTCATCGAGGTCTCCGATCGAGGTGCCTACCGGAAGGTCGGCTGTTTGAGCCCGGCGACGTTTCTCGAGCAGTGGATGCGATTGGGCTCCGGTCCCGGTAAACGTCGCCGTGATGCGGCGGCCAAGATCGGGCGGATGACCAATATGCAGGGGGAGCAGGTCGACCCGGTCCTGCCCGGGACGGCCGATGCGGTCGCTGACGGTGCCTCCTCGATCGATCACGTTCTGGAGATCGAATCGATCATGGACCGGATTCCGCACCGCGTCCCGGCCGACATCCGTGCTGAAGCCGAAGCTCAACTCGCCCAAGCCGCCCGCGAACTGGCCCCCAGAGCGCTCAACTTCGTGGGTGCCCGACTGCTGGCGCACCTGGATCCCGACGGTGAACTCACCGACGACGTCGACCGGAAACGCACCCGGGGCTTCAGTCTGCAAGCACAAGACCGTCGGCTGATGTCGAAGGTGCGGGCCTGTCTGAAACCCGAACTGCGAGCCAAGCTCGAATCACTGCTGGTGCTGTGGGCCGCACCCGGAATGAACAACCCCGACGATCCCGATTCTCCGTTCGGGGCCTCCTCTGACGCCGATCCGGCCGCACTCGCTGGGGCCCGTGAACGCGATGACCGAACGTCCTCCCAGCGAGGCCACGACGCGCTCGAGGCCATGTGCGAATACCTCATCGGACACGGTGGGCTGGGAAAGCCGTCGTCGTTGCCCGCTCATCTGGTGATCACCACCTCGCTCGAGAACCTCGAGAAGCGTTCGGGCGTCGCCCACACGGCCACCGGGGCCAGGGTGCCGGTCCGCGATCTGGTCGAGTTGGCAGCGACCGCGACACCGTGGCTCGAGGTGTTCGCCGACCACTCGACATCGATCCTGTACCTCGGCCGCGGACGACGCCTGGCCTCGCTGCAGCAGCGTCTGGCGATCTTCGGTCGCGATCGCGGGTGCACCGCACCGAACTGCACCGTTCCATTCGTGCGCACCGAAGCCCATCACCTGCCCGACTGGCAGCACGGCGGGCCCACAGACATCGATCACCTCGGCGGCGCCTGCGGGGGTCACAACCGGAGGGTCAGCACCGAACGGGGCGGCTGGGAGACCATCATCATCCCGACCGGACCCTACGAAGGGCGTGTCGGCTGGCGACCGACCGGAACCCACCAGTCGTGGCAGGTCAATCACGCCCACCAACCGGAACGCATTCTCGACGGCCAACGCGACGGCCGACTCGACGGCCCCAGACCCGATGTCGGAGAGACCGGCACCGTAGGCCAGGCGCCGCAGGTCTTCAGTCGCTCGCGCATCGAACGCTGGCTCACCTGCCGGATGCCCGCCCCGCCGCCACCAGGTCCGGCGCCACCCGACGGCGTCGAGATCATCGCCAACCCTCTGCCCGACTTCCCGCAGTAGGCAGGGGGCATCCCCACGTGATCCTCGTCCGGTATGCCGCGTATCGCATGTGCAGATCACGAACTTGGTCCGGAATGCGTTAAGGTGCAGGCGTTTTCTATGTGAACCGATAGTCGGTACGCGCCTGATTGCGAGTAGATTCCCCCTGGTTGACGATGGCCGCTGATCAGGGAGAGGACGCCGGTGACGAGTACACGGCAGAACGGCACGGGCACCGCTGAAGTGGACGAGGGCTACCAGCGGGGTCTCAATTCCCGCACGGTGCAGATGATCGCCATCGGCGGCGCGATCGGCACCGGCCTGTTCTACGGTTCCGGCGGTGCCATCGAGAAAGCCGGTCCGGCGCTTCTCCTCGCGTACGCGGCGGCCGGCCTCGCGATCTTCATCGTCATGCGGTCACTCGGCGAGCTCCTGATCTACCGGCCGGTGTCCGGCGGAATCAGCGAGTACGCAGACGAGTTCCTCGGCCGCTACGCCGGATTCACGCAGGGCTGGACCTATTGGGCCGTATGGACCACGACGTGCATGGCCGAGATAACGGTGGCCGGGAAGTACGTCAACTACTGGTGGCCGTCGATCCCCGTGTGGGTCACCGCCCTTGTTGCGCTGATCGTGCTGTTCGCGGCGAATCTCATCTCCGTCGGCGTCTTCGGTCGCACTGAGTTCTGGTTCTCGGCCATCAAGGTGACCGCGATTCTCGGCATGATCGTGATCGGCATCGGTGTGCTGCTGCCGATCTCCGGTCTGGGGCCGGACGTCGGACCTTCGGTCAGCAACATCTGGAGTCAGGGAGGCTTCTTCTCCACTGGATTCACCAATGCGCTCCTGAGCCTGCAGATCGTGATGTTCGCCTACGTCGGCGTGGAGCTCGTCGGTGTCACCGCGGGGGAGGCGGAGAATCCGCGCGTGACTCTCCGGCGTGCCATCAACACGGTGCCGTTCCGCATCGGCGTGTTCTACATCGGCGCCCTGCTGGTGATCCTGTCGGTGCGCAGCTGGCGGGACTACCAGGAAGGACAGAGTCCGTTCGTCGCGGTCTTCGAGTACATCGGGATCCCCGGCGCGGCCGGAATCGTAAATTTCATCCTGCTCACTGCAGCTCTGTCGTCATGCAACTCGGGAATCTACTCGACGGGCCGTATGCTTCGCTCGCTCTCCCGACGTGGGGACGCACCGAAGTCGCTCGACAAGCTGTCGGGCCGCCAGGTGCCGGTCTCGGGAATCGTGCTGAGTGCCGTCGTGATGGCGATCGGCGTCCTCGTGAACGTGATCGACCCCGACCACGCGTTCACGTACATCACCTCGGTGTCGACGGTCGGCATCGTCGTCGTGTGGGCGACGATCATCGCCTGTCAGATGATGTACCGCAGAAAGGTAGCGGCAGGCCTCCTGCCGGCCTCCGACTATCGGGTGCCAGGAGCGCCGGTGACCACCGTTCTGACGCTGCTCTTCCTCGCAATGGTCCTCGTCCTCCTGTTCTTCAGTGAGAACGGACGAATCGCGCTCACGGTCGGAGCGGTCTGGTTCATCGGAGTGACGGTCGGATACTTCGCATGGTCGCGACGTACCCCGACGCGGCCCTCTCCGACAGCTTCGACTGCGCGGAGGGCGCCGAAGTCCCGGTCGAGCCTCACGAGCTGACAGCACCGCTGACCGGAGCGGTTGTGCCGCTACCATCTCGGACATGGACTGGAGTATTCCGAGGTCATCGGCAGGTGTCTTGATCCTGCTCGACCTCGCAGACCGGCACGGCGTGGCAGTCGCCGATTGTCTCGCCGGCACCGGCCTGCTTCCGAATCAGTTAGAACAGCCTGGCTCGGAAGTCCTCCCGCGCCAAGAACTGGATGTCATCGCGAACCTGGTCGGCACTCTCGCCGATCCGGCGGGGCTCGGTGTCGAGGCCGGTGCTCGCTTCCAGCTGACCACCTACGGAATCTTCGGGTTCGCGCTCATCAGCAGCCCAACCCTGCGCAACGCGGTCGAAATCGGTCTGCGGTACCTCGACCTCACCTTCGCCTACTCGCGAATCCGCGCACGGGAGCATTCGGGTGGGTTCGATCTGGTCATCGATGCGCCTGGCGTACCGGAGTCGTTGGCGCAGTTCGTGATCGCTCGCGATACGGCTGCGATACGCACCATTCAACGTGACCTCCTCGCAGACCGCTCTCCGCCTGTCGTCGGCGTCCGGTTCGCGTTCGATCCGCCCGCGGACGACGCTCCGTACGTCGAGGCTCTCGGTGTGCGGCCGGAGTTCGGCTGCGCGGAGACCGCGCTGTCGATACCGAACAGCCAACTCGATGTGCCATTACCGCGCGCCGACGCGCACACAGCTGAGATCGCCCAAGCGCAGTGCCGAGAGCTGCTGCGTGCCAGGGAGGCTCGATCGGGTATCGCCGGTCGCGTGCAAGATCTCCTGGCCGCCGATCCCGCGAATCCACCGTCAGCTGCCCGCGCTGCCCGGGAGCTCAACCTGAGTACCCGCACACTGCGCCACCGATTGGCGGCCGAAGGCGTCTCGTATCGCGGGTTGCTGCAGGAGATGCGCAGGCGGCTGGCCGAGGAGATGCTGGTGACCGCTCGCCTCACCGTCGCCGAGACGGCTCAGCGTCTCGGCTATCTCGAGGTGTCGAGCTTCTCGCAGGCATTCCGTCGCTGGCACGGATGCGGGCCTGCGGAGTACGCGCGTCGGCGCCTGGGTCGCTGATCTTCCTGGGGCCGGCATTGCCGAAACGAGTAACTCCGATGCCGTCGCGCACCTCCCGGGCGTCATCGCCCGTCGATAGCGTGAGCTGTCAGCACACTCACGCACTTCGCAGAAGGAGGCAGTCATGCCGGCAGAATCACCGCGCAGCCCGTCGATCGCGATCATCGGCACCGGGTTCGGTGGTCTCGGGATGGCCGCCACACTGAAGCGGGCGGGCTTCGACGACATCGTTCTCTTCGAGAAGTCCGACGCCGTCGGCGGCGTCTGGCGCGACAACGAGTACCCGGGCGCCGCGTGCGATGTGCCGTCGCATCTGTACTCGTACTCCTTCGCGCCGAAAGCCGACTGGACGCGCAGATTCGCTGAGCAGGCCGAGATCCTGGAATATCTGAACGAGTGCGCGGACACCTTCGACATCCGCCGCCACGTCCGCTTCGGCACCGAGGTGCTCGGTGCCGCATACGACGACGCCGCCGGCGAATGGGAACTCACCCTGTCGACCGGTGACACGCATCGAGCTGCCGTGTTCATCCCGGCAACCGGACAACTGAGCCGCCCGTCGTACCCGAGTATCCCGGGGCTCGACGAGTTCGCGGGGACCGTGTTCCACTCGTCGACCTGGGATCACGACTACGAGTTCGAGGGCAAACGAATCGCCGTCATCGGCACCGGGGCGTCCGCCGTTCAGTTCGTTCCGCACGTCGCCGAGCGGTCCGACCGGCTCGAGCTGTTTCAACGGAGCGCACCGCACGTGATCCCGAAGCCCGACTACCCGTACAAGCGTCGCGTGATCGACGGCTTCAAGCGCATCCCCGGATTGCTGCGAGCCTCGCGCATGGCGACCTACGCGTGGCTCGAACCCCGTGCTCTCGCGTTCAACCAGAGCTGGGCGGCGCCGGTGATGAACGCCGTCGAATGGAACTTCCGGCGCGTGCTGGCCCAGCAGATCGACGATCCGGTCCTCCGCGAGAAGCTGACGCCCACCGATGCGATCGGATGCAAGCGCATCCTGATGTCGAACGACTACTACCCGGCTCTCAACCGGCCCAACGTCGATGTCGTAACGGAGGGAATCGAACGTATCGAGTCCACCGGCGTGGTGACGGCCGACGGCGAGCTGCACGAGGTGGATGCGATCGTCCTCGGCACCGGTTTCGCGGCCACCGATTTCCTGGCGCCGATGACGATCACCGGTCGGGGAGGTGCCGATCTCAACGACGAGTGGCGCGACGGTGCGCACGCCTACCTGGGCATCACGGTGCCGCAGTTTCCCAACATGTTCATGCTGTACGGGCCCAACACCAACCTGTCGCACAACTCGATCGTGTTCATGCTCGAGTCGCAGTTCGCGTACGTGAAGGACGCCGTCCGGGAGTTGCGGCGCCGGAACCTGAAGTCGGTCGAGGTGCGCGCCGACGTCGAGTCCGACCACAACGCGCACGTTCAGCAGCTCCTCGGCGAGACGGTGTGGGCGACCGGCTGCGACGGGTGGTACACGACGGCCGACGGCAAGAACACCCAGAACTGGCCGGGCTTCACGTTCGCCTACAGATCCGCGACCCGACGATTCGACGTCGCGGCCTACCGTGCCCTTTCCGCTGGTCGAATCGCGGCGAAGCGTTAGACGAGACGGTCTATCGAAGGGGCCTGAGCGCGACGAAGCGGCGCCGCACTGAGACCCCTCACGCTCCACCGGGGTGGAGCAGTCTCAGCGGGCGCCGCTTCGCCTTTCACAGTGCAGTCGGGTCATCCGGGGAGAAGCGGGTGCCCCGACCGCCGGGAGCGTTCGAGTTCGGCTATCTCACTTGATCTCTGAACGCATGACTCGGTTGATTCCGAAGAACAGGGGAATCGCGACCCAGATCACGACCGCGACCACGATGCGTGCCCATTCGCCGCCGGTCACCGCGTCCGCCTCCTGCAGCGGGATCTGTGCGTGACCGAGATCGATCCAGTCGGTGAGATTCTCCCGGAACCACGGAATGAGTTCGGAGATCAGCGACATCACGGTCGGTACCGCGAAGTACGCGATGATCGCGCCCGCTGTGTGCAGGATCAGAGCAGCGAAAGCGAAGCCCATCAGCATGCCGATCACCTGGAGCAGGACGGCGTTCAGGAGACCCGATCCCGGGATCTCCCAGGAACCCGCCGGATCGTTGTAGGCGAGGCCTGCGAGCAGATTGCCGATCGCGCCGAAGATCAGCGCGACGACGATCGCGCCCAGTCCGGCGATCAGCGTCGCCGCGAGTTTCGCGATGATGATGCGTTCGCGCCGCGGTTCCATCGTGAACGTGGTGAGCGCTCCGCGCTGACTCCACTCACTCGTCACCAGCAGGATCGCCAGAATCGGCAGCAGGATGCCCATCGGGATGGTCATCATCTGGAAGAACGATCCGAAGTTGAGGCCGGCGGGATCGTTGCTGCCAGTGGCGAGTTTGACGACGGCGATGATCGCGGAGATGGCGCCGATCGATGCCGTTAGGGCGAAGCCGGCGCGGGTGTCGACGAGCTTGCGGAGCTCGACCTTGATCAGACGGGTCAGCGGGATTCCGGGGCTGTCGAACACGGCGGGTGCTGATGCTGCGGGCGCGGTCATGACTGAACTCCCTGGTTCACGGTGGTTTGGTCTCGCTGGGTCTTCTGCGTCAGCTGAAGGAACATCTCCTCCAAGCGGGCGCCGTCGCCGCCGCGAAGTTCGACGAGGTGCACACGGGCGTCGAGGGCGATGCGTCCGGCCACGTCCGGTGCGACCTCGACACGGAACCCGCCTCCGTCGGCGGGATGCGCGGCGACGTCTGCCGCGGAGAGCGCTCGCCCGAGCTGGTCGTTGTCGGCGGCACGGACGATGGCACCGGTACCTGCGAGGAGTTCCTCCTTGGTGCCCTGCGCGACGATCTTGCCGTGGCCGATGACGATCAGGTCGTCGGCGATGATCTCGATTTCGTGCAGGAGATGCGATGACAGCATGACGGTGCCGCCGCGGTTCGCGTAATCGCGGAGCAGGGTGCGCATCCAGTGGATGCCTGCCGGGTCGAGACCGTTGACCGGTTCGTCGAGGATCAGCACGCCCGGGTCGCCGAGAAGGGCGTTCGCGATGCCCAGACGCTGTCGCATGCCGAGCGAGTAGTTGCGAACCCGACGGCCGGCCTCCTCCTTGGACAAGCTGACCATGGCGAGCGCGTCGTCGACTCGTGACATCGGCACGCCCAGAGTCATCGCCGACAGTCGGAGGATCTCCCGCCCGGTCCGCCCCGCGTGCTGCGCCGAGGCATCGAGGAGGACGCCGACATGCAGAGTCGGATTGGGGATGTCGCGGTAGGCGGCGCCGCGGATGGTGGCGGTGCCTGCACCGGCGGGGGTCAGTCCGGCGATGATCCGCATCGTGGTCGACTTGCCTGCGCCGTTGGGTCCGAGGAAGCCGGTCACCCGGCCCGGTTTGCAGGTGAACGAGACATCGTCGACGGCTACGAAATCGCCGTAACGCTTGGAGAGGTTCTTCACTTCGATCATGGGACCAATCGTGGTCCTCACACGAGGAGATGTCATCCGCCGCGCGGACAATTCGGCGTACGACCAAAGTATGAGGCCGAAGTCGACCCGAGGCGGAGGCCCGTCGCGGGAACCACTGACTAGCGTGTGAGTGGTGCGACCGGAAACCTATCAGCCAGCTCTGACCCGATGGGGCCATGTCTGGCGCTTAGCGCTGGCCGTTGCGGTGTCGGTCGTGGCGTGGCTGCCGCGGGCCGACGACCAATTGCACAACGTGCAGTGGTGGCTGGTCATCGACCTCGCTCTGGGCGCCGTCACCATGGTCACGACGATGCGGTGGCGCCGCAGATATCCGGTCGCGGTGTGCACCTTCGCGAACATCGCGAGCATCGTGTCGCTGACGGCGGCGGGCCCGGCGGCATTGGCTCTGGTGTCCTTGGCGACGCGTCGTTGGTTGCGCGAGATAATCCCGCAGATGCTGCTGACCGTGGTCTGCGTGATCGCAGCTGAGGTGGTTACGAATCCACCAGAGGAGGACGAGCTCGGACTCCTCGGGTTCGCCATGGTCGTCGTGATCTGCGCGCTGGTGGTCGCGTGGGGCATGTACGTCGGTTCGCGCCGCGAACTGCTGTCGAGCTGGCAAGCTCGCGCGACACTCGCCGAGGCCGAGCAGCATGCGAAGGTTCGCGAGGCTCAGGTCGCCGAACGCGCGCGCATCGCCCGCGAGATGCATGACGTGCTGGCGCACCGGATCTCCACCATCAGCATGCATGCGGGTGCGCTGGCGTTCCGGGACGACCTGCCCGTCGACCAGGTTCGCGAGTCGGCGCAGACCATTCAGGAGACGTCGCACCTGGCGATGCAGGAACTGCGTGAGGTACTCGGGGTGCTTCGGGACGGCCCCGGCGACGCCGATCCGGAGCGGCCTCAGGAGACCGCGCTCGATTTGACGGAACTGGTCGAGCAGAACCGTCGCACCGGAATGCGGATCGATGCCGATCGGGAACTGGACGTCGCACAGCTGCCGCCCGCTCTGGGCCGCACGCTCTACCGGTGCGTCCAGGAGGCGCTCACGAACGCGCGCAAGCATGCGCCGGACAGCGTCGTCTGGATGCGTCTGTCGGGAACGCCGGGTGAGGGCGTGGAACTGCGGGTGGAGAATCCGTTGTCGATAACGGGCTCGTCCGCGCCCCGGTCGGGCCTCGGACTCGTCGGGTTGGCCGAGCGGGTCGCACTGCACGGCGGCACCCAGTCGTACGGGATCACGACCGAGCGGACGTTCCGGCTCGAAGTGCGATTACCGTGGCAGGCGTGAGTGCCACGGACAGCCCGCAGGTCAGCAGGATCGTGATCGCGGACGATGATCCGCTCGTCCGGTCGGGACTCAAGTTGCTACTCGGGGGCTCTCCGGAGTTCGACGTGATCGCCGAAGCGGCCGACGGACGCGAGGCGATCGACGTGCACGCGACGCTGCGCGCCGACCTGCTGCTGATGGACCTGCGCATGCCCGTCCTCGATGGCATCGCCGCCACCGCGGAACTCAAGCGGCTGCCGCATCCGCCCGCGGTGATCGTCTTGACGACGTTCGACGCCGACGAGTACGTGGTGCGGGCACTCGGTGCGGGTGCCGACGGGTTCCTCCTCAAGGACACTCCGCCAGGCGACATCGTGACTGCGATGCGGAACGTGTTGTCCGGGCAGCCCGCGTTGAGTCCGTCGGTGACGGCCGCCCTCATCAAGCAGGTCGTCGAGTCGGGTGACGACGGTCGATCGGACCGTGCCGCATCAGCGGTGCGGGGGCTGACCGGGCGAGAGCGCGACGTGGCGCGGAGCCTGGCGAAGGGGGCGTCCAATGCCGAGATCGCCGCCGAGCTGTACATGAGCGTGGCGACGGTGAAAGCCCATATCTCGCACATCTTCAGCAAGCTCGGAGCCGCCAACCGCGTACAGGTCGCGATCATCATGCACGACGCCGGAACCGGATGACGGCAGCGCCGGTACCGTTGAATCATGAAACCCGGTGATCGCGCCCCCGACTTCGCTCTGCCCGACCAGAACGGCCACATCCGGCGACTGCCGGAACTTCTCGCGGAGGGGCCAGTCGCCCTGTTCTTCTATCCGGCGGCGTTCACGCCGGGCTGCACCAAGGAGGCGTGCCACTTCCGCGATCTGGCCGCGGAGTTCACCGAGGCAGGGGTGCAGCGCGTCGGCATCAGCCGCGACGACGTGACGAAGCAGGGAAAGTGGACGACCGAACACGGATTGGACTACCCGTTGCTCGCCGACGTGGACGGTGAGGTCGCCACGCAGTACGGCGTCAAGCGCGGCGGTGTCCTCGGCGCGATCGGAATGCCGACCAAACGCACCACGTTCGCGATCAGCACCGACGGGGTGATCGTCGACGTGATCGCCTCCGAAGTGAACATGGCCGTGCACGCGGATCGGGCGTTGACGGCGCTGGGGCCGGCTCACCGGGGTTAGTCTCTCGAGCACCTCGCCGTGCACGCTCCGTTGCAGTCGCAGTCGGTTCGCGGGCCGGTCGCGGCGAGGGCGCCGTACAAGGTCAGCAGCGATGTCGCCGAGGCTGCGTTCAGCCCGAAGTCGCGAGCCCGGATGTGCATTCCGACGGCCAGGGCGAAGTAGACGGTGAGCATCACCGCGGTGAACCTGGCGAGCGCCGGAGAGCGGTACACGCTCGCGAGCCCGATGGCTGATGCGCCTTTGATGACGGGAAAGATCCAACGATTCTCGGCCGGAAAGCGCACCGAGTCCAGGCATGCGGCGACGTAGGGGATCGGCTGTATGCAGATGGCGGCGTCGACCGTCTGGCCGACTGCAGCCGCCTGGTAGAGACGAGGGTCGCGCACGAGGTCCAGTGGTGCCACCATGTACTGACCGTAGGCCCGAACGGGGAGGTGGGCAATAGGCGTTCCAGGTCAGTGGATCGCCGGGCGTGTTCCGCGATCGCGGATTCAGTCGAGTCGCGAGCCAGGCTGCATCTGGGCGATCGGGCTGCCGTAGCGGAGGAATCGCACGGACCGGTCGGGATCGACGTTGTGCTGGTTGGCGCGCAGCGCGTCGAGTTCGCCGGCGAACAACTCCTCGACGCGTACGGCACCACCCGCGGTGGAGACGATGGCCCACACGCCGTCGCCGTCCGGAGCAGGAGCCGGTCGCGAGGGGCTCACGGAGTCGGTCGCCGGCCGCTGCGCCGGTCGGTCCCAGAACGGCTTCTCGCCGCGCACCTGGCTCTCGACGAACTGGCCGAACATCCGGCGGAGCCCCTCACTCGCCTCGCGCGTGAACCAGTCCGGTGCGTCGGGGCCGCCCGGACGGCCGCCGTTGTTCGCGTCAGTCATATCGGATCTCCCGCCGTAGTGTCCCGCATGTTCCCCCATGGTGACCGAATCCACCGGGTCCCGCCATGACGGAGCTGTGACCACCGGGTATTCTCGAATCCAGTGGCCGGCGACGTCCGGCCCCGGACGAGCCCGCCGTACCCGGTCCGCGACAAGACGGTGGAGACGGGAATCGTCGTGGCGTGGATCGTGCTGATCATATCCGGTGTCCTCGAGGCGGTCTGGGCGACCGCACTCGGCAAGTCCGAAGGTTTGCAGCGACTGACTCCGACCGTCGTCTTCTTCGTGGCGCTGACCGCCAGCATGGCCGGTCTCGCATACGCGATGCGGGACTTGCCGACCGGCACTGCATACGCCGTGTGGGTCGGCATAGGCGCGACGATCACCGTCGTCTACGCGATGGCGACCGGTGCGGAAGCGGTGAGCGTGCTCCGGATTCTCTGCATCGGCGCGATCGTCGCCGGCGTGATCGGGCTGAAACTGGTGTCCTGATCGCATCGGTGTGGTTCGGGGGCGCGGCCGAATCGGTGGTCTCGCACGAGCAGCGCCGGGCCGGATCGCAGTTGCGATCCGGCCCGGCGCGAAGGTCGTGTCCGTCGGCGACGGTCAGCGTCCGGTGATCTTGCCCTTGATCGAGTCGACGCCGCCCTTGACCTTGTCGGCGACCTGGGTCACCTTGTCGCGAGCGGCGGCAGTGCCCTGATCGGTCTTGCCCTCGTTCTTCAGGTCCTCGTTGTTCGTGGCAGCGCCGGTGGCTTCCTTGGCGCGTCCCTTCAGGTCTTCGGCCTTGTTCTGTGCGTCGTCTGCGATTCCCATGGGACCCTCCGTGTGATCGTCAATCCGGCCCTCCCCGGGCCGGTGCCGCCCGGACGGGGCGACGTGTCCGACCTTACCCGGGTCCGCTTGGGTGCGCAGGGGCGCAAGCGCGGTGCACAGATCCCTTGACACTGTTCGGAAGTCCCGTCATCTGATCTCTGTGAGACGGCCGGTTCAGAAGTCGCCATGCGACCGTCGGAGGCTGCGGATGGCTTCGACCAACGCACGGGACTCGTTCTGCGGCATCCCGATATCCGCGAAGACCTCGTTGAGGACGAGCGTCGCGCGTTCGGTGACTTCGCAGCCGCCCGGGGTGATCGCCACGAGCGTGGTCCGTCCGTCCGTCGGATGCGGACGGCGCTCGACCAGTCCGGCTTCGACGAGACGCGCTACGGCACTGGTGGCAGACGAGACGTGAACCTGGAGCCGGTCGCTGGCCTTCGAGATCGGCAGCGCGCCGTGAGTGCTGAAGGCGAGGAGCCGGAGCAGTTCGAATCGAGCGAACGTGAGCCCGAACGGCTTGAGCTCCTGCTCGATCCGCGCCAGCATTATCTGGTGCGCGCGCATCACCGAGGTGACGGCCTCCATGCCGTCGGCGACGGCGCCGCCCCACCCGGCGTCCTCCCAGTTGTGCCGCGCGAGTGCGATCGGGTCACGTTGGTCTCGCACTCTCACTCCTCATTCACGGTCGGGCTCCGGTCCGCTACTTCAGGGTGCCGATGATGGCGCTGAAGTCCAGATGGCCGTTCTCCTGCGCGAACGCAGCGTACAGATCGGCAGCCTGCGTACCGAGCGGTGCGGTTGATCCCGCGGATTCGACGGCCGCCATGGCGAGCCCCAGGTCCTTGTTCATCAAGGCTGTCGCGAACCCGGGCCGGAACTCGTTCTCCGACGGTGCGGTGGGCACCGGGCCGGGGACCGGACAGTTGGTGTGCAACGCCCAGCAGTTTCCGGTCGCGCCGGTCACCACGTCGTAGAGCGCCTGATCAGACAGGCCGAGCTTCTCGGCGAGGACGAACGCCTCGCCGACGGCGACCTGCTGAACTGCCAGGATCATGTTGTTGCACAGCTTCGCCGCCTGACCGTTGCCGGGATCGCCGCACGCGACGACCTTTCCTGCCATCGGCTCGAGTACCGGACGTGCGGCCGCGAGTGACGCGTCGTCGCCGCCGACCATGAACGCGAGGGCGCCCGCCGTCGCACCCTTGACGCCGCCGGAGACGGGCGCATCGATCTGCAGTATCCCGGCGTCGGTGGCGAGCTTGTTGACGTCGCGCGCATCTTCGACGGAGATGGTCGACGAGTCGATGAACAGCTGTCCGGGTGTCGCGTGGGGGAGCACGGTCTCGTACACCGAGCGCACGATGGCGCCACTGGGAAGCATGGTGATGACGACGTCGGCCCCGGCTACGGCGGCCTCCGCTGAGTCGGCCGGCTCCACACCGTGCTCACGGGCGGCGGCGAGTGCGTCGGCGGACGGATCGAAGCCGACGACGCGATGGCCGTCGCCGATCAGATTGGCGGCCATCGGGCCGCCCATGTTGCCCAGCCCGAGGAAGGCGATGGTGCTCATCGGTTGGTCCTTTCGCTTGTGACACGGGCGGCTTCGGCTCGGCCGATCACCATCCGCATGATCTCGTTGGTTCCTTCCAGAATCCGGTTCACGCGCAGATCGCGGACGATCTTCTCGATTCCCGTCTCGTGCAGGTAGCCGTATCCGCCGTGCAACTGCAGCGCCTGATCGGCCACCGTGTAACAGGTCTCGGTGACGAACCGCTTCGCCATCGCGCACAGCTGCACCTTGTCCGGGTCCCCGGCGTCGAGCGCTTCCGCAGCCCGCCACAGCATCAGGCGCGAGGCCTCGAGCGACGTCGCCATATCGGCGAGGGTCGCGCTGATCGTCGGCTCCTTGATGAGGGGAGTGCCGAATGCCTCTCGCTCGGCTGTGTACTGCAGGGCTGCGTCGTACGCGGCCTGTGCGCCGCCCATCGAGCACGCAGCGATGTTGAGCCGCCCGCCGTTGAGCCCGTTCATGGCGATCGAGAAGCCGGTGCCCTCGCCGTCGGCGCCGCCGAGCAGGTTCGCGGCGGGGACCCGGACGTCGTCGAAGACCACCTGGGCGGTCGGCTGATTGTGCCAGCCCATCTTGGCCTCGGCGGGCCCGAACGACAGTCCGGGAGCGCCCTTCTCGACGACGAACGTGGAGATGCCGCGCGGCCCCTTGTCGCCGGTGCGGGCCATCACGACGTAGACGTCCGAGACACCGCCGCCGGAGATGAACTGCTTGCTGCCGCGCAGGACGTACTCGTCGCCGTCGCGCCGCGCCGACGTCGACAGTGCTGCCGCGTCCGACCCGGCGCCCGGCTCGGTGAGGCAGTAACTCGCGATCAGGTCCATGGACGCCATGCCGGGCACCCACGTGGAGCGCTGGGAGTCTGTGCCGTAGGTGTCGACCATCCAGGTGCACATGTTGTGGATCGACAGGAACGCTGCGGTCACCGGGTCGGCTCTGGCGAGTTCCTCGAAGATCCGGACGCCGTCGATGCGGCGCAGACCGGATCCGCCGACGTCGTCACTCGTGTAGATGCCGGCCATGCCGAGCGATGCGGCCTCCCGCATCGCGTCGACCGGGAAATGCTTGTCGGCATCCCAGGTGAGCGAGTACGGGGCGAGCCTCTTGCGCGCGAAGTCGCGAGCCGTCTCGACGACGATCCGATCGTCGTCGGTCAGAACCGGGTAGGGCATGCGTGCGAGCCTCAGTCCATCGTCGGGATCGAGAAGTCCGCGCCGTCTTTGATGCCCGAGGGCCAGCGCGACGTGACGGTCTTCGTCTTCGTGTAGAACATGATCGACGCCGGGCCGTGCTGGTTCAGGTCACCGAATCCGGAGCGCTTCCAGCCGCCGAACGTGTGGTAGGCAACCGGCACGGGGATCGGAACGTTGACGCCGACCATGCCGACCTCGACCCGCGAGGTGAAATCGCGTGCCGCGTCGCCGTCGCGGGTGAAGATCGCGACGCCGTTGCCGTACTCGTGCTCTGAGGGGAGCGAGAGCGCCTCGTCGTAGCCCTTGGCGCGCACGATGGTCACGACCGGTCCGAAGATCTCGTCGGTCCAGATCGTCATGTCCTTGGTGACGTGGTCGAAGAGGGTCGGGCCGACGTAGTAGCCGCCGGTGATGTCGGTGCCGTCGAACTCGGTGTCGTCGGCACCGCGGGTACGGCCGTCGATGACGAGTTCCGCGCCCTCCTCGGCGCCCTTGGCGATGTACGACTTCACGCGTTCGAGGGCCTGAGCGCTGACGAGCGGCCCGTAGTCGGCGGTCGTGTCATGGCTGTGGCCGACGCGGAGCTTCTCAACACGCTCGATCAGCTTCGCGCGCAGTGCATTCGCCGTCTCCTCGCCGACCGGGACGGCCACCGAGATGGCCATGCACCGCTCGCCCGCTGAGCCGTAGCCCGCGCCCACCAGGGCATCGACGGCCTGGTCGAGATCGGCGTCGGGCATGACGATCATGTGGTTCTTGGCGCCGCCGAAAGCCTGGCTGCGCTTGCCGTTGGCGGCGGCGGTCTCGTAGATGTACTGCGCGATATCGGAGCTGCCGACGAAGCCGACGCCCTTGACGGTCGGATTGTGCAGCAGCGCGTCGACGGCGGTCTTGTCGCCGTGGACCACCTGGAACACACCATCCGGCAGGCCGGCCTCGGTGAACAGTTCCGCGAGGCGGACGGGAACGGACGGGTCGCGCTCGGACGGCTTCAGGACGAAGGCGTTGCCGCACGCGAGGGCCGGGCCGGCCTTCCACAGCGGGATCATCGCAGGGAAGTTGAACGGCGTGATGCCGGCGACCACGCCGAGCGGCTGGCGCATCGAGTACACGTCGATTCCGCTGCCCGCGCCTTCGGTGTACTCGCCCTTGAGCAGGTGCGGGATGCCGACCGAGAATTCCATGACGTCGATGCCGCGCTGGACGTCGCCGCGGGCATCGGGGAGGGTCTTGCCGTGCTCGGAGGAGAGCATGTCGGCGAGCTCGTCGATGTTCTGGTTCACCAGATCGATGAACTTCATGATGACGCGAGCGCGACGCTGCGGGTTCCACGACGCCCATTCGCGCTGGGCCACGGCGGCCGACGCGACGGCGGCGTTGACGTCGGCGGTGGTGGCTAGCGGCACCTGTGCCTGAACGGCGCCGGTGCTGGGGTCGTAGACGTCGGCGGAGTCGCCCTTGCCTGCGACTCGACGGCCGTCGATGTAGTGGTCGATGGTGCGCAGCTCGCCCATGTGGAGGAACCTCTTTCTCGGATTCGGAGTGGGTGAGGTCACCATAAACTTGGAAGTCCAAGTAATGCAATAGGTAGGACGTCCTAGTTTCTGCGGCGGCGAGGCGCTCGGCTCCTACCGGCCCGTCCAGCGTGGCTCGCGTTTCTCCACGAAGGCCATGATCCCCTCGTGGGTGTCCTGGCTGACGAGCACGGAGTCGAGCGCGCCGAGGCTGCCGCGGACAGCACTGACGGTGTCCGGTTCGGCGTCGGCGGCCGACATGGCGGCGATCGATGCGCGAACCGACGAAGGTGAGCCCCTGAGGATCTCCGCGGCGGCCCGGCGCGCGGCATCCATCACGCCGCCGTGCGGCGCGATGCGCGAGACCAGACCGTGAGCGAGGGCCTCGGTCGTGTCGAGTCGACGCCCGGTGAGGATCATGTCTCGGGCCAGCGCCGGTGGGAGCGTGCGCGGGAGGCGGACCAGACCGCCCGCCGCGGCGATCAACCCGACGCGTACCTCGGGCAGTCCGAATGTGGCCTGCTCATCGGCGACGATCAGGTGGCAGGCGAGGGCCACTTCGAGCCCGCCACCGAGGGCGAACCCGTTGACGGCGGCGATGACGGGCTTCGGGAGGGACCGACGTGCCGTGAGACCGCCGAAGCCGTTCTCCGGAATCGTCGGCACCCCGCCACCGGCGCTCGCCGCGAGGTCGTTGCCGGAGGAGAATGCCTGGTCGCCTGCTCCGGTCAGGATCGCCACCCACAGGTCGGGGTCGGCGAAGTAGGCGTCGAACACCGCGTCGAGCTCGGCGTTCGTGACGGGACTCATCGCATTGCGCGACGCAGGCCGGTTGATCACGACCTCCAGCACGTGGCCGTCGCGTCGCACGTCGAGGTCCTCGTACTCGTCGGCGAACCCGACGGGATGTCGCGGATGCCGCTCGTCGAGTTCGGCGCGGGTCGCCGTCACCACGTTCCGGGAGGCGGACGATCGGGCGAACACGGTGCTCCCGATCGGATCGTCGGGGCCGGTGAGCAGGTCGAGGAGGGTGTCGCCGTCGGCATTGGCGACGAATCTGCTCTGATCCGGAAGCCGCGCGATCACCGCTGCGAATCGGCTGGGCAGGTCGGGATCGAGAACGGTGAACGACTCGATCACCGCAGGGCCGTCGGCGTATCGGGTCAGCTCGATACGCGGTGCGCGATCGATCTCGCGCTGCAGGTCGGCCGACGTCGAGGCGCGCCAGGGAGTCGGAGTCGTGGAGTACACGCCGACCGAGTATTTGCTCAGGATCCCACCGTTGGCGGCCACCAGCCCGAACGAACCGGGCCGGGACCGGGCGGCTGCGACGATCTCGGCGATCGAGTGCATGGCGAAGTTGTTGCCGGGTCCGCCGAAGTAGGGGAGGCCGCCGGTAGCGGTGAGCCCGCGGGGATCGTCCGGCTCGAGACCGAGTGCGTCGCACACGTTCGACACGGCGATCGGGAAGCAGCTGTACAGGTCGAGGGTGGCGACCTCATCGAGGCGGATGTCCGCCATCCGCAGTGCCTCGCGCACGGCCGCGGGAGCAGAAGGGGCCTGCGACAGGTCGGGCCGGCCGAGCAATGGGGGCTCCACCGCGTCGGCGTGGCCGTGCACGAACACCCATCGTGCGGGATCGATGCCCGCCGCCCGTGCGCAACCTGCCGACATCAGAACGACCGCCGCGGCCTGATTCACCTGATCGCGCGCGACGAGGCGACGCGTGTACGGCACGGACACCCGGCGGTTCGACTCGGTCGGTTCGACCAGGTCCGATGGCGAGTACTCCTGTGGCGCAGCGGAATGGGGATTCCTGGCGGCGACTGCGGTCATCGGCGCGAAGAGTTCGCCCATCCTCGCGGCGTAGTCGGCCTGCGACAGTCCGAGCCGGTGCCTGCGGGCGTTCTCGGCGACCGAGTACTGCGCGATCGGCGTCATCACTCCGTGCCGCACCTCTTCGAGGGAGGTGAGACCGGTGATGCCGTATCCGCGGTCCTCCAACTGCCCGCCGACGGTCTCGCCGTAGTCCGGGCGGTCGTCTCCGCGTTGCGCGGCACGGATCGTCGACATGGCCTCCGCGCCGAAGAGAACGACCGCTTCGATACGGCCCGCGGCGATCTCAGCGCCGAACTCGTGCACCAGGTGCTCGGGACTCTGACCTCCGGTGACCTCCTCCACCGCGCGGCCCGGACTCATCGCAGTGCGCTCGGCCACGGCGCGCGGCATGTTGTCCGGTCTGCCGAGCGGCGATGACGATGCGGGACTGGACTTCTCGAAGGAGCGGACGGCTGTGACGACGTCGATCAGGCCGGCGACCGCGTCCGGGTCGGCGCCGGTGTCGGCGAAGGCCTCACGTACGGCGCCGGCCGCGAGGTCGGCTTCACCTGCTGCACGGTAGCCCGGATCGTCGAGCCGTTCGGATGCTTGTCCGACGCCTACGATGACGGGGGTGGCGGGATCGATGGCTCCAGAGATGGTCGACTCGGTCATGCACGCATTATTCCCACGCTGCCATTGAGCATTGGCAAGGAGGTCGCTTGTTGCACGAGATGGCGCCCGCGGACGCCGCGATGTACTGGGCGTCCATGCAGACCGGGAACGATCAGTTCCTGCTGTTCGCGTTCGAGCGCTCCGGTGAGGTGTCCGACGCTGAACTGACCGCCGAGCTGCGACGCCGCGCGGCCGGGATCGCCGACCTTCATCTGGCGGTGGAGCCGGTACCCGTCGACCTGGACTATCCGCGATGGACGACGACCGGTATCCGCGATGACGCGATCGTCGTGCATCCGCGTGGTCGGGACTGGGCCGACTGCCGGTCGGCCGTGGCGGCGCTGATCGGCACCCAGTTGCGGGAGGACCGGTCGCTGTGGCGCATCCACGTGTTCGACGACGTTCAGGGCGTCCCTCGTGCGAGCTCCGCCGCGGGGCGGGTGGTCGTCCTGCAGATCTCGCATGCGCTCGGCGACGGGCGACGAGTCTCGGCGATCGCCCGGGCACTGTTCGGCGGCGAGGTCCCGATCGTTCGGGACCAGCCGGTGGCGGTGGAGGATCATCGGCTGGCAGCACTGCGCGGCACGGCACTGATCGGCCCGCGCATGGCGTGGACGACGGTGGCGGGCCTCGCCGCATCGGCGCGGCGGGATCCGCCTGACGAGGTGAGCCCGTCTTACCCGGCAGCGACCGTGCCGGGACCGGTGCCGGCGACCCGGCTCAACACCGACCCTGGCGATCACCGTGTTCTGCGCACCCTGACCGTCCCCGCCGACCGGGTGCGTCCCGGCGGCGCACCCGTCACTGCCGGGGCACTGGCCGTGCTGGCCGAGGTGCTGCCCGGATTCGTCGGCGCACCCGACGCGGGGCCGGTGGTGGAGCTGACCGTCGCGTTCGACGATCCGCACGTCGGGGCGTCGCCACCGGACGATTCGCAACCGGACCAGGATCCGGGCCCGTTGCCCCGAAACCGGTTCCAGACCGTCGGGATGAGTCTGCATACCGAGGTACCCGACCGCGCCGAGCGCGCACAGCTCATCGCCGCCGACATCCGGGCCGCTCGCAGGCGGGTGAACGCGCCATCCAGAGTCGCCGAGCGAGAGGTGGCGGCGGCCGCCCCCGCAGTTCTGGCATCGGCGGCCGTCCGCATGCGCCGCGACGCCCCGCGGCCGTCGCATGTCAGCGGCGCGACGATGGTGTCCTCGGTCGATCGCGGACCCGCCGATCTGGTCTTCGCGGGGTGCCCGGTCGTGTTCACCGCGGGATTCCCCGCGCTGTCGCGCGTGCACGGAATGACGCACGGGGTGCACGGAATCGGTGGGGCCGTCACCATTTCGGTGTGTGCGGGCGGGCCCGCGGCGGTGGGGATCGACGGCTACCTCGAGCAGCTCGCGAGAGCCTTCGGCTGATCCGGTTGCCGGAACCGCTGTGCGGCGTAGGGTCGGCCGCATGACGTCATATGTGACCGAGAACCCATCCACCGGCGAAGTCGAGAAAGAGTTCCCGACCCTCACCGACGATCAGATCGAACCGGTTCTGGCTCGTTCCGCCGCGGCGTACAGCGAGTGGAAGGGGACACCCGTCGACCAACGGGTGCGGATGCTGCGCGACACCGCGGCGGCCTACCGCGACCGCGTGGACGAACTCGCTGCGGTGATCGCGCGCGAGATGGGCAAGCCCATCGGGGAGGCCAAGGGCGAACTGGCGATCACGGCGATGATCTACGACTGGTACGCCGACAACGGTCCGGCGCTCCTCGAGACCGAGCAGCTCGATCCCCAGGGTGCCGCCGAGTCGGTCGTCACCCGTGAGGCAGTCGGCTCGCTGATCGGCATCATGCCGTGGAACTTCCCGTACTACCAGGTGGCTCGTTTCGTAGCGCCGAACCTGTTGCTCGGCAACGTCATCATCCTCAAGCACGCACCGATCTGCGCTGCGTCGTCGGCGCTGATGGAGGAGATCGCACACGCCGCAGGCGTGCCCACCGACGCCTACATCAACATCTACGCAAGCAACGAGCAGATCGCCGACATGATCGCGGACAAGCGGATCCAGGGCGTCTCGCTGACCGGCAGCGGACGCGCGGGCGCGGCGGTCGCCGAGGTGGCAGCCCGGAACCTGAAGAAGTCGGTACTCGAACTCGGCGGGTCGGATGCGTTCATCCTCCTCGACTCCGAGGACGCCGGGGTCTCGGCCGCCGGTGCGGCGGCGATGCGCCTGATGAACTGCGGGCAGGCGTGCAACTCACCGAAGCGATTCATCGTCCACGAGTCCCTGTACGACGATTTCGTGTCCGGACTGGTCTCCGCGATCGATGCGGCAGCTGTGGGCGATCCGGCCGAGGCCGGCACCAAGGTGGGGCCGCTGTCATCGGTTCAGGCGCGTGACCGAGTGGTCGAACAGGTCGACGAAGCGGTGGCGGCGGGCGCGAAGCTGCACACCGGCGGCACTGCGCTCGACCGCCCGGGCGCCTTCATGGCGCCGGGCGTGATCACCGGCGTCACCGAGGACATGGACCTGTACCGCGATGAGATCTTCGGTCCGGTCGCCGTCGTCTACTCGGTCTCCGACGACGAGCAAGCAGTGAAACTGGCCAACGACGTCGACTACGGACTCTCCGGTTCGGTGTGGAGCTCGGACGTCGAACGTGCCACGGGCATCGCCGATCGCCTCGAAGTCGGCATGGCGATGGTCAACGAGCACGGCACCACGCTGCCGGGTCTGCCCTTCGGTGGCGTCAAGGCGTCCGGGTACGGGCGCGAGCTGGGGCAGTGGGGCCTCGGCGAGTTCGCCAACGTGCGGTTGCGCCGCATCGCGAAAAGTAAGTAGGGGCGGTTCGGGCGCTCGTTCAGGCGAGGCCGGGCGGGCCGGGCTCGTAACCGCGCCCGGTTCCGTTTCCGCCTCGGGTGAGTCGTTTCGGCAGCCGGTCGGCGAGTCCACCGATGGGGGCCACCGACTGGTTGAGCAGTTCGACGACCTCGTTGAGGTGATCGACGGTCTCCTGCATCGCGGACAGGTTCGGCGGCAGGGACGCCAATGACTCGGACAGCTCGGCGAAGCGGTCCAGCGGACCGTCCGGGGCGATGAGCCGGTCGATGGCACCGCCTTCGCCCAGCAACTGGTCGATGAGCCCGTCCTCGTCCGCCGCGCGGTCGAGGAGTCCGTCCTCCTTGGCCAGCTTCTCCAGGACACCGTCGGGTGCGGTCAGCTTGTCGACGATGCCGCCCTCGGATGTCAGACGCTCGAGGATGCCCTCGTTCTCGGTGAACTGATCCACTACTCCGCCCGCCCGGGTGAGCCGGTCGAGTGGGCCGTCCTTGGCCGCCAACCGCATCAGGATGCCGTTCTCGTCGGTCATCTGGTCGAGGGCGCCGCCGCGTTCGGTCAGCTTCTCGAGCAGGCCCTCGGGTGCGGTCAGCCGATCGATCACGCCATCCGGTTGGAGCAGGCGGTCCAGCGGTCCGCCGGTGGCCAGGATTCGGCCGAACGGTCGTTCAGGACTCAGCAGATCGGCGACCTGGGCCAGGATGGCCAGCGGCGCGCGCATCGACGCCACCTCGCCGGTTGTCTCCACGCCGAGGATCTCGTTGACCTCGGTCTCGATGCTGCCTGCCGTGATGCGGGCGACGTTCACCATCGACTCGACCGCACCGAGCGCGATCCCCGCGGAGGCGAAGCCGATGCGGAAAGGCACGTTGATGATGCCGTAGGCGTCGGCCGGTGTTCTGCTCATGGCTGGAAAGTGTACTGGCCGCTACTTCTTGGCTGCCGCTTTCGCCGCCTTCTTGAAGTCCCGGACGCGTTGGAGGGAGTCGCCGTCCACGACGTCGGCGACCGAACGGAACCCTTTCCTCCCGTAGTCGCCGGTCACCTTGGTCCACCCGGAGGGCTTCACGTCGAGTTGCTTGGCGAGGAGCGCGGTGAAGATCTTCGCCTTCTGCTCGCCGAATCCGGGGAGCGCATGGATGCGGTCGAAGAGCTCCTTTCCCGTGCGCGCGGTGGTCCAGATGGACGCGGTGTCGCCGTCGTACTCGTCGACGATGATGCGCGCGAGACTCTGGATCCGGCCCGCCATCGACCGTCCGTACCGGTGGATCGCCGGGGGAGTCGAGCAGAGGTCGGCGAACGAGTCCGGTTCTGCGTCCGCGATGGCCGCGGGGTCGAGAGTGCCGAACCGTTCGGCGATCTTCGCCGGACCGGCGAAGGCGCGCTCCATCGGGAACTGCTGGTCCAGGAGCATGCCGGAGAGCAGAGCGAACGGATCATTCGAGAGCAGCTCGTCGGCAACCGGGTCCTGAGCAATCTGAAGTTTCGCCATGGAGTCATGGTAAGTGCTGGCACACTCTGGGCCATGCGGAGTTCATCAGCCTCTCGACTGTCACGAACCGGGCAGCCGAGCACCGGGCAGCCGAACACCGGGCAGGGGCGAACCAGGCAGGGGCCAAGTAGGAGAGTCGTCGGGACCTGCCGACGCGCAGGAGTGCTCGCAGCGGCATCTCTCGCCGCAGTGGGCGCAGTGACGGTGGTGCCCGAGTCAGCGGCGCCGACGGCGGGTGCCGCCCCGTGGTCCGAGGCGCAGTTCGTCAAGACGTTCCGCTGCGACAGTCCCGACCCGTGGCCGGGCCCGCGGATCGCGATCCCCGTGGATGTCTACACGGGCATCACGTTCCCGTCCGACGGCCTCCCCGGTCCGGTGCTCTCGCTCAAGGCGAACAGCCCTCGTCCCGTAGGCACGATGCTCAACGTCACCGAGTACAACATCCGGACGACGGTGAAATGGCGGAACCTGCGGACCGGTCGGACCGGCACCGTGGTGACGCCGACGCGCGCGAATCGGGTGATCTGGAACGCCGTCATCCATCCGGGCGCGGGTCCCGTCCGGCTATCGGTACGTCAGAAGATCGGCGCCATGGCCTTCGTTCCGATGGTCAATCCGCAGTACCGCACGTGCGGGACTACCGCCACCGCCAGGTAGCGGCTGTCGTTCGTGGTGCGACCAGCCTCAGAACAGGCCCTTCACGAACTTCGACACCTCGGCGTCCTCCTGCCGGTCAGCCGTCTTGCCGTCGGTGGTCAGGTACGTCTTCGCCACGACCTTGTTGCTGGCCAGCTGCGCGTTCGCGAGGTAGCCGAGCGACGTCGGAACGTCGGCGGACTTGTCGACGAGCTTCTGACTGATCAGCACCGGACGACTGAAACCGCGGCTGATGAGGCCGAGACGGTCGCGCATCTGCGCCGCTAGCTTGCCGTTCGACGAGATGGGCTTGCGCACCAGGTCGGACAGGTCCGTCGTGCCGATCGCGCGTGTCAGCGCGGTTGCGCACGTGGTCTTGGCCTGCTCGACGAGCTTCTTGCCGCGGGTGGACAGCAGCGGGGCGACGTCCTTGTCGTCGAGCGAGGCGAGCGTGTAGACGACATCGGTGACGACGCTCGACGGAGCATCAGCTGAGCGCGGGCTCAGGTCTGCCACGGTGTCCGAGTAGCCGATCGGCAGGTCGGTGGCCGCAGCACCGCGGAAGTCGAGCTTCTTGGTCTCCCACCCCGAACCCTTGCTGCCCAGCTCGATGGCGGCACCGGCTCCGAGGCCCTCGCCCACGACGGCCCAGCGCGGCGACAGATCCGATTCCACGTCGGTCGCTGCACGCACAGCATCCGAGACGACGTGCGCGGCGACGGTGAAGTCGGCGAACTGCGGCGAGCCGGCGGCCGGAATGGTCGAGTATCCGGGCAGGACGACGGCGTAGTCGTCCTGCAGGAGTGACGACACCGCACCGGCGTCGACGGCACCGCCCGACTCGGACGCCGAGCATTGCTGGGCGACGCCCGCCGGGTCGTACGCGTAGGCGATCACCGGCCAGCCGCCGGACGGTGCCTTGCCCTTCGGATGGAGAAGCACGGCCGTCGACAGGTGCGTCCGTTCATCGGTGCCCTGCGTCCAGTAGCTGAACTGCTCCGCCGAGGCCGCGCCGGGCACCAGGTCGTCGTCCGGGAGCGTCCGGTTGGCGTAGACGGTGCCGGGCGTCTGACCGCCTCGGGCCTCCGGAGTGGTCGTCGACTCCTCCGGGTCGGCGAATGCGCGCGTCGTGGTGACGCCGCCTGCGACGAGTCCCGCAGCCAGGGCGGTGGCGACGAGGGTCTTGGAGACGGGGTGGCGCATCGGGGTCATGACGGTTCCTCGGGTTCTTCAGCTGTGAATTCTGTTATGGGTACTGCGATGCGGTTGCCGGGCGCGGAGTGCCGATCAGTTCTTGACGGCGCCCAGCGCAGGCAGGAAGTAGCAGGTGCGGCCGGACGTGGTGGTGGTGCCGAACACCGCGGACAGGATGGTGCCCTTGCCGGTCTTCGCCTGTGCCAGACGGACGCCCTTGAACTGATCGCTGCCGGTGACCGCCTTGATCAGCGGTCCGACGGTCTTGTCCTGCTCGAGCGGCTTGAGGTCGGTGAAGCCGCCCTTCATCGTCGAGGTGTTGAACCACGCGACCCGGAACTGATCCGAGCCGGGCTTCTCGCCGGGAACCAGCGCGTACGCGGTGTCACCGTCCTTGACCGGCTTGAGCTTGTCGGTCTGGGCCTCGTCGGCCGGTTTCAGCAGCTTGTCGGCTCCGGTACCGGCCAGCAGGTCGGCGACGGCCTTGTTGTCGCTGGCCGGCCACGGGCCGGGAATGGCCACAGCTGGGGACGTGACCAGGCCGAGCGGGTTGTCGTCGGTCGGTGTGGTGCAGAACGGTGCAACCGCCGGAGACAGGACCTGCGTCCCGGTGAGCTTCTGCAGATTGCCGAGCAGGTCGCCGGCGACAGGTGTCGAGACGTTACCCGCGACCTGGTTGGGGGAGGGGGCTCCGGGCACGGGCGAACTCGATTCCGGAGTCTCGCCGCTCGGCGATGCGGTGCCGCCTGTCCCGTCCGTGCCCCCTGTCCCGTCGGTGCTAGGAGCCGCGGTGGAGGTACTCGGTGCGCCCGGGGTGGTCTCGGGTGCCGAGTCGGAGCCCATGCCGAACTTGCTCAGCAGCGAGGTCGGGTCGAGCTGACCTTCCGAACCGAGGATCGCGGTCAGTGCCTCCACTGCGGCTTCGGCGGCGCCGGACTGCTTCAGGACGCGCACCATCTCGGCGAGCTCCGCATCGCCCGGGATCTCGGACAGGCTCGGCGTATCGGTCGGCTCGGTGGGCGTGGCGCCCGGAGCGGTCGAGGTTCCGGGTCCGGTCTCCGGAGTCGCGGGCGAGGTCTCCGGGCTGGTCGGGGTGGCGCTCGGCTCGGCGGCTGCGTGTCCGGGGATGCCGAATGCGGCGGTCAGGGTGACGACTGCGCCGACGAGTCCGGTTCGGACAGAGTTCTTGGCGACTGCGCTCATTGAGTTTCCCTCCACGGAGTCTCCTCCACGATTGCGTTATCCGGCACTCCGCGGACAGGAGTCCGGCGCGGCCGGCGCTCGACGCGCAGGCCTGTTACAGATGTGACGAATGTTGTCTAAGTTAATGATGGTGCGACTGGGGCAATTCGCGCAAGGAGCGAGTCCTAGTTGTGATGTTGCCGCGATCGGCGGGATACCTGAGCGTGCATACCGGTGTGGTTGCGGGGTCGGCGGGCCGCCTGGACTGTGTGGCCCCGCCTGGTCTCCGGCCCCGGGTCTGGTGCAGAAAGAACGGCACCCTCCGGCGATGTGCCGGAGGGTGCCGTTCTGAATTCGGTGCGTCAGATGATCGCTGTGCCGATCGTCGGAGCGATGGTGCAGGAGACGGTGCGGCCCTTGGTCCTGGTCGTGACGTCGCCGTAGATGGTCGAGACGATGCGGCCGCGGCCGGTCTTGGCGATGCCGGTGAAGGTGCCCGGCCCCCCGGCGTTGATCTTCGGGTTCGGCTTGAGTGCCGTCTGGCCGGTGCGTCCGGTCTCGAGGTTCAGCCACGAGGCCCAGAGGCGACGGTTGTTGTTCTTGGCCGGACCGGTGCCCAAGCTGGTGTAGACGAAGCCCGCCTGGCCGCGCTTCGGTCCCGGTGCCGGGGCTTCCTGCGGTCCGGCGGTGGTCAGCGCCATGCCCACGGAGTTTCCGCCGGGCATGCAGCCGATGCCGATGGTCGGGTACAGGAATTCCTGAATCTTGGGCTTGTCGGGGCCGGACGGGATGTTGGGGGCGTCGTCCGCCTTCTTCTTCTCGGCGGCGTCCTTCTCGGCGCCGGGGATCGCGCCGGCGGCGGCTGCGCGCTCGCGTCCCGGCTCGCCGAGGAAGTCGATCAGCGAACGCCAGGTGTCGGAGGCCTCCGCGGGGATCGTCGGATTGTCCGCGAGTTCGCGGGCCTGTGTCAGGAGCTTGCCGTTGACGTTTCCGTCGGCGTCGCGCGTTGCGACGGATCCGATGAGCGCCGGCGCGAATGCGCCCAGTGACTTGAGGACTTCGGGGTCCACGTCGGGTGCCTTATCGGGGAGCGGGATCGTCTGCTCGCCTGCGGTCGCCTTCTCGGCGGGTGCGGCATGGGTGGTGGCCGGTGCGGCGACCGCGGCCGTGACCGCAATGGCTGCGGTGACGGTTGCGGTGCGAAGGGTGCGCGCAAATCGCACGACGGATCCAATCGTTAAACGGAACGGGCAATGTCGAAAGTGTAACCGCTCAGCTGTGAAACTTCTGAGACGGGAGTGAAAATTGTTACCAGTGTGAAATGTGGGATTGAGTGTGCGTGCAGTGGAGGACATCGCTGCCTGCGTCCAACTGCGGCTAACTGGTTAGATCGCAGAGAACAGGTACCGCGAACCGGATTCGGGAGAAGGATCGGGGAGGTGCGGTGTCAGCCACCGGCTCCGGCCGAGATCAGGAGAGTTTCGACGTGACACCTCTCGACGCGAGACGAGCGCGGCCCGTTCGGCGGGCTCGCCGCGCACTCGCGATCGGACTGGTCGCCGTTCTCGCCGCGGGCGGGGCGGGTTGTGCGTCCTCGGACAGCACCGAGGAGGTCAGCGTCATGACCCATGACTCGTTCGAGCTTCCGCAGACGCTCATCGACGAGTTTCAGCAGCGGACCGGGTACAAGCTGAACATCGTGCGGTCCGGCGATGCGGGCCAACTCTCGTCGGTGGTCTCCCTGACGCCGGGCTCCCCGAAGGCGGACGCCGTCTTCGGTATCGACAACACCTTCGCGGCGCGGCCGATCGAGGCTGACGCGCTCGAGCCGTACACCCCGCGCGCCGCCGATCAAGGCGCCTCGGAGTACGCGGTGCCCGAACACCCCGACCTGCTCACCGCCGTTGACCACGGCGACGTGTGCGTCAACGTCGACGAGGCGTGGTTCGACAACGCCGGTGTTGCGCCGCCGACGAGCATCGACGACCTGACAGAGCCCCGGTACAAGGACCTGACGGTGGTCATGGACCCGGCGACGTCGTCGCCCGGGATGGGTTTCCTGCTGTCGACGATCGGCCACTATCAGGGCCGGACCTTCGACTACTGGCGTGCACTGGTGCAGAACGGCGTGCGGGTCGTCTCCGGCTGGGAGGTGGCGTACAACCAGGAGTTCAGCGCGGGCGAGGGTCGCGGCTCGCGGCCGCTCGTGGTCTCGTACGCGTCGAGCCCGGCGGCGACTCCCGGTACCCATGCGATCCTCGACAGCTGCTTCGCACAGGTCGAGTACGTGGGGATCCTGCGCGGGGCACGCAACGTCGACGGGGCCCGCAAACTCGTCGACTTCCTTCTGAGCCCCGACGTGCAGGCGGCTCTGCCGACGTCCATGTACGTGTATCCGGTCCGGAAGGACACCAGGCTGCCCACGGACTGGCGTCTGCGTGCGCCGTCGCCCTCGTGGACCGTGCGCATGTCGCCGGACGTGATCGACAAGAACCGTGAGAAGTGGCTCGACCAATGGCGCGAGACCGTGAAGCGTTGACGCTTCCGGGTTTCCGCGTCGCCGCGCGTCCGGCGTTCGCACTGCTTCCCATGCTGTTCACGGCCGCAGTGTTCGTCTGGCCGCTCGGTGTGCTCGCCGCGCGCGCAGCCTCGGCGGACGGAGGTCTCTCGGTTCTCCAGGCGTGGGACCGCACCGACGCCTGGAGTCTGCTCGGCGTCACCGCGGCGCAGGCTGCAGCCTCCGCACTCGCCGCCCTGATCGTCGCCGCACCGATCGTGTGGCTCCTCGCGCGCATTCGCCTACCCGGAGCGGGGCTGATCCGGGTGCTCGTCACACTGCCGTTCGTGCTGCCGACCGTGGTCGTCGGTGTGGCGTTCCGCGCCCTCCTCGACGGGCCGCTCGAGCGTCTGGACATCAGCGAGGGCTGGCCGGCGATCATTCTCGCGCATGTCTTCCTGAACGTGGCCGTGGTGGTGCGCGTTGTGTCGGCGGCGTGGCAGCGGGTGGATCAGCGCGAGGTCGCCGCCGCTCGATCGCTCGGCGCCGGGCCGCTGCGCGCCTTCGTCGACGTGGTGGTACCACGACTGCTGCCCGCGGTCGCATCGTCGCTGGCCCTGATCTTCCTGTTCTGCTCCACGAGCTTCGGTGTGATCGTGATCCTCGGCGGCGGCCGGGCGAGCACGCTCGAGACCGAGATCTACCTGCAGGGAATCGGGTACGGGCACTTATCCGAGGCGGTGGCGCTATCGGTGATGCAGATCCTCCTCGTACTGGCGGCGCTCGGCGTCGCCCGAGCCGTCGGCAGCGCGCGCGTGCCACCCGCCGCGGCGGGTATGCAACGCCGTCGTCCTCGCGGCGTCGTCCGCGTGGCGGTCGCGGGAGTGCTCGCCTGGGCGGTCCTGTGGTTGGCGGTGCCCGTCGTCACCCTCGTGGTCCGGTCGCTGCGGCCGGGCGGGCAGTGGGGATTGTCCGGGTACCGGGCGCTGGTCGACGACACGTACGGCGAGTCGGCGCTCGGATCGCTGCGCTACTCGCTGACGAGCGCTCTCCTCGCCGCCGTGATCGCCGTGGCCGTCGGGCTGCTCACCGCCATCGCAGTGACCCGGACAGGCGGCCTGGTGTCGCGCGTCGGGGCGGTTCTCGCGGTGGTCCCGCTCGGGGTGAGCGCGGTGACCCTGGGGTTCGGGTACACCCTCGCGCTCGCCGAACTGCCGTACTCGGTGGCCGCGTCGCCGCTGGTGGTGCCCTGCGTCCAGGCGCTGATCGCCATTCCGGTGGTCGTCGGCGTGATGGTGCCCGCGCTCGATCAGGTGCCGTCACGGCAACGTGACGTCGCAGCGTCGCTCGGTGCCGGCCCGCTGCGGGTTTTCTGGAGCGTGGATCTGCGGTTGACCGCACGTTCGCTGGGTGCGGCCACGGCGTTCGCGTTCGTGATGGCGATCGGCGAGTTCGGTGCGACGACGTTCCTCGCCCGGCCGAACACCACGACGATTCCGGTTCTGATCGGACAGCTCATGGGTCGGCCGGGGCCGGACAACCTCGCCACGGCGATGGCCGCGGCGGTACTGCTGGTAGCGGTGAGCGCGTTGGTCGTCGCGGCCGTGGAGATCTTCACGGGCACCGGACGGGTCCGTCGCCGACGAGAGGGAGGAGCAGGCGTTGCTGACGATGTGTGAGGTCTCCGTGCGCTACGGCGACCGGGAGGCCGTGCACGGTGTGAACTGGGAAGTCGGAGGAGCGTCCCTGGTCACCGCGCTCCTCGGGCCGTCCGGGTGCGGAAAGTCGACGATGCTGCGGGCCGTCGCGGGTCTGGAGCCCATCGCGTCGGGCACCGTCGCGTACGACGGGCACGACCTCGCGCGGGTGCCGGTTCATCGTCGGGACTTCGGGGTGGTCTTCCAGGACGGTCAGCTCTTTCCCGGCCGTACCGTCGGCCAGAACATCGCGTACGGGCTGGCGCGACGGGGTATGTCGCGCAAGAAGATCGGCGAACGGGTCGAGGAACTGCTGCAGCTGGTCCAGCTGCCGGGCATGGCGCAGCGCCGGGTCGAGGAACTGTCCGGCGGGCAGGCGCAGCGTGTCGCGCTGGCGCGAGCTCTGGCACCGCGACCGCGGCTGCTGCTCCTCGACGAACCGCTCGCCGCACTGGATCGACGGCTTCGCGACGACCTCGCGGTGGCGATCAGCGACATCGTCCGCGCTGCAGGCACGCCGACCGTCGTGGTGACCCACGACCACGGGGAGGCGGCAGTGATGGCCGACGTCGTGTCGGTGATGCGCGAGGGCCGGATCGTCGACACCGCCTCGCCGCAACGGCTGTGGCGCAGGCCGGGCGATGAATGGGTGGCGCGATTCCTCGGTGCCACCCGGATCCTGGAGGCGACCGCCGAATCCGGAACGCTGCGCACACCGATCGGCGATGTCGCGGTCGGCGGCGTCGAGGGTTTCGCGGATCTGCCGGACGGGCCGTGCTCGGTCGGACTGAGGCCCGATGCGGTGCGCGCCACTGCGGATCCGGATGGGCAGGCCGTGGCCACCCGTTCGGTACCGATGGTGGGGCAGTGGCGGATTCACGCCGCCGTGGATCGGGGTCCGGGCGCGGGCATCGAACTCGACGCGGTCGCCGACCGGGCGACCGAGGCGGGCGCGCGGATCCGGTTGACGCCTGCCGCGGAACGGATCGCGGTGATCGGCGGATGAGCGCGGTGCTGGTAGTCGCCGGCGCACTCCACCGTGCGGGCAGGCTTCTCCTCGCTCAGCGGTCCTATCCTCCGGAACTCGACGGACTGTGGGAACTGCCGGGCGGGAAGGTGGAATCCGGCGAAACGCCGCGGGAAGCGCTCGCCCGGGAGTTGTGTGAGGAATTAAACGTCGACGTTCGCGTCGGCTCGCGATTGCGCGTCACCGTGCAGCCCGAGCCCGGTCTGGAACTGGTGGCCCTGCGCGCCGAACTGCTGGACGGAACACCGCGAGCGGTGGAGCATCGCGCCATCCGGTGGGTGGCCCCCGCCGAACTGCTGGCACTGGAGGAGGCGGCCCAGATCGTCCCGAACGATCGGGCGTGGGTGCCCGAACTCGTCGATGACCTGCAGTGTTATCGCGAAATGGGTCGTTAGGCCGCGCGGGCCTTCTTGAGTTCCTTGGTCGCCTTCTTCTTGGACATCGAGTCGCAGTCGATCTTGGACATGCGATGCACGACGACGGGGCAGCGAAGGCAGCGGGTCGATTTGCGGCAGCACTTCTTCTTCGGCTTCAGCTTGGCTACCTTGGCGGGATCGGTCTTGCCCATGGCGATAGTTTAGCTGAGCCTAACTACATAACGACAGCGTGGAAATCGCATCAGACGGATGATGCCGCTACCCTTGCATGGTTCGTCGTTTCCCGACACCGCATTGATGAAAGAGACCTTAGTGAGCGCAGTCCCCAACTTCCGCAACGTCGCGATCGTGGCGCACGTCGACCACGGCAAGACCACCTTGGTCGACGCGATGCTGCGTCAGTCCGGTGTGTTCGGCGAGCGTGCCGAACTCGTCGACCGCGTCATGGACTCCGGCGACCTGGAGCGCGAGAAGGGCATCACCATTCTCGCCAAGAACACCGCCGTGCACCGCCGTCAGCCCGACGGCTCCGAGTACGTCATCAACGTCATCGACACCCCGGGCCACGCCGACTTCGGTGGCGAGGTGGAGCGTGCGCTGTCGATGGTCGACGGTGTCGTGCTTCTCGTCGACTCCTCCGAGGGTCCGCTCCCGCAGACGCGATTCGTGCTCCGCAAGGCGCTCGCCGCCTCACTGCCGGTGATCCTCGTCGTGAACAAGACCGACCGGCCGGATGCCCGTATCAGCGAGATCGTGACCGAGTCGCAGGACCTGCTCCTCGACCTCGCCTCCGATCTCGACGACGAGGCTGCCGAAGCCGCCGAGCTCGCCCTCGAACTGCCGGTGCTGTTCGCATCGGGTCGTGCGGGTGTCGCCAGCACCGAGGAGCCGGCTAACGGCGAGGTGCCCGACGGCGAGAACCTCGACCCGCTGTTCGATGTGCTGATCAACAGCGTGCCCGCCCCCAAGGGCAACAGTGAGGCGCCGCTGCAGGCGCACGTCACCAACCTCGACGCGTCGCCCTTCCTCGGCCGTCTCGGCCTGGTCCGCATCCACAACGGCATGCTCCGCAAGGGACAGCAGGTCTCCTGGTGCCGTGAGGTGGACGGCGAGCCGGTCATCGAGCGCGCCAAGATCACCGAGCTGCTGATCACCCTCGGCGTGGATCGCGCACCGGCCGAGTACGCCGTCGCCGGCGACATCGTGGCGGTCGCGGGCATGTCCGAGATCATGATCGGCGACACCCTCGCCGACCTGGAGAACCCGGTCGCGCTGGAGCGCATCAGCGTCGATCAGCCGGCCATCTCGGCGATCGTCGGCACCAACACGTCACCGCTCGCCGGCCGCGTGAAGGGCCACAAGCTGACCTCCCGCATGCTGAAGGACCGGCTCGACAGTGAGCTGATCGGCAACGTCTCGCTCCGCGTGCAGGACATCGGCCGACCGGACGCCTGGGAGGTCCAGGCCCGTGGCGAACTCGCGCTGGCGATCCTCGTCGAGCAGATGCGGCGCGAGGGCTTCGAGCTGACAGTCGGTAAGCCGCAGGTCGTTACCCGCAAGGTCGATGGCAAGGTGCACGAGCCGTTCGAGCACCTCACCATCGACGTGCCCGAGGAGTACCTCGGGGCCGTCACCCAGCTCCTCGCCGCTCGCAAGGGCCGCATGGATCAGATGAACAACCACGGCAGCGGTTGGGTCCGCATGGAGTTCGAGGTGCCCTCCCGCGGCCTCATCGGTTTCCGCACCGACTTCATGACCGAGACCCGTGGCACCGGCATCGCCAACGCGGTGTTCGCCGACTACGGGCCCTGGGCAGGCGAGATCCGGGCACGCCACACCGGTTCGCTGGTGTCCGACCGTGCAGGCAGTGTCACCCCGTTCGCGATGATCCAGCTCTCCGACCGCGGCACGTTCTTCGTGCACCCGGGCGACGACAGCTACGAGGGTCACGTGGTGGGCATCAACCCGCGTGCGGAGGACCTCGACATCAACGTGACGCGCGAGAAGAAGCTGACCAATATGCGTCAGTCGTCCGCGGACGTGATGGAGACGCTGGCGAAGCCGATGGAGCTCGATCTCGAGGCGGCGATGGAGTTCTGCGCCGTAGACGAGTGCGTCGAGGTGACTCCCGAGGTCTGCCGAGTGCGTAAGGTCAATCTGGACCATTCGACCCGTGCGCGCGAGCGCTCGCGGGCGAAGGCTCGCGACCAGGCCTGATCGGCTGGTTGCCCGGCCCCGCGCCCACCGTGAGGTGAGACTCGGGGCCCGGCGCCCCGTCGGTGCCGGGGCAGTGGGATCGGAACGCGGTGGAAGGGTGTGCGGATGAAGACCGTGCGGGCACGCATGGCGGCTGTGCTGATGACGGGGATCGTCGGGGTCGCGGCGACAGCCTGCATGGCCGATCCGCCCCCGCCGGTCCGCGAGACGTTGTCGAAGACGACGCCCAACGAGTATCCGGACGAGCGCACCGTGTTCGTCGCGACCGATTCGATCGGCTCCGGCTTCAATCCGCATATCAGCTCCGACCTCGGTACGGTGACGACCGCGGTCGCGGCCCTCACGCTGCCCAGTGCATTCGTGCCGACCCAGACCCCGCAGGGGCTGGAGTGGGAGCGCAACGCCGCGCTCCTCAAGTCGGCCGAGGTCACCTCCCAGGAGCCGTTCGAGGTCACCTATCAGATCGTTGACGACGCTCAATGGTCCGATGGACTTCCGGTGACCGGCGACGATTTCGCGTACCTGTGGCAGCAGATGGCGAGGCAGCCCAACGTGGTGGCGCCCGCGGGGTACCGGGCGATCAAGGACGTGCGCACCACCGGTGGCGGCAAGGAGGTCACGGTGACCTTCGACGCCCCGTACGAGGCGTGGCGCGAACTGTTCACCTCGCTGCTGCCGAGTCATACGCTGCGGCCCGAGCAGGGCGGCTTCCAGACCGGGATGGACAACGGGAAGCCGGTCACGGCCGGACCGTTCTCCATCTACTCGATCGACCGGGCCCGGGACGAGGTCCGGTTGATCCGCAACGACCGGTACTGGCGCAAGCCGCCCGAGATCGATCAGGTGGTGCTGCGACGGGCGGGCACGGCGCCGCAGATGGCGCAGACCATCCGCAACGGCGACTCGACGATGGTGTCGTTGACCGCGGGACCGGCGTCGGAGGCTGAGGTAGGTGCCATTCCGGGTGTCACGACCCAACGGCTGCCGATGGCGCGTGGTCTCAGCGTCAACGCCAACACACGTTCGGCGACGATGGCGTCGCTGCCGCTGCGCAAGGCGATCTTCGGGGTCATCGACGCGAACCTCATCCGCGCGGCAGCGGCCGGTGACACGGTGGTGACGCCGACCGCCAACACCGTGTACGCGCCGTCCAACCGCGGTTACCGGCCCGTCGAACGGCAGCGTCCGTCCCCGCAGGAGATCAAGGACCTGCTGGCGACGGCCGGGTACCAGCCGGGGGAGGCGACTCCCCGTCCGGCGCCGCCGACCGACCCGTCGGCCAGCGAGGAGCCTGCCACGCCCACTCTGACTCCTACCGACGTTCCGGGACTGCCGTACGACGTCGCACCGATCGAGAAGGGCGAGCAGGACCTGGTGGTCCGCATCGGTGCGGTCAACTCGGACGAGCAGGTGATGTCCGCGGCCGAGTCGATGGCGGATCAGTTGCGCGCCAGCGGGATCCGCGCGAGCGTTCAGGGGATGTCGAACACCGAGCTCTACGGTTCGGCGCTTCGCAACGCCCGGGTCGACATGGTGGTCGGCTGGAACCCGATGGGATCGGACCCGGCGACGGCGCTGGCCTCGCAGGTGGGCTGCGCCGCGCCGAAGGCCGCTACCGAAGCGGGTGCGCACACCGTCGAGCCCGAGGACGACCCGGCGGAGGAGAGCGTGCTGCCGACGTCGACCGGCCGATCCCCGAAGTCGTCCGCAGCACCGGCACCCGTCGACCCCGACAGCACGTACACGGGCAACATCTCGGGCCTGTGCGATCCGGACCTGATGGAGCTCGCGACGGCGGCGATGACCTCGGAGTACCCCGCGGAACAGCTGCAGCAGGCGGAGGATCTGCTCGCCGACCAGGCGGTGTACCTGCCCATCTACCAGGACTCGGTACTCGGTGCCGCCACTGAGAAGATCGGCGGTGTCTCACTGGACGGTTCGCCGCAGCTGGGCGTGTTCGGCAACGCGGTGCGCTGGAGTCTGCGGTGACGGTCGAACCTCTGCGACTGCTGCTTCTGCACGCGCACCCGGATGACGAGTCGCTCATGACCGGCGGCGTCATCGCCCGTTACCTCGCCGAGGGCGCGGACGTCCGGGTCGTCACGTTCACCCTCGGTGAAGAGGGGGAGGTGATCGGTGACGAGTGGGCGCAACTCGTCGCCGACGGCGGTGCCGACCAGCTCGGTGGATTCCGCATCGCGGAACTGACCACCGCGTTGCGTCAACTCGCCGCCGGTGCGGACCGGATCGGCCCGAGGTTCCTCGGAGGCGCGGGCCGCTGGCGGGACTCCGGAATGGCCGGCACTCCGTCCGCCGAGCACCCGCGCGCACTGGTCCAGGCAGCGGAGGCGGAACTGGTGTCCGCCCTGCGCGCCGAGATCGACGGCTTCGCGCCGCACGTGATCGTCACCTACGACGAGGCGGGGACGTACGGACACCCCGACCACAAGCGCGTGCACGAGATCTCGGTCGGGGCCATAGCACTCTCGCGCGCCGAGACCGGATTTCCGTGCAAGGTGTACGAGTCGGTGACCCAGCGGTCGGCGCTGAACGCCGGGCTCGCCGCGATAACGGATCTCCCCGAGGGCTGGCGTCTGCCCGAACGCGGCGAGTTGCCGAGCTATCCGGACGACCAGGTGACCGCGTCCGTCGACGTCTCCGGGGTGCTTGCAGCGAAGGTCGCCGCGCTGGCAGCGCACGCCACCCAGGTGACCGTCGCGCCTTCGGGCACCGAGTACGCGCTGTCCAACCGCATCGCGCAGCCGGTGCACGCCGTCGAGCACTTCATCCGGACCGATCCGGGTGCGACCGGAAGGCATGAGACCGACCTGTTCGAGGGGCTCCGGTGAAGCTGCTCGACCGGCTCGAGGTGGGTCTGCTGACGCTGTGCGGGCTGATCCTCGGCGTGATCTCCGTCTTCTACCTCAACCTCCTGATCGGCTCCGTGCCCGCTCCGGTCACGGTGATCCTCGCGGCGGCCGGAAACGTCGTGCTCCTCAAGCGGGCGGCGGAACTCACCGCGTCGGCCTGGCGCTACGCACCTGTCATCGCATGGACGCTGGTGGTGCTCACCGCAACGCTGCCCGGAGTCAGCGGCAACGGCGCCTTGATCGGCGACTGGCGGGTCCTGCTGCTGCTGGTGTCCGGCCTGGGCGCGTGCGCACTCGCCAACTCGATGGCACGGCTCGACGAGCTCTGATCAGGTCGCTCGCGAATCCATGACCTGCCGTGTGGCGTAAGGCGGGGGTGACGTGGCTACCATCGACAGGGTGACGTCTTCCGAATCGGCATCCGGGGTCAGCGATCCGACACCATCGGCGATGCGGCGCGCACTGCGCCGGGCCGCCG
Source organism: Gordonia zhaorongruii (assembly GCF_007559005.1). Classification (GTDB taxonomy): domain Bacteria; phylum Actinomycetota; class Actinomycetes; order Mycobacteriales; family Mycobacteriaceae; genus Gordonia; species Gordonia zhaorongruii. The sequence goes on along the minus strand of NZ_CP041763.1, from coordinate 2,288,834 downwards.
ACGCGATCCCACTCAACGTCGACGAGGCAGCGGTGTTGCTCGCCGCTCGCGGCGACGACCTGACCAAGCTGTGCGAGGCAGCGGGCCGGGTGCGTGACGCCGGGCTGGAGGCCGAGGGGCGGGCCGGGCAGATCACCTACTCGCGGAAGGTCTTCATCCCGCTGACCCGGCTGTGTCGGGACCGCTGCCACTACTGCACGTTCGTGACCGTCCCGGGCAAGCTCAAGCGTGAGGGGCACGGGGCGTTCCTCGAACTCGACGAGGTGGTCGCGATCGCGCGCAACGGAGCGGCGCTCGGCTGCAAGGAAGCGCTGTTCACGCTCGGCGACCGCCCCGAGGACCGGTGGCCGGAGGCCGCCCAATGGCTCGATGAACGCGGGTACGACTCCACTCTCGACTACGTCCGAGCCGCATCGATCCGCGTGCTGGAGGAGACCGGCCTGCTCCCGCACCTGAATCCGGGCGTGATGAGCTGGGAGGAGATCAACCGCCTCAAGCCGGTCGCGCCGTCGATGGGCATGATGCTCGAGACCACGTCCACCCGGCTGTTCACGGAGAAGGGCGAATGCCACTACGGGAGCCCCGACAAGGATCCCGCGGTCCGTGAGCGCGTGCTGACCGATGCGGGACGGCTCACCGTCCCGTTCACCACCGGGATCCTGGTCGGGATCGGCGAGACGCGGACCGAGCGGGCCGAGTCCGTCTTCGCGATCCGCAAGGTGCAGAAGGCGTTCGGTCACATTCAGGAAGTGATCGTCCAGAACTTCCGGGCCAAACCCGATACGGCGATGGGCTCAGCTCCCGACGCCGAGATGTCGGAGTTCCTGGCCGCGGTGGCTGTCACACGACTGGTCATGGGACCGGGCATGCGCATCCAGGCGCCGCCGAACCTGGTGTCGGCGGACGAGTGCCGGGCACTGGTCGAGGCGGGCGTCGACGATTGGGGCGGGGTGTCGCCGTTGACGCCCGACCACGTCAATCCCGAGCGGCCGTGGCCGAACCTCGACACGCTGGCCGAGATCACCGCGTCCACCGGGTACTCGCTGACCGAGCGCTCGGCCGCGCAGCCGAGGTATGTGCTCGCCGGTTCGCCGTGGATCGATCCCCGCATCGCCCGGCACGTCGCGGCGCTCACCGACCCGGACACGGGGCTGGCCGTCGATGTGCGTCCGGAGGGTCTGCCATGGCAGGAGCCGGATGAGGACTGGGGCTCGTCGGGCCGGACCGACCTGAACACCGCCATCGACACCGACGGACGGAACACCGACACCCGTAGCGACCTGGCGAGTGCGTTCGGCGACTGGGACACGATCCGCGAGCAGGTCCTGGCGCTCGATGCCGACGCCGGAGTACCCGAGCGGCTGGAGTCGGAGGTCGCCACCGCGCTGCGCCACGCGGAGGCCGATCCGGCCGGATTGTCCGACGACGAGTACCTGACTCTGGCGACCGCGGACGGCGCGGGCATGGATGCTCTTGCCGCTCTTGCCGATTCGATCCGAGCCGACGTGATCGGCGACGACGTCACCTACGTGGTGAACCGGAACATCAACTTCACCAATATCTGCTATACCGGCTGCCGATTCTGCGCGTTCGCGCAGCGTAAGGGTGATGCGGACGCGTTCACCCTGTCGACAGCCGACGTCGGGGACCGGGCGTGGGAGGCGCATGTCGCGGGGGCCACCGAGGTCTGCATGCAGGGCGGCATCGATCCCGAACTCCCGGTGAGCGGATACGCGGATCTGGTCCGCGCGGTCAAGGCGCGTGTGCCGTCCATGCACGTGCACGCCTTCAGTCCGATGGAGATCGTGAACGGAGCGTCCCGCGGCGGCGAGTCGGTCCGCGAATGGTTGACCGCGTTGCGCGAGGCCGGGCTGGATTCCATCCCCGGAACGGCCGCCGAGATCCTCGACGACGAGGTGCGCTGGATCCTGACCAAGGGCAAGCTGCCTGCGTCGGCGTGGATCGACATCGTCACCACCGCGCACGAAGTGGGCATCCCCTCCAGCTCGACCATGATGTACGGGCACGTCGACTCGCCGCGGCACTGGGTCGGACACCTGAACGTCCTGCGCGGGATCCAGGATCGAACAGGCGGATTCACCGAGTTCGTGCCCTTGCCGTTCGTGCATCAGTCGTCTCCGCTGTACCTGGCGGGGGCGTCCCGGCCGGGCCCCACCCGGCGCGACAATCGGGCCGTTCACGCCCTGGCCCGCATCATGCTGCACGGGCGGATCGACAACATCCAGACCAGTTGGGTGAAGCTCGGGGTGGAGGGCACACGCGCGATGCTGCGCGGTGGAGCCAACGACCTGGGCGGCACGCTGATGGAGGAGACCATCTCGCGGATGGCCGGCAGTCAGCACGGCTCGGAGAAGACCGTGGAGGAGCTGACCGAGATCGTCGAGGGCATCGGGCGGAACGCGCGTCAGCGCACGACCGACTACTCTCGGGTCGCGGTGCCGGTCGGGTCGGCTGGGCCGACCCTGTCGATCTGACTTTCATTCACCGTGCGCAAAAGTAGTGCCAGGTGATGGGTGTGATCTGCAGCCCCTTGCGGGGGAGGCGTTTCGGCCCGGGACGACCGGGGCGGATAATCTGTATCGAGACTTCCGCCGGATGCGATCAGCCCTCGCCTTCGGTCATCTGTTCAGTGAGGAGAGCGTTGTGACCTATATCATCGCCGAGCCCTGCGTCGACGTCCTGGATCGGGCGTGCGTCGAGGAGTGCCCGGTCGACTGCATCTACGAGGGTGCCCGGATGCTCTACATCCAGCCCGACGAATGCGTCGACTGCGGTGCCTGCGAGCCGGTGTGCCCGGTCGAGGCGATCTTCTACGAGGACGATGTGCCCGACGAGTGGGAGCCCTATGTGAGCGCCAACGTCGACTTCTTCGACGAACTGGGTTCGCCCGGTGGGGCGAGCAAGGTCGGCAAGGTCGACTACGACGCCGAGTTCATCAAGAAGCTGCCTCCGATGGGCGAAGAGGACTGATCACGCCGTGAGTCGCTTGCGGCCGGTGAGCGCCGGCCTGCCGGACTTCCCGTGGGACACGATCGCGGGCGCGAAGGCTCGTGCCGCATCGCACGCCGACGGGATCGTCGACCTCTCGGTCGGCACACCCGTCGATCCCGTCGACCCGGTGATCCGCGACGCCCTCGCCGCCTCGGCGGAGTTCCCGGGCTACCCGGCCACCCTGGGCACGCTCACCCTCCGCGAAGCGGCTGCCACGGCGCTGCAGCGACGGTTCGGGGTCACCGGACTCGATCAGGCGTCGATCCTCCCGGTCATCGGGACCAAGGAGGCGATCGCCGGGCTGCCCTCGCAGCTTGGCGTGCCCGCCGGTGCGACGGTGGTGATCCCCGAGGTCGCCTACCCGACGTACGAGGTCGGCGCACTACTGGCCGGCGCCGTCGTGCGTCGCGCCGACGCGATCGGAGACTACGGGCCGGACGCACCCGTGATGATCTTCGTGAACAGTCCCTCGAATCCGACGGGTGCCGTGCTGTCGGCGGCTCATCTGCGCGGAATCGTCGACTGGGCTCGCGCCAATGACGCCGTCGTCGTCTCGGACGAGTGCTACCTCGGTCTTGCCTGGGAGGGATCGGCGCATTCGGTGCTGCACCCGGACGTGTGCGGAGGCGATCACACGGGCCTGCTCGCCGTGCACTCGCTGTCGAAGGTCTCGAACCTGGCGTCGTACCGGGCCGGCTTCCTCGCAGGCGACCGTGACCTGATCGCGGAACTGCTCACCGTCCGCAAGCACGCGGGCATGATCGTGCCGTTTCCGATCCAGGGTGCCGCTGTCGCGGCACTCACCGACGATGCTCACGTCGTTGCGCAACGCGAGCGCTACCGCGCCCGCAGGGACAAGCTGCGCGGGGCGCTGACCGATGCGGGCTTCACGATCGACCACTCGGAGGCCGGTCTGTACCTGTGGGCCACCCGCGGTGACGACTCGCGCACCGCGATGGACTGGTTCGCCGACCGCGGCATTCTGGTGGCCCCTGGCGACTTCTACGGCCCGTCCGGCGACGAGCACGTGCGCATGGGGCTGACGGCCACGGATGAGCGCGTCGACGCCGCCGTCGAGCGTCTGCGCTGAGCCTTTCGCCTGACGGCGCTCCAGTACGGCCGGTCTTCTCGCATCGCCGACCCGTATGGGGCCCAGACTCGGCAGCCGAGGTCGATCTCCGGGTGGCCGCACGGAAATGCCCCCGGTCGACGAGCGACCGGGGGCAGGGACCGAGATAGTCAGTCGTTCGCGTGCAACGCGTCGTTGAGGGCGATGCCGTCGCCTTCCTTCGCCGTCACCTCGACGGCTCCGGTGGTGCTGTTGCGGCGGAACAGCAGGTTGGACCGGCCTGCCAGTTCGCGGGCCTTGACGACTCGGCCGTCCGGTCCGGACACCTTGGTGCCCGCCGTGATGTAGAGGCCGGCCTCGACCACGCAGTCGTCGCCGAGCGGGATGCCGCAACCCGCGTTGGCGCCGAGCAGGCAGCGCTTGCCGATGCTGATGATCTCCTTGCCGCCGCCCGACAAGGTGCCCATGGTGGACGCGCCACCGCCGATGTCGGAGCCGTCGCCGATGACGACACCCGCCGAGATCCGACCCTCGACCATCGAGGTGCCGAGGGTCCCGGCGTTGAAGTTCACGAAGCCCTCGTGCATCACCGTGGTGCCCGGCGACAGATGAGCGCCGAGGCGGACGCGGTCGGCGTCGCCGATTCGGACGCCGGCGGGCGACACGTAGTCGACCATGCGCGGGAACTTGTCGATCGAGGTGACGGTGACGTGACCACGGGCGCGCAGACGCATGCGGGTCTCCTCGAAGCCGTCCACGGCACACGGTCCGAAGTTGGTCCACACGACGTTGGCGAGCAGTCCGAACTGGCCGTCCAGGTTCGCTCCGTGCGGTGCGACGAGGCGGTTCGAGAGCAGGTGCAGGCGCAGGTAGACGTCGTGGGTGTCCAACGGCGGGCTCGACAGGTCGGCGATCACCGTTCGCACGGCGACGGTCCGGACCGAACGGGCCTCATCGGTGCCGACGAGCGGGCGGAGGTCGGCGGGGATGTCGTCGCCGGTCAATTCGATCGAACCGGTCGCGCCCGGCGACGGATCGAGTTCGGGCTTCGGGTACCAGGTGTCGAGGACGGCGGTCGATCCGTCGTTCTCCCACACGGTGGCGATTCCAATGGCAACAGCACCTTGATTAGTCACGGTACGAGTCTAACGGTGGGGTCGGCAGGACAGCGCGCCCCGGCATTCCGCGCCGGCCGCCTACGATGGTCTCTCGTGAGCACTCCGAGCCTGAACCTGTCCGCAGACCCGGTCGAACTGACCGCGGCGCTCGTCGACATCCCCAGCGTGAGTCGGGACGAGTCCCTGATCGCCGACGTCGTGGAGGCCGCGTTGCGGGAGCAGTTGTCCGGGTTCGAGGTCATCCGGCGCGGCAACTGCGTACTGGCGCGCACCGATCGGGGACTCGACAGCCGGGTGATCCTGGCCGGTCATCTCGACACGGTGCCGATCGTCGACAACGTCCCGTCTCGCCGGACCGTCACCGACGATGAGGGCGATGTGCTCCACGGGTGCGGCACGGTCGACATGAAGTCGGGCGACGCGGTGTTCCTGCACCTGGCCGCGACACTCGAGGACCCGGCCCACGATCTGACCCTGGTGTTCTACGACTGCGAGGAGATCGCGGCTGAGTTCAACGGGTTGAACACCATCGAGGCGGAACTCCCGGACTGGCTGACCGCCGATGTCGCGATCCTCGGCGAGCCCACCGCCGGTCAGATCGAGGCAGGTTGCCAAGGCACCCTCCGGGTGCGCTTCTCGGCGACGGGCACGCGCGCCCACTCGGCGCGTGCGTGGATGGGCGACAACGCGATCCACAAGATCGGGGGGCTGCTCGCCACGCTGGCCGCCTACGAGCCGCGCCGCGTCGACATCGACGGATGCGAGTATCGAGAAGGTCTGTCCGCGGTCGCTGTGCACGGCGGAGTCGCGGGCAACGTGATCCCCGACGAGGTGTACGTCGACGTCAACTTCCGATTCGCACCGGACCGCTCTCCCGAGCAGGCGTTCGAGCACGTACGCGAGGTGTTCGCCGCCGACCTGGACGGGGGAGCGGTGACGGCCCGGATCACCGATTCGGCGGCGGGTGCGTTGCCCGGGCTGGCCCATCCGTCCGCCGCCGCGCTGGTCGACGCCGCCGACGGCCGGTTCCGGGCCAAGTACGGCTGGACCGATGTATCGCGTTTCGCCGCTCTGGGGATTCCCGCCGTCAACCTCGGTCCCGGCGATCCGAGTCTGGCGCACCGAGCCGACGAGCGGGTGCCGACCGAGCAGATCGGCGAGGTCACCAGGATCCTGCGGAACTACCTTTCGCGCTGAGGCGGTTCACGGAACAGCAGTGCGAGTCCGGGTTGGTAGCGTTTGCGCATGGCCGACGGCGAATCCAGTAGCGCGAAGTCCCAAACCGGAGAACAGTGGGATCCCGACGATTCGCCGCTGCGGTTCGTGGGGGCCGCCCAGGTTCGGATGCCGCCGACGCAGGAGCAGGTGCCGACCGATCGCGGTCTCCTCGAGTGGGTGGATCCGCGGGATCCGGCGCGGGCGGCGCACCGCACCGTTCGGGACTCGTGGCGCGTCCTGCGCATCCAGTCGGAGTTCGTAGCGGGCTTCGACGCCATGGAGGACGTGGCAGAGGCGGTGACCGTGTTCGGTTCGGCGCGCGTGAAGCCAGGGACGCCTCGCTACAGCCAGGCCGTCGAGTTGGGGCGCCTGCTGGGCGAAGCGGGGTTCGCGGTCATCACCGGTGGCGGGCCGGGTGCGATGGAGGCGACCAACCGCGGCGCGTTCGAGGCTGGCGCCGAGTCGATCGGTCTCAACATCGAGCTCCCGTTCGAGCAGCACCAGAACCCCTGGCTCACGCTCAGCATGAACTTCCGCTACTTCTTCGTCCGGAAGACGATGTTCGTCAAGTACGCGCAGGCGTTCGTCTGTCTGCCGGGCGGCCTCGGAACACTGGATGAGTTCTTCGAAGCGGTCACCCTCGTGCAGACCCGCAAGGTGCTTCGCTTCCCGATCGTGCTCGTCGGGCGAGAGTACTGGGGTCCGCTGCTCGACTGGATCAGGACGACGCTCGTCGACGACGGGATGATCTCGCCCGAGGACCTCGATCTGATCACGCTGGTGGACAGTCCCGCTGAGGCTGTGCGGGCGGTCTGCGAGAAGGCGGTGCGGCCGTGAGCGCGATCTGCGTGTACTGCGCTTCCGGTCCGGTGGACGAGGAGTACCTGCGACTCGCCGCGCAGGCCGGTGCGGCGATCGCCGCCAACGGTTCGACGCTGGTATCCGGTGGCGGAAACGTATCGATGATGGGGTCCCTGGCGCGGGCCGCGCGCGAGGCGGGTGGCCGGACCATCGGCATCATTCCGGAGCATCTGATGGCCAGGGAGGTAGCCGACCTCGACGCCGACGAGCTCATCGTCACGGACACGATGCGTGAGCGGAAGCGCCTGATGGACGAGTTGTCGGACGGTTTCATCGTTCTGCCCGGCGGTGTGGGGACGCTCGAAGAGCTCTTCGAGACCTGGACCGGGGCATACCTCGGGGTTCATGGGAAGCCCATCGTGATGGTGAATCACGATGGGTTCTACGATCCGATGCTGGCGTGGCTCCGCGACTTGGGAACCCGCGGATTCGTGTCATCCCGGGCCATGGAGCGCCTTATCGTCGTGGACACAGTGGGCAGTGCCATCGATCAACTGACCCGGCGGTAAGGTGACGGCGTTCACCTGTCGGCAGGAGGAGTGAAGTTGCCATGAATGCGGTACCCACCAAGGTCGGAATCACCGACATCGTCAAAGGCGCGGTCAAAATGGCACCAGACGTGCCGTCGATGGTCCGCCACGCTCCCGGCTTGTTGTTCCGCTCCGCCGACAAGAAGAAGTCGATCGGCTCGGTCTTCCAGAAGCTGGCAGCCGACCATCCAGATCGTCCGTTCCTGCGCTGGAAGGGCGAGTCGTCGTCCTACGGTGAGGTGAATCGCCAGGTCAACCGTTATGCGGCGGTGCTGGCAGATCAGGGTGTCGGAGTCGGCGACGTGGTCGCGATCCTCTCGAAGAACAACCCGACCGACCTCATGGCGATCCTGGCGACGGTCAAGCTCGGCGCGGTGGCCGGCATGATCAATTACAACCAGCGCGGCGAGGTCATCGACCACAGCATGTCGTTGATGAACGCGAAGGTCCTGCTCCGCGATCCCGAATGCGATGAGGCGTTCGAATCGATGAGCACCGACGCGCATCCCGAGCACGTCTTCGACTTCCCGGCACTCGACGAGGCGGCGACCGGAAAGCCCGATACCGACCCCGCGGTCACCGCGACGCTGCCCGCGTCGACGTCCGCGTTCTACATCTTCACGTCCGGAACGACCGGCCTGCCCAAGGCCAGCGTGATGAGTCACAATCGGTGGCTCGCCAACTACTCGGGCATCGGCGGCCTCTCGGTGCGGTTGCGCCCGTCCGACACCATGTACGTGCCGTTGCCGCTGTACCACAACAATGCGCTGTCGGTCTCGCTCGGCGCAGTGCTTGCCGGTGGTGCCTGCATCGCGTTGGGCAAGCAGTTCTCGGCCTCGCGCTTCTGGGACGACATCATCCTCAACCGGGCGACCGCGTTCTCCTACATCGGCGAGCTGTGCCGCTACCTGCTGGCGCAGCCGCCCAAGGACACCGATCGCAAGCACTCGGTGCGGGTCATCATCGGCAACGGCATGCGCCCGGAGATCTGGGACGAGTTCGCCGAGCGCTTCGCCATGGACCGGATCGTCGAGTTCTACGGTGCGAGCGAACTGAACCTCGCATTCGTCAACGTGTTCAGCGTGAAGCGCACGGCGGGCTTCTGCCCGCTGCCGTTCAAGGTGGTGGACTACGACGCCGACGGCAATCCGAAGCGCGATTCGCGGGGCCGGCTGACGGACGTGCCGAAGGGGACGCCGGGCCTGCTGATCTCGGAGATCAGCGAGCGGGTGCCCCTCGACGGGTACACCGACGATTCGGAGACCGAGAAGAAGGTGATCCGGGACGCCTTCAAGTCCGGTGACGCCTACTTCAATTCGGGAGACTTGGTGCGCGAGTTGGGATTCGCGCACATCGCCTTCGTCGACCGTCTCGGCGACACGTTCCGCTGGAAGGGCGAGAACGTGGCGACCACGGAGGTGGAGGGGGCCGTCGGCGGCTACGCGGGCGTGGACGGCGCGGTCGCGTTCGGCGTCGAGGTCCCCGGGTGCGACGGTCGTGCGGGCATGGCAGCGGTGACGATGAAGGACGGAGCGGACAAGCCGGATCCGAAGGAGTTCGCGGACGCCCTGTACGGCAAGCTGCCCGCCTACGCCGTTCCGCTGTTCATCCGCTTCGTCGGCGAGATCGAAGTGACCTCGACCTTCAAGAACCGCAAGGTGGAGTTGCGTGAGCAGGGATTCAGCGATGTGGGCGATGACGAGTTGTGGGTCCTGCGCGGTCGCGAAGGCGGATACGTACCGTTCTACGAGGAGTACCCGGCGGACGTCGCAGCGGCGAAGGCCCCGCGCTGACGGATGCCGTCCGCCCCGTAGGGTGAATACGTGAGCCATGCCCCATCGGCCGGGCCGCCCGCTCCGGGCGCGACCCTCTGCGGCCGGCCCGTCGCCGCCGATCGCGCGCTCGTGATGGCGATCGTGAACCGCACCCCCGACTCGTTCTACGACCGCGGTGCGACCTTCTCCGACGACGCCGCGCAGGCCCGGGTGGAGGACGTGGTGGCACAGGGGGCCGACATCGTCGACGTCGGCGGTGTGAAGGCCGGACCCGGTGAGCAGGTCGACGCACAGGCTGAGGCGCAGCGTGTCGTCCCGCTGATCGCGTGGATCCGCAGGCAGCATCCCGGGCTCCTGATCAGCGTCGACACCTGGCGCAGTGAAGTCGCTGCAGCAGCGTGCGAGGCGGGAGCGGACATCGTCAACGACACCTGGGCCGGCGCCGACCCTCGCATCGTCGAGATCGCCGCGCAGGCCGGAGCCGGGATCGTCTGTTCGCACACCGGCGGCGCTCGGGTCCGGACACGGCCGCATCGCGTCGCGTACGACGACGTGGTCGCCGACGTGGTCGGCGAGCTGACCGCGGCCGCCGGTCGCGCTCGGGAGGCTGGCGTGCGTGCGGACGGAATCCTCATCGACCCGACGCACGACTTCGGCAAGAACACCCATCACGGGCTGGCGCTGCTGCGCGAGCTCGACCGTCTCGTCGACACCGGACTGCCGGTGCTGATGGCGTTGTCGAACAAGGACTTCATCGGCGAGACCCTCGGCGTCGGACTCGAGGAGCGGGTCGCCGGGACCCTGGCGGCCACCGCCTTAGCGGCTGCGCGCGGCGCGCGCGTGTTCCGGGTCCACGAGGTCGCCGACACCCGTCGCGCCGTGGACATGGTCGCCTCGATAATCGGGACTCGCAGACCCTCCCGGACAGTGCGAGGCCTCGCATGAGTGCGGGCTGGATCGATCGGGATTGGGCCGACCGCGGTGAAGGAGAGGCGCGCTGGTCCCACACGCACACCTGGGATCACCCGGAGTGGAGCGTCGACGAACTGGTGGCCGCGAAGAACGGTCGGACCGTGTCGGTGGTGCTTCCCGCCCTGGACGAGGAGTCGACGGTCGGTGGGGTGATCGCGTCGATCGCGCCACTGGTCGGGACGCTGGTCGACGAGCTGATCGTGCTCGACTCGGGCTGCTCGGACGACACCGCGACTGTCGCACGGCGTGCCGGCGCCCGGGTCGTGAGTCGTGAGGAGGCGGTTCCGGGGCTGGACCCGGTACCCGGCAAAGGGGAAGCGCTCTGGCGTTCGCTGGCGGCCACCACAGGTGACCTGGTGGCGTTCGTGGACGCCGATCTGATCGATCCGGATCCGATGTTCGTGCCGAAGATGCTCGGTCCGCTCCTCGCCGACCCGGAGATTCACCTGGTGAAGGGCTACTACCGGCGTCCGCTGCTCACCGGTGCGACGCACGAGGCGAGCGGTGGCGGACGTGTCACCGAACTGCTGGCGCGACCGTTGCTGACCGCACTCAAGCCCGAACTGGGGGAGGTGCTGCAGCCCCTCGGGGGCGAGTACGCGGGTACCCGCGAGCTTCTCACCTCGGTGCGGTTCGCCCCGGGCTACGGCGTGGAGATCGGTTTGCTCGTCGACACGTACGACCGGTACGGCCTCGCAGGCATCGGCCAGGTGAACCTGGGTGTCCGGCAGCACCGGAACCGGCCCCTCCGCGACCTCGCGGTGATGAGCAGGCAGATCGTGGCGACGCTCCTGGAACGCTGCGGAATCGAGGACTCGGGCACCGGACTGACTCAGTTCATCCCGGACTCCACCGGTGGGTTCGCGCCGCGCACCACCGACCTGTGCCGGGACGAGCGGCCGCCGATCGTCGGCCTCGATCCGGGGTTACTGTAGAAGCCGTGCTGATCATCGGACTGTACGTGCTGGGCGTGGCCGTCGTGGTCGCGCTGCTGTTCGCGCTGGTCTGGTTCGTGTTCGGTCGTGGCGAGGATCTGCCGCCGGTCGACGGCCAGACCACGCTCACCCGTCTGCCGCGTGCCGGCATCGGCGGCGACGACGTGCGCCGTCTCGTCTTCGCCCAGTCGTTCCGCGGATACAAGGCGGTCGAGGTCGACTGGGCCCTGGAGAAACTGGCGCGGGAGATCGACGAACTGCGCGGCGTGGTGCACGACCTCCAGGAACGCGACGTCGCCGACACCGGCGAGATGCCGACCGTGCGAGGGCGTTCGCGAGGCGCTGACGACCGGTAGGACGTGAGCGCGGAATGTGGCCGACGTATCATTGAGCCGTTCGAGTGAATCGCGGAGAGGGAGCACTGGCAATGGCGGCGATGAAGCCACGTATGGGTGACGGCCCGCTGGAAGCGGTCAAGGAAGGTCGTGGAATCGTCGTTCGCATTCCGATCGACGGCGGCGGCAGACTCGTCGTCGAATTGAACGACGAGGAAGCGAGCGCGCTCGCCATCGCGTTGGGCGACGTCACTGCCTGACCCGACGGACCGGCTGATCACGGCCGCGCGGCTCGCTTGCCCGGTGTGCGCCGGAGTGCTCGACCCGGACGGCCGCGCACTCGGATGCGAGCGGGGTCATCGCTTCGACCTCGCCAGGCAGGGATATGCCTCCCTGCTGGCGGGCAAGGCGACCGCACACCGCTCCGATACCGCCCAGATGGTCGCCGCACGGGCACGGGTGTTCGGTGCAGGCCTGTACGACCCGATCGTGACCGCGGTGGCGCAGAAGGTCTCGTCGCCCCGACTCCCTCTCACCGGTGATTCGCCGCTGATCATCGACGCGGGCGGCGGCACCGGCTCGTACCTCTCCTCGGCTCTCGACCGCGCACCCGGTGCGACGGGAGTGAGCATCGATCTCTCTAAGTTCTGCGCCCGTGCCGCTGCCCGTGCCCACCCGCGGATCGTGTCGGTGGTCGCCGACGTGTGGGCCGGGCTCCCGGTGTGCTCCGGCGTCGCCGACGCGGTGCTGTCGGTCTTCGCGCCGCGCAACGTCGCCGACACTGCGCGCGTGCTCGCCGACGGCGGTCGTTGGGTGATCGTCACCCCGAACCCCGGGCATCTCGCGGAGGTGGTGGGGCCGTTGGGGATGCTGCGTGTCGGCGAGGGCAAACAGGATCGCCTGTCCGCGGACCTGGCCGCTGCCTTCGACGTCGTGTCGGCGGACCGGGTGACCGCTCGGCGCAGGTTGGACACGGCGCAGCTGGCCGACGTCGCGGGGATGGGGCCCGCGGGCTTCCACCGTTCTCGTAGCGAGATCGAAGCCGATGCGGGCGCGCTCGCCCGCGGCGGACAGGTCGAAGTGACGCTCGACGTGACGGTGACCCTCGCACGTCGCCGAAGCGGCTGAGAAGGTGCTCCGGTAGGCGGGTCCGGTCCTGCCCCGATATGTTTGAAGGGTGAGATCACAACCGCACGTGCTCGGAATCGTCCTCGCCGGCGGAGAGGGCAAGCGCCTGTATCCGTTGACCATGGACCGCGCCAAGCCGGCAGTGCCGTTCGGAGGCTCGTACCGGCTCATCGACTTCGTCCTGTCGAACCTGGTCAACGGTGGTTACGAGCGGATCTGCGTGCTGACCCAGTACAAGTCGCATTCGCTCGACCGACACATCTCCCAGAACTGGTGGACGTCGGGCTTTCACGGGGAGTACATCACCCCGGTCCCGGCGCAGCAGCGTCTCGGACCGCGGTGGTACACCGGCAGTGCCGACTCGATCTACCAGTCTCTCAACCTGATCGACGACGAGAGGCCCGATTACATCGTCGTCTTCGGCGCTGATCACGTGTACCGCATGGATCCGTCGCAGATGGTCCGGGCGCACATCGAATCGGGCGCGAAGGCGACGGTAGCGGGAATCCGGGTGCCGCGGGCCGAGGCGTTCGCGTTCGGTTGCATCGATTCCGACGACGACAACCAGATCACCGCCTTCGTCGAGAAGCCGAGCGACCCGCCCGGGACGCCCGACGATCCGGAGGTCACCTACGCCTCGATGGGCAACTACGTCTTCACCACCGAAGCGCTCGTCGAGGCGCTCCGGGCCGACGCCGCCGATCCGGACTCCGATCACGACATGGGCGGTGACATCATCCCGGCGTTCGTGTCGCGGGGCGAGGCGTACGTCTACGACTTCAACGACAACGTGATCCCCGGTTCCACGGAGCGGGACCACGCCTACTGGCGCGACGTCGGAACGATCGACTCGTTCTACGACGCGCACATGGACCTGATCTCCGAGCACCCGGTGTTCAACCTGTACAACCAGCTGTGGCCCATTCGCGCCGCCGCCAGTCACCTGCCGCCCGCCAAGCTCATCCGAAGCGGCTCGGCTGACGGTTCGATGCTCGGTGCCGGCGCCATCGTCTCCGGCGCGGTCACGCACTCGGTGCTGTCCAACGACGTGGTGGTCGAGGAGGGAGCGGTGGTCGAGGGCAGTGTGCTGCTCCCCGGTGTGAGAGTTGGCTCGAATGCGGTGGTGCGCAATGCGATCCTCGACAAGAACGTGAACGTGGCCGACGGCCGTCGGGTCGGGGTGGACCTGGACCACGACCGGGAGCACTACCGGGTCAGTCCGGACGGGGTGGTCTGCGTCGGCAAGAACACGCCCGTCAGGTAACCGTCGGTCAGCTGCGGCGTGCGGCGTCCTCGCGCAACGCGGTGGCGCCCAGTTCGACCAACCGCGGGATCGTGTCGGTGTCCACCCCGTCGGGCAGATCATCGACCGGCCACCAGGCCAGGTCGACCGACTCGTCGCTGCACACGATCGGCGGCAGCGCACCGTCCGGGGTCGGGGGTGCGACGGCGGCGAAACGCACGTCCAGGTGACGGGTCGGCATGCCGAGTGAGCAGGTGATCGGGTGCGTGTGCAGGTGCACCGGACTGTCCGTGAGTCGCAGCGAACCGAGCCCCGACTCTTCGATGCCCTCGCGCAGCGCGGTGTCGGCGACGCTGGCGTCGTCGGGCTCGCAGTGGCCGCCGAGCTGGATCCATTTCCCGACGCGCGGGTGCAACGTCAGGACGACATGCGTCAGCGATGCGTCGAAGACGATCACCGAGCCGGTCACATGTCCCGGCACGCTCGCCCGGTCACAGGGGTTGGGCATCGCATCGCGGAGGGCGTCGAGGAATGCCAGGACGGTGTGGCGGAGCGCGTCCTGCTCCGCATCCGGTGCAGTCCAGTCGATCAGCGCTTCGCGCGTCGCTTGCGTGATGCTCACAGTTCGATCACGAGTCCTTCAGTCGCTGCGGGTTCGCGTAGTCCGGGGGCCGCCCTCGGGTGGCCGATCGCCACCGCTCCCAGCGGACGCCAGGAGTCCGGAAGGTCGAGGATCCGGCGTACGGCCGACGCGGCGAAGATGGTCGATCCGACCCAGCAGCTGCCCACTCCGCGGACCGACAGCGCCACCAGGAGGCCGGAGACGGCGGCACCGCCCGCGACGGTGAACATGGTGAGCTCGCAGTCGTTGCGCCGATCGTCCGGATACTCGTGCATTCCCTCACCGGTCAGCACCGGTACGACGAGTTCCGGTGCGTCGTAGAGGATCTGCCCACGGGCGACGCGTCGCTCGATCGACTCCGCCGATTTCGCGTCATCGGTCAGGTCGGCTCGCCAGGCGTCCTCCATGGCGGCGAGCAACGCGCGCCTGCGGTCGTCGCTGCGTATCCACAGGAAGCGGATCGGGTGCGTGTGGTGCGGGGCAGGTGCGGTGAGGGCTTCGGCGAACGCGGCGCGCATGACGTCCGGCCCGATACGTTCGTCGGTGAAGGCCCGGACCGACCGGCGGGTCAGCAGGGCTTCGCGGCGCCCCTGAGCGACCGCCTCCTCGACGCCCAGCCGGAACATGTCGTCGTCCAGCTCGCGCACCAGATCGCGGGCGCGTGTCCCGTCGTCCACGGGATCGAGGCCGCGAACGACCGCGACCGGCACACCGTCGAGTTTGCCCTTCACCAGATCGGCCGCCGCGGCGATCTCGTCGGCCACGGCGATGTCGGTGACCACGAGGGTGTTGCCGTAGGAGTCATCGACGCCGTCGTACGCATGGTTCACGGCGACGCCTGCGGCCCCGATCGCCACGTCGGTCTGTCCGGTCCGCCAGGCGCGTCCCATCGTGTCCGTGACGATCACGGCCACCGAGAGGCCATGGTGCTCCGCCAGGTCGGCGCGCAGCCGGGCCGCGCTGGCATCGGGGTCGACGGGCAGCAGGGCGATCTGGTCGGTGCGGACGTTGGAGCCGTCGACGCCCGCGGCGGCCTGGACGAGGCCGTTGCGGTTCGCGGTGATGAGCGTGCGGTTGCGCTTGGCGACGACGCGCACGGTCTCGTCGTCGATCAGCTTGCGACGGAACGTGTCCCGTTCGTCCGGGTCGGTGGGTGCCGGAACCATCCGCCCCTCGGTCTTGGAGAAGATCTTGCTGGTCACGACCAGGACGTCCCGGTCGGTGATCCACGGAGCGGCGGTGGCGATCTCGGCCGCCACATCGCTGTCCGGGCCGAACTCGCCGAGTCCGGTCACCGGCAGGATCTGCAGACCGTCGACGGCACGGTGGTCGCCCACTGCGCCGTCGTTCTCTGCGCTGTCGTCTTCTGCGCCGCCGCCTTGTCCGGGGCCGTCTCGTCCGGGGCTGCTCACGGGGTGTCCGCCCCGACGAGAGCGCACGCTGCGCGGATCATGTCGGCCGTGGTCGCGGGATCGGTCATCAGCAGGGGAGCGGACCCGACCGCGATGCCCTCGAGGGACGCCTCGCCGTCCGCGGCGCCGTCGCCGTCGGCGACGAGCCATCCGTCGAGCAGTCCGTTCGCCGAGCGGGCTCCGTAGTGGGCTGCGATCGCCGTCGCGGACGAACCGACACCGATCACCGACAGGCATTCGTCGGCCATGCCGCGCAGTGGCTTGTCATCGATGACGGCGCTGACGCCGACCACCCGTGCCGACGTCCTGCGGAGTGCGGCGCGCACGCCGGGGACGCTGGTGATCGCGCCGATGCTGACGACCGGATTGCTGGGGGCGAGGAGGACGACGTCGGCCTCGGTGATCGCTTCGATGACGCCGGGGGCGGGTGTCGCGTCGTCCGACCCGACCTGGGCGAAACCGTGTGTGCGCACCTGTGCGCGATGGCGGACCCACCACTCCTGGAAGTGGATCGCCACCTTGTCGCCGGGCTCCCCGTCGGGCTTGTCGATCACCACGTGCGTCTCGTGGCGGTCGTCGGTGACGGGCAGCAGGCGCACACCCGGCTGCCAGCGTCGGCACAGGGCCGCGGCGATGTCCGAGAGGGCGAAACCCGCATCGAGCATCTGCGTGCGGATCAGATGGGTCGCCAGGTCGCGGTCGCCGAGGCCGAACCAGTCGGGGTTCGCGCCGTAGGCGGCCAGTTCCTCCTTGGCATGCCAGGTCTCGCCCTTGCGCCCCCATCCGCGGTCGGTGTCGATACCCCCGCCGAGGGTGTACATGCAGGTATCGAGGTCCGGGCAGATGCGCACCCCGTGCATCCACGCGTCGTCGCCGACGTTGACGATCGCGGTCACGGAGTGCTCGGACGTGTCATCGCCGTCCCCGGGCGGGAACGGAGTGACGCCGAACAGCTCGCGTGCACCTTGCAGGAAACGGGCGCCACCGACGCCTCCGACGAGTACGGTCACCTTCACAGCGACCCACTGTAGTCACTCGCCGCGACACGCCGAACGGCGTGGTCAAAGTCGCGCTCAAGCGATTTTGTCGGAACCGGATGTTAAAAATGAATCTTGCCATTCGGCTTGACCCACACCGCCCGTCCGTGTGTAATCACATCAGTGTCATTACGGGGAGAGCGAAGCAGGAGGGGCGCCGAGAAATGACTTTCACACACGGCGAAGGTGCTGAGCCGATCAGTCGGGGGGTGGCCGGAGGTTTCGGTCATCTCACTGCAGTACCGAGCGATTTCGAAGCACTGTTCGATGCAGTGGAGGACGAGTGGCAGGATCGCGCACTCTGCTCGCAGACCGATCCCGAGGCCTTCTTTCCGGAGAAGGGCGGATCGACTCGCGAGGCCAAGCGCATCTGCTCGGGCTGCGAGGTGAAGTCCGACTGCCTCGAGTACGCACTGCACAACGACGAGCGCTTCGGTATCTGGGGCGGTATGTCCGAGCGTGAGCGCCGCCGCCTCAAGCGCGGCATCATCTGATCATCGGCGCTTGACCGTCGGCTCGGCGTCGGCGGTGCACCGAGGTCATTCTGCTCCGGGGCCGTCCTCGACGGTGTCTTCGTCCACTCCCAGGTAAGTGGCGACCTGCTGAATCAGCACCTCCCGCAACACTTCTCGTAGGTCGTCGTCCAACGCCCGCAGCTCCAGGGGCCTGCGGAAGAGAATTATCTGCGCACGCGTCGGACGTCCCTCGGTGTCGATGCCCGAAGGCAGCAGCCGCGCAAGGGGGACCAGGCCGTCGGCGGTCACCTCCTCTGGCCACTGCACCAGTTCCCACTCGGCCGGATCGTCGCCGCGCGGCAGCATCCGGGGAATCTCATCAACGGCGACGTCGAGTCCGAGCAGTTCGTCGTGCCACTTCGCGTCGAGTTCGGCGAACACCTCGACGGCGGCCCGGTCGAAGTCGTCCGACGGCGTCCTGTGGGCCGGCACGCCGCGGGGCACCGCCGGTCCGCGCAGTCCGCGCCCGCGGCGATCGCGCAGGCGGCGCCGAGGCGGAGCGAGCAGGCGGTAACCCGAGGTCAGAGGGGTCAGACGGTACGGCATGCGCGCCAGTCTAGTGCGCCGCCCGCATCGGCAGGCGGACCCTGCGTCGGCGTCAACGCGTGTCGAACGCGGCGGCTCGGGCCCGGCACGATACGCTTCAAGCGTGAGTTCCCCCCGTCAGTGCTGCAGGCCCGGTTGCTCCCGCCTGGCCGTGGCCACACTGACCTTCGTCTACGCGGAGTCGACTGCGGTCGTCGGCCCACTCGCCGGAGCCGATGAACCTCACTCGTGGGACCTGTGCGCAGGCCACGCCGACCGGATCACCGTGCCTCGCGGGTGGGAGATGCTCCGGAGCAGCGGTTACACGCAGGCTCCCGAGGACCAGGATCTCACCGCCCTCGCCGACTCGGTCCGCGAAGTGGGTTCGAGTGCCGCCGGATCGGGTGCCGGCCGCCCGGCCTTTCTCGCCCATTCGGACATCGACGAGTCGCCGCGTGGGCGGCACCGGGCGTCCGACCACCCGGCACAGTCCGCGACCCCGGTGACTCCGCGACCCGGACGTCGCGGACATCTCCGCGTGCTGCCCGATCCGGTCGACTAGCCGACGGGTCGTTCCCCTCGGACACTGCCCGCTGACTAGGCTGAGACCCATGTCTGCCCCCCTCCGCGACCTCGACGACGTCGAGGCCCTCATCGCCGCTGACCGTGACGGTCTGCTGCGGTCGGCCGCCATGTCGGGCGCGCATGTCCGCGCGGTCGCACAGGCGGTGTCAGAGGGCGTTCTGGCGCCGCTGGCGGATCTGCAGCCGCGGGCCGTCGTGATCGTCACCGGCACGTCGAGCACCGCCCGCCGGGCAGCTGATCTCGTCGTCGCACTGCTCGCGTCCCACCTGGACGTGCCGCTGGTCGTCGCGCCTGCGCTGCCAGGCTGGATCGGGCCGCTCGACGTCGTCGTGGTGGCCGGTGACGACCCGGCGGACCGGAATTACACCGATGCGGCGCTGCGTGCGCTGCGTCGGCGCGCCGAACTGGTCACCGCAGTCCCCGTCGAGGGCCCGCTCGCCGACGCGGTGGGCGGTGAGCGGATCGTGAACCTGGCGCCGAGGCTGCCGTCCGACGTCCGGTTCACGTTCATTCGGCTGTCAGCGGTGTTCGTCGCCGTCTGCTCGGCCTTCGACCGGGTCCGACTGCACCCGTCTCCGCCGGATCTGGCCGATATCGCCGACCTGATCGATGAGGAAGCGGCCGCAGACCGCCCCGACCACGAGAGTTTTCGCAATCAGGCGAAGTCCCTGGCGATGCGCGTCGACGGGAGACCCGTCGCATGGGCGGGGGACACTCCGGCAACCGCCGTCATCGCCGCGCACGTCGCTGCAACGCTGTTCGCGGTCGCGGGTGTCACCTCGGTCGGCGGCGATGAGGCGAGCGTCCTCACCCGGGTGCGGGCGGATGCGCAGGCGAACGGCGACAGCAACGCCGACTCGATCTTCTACGACCCGGACTTCGATCCGGAGCCCGTCGTCGCACCGCGCGTCATGCTGATCACGACGCAGGGCCGCAGCCGCTGGGTGGAGCAGCGGATGCTCGGACTCGGCGACGTCGACGTCGTCACCGAACGGACGGGTGCCGCCGCGGCCGATGCCGCAGCCGACGGCCGGCCGCCGATCGACCACGCCTACGGCGACGTGCCCGCCGACCTCTCGGCTTACGCGGTGACCGTCACTCGGGCCGATCTGGCAGCGGCCTACCTCGGCCTGTCCGGGCCGGCCGCGGAGAGGGCGACTGCGGGATGAAGTTGCTCGCCGGGGTCATCCGGCCGTACGCCTGGGGGTCGCGCACCGCCCTCGCGCAGATGCGCGGTGCGCAGTCACCGTCGCCGCACCCCGAGGCGGAGCTCTGGTTCGGTGCGCATCCGGCGTCGCCCGCCGGCGTGACCGACGCGCCCGCGGAGGGCGATGACCTCCTCGCTCTCATCGACTCCGATCCGGAAGCGGCTCTCGGCCCGACGGTCATCGAGGAGTTCGGACCACGGCTCCCGTATCTGCTGAAGATCCTGGCGGCCGAGGAGCCGCTGTCGTTGCAGGCGCACCCGAGCTCCGAGCAGGCTGCGCAGGGGTTCGCACGGGAGAACGCGGCGGGTCTTCGTTTCGATGCCGCCGACCGCAATTACCGGGACGCGTGGCACAAGCCCGAACTCGTCGTCGCGCTGACCGAATTCGATGCGCTCGCGGGGTTCCGGAATCCCGAGGAGACGCTCGACCTCCTCCGCAGTCTGCAGGTCGCCGCGCTCGACCCGTATCTGGGTCTGCTCGCCGGACAACCGGATGCCACCGGTCTGCGAGCGGTGTTCACTACTTGGCTGACCCTGCCGGATTCGGTGATCGGTGCGCTCGTACCGGAGGTGCTGGACGGCGCGGTGCGATGCCTCGAACGCGGCGAGAGCCGTTTCGCACTCGAACTGCGGTCGTTGCTCGAACTCGGCGAGACGTATCCGACCGATCCGGGCGTGCTGGCCTCGCTGCTGCTGAACCGCTTGCGTCTGCAACCGGGTGAGGCGCTCTATCTGTCGGCTGGGAACCTGCACGCTTACCTCCACGGCACCGCGGTGGAGTTGATGGCGAACTCCGACAACGTGCTGCGCGGAGGCCTGACCCCCAAGCACATCGACGTGCCCGAGCTGCTCCGGGTCCTTGACTTCACGCCGGTCAGCCTTCAGGCGCTGACTCCGCAGACGCGGACCGTCGGGGCCGAACACGTGTACCTCACGCCCGCGCCGGAGTTCCGGTTGTCCCGCGTCGTGCTCGACGGTACGGGCCTGCGGCACGCGTCGTCGGTCAGCTTCGACGTGCCGGGTCCGCAGATCATCGCGGTGCTGTCGGGACGGGTGCGGGTGTCGACGACCGACGGCCGCGAGCTCTTCGCTTCGGCGTGCGACGCGGTGTGGTTCGCACACTCGGACCCCGGCGTGGTCGTGCACGCGGCCTCCGCGAACGCTGAGTTCGTCCGCGCGTGCATGCCCTGATTCAGCCGGTGAGGGCCTTCTCCGACTGCGTGGTGACGGTGCGAAGTGCGACTCTCGGGGCGTTGCCGGGCGAGATCACGTGCAGGAGTGCGGGTTCGGCGGCGTCCTGCTGCAGCAGGTAACCCGGGAGCGTCTCGGGTGGTCGATCGCGGTGCACGACGAGCGAGGTCAGCCCGGGCTCGATCGTCGGTGACCGCAGCCCGGGTGGGTCGGACCGGTCGTGCACCACCACTTGCGCACTCGGCGGAGTCGTCGGCCCCTCGGACAGGAGGAGGCCATCGGAGAGCGCGTGAACGAGCGGCCGCCACTGATCGGTCCGATCGGTGAGTACGTGGCACCGCACGCCGAGGGCGGCGAGCCGGACCACCACCTGGCGTGCGAGTCTGACGTCACCGGCGACGTCGACCCGGCCGATCTGCGGTCCGGCCATGCGCAAGGCGACCGGCTCCCCGTCCTGCGCCGCGCCGATCAGTTGGCCGTCTCCAGCCTGCGGCGGTGCGGCGCCGTCGATTCCCGACGCGGTGACGAGCGCGACCACGGGCCGATCCGCGGACCACGTCCACGCAGCATCGGCCGACAGGGCAGCCGCGGTGAACGGCCGGGTGCGGGCACCTGCGGCGCGAAGCGTCGCGGTCAGCCGACGCAGGCACCACAGCGTGGTCCGCAAGGCTCCGGCGGGTCCGCCGCCGCGCAGTGCCACCGCGTCGGGACAGCGGGCGGGGTCGATCCGAATCACCAGTGCGACGCTGCGGTGCGATGCGGGGGCGAGAGGACCGAGGACGTCGCGGTAGGCGCGGGCGGCCGGCCCGTCGCCCCACGAGGTCAGCGTGCGCTCGACGATCTCGACGACGTCCGGCCGCGCATCGGATCGCATGAGGCATGCGGCGACGGCATCGAGCGGTAGGCCGCCCGATCTCCGTGTGGTCGCCACGAACACGGGTTCGGGTGGCGGGGGCTCGACGGCGAGCACGCATACCAGCCGCGGCCCGTCACGGATGACGCCGACGTACCCGCCCGAGCCGTCGGGTACGTCGAACGGCTCGAACCGCTGCTCGGATGGAGCGGCGGGTCGCCGGCCCCGGGCATGCGCTCTCCGGCGCGTGGTCGTTCGCATGACAGTCCCCCGAATCGCGCAATTCCCCCGAATCGCGTGGCGTCACGGTACATCGCCGTTACGGTGCGTGGGACGCAATTCGATTCGGGGGGATCTGAGATGTCGAGGCGTATCACCACGCGTGCCCAAGTCAGCGGATATCGGTTCGGGTTGGCGCGAGCAGAGCATGCGCTGATCCGCTGGGACGTTCGCATGCTGCACGACCCGATGCGATCACAGGGGCGGGCGATCGTGGCCGGACTCGTGGTCGCGGTTCTGATGCTGGCGGGTGCCGGGGTGTACGGGCTGATCCGGCCCGCGCCCTCGGTCGGTGACGCCCGTATCGTCGCCGACTCCGGCGGCGGACTGTTCGTGCTCGTCGACGGCGTGATGCATCCCGTTCTGAATCTGGCGTCGGCACGTCTCATCGTCGGCGGTCCGGCACCGGTGAAGACGGTCGGCCCGGACTCGCTCGCGGAGTTTCCGCGGGGTGCCGCGCTCGGGATCCCGGGAGCGCCGGCATCGTTGCCCGGACCTGCGGTCGACGGCGCGTCGACATGGACCGTCTGTGACACGCCTGCCGGCACGGCGGTCCTGTCCGGTGTCCCGGCCGGCCGGCCGTTGCCACCGGGCCACGGGGTTCTGGTGTCCCACGGCGACCGGACGTGGCTGCTGTTCACCGAATCCGGTGCGCCACCGGTTCGGGCCGGCGTGGACACCGAGAGCACGGCGGTGCTGCGCGCGCTCGGACTCGAAGGGCGGCAGCCGGTTCCGGTGTCGGCGGCGCTGCTCGACGCATTCCCCGTTCGGCCGCCGCTGCGCGTCCCCGACGTGCCGGGCCGCGGAACGAAGGGGCCCATCGGTCTGCCGGTCGGCTCGGTGATCCGGACGGCGGCCGTCGACGGTGCGGTCGCGTACCGTGTCGTGCTGGTCGGTGGGATGCAGGAGCTCCCGTCGACCGCCGCCGACATGCTGCGCGCAGCCGATCCTTCGGCGTCGCCGACGATCCGGAACGTGGCGCCGGGGGCTCTGACGGCCGTTCCAGTGGTCGACACCCTGCCGGTCGGGCACTTTCCGCGGGCGGCGCCCCGCATGGCGGTCGGCGAGTCCGTGCTGTGCCGATCGTGGTCGCGGACCCGGGACGAGTCGCGGGCGCGGGAATCGCTGTACGCCGTCGACGCGTTGCCGGTGCCCGACGCGGGCCGGCCGGTCGCGTTGGGGTCAGCCGACGGGCGCGGTCCCGGACTCGACGCCGTCTACCTGCCGCCCGCAACGGCCGAGTACGTGACGGTCACCGGGGCGCGCGGCGACAGCGCGCTCGCCGGACAACGGTTCCTGATCGCCGACACCGGTGTGCGTCACCGATTGGCGGGAGCGGAGGCGGCCGACGGGCTCGGGCTCGACGACGCCCCGCCGCGGGCACCGTGGTCGGTGATCTCGCTGCTGCCGGAAGGAGCGGACCTGAGCCGCGCGGCCGCGCTCGTCGCGCGGGACGCGGTGGCGGTGCGCTGACCCGGCTGTCGAAGCTGTCAGTGGGTGCCGGCGACCAGCGTGCGGACCATCGATTCCCAGTCGTCGGCGATCTGCTCGCGGGTGAGACCGACGACGTCGAGCAGGTGGCGCACGGTGATCGCGTCGAGCGGCGCCTGTATCGCGTATGCGAGCACGTCCAGTCGGTGACGGAAGCCGAGTTCGCCGAGCAGGATCTTGACGTGCTGCGTGGACATCGCCCACACCGGGTGCGAGAACCGGTCGGGGTCGTCGGATCCCGCCTCGAGCAGGACGTCCAGGTGGTCGACATTCATCTTCAGTCGGGCGCGTCCGTACGCGGCGAGCCGGTCGAGGGGATGGGCGCCGGGGCCGAGCGGCATCGGCCCGGACAGGAACGCCTGCTGCAGGTCCGACTCGGAGTGATCCAGGAGGGCGTGCATGAGCCCGGTTCGGTTGCCGAAGCGGCGGAACACCGTCCCCTTGCCGACGCCGGCGGCACGTGCGACGGCATCCATGGTCACCGCGGCGGCGCCCTGATCGTCGATCAGGGACTGGGCGGCGGCGAGCAGGAGTCTGCGGTTGCGTGCGGCGTCCGCGCGCTCGGGCGACAGCGTCGAACCGCCGACGACCGGGAGGCCGATGGGGGAGCTGCCGGGGAAGGTCATATGTCCGAGATTAGCCGATCAGAGGTGCTACCTGGCGCGATGTCCGGTCGTGACGGACGTCACGGGTGCGTGACGGAAGTTTGGCGACCTGATCCGGGTTTGAACTTCAGTACGACGGTTTCGGTCCTGAAGCTCTCCGAATCCGTGCCCCGTTCTCCTGAAGGAGTGATCCTCACATGCCAGACCGCCGCCTCCGCATCGCTGTCCTGGTCGGCAGCCTCCGCGCCGATTCGGTCAATCGCCAGCTCGCCGAAGTGGCAGTCGAGAGCATCCCGGACGGTGTCGAGGCATCGATCATCGAAGGGCTCGGGGAACTGGCCTTCTACAACGAGGACGTCGACAACGACGAATCGCTGCCTGCCGGGATCGCTGAGTTCCGCAGAGCGGCAGGCGACGCTGACGCGTTCCTGGTGGTCACTCCCGAGTACAACGGGACCATGCCCGCCGTGCTGAAGAACGCTGTCGACTGGCTCTCCCGTCCGTTCGGGGCGGGTGCGGTCTCGGGCAAGCCGGTGGGTGTGGTCGGCTCGGCGCTCGGACGGTACGCGGGCGTGTGGTCGCGTGAGGACACGCGGCGCTGCGTCGGCATCGCCGGGGGCCGGGTCATCGAAGACGTCGAGATCGGACTGAAGTCCGGCGAACTGGGCGAGGAGGGCGTGCGCAGCCCGGAGATCGTCGAGCAGGTCACCCGAGCGGTCCGCGTGCTCGCGGACTCGGTGGCGGTCGCCGTCTGACCCCCAGACGACCGCTCCGATAGGGGCGGGCGCCGGCGATCCCGGCTCACCCGCCCGAGGACCGCACGGGACACGACAGACATTGTCGTACCCGTGCGGTTCACTGCTCTCATGGCCGTCCGAACCGCTCGAGATGTGACACGCCCAACACGCCGGGACACGCCGATCAGGTTGTGGACTACGAGCGCGCGACCTGCAGCTTTCATGAATGTTATTCACAAGTTCTTGTGGTCAGTTGAAAAGGCACCCACTAGGTGTAGTGTTTGGGTTGTCCGGGGGGCGGACGAAAGGCGATCGAATCACATCGACGTCGTTCACCGGGAAGGCCTCCCGAACGACCATCATTTTCGAACAGTCGCAAGCAGCGGTTCGCACCGCAGGATGAGGGAGTCTCGCCGATGGCTATCACCGTCTACACCAAGCCGGCCTGTGTTCAGTGCAATGCGACCTACAAGGCGCTGGACAAACTCGGTCTGTCCTACGACGTGGTCGACATCAGCCAGGACGACGAGGCCCGCGACTACGTCATGGCGCTCGGTTACCTGCAGGCTCCCGTCGTCGTCGACGGCGACGACCACTGGTCGGGCTTCCGCCCCGATCGCATCAAGGGACTCGCCGCCAGCGCGGCCTGAACCCGGCCCCTTGTCCGCCGTATCCGAACGGGTACCGGGCCCGGACGATCTTCCGCTGATCGTCTACTTCTCGTCCGTCTCGGAGAACACCCATCGCTTCGTCCAGAAGCTCGGGGCCCGGTCGCAGCGAATCCCGCTGATCGACCGGGAGGGGGTGTTCCGGGTCGACGAGCCGTACGTCCTGATCTCCCCGACCTACGGGGGAGGGAAGGTCAGCGACCGGGGTCAGGTCACCGCCCACGCCGGCGGTGGCTTCGTACCCAAGCAGGTCATCAAATTCCTCAACGTCGAGCACAACCGGTCATTCATCCGCGGTGTGATCGCAGCGGGCAATACGAACTTCGGAGACGAGTTCTGCCGCGCGGGCGAGATCATCGCGAGTAAATGTCAGGTGCCCTACCTGTACCGCTTCGAGGTCATGGGCACCCCCGAGGACGTCACCCGCGTGACGTCCGGTCTAGCGGAGTTCCTCCGCGCGCACCGCGCAACCGCGCATTGAAGTCACACCGTCTGCCAGGAGTCACCGTGTCGCCCACCGTCACCGCCACTGATCCCACCGTCTCGGCCAGCAGGTCGGGAGTCCACTCGGGCCCCGCCGGTCACGAGCCGGGGGAACTGGATTTCCACGCCCTCAACGCCATGCTCAATCTGTACGACGCGGATGGCAACATCCAGTTCGACATGGACCGGGAAGCCGCGCGCCAGTACTTCCTGCAGCACGTCAACCAGAACACGGTGTTCTTCCACGACCTCGACGAGAAGCTCGACTACCTGGTCAAGGAGAACTACTACGAGCCGGAGGTCCTCAACCAGTACGACCGTGAGTTCGTCAAGCTGCTGTTCAGCCACGCGTACGGCAAGAAGTTCCGCTTCCCGACCTTCCTCGGCGCGTTCAAGTACTACACGAGCTACACGCTGAAGACGTTCGACGGCAAGCGCTTCCTGGAGCGCTTCGAGGACCGGGTGTGCATGGTGGCGCTCACGCTCGCCGCGGGCGATACCGGACTGGCCCGGCATCTGGTGGACGAGATCCTCGACGGCCGGTTCCAGCCGGCCACCCCGACGTTCCTCAACTCGGGCAAGAAGCAGCGCGGCGAGCCGGTCTCGTGCTTCCTGCTCCGCATCGAGGACAACATGGAGTCGATCGGCCGTTCCATCAACTCGGCGCTTCAGCTCTCCAAGCGCGGTGGCGGCGTCGCGCTGCTGCTGAGCAATGTCCGCGAGCACGGTGCGCCGATCAAGAGGATCGAGAACCAGAGTTCCGGCGTCATCCCCATCATGAAACTGCTCGAGGACTCGTTCAGTTACGCCAACCAGCTGGGCGCCCGTCAGGGTGCGGGCGCGGTATACCTGCACGCGCACCACCCGGACATCTACCGCTTCCTCGACACCAAGCGGGAGAACGCGGACGAGAAGATCCGCATCAAGACCCTGTCGCTCGGCGTCGTGATCCCGGACATCACGTTCCAGCTCGCCAAGAACAACGACGACATGTACCTGTTCAGCCCGTACGACGTCGAGCGCGTCTACGGTGTGCCGTTCGCGGACGTGAACGTGACCGACACGTACGACGAGATGGTCGAGGACAAGCGGATCCGGAAGACCAAGATCAAGGCGCGCGAGTTCTTCCAGACCCTCGCGGAACTGCAGTTCGAGTCGGGCTACCCGTACATCATGTTCGAGGACACCGTGAACCGGGCGAACCCGGTCGCGGGCAAGATCACGCACTCCAACCTGTGCTCTGAGATCCTTCAGGTGTCGACTCCGTCGACGTTCAACGACGACCTCTCGTACGAGCACATCGGACGTGACATCTCATGCAACCTCGGTTCGATGAACATCGCGAAGACGATGGATTCGCCTGACTTCGGTCAGTCCATCGAGACCGCGATCCGCGGACTCACCGCGGTCGCCGACCAGACTGCGATCGATTCGGTGCCGTCGATCAAACGGGCCAACGACGAAGGCCACGCGATCGGACTCGGTCAGATGAACCTGCACGGGTACCTGGCCCGCGAGCGCATCTTCTACGGCAGCGAAGAAGGCATCGACTTCACGAACATCTACTTCTACACGGTGCTGTTCCACGCGCTGCGCGCATCGAACAAGCTCGCGCAGGATCGCGGCCGGGCCTTCGCCGGTTTCGAGGACAGCAAGTACGCGTCGGGCGAGTTCTTCGACAAGTACGTCGATCAGGCGTGGGAGCCCGCCACCGACAAGGTGCGCGGCATCTTCGCCGATGCCGAGATCGCGATCCCGACACAGGACGACTGGCGTGAGCTGAAGGCGCTCGTGCAGAAGCACGGCATCTACAACCAGAACCTGCAGGCGGTGCCGCCGACCGGATCGATCAGCTACATCAATCACTCGACGAGTTCGATCCACCCGGTCGCGTCGAAGATCGAGATCCGCAAGGAAGGCAAGATCGGTCGCGTCTACTACCCGGCTCCGTATCTCACCAACGACAACCTGGAGTACTACCAGGACGCGTACGAGATCGGTTACGAGAAGATCATCGACACCTACGCCGCCGCTACCCAGCACGTGGACCAGGGCCTGAGTCTCACGTTGTTCTTCAAGGACAGTGCGTCGACGCGCGACGTGAACCGGGCGCAGATCTACGCGTGGCGCAAGGGAATCAAGACGCTCTACTACATCCGACTCCGTCAGATGGCTCTCGAAGGCACCGAGGTGGAGGGCTGCGTCAGCTGCATGTTGTGAGATCCCCTCGCACACAAGCTGATTCATCTCCGACAACATCGAATGAGGACAACACGATGACATCGACAAGCCCCGCCGGCAGCGTTCCCGTCAAGCTGGTCAACCGGGTATCGGCCATCAACTGGAACCGGGTCCAGGACGACAAGGACGCCGAGGTCTGGGATCGCCTGACCGGAAACTTCTGGCTGCCGGAGAAGGTTCCGGTGTCCAACGACATTCCGTCGTGGGGCACGCTGACCGAGTACGAGAAGACGCTCACCATGCGCGTCTTCACCGGCCTCACCCTGCTCGACACGATTCAGGGGACGGTCGGCGCCATCTCGCTGATCCCTGATGCGATCACGCCGCACGAGGAAGCGGTGATGACCAACATCGCCTTCATGGAGTCGGTGCACGCCAAGAGCTACAGCTCGATCTTCTCGACGCTCTGCTCCACCAAGGAGATCGACGAGGCCTTCCGCTGGTCGGAGGAGAACGAGTATCTCCAGCGCAAGGCGCAGATCATCATGGAGTACTACCAGGGCGACGACCCGCTCAAGCGCAAGGTCGCCTCGACTCTGCTCGAGTCGTTCCTCTTCTACTCGGGCTTCTACCTGCCGATGTACTGGAGTTCGCGGGCCAAGCTCACGAACACCGCCGACATGATCCGCCTCATCATCCGCGATGAGGCCGTCCACGGGTACTACATCGGCTACAAGTACCAGCGCGCGCTCGAGGTCGAGACCCCGCAGCGTCGGGAGGAGCTCAAGGACTACACGTTCGAGCTGCTCTTCGAGCTGTACGACAACGAGACCGATTACACCGAGGCGCTCTACGACGAGGTCGGACTCTCGGAGGACGTCAAGAAGTTCCTGCGCTACAACGCGAACAAGGCGCTCATGAACCTCGGCTACGAGGCCATGTTCCCGAAGGACGAGGCGGCCGTGAACCCGGCGATCCTGTCGGCGCTGTCGCCCAACGCGGACGAGAACCACGACTTCTTCTCCGGTTCGGGCAGCTCGTACGTCATCGGCAAGGCCGTCAACACCGAGGACGACGACTGGGACTTCTGACCGTCTCCTGAATCGGGTCCGAGGGCATCCATCGTGCCCTCGGGCCCGATTCTCGTCGTCATGTGCGTCGTTTGATCTCGGCGTAGAAGGTCGCCAGGTCGTCGAACGCCTCGGCGACCTGGGTGACCGCGACCCCGGAGGAACGCAAGGCGATTCGCAGGACGGCGGGGTCGAGTTCGGTGAGCGCGTCGACGGCGGGCACCGGTGGGGGCGGCGGAAGCACCACGCGGTCGCCGTAGAAATCGTCGGGAAGCATCGGTCCGTCGTCGGTGTTCCCGGTGGCGTTGTTCCAGGTGGCGTCGTCGCGATCATCCCCGTCCTCATCCGCGTCGCCCGCCGCGGCGAGTAGCGCAGGCAGGTCGGTGCCCATCACCTGCAGCAGGGTAGTGGGGCGCCGGTCGATCTCGGCGGCCACTTCGAACGCCGTCGCCAGGACGTGGACGCAGCGGGGAGCTTCGTCGGGGCACGTGCAATCCGATTCGACGTCGGCAGATTCGGTCGGTGCGATCAGATTGCCCAGCCCAGGCGGTTGTTCGCCGCGGGCCAGGGCGAGCAGATCGCCTGCCGAACCGGTGCGTCGCAGGAGGTCGATAACAGTCTCCGGGTCGACGACCCGCGTCACCAGGATCACCTCGAAAGGGTCGAGCTGCGTACCGCGTACCGACGAGGTGACGCGTCCTTCGCCGATCTGCAGACCGTCGACGTGCCGGTCGCGGAAGTACCGGCGCGCCCCGGTGATGTGGCGATGATCGGCCTCGGCCTCGACGACGGAGACGAACGCCCTGGACCAACCGGTGATGCCGTACCCGCGCACCGGTGCCGGGCCGCGTCTGCGGGCGCTCATTCGCCGACCGCCGCATCGCGCAACGACAGCATGTCGAACAGCGTGTCGTCGTCGAGGTCACTCAGCCAGGTCTCGCCGGTGCGGACCGTCAACTGCGAGAGCTCCCGCTTGGCGCTCACCATCTCGTCGATGCGCTCCTCCAGAGTTCCGACGCACACGAATTTGCGCACCTGGACGTTCCGCGTCTGGCCGATCCGGTACGCCCGGTCGGTGGCTTGATCCTCCACCGCCGGATTCCACCATCGGTCGGCGTGAATCACGTGATTCGCGGCGACCAGGTTGAGTCCCGTGCCGCCGGCTTTGAGAGTCGCGATCAGCACCGGTGGGCCGTCGGCTGCGGAGAACCTCTCGACCATCGCATCGCGTTCGGTGCGCGAGGATCCGCCGTGCAGGACGGGGACCGGAGCGCCGAGGATCGGCGAGAGCCATTCGGACATCAGGTCGGCGAACGCCGCGAACTGGGTGAACACGAGTGCGCGGTCGCCTTCGGCGATCAGAGTCGACAGCACGTCGATCAGCAGCTCCACCTTGCCCGAACGATGACGACGTTTGCGCATGAGCGGCGAACCGTCGGCCAGGTAGTGGGCGGGGTGATTGCAGATCTGCTTGAGCCGGGTCAGCGCGGCGAGCACCGTCCGTCGCCGGGGACCGCCCTGCGAGGTGTCGGCGAGCGCCTCGTGGAGGTCGTTCAGAACGGCTTGGTAGAGCCCGGCCTGCTCGGTGGTGAGATTGGTGCGCACGATCAGTTCCGATTTGTCAGGGAGATCCGGTGCGACCGCCGGGTCGGACTTCGTCCGGCGCAGGATGAACGGCCCGGTCAGGGCGTTCAGTCGCCGCAGCGCGTCGGGGTCTCGGTCGCGTTCGATCGGTTCGGCGAACCGGGACCGGAAGGCCGACGCGCTGCCGAGCATGCCGGGATTGACGAGGTCGACGACGGCGCGCAGGTCCTCGAGACGGTTCTCCACCGGTGTTCCGGTCAGGGCGATGCGTCGACGTGCAGGTATGGCCCGGAGTGCTCGGGACGCAGTTGTCTTGACGTTCTTCACGTGCTGAGCCTCGTCGACGACGAGTTCGCTCCAACGCAGTTCCGACATCGCGGCACGGTCGCGGGCGAGCGTGGCGAACGTGGTGAGGACGACATCGGTGCCGCCGTCGGCGATCGAGTTCACCGAGCGGCCGGTCCCGTGATGCACGGTCACGGTGAGGTCGGGGGCGAACGTGCGCAGCTCCCGCTGCCAGTTGCCGATGACCGACATCGGGCTGACCACGAGCGCAGGCGGATGCCGTTCGCCATCGGATCGGATCGTCGTCAGCAGGGCGATGACCTGCACGGTCTTGCCCAGACCCATATCGTCGGCGAGGACTGCTCCCGACCCCATCCGGTGCAGGGTGTGCAACCAATCCAGGCCGCGCTGCTGGTACGGGCGCAGGGTGGCCCGCAGCGATGCCGGCGGAGCGACCGGTTCGGGGACGATCGCGCCGTCGCGAGCTACGTCGTCGAGCCACCCGAGCCCGTCGACCGTCGACACCGGGACGGGCAGCCGGTCGAGGGGATCGGTCACCATCGCGACCAGGTCGGCCATGGTCGGCTGCGATCCGGAGCTGCCCGGCAAAGCGCGTTGCGCGGCGACGAAGGCGGCCGCGCGGTGCAGGGCGGCGCCCTCCGCGCGCAGCCAGCGACCGCGGACCTTCACCAGGTTGCCGTGCTGCTGAGCGAGTTCGTCGAGATCCGATTGGGACAGTTCCGGGGAGCCGGGCGCGTCACCGAGTGCGAGACGCCATTCGAAGTCGGAGATCTCGTCGAGTCCGACGAATCCCGGCCGATTCCCGCCACCGGGAACGTCCGACGATCGCAGTGCGAGCGTCGGGGACACGGCGGCGATGGTGCGCGGCAGC
Source organism: Gordonia zhaorongruii (assembly GCF_007559005.1). Classification (GTDB taxonomy): domain Bacteria; phylum Actinomycetota; class Actinomycetes; order Mycobacteriales; family Mycobacteriaceae; genus Gordonia; species Gordonia zhaorongruii. The sequence continues at coordinate 2,256,416 of NZ_CP041763.1, read as the reverse complement.
AGCACCGAGATCCCGGCGTCGGCGATCGCGGTGGCGCCGCGGGTGAACAGGCCGTCGACGGTCTCGGTATCGAGCAGGAAATCGAGGTTGTGCGGGTCGGTGTCGGACCGCGAGAGTCCGCCGAAGGCGCGGACCGCGTCGGCGAGGTCGCTGGTGACGGCCTCCAAGTCGTGGGGATCCAGGCGGTGCGGCACGACCGGTACGACATCGCCGGTCGGGCTGCGCCGACACACCTCGAGTCGCCAGCGGGCGTCGATCGCCGGAACGGCCGGCCCGTCCGGATCATCCGGAGGCTCGTGCAGACGCAGGACCAGTGCGGCGTCCTCCGGACCGACGGTCGACGACCAGTCGGCCCACGCCCCGCGTGCACCCGGGGTGTCGGTCGCCGGGAGGGGAGCGGCGGCAGCGAGGCCGGCGATGAGCGGGACCTGCGATGTGACACGGCCATGGAGTCGGCGCCGGGCCTCGTGGTCGAGGGTCTCGGTGGCGAAATCGGTGACGGCGGCGGCTCCACCGTTCTCCGTGACCGCGGGCGGGGCGCTGCCGTGCGCCACCGACAGCCAGGCACGCCAAGCGCCGGTCGGCAGCGGCAGCCACCGGACCTCCGCGACTCCGGCGACGTCGACGACGCCCGGTGCGGCCGATCCGGCGTCGAGGAATGCGCGCACTCCGGCCAGCACGTACCGGTAGAAGCCGATGTCCCCACCGCCGCGCAGGTGCTCGAACCGGTCGAGCAGCTCCACCGCGGTGGGTACGCCGACCGCGGTGGCCGGAAGGAACTCCCTGCGGCCGCCGGGCGAGCGGACCTCGACGGTGTGGCGGAGCTTTCGGGCACCGAGCAGGTCCGTCAAGGATTCGGGAATGTCGGCGACGTCGGTGAACGCCGATCCGGCAGATGCCTGCTCGCCGTGGTCGTCGGTCGGGGACGGCCACACGGCCAGTCCGAGGCCAGGACGCCACAGAACTCGGATCGGTGCGGCGTTCACAGCCACATCTCTACCGGACGACTCCGACATCGGCCGCAGTCAGTGCGGCGGGCGTGCACTGTTCGGCATGCTCTACTCCGGATGCTCTACTCCGCGGCCGAACTGCCGTTGAGGGACGACTTCAGGTCGTTGACGATGAGCCACGCTGCGGACAGGCCGGGCTTCGCGTACCAGACGCCGTCATCGACGGACAGGACGCGTTTCCAGGTCGGGGCTCCCATGTCGAGCCACTGATCCGAGAGCAGTACGTCCTTGCCGCGGGCCTTACCTTCCTCGCCCTGGTAACTCACGTAGATCAGATCGGCATCGGCCTCGGTGTGGTTGTCGTCGGTCATCTTCACCGCATCGGGAGTGCGCTGAGCTGCCGGCCGGTCCACCCCGACGATCTTCATGATCTGCGCCGCGAACGAATCGGTCCCCTCGATGGTGGTCTGATCGGGTTGGAAGCGGACCAGCGATGCCTGGGTGTGGGCGGCGTCCATGAGTCGCCCCACCCGTGCGGCCTCCGCGGCGAACTCATCGAGGCGCTGTTTGCCTGCGGCTGCGCGGTTGACCGCACGCGCGGTCTCGCTGAACTCGTCCTGCCAATCCGGTGACGGCGCGATCGTGACGGTCCACGCGTCCGGTGCCGCACCGGTCGACGCGATCGCCTCCATTCGTGATGCCGTCTCGGGTGTCGACAGGATCACGTCCGGATCGGCAGCGCGCACGTCCGGGGCGGCGGGCTGATCGCCCAAGGCGGGGACCGAGGCGAGCTGCGGGCCCAGATAGGCCGGCACCGAACCGGGAGCGGCGACGACGGCGCGCACCTGCGGTCCGAGCCCGAGGGCGCACAGCGAGTCGAGCAAGGCCGGGTCGGTGACGACGATCCGCTGCACATCCGCCGTTCCGGGATCGGCGGGCGTCGGTGCCAGGCAGGTGCGCGAGTAGTCGCGGCCCGGGTTCACGATGTTCACCTGCGCGAAGCGGGTGGTGGTGGTCGAGATGACCGAGCCGTCCGGCGTGCGGAGCACGTCGTCGGACGAGCCGCAGCCGACGAGCCCGACGGTCAGCGCGCACGAACATGCCGCAGCGGCAACAGCGGTGGTCAGACGGCCCCGGCGGGCAGTTCGGAGGAAATCACGCACGCGCCTACGCTAGCACCGCGGGTCCGGTGCCCTCCGCGTCGTGACGCGGGTGTCCCCGGCGCGGTGAATCGGGTGCTCGGCAGGCCGGGGAAGTGCTGTCTCCCATAGGCGAGCCGCGTATTACGACAGTTCGTAGGACCCACTCGGATTCTGACCCGACTCTGGTCTAGGATCAGTTGTGCAGCGCGCTGTCTTCGGTCGGCGCCACAGCAGATTGACGGACGAAGGTCCCGTGCCGCCGACCGGTGTATACCGGCGCCGACGGTGCTCACGAGGAGGATTCAGTGACCGCGGTAGATCAGCCGACGACCCGGGTGGAGGCCGAGCGCCCCTATCCGGAGCGTTACCAGCCCAAGGGCTCTTTCTTCTACAAGCTCATCACCACCACCGATCACAAGCTGATCGGGCAGATGTACATCGTCACCTGTTTCGCCTTCTTCCTCGTCGGCGGACTGATGGCGCTGCTCATGCGCGGCGAGCTCGCCAGCCCCGGACTCCAGTTCCTCTCGAACGAGCAGTTCAACCAGCTGTTCACGATGCACGGCACCGTGATGCTGCTGATGTACGCGACGCCGATCGTCATCGGCTTCGCCAACTTCGTCCTCCCGCTGCAGATCGGCTCGCCCGACGTGGCGTTCCCGCGTCTGAACTCCCTGGGCTACTGGTTGTTCCTCTTCGGCAACCTGGTGGCCCTCGGCGGCTTCCTGACTCCGGGCGGTGCCGCGGACTTCGGCTGGACCGCGTACACGCCGCTCACCGACATGGTGCACTCGCCCGGCATGGGCGCCGACCTGTGGATCATGGGCCTCGCTGTCGCCGGTCTGGGCACGATCCTCGGCGCGGTCAACATGATCACCACCGTCGTGTGCCTGCGCGCACCCGGCATGACCATGTTCCGCATGCCGATCTTCACCTGGAACATCCTGGTCACCAGCGTCCTGATCCTGCTGATCTTCCCGCTGCTGACTGCCGCGCTGATGGGGCTCGAGGTGGATCGCCAGTTCGGTGCGCACCTGTACGACCCGGCCAACGGCGGCGTCATCCTCTGGCAGCACCTCTTCTGGTTCTTCGGTCACCCCGAGGTCTACGTCATCGCGATTCCGTTCTTCGGCATCGTCTCCGAGGTGTTCCCGGTGTTCTCGCGTAAGCCGATCTTCGGTTACTCGGGCCTGGTGTACGCGACCCTCGCGATCGCAGCTCTCTCGGTCGCCGTCTGGGCGCACCACATGTACGTCACCGGTTCGGTGCTGCTGCCGTTCTTCTCGTTCATGACGTTCCTGATCGCGATCCCGACCGGTGTGAAGTTCTTCAACTGGATCGGCACCATGTGGAAGGGACGAATAACGTTCGAGACGCCGATGCTGTTCTCGATCGGCTTCATCGTCACGTTCCTCTTCGGCGGCCTGACCGGCGTCCTGCTCGCCGCTCCGCCGATCGACTTCCACGTGTCGGACACCTACTTCGTGGTCGCTCACTTCCACTACGTGCTCTTCGGCACGATCGTGTTCGCCACCTACGCGGGCATCTACTTCTGGTTCCCGAAGATGACCGGGCGTCTGCTCGACGAGACCCTCGGCAAGTGGCACTTCTGGCTGACCTTCATCGGCTTCCACCTCACCTTCCTGGTGCAGCACTGGCTGGGCAACGAGGGCATGCCGCGTCGTTACGCCGACTACCTGCCATCGGATGGGTTCACCGAACTCAACGTGGTGTCGACGGTCGGTGCGCTGGTCCTCGGTATCTCGACGCTGCCGTTCCTGTGGAACGTTTTCAAGAGCTACCGGTACGGCGAGGTCGTCACGGTCGACGACCCGTGGGGCTTCGGCAACTCGCTCGAGTGGGCCACCAGCTGCCCGCCGCCGCGTCACAACTTCACGGAGCTGCCGCGCATCCGTTCGGAGCGCCCGGCATTCGAGTTGCACTACCCGCACATGGTCGAGCGCATGCGCGCCGAGGCCCACGTGGGTGCGGGTGGCGGCAAGCACTGACACCCCGGAACAAGAGTTCATCGATCAGGTCCGTCCGAGTTCGCTCGGGCGGACCTGATCGTTTTCGTGGGAGGGCAGGCCGGTTCAGCGGGACCTCAGCCCAGGCGCCATACTTCACATGTGGAGAATTCGGAGTCCAAGCGCACGATCATCATCACGGTCAGCGGTAACGACAAGCCGGGCGTCACATCGTCGTTGATGAGCGCACTCGCCGGTATCGAGGTCGATCTGCTCGACGTGGAGCAGGTGGTGATCCACAATCACCTGACGCTGGGTGTGCTGGTTTCGACGTCGGGCTCGGCGGCGGAGGTGCTCGACGCGCTCGACCTGCCCATGCGGTCGCGCGGGATGTCGGTGGAGCTGGCAGTGGACGCCCCCGTCAACGGTCACCGTCCTTCGTCGCACGCCATCGTGATCCTGGGTCGTCCGGTCTCCGCCGAGGCATTCCACGCCGTGGCGTCCGAGGTCGCGAGCTCCGGCGGCAACATCGACTCGATCCGAGGAATCGCCGACTACCCGCTCACCGGGCTGGAGCTGATGGTCACGGTGGGCGAGAGCAGCGCGGCCGATACCGCCCTGCGTGCAGGTCTGGTGACGGTCGCGTCGCGATTCCCGATCGACATCGCGGTGGAGCGCGGGGGCCTGGCGCGTCGCGCGAAACGGCTCATCGTGTTCGACGTCGACTCCACGCTCATCCAGGGCGAGGTCATCGAGATGCTGGCGGCGCAGGCCGGCCGCGAGGCGGAGGTCGCCGCGGTCACGGAGGCGGCCATGCGCGGGGAGCTCGATTTCTCCGAATCGCTGCATCAGCGAGTGCAGGCGCTGGAGGGGCTCGACGCGGCGGTGATCGACAGCGTCGCCGAGAAACTCGAACTGACGCCGGGGGCACGCACGACCATCCGCACCCTGCACCGTCTCGGCTATCACTGCGGTGTGGTGTCGGGCGGTTTTCGCCAGGTGATCGAACCGCTGGCACAGGATCTGAACCTGGACTTCGTGCGCGCGAACACACTCGAGATCGTCGACGGCAAGCTCACCGGCCGAGTGACCGGCGAGGTCGTCGACCGACCGGGTAAGGCGACGGCGCTGCGGGCCTTCGCGCGGGAGGTGGGTGTTCCGATGGAGCAGACGATCGCGGTCGGTGACGGCGCCAACGACATCGACATGCTTGCGGCGGCGGGCCTGGGCATCGCGTTCAACGCCAAACCCGCGCTCCGGGAGGTGGCCGACACGACTCTGGATCACCCGTTCCTGGACGCGGTCCTCTTCATGCTCGGCGTGACCCGGGATGAGATCGAGGCAGCTGATATCGAAGACGGCACGCTGCGCCGCGTGCAGTTGGAGTCCTGAGGGTGTTCGGCAGCGACATCTCGACGACCTTCGAAGACACGTACCGCCGGCTGATCGGCTATGTGGGCGGCGGGGACGATCCGGGGGAGCCGTCCGACGTGCTGGCCATGGCGATGGTGCTGCGGATCGAGAAGAAGGACCCGCCCAGTCGCCACGGACTCCTGGTGGCCGCCGCTCGTGCCGCCGTGCTGGTCTGCCTCGATCCGCGGGCCCGGAGCGACGGTCCGTGGGCCGGCCCGCTCGACGAGTGGTGTGACGCCCGCATCCGGAAGATCGCGCGCAGAGCTCGCGCCTCGCAGTGGGACGCGGTCCAGGACCTGTGGGGAGTGACCGCGTCGGCGGACGGCTGCGAAGCCCGGGCGTTCGTGCCGGGTCGAGTGGGCGACGTCGACCCGCGTATCCGGAAGCTGCAGATCGGTGGCACCGATGTGCCGGGAGAGCTCGAATCCGGTGAGCCGACCGGTGAACGCGGTGGACTCTGCCTGTGGCTCAATCCGGACTTGGAGATGTCGGTCGGCAAGGCTGCGGCCCAGGTGGGGCACGCCTCGATGCTCGGCGTCGCGCTGTTCACGCTCGACGAGGCGGAGGCCTGGTACGCGGGCGGCTGCGCAGTGGACGTGCGCCAGGCCGATCAGCCGACCTGGCAGCGGCTCCAGGAGTCGGAGGCGTGCGGCACGGCCGCCGCCGTGCGCGATGCCGGATTCACCGAGGTCGCGCCGGGGTCGATGACGGTGATCGCCGAACGCGCCAGCATCACCAGCACGTAATCAGCCCATATCGGGCATCTGCGGCACCGCGTCGCTCCTACGGTTGCGGGGCGAGGTGGGCCACGGTGCCCATCCAGACCTCCCGGTCGTTCGCGAGCGGAGCGAGGATCAGCTCGTCCGCATTCGTCTGGGCCGCGAAGTCAGCCAACTGCGCCCGCGCCTGGTCCGGAGTGCCCACCGCGGCGTACCGCAGCATCTCGTTCACCTGGGCGCCCTGCGGACCGTCGAGCAGCATCTCGGCCTCGGCGTCCGTGAGATCGCGTCCCCGGTTGAACAGCATCTTGATGCGCTGCACCTTGGACCGGTGCAGTTCGGCGGCGGCGCGGTCGGGGTCGTCGTCGGCGATGACGGTCGCCGCAACCATCAGATACGGCTCGCTCTCGCCGCCGTCGCCGGTCGGGGCCGGGCGGAAGTCGCGTCGGTACACCTCGATGGCCCGCTCGAGCGCCTGGGGCGCGAAGTGCGACGCGAAGGCGTAGGGCAGTCCGGTCGCGGCCGCGAGCTGCGCACCGAACAGCGACGATCCGAGGATGTACAGGGGCACCTCCGTGCCGCTGCCGGGTACCGCGCGGACCCCGTCGACGCCGGTCCCGGAGAAGTAGCGGAGCAGTTCGACCACATCGTTCGGGAAATGCTCGGATGCGGCCGGGTTGCGGCGCAGCGCGCGGAACACGCTCTGGTCGCCGCCGGGCGCGCGGCCCAGACCGAGGTCGATGCGGTCCGGATGGAGTTCGGCGAGGGTGCCGTACTGCTCGGCGATGGCCAGCGGTGAGTGGTTGGGCAGCATCACTCCGCCGGCGCCGAGCCTGATCCGCGACGTGCGGGCGGCCATGTGCGCGATCAGCACGGCGGGCGCAGCCGAGGCGATGGCGGGCATGTTGTGGTGCTCCGCGTACCAGAGGCGGCGATAGCCGTGATCATCCGCGTACCGGGCGAGTTCCTCCGAGTAGCGAAGGGATTCGCGCACGGTCTCGCCGTGGCCGACCTGCGCGAGGTCGAGGAGGGAGTAGGGAAGAGCGGCATCCGTGCCGGCGGAGCGGGGGTCGGGGCGTTCCGAATGCGAGTCAGTCACGTCCGGTGCAGCGAGTCCGGTGACGAGAATATTCCCGGCACGGCCCCGCCGGCGGTCGCTGCGACGCGGGTTTCGCCGTCGGTCGCACACGCTCGCGCCGTCATCCGGCACCATGGGACTGTGACCGAACGACTCGCTGACCCCGACCTGCTCATCGAATTCGACGACGTCTCCCTGGTGCGGAGCGGCAAGACCCTCATCGGGCCGGTGGACTGGCGGGTGGAACTCGACGAGCGGTGGGTGATCATCGGGCCGAACGGGGCAGGTAAGACGTCGCTGCTCCGGATGGCGGGAGCGTTGGACCACCCTTCGACGGGCGAGGCGTTCGTCGTCGGAGAGCGTTTGGGCCGCACCGACATCCGTGAGCTGACGACGCGTATCGGATTCGTGAGCTCGGCGTTCGCGAGTCGTGTTCCGGCCGACGAGAAGGTGGCGGACCTGGTGATCTCCGCGGGGTACGCAGTGGTGGGCCGGTGGCGTGAGGAGTACGGATCGGCCGATCGGGCGCAGGCGGCCGACACGTTGGAGTCGATGGGCGCCGAGCACCTGGCCGATCGGACGTTCGGCACTCTCAGCGAAGGCGAGCGTAAGCGGGTGCTCATCGCTCGTGGCCTGATGACCGATCCCGAGCTGCTCCTCCTCGACGAGCCCGCTGCCGGTCTGGACCTCGGTGGCCGCGAGGAACTCGTCGATCGCCTCGGTGCACTCGCCGCCGACCCGGATGCCCCGGCGATGGTGCTCATCACCCACCACGTCGAGGAGATCCCGCCGGGGTTCACCAATATCCTGATGCTCTCCGAAGGCGGTGCGGTCGCGCAGGGTGCGCTGGAGGACACGCTCACCTCGGAGAACCTGTCGGCCACGTTCCGGCAGAACATCGTCCTCACGAGTGATGGCGATCGCTACTTCGCGCGCCGTGCCCGGCGGGCCGGAGGCCATCGCCGCGTCTGATCGACACTGCGTCTGATCGACACTGCGGCGGGCGGAACGACCGAGTGCGGGGATATGGTCGGTGAAGACCGAGCAAGCGCTCGGTGCGGCAACGAGGAGGTTCCCATGGCGCAGCAGTCCGGTCCGCAAGCGTCGAGCGATGCGCCGCCGCGCGATGCGTCGACGGTCGTGCTCGTCCGCGACTCCGACGCCGGCATCGAGGTGTTCCTCCAACGCCGGGTGCAGCAGATGGCGTTCGCCGGCGGAATGACGGTGTTTCCCGGCGGCGGAGTCGACCCGCGTGACCGGGAGACCGAGATCCGTTGGGAGGGGCCAGGGGTCGGTTTCTGGGCGGACGTGTTCTCCACGGATGACGATTCCGCCCGAGCGCTGGTGTGCGCCGCCGTCCGTGAGACGTTCGAGGAGTGCGGCGTTCTCCTCGCCGGCAGCGCGGATGCCGCGCATCCGGATCCGTCGTCGTTCGTCGGCGTACGGGAGGCACTCGTCTCGAAGGAGCTCTCGTTCGCGCAGTTCCTGAACGACGAGAACCTGGTGCTGCGTGCCGATCTTCTGAGTCCGCTCGCGCACTGGATCACCCCGAAGAACGAGCCGCGGCGGTACGACACGAGATTCTTCCTGGCCTCTCTGCCCGATGGGCAGGCGGCTGACGGGCAGACGAGTGAGGCAGCGGAGGCCAAGTGGATGACGGCCGGCGATGCGCTCGCCGATTGGAATTCGGGTCGGCACTTCCTGCTGCCGCCGACCTGGTCGCAGTTGCGGCGCATCACCGAGTTCGGCACCGTCGCCGAGTTGATCGCCGCCCCGCATCGGGTGGTGCCGATCGAGCCCGTCGTCAGTGACGGCACCGGACTGTCCGGACTGCAGTTCACCGACTCCGCCAGCTACCTCGCGCAACTCGGTGACGGACGGATGGACACGCTCCGCAACGCCTGATCCGGTCAGTCGTCTCCGGCCCCGGTCGCCTCATCTGCATCGTCCCGATCGGCCCACTGCAGCAGCGTGTCCAGTCGGTGCGCGACATCGTCGATCGTCGCGTGCAGATCACCGAGGCGCGCGAAGCGCTCGGGCATGGTGGCGACTGTGAAGTCGTCGGGTTCCACGTCGGGGAGCTCGTCCCAGGTGATCGGTGCCGACACAGTCGCGCGGGGTGTGGCACGGACCGAGTACGCAGCGGCCATCGTGTGGTCGCGGGCGTTCTGATTGAAGTCGACGAACACGGCCGACGGATCCCGGTCCTTGCGCCACCAGGCGACGGTTGCCTCGCCCGCCGTCCGACGAACCACTTCGGCACCGAACGCATGGGCAGCGCGGCGGACGTCGGTGAATCCCCACTCCGGTGCGATGCGGACGTAGACGTGCAGTCCGCGGCCCCCGGAGGTCTTCGGATAGCCGACCACGCCCAGTTCGTCGAGGATCTCGTGCACCACTTCCGCGACCCGGCGAACCGTGGCGAAATCGCATTCCGGCATCGGATCGAGGTCGATCCGCCACTCGTCTGGGAACTCGACCGGCGCGGCGGTTGGATCGGTCGGGTGGAATCCGATGGTGTAGTCGCGTCGCGAATTCCAGGGGTGGAACTCGACGGTCGCCATCTGAACGGCCCACAGGACGGCGGCCGCTTCGGTGACGCAGAGCTCGCCGACCGTGCGCCGGTAGCGAGGGAAGAAGACGTCGACGGTCTCGACCCAGTCCGGAGCGCCCGCCGGCAGCTTCTTCTGGTGGACCTTCTTCTCGGTGGTGCCCTTGGGGAACCGGTGCAGCATGCACGGGCGGTGGGAGAGCGCGCGAGTGATGCCCTCGCTCACCGACTCGTAGTACCGGGCTATGTCCAGCTTGGTGTGACCGGGCCCGGGGAAGTAGATCCGATCGGGGCTGGAGAGTCGGACGGTGCGGTGCGCGCCGGCCGGCCCCGGAACGTGAAGTTCGACCGCATCGCTGCCCATGGAGTAACTCTAGTGTCTCGCGTCGCCTGTGGTCACGTGCGCAGCCGTCCGGTTAGCCCGGCTGACGGTGCAAGCGGTAACCTCCACGTCATGGCTGAGTTTGTGACTTTGGAGACATCGCCGGATCACCCCGGTGTCGGAACGATCCTCCTGAACCGTCCCCCGATGAACGCACTGAACCGGCAGGTCCAGGCGGAACTCCAGGCGGCAGCAGCGGAGGCGACGTCGCGTGACGACATCAAGGCCGTCGTCGTCTACGGCGGGCCCAAGGTTCTCGCGGCCGGCGCGGACATCAAGGAGATGAACGCCATGTCGGCCGCCGACATGGCGAAGATCGCGGGCAAGCTGCAGGACGGGCTCGGCGCGCTCGCGTCGATCCCGAAGCCGACCGTGGCAGCCGTCACCGGTTACGCCCTCGGCGGCGGTCTCGAGGTCGCTCTCGGTGCGGACCGTCGCATCGCCGGCGACAACGCGAAGCTCGGTGTGCCGGAGGTACTCCTCGGCGTCATCCCCGGCGGTGGCGGAACGCAGCGACTGGCCCGACTGATCGGCCCGTCGCGCGCCAAGGACATGGTCTTCACCGGGCGCTTCGTCGGTGCCGAGGAAGCACTCGAGATCGGTCTCGTCGACGAGGTCGTGGCTCCCGACGACGTGTACGACGCCGCGCTCAAGTGGGCGGGCCAGTTCGCGAACGGCGCGTCGGCTGCGATCGCCGCGGCGAAGGCCGCCATCGACGCTGGTCTGGACACCGATCTGACGACCGGTCTCAAGATCGAGGCACAGCAGTTCGCCGCGCTGTTCGCGACCGACGATCGCAAGATCGGCATGGAGTCGTTCGTGGAGAACGGCCCCGGTAAAGCGAAGTTCACCGGAAAGTAGAATCACGTCGATGACGACCCTGGACAACAACACCGACACCGAGTCCGCTGACCCGGCGCCGAACCCGCACGCCACCGCCGAACAGGTACAGGCCGCCCTGGAGGACACCAAGCTCGCGCAGGTGCTCTACCACGACTGGGAGGCGGAGACCTACGACGAGAAGTGGTCGATCTCCTTCGACGAGCGCTGCATCGAGTACGCCCGTGGTCGTATCGACGCGATCATCCCGGATGTCGATCTGCCGTTCGGCCGGGCCATGGAGCTCGGCTGCGGAACCGGATTCTTCCTGCTCAATCTCATGCAGTCGGGTGTGGCGGACAAAGGGTCGGTCACCGACCTCTCGCCGGGCATGGTGAAGGTCGCGCTGCGCAACGCGGAGGGTCTCGGCCTCGACGTCGACGGCCGGGTAGCCGATGCCGAGCACATCCCGTACGAGGACAACACCTTCGACCTGGTGGTGGGACACGCTGTGCTGCATCACATCCCGGACGTCGAGAAGTCGCTCCGCGAAGTGCTGCGGGTACTCAAGCCGGGTGGCCGATTCGTGTTCGCAGGTGAGCCGTCGACCTATGGTGACTTCTACGCACGGTGGATGAGCCGCGCCACCTGGTGGGCCACCACCAACATCACGAAGCTGGGCCCGCTCAAGGAATGGCGTCGCCCGCAGGAGGAGCTCGACGAGAGCTCACGGGCGGCTGCGCTCGAGGCCGTCGTCGACATCCACACCTTCTCACCGGACGACCTGGAGAATCTCGCCAGCAGCGCAGGCGCGGTCGAGGTGCGCTCTGCCAGTGAGGAGCTGGCCGCGGCGATGCTCGGCTGGCCGGTCCGGACCGTGGAGGCCGCAGTTCCGCAGGAGAAGCTCGGCTGGAACTGGGCGCGCTTCGCGTTCGGCGGCTGGAAGCGCTTGACCTGGCTGGACGAGAAGATCCTGCGCAAGGTGGTTCCTCCGCAGTTCTTCTACAACGTCCTGATCACCGGTGTGAAGCCCGGCAACTGACTGATAACTGGTAGCCGACGGCGTCCCGTTCGTGCACGGCACGGGCGGGGCGGCGGATCGGTCAGCACGGTAAGCGAGCCAGCACGGCAAGCCAGTCAGTGCGGGGCCCGGACTCCGGGTTCGCACAGGAACGCCACGCCGGATCGCCCGATTCGGGTGAGGACGAGCGACATCGGCGCAGAGCCCTTCAGCTTGAGACGGCGGCGAAGCTTATCGGGGTCGATGTCGAGTCCGCGGACGAGGATCTCGAGGCTTCCGCAGTCGTGGGCGGCCAGAGCCGAGCGCAACGCACGTTCGGCGACGCCGAGTCGCTCGACGACGCGGAATCCGCGCTCGCCTGCGGGCACTGTGCTCCCCGTCAGATACGCGATCTGCGGGTCGAGCTGACGCAGCCCGTGGCGATGCGCGTAGTGCCGGACCAGCCCGGCCCGGACGACGGCGCCGTCGGGGTCGATGATCCAGTCCCCGGCTTCGGGGGCGGAGGCGTCGTCGAGGTCGTCGGAGTCGTCGGAGGTCACCTCGTAGGAGATGGTGCCGCCAGCGCCGGTGCGCAGCACGCTCGCTCGTCGTTCCGGCTGATCGTCGGCTTCGGTCCACAAGCACGCCTCGCGGACGCCGCCGTCGAGCGAGGTGAGGTGAACCTGTCCCTCGAACCCGAACCGGTCGCGCAGTGTGCGGTAGTCGAGACCTGGCGAGCACTTGACCGCCAGCGGGGTGCCCGCATACACCGCCAGGAGTTCCAGGAGCGGGGGATCGAGTTCGTCGATGCGGAAGGTCCGACCGCGCGCCGTGCGCCGGGCCGGGTCGGCGATGACCACGTCGCCGCGTGAGCAGGGGGGCGAGCGCGTCGGCCCGGAGCAGCTGCCACGAGGTCCGGACGGCGGGGCGGGAGTCGAGATCGTGTGCGGTCATGTTGTGCGAGGCCATGGCGAGCCGGACCGGGTCGATGTCGCTTCCGATCACCCCGCCGATCCCGTCATGCCCCGCGAAGGCGAGTAACTCGGCACCGATCGAGCAGGTCACATCGTGCACGACGGCACCCGGGTAGCGCTTCGCGATGTCGGCTGCCCGGTGTGCGGACAGCGGTCGGCGTCGCCTGCTGCAGTGCGATGTCGGTGAGGAGCAACCGGTCCGCGTCGACGAGCTTGTCCGCAGCTCTGCGGCGGTTGCGGACGGTCTCGACGAGCGCGCCGTCAGATGAGCCGTAGTGCTTGCGCAGCGCCGGCAGATCCTTCAGCAGCGACGCATCGGTCAGCGGCAGTGCGGCCGCCGAATCGAGGGCGGCGGCGCCGTCCGGGGAGGCGAGGAAGGCGACGTCGTCGATGCTGAACTGGTAGGCCACAGTCGATCCCAGAGCCTGCGGTCAGGACTCGACGTTGAAGTAGTACGCGGAGCCACCGGTGGTGCCGACCGCCAGTTGGCCCGTCGCGGAGACCGCGACGCCGGTGCTGAATCCGGTCGCTCCAGGCATCGGGACGGAGGTCTTCGTCGAGCCGTCCGCTGCGTCGAACTCGGTGAGCGCGAGCTTGCGGCCTTCATCGCGGACCACGGCCCACACGGTTCCGGATGCGTTCAGGGCTCCGACTCCGGCCATCTGCACGTCGTCGCGGCGAGCGACCTCGTCGACCTTCGACCCGGTGTCGCGCAGGATGACCAGCGGCCCGCCGAGTTCGCCTGCGGGGACGATGATCCCGTCAGGCGACACGGTCAGGGTGGCGAATCCGTAACCCCCGAGGTCGTACGACCAGCGGACGGCACCGTCGTCGGCGTCGAGGGCGTACAGCTTCCCGTCGCGACCGAACGAGTACACGGTCTGTCCGTCGGCCGAGAGTGTGGGCGGGCCCATCACTCCGCCGCCGACATCGGCCGTCCACAAGCTCTTGACCTGCTCCTGACCGTTCTCCTCGACGATGTTCATGGCCTTCACCTGCGACGTCTTCGCTCCGCCGGGGAAGAAGTTGAGGAAGAATCGCTTTCTCTGCGAATCGACGGCGGGCGGAGCGGAGATCGCGCACTGCGCGCCGCCGCCAGCGCATTCGGAGACACCGGCCATCGGGTCGCCGAGGTCGGGATCCGGCCGGAGCCGGACCTCCGGTGCAGTCATGTCGCCGGTCTGCGCATTGAGCAGGAGGACCTGACCCTGCGTCGTGGTGACCAGGATGCGGCCGGGGGCGGCCGACTTGGCGGACAGCGGCAGACCGATCGTCGGCATCCGCCAGCGGATCGCGCCGCCGCCGGTGAGAGCGAAGAACATGCCTGCCTCGCCGATGTACGGCTGCGACAACTGGTCGTAGAACGGGGTGTTCAGCGAGGATCCCTCACCGAGTCTGGTGCAGGTGTTCTTCCGGCCGGCGCGGCTGTCGAGAACAGTGAAATTGCAGCCGTTCGCCGTACGCGAGGTTCCGGCGACGTCGCCGTTTCCGGTGATGGCCAGGGGTGAGAACTCACGGTCGCCGATCTCGCGGGACCAGGAGAGCGTCAGGTCCGAGGGCACCTGTGCGGGCGAGTAGTTGGAGTTCGCGCCGTCGCCGCCGAACGACGACCACCCGGCGGAGGGCGAGGCGCGAACGTCGATGTGTCCGTCCGAACATGCGGTACCGACGAGCGCGAGGACCGTTGCGACCACGGCGAAGGCCAGTCGTGAGCTGCGGCGGCTGCGGACTGCCCTGGTCATCGTGCTCCTGTCGTCGCCCCGGCGGCTATCGCGGGGGTAGATCCTCCGCGGACGACTCTATCGTGTCGCCTCCACCTGATTCCGCAGGCCGGGTGCGGTCTATTAGGGTTTGTCGTCATGACCACCATGTGGAACGCGTCGTACCGCTCTCGCTTGCGGGCGGGTGGGCGTCGCGACCCCGACCAGGCGCGCTTCCTCACGCTCGACTCGCTTCGCTGGATCAAGCGCAACCGTGCGTGGACGCCCTGGTACCTGGTGCGCTACTACCGGCTCGCCCGGTTTCGGATCGCCAACCCGCACATCGTGTTGCGGGGGATGGTGTTCCTCGGCAGAAACGTCGAGATCCATGCGACGCCCGAACTGGCTCGGATGGAGATCGGCCGCTGGGTGCACGTCGGCGACGGCAATTCGATCCGCTGTCACGAGGGCAGCCTGCGTATCGGCGACAAGACGGTGTTCGGGTGCAACAACGTCGTCAACGCCTACCTCGACATCGAGATCGGCGGTTCGACGCTCCTCGCGGACTGGTGCTACATCTGCGACTTCGACCACGTCACCGACCACATCGGCATCCCGATCAAGGACCAGGGCATCGTCAAGGGGCCAGTGCGGGTCGGCGCGGACACCTGGATCGCGGCCAAGGTCACCGTACTGCGCGACACGACCGTCGGACGCGGCTGCGTTCTTGGAGCGCATGCAGTGGTCAAGGGAGTGATCGACGACTACTCCATCGCCGTGGGCGCTCCCGCCCGAGTGGTGAAGAACCGCAAGGCAGCCTGGGAGGCGGGCGCGGCGCAACGCGCCGAGATCGAGCGCGCCCTCGCGGACATCGAGCGCAAGAAGGCCGAGTCCGACCACCTCGGTGATTGAGACCCGCCCCGCTGGTTGAGCCGGGTGGTTTCGACTCGCTTCGCTCGCTCAACCGTCGAGAGGGACGGGACGTCTCGACTCACTCGCTCCCGCTGACTGGCGCGGGAGGCGGGCCCCAACCCGCTGATTGAGCCGGGCGGCGCGGAGCGTCGACCGTGTCGAAATCACGGTGCGGTTGCACCGGGTCGGATACCGGGGTCGATGCTCGCAGCGTCCTCACTCAACCGGCGAGTCAGCGTCGGCCGTCGTCTCCTCGGTGGCCGGTGCGGGCTCTGCTTCCGATTCCGGCGTCGGTACCGGTCCGGGATCAGGCTCGTCATCGGCCGGCGGAAGCGTCACCTGCTCGGTCCACTCGCCGCCGACGAGCCGAATCGTCGTCACCGCGCCATCAGGACCGGTGACCTCGAGGTCGTCGGTTCCGGGCACCCAGCGAACCGTCGCCGACGGCGAGAAGCTGCCGCGGAACTCCACCTCGGTGGAGTCCGCATCGCGGATCGCCACCGTGTTGCCGTCCTGGTAGAAGGAGTGCTCCCCGGAGGTCGAGCGTGTTCCACCCGGCGGCAACTCGGGCTTCGGCGCAGGCTTCTCGCTACTGGGCGGCGCGGCCGAAGGGTCCTGCGATGCGTCTTTCTCGGGCGCATCCGGCGGCACGGAGCTCTTGGGCGCGGTGCTCTCATCCGACGGCGAGTTCTTGTCCGTCGTCGCACGCCCTGGCTTGGCTGCCGGGCCGGTCACGATTCCGCCCTCGCCGCCGGTGGCGCACCGCAAGGAGGGGACGAGTCCCAGCAGCCCCCTGCCGCGCAACACCACGTTCTGGGTGAGTGAGCCCGCCGAGGAGAAGTTGCCGACGTGATTGGTCAGCGTGAACTGCAGGGTCATCGACTGTCCGCCCAGCAGGTTGCCGAGGAGGGATCCCAGCCAGCCGAGCAGTCCCAAGCTGCCCGCGTTGACCACGATCGGGTCGCCTCCAGAAGCAGCGGTGTACGTGCTGGTCTGTGGATTGGCGCTGCCGCCGGACACCGTCAGATGGTAGGTGTACTTCGAGTGGCTGCCAGGGTTCGGCCAGGTCATGGTCACGGAGTCGCCGAGGCCGAGAACTCCGTTCACGTTGTCGCACCGAAGGGACGTCGGATTCGCCGGCCGTCCGGTGTTCACTGTGCCGGTCGCGGTCGCCGTTCCCTGCAGCGCCGCGTCCGCCCGGCCTGCGCCGTGCACGCCGGTCGCGCCAAGCGCCAGCACGGTTACCACCGCGGTCCCCGCCACGAGCCGATGACCGGTCCTCGAGCGCCGCCAACCCTGTTCGGGCGCGAAGGCGATCGCGAGCAGACCGAAGCCCGCCAACGCCTGGAGCGCCAGCGTGTACGGGTCGCTCAGCCACGAGGCGATGTAGCCGAGCAGTGGGAGCGTGCGGTACACGCGGTTCACCTCGGTGACCACGTACGGCGACGAGTCGGAGACCTCGTTCGCGTCGCCGCGCAGTGTCAGTGACACCGAGTTGCCGACGGGTGCGCCCGCGGCGACCACGCGATGGGTCACGCGAGCCCCGTCGTCGCGGACGACGCCGACTATGTCGCCCGGCTTCACCTCGGCGGCCGGAACGGTTCGCGAGATGCCCAGCGACCCGGTCGGCACGGCGGGTTCCATCGACCCGGTCTCGAAGATCACCGGTCGGAGGCCGAATACGAGAGCCACCGTCGTCAGCACGATGCACACGGTGCCGGCGACCGCGCCGATGGTCAGTGCGGTATCGGTCCACGAGCGGCGCGGCGGCGTCGATTCCACGCGGTGCGTCATGACGGCCCCGTCGCGTCGAAAGTGAACTGGATGGATCCGCTGCTCCCGGCCAGCGACCCGGCCGCAGTCTCCGGGAGGGTGATCTGGAGGCATAGGGCTTCGGCGCCCGTCTGTGCGCTCAGCGGTCCGCGACTGCCGGTGAAGGCCGCCTTGCCGCCGGTGATCGATCGGTTTGCCACCACCGGCGTCCCGCCCGAGCAGGTGCCTCCGTCGATCGTCCCGCCGGACCTCACGGTGAGTGTCACCGCCCTCCCCAGGGCGTGGGCACTGTGCACGGAACCCACGTAATCGAACGCGACCGTTCCGACGTTCTCCACATTGACCAGGGCTGCTGACGAGTCGCCTGGGAGAAGCGATGCCGGGAAGGGGAACGCGTAGTCCGTCGATCCGCTCGCGGTGATCTTGAGGCTCGCCGTCGTGAACTCGCCGGACTGCGTGGTCGACGACGTCGACCAATAGGCGGCGGTGCCGGCAGCTCCGGTTCCCAGAAGAACGCCGCAGGTGAGGAGAGCACGGACGCGACGTGAGATGTTTCCGGGCAGGCGCGGGCGGCTCATCGGCGCACCCCGTTCGGAGGCGCCGCCGGGAAGGCATCGGTCGGGGTGTCATCGGCCGCCGCAGGAACGTCGGCCTCGTCCTGCGATCCGTCCTCCTCGGAGTCGTCGTCCCGCCAGCCCGCATAGAACTGCCAGAGACCGTAGGCGAACAGCAGGCCCGCCAGGATGAAGATGATCGTGGTTCGACGAGCGCCGCTGAACCAGGTGTTCACGTATCCGAGGTAGGGGATCGAGTACCAGAGCGCGCCGCGCACCTGGACGGGACGGACCTCGTCGTCATCGGCGACACCGTTGGCGTCGCCCCGGGTGGTGAACCGCGGCTGCCCGTCCGGTCCGTCCTCGATCGCCGTGACGCGGTGGGTCACGACACCCGGCTGGCCGGACCGGATCTGATATGTGATCACGTCGCCGACGGTGATCTCGGAGGCGGGTTTCGGCTTGACGACGACGAGCGAGCCCGGCGGGTAATCCGGTCGCATGGATGACGTGAGGACCGAGTACGGACGGCCGCCCGCGATCTTCGGGACCAGGATCGTGAGGCACAGCACGGCGAACGCGGCGATCAGCAGCAGCCAGCTGACCGATTGCCACAGCACGTGCAGGGTTCGCTCGCCCGGCGTGCGCGTGTGCGCATCCGCTGCGGTGTCGGGGGAGCTAGGCAATGGAGAGCTGGGCAATGGAGTACTGGGCGATGGAGAGCTGGGCGGTTCGGTCACGGTCATCGCGTCTGGTCCGCTCGGAAATCGAACATGATCCGATAGACGGCCCGCTGGGTGCCGGTGACCGACTCGAGAACGGCACGGATGCACCAGTTCTCGGAGGCGCCGACAGCTAGGGGGCGGAACGCCGCGGTGACGGGCGACGACGGCGAGTGCGTGATGATCGGGGCGAAGGCGCCGGTGAGGTCGTCGGAACCGCTCGGACACGTGTCGGCGACCGCACCGGACAGATGAATGCCGACTGCGGATCCCTGCGTGCTGACGGCCGGTCCCGCGGTCACCACGCGGAATCTCAGCGGTGTGGTCCCGGTGTTCCGGATGTTCAGCACCGCCTGCCGAACGGTTCCCGGTGAGATGTTCGCTCCGTGGAGAGCCGAGAACTCGTACGTCGTGCCGCCGACGGTACCGGGCGCGAGCCCGATGCTGCCGGTGCCGATGTCACCGGCATCGGAGGACGACTCCTCAGCCCACAGGGCCCCGGTGGAGTTCATCGATCCGAGGATCAATGCGACCACCAGGGTCCCGAGGGCTGTCAGCAGCAGGTTGCGCCTGGTCACGGAATGGATCTATTCGCTCGCCGGTGTCACGGACGAACTTGATTGAGTGTGATCTTCATGTCGCCGACCGTGACCGCCTCGTTGGTGCTCTCCTGGTTGGGCGTGTTCATGTCGAAGGTGACGGTCACTGCGACGGGCAGGGTGTCGCCGTCACTGACGACGACGGGTGCGTTCACTGCGCCGGTGCCCACCTGCGTATCGGTGGTGATGTACGGAATGGGAGTTCCGGTGATCCCGGAGACGCCCAGTTCGGCCTTCATGTTCTTGCCGGTGGCGGTGACGGTGCAGTTGCCGGAGTACTTCCACACATCGCCGGGAACCATGAGGTCGGTGGCGGTGTTGATCGAGGCGCCGCCGTTCATCGTGGTCGAGATGTCGGTCCACGCGCCGCCGGTGCCGCAGTCGAGACCGAAGTCGCCGGTGGCGATGTTCCCGCCGACGACGTCGGCCTCATCGCTCCACAGCGCGTACGAGCCGGCCCCGCCGAGTAGCAGGATCGCGCCTGCGCCGACGGCCAGTGCGCCCTTGGTCTTACGGTTCATACGTCAGTCCTCCGAGTGATGAGATCGATCACTGGCCACCTGTTGTGGCGGTGATCTCAACACATAGGATCGCCAACGGACATCGGTCCGTTTCACTTACTCAGGACTCGGATGTCACCTGTTCAGAGGATTTTTCCGAAAAGTAAGTCGTTCGACTGACACTAAACGCCCGGATCGCGGTCCGGAAGCGGCCGCAGCGGGATCTCGCGCCGCCCGATCGCCCGGCGCGGGCGCCTGCGGGCGGCCGTGAAAACGGCGACTGTCCGCTCCGCGACGACGCGCCACGTGAACTCCTCGGTGAGCCGCTCGGCGGCCCGGTGCGATCGCGCCGATGCCTCGACGGGATCGGCGAGGGCCGCGCACACCGAGGTGGCGAGCGCCGCCGGATCGAAGGGGGCGAACGTCCATCCGGTCTGGCCGTCGGACACGGCCTCGCCGAGACCGCCCACGGTGGACGTCACCAGCGGGATACCGGTCGCCGCAGCTTCTAGCGCCACGATCCCGAACGGCTCGTAGCGGCTCGGCAGCACGATCGCGTCGCAGCGGTGCATCAGCGACACCAGGCCGTCGTGGTTCTTCCGGCCCGCGAACTCCACGGCCCCGGCAACGGAGTGAGTGCGCGTCAGTTCGTGGAGCCACGCGTGCTGGGTTCCCTCACCCGCGATGGTGAGCGTCGCACCGGGATACATGCGCTGCACTACGGGGAGTGCGGCGATCAGGTCCTGGACGCCCTTCTCGTACTCGAGCCGCCCGGCGAACAGCAGGTGCGGCGGACCGGTCCGCTCCCGGCGGCTCGCGAACTTCCACGCGCTGACGTCGATTCCGTTGTGGATCACGCTGACCGGCGGCAGGTGGGGACCGAAGAGCTCGGTCACCTCGTCCCGCATGGACGCGGAGCAGGTGATTAGTGCGTCCGCGTCGTTCGCCAGCCACGACTCCACCGAATGCACCTGGCGGTTCACGTGACCGGCGACCCACCCGCTGTGCCTGCCTGCCTCGGTTGCGTGCAGGGTGGCGACGAGCGGTGCGTCGAAGAACTCCGCGAGTGCCACCGCCGGGTGCGCGACGAGCCAGTCATGCGCATGCACCACGTCGGGGATCCAGTCACCGCCAAGGTGCCGCAGGCCCGCGCGAATGAAGGAATGTCCCATCGCGAGCGTCCACGCTATCATGTCGACACCGAAGTCGAACTCGGGCGGGTCCTCGGCGACGGCGACCACGCGCACCCCGTTGACCATCGTGTCGGTGGTCGGGTGCGTGGACGCATCGGTGCCGGATGGACGGCGGGTCAGCACTGTCACGTCCTCACCGAGTGCGGCGAGCGCTTCGGCGAGGTGATGGACGTGGCGGCCCAGGCCGCCGACCACGACGGGCGGGTACTCCCACGAGACGACCAGGATCTTCATCGGAGGTCACCGGCCTGCCGGTTCTCGTCCCGCCGGCTCTCGTCCCCGTGGGACTCGAGTCGTCGCGCGTCGAGCGCCCCGAACAGGTTGTCGGCATTGCGCCAACCGCGGGCCAGTCGCAGTGCCGTGCGATCGTGCCCGGCATCGGAGGCGCCGGCGATCTCGCGCGTCGCGTGGGCGTGCTTGTGGGCGCGGTCCTGTGCGTACCCGGCTGCGGTGTCCTTGGACACCATGAACGGCCAGTCGGACTGCACGGTCATCAGCGTCTCCCTCAGGATCTGATCGGCGATCTCGTCGCGTCCCAGCCGGCCGTCGCGGCGTTTGTCGAGGCTGTCGAGCGCCGTGGCGGTCACCTCCGAATTGAGCTGAACCAGATGCTGCACCTGCGGACCCTCCCAGACGCGCCAGTCCTTGCCCGAGCCCCACGACGAGTCCTGCAGATCGACGGGTTCACCGACGAATCCGTTCCGGCGTGCGGTGTCGAGGGTGCCGACGGTGACACCCGCCTCCGGGAGTCGGCGGAGCAGCCGTTCCAGCCAGATCGGCCCCTCGTGCCACCAGTGGCCGTACAGCTCGGTGTCGAAGGCGGCAACCACCAGGGCAGGCCTCCCGATGCGGTCGGATTCGGAGATCAGCCGTTCGCGGATGCACCCGATGAAGTCGTCGACATGAGCGTCGATCGCGGCGTCGACGCGAGCTGGGTCGTACGCCTTCTTCTCGTGTGCCGGAACCGTCTTGCCGGTCACCCGGACCGATTTGAAGCCGGTCTCGTGGTCGTAGGTGTGGAAGTCGCGGTAGTCGGCGTGGCCGGGGTAGCCCGATTTGGGTGACCACACGCGGTAGCTGACCGTCAGGTCTCGACCGAAGGCCACGACGCCGCTGTCGCCGACGGGACGTCCGAGGGCGGTGTCACCGTGGAGCGTGGGGCCGTCGACCATGAAGTGCCCGACGCCCGCCGCGCGGTACTCGGCTTCCATGCCGGGCGTGTAGGCGCACTCGGGAGCCCAGATACCGGTAGGACGTACACCCCAGCGGTGCTCGGCGTCGGCGAGTCCCTCGCGAAGCGACAGGCGGCGCAGCCGCTCGTCGAGCAACGGCGCGAACGGGTGGGCGAGCGGACCACCGAGGAGCTCGATCACGCCGGACGATGCGAGCGACCGGATCTGCGGACTGCCGCCGTGGCGCCAGTGCTTCTCGAAGTCGGCGAGGGCCGCTGCGGAGGCGCGGAACTCGCGGGTGCCCGAGTCGGCGCGTGTGCGGTCTCGGCTCATCGCGGCCTCGACCGCGCGCAACTGCCAGTCGGCGAGCCATGCGTGCATCGACGACGCGGTGTACGGGTCGTCGAGCTGGGCGGCCAGGACGGGGGTGATGCCCAGCGTCAGTTGGTCGGTGTAACCGTCCTGCGCGAGGCGCCGGAGGACCTCGTAGACCGGCAGATAGCAGTCGGCCCACGACTGGTAGAGCCATTCCTCGCCGACCGGCCAGCGCCCGTGGTTCGCCAGCCACGGGAGATGCGAGTGGAGGACGAGGGAGAACTGTCCGGGAACGCGGTCGGTCACGGTGCCGCCGATGGGCGCCGGACTGCGACGGCGAGCAGGTCGAGACTCGCGTCGATGTCGGTGCCGGCATCCGAGACACTCAGGATGTCGAAGTCCGCGACGCTCACCCCGGCCACGTCGGCGACCAGGTCGTCGGGCCACGGTTCGCCTGCGAGTGCGCGTTCGATCTGGGCGTCGATGATCGATCCGCCCCACTTCGCGTCCAGCTCGCGCAACCGCGCGCCGTGGAACACGCCGAGCATGTCCGTGACCTCGAAGCCGTCCTCGGTGAGGAGCCCGGTCAGCTCGGACGCCGACAGCTCACGCGTGTGGAACGGGTTGAGCGGGGTGTCGCGTCCGGGCGAGAAGGTGATGCGGTTGGGAGTGCTCATCAGCAGTTCGCCGTCGGTTCGCAGCACACGATGGCATTCCCGCACGAACTCGGACTGATCCCACAGGTGCTCGATCACCTGGAAGTTCACGACGGTGTCGATCGATGCGTCGTCGATGGGGAGGTCGATCAGGTTGCCGCGGTGGACCGTCAGTTCGGGGTAGCTGCGCCGGGTGTGCTCGACGGCCTGCGCGTCGTAGTCGACGCAGGTGACCGATGCGGCTTCGCGGGCGAGCATCGCGGCCCCGTAACCCTCGCCGGAACCGGCTTCCAGGACGGTGTTGCTCGCACAGCGGCGAAGAATGAACTCGTAGGCGACTTCGTGACGACGGAACCAGTAGTTCTCGGCGGGGATGCCCGGCACGGTGCGCTCGCCGGTGAGGGCGAGTTGATCGGCTGTCGGGCCCGCCTGCGGTTCGGTCATTTTCACGACCCTAGTGGACTGCGATCGTTCTACGTGCACCGCGGCCGTCGGGAATATGAGAGAGGCCACGTTCGACGTCGGTGGAACAGCCGCTAGAGTGAGAGATGACCCAGGGCCTTACCGGCCGGTAAGTTGCCGAACCCGATGCAGGAGGTCGACGAAGACCCATGACGAATATTGTCGTTCTGATCAAGCAGGTTCCCGATACCTGGTCCGAGCGCAAGCTCGCCGATGGTGACTACACGCTTGACCGTGAGGCAGCCGACGCTGTGCTCGACGAGATCAACGAGCGTGCAGTTGAGGAAGCACTGCAGATCAAGGAGCGCGAGGGCGGTGAGGTGACCATCCTGTGTGCCGGTCCCGATCGCGCCACCGATGCGATCCGCAAGGCATTGTCGATGGGCGCCGATAAGGCGATCCACATCAATGACGAACTCCTGCACGGCAGCGACGCCGTCCAGACCTCGTACGTTCTCGCGAGCGCTCTCGGCACCATCGAGGGCGTCGAGATGGTCATCGCCGGTAACGAGGCGACCGATGGTCGCGTCGGCGCGGTGCCCGCCATGATCGCCGAGTACCTCGAACTTCCGCATGTCACGCACCTGCGCAAGCTGGAGCTCGAGGGCGAGACCCTCCGCGGCGAGCGCGAGACCGACGAGGGCATCTTCCAGGTCGAGGCGTCGCTCCCCGCGATCGTGTCGGTGAACGAGAAGATCAACGAGCCGCGCTTCCCGTCCTTCAAGGGCATCATGGCCGCGAAGAAGAAGGAAGTCAGCGTTCTGTCGCTGGCCGACCTCGGCGTCGAAGAGGACACCGTGGGCCTGGCCAACGCGGGCAGCACCGTCACCGGTGTCACCCCGAAGCCCGCCAAGACCGCGGGCGAGCGCGTCACCGACGAGGGCGACGGCGGCGTCAAGGTCGCCGAGTACCTGGTCGGCCAGAAGATCATCTGATTCCCGCCCTGATTCCGGCGATAAGCAAAGACATTCAGGAGAAGAAACATGGCTGAAGTACTCGTGCTCGTTGAGCAGGATGCCGAAGGTGGGCTGAAGAAGGTCACCAGCGAACTCATCACCGCCGCCCGCGTTCTGGGCAGCCCGTCCGCCGTCGTCGTCGCGGGCTCCGGCTCCGCAGAGGGCGTCACCGCAGGCCTCACCGAGGCCGGTGCGGAGAAGATCTACGTCGCCGAGTCGGACGACGCGAAGAACTACCTCGTGAGCCCGAAGGTCGACGTCCTGTCGTCGGTCGCCGAGTCGGCGGGCGCCGCAGGCGTCCTCGTCGCGGCAACCGCCGAGGGCAAGGAGATCGCCGGCCGTCTGGCCGTGCGTCTCGGCTCGGGCCTGCTGACCGACGTCGTCGAGGTCAAGGAAGGCGGCGCGGGCGTTCACTCGATCTTCGGCGGCGCTTTCACCGTCGACGCGCAGGCAGGCGGCGACACCCCGGTCTTCTCGGTTCGTCCGGGTGGCGTCGAGGCCGCTCCGGCCGCCGGCGCGGGTGAGGTCGTCCAGGTCGAGGTTCCGGCCCAGGCCGAGAACGCCGTCAAGGTCACCGGCTTCGAGCCGAACGTCGGTGGCGACCGTCCGGAACTGACCGAGGCGTCGATCGTCGTCTCCGGTGGCCGTGGTGTCGGCAGCGCCGACAAGTTCTCGGTCATCGAGGATCTCGCCGACTCGCTCGGTGCAGCCGTCGGCGCATCGCGTGCCGCGGTCGACTCCGGTTACTACCCGGGCCAGTTCCAGGTGGGTCAAACCGGTAAGACCGTCTCGCCCCAGCTGTACGTCGCCCTCGGTATCTCGGGCGCCATCCAGCACCGCGCGGGCATGCAGACCTCGAAGACCATCGTGGCCATCAACAAGGATGAAGAGGCCCCGATCTTCGAGATCAGCGACTACGGCATCGTCGGTGACCTGTTCAACGTCGCCCCGCAGCTGACCGAAGAGGTCAACAAGCGCAAGTGACGTCTCGGGTGCTCGTTCACCTGAACTGACTGCCCGAAGAACCCCCGTCGCGGATTCCGCGACGGGGGTTCTCGCTGTTCAGCGACCCGCACGCGGACAGACGGCCGCCGACCATGCAACCGCAAGGTTTCGCGGACGCATCCACTCGGCGAACGCGTCGACGAGGTGTTCACGTCGTGTGGCGGAACACGACACGCACTGGTGTCCGCGGTGACCCGTTCCTCGCCTGTACTCGAGGCATGACCATCAGGGATTTCGGCAGTACGAGCAACTCCGTAATGACGATCGGGACCGCGTCCCGCCGCGTGCTCTTGTCGGGCGGCGATTACGAGGTGTCGATCACCGAGGATTCACGCGACATCGAGGCGGTCCAGCGTCTTCGCTTCGACGTCTTCAACAGTGAGGCCGGCTACTCCGACGCGATCGGCGATGCGACGACGGGACTGGATGCGGATCGCTTCGATGAGTTCTGCGAGCACCTCCTGGTTCGGCACCTGCCGACTGGCGTAGTCGTGGGCTGCGCCCGCGTCCTGCCGCCGCCCCGCGCCATCGCGGCGGGCGGCTGGTACTCGGCCGGCGAGTTCGACCTCGCCGAACTCGACCCGATCCGCGGCGAGACCGTCGAGATGGGACGTGCCGTCGTCGACCCCGAGCACCGCAGCGGCTCGGTGACGGCGATGCTCTGGGCAGCGCTGCTGAGCTACCTGGAGGAGAACGCCTACCGCTACATGATGGGCTGCGTCTCGGTCCCGCTCGACTCGCCGACGGGCCGCGGCCGCGAACTGCGCGGCATCCGCGACGTGGCCCGCGAGGAGTATCCCGGCGACTGGACGGTGTACCCGTACGAGCACGTGCACGTGAACGGGTTGCGCCTCGACGATCTGGAACCGCCGACGTCGGCACGGCTGCCCGCGCTGCTGCGCGGGTACATCCGGCTGGGTGCGCGAGTGTGCGGCGAGCCGGCCTTCGATGAGGTGTTCGACGTCGGCGACTTCCTCACCGTGCTCGACCGGCACCGTGGCGAGGCCAGGTACGTCGAACGGCTGCGCGGTGCGATGGTCCGCCTCGGGAACTCCGGAAAGTAGCGGAGCCGCGATGACGACGACCGATCAGACGCGGAATCAGAGCAAGCCGGTGCAGATCGCCGAGACGATCTCGCCGATCGCGGCGGCTGGGCCAGATCCCGTCGGTCCGGTCAACCAATGGGTCCCGACCAGCCCGTGCGGCCGGCACTGCGTACCCGCCACCACCGAGGTGTCGACCTTCCGCCGCATCGTCCGGACGTCCGCCGCCCTGATCGTGATGCTGACGGTCCTGGTGGTGGGACTGCTCGCGTTCCTGCTGCCGCGGCGGGCCCGGCACGGGTACTGGCGGGTCGGCGCCCGGATCGGCCTGCGGGTGATGGGCGTCCGGCTGGAGGTCACCGATCATCGGCCGCCGCATGCACGGCGCGTTCGGGGCGCCCTGGTCGTCGCCAACCATGTCTCGTTCCTCGACATCATCGCGATAGCGTCGGTCGCGCCGGCTCGGTTCGTGGCCAAGCGCGAGGTCCTCAGCATGGGATGCTTCGGGCCGGTCGCTCGGTTGTTCGGTGTGCTGCCCCACGTGCGGGGCGACCTGCGAGCCCTGACTCCGATGCTGGAGCGGGTCACCCGGATCCTGGACCGCGGGCGCGCGGTCGCCGTGTTCCCGGAGGGGACCACCTGGTGCGGTGCCGCATCCGGCCGGTTCCGGCCCGCGTTCTTCCAGTCCGCCGTCGACGCCGGTGTCCCGGTTCTGCCGATTCAGGTCAGCTACAGCGCGTCGGGACGTCCCACCACCCTGGCCGGCTTGATCGGAGAGGACACGATCGCGACCACGTTTCGCCGGATCATCGCCGCACCCGACCTGCGGATCAGTCTGACGGTGTTCGACCTGCAGCTCCCCACCCCGAACCGCCGCGAACTGGCAACGGGCGCACAGCGTCTCGTGCTGCCTGCCACCGACCTGTCCGATCGGGTCGAGATGGTCGCACTCCCACGGAGCGCAGCGAGCGGCACCGCCGTGCGGGACGCTCTCACGAACTGATCGGGCTCGCATGCGGACGGGCCGACGGAGCACTCGTCGCGGGCGACTATCCTGGTTGACGTCATGCCTGCGTCAACTCCCGTGTACCTCGACAACGCCGCCTCGACCGCGCTCATCCCAGCAGCGGCCGAGGCGATGGCCGTCGCCTGGTCACAGCCCGGTAATGCCTCTTCGCTGCACGGCTCCGGCCGGCGCGCGCGCCGCATCCTCGAAGAGTCCCGAGAATCCATCGCACGTGATCTCGGTGCCCGACCGTCGGAGGTCATAATGACCAGCGGGGGCACCGAGTCCGACAACCTCGCGGTGAAGGGGATCTACGCGGCGCGGCACCGCGAGGATCCGCGCAGACGGAAGGTGATCATCTCCGCCATCGAGCACCATGCGGTCCTCGATCCGGCCCAGTGGCTCGCGGACGAGGCGGACGCCGAACTCGTGGTGCTGCCCGTGGACGATCGCGGACAGGTACGCGTCGACGCACTACGGGACGTGCTCGAGGCCGACGCCGACACGGTCGCGCTGATCTCGGTGATGTGGGTCAACAACGAGGTCGGCAGTTGCCAGCCGGTCACCGACGTCGCGGCGCTGGGGGCGCAGCACGGGGTGCCGGTGCATTCGGACGCCATCTCGGCCGCCGGCCACGTGCCGGTCGACTTCGCGGCGAGTGGATTGGCGGCCATGAGCGTTGCCGGCCACAAGTTCGGTGGTCCGCAGGGCTCGGGTGCGCTGCTCCTGCGTCGCGACGTGAACTGCGTTCCCCTGCTGCACGGCGGGGGACACGAGCGCGATCTGCGCTCGGGAACCCAGGATGTGCCGGCGGCAGCCGGAATGGCGGCGGCGCTGCGCGCAGCCGTCGAGCACCTGGACGAGCACCGGTCGCACGTGACTCGCCTGCGTGACCGACTGGTGGACGTGGTGACCGCGGTCGGCGGGAGCCGGGTGAACGGCGCCCTCGGGGCGGGCGGCGACGCAGCCCCGGGAATCGCGCACGTCTCCTTCGACGGCTGCGAAGGCGATTCGCTGCTGATGCTGCTCGACGCCAAGGGCATCGAATGCTCCACCGGGTCGGCGTGCACGGCGGGAGTGGCCGCGGCGAGCCATGTCCTGCTGGCGATGGGTTTCGACACGGCGACGGCGCGGGGATCGCTGAGGTTCTCGCTCGCGCCGGACAACGACGACGACGATGTGAACGCCGTCGCCGAGGTGATCGGCGAAGTGGTGGAGCGCGCGCGTGCCGCGGGAGTCCTCTCCGGTGCGGGCGCCCGGACGGGAGGAGGACGCTGATGCGAGTGCTGGCAGCAATGAGCGGTGGAGTCGATTCGGCGGTCGCCGCCGCCCGGGCCGTGGAGGCCGGACACGACGTCGTCGGCGTCCATCTGGCGCTGTCGACCGCACCGGGTGCGCTGCGGACGGGGTCGCGCGGCTGCTGTTCGCGGGAGGACGCCGACGATGCGCGCCGTGCCGCCGACGTGCTGGGGATCCCGTTCTACGTGTGGGACTTCGCCGATCGGTTCAAGGAAGACGTGATCGACGAGTTCGTCGCGGCGTACGCCGCAGGCGAGACGCCCAACCCGTGCTTGTCGTGCAACGAGAAGATCAAGTTCTCGGCGCTCGCCGAGCGGGCCGAGGCACTCGGCTTCGACGCCCTCGCCACCGGCCATTATGCGCGGCTCGTCGACGGTGAGCTGCGCCGTGCGGTCGACGTGGACAAGGACCAGTCGTACGTGCTCGCCGTCCTCGACGACCGGCAGCTGTCGCGGGCCATGTTCCCGATCGGCGACACCCCGAAGCCGCAGATCCGCGAGGAGGCGGAGCGACGCGGCCTCGCGGTGGCGAACAAACCCGACTCGCACGACATCTGCTTCATCCCGTCCGGGGACACCCGGGCCTTCCTGGGTGCGCGGATCGGGGTACGACCGGGGGCCGTCGTCGACTCGTCGACCGGCGAGAAGCTCGCCGATCACGAGGGGGTGCACGGATTCACCATCGGCCAGCGCAAGGGGCTGGGCGTCGAGGCGCCCGCCGCTGACGGCGCGCCGCGCTACGTGACCGGAATCGACCCGGACAGCGGCACCGTGACGGTCGGCACCGCCTCCGATCTCGAAGTCCGGGGGATCACCGCGAACAAGGTCGTGTGGACGTCGGGCCAGGCGCCCGACGGGCCGGTGGACTGCGTGGTGCAGGTGCGCGCGCATGGCGGTCTCGCCCCTGCGGTGGCGACTCCGGTCGACGGCGCCGACGGGCCCGGTATCCGGATCGACCTCGGCGAACCGCTTCGGGGCGTCGCCCGTGGACAGGCGGCCGTGCTGTACGCGCCGGACGACGCGTACGGCGACCAGGTCGTCGGGTGCGGTCGGATCACCGCGTCGCAGACGTGAGCGGCGCGGCGACGTCGCTCGAGACCGGTGTCGGTACCGGCATCGGGTCCATGCCGGGTACCGATCCGGCCGAGGCAGTGCGGATCGCGGTCGGGGAGCTCGCCCTCCCGTTCCTGCCGGAGCTGCCCGGACGCGGGGTCGGCGCCGACATGATCGGCAGGACGGGATCGCTGCTGGTCGAACTGCCGATCGACATGGTGCATCGTGCGTACCGCCTGACCGATCACCCGAACACCACCACCCGTCGTACGCGGGACTGGCTGCGATGGGATCTCGACGCACTCGAGGCGCATTGGGAGCGAGCGGGTCTGATGGGTACCGGCACGGTGAAGGTGCAGGCCTGCGGACCGTTCACGGTCGGCGCCCGGGTCGAGCTGCGCGGCGGACGCAAGATCGTGACCGATCGCGGTGCGGTTCGCGACGTCGCCGCGTCGCTGACCGAAGGACTGCGGAACCACGTCGCTGAGATCGAACGCCGACTCGGAGCCCGCGTGGTGGTGCAGTTGGACGAGCCCGACGTCGGCCGGGTCATCGACGGCACCGTCGCGCCGCTCACCCGACTCGATCCGATACGGCCGATTCCGGCGCCCGATGTCGCCCAGACGCTGCAGGAGATCGCGGATGGGGTGGGCGTGCCCATGCTGCTGCACTCCTGCGATCGGCCGCGGTGGGACCTCACCGAGCAGTTGACACGCATCGCGCTGTCGCTGGACGTGACGAGGCTGCGGCCTGCGACCGATTACGACGCCCTCGGCGCGTTCCTCGACCACGGTGGAACGCTCGCAGCCGGCCTGATCCCGGCTCAGGAGCCTTCAACGCCCGTGCACGCCGAGGACCTGGCGCGCTCGCTCGTCGAGATCATCGATCGGATCGGGCTGCCGCGCACGGTACTGCGCGACAATCTGCTCGTGACTCCAACGTGCGGTCTCGCGTCGGCGTCCGCCGCATGGTCGGCGCGTGCGCTGGCTCTTGCGTCGCAGGTCGCGTCCGGACTGGCCGCCGATCCCGACTGGAGCTGATCTCCGGTCGGCGCGGCTACCGGGTGCGGGCGTCGAGTGCGGTGATCGCCCGCTGCGGAGCGATCTGCCGGAACGCCGCATCGAGCAGTTCGCCGACCTCGGCCCAATCGCAGTCCGGGGTCAGGTCCAGGGCCAGCCAGCCGTAGGCGCCGACGTAGGCCGGCACGTAGAACCGCTCGTCCTGGGCGAGTGCGTCCCGCTCCTCCGGGTCGGGCACGAACAGCAGTGCCTGATCGCGGCGGACCTTCGTGGCGCCCTTCTCGCTGCCCCCGTACATCGCGAACATCTTTCCGCAGCGGAACGTCGGCCTCCCGTGGGCGATCTTCTCGGTCGCCTCGGGGAACGCCAGCGCTCGCTCGCGCAACCGCGTCAGGATCGGGTCGGCGTCGTCGAACATGATCGGGTGCGGCATTCTGCCAGCGTAACCATGTCGGACGCCTGCGTTAACCTGAACCGGTGACAGACGAACAGGCCCGAGAAGCGGATCCGGATCAGGCTGCACGCGAGTGGGCGGAGCTGGCCGACGAGGTTCGCGGGCACCAGTTCCGCTACTACGTGCAGGATGCGCCGGTCATCAGCGACGGCGAGTTCGACACTCTTCTGCGCCGCTTGCAGACGCTCGAGGACGCGCACCCCGAGCTGGCAGTGGCCGACTCGCCGACCAAGCTGGTGGGCGGCGGGTTCTCCACCGAGTTCACCTCCGTCGATCACGTCGAACGAATGATGTCGCTGGACAACGTCTTCGACTCCGACGAGATGCGCGCGTGGGTGCTCCGCACCGAGGGCGAGACGGGTACGGGCACGGAGTTCCTCTGCGAACTGAAGATCGACGGCGTCGCGCTCGCGCTCGTGTACGAGAACGGCAAACTCATCCGGGGGGTCACTCGCGGCGACGGCCGCACCGGTGAGGACGTCACCCTCAACGCCCGCACGATCACCGATGTGCCGCACCAGCTCGACGACTCGGTCCGGCCGGCACCGAAACTGCTAGAGGTGCGCGGCGAGGTCTTCTTCCGCGTCGAGGACTTCCAGAACCTGAACGCGTCGCTGGTAGCGGACGGCAAGCCGCCGTTCGCGAATCCGCGCAACTCGGCTGCGGGTTCGCTACGGCAGAAGAATCCGCAGGTCACCTCGAAGCGCCATCTGCGGATGATCTGTCACGGCATCGGGGCGATCGACGGGTGGCGGCCGGAGTCACTGCATGACGCGTACCTCGCCCTCGGCGAGTGGGGGCTGCCGGTGTCGACGCATACCCGCACGGTGACCGGTGCCGACGACATCCTGTCGACCGTCGCGCATTGGGGTGAGAACCGGCATTCGGTGGAGCACGAGATCGACGGACTGGTCGTCAAAGTCGACGACGTGACGTTGCAGCGCCGCCTCGGGGCCACGTCGCGGGCCCCGCGATGGGCGATCGCGTACAAGTACCCGCCGGAAGAGGTGACCACCAAGCTGCTCGACATCATGGTGGGTGTGGGGCGCACGGGCCGGGTGACGCCGTGGGCGCTGATGGAACCGGTGACGGTGGCCGGTTCCACCGTGTCGCGCGCGACCCTGCACAACGGATCCGAGGTGCAGCGAAAGGGCGTGTTGATCGGCGACACGATCACCATTCGCAAGGCGGGCGACGTGATCCCCGAGGTGCTCGGACCGGTCGTCGACCTGCGGGACGGCACCGAGCGGGCATTCGTGATGCCGACCCACTGTCCGGAATGCGGCACTGCGCTCGCTCCTGCCCGTGAGGGGGACATCGACATCCGGTGCCCCAACCAGCGGACGTGCTCCGGACAGTTGCGCGAGCGGCTCTTCTACCTGGCGGGCCGTGGCGCATTCGACATCGAGGCGCTCGGCTACGAAGGCGCCCAGGCGCTGCTGTCCAGCGGCGTCCTGTCCGACGAAGGCGACCTGTTCGGGATCACCGCGGACGATCTGCTCACGACCGGACTGTTCACCACCAAGAGCGGCACGTTGTCCGCCAACGGGAAGCGCTTCCTGGACAACCTCGACAAGGCCAAGCAGGTGCCGCTGTGGCGGGTCATCGTGGCGCTGTCGATCCGGCATGTCGGACCGACGCCCGCCCGGGCGCTCGCCGTCCACTTCGGGTCGCTCGAGGCCATCGAGGGCGCGACCGTCGAGCAACTCGCCGACGTCGACGGGCTCGGGCCCACGCGTGCGGCCAGCGTGCACGACTGGTTCGCCGTCGACTGGCATCGCGACATCGTCGCCAAGTGGCGTGCCGCGGGGGTGTCCATGGCCGACGAGCGTGACGAATCGATCGATCGCACGCTGGAGGGGAAGACGATCGTGGTGACGGGGTCACTCGTCGACTTCACTCGCGACGGGGCCAAGGAGGCGATCATCGCCCGGGGCGGCAAGGCGTCCGGATCGGTGTCGAAGAAGACCGACTACGTGGTGATCGGCGACTCACCGGGGAGCAAGGCCGGGAAAGCCGAACAGCTCGGGGTGCCGATCCTCGAAGAGGATGCTTTCAAGACCCTGTTGGCGACCGGTGAGGCCTGATCGGAGCCGGTCCTGCCGAGTGCCGGTCTTCTGAGCGTCAGTCCTTCGGCACTGGGGTGATGACCGTGCCGATGATTCCCGTCAGGTAGCCCAGACGTGCGACCTCCGACGGACGGAACTCAGGGCCCCCGGTCCGGCCGAGCAGGAGGGCTTTGGCGTCACCGAGAGGTGCGGCGGCCAGAGTCGTGTCCATCTCGCGCCACACGTCGGGGACCCACGTCTCGTCCGGTCGGAAGCGGGTGGCGGCCCGCAACGGCAGCCACTGCGCCTCCGTGAGCTGAGTCTCGGGCGAACCCGGGCTGCCGAACAAGGTGAGCACGTCGGATGCGGGCTGGGCGACGACCACCGCCCAGGATGCGCGCAGGACGCGCGGCGCGTTGTCGACGAGGACCTGGAAGCGCTTCTTGGGCCGTGCTGTCGCGACCACATCGATGAGCTCGAGCTCCTGGTGAGTGTCGAGCACATCGGAGAAGGGCCGGAGTGATTCGACACGGACGTCCGGCACCCGCTCGGCGGCGGTGATGAGGGTGTCCGGGAGCGACGTGGTCGGCAGCTCGACGACGATGTCGTCGATCGCGAACCCGTCGCCGCGCTCGATCACCTCCAATGACCGGATGTCGGCACCGACGGTGCCGAGTTCGACGGCCAGCATGCCGAGGCTGCCGGGACGGTCGCTGAGTCGCAGGCGAAGCAGATAAGACAAGGCGGTGTTACTGCTGCTGGAACGGAGCCGGCTGCGCCTGCGCCCCGGCCTGCGACTGGGCCTGGCCGTCGAGCGCGCGCACGCCTGCCGCCGTGCCGTACGCGCACACCTCGACACCGCCGCCGCCCGCATACTCGGTGGTCTCGAAGCGGAAGGCGAGAACGGCGTTCGCGCCGCGGCTCTGCGCCTCCGCCGCCAGCCGGCTCAGCGCCTCCTGCCTGCACTCGTGAAGGAGTGTCGTGATGCCCCGAAGCTCTCCACCGGCGAGCGACTTGAGGCCTGCACCGATGTTCGACCCGAGATGGCGGGAGCGGACGGTGAGGCCGAAGCACTCGCCGAACACATGCTCCACGCGGTAACCGGGCAGTTCGTTCGTGGTCACGATGATCATGCCCTCAACGCTACTTCGCCCGTTGGTCAGCGGCCAGTGGAGGACAGGGGTCAGTGGAGGACAGGGCCCAGTGGAGGACAGGGGTCAGTGGAGGACAGGGCTCACGTCGGGGAGAGGCGACTGCCGCGCCCGTGCGGCGGTCCCATATCCTGGAGTGCGTCCAACCATCCGTGTCGGCCGGTCAGTGCCGTAGACGAGAAAGGTCCGGCGATGTCTCCCGAATCCGAGTCCGCAGCCCAGTCGGCGATCAGCCGGGACGAGGTCGCGCACCTGGCGCGGCTGTCGCGTCTCGCGCTGAGCGACGCCGAACTCGACCAGTACGCACGTCAGCTCGATTCGATCCTGACGCATGTCGCGCAGGTGTCGGAGGTGGCAGCCGACGACGTGCCGCCGACCGCGCATCCCGCCGACCTGCGGAATGTGCTGCGTGCCGACGAGGTCGTGCCCGGTCTGACCGCGGAGGAGGCGCTGTCGGGAGCCCCGGCCGTCGAACAGGAACGTTTCGCAGTCCCGCAGATCCTCGGGGAGGAACAGTGAGCCAGCCCAGCACCCGCACTGCCGGTGACGTCACCGGTCTGACCGCAGCCGAGCTCGCAGCCAAGATCGCCGCGCGCGAGGTGTCGTCGGTCGAGGTGACGCAGGCCCACCTCGACCGGATCTCCGAGATCGACGGCGAGCTCGGTGCGTTCCTGCACGTCGGCGCGTCCGAAGCGCTCGACGCGGCCCGCTCGGCGGACGAGGCCATCGCCAAGGGCGACGCGCCGTCGTCGCTGACCGGCGTGCCGATCGCACTGAAAGACGTGTTCACCACCCTCGACGCGCCGACCACCTGCGGTTCGAAGATGCTCGAGAACTGGGTCGCGCCCTACGACGCGACGCTCACCAAGCGTCTGCGCGAGGCGGGGATCCCGATCCTCGGCAAGACCAACATGGACGAGTTCGCGATGGGTTCGTCGACGGAGAACTCGGCGTACCAGGTGACCCGCAACCCGTGGGACACCGATCGCATTCCGGGCGGCTCGGGCGGCGGCAGCGCGGCGGCGCTCGCCTCCTACCAGGCGCCCCTCGCGATCGGCACCGACACCGGCGGTTCCATCCGGCAGCCTGCTGCGGTCACCGCAACCGTCGGTGTGAAGCCGACCTACGGCACCGTGTCCCGCTACGGGCTGGTGGCGTGCGCCTCTTCGCTCGATCAGGGTGGCCCGTGCGGCCGGACGGTGCTCGACACCGCGATGCTCCACGAGGTGATCGCCGGGCACGACCCGCGGGACTCGACCTCCATCGACGCACCCGTGCCCGATGTGGTCGTGGCCGCGCGCGCAGGTGCAGGTGGAGATCTGACCGGTGTGCGCATCGGCGTGGTGAAGCAGTTGCAGGGCGAGGGCTATCAAGCCGGTGTGCTGGAGTCCTTCCGTCAGGCGTGCGCCACGCTCACCGACCTCGGCGCGACCATCGTGGAGGTCGACTGCCCGAGCTTCTCGTACGCGCTCGGCGCCTACTACCTGATCCTGCCGTCGGAGGTCTCGAGCAACCTGGCGCGCTTCGACGCGATGCGCTACGGCCTGCGCGTGGGCGACGACGGTACGCACAGTGCCGACGAGGTCATGGCGATGACCCGAGCTGCCGGCTTCGGCCCGGAGGTCAAGCGCCGCATC
The DNA here is from genome assembly GCF_007559005.1 of Gordonia zhaorongruii. Taxonomy (GTDB): domain Bacteria; phylum Actinomycetota; class Actinomycetes; order Mycobacteriales; family Mycobacteriaceae; genus Gordonia; species Gordonia zhaorongruii. The sequence continues at coordinate 2,220,193 of NZ_CP041763.1, read as the reverse complement.
ATGATCGGCACGTACGCATTGAGCTCCGGCTACTACGACGCCTACTACGGTCAGGCGCAGAAGGTCCGCACCCTCATCGCGCAGGACTTCTCGAAGGCCTACCAGGATGTGGACGTGCTGATCTCGCCGACCACGCCGTCGACGGCCTTCAAGCTCGGTGAGAAGGTCGACGATCCGCTCGCGATGTACCTGTTCGACCTGTGCACGCTGCCGGTGAACCTCGCCGGTACCGCCGCCATGTCAGTGCCGTCGGGCACGGCGAACGACGGTGGCAACGACACAGGACTCCCGGTCGGCCTGCAGATCATGGCACCCGCCATGGCCGACGATCGGCTGTACCGCGTGGGAGCAGCCTACGAGGCTGCGCGCGGGCCGATCGTCTGACACCCTCCGGGGATCGATCCGGCGGCCAGTCCCTGCTCGATGCCGTAGTTGTGGCCGCTTCCCGATGGTCCGTCCAGTGAGACCGCCAGATCGAGCGCCGTCCCGATGAACGAGACTCCGGGCAGCCACGGGGCATGCAGCGTCGGCTGCTGGCCCACTGTCCGGGTTCCTCCGGGCTGGACGGGTCGGTGCCACAGCAGCGACGGAGAGAACTCCGTGACCGGATCTGTCGCGTTCGCCAGCGACACCCGGGGTGCGCAGTCGGGGAGCGACTCCACCGTGCCTGCCGGTGCGCCCGCCAGGACTGTTCCGGCGACCGGTACGTCGTGCCCGGCGGCCCAGGATCGCGCGGCGTCGGCGCCGATCGCGCCAAGGCTCTGTCCGAACAGATAGACCTCGGGCCGCTCGTCCGGGGAGATCCTGGACAGGGTCGCATCCAGTGCGCGGACGACCGCGGTCGCGCTGCTGCCCGCGTCCTGTGGCGAAGAGAGGTAGGCCTGCCACGACGGCACCTGGGAGTACTGCAGCGCCAGGATGCGTACCGATCCGCCGAAGTGCCTGCGGAAGCCGTCGACTGCAGCCGAATCCACCCAGCCGGATCCGGTCGGGACGGCGATCACCACGGCGCGGCGGTGCAGACCTCCGGAGGCTCTCCACCGCCGGACGAGGTCCTCGGCTCGTGCGTCGAACCTGTCGGCGGACGGATGCTCCGGATCGTCGACCGCCGAGTACACCACGTGTGCGTCGTCGGGCAGGTCGGGAGCGGCGTGCGCACCGGCCGCCGGAGCTCCGATCGCGGCGATCGTCAGCGCCCCGATCATGAGCGCCCGGCGCGGCAGTCGGCTGACGGCGGTTGCGGCGGCGAGCGGGATCAGCCCCGTAGCGGCGACCCACCCGATCCCCGCCGGCGGGAGCCCGAACGTTCCACGCACCTCCTCCTGCCACCACAGCGCGCCGATGAGGATGGCCGCAGCGGCGATGAGGGACCCGATCACCAGTTGACGCGGTGCCGTCCGGTGGCGCAGCGATCGCGGCAGAACGTACCTGCCGAGCAGGGCCCCGGCACCCAACCCGAGGAGCGCGAACACGGTTGCGGCGGCCGCCGACAGCAGCGCCGGACGCGGCAGTTGCCCGGGAGCCAGTGACAGTGCCCAGCCGGCCGCACCTCCGAGGAGAGCGGCCGGATGAATCCCGTCGGCCGCCCTCGCCGCGGTCATCGCCGGGCGAGGGCGTCGAAGGTGCGCAGAGTCGCGGTCGCGACCAAGTCACCACCGGATTCGGGTACCGGCGTATCCCAGCGCTGCCGCCACGAGTTGGCGGTGAGGCCGGCGTCCGCCATCGATGCGGCGATGCTGCAGACCGGGTTTGTGCACGAGGCGTGCATGGAGTCGATGAGCCATGTGTCGAGGGAGCGGCGTCCCCATTGGCCGGGTGCGTGGCCGGTGCGGGTGTCGAAGCGGAGCAGGTCGTAACCGAAGTCGTGAGTCCGGCACAGCGGCTCGAAGCGGTCGGGCAGCGGTACCGGCGACGAACAGCCCCCGCGTGGATTCACCGGCCTGCCGTCCTCCAGGATCGGCCGGTAGCCCATCGTCGCGGCGAAGCCGCGCGGAAGGTGTGCGATGGCGTCGGCGGGACTCGGTCCCACCAGATCGGCGATCGCCCGGTCGGCTTCGGTCGAGATGGTGCCGGTTGAAGCCGGAGCCTCCGCGGATACGGCGTCGGCGGTCGCCGTGCCGATGACGACGGTGGCGAACATCGCGATCACGAAACCGATGAGCACGGAACGGGCAAACCGGATTCTGCTCCGCACACGGGTGGGATCGGCCGTCGGGGATGAAGGATTCTCTGTCATGGGAATGACGCTAGAAACGCCGAGTACCTGCGCGGATCCGTCTTCGGGGCGATTGTCGCCCGGCGCTGGCCGGTGAGTGCGCGGTAGGTGCTCACCCTAGCTGGTGGTGACGATCTGGCTCCTGCGGGGGAGGCGCCGTGTCCCTTCCCGGACATATCGTCGGTACGTGAAGTTTCCGTCTGTGCGCCGAACCACGGACTCCACGCGGTCCGAGTCGAGCCGCAAGGAGGTCCGGCGCAGCCGTAGCGAGGGGCGGCGCACGCGTCGTGAATCGCTCCGGCGGCACCTTCCATCGCCGTCGCTCGATCTCGTGCCCGACCCGGCGGTGCGCCACTACCTGCGCAATAGATGGAACTGGGTCGGCCTGGCGCTCGCCGTGACGATGCTGGCCGTCACCTGGCCCAACCTCGCGAACACGCACGAGGTCGCGACCTTCCTGCTGCCGGCCTTGTCGCTGGCGGCGTCCTTTCCCCTCGCCCTGATGTTCGCCGGGCCGGGCGCGGTGCGGGCCGGCTGGGCAGTGGTGGTCGTCACCGGTGCGCTCTCGAGTCTGATTCCGCACCCCGGCATCGACTTTCCGATGCCCATCCCGATGTTCCTGGTGCTGCTGACGATGACCTTCGCGGTGTTCTGCACCCAACCGCTGGTCCGGATCCCGGTGGCCGCGGTGATCACCGCGGGGGCGATCGTCGTCGGAGTCGAGCCCGGGACCCGGATCGGCTGGATCTTCGGGATCGGCGTGCTGGCAGTCACCGTGGCCTTCATCCGGTACCGGATGAACTCGCAGCGGGAGATCGAACGGCACACGACCGAGACAGAGCATGCGCAGGCCCGCGAAGCGGTGCTCGCCGAACGCACCCGGATCGCCCGTGAACTGCACGACGTCGTGGCGCATCGCATGTCGATGGTGGTGGTGATGTCGCAGACGGCGAAGTACCGCTTGGCGGCGGCCGATCCGGCGGAGGTGATCGGACCGGGTGCGGATGCGGAGTTCGGCGCCATCGCCGATGCGGCACGACAGTCGCTGAACGAGGTCCGGCAGCTACTGGGGGTGCTGCGTCCCACCGAGGACGACCGTGCCGCAGACGCCGGTGATCCGGCCGGCGGGCTCCGGCCCGTGCACGGGGTCGCCGACCTGGCCGACCTCATCGGCAGCGTCCGGGCCGCCGGAGTGGACGTCGACTACGTCGACCGGGTCGACGACTGGGGAGATCCGGGCGCGACCGGTGCGGCCGTCTACCGGATCGTCCAGGAGTCGCTCACCAATGCGGCGCGCCATGCGCCGGGTGCGGATGTCACGGTGCGACTCGATCGTGAAGGGAGCCGCGTTGTGGTCTCGGTGACGAACGCCGCACCCGGCGTGACCCCGGCAGTGGAGCAGCGCGTGGGCGGCGGGCAGGGGTTGATCGGCATGCGGGAGCGTGCGTCCGCGGTGGGCGGCGTCTTGGCTGCCGGCCCCGCTGACGACGGCGGGTTCGCGGTGACGGCCCGGCTCCCGGTGACGGATTAGAGTGAGCCCGTGCCCATCACCGTGTTGATAGCCGACGACCAGGCCATGGTCCGTGCCGGATTCGCGGCGCTTCTCGATGCCGCGCCCGGTGTCTCCGTGCTAGGTGACGCCCAGGACGGTGTGGCCGCGGTGGAGCAGGTGCAGCGATTGCGCCCCGACGTCGTTCTGATGGACGTGCGGATGCCGCGCAAAGACGGTCTGTGGGCCGCCGAGCAGATCATCTCCAGCGGCGCGTCGACGCGCGTGCTGATGCTGACCACTTTCGACATCGACGATTACGTGTACTCCGCGCTGCGCATCGGTGCGTCGGGTTTCATGCTGAAGGACGCCCCTGCTGACGAGTTGGTCCGCGCGGTGCACGTGGTGGCCTCCGGCGACGCACTGCTCGCGCCGTCGGTGACTCGGCGGCTGATCGCCGAGGTGACCTCACGTACGCCGAAGAAGACGTCTGCCGCGGCCGGTGCCCTCACTCCCAGGGAACGGGAGGTTCTCGAGACCGTTGCCGAGGGCAAGTCGAATGCGGAGATCGCAGGGGAGCTGTTCGTGTCGGAGCAGACGGTCAAGACCCACGTGAGCAATGTCCTGGCGAAGCTCGGGCTGCGCGACCGTGCGCAAGCAGTGGTCTTCGCGTATGAGAACGGCTTGAAGTAGACGCCCGCGACCGAAACCGGCCTATCGTGGGCGTGCACGCACCTGCTGCGTGAAGACCTGCGACGCGAAGGGAACCACATGGCGCACTACGGGATCCTGACGTCCGGTGGCGACTGCCCCGGGCTCAACGCGGTGATCCGCGGAACCGTCCTGCAGGGCGAGACGGTGCACGGGCAGACGTTCGCGGGCTACCGCGACGGATATCGCGGGCTCGTCTACGGCGACGCGATTCCGTTGCAGCGCAGCGCGGTCCGTGGAATCTCACAACAAGGCGGCACCATTCTGGGCACCAGCCGGTTCGGCCCGTACTCCGAGTCGGACGGCGGAACGGAGAGCATCGAACGGCAGATGGACCGGCTCGGCATCGACGGGGTGATCGCGATCGGCGGCGATGGCACCATGGCCGCCGCGAATCGTCTTCTGGAGGACGGGATCCCGGTCGTCGGTGTACCCAAGACCATCGACAACGATCTCGAGGCGACCGACTACACGTTCGGCTTCAACACTGCGGTCGAGATCGCGACTGAGGCGGCGGACCGGTTGCGGACGACGGGCAACTCTCACAAACGGTGCATGGTCCTCGAGGTGATGGGCAGGCATGCGGGGTGGATCGCCCTGCACGCAGGCATGGCGGCCGGAGCGCATGCGATCCTGATCCCCGAGGCTCCGGAATCGCTCGTTCAGATCTGCGCGTGGGTGACCAGTGTCCGAGATCGTGGTCGTGCACCGATGGTGATGGTCGCCGAGGGGTTCACACTGCCGGACATGGAGGAGGCTCACTCGCACCGCGGCCTCGACGAATTCGATCGTCCGCTCCTGGGCGGCGTAGCCGAGGTCCTCGCGCCGCTCATCACCGAACGGACCGGTATCGAGACCCGGACCACTGTCCTGGGCTATATCCAGCGTGGCGGCGTGCCGTCGGCGTGGGACCGCGTCCTGGGAACCCGATTCGGTCAGGCCGCCAGCGATCTCGTGGCGGACGGGGAGTGGGGCAGGATGGTCGCGCTCCGCGGCACGGACGTCGTCCGGGTCCCGTTGTCCGATGCCGTCGGGCACACCAAGAAGGTGCCGCTGGATCACTACCGCGGGGCCCGTGCGCTCTTCGGCTAGCCGGGGCGCAGGTGGTCGTCATGCCAGTCGGTGAATGCTCGGGTGAGTGGTACCGCTCCGGGACGGCATTGCCCTATAGGCCGATGGTGCTCGTGTGCGGTACCACTCCGACGACGGCCGCTTCGCTCAGGCGGCGTCGGTGATCTTGGCTGCCTGGACGTTCGCGATCTCGAGGACCTGCGACTTGGCCTCGTCGCTCACTTCGTCGGAGTCCTTGAGACTCGTGACGGCGACCAGGATCACGACTCCGTTCACCTCGGCTGCGATGCCGTACTGCGCCATCGACACCTCGATGTCCATGCCCTTGCTGGTCATCGTGTACGCCAGAGCGTCGGACGCACCCGCGACCCGGGGGTCCTCGCCGATCTTCACGGTGGCTTTCGACTCGGTGTCGCCCATCTTGTACTCAACGCGCGGGCACTGCTCGTTCGCGCTACGGGCTTCGGCGACGGAGGGGCCGTTCTTGATGACGGCGTCGGTGACCATCAACGCTCCGCTCTCGGAATTGCCGGCGATCGCCGCGTACTCGCCGCCGCTGGTGAGCTTGTCGAACGCGGTCGCTTTGTCAGCGCATTCCGCTGGAGTGACAGTCGCGCCCTCCGGGAGCTTCATCGACTCGAGAGCCTGGTCGGTTGCGCTCTTGGGGAGGGTGTTGAATCCACCGTCACTCGGGAACTCCTGGGCGGTGAGCAGCAGTTGCTGCGACGACGCCTGCGGAGCGGACCCCTGAGAGCTGTTCGCTGCGTCGTTACCCGCGGGAGCGCTGTCGCCGTCTTCCGCCGAACCGCACGAAGCGGTGGCTAAGGCGATTCCGGTCGCAGCGAGAACTGCGATGAGACGGCGAGTGCGCATGGGTGCTCCAGTCGATAGTTCCGATTTCGGACAGACTGTAGCCGGGGAACCATGACTGCTCAACACGGGGACTTCTCCGTACGTGCGGTGGCGTCCCAGGTCAGGCCTTCGGAATGACCGCCCACAGGAGCAGGTACAGGAGAACCTGCGGGCCGGGCAGGACGATCGACGCGACGAATGCGATTCGGACCCAGGTGGAGTCGACGCCGAAGTACTCGGCGAGACCGCCCGCGACTCCGCCGATGAACTTGTCGTCGACTGATCGCATCAGCCGGCGGGATCGAGGAGGAGGCGGGACCGGTGCAGTGCCGGATGTGCCGGCTGGTGGAAGCTGATCGTTCATGGGGGAGCTCCTCAGGTAGGGCCGCGGTAGCGGCGATGCGGACCGAACAACTGGAGAGTGCGCTCGATCCGAGTGCCCTCCACGGTACGAACGTCAGGCCGTTTCGGCATCGGGAGAATCCCCGAGATCCGACCCCAGATACGATGGTCGGCATGAGTGCGGCTATCGACGAATTGATGGATTTCGACGACGTCATCGAGGCTTACGACCCGGTCATGGGTATGGAGGTCCACGTCGAGCTGGGCACGGAGACCAAGATGTTCTGCGGCTGCCCGACGACGTTCGGCGGTGAGCCGAACACCCAGGTCTGCCCGGCGTGCCTGGCGCTGCCGGGCGCACTGCCGGTCGCGAACGCGCAGGCGGTCGAATCGGCCGTCCGCATCGGGCTCGCGCTGAACTGCTCGATCCGCGAATCGAGCGTGTTCGCGCGGAAGAACTACTTCTACCCGGACCAGCCGAAGAACTACCAGATCAGCCAGTACGACGAGCCCACCTCGTACGACGGCTACCTGGATGTCGAGCTGGCCGACGGCACCACCTGGCGCGTGGAGATCGAACGCGCGCACATGGAGGAGGACACCGGCAAGTCGCTGCACATCGGCGGCAGCACGGGCCGGATCCACGGAGCCAGCCATTCGCTCCTCGACTACAACCGTGCCGGCGTACCGCTGGTCGAGATCGTCACGCGCCCAATCGAGGGCGCCGGGGCACGCGCACCCGAGATCGCCCGCGCCTACGTGACTGCGCTGCGCGACCTGCTCAAATCGCTGAATGTCTCGGACGTCCGGATGGACCAGGGGTCGCTCCGGTGCGATGCGAACCTGTCGCTCAAGCCGAAGGGGGCCACCGAGTTCGGTACCCGCACGGAGACCAAGAACGTGAACTCCCTCAAGTCGGTCGAGACGGCGGTGCGCTTCGAGATGCAGCGCCAAGCGGCTCTCCTCGCCGCCGGTGACGAGATCGTTCTCGAGACCCGCCACTTCCATGAGTCGGACGGCACCACGTCGGCCGGCCGGCCGAAGGAATCGGCCGAGGACTACCGCTACTTCCCCGAGCCCGACCTGCCGCCGGTGATCGCCGACCCGTCATGGGTCGAGAAGCTTCGGGAGACGTTGCCCGAACTGCCGTGGATCCGGCGCGCCCGCATCCAGCAGGAATGGGGCGTCTCCGACGAGGTGATGCGCGACCTGGTGAACGTGGGTGCCGTCGACCTGATCACGGAGACGGCCGAAGCGGGTGCCTCACCGGCGGCCGCGCGTAGCTGGTGGGTCTCGTTCCTCGCTCAGCAGGCCAACAGCCGTGATGTCGAACTCGCGGACCTGTCGATCACGCCCGCACAGGTCGCCGAGGTCATCGGCCTCGTCGACGAGGGCAAGCTGACGAACAAGCTGGCTCAGCAGGTCGTTGTCGCCGTCCTCGACGGCGAGGGCGAGCCGGCGCAGATCGTCGCCGACCGTGGGCTCGAAGTGGTGCGCGACGATTCGGCGCTCCAAAGCGCGGTCGACGACGCGCTCGCCGCCAACCCCGACATCGCGGAGAAGATTCGCGGCGGCAAGGTGCAGGCGGCAGGCAAGATCGTCGGCGACGTCATGAAGGCGACCCGGGGGCAGGCCGATCCGGCGCGCGTGAAGGAACTCGTGATCGAGGCCTGCCAGTAGTCGCACCGGATTCGACTGAGTCGGCCTCCACGGATCCGCCTCTCACCGGACCAGGTCCGGTCGACGCCGAACTCACATCCGGTCTTCGCCGCCGCCGCCCTTCGGCATGTGGATGGCGACGCGATCGTCAGTCCGGACCGGCTTGGCGTCAGGGGCGGTCTTGTTGACGGTGGCCAACTGAAACGCTGCTCCGTCGCCGATCGAGGTCATGCGACCGACGGCGCCGTACGACTTACTCAAGTCCTCGCCTGCCGGTTCGCCGACGACCGGGTTCGCATTGCTCGGCTTGGAGAACACGTCGAGACGTTTCTCCGATGCGACCGAGACGGCGATCCAGTCGGCGCCGGTCGCGCAACCCGTGACACCAGGACGGTCGGCCCAGGTCCACAGGGTTTTCAGCGACTTCTGCGTCACCAGGGACAGACGGTCGCCCGCCTGGCCGCTGTCGGCGACGAACAGCCGTCCGTCTTCGGGGTCCGGGCACAATGCGACGTTCGAGCCCAACCCGGTCGCCAGAACCTCCGGGCGCGGGTCGGTGCGGTTGGGGTCGATCTCGAAGATCTTGCCGGCGAGTGACGAGCGGTTCTGCGCCGAACCTGGATCACCCGCGTTGCCGGTGGCGACCGTCAGCGTGTTGGGGGAGGTGAAGGTGATCGAGCCCATGTTCCCGGTCGCGCCCTTCGGAATCCCGGTCAGGATCGGCTTCACCGAGCCGGTGGGAGCGATCCGCACCACGCGGTTGTCCGACCCGGTGGTGACGAGCGCGAAGATCATCTGATCTTCCATCCACGTGGGTGACAACTCGAAGTCGATCAGACCCCCGTCGCCGGACGCGTCGACGTCGACGGATGCCACCTCCCGTTGCGGTCCGTACCGCTTGGACAGGATGATCTTGCCGGTGGTGCGCTCGGCGACGTAGGTGGTCTGGCCGGCCTCGTCGGCAGGCCGCACGCCGGAGGTCGACGCCAGACAGGTCGCGATCACCGCCGGGTCGGGGTCGACGCACGGTCCGGTCGGGGGATCGGCGGGCTCGGACGGTTCGGGCGGTGCCTTGGGAGCCTGGAATGTCTCGCTCGGTACTTCGCTGAACGATCCCTGGTCCGCGGTGTGCTGTTGTTCGTCGAAGTCGGCGCATCCGGCGGTGGCCGTGAGGGTGGCGACAGCGACGATCGCAACAGCGGCACGTCGCGACAGACGGGAGGGCACGAGCATAACTCCACGATAGGGGATGCACGTCCGGCAACGATCGTTACCAAATCGTGGAGTGGCGGTCAGCCTCTCCGCAGCCGAAGACGCATAACCTCAGAGGCGTGAGTAGTTCCGAAGACAGCAACCAGGTTCCGGGCGGCGGTGACGTGGGCCGATCCGATGATTCGGCCGCAGCGACGCCGCGGCCTCGGCCACGACGTCCGCAGCCCGACCGTGACAGCTTCATCGAGCGGCACGGCAGAGGCAACGGGTCGAAGTCGCAGGCGGCGGACGCGGAGAGCTTTCCGGTCGATGAGCAGGCTCCGGTAGCCGACGCCCCCGAGTCGACGACCAGGATCGAGAGCAGCGCTGCGTCGCCCGCCGACGACAACGACACCGGGGTGATGGACCGTGTCGACGATGGACCCGATGACTGGGGATCAGCGACCGACACAGGGGCAGGCGAAGCAGGGGGAGCCGAAGCAGGGGGAGCGCGGCCGTTGGGGCAGTCGCCTGCCCATCAGACCCCGGCAGATGACCCGCCTGCGGATGCCCCGCAGGCGGACGACTCGTCTGCAGGTGAACCGACGCAGGCTTTCGCAGCGCCTGTCACCGAGTCGCCCAAGGCGTACTCCGAGGTCGGCGAACCGCCGGAGGGTGCGAGCGCGCGACTTCCGCGCAGCTCCGTGCCCGTGCAGTCGTCCGACGAGCCGGTGCACACCGAGCCATTCGAGAACCCTGACGACGAGCGCGACCGTCCGCGCGGTGAGCGGCGGACCGCCGAGCATCTGACGCAGGAACCGCTCCCGTACATCGATCCGGACGAGACCCAGACTCTCGACGAGTCCGAGTACGCGTCGGAACCTTTCGATGACGAGCCCGAGGCGGTACAGCCGGCCGCTGCGGTGGCACCGGAGGCGCCTCGGGCGCGACGGGGAACGGTGGACCTCGGTCTGCTGATTCTCCGACTCGCGCTCGGTGCGGTGTTCACTCTGCACGGACTGCAGAAGCTGACCGGATGGCTGAACGGCCCTGGGCCGGATGGATTCGCAGACTTCCTCGCCAACTCCGCCGACCCGAGCCTCGGCTTCAACTCGGACGTGACCAAGATCCTGTCGCTGGTCGCCGGAGTCAGCGAGACGGCGGGCGGCATCCTGCTCATCCTCGGACTGTTCACCCCGATCGCGGGCGCCGCCGTGCTGGGCACGATCCTCGTCGCGATGACCTACAAGGCGACTCTCGCGGGAGGCCTGTGGTTCTTCGTGGCGGACGGCAACGGCAACGGCATCGAGTACGAGGCCATGCTCGCGGCGGCCGCCGCAGCCTTGATCCTCACCGGTCCGGGCCTGTACTCGTTCGACCGCCGCTGGGGCTGGGCACGTCGTCCCGCGTGGGGATCCGGTTTCTGGGTGCTCGTCGGCATCGGTGCCGCGATCGCGGTGTGGGTCGTGTTCAACGGAACTAATCCCCTCGTCAACTCGTGAGGGTGCGGCGACGCATACGGCGGGACTGACTCACTGAAAGGGCGCCGGGCCGGAGAACGATCTCCGGCCCGGCGCCCTTCTCGTCCCTCAGTTGACCTCGCGCACCGCACCGCGGTCGGCGGACGTGGCGAGTTTCGCGTAGGCACGCAGGGCCATGGTCACCGAGCGATCGCGGTTGCGAGGCGCCCACGGGTGCTCAGAGGCCTCCATCTTCGCGCGGCGATCGGCGAGCGTCTCGTCGTCGACGAGAACCTTGAGAGCACGTGTCTTGACGTCGATGAACACCTCGTCGCCGTCCTCGATGAGTCCGATTGCGCCGCCGGCGGCCGCTTCCGGGGAGACGTGCCCGATGGACAGTCCCGACGAACCGCCGGAGAAGCGCCCGTCGGTGATGAGGGCGCACTTCTTGCCCATCCCGGTGCCCTTCATGAACGCGGTCGGGTGCAGCATCTCCTGCATTCCGGGACCGCCGGCTGGGCCCTCGTAGCGGACCACGAGGACCTCTCCCGCCTGAATCGTCTTGCTCAGGATCACCTGAACGGCCTCTTCCTGGCTCTCGACGACGCGCGCCGGTCCCTGGAAGTTCCACAGTTCCTCGTCGATGCCTGCGGTCTTGAGGACCGCGCCGTCCGGCGCGATGTTGCCTTGGAGAACGCAGAGGCCGCCCTCATCGGTGTACCGATGCTCGAAGTCGCGGATGCAGCCGCCCGCGGCATCTGTGTCCAACTCGCTCCAGAGGTTGTCCGTGGAGAACGGCTCAGTGGTCCGCACGCCGCCGGGTGCCGCGTAGAACAGTTCCTTCGCCTCGGCGGTCGTCTTGCCGCTGCGGATGTCCCAGTCGTCGAGAAACTGCGCCATGGTCGGGGCATGGACGGTCGACGTCGTGTCGTCGAGCAGTCCGGCACGCCGCAGTTCGCCGAGGATGGCAGGGATTCCGCCCGCCCGGTGCACGTCCTCCATGTGGTAATCGGAGTTCGGCGCGACCTTCGACAGGCAGGGCACGTTCCGGCTGATCTCATCGATCGCCGCGAGATCGAAATCGCTGACCTCACCCTCCTGTGCGGCGGCGAGGATGTGAAGGACCGTGTTGGTCGAGCCGCCCATCGCGACGTCGAGCGCCATCGCATTGCGGAACGCGGAGGGCGAGGCGACGCTGCGGGGGAGGACCGAATCGTCGTCGTCGCGGTACCAGCGCGTAGCGGCCTCGACGATCACCTCGCCGGCCCGACTGAAGAGCGCGCGGCGCTTCTCGTGCGTCGCCAGCGTGGACCCGTTGCCGGGGAGAGCCAGTCCGAGCGCCTCGGTGAGGCAGTTCATCGAGTTGGCGGTGAACATGCCCGAGCACGAACCGCACGTCGGGCACGCGCTGCGCTCCACCTCGGACAGCCCGCCCTCGTCGACGGCGTCGTTCGCCGACGCCGAGATCGCGGTGATCAAGTCCGTGGGAGCCTGCGCCACGCCGTCGACGACGACTGCTTTGCCCGCCTCCATCGGCCCGCCCGAGACGAACACGGTCGGGACGTTCAGCCGCATCGCGGCGTTGAGCATGCCGGGCGTGATCTTGTCGCAGTTGGAGATGCAGACCAGTGCGTCCGCGGTATGCGCGTTCACCATGTACTCGACCGAGTCGGCGATGATCTCGCGGCTGGGGAGCGAGTAGAGCATGCCACCGTGGCCCATCGCGATGCCGTCGTCGACCGCGATCGTGTGGAATTCGCGCGGGACGCCGCCCGCTTCGCGCACCGCGTCGGCGACGATCTCGCCGACGTCTTTGAGGTGGACGTGACCGGGCACGAACTGCGTGTACGAGTTGGCGATCGCGACGATCGGCTTGCCGAAGTCGCCGTCGGTCATTCCGGTGGCGCGCCACAGGGCGCGGGCGCCGGCTGCCTCGCGGCCGACTGTGGTGGTGCGAGACCGTAGGGGTGGCATGTGGTTTCCTCGCTCGAATCGATTATCTGGTTCTGCTCGTTGGTGCTTCACACCCGGTCAGGGCCGTGACCGGGCATATGTCGCAAGGCTACGCGCACCCGGAAGGTCGCCCTCGGTACAGGGGGCGACGGTGTGACGCATCAGATTCCGAGCACGGTCTTCGCGATCGTGAAGTAGATGAGGAGGCCGGTCGCGTCGCAGAAAGTGGAGATGAACGGCGTGGAGAAGACCGCCGGGTCGACCCGGATCGAACGTGCGGCGAGCGGCATGATCCCGCCGACGGTCGCCGCCATCGTGCATACCGACACGATGGTCAACCCGATGACGGTGCCGATCCCGGTGTCGTAGACAACCGACGCGAACGCGAAGCCGACGATCCCGAGAGCGGCGCCCATCGCGGCGCCGACGCTCGCCTCCTTGCGTGCGATGTGCAGAACGTCGCGCGTGCGTATCTCCGCCATCGCGAGTGCGCGTGTCACGGTGGTCGCGGCCTGCGATCCCGTATTGCCGCCGATACCGGTGAGCAGCGGGATGAACAGCGCCAATGCGACCTTCTGCTCGAGGGTCCCCTCGAACACCTCGAGGACATTGACCGTCAGGATCGCCGACAGTGCGAGCACGAACAGCCAGATGATCCGTGCGCGAGTGATCGCGATGACCGACGACCGCAGGTACGGAGTCTTGACCACCTCGTGCGCGCCGGCTCGCGCGGCGTCCTCGTCGCCGGCAGCGGCGACCACGTCGGCGGCGTCGTCGAGCGTGAGCACACCGATCAGCCGGTTCTCGTTGTCGACCACGGGCATGGCGGGGAGGCTGAGCTCCACGCAGCGCCGCGCAGCGGCCTCGGCGGGCATCTCCGCGCGTGCGTGGATGGGCGCCCGCCACAGGTCCTCGAGGAGGACGTCGGAGTCGGACAGCAGCAGGTCGCGCAGGCTCACCACCCCGAGCAGACGACGCTGATGGTCGACGACCGGCACCGTGTAGATGGTCTCCGCGTCATGCCCGCGCTCGATGACCCGTGCCAGTGCGCGCTCCACCGAATCGTCCGAGTACACGTGCACGAACTCCGGACTCATGCGGCGCCCGACCGAGTTCCGTCCGAATCCGAGGACCACCGACGTGACCTCGCGCTCTTCCGGGGACAGCGTGCGGATCAGGCGTTTGGCGACGGTCGCGGGCAGCTCATCGAGAAGTTCGGCGCGGTCGTCCGGGTCGAGGTTGTCGAAGGCATCGACGACCTCGTCGGTGCTGAGGGACGTGACCAGCTGTGCCTGGGCGTGCGACGTCATATCGTCGAACACCTGGACGGCCTCGTCCTTGGACAGGAGGCGGAATCCGATGGTGCTGCGTCTTCGATCGAGACCGCCCAGGACGGCGGCCGCCTCCTGCGGCGCCATCGTCGCGAGCTGCCGAGCAGTCTCGGTCAGCTGTCCGTCGTCGATCAGCGACGCGATGTCGCGCGCGGTCACAGGCACAGTCGATCCCCTCTGGGCGCAGGCTCGGCGGATGACCCGGTGATCCGGGGCAGGTGATCTGCGAAGTGGCAGTCGAAGTCGGGTCAGTCGAGGGCGTCTTCAGTCGCGGCGTCGGCGGCTGCGCGTGCCTCGCGCTCGGATGCGAACGGATCGGGGAGGCGGCCGCCGCTGGCAGCCGACAGGGCCGGGACGTCCTCGAACCGGACGGCGGGAAGGCGCACCTCACGGCCGTCCGTGGTGACGGCGCGCACCGAACTCCACTTCGGGAACTGCAGGCCTTTGACGTCGTCCCACGACAACGAGGTGACGCCCGATGCTCCGGTCGCCGTGATTCCCTCGGCGTCGGCACGGGTGTGCAGGCGGTGAATCCACCAGACCAGGGCGACCGGCACGACGAAGGCGATCGCGAACCACATGGAGCCGCCCATCAGCAGCACCACGAGCAGCACCACGGCGAGCACCGCGAAGTAGGCGAGGCGGGAGATCTTGAAGTCGAACACCGAATCCGTCACGCCGACATTGTCCCACGCGTCGAGTGCGTCCCGCGAAGCGGCGGAAAGCGGGACCGCGAAGCGCGGGATGTGTGCCGGGGCCGGGATTCGGCGCAGTACCGGGATTTGACTCACGAGCCGTCGGCGTCCTAAATTGATCGCGTGATGGATCAGAAGGTTCTCGTAGTACTCGGTCGGCGCGTCAACGCCTGATCGGGAACTTCGCCAACCTTTCCGAACGTCAACGACGCGCCCCTCGAACAGCTCAGCTGTCGAGGGTTTTTTCTTGTCAGGACCCGGTGACGAGAGCCACCGGCCTGCGAGTCACGTCGAGAACATATTGCTGGCTTTAGGGATGAGGAACGTGCAGTGAGTACTCCAGCAGCACACGGGTCTTCCGGGCGACCGCAGTCGCCCTCGACCGAGTCCATGCGTTCGGGCAGCGCGAGCGTCGCGCCCGAGCGGGTCACCGGCGCACAGTCGGTGGTCCGAACTCTCGAGGAACTCGGCGTCGAAGTGGTCTTCGGCATTCCGGGTGGCGCAGTGCTCCCGGTGTACGATCCGCTCCTCGACTCGACCAAGGTCCGCCACGTGCTCGTCCGCCACGAGCAGGGCGCCGGACACGCGGCCACCGGATACGCGCAGGTCGCCGGTCGTGCGGGCGTCATGATGGCGACATCGGGTCCGGGCGCGACCAACCTGGTCACACCGCTGGCCGACGCCCAGATGGACTCGGTCCCGGTGGTCGCGATCACCGGTCAGGTCGGACGCGCGCTCATCGGCACCGACGGATTCCAGGAAGCCGACATCTCCGGGATCACGATGCCGGTCACCAAGCACAACTTCCTCGTCAGCTCCGCGGCCGACATTCCCCGGATCGTCGCTGAGGCGTTCTACATCGCGGAGAGCGGCCGCCCCGGCGCCGTCCTGGTCGACATTCCGAAGGACATCCTGCAGGCGGAGACCACCTTCTCGTGGCCGCCGCAGCTCGATCTCCCCGGTTACCGGCCGGTCACCAAGCCGCACGGCAAGCAGATCCGCGAGGCAGCCCGCCTCATCCAGCAGGCCGTTCGCCCGGTCCTGTACGTGGGCGGAGGCGTCATCAAGGCCGAGGCGTCCGCCGAGCTGATCGAGCTCGCGGAACTGACCGGCATCCCCGTCGTCACCACCCTGATGGCGCGCGGTGCGTTCCCGGACAGTCACGAACTGCACATGGGCATGCCGGGCATGCACGGCGCCGTCGGTGCCGTCGGTGCCCTGCAGCGCAGCGACCTGCTGATCACATTGGGCGCGCGGTTCGACGATCGCGTCACCGGCCAGCTCGATTCGTTCGCACCCAACGCGAAGGTCATCCACGCCGACATCGATCCCGCGGAGATCGGCAAGAACCGCGACGTCGACGTTCCGATCGTGGGCGATGCGAAGCAGGTGATCGTCGAGCTCACCGAGGCGCTGCGCGCCGAGCGCGCAACCGGTGGCGTCACGCCGAATCTCACCGAATGGTGGTCGTTCCTGAACGGACTGCGCGAGACGTACCCGCTGAGCTACGACAAGCAGTCCGACGGCTCGCTGTCGCCCGAATTCGTCATCTCCGAACTGGGTAAGGCCGCCGGACCGGACGCCGTCTATGTCGCGGGCGTCGGCCAGCACCAGATGTGGGCCGCGCAGTTCATCAAGTACGAGAAGCCGCGTACCTGGCTCAACTCGGGCGGGCTGGGCACCATGGGCTACTCGATCCCGGCCGCGATGGGCGCCAAGGCCGCATCGCCCGAGACCGAGGTCTGGGCGGTCGACGGCGACGGCTGCTTCCAGATGACCAACCAGGAGCTCGCCACCTGCGCGATCGAGGGCATCCCGATCAAGGTGGCGCTCATCAACAACGGCAACCTGGGCATGGTCCGCCAGTGGCAGACGCTGTTCTACGACCAGCGTTACTCCAACACGGACCTGTCGACGCATTCGCGGATGATCCCCGACTTCGTGAAGCTGGGGGAGGCGCTCGGCTGCGTCGCGATCCGCGTCGATCGAGAAGAGGATGTGGCGCCGGCCATCGCCAAGGCGCGCGAGATCAACGACCGCCCGGTTCTGATCGATTTCATCGTCGGCAAGGACGCCCAGGTGTGGCCGATGGTCGCCGCCGGTACCGGTAACGACCAGATCATGGCGGCCCGGAACATCCGGCCGCTGTTCGATGACGACGAGTCGGCCGCCGGCCCGGTGGACATTCACGATGTCATGGCGGGCGAGCAGGATTCCACGGAAGGGAAGGCAGAGCTGTGAGCACCACCCATACGCTGAGCGTTCTGGTCGAAGACCGACCGGGCGTGCTCGCCCGAGTGTCCGGACTCTTCTCCCGGCGCGGTTTCAACATCGAGTCGCTGGCCGTGGGCCCGACCGAACTTCAGGGAATCTCGCGAATGACCATCATGGTCACCGTCGAGGACTTCCCCCTCGAACAGGTGACGAAGCAGCTCAACAAGCTGATCAACGTCATCAAGATCGTCGAGCAGGAACCCGCGCACTCGGTGTCCCGTGAGCTCATGATGATCAAGATCCGCTCCGATTCCACCAACCGTGGTGAGATCATCGATGTGGTGAACCTCTTCCGGGCGAAAGTCATCGACGTCTCGCCGGAATCGGTGACCGTCGAGGCCACGGGAACCTCGGAGAAGCTCGAAGCGCTCCTTCGGATGCTCGACCCGTACGGCATCCGGGAGATCGCACAGTCGGGCGGCGTGACTCTGGGGCGTGGCCCCAAGAGCATGTCGGCCAACCGCTAGCGCGACAATATACGAATAGGCACAACACCTTTTAACTCCACTCGAAGGGAAACACTGTGGCAGTCGAGATGTTCTACGACGATGACGCCGACCTGTCGATCATCCAGGGCCGCAAGGTCGCGGTGATCGGTTACGGCAGCCAGGGCCACGCGCACTCGCTGTCGCTGCGCGACTCGGGCGTCGACGTCGCCATCGGCCTGCGCGAGGGCAGCAACTCGCGCGCCAAGGCGGAGGAGCAGGGTCTCAAGGTCATGTCGACCGCGGAAGCCGCTGCATGGGCCGACGTCATCATGCTCCTGGCCCCGGACACCAGCCAGGCCAAGATCTTCACCGACGACATCGAGCCCAACCTGAAGGACGGCGACGCGCTGTTCTTCGGTCACGGTCTCAACATCCACTTCGATCTGATCGAGCCTGCGGACAACGTGACCGTCGGCATGGTGGCACCGAAGGGCCCTGGACACCTGGTCCGTCGCCAGTTCGTGGACGGCAAGGGCGTGCCCTGCCTGATCGCCGTCGACCAGGATCCGAAGGGTGAGGGCCAGGCTCTCGCGCTCAGCTACGCCAGCGCCATCGGCGGTGCGCGCGCGGGCGTCATCAAGACCACCTTCAAGGAAGAGACCGAGACCGACCTGTTCGGTGAGCAGGCCGTGCTCTGCGGTGGCACCGAGGAACTGGTCAAGACCGGCTTCGAGGTCATGGTCGAGGCGGGCTACGCACCCGAGATGGCCTACTTCGAGGTGCTGCACGAGCTGAAGCTCATCGTCGACCTCATGTACGAGGGCGGTATCGCCCGCATGAACTACTCGGTGTCCGACACCGCGGAGTTCGGCGGTTACCTCTCCGGCCCGCGCGTCATCGACGCCGACACCAAGGAGCGCATGAAGGCGATCCTGGCCGACATCCAGTCGGGTGAGTTCACGCGCCGTCTCGTCGCCAACGTCGAGAACGGCAACACCGAACTCGAGGGTCTCCGCAAGGAGAATGCGGAGCACCCGATCGAGGTCACCGGCAAGAAGCTGCGCGACCTGATGAGCTGGGTCGATCGTCCGATCACCGAAACCGCCTGATAGGCGCGAGTTCTCACGATCCCCGCGACCCTCCTGTTCTGCAGGGGGTCGCGGGGATCGTTCGCTTCGGCGGGGTGATGTCCGGCGACGTGACTGGAACCGGTTGCCGGAAGTGCGTGCCACTCGTCTGTTCTCGAGTGGTTCCGTGACATCGTGAGCCGAACAAGAAGGGGGCGCGAGTGCGCTCCCCGCAGAGTGGACGGGGAGGGGTTCGATGACATCGATACATCGGGAGGCGGAGACCGCTGTGCCACGCGAGAAGGTGTTCGCGTACGTCAACGATCACACGACGGTGCCGAAGTGGATGTTCGGCATCACGAGTTTCGAGCCGACGACCGATCAGGTCGAGGGAGTCGGAGCGACGTTCGAGTCGGTGATGCGCGTCGGACCGAAGACGTTCACGTCGACGATGAAGGTCACCGAGTGGGTCCGCGACGAGGTCATCGCGATGACGTCGATCGCCGGAACCGACGTGCAGACCGCGTGGCGGTTCGCCGACGGATCCGATCCGGGCAGCACCCGGCTGACGGTCGATTTCGACTATCAGCTCCCCGGTGGACTGGCCGGTCGAGCACTGTCCGCCATCGTGGAACCTGTCGTCGGGCAGGCGATCCGTCACACCGAGCAGTCGCTGCTGGCGCAGGTCGCGTCCGCCGTGTAGGTGCACCGGACGCATGAGCAGACGCAAGAGCGGGCGGTCCCCATCGGGACCGCCCGCTCTTCACGTCGCAGGTTCGCCGGTAGTGAACCGGAACCGGTTACACCGGCTTGAAGGCGCCGTAGCCCTTGCTGTCCAGACGCTTCAGAATCGTCTTGATGTTGGTTCCGGTCTCCGGGCCGAGGCAGGAGAGGAAGTAGTAGGCGTTGACCATGCCCACCAGTCGGTCGCCGATGACGACCGGGCTGCCCGAGTCGCCTTCGATGACGCACATCTGGCTGAAGTGCGACTGACGGTCCGAGAACCAGGTGACGCCACAGGTCTTACCGGTGGTGCGGCCCGTCTTGCACAGGACGGTGGGGAAGTTGACGTTCGCGCGGGTGTCGATCTTGCGGATCGTGACGCCGCGGACGGTGCGCTTCGGTGCCACCTTCGACGGATCGAGCTTGATCACGGCGACGTCGATGTCGGCTCCGCTGTAGACGACCTCACCGAGCTTGCCGCGCTGCTGCTGCGACTCGGAGACGACGGTCTGGCCGGGCTTACCGCAGTGACCGGCGGTGACGGCGATCAGTTCGCCCTTGTGTGAACCGGCCGTCGGGTGACCGACCGTCGTCAGGGTGCACGCGGACGCGGTGTTTCCGCCCTTCAGGACAAGGATGCCCGAGCCTCCGCCCAGTCCGACCTTCGGTGCTGCATCGGCGGCGCCGATGCCGACGAGCGACATCATCGCAGTCGCGATGACCGCGATGAGTACCGTCAGCTTCTTCATATTTTCTCCACTCGCATTACGTACAAGACCCCACGGCACACCGCAGACGCTCTCCAGTTAACCGCACCGAACACTGTGCTCAGTGGCCACGACCGATTCGTGAACCGGTCGTGACGCAATCGATACGCCGAACGTAATGTACCGCCCAAGCGTGTCGGCTGCCACATTCATCGGTGGCCGACTGCGTTCGCTCACAGGTTCGGCACTAAGATTCGAGGTGCTGAATCGTCGCGTGGTGCAGCCTGCGGCGTCCGCCCCCGAGAATCTGGAGAAACCTGTGACCGATGCCGGCCGCCCAGTCGTCCTGATCGCCGACAAACTCGCGCCTTCGACCGTGGAAGCACTCGGCGGCGACGTCGAGGTCCGCTGGGTCGACGGCCCGGACCGCCCGAAGCTCCTGGAGGCCGTGGTCGACGCCGACGCCATCCTGGTCCGCTCGGCCACCAAGGTCGACGCCGAGGTCCTCGACGCGGGCACGAAGCTCAAGATCATCGCCCGCGCAGGCGTCGGCCTGGACAACGTGGACGTCCCGGCGGCCACCGAGCGCGGGGTCATGGTCGTCAACGCTCCGACGTCCAACATCCACTCCGCCGCCGAGCACGCGATCGCGCTGCTCATGTCGACCGCTCGCCAGGTGCCCGCCGCCGACGTGACGCTCAAGGAGCACACCTGGAAGCGCTCCTCCTTCTCCGGCGTCGAGATCTTCGACAAGACCGTCGGCGTCATCGGATTGGGCCGTATCGGCCAGTTGGTCGCGGCTCGTCTGGCCGCCTTCGAAGCGCACATCATCGCGTACGACCCGTACGTGTCGGCCGCCCGAGCAGCTCAGCTCGGGATCGAGCTGGTGTCGCTCGACGAACTTCTCGAGCGCGCGGACCTCATGACCATCCACCTGCCCAAGACGAAGGAGACCGCCGGTCTCATCGGCGCCGAGCAGCTCACGAAGGTGAAGTCCGGCGTCATCATTGTGAACGCGGCTCGCGGCGGCCTGATCGACGAGGCCGCGCTGGCTCAGGCGATCACCGACGGCAGGGTCCGCGGTGCGGGGCTGGACGTGTTCGATTCCGAGCCGTGCACCGATTCGCCGCTGTTCGAGCTCGACCAAGTGGTCGTCACGCCGCACCTCGGCGCGTCGACGGCCGAGGCTCAGGACCGCGCCGGCACGGACGTCGCCAAGAGCGTGCAGCTCGCGCTCGCCGGTCACTTCGTGCCGGACGCCGTGAACATCACCGGCGGCCCGGTCGACGACGAGGTCGCGCCGTGGCTCGAACTGTCGCGCAAGCTGGGTGTCCTCGCCGGCGTCGTCGCAGGCGGCATGCCCACCAACCTGACCATCAAGGTCAGCGGTGAACTCGCGGCCAGCCCGGTCGACGTCCTCGGGCTGTCTGCGGTCCGCGGTCTGTTCTCCGCGGTCGTCGACGAGCCGGTCACCTTCGTGAACGCTCCGGCGGTCGCCGCCGAGCGCGGGGTGAGCCACGAGGTCGTCACCGAGACCGAGAGCCCCAACCACCGCAGCCAGGTGGACGTGAAGGCCGTGTTCGGCGACGGCAGCGTCGTCAATGTCACCGGCACGCTCACCGGCCCGCGTGAGGTTCAGAAGATCGTCAACATCAACGGCCGCAACTTCGATCTGCGCGCCGAGGGCCGCAACCTGATCGTCGGCTACGCGGATCAGCCCGGTTCGCTGGGCAAGATCGGCACCGTGCTCGGCGAGGCCGGGGTGGACATCGTGGCAGCCGCGCTGTCGCCGGACGCTGAGGGATCGGGCGCCACCATGCTGCTGCGCATCGACGAGGAGCTCTCCGCCGACCTGCTCGGCAAGGTCTCCGACTCGGTCTCGGCAACGCTCATCAAACAGGTCGATCTGTCATGACGGCGCCGGAGATGAAGCTGGCCGTCATCGGTGGCGATGGCATCGGTCCGGAGGTCACCGACCAGGCGCTCCGCGTCCTGCGGAAACTCCACCCCGAGGTCCAGACCACCGAGTACGACTTCGGTGCGCGCCGTTACCACCGGACCGGCGAGCTGCTGACCGACGAGGACGTCGCATCGTTGCGTGAGCACGACGCGATCCTGCTCGGTGCGATCGGGGACCCGTCGGTTCCGTCGGGTGTCCTCGAACGCGGTTTCCTGCTGAAGCTGCGCTTCATCCTCGACCACCACGTGAACCTTCGTCCGTCGATCCTCTTCGACGGCGTCACGTCCCCTCTCGCGGGCGACCCGACGATCGAATTCGTCGTGGTCCGTGAGGGAACTGAGGGCCCGTACACCGGCAACGGCGGCGCGATCCGCGTCGGCACCCCGAACGAGGTCGCGACCGAGGTCAGCGTCAACACACGGTTCGGCATCGAGCGAGTGGTCCGGGATGCATTCGCCCGGGCCCAGGCTCGCGGCAAGAAGCTGACACTGGTGCACAAGACGAACGTGCTCACGTTCGCCGGCTCCATGTGGGCGCGAGCGGTCGAGGAGGTCGGAAAGGAGTTCCCCGAGATCTCCACCGACTACTGCCACATCGACGCGGCAACCATTTACCTGGTCACCGATCCGTCCCGTTTCGACGTGATCGTCACCGACAATCTGTTCGGTGACATCATCACCGACCTGGCTGCTGCCGTGTCGGGTGGTATCGGCCTGGCCGCGTCGGGCAACATCGACGCGACCCGCGCCAATCCGTCGATGTTCGAGCCGGTCCACGGCAGTGCCCCGGACATCGCCGGGCAGAACCTGGCGGATCCGACCGCCGCGATCCTCTCGGTGGCACTCCTGCTTCGTCATCTGGGCGACGCCGAGGGCGCCGACCGAGTGGAGCGGGCAGTCGCCTCCGACGTCGCCTCGCGCGGTGAATCCCGCGGCTCCACCAGCGAGGTGGGTGACCGCATCCTCGCGGCGGTCTGATCGAAAGGGGCTCTTCCCAGATGAGGGTGTAGGTCGGCCGGGCGCGTCGGTCCGCAGATAGACGTCGAGATCTCCCGACGATGGAGGTTCCTACGCCATCCATCGGAAAGACCTCGACGTGTCCGACGCTACCCTGCCGGCCGGCTTCGGCCGCCCTGACCTGACCGCCTTCGCGTCTTATCCCAATCGCCTCTGATCGGGTCTGCTGATCCTCTCGACGAGAACGCAGCGACATCACAGCCACCCAACCCCGACCGTCCGGGAAGCCGGGACACGTCACATGGCCTGTGCTGCGGGCGTGTCGAGTGGGTCGTCCAGGGGCGACGCAGGAGCGTCGACGCGACGTGCTGAGAGGTGGTTTTAGTCGAGCACTAGCACACCGGCTACAGGCGTGGCGATAGGTCAGGAACGGCGTCGCTCCCTACGCAGGAGGGAGCGCAGAGTCTCGGCGTTCGCGTAGCCGACCCGTAGCGCGATCTCGGCGGAGGTGAGGTCCGTGGTTGCTGAGAGGTGCCGAGCTCGTTCGATGCGAAGCCGTTGGACGAAGCCGAGCGGAGTGAGGTTGAGCGCCGCACGGACTCGTCGTTCGAGGGTGCGCCGGCTGGTGCCGAGCGACTGCGCGACGAAGGCGACGTTGAACGGTTCGTCCAGGCGGGCGCGCACGAAGCGTTCGAACTCGACGACGATCGGGTCCTCGTGCCGGAGATGTTCGTAGGCGACGAAGGCCGCCTGCGACGGGCGCTCGTCGATGATGAGGAGCTTGGCGACATGTTGGGCCAGGTCGGGGCTGATCGATCGCACGAGTGAGAGCGCGAGGTCGATGTGGGCGAACGCGGCGCCGGCGGTGACGAGGTTCCCGTCGACCACGACCATGGTGTCGAGATCGAGGGCGACGGTCGGATAGCGCTTCAGGAACTCCGGCCCCAGGAACCAGCTGGTCGTCGCCCGCCGATGATGCATCCGTCCGGTCTCGGCGACAGCGAACACGCCGGTGCACGCCGCGGCGATCCGGGTGGTCGCCTCGTCGAGGCGCCCGAGCGAGGCGATGACCGAACGAGCATCTCGGCTGTGGAGGGCGTCGTTGGTAGCGGCGGCCGTAAGGGTTCCAAGCGCAGGGACGACGACCACGTCGAACTCTGCGGACTCCGACAGCGGGTGGTCCACCGACAGGGTCATCGATGCCGTCGTGGTCACTCGCCGTTTCGGTCCGAGGATGGCGAGTTGGATCGGGTCGATCCGCGGGTCGACATCGCGGCGGGCTCCGTCGGCCACCCGCACGATGTCGATGATCGACGCGATAGCCGAACCGAAGCAGCCGTCGATCGCGATCAGTCCGATACGCATGACGTAAACAATAGCAATACTGCCGTATACGCCACTTCCCACCGGCCCTCGCTCGTCATACGCTGAACTCGTCCCACGAAGAACCCCGATTTCAAGGAGAGTCCCTCATGTCCACACCCGCATCACTTCCGTATGCCTTCGTCGCCAAGATCGTCGCGGCCGATGGACAGCACGACGCGCTCGCCGATCTGCTCGGCGGCGCTGTCGCACTCGCCAACGAAGAAGCAGGAACGATTGTCTGGTTCGCGGTCAGGACCCACGCCGACACCTTCTGGATCTTCGATGCATTCCCCGACGAGGCCGCTCGCGACGCCCACGCCAACGGCGCCATCGTCGCAGCCCTGATGGCCAACCAGCACCTCCTCGGCGCAGCACCCGAGATCCTGGCGGCCGACGTCCTCGCGTCCAAGCTCCCGTAGTCCGCCAACGCACGAGACGATCGCGCCCCGCCGAGCCGTCGCCAGGTCGCGACGCAACGCCATGCTGCGTTGCCGAGCGGTGCGAGGCCTATCGGCACACGGACAGGATGCCGGCCGCGAGTGCTCAGCCGGCGAGGGGTCCGTCGCAGAGGAGAGCGACGTCGGTGTCGGGCAGAGCCGTGAGGCCAGCGCATCGCGCGACCACCCGAACCGAACCGCCCCTGCCCTGCGTTTCCGCAGGTCAGGGGCTGTTCGCCGGAGCCGCCTGTCGGAATCGAACCGACGACCTAATCACGTCGGCTTTGCGTCTATCGCTTGATGCGCCCACTGGGCGAACGAGCCGCTGACCTGCGCAAACGCCGAGCGTGGGGGACGCCGCCATCCGGTGGTGACCGACGACGATCGACCAGTACCGACCGTTTCACCGGAGCTTGCGGCGGCGTCGAAGCCGAGCAAGCTCCATTCCTTTAGCTCACCGCGCCCTCCTCCGGTCCCGTCGTCGTCGAAGACGTTTCAGGGGTCTTCTCAGATGACGGTGTAGGTCGGCCGGGCGCGTCGGTCCGCAGATAGACGTCGAGGTCTCCCGACGACGGAGGTTCCTACGCCATCCATCCGAAAGACCTCGACGTGTCCGACGCTACCCCGCCGGCCGGCTTCGGCCGCCCTGACCTGACCGCCTTCGCTCGACTCGACGGCCTCGGTCTGAGCGTGACCGGACAACGACTTGAACCGGATCGTGCGGTCCTCGCGTGCCGCGTGGTGGAACCAGATCCGTGGTGCCGACGGTGCGGCAGCGAAGGCGCTGCTCGTGACACCGTGATCCGGCGGTTGGCCCACGAGCCGCTGGGCTGGCGACCGACCGTGCTGGAAGTTGTAGTGCGCCGCTACCGCTGTGCCGACTGCGGACACGTGTGGCGCCAAGACACCAGCGCCGCGGCGGAGCCACGCGCGAAGCTCTCGCGCACCGGGCTGCGGTGGGCGCTGGAAGGGATCGTGGTCGCACACCTCACCGTCCGCCCGTGTCGCCGAGGGACTCGGGGTCGCGTGGGACACCGCCAACAACGCGGTCCTGGCTGAAGGCAAGCGGCTGCTGATCAACGACCCCACGCGGTTTGAGGCCGTGAAGGTCATTGGCGTTGATGAGCACGTCTGGCGCCACACCAGGCGTGGCGACAAGTACGTCACCGTGATCATCGACCTCACCCCGGTCCGCGATGGCGCCGGCCCAGCAAGGCTGCTGGACATGGTCGAGGGCCGGTCGAAGGCGGCGTTCAAGACCTGGCTCGCCGACCGCGACGACGCCTTCCGTGACGCGGTCGAGGTGGTCGCGATGGACGGCTTCACCGGGTTCAAGACCGCCGCTGCAGAGGAGATCCCGGACGCGGTCACGGTGATGGATCCCTTCCACGTCGTGCGCCTGGCCGGTGACGCCCTCGACAGGTGCCGGCGCCGGGTCCAACTCGCGATCCACGGGCACCGTGGGTTCAGAGACGACCCGCTCTACAAGTCGCGGCGCACGCTGCACACCGGCGCGGACCTGCTCACCGACAAGCAGAGCGACAGGCTACGCGCGCTGTTCGTTGATGACGCTCACGTCGAGGTCGAGGCGGCCTGGGGTGTCTACCAGCGCATGATCGCCGCCTATCGCCACGAGGACCGGCAACGTGGCCGCGAGCTCATGGAGAAGCTGATCACCGACCTCAGCGCCGGCGTCCCCAAGGTGCTCACCGAGCTCACCACCCTGGGCCGGACCCTGAAGAAGCGAGCCGCCGACGTGCTCGCCTACTTCGAACGACCCGGCACCAGCAACGGGCCGACCGAGGCGCTCAACGGACGGCTCGAACACCTGCGCGGCTCCGCACTCGGGTTCCGCAACCTGACCAACTACATCGCCCGAAGCCTGCTCGAGACCGGCGGCTTCAGACCCCAACTCCTACACCCCCGATTGGGATGAGCCTCGAAAGGCCGCTCGCGCAGCGGCCGCAGAGCTCGACGCACCACCTGCGGGTGGTGCGTCGAGTCGTCTCTGCAGGCACGGTTCAGGCGTCAGATGGGTCGGACGCGTCGGTGCCCGGCGCACCGGCGTCGCGCGGCACGAGAGGGAGCGCGATGAGCGGGCCGAGCGCGGCGATCGCGAACGCGGCCGGGTATCCCGCGGATTCGATGAGCCGGCCGATCAACGGTGTGGTGGCCGCGGTCGTCACGTACTGTGCAGTGTTCTGCACGCCCAGACTGCGACCGCTCCATGACGGACCGGCGAACTCCGCGATGGCGGTGAATGCGAGCCCGTTGTCGGCGACGGTGCTGATCGAGGCGAGCACCATGACGCCAGCTGCCACCGGGCTGTCGAGCCAGTCGGCCAGCGCCAGACCTCCGGTGAGAACGGCTGCGGTCGCCGCGATCACCCGGATCGGCCGCATACGCGACCCGACCACATCGGAGATGCGGCCCACCAGAATTCGTCCGAGGGCCCCGGCCACCTGAGTCACCGTCACCAGGACGCCCGCGCTCAATGCGGACCAGTGGTGCCCGACGATCAGCCACGCCGGGACGAATGTCCACATCAGCGACTGTGGGATCACCAGGAGGACGCTGACCGCGTGCACCCGCTGCAGGAACGACCGGCGGCGGTAAGGGTTGGCCGCACTGACCGCCGCGGAGGCGGGCGGCAGCGGGGGATCGACCACGGCAACGGCGACGGCGATGACACCGATCACGGTCACCACGACCGGCACGGCGAAAGCCGTGGCCAAGCCGAGGCGTTCGGCGAACACGGGCATGGTCAGCGCGCATACGCCGATGGCGAGCGGCTGCGCCATCTGCCGGACGCCCATCGCCGTGCCTCGCTGATGCGGCGGGAACCAGCCCACGACGATGCGTCCGCTCGCGCCGTTCGCGGCGCCCGAGCCGAGTCCGCTGATGAGCAATGGGATCGCGAGCGAGGCGAACCCCGCGCCGGTCTCCGCGACGATCATCGCGGCGACGGTGCCCGCCGCCGTGATGCCGAGTGAGATGAGCAGGACGCGTCGCTCCCCGAATCGGTCCAGCGCGGCACCCCACGCGATGATCGTCAGGGTGAGTCCGATCGTGGGGATCGCAGCGAGGGTCGCGGCTTTCGAGAGCGGCATGCCGTGGTCGCTGTGCAGGACGGGGATCACGTAAGCGACGCCCGCAGTGGCACAGGTCGTCGTCATAGCTGCCACGAGGGAACTGGCGAGCATGATCCACCGGCGGGTGGGCGACAGATCAGCAGCTTGCGGATCCGATGTCGGGCTCGCCGAGGCAGGGTCTGAGGAAGCGGACAACGAGCACCTCGATTCGCGCATGGCCGGTGGCGGATAAATCTTACATAGTGGAATATCTGTTCCAGATAATAGAACACAAGTATGGGTGCGTTAGTCTTTGGGGCATGAAATTGGGTCGTGTCGCCAGCCCTGACGGGGTCGCATTCGTAGCCATCGAAGGCGCAGAAGGTGAGGAGACGGCGCGGGAGATCGCGGAGCACCCGTTCGGTGATCCGACGTTCACCGGACGGACGTGGAAACTCGCCGACACGCGTCTCCTCGCACCGATTCTCGCGACGAAGGTGATCGCAGTCGGGAAGAACTACGCGGCGCACGCGGCCGAGATGGGTTCGCAGGCGCCGGCCGACCCGGTGATCTTCTCGAAGCCGAACACCTCGATCGTCGGCCCCGGTGCGTCGATCGTGCGACCGCCGTCATCCGAGCGCGTCGACTTCGAGGGGGAGCTCGCCGTCGTCATCGGCAGGCCGTGCAAGGACGTCCCCGCCGCACGCGCCAAGGACGTCATCCTCGGCTACACCATCGCCAACGACGTCACCGCGCGCGATCATCAGGCGCACGACGGCCAGTGGACCCGATCCAAGAGCTACGACACCTTCTGTCCGTTGGGGCCGTGGATCGTGACCGACTTCGATGCATCCGACGCGGCGATCAAGACCGAACTCGACGACGCGGTGCAGCAGTCGAGCCGGACGTCGCTCATGCTGCATTCGGTCGGCGAGATCATCGAATGGGTGTCGCGCGTGATGACGCTGCTGCCCGGTGATGTGATCCTCACGGGCACGCCGGAGGGCGTCGGTCCGATGACAGCTGGCCAGACGGTGTCGGTGTCCGTCGAAGGTCTCGGCACTCTGGCCAACCCGGTGGTCGATAAGTGAGCCGCCACGCGCGCGTCGCGCCGACGCAGGTCCGCAACGGAGACGTGATCCTCTCGTGCACGGCTGCGGGGGAGGGGCCCTTGGTCGTCATGGTCATGGGCACTGGAAGTCCCGGTCGAGTGTGGCACGCTCACCAGCAACCCGCCCTGATCGCGGCGGGATTCCGCGTCGTGACGTTCGACAATCGCGGAATCGCGCCGTCCAGCGAGTGCGGCGACGGATTCACGCTCGCCGACCTGGTCGCCGACACTGCGGCGGTCATCGAGCACTTCGGGGGCCCGGCGTTCGTCGTCGGGACGTCCATGGGCGCGCGGATCACCCAGGAGCTGGCGTTGAGCAGGCCCGATTTGGTGCGGGCTGCGGCCATGCTCGGCACCTACGGTCGGACCACGCCGTTGGTGTCCGCGATGAACGAGGGCGAGAAGGCGCTGATGGATGCGGGTCAGACCCTGCCGGAGTCCTACCACGCGGTTGTCACCGCGCACATGAACCTGTCGCCGAGGACGCTGCTGGATGACCGTGCGGCGCAGGACTGGCTCGACATCATCGGGTTCGGCGGACAGGGGAACTCGGCGGGTGTCCGCGCGCAGCTGAACATTCCGGAGCGAGACCAGAACCGGTTGTCCGCTTACCGCGGTATCGGGAAGCCCTGTCTCGTCGTCGGATTCGCCGACGACCGGACCCTCCCTGTGCATCTCGCACGGGAGGTGGCCGATGCGATTCCGGGCGCGCGCTACGAGGAGCTGGTCGATGCCGGACACTACGGCTACATCGAACGGCCGGATGCGGTCAATGAGATCCTGATCGGCTTTCTCAAGTCGCGTCTCTGAGCGCGAGCGCGCCGAGGAGCGCGGCCGGCGTCGCCGGATCGTCGAGCGTGACGACGAAGGTCCGGCCGCTGCGCCTGGTGACCGCAAGTGAGGGGCCCGACTTCAGGATCACGCCGATCTTGCCGGGCCGCCAGCGAACGCCGTAACCGCCGAAGTCGCCGATGGCGCGCACGTGGATCACCTGTACATCGGTGATCTCCTCGACCGGGATGCGCCAGCGGGGGAGCCCGGCGATGGCGCGCACGGTGAGGCCGGCGTCGTCCACGCGGAGGTGGAAGGCGAACGTGGTCACGATCGCGGCCACGGCGATCAAGATGATCGTCAGCGAGCCGATCACGGAGCCGGTGGAGGCGTCGCCGGCCCAGCCGAGTGCCGCGGTCAGCACCGCCAGTCCCACGACGAAGGCGGCGAGTCCCAGAATGACGCGGCTGACGACCTCGGTGTGGAGCCAGAGGGTTCGTTGTCCGGACGTGATCTCCAGTGGTGCCACTCGGTTGCCGGGTTCCGGTTCCGGATCGGTCGGCTGGGCGAACCACGCGATCGTGCCGACGATCACGGCCACCGCCAGTGATGCGCCGACGAGGGTCATCGAGGAGGGCGTTCCGCCTCCTCTCTGAGTCCAGACGATGCCGCCGAAGAGCGCGGCGAGGAAGGTCGCGAGCGCCGCTGTCGTTGTGCCGACCCATCGGAAGGTCCCGCCCGGAGTCCCGTCGCGCAATGGCGCGTAGCTGGCGGCGGCGAACCCGATGGCGAGCGCACCGGTCAGTGCGGTTACGAGGATCATGGTCCACGGCGCGGCCCAGCGGTCGGCATCGCCCGATGCGTTCCAGTGCACGGCGATCTCGGCCGGGAGGTTCGGCAGCGCGATCACCTGCACGACTATCGCGGCGAATGCGGCGAGGGCCGGCACCACGAATCCGGCGGCGATGAAAGCGCGCCTGCGGCGGACGGGATTCGGTGTGCGATCAGTCGTTGACACGGGTGGCCTCCTTGACGAGCGCGGACAGGGTTTCGGGATGCAAGCCGGCAGCGGCGGCCTTCGCGGCCAGGGCGATGATGTCGTCGTGGACGGCGGTGAGGGTGTGGGCGGCGTCGGTGAGGACTGCGCCACGTCCGCGGCGCAGTTCGACGAGTCCTTCGTCGCGGAGGTTCTGATACGCGTGCAGAACTGTGTGCACGTTCACCTCGAGGGCTCCGGCGACCTGACGTGCGGGCGGGAGTCGGTCGCCTGCGTGCAGTCGGCCGGCGGCGACGTCGGACCGGACGTTGTCCGCGATCTGTTCGAAGATCGCGGTGTCGCTGGTGGTATCGATCCGAATGAGCACGTACTTATTCTAGTTCAAATAGAACAATAAGATCAATGACGGAGGGCCTCGCCTGCAGGTTCCTCGCCGGATCTAATAGGCTGACCTGCATGACCAGTGGAGAGAATGTACGCGTCCGCTTCTGCCCGTCGCCCACCGGAACCCCGCACGTCGGCCTCGCCCGGACTGCGCTGTTCAACTTCGCTCAGGCCCGCCACGTCGGTGGCACGTTCGTGTTCCGCATCGAGGACACCGATGCCGCTCGTGACAGCCAGGAGTCGTACGACGCGATTCTCGACGCACTCCGCTGGCTGGGACTGGAATGGGACGAGGGGCCCGAGGTGGGCGGCGAGTACGGGCCGTACCGCCAGTCCGAACGTAAGCAGATCCACCTCGACGTCGTCGCCGAGCTCCTCGAGGCGGGGGAGGCGTACGAGGCCTTCTCCACGCCCGAGGAGGTCGAGGAGCGGCACAAGGCGGCCGGGCGCGATCCGAAGCTCGGTTACGACAACTTCGATCGCGACCTGACCGCCGAACAGCGTGACGCCTTCCGCGGCGAGGGTCGCAAGCCGGTGGTCCGTCTGCGGATGCCGACGCACGATATCGCCTGGGACGACCTGGTTCGCGGAACCACCACGATCAAGGCGGGCACGGTCCCGGACTTCGCTCTCACCCGGGCCAGTGGAGACCCGCTGTACACCCTGGTGAACCCGGTCGATGACGCGATGATGAAGATCACCCACGTGCTCCGCGGCGAGGACCTGCTGTCGTCGACGCCGCGGCAGATCGCGTTGTACGAGGCGCTGATCCGGATCGGGGTCGCCGAGACGGTCCCGTCGTTCGCGCACCTCCCGTTCGTGATGGGTGACGGCAACAAGAAGCTGTCCAAGCGCGATCCGGAGTCGAACCTCTTCCATCACCGCGATCGGGGCTTCATTCCGGAGGGGCTGCTCAACTACCTGGCGTTGCTGGGCTGGGGGATCTCGGGAGATCACGACATCTTCACCCTCGACGAGATGATCGAGGCGTTCGACGTGAGCAACGTCAACTCCAATCCGGCGCGCTTCGACCAGCGCAAGGCGGACTCGATCAACGCCGAGCACATCCGGCTGTTGGATCCGGCGGACTTCGCCGCCCGGCTGCGCACGTTCCTGGTGGACCGCGGACATCTCACGGAGCCGATCGACGACGCGCAGTTCGCGGTGGTCGCGGATCTGGTGCAGACGCGCATCCAGGTGCTGGGCGACGCGTGGGGGCTGATCCGGTTCCTGTACATCGACGACGGGGAGTTCACCTTCGACGAGAAGTCGGCGTCGAAGAACCTCGGCGCGGACGCGTTGCCCGTCATCGACGCGGCGATCGCCGCGTGCGAGGGTGTCTCCACATGGGATACGGCGACCCTCGAGGACGCACTGAAGTCGGCGCTGGTCGACGGTCTCGAGCTCAAGCCGCGCAAGGCGTACGGCCCGATCCGTGTGGGGGTCACCGGCGCGGCCGTGAGCCCTCCGCTGTTCGAGTCGATGGAACTGCTCGGTCGGGACCGGAGTCTGGCCCGACTGCGGCAGGCCCGTGAGGTCAGCGCCTCCGCCTGACGCGCTCGAGCCGGTTCCTATTCGCGTGGGCGACCCCTCGGACACCAGTCGCCGATTGTCGTCGGAGTGGTACCGCTCACGGTCGGCAACCGCCTATAGCGTGTCGTCTGCCCGCAGCGGTACCACTCGCACGAGCGGGTCTCGTCACGCCGCGATCATTCCGCGCCCGAAGTGCAGACCTCGCACTGTCCGGGCACGCGATCGACTCGTCACGAGTGATCGGGTGGCGTGAAAAGTCCACTTGACCTGGCGATTTGTTATTTGGGGTGGGGTTGTTGGTAATGTACTCCCCGGCTCGAAAAGCGGCGGGCAAGACGTTTCTCGCCGAAGATCGGGTAATCCCTTGGGGTATGGTGTAATTGGCAACACAGCGGTTTCTGGTACCGCCATTCTAGGTTCGAGTCCTGGTACCCCAGCGAAGTACACGGGGACTCCTGTGTGCCTCACAAGTGAAGAGATGTTCTAGGGCCCCGTCGTCTAGCGGCCTAGGACGCCGCCCTCTCAAGGCGGTAGCGCGGGTTCGAATCCCGTCGGGGCTACAGATGAAAGAGTCGCGACACCGAAACGGTGTCGCGACTCTTCTCTTTGGCTGTCATGCACGGTCCGAGGTGATCATCCGTCAGGGCCGGAGGAATTCCGCGGTGGATCCGGCGAGCGGAATCTCCGGCAGACCGAGCTTGCGGTGGTCCCATGAGCGGACGCGGTCAGCGACCACACGGACGGCGACGCGCTTGTTCATCATCGCGTCGACCGCAGGCTTCAGGTCGTCTGTGTAGGGCCCGTTGTAGCGTTCCCAGATGCTGATGCCGACGGCCAGGCAGGTCGCGGGATCCCGGTGGATCTCGGCGGTGCCCTCGATGCTCACGCCCCGCAGCGCGTCGTATGTGTCGCCGTCTTCGATGAGCATCGTGACCCGGGCGTCGCGCTTGAGGTTGACGACCTTCTGCGACTTCTCCTTGGTCTCGATCCACAGCTCACCGTCGATCACCGCGTACCACATGGCGACGAGGTGAGCCGCTCTCGTGCCGTGCGTGGCCATCGTGACCGTCCGGTGCTGATCGATGAACGTCGAGACCTCGTCGTCGGACATCACGATCTGCGACCGCTGATTGGTTCCCATGCGCCCGAATTTATCTCACGGGCGGTTCCGGTGGGAGCAGGTGCGCTCGGTTACAGCCGTGCAGTTATCGCGTCGGCCGCGGCGACCAGTTCGGCACCGTACCGCTCGCCGGGCTTTCGGCCGAGCCGGCCGATGGGGCCGGAGATGGAGACGGCGGCGATCACATCCCCTGCGGGATTCCGTACCGGCGCGGAGGCGCTGGCTACACCGTCGATGCGCTCGGAGATGCTGTGCGCCCAGCCACGGCGTCGGATCTCGGCGAGCGATCGGTCGGTGTAGACGGCGTCGGGGATGAGTGCGGCCCGGATGTCGGCGTCCGACCACGCGGCGAGAACCTTCGCGGCCGACCCCGCCGACATGGTGAGGCGGCTGCCGACGGGGACGGTGTCGCGAAGGCCGGTGGGCGGCTCGGCGGCGGCGATGCACACTCGCTCGGCACCTTCACGGCGGTACAGTTGCACTGATTCGCCGGTGCTGCCCTGCAGGCGAGGGAGGACGAGGAGGGCCGCTTCACGGAGTTCGTCTCGCGCGTTGGAGGCCAGATGCGCGAGGGCCGGACCGGGTGTCCATCGTCCGGTGGCGTCGCGTGCCAGGAGCTCGTGGATCTCAAGCCCGACGGCGAGTCGGTGGGCGGTGGCCCGTGGTAGGCCGGTGGCGTCGCAGAGCTCGCCGAGGTTGTGCGGTCGCCGTGCGACGGTGTGCAGAACTGCCACGGATTTGTCCAGCACGCCGATTCCGCTATCCTTTCCCATAGGACGATACTAGCTGTCCATATACTGAGATGGAAGAACCGAGTGGCACATGAGTGACATCAACGCCGAGCCGCGCACCCTGGCCGAGAAGGTCTGGGACGACCACGTAGTGGTCCCAGGTGCCGTGGACGCCAAAGGCAATGCGAATCCGGACCTGATCTACATCGACCTGCACCTGGTGCACGAGGTCACCAGCCCGCAGGCGTTCGACGGCCTCCGCATGGCGGGCCGCGAACTCCGGCGTCCGGATCTCACCATCGCGACCGAGGACCACAACGTTCCGACGGTCGACATCTTCAGCCCCATCGCCGACCAGGTGTCGGCGCTGCAGGTGGACACGCTCCGTCGCAATTGCGAGGAGTTCGGCGTCCGGCTGTATCCGATGGGCGACGACGAGCAGGGAATCGTGCACGTGGTGGGACCGCAGCTCGGTCTCACCCAGCCCGGCATGACCGTGGTCTGCGGCGACAGTCACACGTCCACGCACGGTGCCTTCGGTGCGCTGGCGATGGGCATCGGCACCTCTGAGGTGGAGCACGTGATGGCCACCCAGACCCTGTCGCTGCGCCCGTTCCGGACCATGGCCATCACCGTCGACGGCGAACTGCCGGCAGGCGTCACGAGCAAGGATCTGATCCTGGCCGTCATCGCCGAGATCGGTACCGGCGGCGGACAGGGGCATGTGCTCGAATACCGCGGTCCGGCCATCGAGAAGCTGTCGATGGAAGCGCGCATGACGATCTGCAACATGTCCATCGAGGCGGGTGCGCGTGCCGGCATGATCGCCCCCGACGCCACGACCTACGAATATCTCAAGGGGCGCCCGCACGCGGCGCAGGGTGACGACTGGGATGCCGCAGTCGAGTACTGGGACAGTCTGCGCACCGACGACGGCGCGGTATTCGACCGTGAGGTCCACATCAACGCGTCCGAGCTCACGCCGTTCGTCACCTGGGGCACGAACCCGGGGCAGGGACTGCCGCTGGGTGCGAGCATCCCGGACCCGGCTCAGATCACCGATGAGGCGGAGTCGACCTCCGCGGCCCGGGCGATCGAGTACATGGACCTGACGCCCGGCATGCCGCTGCGTGAGGTGAAGGTCGACACCGTGTTCGTCGGGTCGTGCACCAACGGGCGCATCGAGGACCTGCGCGCGGTTGCCGAGGTCCTCGCCGACCGCACCGTTGCCGACGGCATGCGCATGCTGATCGTCCCCGGATCCATGAAGGTTCGTGCTCAGGCGGAGGACGAGGGCCTGGGCGAGATCTTCACTGCGGCAGGTGCCGAATGGCGCATGGCGGGCTGCTCGATGTGCCTCGGCATGAACCCCGATCAGCTCTCACCGGGCGAACGCTGCGCGTCGACGTCGAACCGGAACTTCGAGGGCAGGCAGGGCAAGGGTGGCCGCACCCATCTGGTGTCGCCGGCCGTTGCAGCGGCAACCGCCGTTCGCGGCACCCTGTCCGCACCTGCTGACCTCGCCGAGAAGGGGAACTGACATGGAACCGTTCGTCACGCACACCGGTATCGGTGTCCCGTTGCAGCGAAGCAACGTCGATACCGACCAGATCATCCCCGCCGTCTACCTCAAACGCGTCACGCGGACAGGTTTCGAAGACGGTCTGTTCTCCGCTTGGCGGAACGACCCGGATTTCATCCTCAACAACGAACCGTGGTCGAACGGCTCGGTTCTCGTCGCCGGACCCGACTTCGGAACCGGCTCATCGCGCGAGCACGCGGTGTGGGCGCTCATGGATTTCGGTTTCCGCGTGGTGATCTCGTCGCGCTTCGCGGACATCTTCCGCGGCAACTCCGGTAAGGCCGGGCTGCTGGCTGCTGAGGTGGCGCAGTCGGACGTGGAGCTCCTGTGGAAGCGACTCGACGCCGAGCCCGGTCTGGAACTCACCGTCAGCCTCGAGGACATGACCGTCACCGCAGGCGATCTCATCGTTCCGCTGCAGGTGGACGACTACACGCGCTGGCGTCTGATGGAGGGGCTCGACGACATCGGGCTCACTCTGCGCGAGGTGGACTCGATCGGTGAATACGAGGCCGGCCGGCCGTCGTTCAAGCCGGTCACCCTGCCCTGACATTCTGCGTTTCAGGGGCGAAACAGCGTCTCCGGCCCGTCGCACGTACCGAATCCGGTGCGGCGGCGGGGGTTCGGCGCAGAAATCGATGGGGGCAATTTCCGCGTTGCAACAGTGATGAACGCCATAATCTCGATACCGTGTGACGTAGCTGACAATCCGAGTCGGCGTGATCCGCGGAGGTAGGGATGAACAAGGCAGAACTCATCGAGGAACTGACCAAGCGCCTCGATGCCGATCGGAAGACCGCCACTACGGCAGTGGAGGAGGTCATCGACACGATCGTGCGCGCCGTCAACAAGGGCGAGAGTGTCACGATCACCGGTTTCGGCGTATTCGAGAAGCGCCGTCGCGCAGCACGAGTCGCGCGGAATCCGCGCACAGGCGAGACGGTCCGGGTCAAGGCGACGTCGGTTCCGGCGTTCCGTCCGGGCGCGCAGTTCAAGGCGATCGTCTCCGGTGCTCAGAAGCTCAGAGTCGGCGAACCGGCGGTGAAACGCGCTGCGCCTGCCGATGCGGCCGCGCCGGCTAAGCGGACCGCAGCGAAGAAGACCGCAGCCAAGAAGGCGGCAGTCAAGAAGGCGGCCGCCACCAAGGCCACCGCCGCCAAGAAGGCGGCTCCGGCGAAGAAGGCCGCCCCCGCCAAGAGGGCCGCTCCGGCGAAGAGAACGGCAGCAAAGGCGACAGCGGCCAAGACGACAGCGGCCAAGACGACAGCGGCGCCCAAGAAGTCGACGGCGACCCGGTCCGCTGCAACAAAGGCGACTGCGGCCAAGAAGACGACTGCGGCCACGAAGACGACTGCAGCGAAGGCCCCACCCGCCACTAAGAAGCCGGCCGCTAAGAAGCCCGCAGCCAAGAAGCCTGCCGAGACCAAGAAGCCCGCCGCGAGCAAGAAGGACGGGGCGAGCAAGAAAGACGGGTCATCGAAGAAGGGCGGCGCCAAGAAGAAGAAGTCGGGCACCAAGAAGTAGTCGCCGCGCCCCGGCTCGCCGGTCTCGATCAGTCGACGAGCGGGCTGGGGATGTGATCGACGGCCAGAAGTCGATCGCCTTGCAAGGTGAGAGCCCAGAGGCTGCCCTTGCGGTTACGGGATGCGGGCAGGCGCGCGCCGTCCCGCTTGGCCCACCGCTCCAGCAGTGGTGGAATCACCTTGCCCTGACTGCACACGGCGCGGACCGCGCCGTCGTCGTCGGTAGCGAGTGCGAGCATCCGTGCGAAGGCCGCATCCGGGTCGGCCGCGAAGGCCTCCTCGCTGAGGGCGGGCTCCACGGTGACGTCGCTGCGGGTCGCTTCGGCGTGGGGAGTCAGTGTCTGCACGCACCGCAACCGGTCGGCGGCATGGAGCCGGCGCGCACCGTAGATTCCGAGGATGTCGGACAGCGCCGCCGCCTGGTCCCGGCCTTTCGCCTCGAGGGGGCGGTCCCGGTCGTCACCGGAGAATCGTGAGCGTCGTCCTGCCTTCGCGTGGCGGATCAGCAGCATCGTGTGCAGGTCGGTGACCGGTTCGGAAGCGAAGGCGCGCAGTACCTTCCGGTCGGCGGCGTAGCTCACCAGCTTGATCGCCTCCTCGACGCTGGTCCAGCGTGCGCTGTCGCACTCGTGGTTGGAGACGAACTCACCACCCACTGCGGCCACCGACCAGTACGCGACCTTCTTCTGCGCACCGGAGTTCAGTCGGTACTCGACCGTCCGCAGGTACTGGCCGACGCGGACCTCGTAGCCGGTCTCCTCGACGAGTTCGCGGGCTGCGGTGGCGACCAGCAGTTCACCGGGTTCGGTCTTGCCCTTGGGGAGCGACCAGTCGTCGTACCGCGGACGGTGGACTGTCGCCACCTCGATTCCGTTCGCACTGCGGCGCCACAGCACGCCGCCGGCTGCCCAGACAACCTTCTTCGTCGAGCTCATCAGTTCGGAGTGGGCTCCGTGTGATGGCGGCGCCGGACTGCCATCTGCCGCTGATGATCGCGGACCTCCTCGCCGGCCGCAGGAAGTGCCTCCCACGAGCCGTCGGCCCGTAGTTCCCAGCACCGGGTCCGGGGGTCCAGCGCGGAGTCGAAGATGTCCTGCAGGTCTGCTTCGAGGCGACGGTCCCGAACCTGCACCATCACCTCGACGCGTCGGTCGAGGTTCCGGTGCATCATGTCCGCGCTGCCGATCCAGTACTCGTCCTGTGCACCGAAATGCAGAATGCGCGAGTGCTCGAGGAACTGGCCGAGGATCGACCGCACCACGATGTTCTCGCTCAGCCCGGGGATACCGGGCTTCAGCGCCGAGATGCCGCGTACCACCACATCCACCGGCACACCGGCCCGTGAGGCGCGGTACAGCGCATCGATGACCTGCTCGTCGACGAGCGCGTTGGCCTTCAACTGGATGTGCGCACGGGGATTGCCGGCAGCGTGCGCGGCGATCTCGTCGTCGATGCGCCCGATGATCCCCTTGCGGATACCTGCGGGCGCGACCAGCAGGTTGCGGTACTCCTGTTTGCGCGAGTACCCGGTCAGCGTGTTGAACAGGTCGGTGAGGTCGGCGCCGACCTCCGGGGCCGCCGTGAACAGGCCGACATCTTCGTAGAGCCGCGCCGTCTTCGGGTTGTAGTTGCCGGTGCCGATGTGGCAGTAGCGGCGGATCTTCGACCCTTCGCGGCGCACCACCAGACATGTCTTGCAATGCGTTTTCAGTCCGACGAGCCCGTAGACCACGTGCACGCCGGCCTGCTCGAGCTTGCGTGCCCACTTGATGTTCGCCTGCTCGTCGAAGCGTGCCTTGAGTTCGACGAGTGCGACGACCTGCTTACCCGCCGCGGCCGCGTCGATCAGTGCGTTCACGATCGGGGAGTCGCCCGACGTGCGGTACAGCGTCTGCTTGATCGCGAGCACGTGCGGATCGGCCGCGGCCTGCTCGATGAATCGCTGGACGCTGGTGGAGAAGGAGTCGTACGGGTGCTGAACCAGGACGTCTCCGTCGCGCAGTGTCGCGAATATGCTCTTCGGCGTTTCGCGCTCACCGAACGCCGGATGCGTCTTCGGTACGAACGGACGGTCCTTCAGCGTCGGACGGTCCATCCCGTAGACCTGCCAGAGCGACGTCAGATCGAGGAGACCGGGCAGCGAGATGACGTCGGCGGGGTGCACCTCGAGTTCGCGGAGCAGGAGTTCGAGCATGTGCTCGCTCATGTCCTCGCCGATCTCCAGCCGCACCGGCGACCCGAACCGCCGTCGGGCGAGTTCGCGTTCGAGCGCCTGCAGCAGGTCCTCGTCGCGGTCCTCGTCCACCTCGAAGTCGGCGTTGCGGGTGACGCGGAAGACGTGGTGGTCGACCACCTCCATGCCGGGGAACAGTTCGGACAGGTTCGCTGCGATGGCCCGCTCCAGCGGCAGGAACAGCGCTGTCGGTTGGGGAGCGTTCTCGTCGGCAGGCTCGGATTCGCCGGTGAGTTCGTCGACCCGGATGAAACGGCTGACGTTGTCCGGCACCTTGACGCGGGCGAACTGCTCGCCGCCCTCGGCCTGGTCCCGGACGGTCACCGCGAGGTTCATGCTGAGCCCCGAGATGTACGGGAACGGGTGGGCCGGATCGACTGCCAGTGGGGTGAGTACCGGGAACAGCTCGTTGTGGAAGTGCTCTCGTACCCGCGACTGCTGCGCCTCGTCGAGATCGTTCCACTCGACGATCCGGATGTTCTGCGCCTCGAGTGCGGGGACCACTGCATCGAGGAACACCCGCGCGTGGCGGTTCGCGATCTTCTGAGCGCGGGCTGCGATCATCCCGAGCTGTTCGCGCGGCGAACGACCGTCGGCGGACCGCACGGATAGTCCGGTCTCATGACGCCGCTTGAGACCGGCTACGCGCACCATGAAGAACTCGTCGAGGTTCGAGGCGAAGATGGCGAGGAACTTGGCCCGCTCGAGAAGGGGCATCGACACGTCCTCGGCGAGCGCCAGCACGCGCGAGTTGAAGTCGAGCCAGCCGAGTTCCCGGTTGAGGTAGCGGTTGTCCGGCAGATCGGCATCGACCGAGGGTTCGACGGTCTCTGCGGGAAGCGCGGACGGCAGGGCCGCGAGAGTCACGTTCTCGATGTCGTCGGCAGTCACCGGTTCATTGTGCCGCATCCCGGGACTGCTGTCGCGCCGACTGCGCGAGGAGCGCGGACGTGCGGTCGCCGAGCCCGATGGTCTGCGCCAGGGCGAGGTCGGCAGGGGTGTCGATGTCGGTTCTAAGGTCCGGCCAGCAGATGCGCCGCGGGTCGACCTCGGCGGCGCCTGCTGCTCGGTGGGCGGCAGCCGAATCAGCTCCGAAGGCCGGCGCGAAGCCGGCTCCGGCGACCAGCAGGACGGTGCCGCTTCCCGAGTGGTCGGAGACGAACGCGGCGGGGGCCCCGCTGCCGATGAGGGTCCTGGCCCGGTCGACCGCTGCGATGAACGAAGCGGGCCGCAGCGCGGGCAGATCCGCTTGCAGGTAGGCGAGCAGCGCGTCCGGCGGCGCGCTCGCCGCACCGTGCGCCAATGCGCAGTTCAGCGGCGACCACCCGTCCGGGATGTCGCCGTAAGTCGGCTCCGGCACTGATATCGCACCGAACTCGGTGGCCGCAGCGTGAACCGCGGGATCCGGGCTCACCACGATGAGGTTCCCAGGCGCCGTCGCGCGCACCGCGCTCAGCGTGTCGGACAGCATCGCCGTCACCAGTTCGGGGCGAGTGACGGGGGGTACGGGAAGCGGAGTCAGGCGCGTCTTCGCAGCGTCGAGCGACTTGACGGCCAGCACGACCGCGACAGCGGGACACATGACGACCATGGTGCAGCATCGGTGGGTCGGGTGAGGCCGGTGGGCGGCGAAGGCGGTCGCGTCTTCCGTGTGCGGATCCGTGCGGGAGCGTGGCGGCCACGGCTAGTCTGAGTGCATTGTTCTTTGGGGTGCATTGTTCTGGGAGTGCTGCCCGGGGGTGCTGCTCAGGGCGCGCTGCTCTGGGTGAACTGTGAGGCGTCGAAGGAGTTGCGCGTGCGTGCTGTGGTGATGGGTGCCGGTTCGTGGGGTACCGCGGTGGCGAAGGTTCTCGCCGATGCGGGGAACGACGTCGTGATCTGGGCGCGCCGACCCGAACTCGCGGCGCAGATCAACAGCGATCACGAGAACGGCGACTATCTGGCCGGTATCGAGTTGCCCGCGAGTCTGCGTGCCGAGAGTTCGGCACCGGACGCGCTGGAGGGTGCCGAACTCGTGGTGTGCGCCGTTCCGTCCCAGTCGTTGCGCACGAACCTCGGTCACTGGCTCGCCGACCTGCCGCCCGATGCGATCCTGCTCTCCCTCGCGAAGGGCGTCGAGGTCACCACCGGCCAGCGGATGAGCGAGGTGATCTCCGAGATCACCGGATTTCCGGACCGGCAGGTCGCGGTGCTGTCCGGGCCCAACCTCGCCAAAGAGGTCGCACTCGAGCAGCCGGCCGCCACAGTGATCGCCTGCAGCGACGAGGAGCAGGCGCAGCGCGTGCAGCAGGCGTTCTCCACCGGGTACTTCCGGCCGTACACGAACACCGACGTCACCGGCTGTGAGATCGGTGGCGCAGTGAAGAACGTGATCGCCCTCGCCTGCGGTATCGCTTCCGGCATCGGGTACGGCAACAACACGACCGCCACGATCATCACCCGTGGACTCGCTGAGACGATCCGGCTGGGGGCGGCGCTCGGCGCCGATATCACCACCCTCGCCGGACTGGCCGGTGTCGGAGATCTGGTCGCCACCTGTTCGTCGCCGCTCTCGCGTAACCGGACGTTCGGATCCCGACTCGGCGAGGGAGCGAGCCTTCAGGAGGCGCAAGCCGCCACCAACGGTCAGGTCGCCGAGGGAGTGAAGTCGTGCCGTTCGGTTCGCGCGCTGGCGCGTGATCACGGAGTGGAGATGCCGCTGACCGACGCGGTCTACCAGTTGTGCCACGAGGGCATGGGAGTCGAGGAAGTGGTCGCCGCACTTCTCGGTCGCAGCACGAAACCCGAGGTGTACGGACCAGAGTGAGCCGGCCGATGTGAGCCGGAATGCCCGCGCTACCGGCCGAAGTCGAGCGGCGCCCGCTCCAGATGCTTCGCGACGAGTGCGGACACGTCGGTGATCGGCGCGTTGCCCGCACCCGATGGCACCCACACGGCGATGTAGGGGCGGTGGTCGACGCTCACGTAGGCCTGGCCGACGCCCCTGACGGTGTCGGTCATGAACCACTGAACCGGATCGATCACCTGCAGTGAACTCGTCGGCGCGAGTTCGGCGGGCCGCTCGACGCCGCACCGCACGACGATCGGTTCGGAGTCGTCCTTGCCCCAGCGCACGGTGGTGCCGTCCACCGACTTGCCGGTGTAGTCGCCCAACGTGTCGGGGAGTGCGTCGATGAACGACGGGCACTTGTCGGCGCCGGCGCCCTGCGCCGTCGCGTAGCCCTCCACCGGGGACGGATCGTCGCCGGGCCGGTTCGAGTAATTGACGGCCGCGAATGCGATGAACAGCGCGAGGACCACCACCGGAATGACGACCAGTGTCGCGATGAGCGCCGGGCTCAGCTGAGTGGACTTCTCGGGATCTGACTGGGCCATGTGCTCGCTCATCGTCGTGGTCGTCTCCTGACACCGCGTGCCGGACATGTCGCTTGAAGGACATCGGGCGGGAGACCGCTTCTGCGGATTGCATCGGCCAGTTTAGTCGGGCGCACGCGACGCCCGTGTCGGCCAGGGGTCGCCTTGTAGGATCGACGCGGTGCAGACGGTTGGTGAAGTCGGGGAACGCGGCCTGATCGAGATGTTCACGCGCGCGGCGCGCTCGGGCGGCGGTGGCGATGTCGTGATCGGGTCCGGGGACGACGCCGCCGTGGTCGGCTCCGACGGCCCGGTCGTGGTCAGCACCGATACCGCGGTCGCAGGCAGGCACTTCCGGTTCGACTGGTCCGAACCCGATCAGGTGGGTGCCCGGGCAGTCGTGCAGAGTGCGGCCGATATCGCGGCGATGGGCGGACGGCTCACTGGAACCGTCGTCTCGCTGGCCTGTCCTCCTGAGACCCCGGTGGAACGGCTGCTGGCCGTGAACGCCGGGATCGTCGATCAGACACACGCCTACCGGGCGCGGGTCCTCGGCGGCGACCTGGTGTCGTCGCCGACGGTCGTCATCACCGTCACCTCGATAGGCGTGCTGGACGGTGCGGCGCCGGTGACGCTGTCGGGCGCGCGTGCGGGCGATGTCCTGGCCGTCAGCGGACCGCTCGGCGGGGCGGCCGGGGGACTGGCGGTGCTCTCTGCGGTCGAGCACGG
The DNA here is from genome assembly GCF_007559005.1 of Gordonia zhaorongruii. Taxonomy (GTDB): domain Bacteria; phylum Actinomycetota; class Actinomycetes; order Mycobacteriales; family Mycobacteriaceae; genus Gordonia; species Gordonia zhaorongruii. Next base: position 2,176,168 of record NZ_CP041763.1, on the reverse strand, counting down.
GGCCGCCCCGTCTCTCGTCGACGTCCATGCGGGCGCGGTGGCCGCGTACCGGCTCCCGCAGCCCGATCTGTCGGCCGGACCGCGAGCGGCGCCCGCAGCATCGGCGATGACCGACGTGTCCGATGGTCTGGTCGAGGAACTCGTCACGATCGCGGCCTCTTCGGGCGTGCGGATCGACGTCGAATCGTCCGCCGTGCCGCGGACGCCTGGGATCGGCGAGCTCGGAGAGGCGCTCGGCGTGGACCCGGTGCGCTGGGCGCTCGGCGGAGGCGAGGACCATGTGCTGCTCGCGAGCTTCGCAGAAGGTGCGGTGCCGCCCGGCTGGTCGCAGATAGGCACCGTCGCGCCGGGTGCCGGCGCCTACGTCGACGGCGACCCCGTCGGGTCCATCCGCGGCTGGCAGTCCTTCACGGAGGGGTGAGCTTCGGCGGCCTGTTCGTCGGGGGCCGATCCCGTCACGGCCGGACGGGTGATTAGATCGGACGCATGGCTGTCTATGCACTCGGTGACCGGGAACCGACTCTCGGCGAGGACGTGTTCATTCATCCCGACGCGACGGTGATCGGCGCGGTGACTCTGGCCGATGGCGTGTCGGTCTGGCCCGGCGCCGTCCTTCGGGGCGACTACGGGACCATCTCTGTCGGTGCGCGCACCAATATCCAGGACGGAACGGTCATCCACTGCACCTTCGTGGAGTCGACGGTGATCGGTGCCGGATGCGTAGTCGGGCACAACACCCACATCGAGGGCGCGACCATCGGCGACGACTGCCTGATCGCCTCCGGTTCGGTGGTGCTGAACGGTGCCGAGATCGGTGCCGGATCGGTGGTGGCCGCGGGCGCGGTAGTGCCGTACCGGTTCTCGCTTCCCGAACGGTCGATGGCCATGGGCGTGCCGGCGAAGGTTCGCGAGGGCCACGTGGTCCCGGAAGGCCACCTTCAGGGAAACACCGAACTGTACTTCCACAACGCGCAGTACTACCGCGCCGAACTGCGCCGGATCGACCGATGAGCGCCAAGCCGATCGCCGAGATCCTCGACCCGGGATGGGCGCAGGCTCTCGCGCCCGTGGAGCCGCAGATCGAGGCCATGGGGGAGTTCCTGCGTGCTGAGGTCGCGGCTGGACGCAAGTACCTGCCGGCCGGTCAGAACGTCCTGCGGGCGTTCACCCAGCCGTTCGACGACGTGCGGGTCCTGATCGTCGGACAGGACCCGTACCCGACGCCGGGGCACGCAGTCGGGCTGAGTTTCTCGGTGGCGCCCGACGTGTCACCGATCCCGCGTTCGCTGCAGAACATCTATGCCGAGTACTGCGACGACCTGGGCTATCCGCGACCGTCCACGGGCGACCTGACGCCGTGGCAGGATGCCGGAGTGCTGCTCCTCAACCGTGTGCTGACGGTCATGCCGGGCGAGCCCGCATCGCATCGGAACAAGGGGTGGGAGACGATCACCGAATGCGCCCTCAAAGCGCTGGTGGCGCGTGATGAGCCGCTGGTCGCGGTTCTGTGGGGCAACGACGCGCGCAAGCTGACCCAGTGGATGCCGGACGTTCCGACGATCCAGTCGGCGCACCCGTCACCGCTGTCGGCATCGCGGGGCTTCTTCGGTACGAAGCCGTTCAGTCGCGCGAACGAGGAGCTGCTCGACCTCGGCGGCGAGCCGGTCGACTGGCGGCTGCCGTAGCAGCAGCCTCAGCGCGCCCCGCGGAAGTCGGGCGCCCGTTTGGCGACGAACGCGTTCACTCCTTCGACGCCCTCTGCCGTCGCCGACAGAGTGGAGATGGATCGCGCCTCGGCGTCGAGCTGGTCGCGGAGCGAGCGGGTCGCCGAATCGTGCACCAGGGTGCGGATGGCCGTCATCGACCCACGAGGTCCAGCGGCGAGGCCGGCGGCGACCTCGAGCGCCTTGGTTCGCACGGCGTCGTCCTCGACGATCTCCGAGACCAGTCCCAGGTCGAGCAACCGCTCGGCGTCGAGGATCTGGTCGGTCATGATGATGTACCGGGCACGGGACGGTCCGACGGCGCGGGGCAGCAGCCATGACATGCCGCCGTCCGGTGACAATCCGATCCCGGGGTACGCAGGCCGCATTCGGGTGCGGGTACCGGCGATCGCGATGTCGCTGTGCAGCACGAAACTCATACCGGCGCCCGCCGCCCATCCGGTCACCGCGGCCACGACCGGCAGTCGCGTCTCGTACAGCAGCGTGATCACCTGATGCATGTCGTCGGCCAGGCCGCGCAGGTACTGTGCACGGTCGTCGGCCGCGGCGAAGCGCGCGACATTGCCGCCTGCGCAGAAGTTCCTGCCTTCTCCGCAGAGGAGGATCGCCCCCGCGTCGATGTCTCCGCGGGTGACGGCGAGCAGCTTCTCCGTGGCGGCCAGCAGGAGGTCGTGGTCGAGAGCGGTGCCGTTCTCCGAAGTGGAGAGGGGGATCGTCAGGACGCCGTTGTCCGCTATCGAGTTCTGGCCGGATCCGGATGGGGAAGTCATGCGTCGGATCTTACGATGCGGCGTGTGATCGGTCCCTCGCGCATACCGGCCAGACGACGAAATCGCCGCCCGATGAATATCGGACGGCGATCTCGAAGATGTTCAGGCGGTGCGCCTTACACTGCGGCGGCCTTGCCTGCCTTCAGGCAGGAGGTGCACACGTTCTTGCGCTTCCGGTTACCCGGGGCGACCTCGACACGCACGGACTGGATGTTCGGGTTCCAGCGGCGGTTGGTGCGCCGGTGCGAGTGCGAGACCGACTTACCGAAGCCGGGGCCTTTACCGCAAACGTCACAAACGGCAGCCATATCGAACTCCCTCAGTTGAAATCTAGTCTGGTCTCTTCGCCCGCAGTGCGGCGCAGAGATCCACGCGGCGTCAACAGGCAACCCGACTAGAGTAACCGGATTATGTGTGCGAGCCAAATCGTCGTCGGCGGAAGTTCCCGGCGTGACCACCGGTGACGATACCGTGCAGAGATGCGTTCGTCGCTGTCGGCGGGCGACGGTAACCTCGGACACAGCCTGCACCGGCCGTCGGGAGGGGCCTGGCAGGTTCAGGACAAGACAGGTCGGCAGCAGAGAAGGTCCGGCGCGTGCGAATGCGGGGTGGTGGAGCGAATGACGACGAACGGTGCCCCGGTCAGCCCGCAGCTGATCCGCGACTGGGCGCAGGCGTGCGCCGACGGTCTCGATGACATTCGCGGCGAGATCAACGAGCTGAACATCTTCCCGATCCCCGACTCGGACACCGGAAGCAACATGGCCAACACGATGTCGAGGGCCGTCGCATCCCTCGACGAGGTGCCTGCCGACACCGGCCTGTCCGACACCGTGCGCGCGCTCGCCGACTCCGCTGTATCGAGTGCACGGGGCAACTCCGGGGTGATCCTCGCGCAGATATTCGTCGGTCTCGCCGACGCCGTGGACCTCGCGCTCGCCGAGCAGGACCCCAGCTTCAACCGGCTGTTCAAGAGCGGGCTTCGCCTAGCGTCGCTAGCGGCGCGCCGGGCCGTCAGCGAACCGCGCGAGGGCACCGTGCTGACGATGCTCAAGGTGGCCGCGCAGACGGCGGACGATCACGTCTCGGCCTCGCCCGCGGACCTCGTCCGCGCCGTCGCGGAAGATTCCGCGGAGGCGCTCGAGCGGACCACCGAGCAGATGCCGGAATTGGCGAACGCCGGTGTCGTGGACGCGGGCGGCAGGGGATTCCTGGTGCTCGCCGACGCGATGGTGGCGGTGGTGACCGGCGTGTCGAACAAACGGCGTGCGTACCGCGGGTCGGCTGCCGGGCCGGGCGGCCTCGGCGGATCGGACTGCTCTGCCGACGGCGACACCAATTTCGAGGTCATGTACCTGCTTGAGGGTGCGGACGCGCAGCAGATAGCCGGTCTGCGCGACCGGCTCGGTGAGCTCGGCGATTCGGTGGTGATCGTCGGTGACAGCTCCGATACGTTGGAGCGGTTCTCCGTTCACGTGCACACCGACGAGCCGGGAAGTGCGGTGGAGGCCGGACTCGATCTGGGCGACGTCCGGGACATCCGGATCAGCTGCTTCGTCCTGGACGCCCTCAATGCAGCGCCGGGCGCCACGGAGGCGCCGCCGCGTCACAAGCGCGCCGTGATCGCACTGGTGACCGGCGACGGCGCGGAAGGTCTGTTCACCGAGGCCGGCGCCTCGGTCGTGCGGGCCGACGACGGTGTCTGCTCGGATACCCTGGCCGACGCGATCCGGGCCACCGACAGCGCGCACGTGGTGGTCATGGGCAACGGCATGATCTCGTCGCAGGATCTGGTCGAGGTCGGTGCGAAGTCGCGGTCAACACAGCGTTCGGTCGTGTTCCTGCCGACGATGTCGATGGCCCAGTGCCTGCCCGCGCTGGCAGTTCACGACCCAGGGGAGTCGGCGGATGTCGACGCGTTCGCGATGGCCGAAGCCGCGGCGGCCACGCGGTGGGGTTCTCTGGTCCGTTCTACCGGCCGGATGATGACACTGGCCGGGACCAGTGAGGTCGGCGACATCCTGGGGCTCATCGGATCGGACGTGCTGGTGATCGCGCACGAACAGGACGAGGCGGCCACCGCGCTGCTCGACCTGATGCTCGCGACCGGTGGTGAGATGGTCACCATCCTCGCCGGTCGCGATCTGGATGAGGAGACGCGCCAGGCGATCGTCGAGCACTTCCGGGAGCACCATCGGGGCATCGAGCTGGAGGTCCACGACGCCGGCCAGGTCGGCGATCTCCTCCAGGTCGGAGTCGAATGATGCTGACGGCCGCGTCGCCGCTGACCGATTCGTCACTCGATCCGGCACTGGTCAAGAAGCTGGCCGGTCTGGAGCTCACCACCGTCGGCGAACTCCTGCGGTACACGCCGCGGCGTTACATCAAGCAGGGGCAGCCCTCCAAGTCCGAGCTACCCGAGGCGGACGAGCGGATCACGGTGATCGGGCGCATCGAGAAAGCCCAGATGATCTCGATGAAGAAGCGGTACGGGCAGTTCCTCAAGATCGTCGTCAACGACGGCGTCCGCCGATACGAGGCGAGCTTCTTCAACGCCCGCTACATCAAACGCGTACTGGTGCCCGGAGTACGGGTGGCGCTGGCGGGCACGGTGAAGTTCTTCCGCGATCAGGTTCAGCTGTCGCACCCGGATTGGCTGGTGCTGCCCGACGACGGCATGGAGCAGCAGAGCGACGAGATGATCGACGAGCTGTACGCCGCAACACCGGAACCCGGCTCGGACGGATCGCCCGATTCCGGGTCGACCGGCGCCACCTCATCGACCGGCACGGTGGAGGACGCCGAGGCCTTCCGCCGGTCGATCATTCCGATGTACCCGGCTACCCGTGACGTGCAGACCTGGGAGGTGTGGCGTGCGGCCCGGCAGGTTCTCGCCGACACCGTGCCCGCCGCCGATCCGCTGACCGAGGAGCAACGGACCGCCCGGGAGCTCATCACCAGCGATGCGGCGATCCGGGAAGTCCACCTTCCCGGATCGATCGAGGACGTCGAACAGGCGAGGGAGCGACTCAAGTTCGACGAGGCTCTGGCGATTCAGACGGCGCTGGCGCAGCGTCGCGCCGATCTGGGGGCGGAGACGTCGGCGGGGTGCGTCCACGTGCCGGGTGGGCTGGAAGACGAGCTTCTCGAGCGGCTGCCCTTCGAGCTGACGGACGGCCAGCAGCACGTGCTGGCCGAGATCGGTGATGATCTGGCACTCGCGCACCCGATGAACCGGCTGCTGCAAGGTGAGGTGGGCTCGGGGAAGACGCTGGTGTCGTTGCTGGCGATGCTGCGCATCGTCGACAACGGGCACCAATGCGCCATTCTGGCTCCGACGGAGGTGCTTGCCGCACAGCACTACCGCACGGTCACGAAGATGATGGGCGACTTGGCCCGCGCGGGTGAGCTCGGTGCCGCCGACGGAGCGACCCGAGTCGGCCTGCTGACCGGTTCCATGAGCACCGCATCCAAGCGGCAGACGCTGCTCGACGCGGTGACCGGGGAAGCCGGGATCGTGATCGGTACCCACGCTCTGCTGGAGGAGCACGTCGAGTTCGTCGATCTCGGCATGGTGGTGGTCGACGAGCAGCACCGGTTCGGTGTGGAGCAGCGAGACATCCTGCGGTCGAAGGGGCGGCAGGATCATCGGCCGCACTTCCTGGTGATGACCGCGACTCCCATTCCGCGAACCGTCGCGATGACCTCGTTCGGCGACCTCGATACGTCGGTGCTCACCGAACTGCCGCGCGGGCGCCAGCCGATCACGACGAGCGTCGTCCCGATGCGCAATGCGAGATGGGTCGACCGGACATGGACGCGCGCCGAGGAGGAGATCGCCGCGGGCCGTCAGGTGTACGTGGTGTGCACGCGCATCGGCGACGAGGAACCCAAGCCGAAAGCGAAGTCGAAGGCGGAGAAGGAGCCGGAAACCGACGACGATCAGCAGGAGACCGTCTCGGTTCTCAAGCAGGCCGAGGAACTGGAGAACGGCCCGCTTGCCGGGCGCCGGATCGGGATCCTCCACGGCCGCATGCATGCGGACGACAAGAACGATGTGATGGACGCGTTCACGCGCGGAGAGATCGACGTGCTTGTTGCGACCACCGTCATCGAGGTCGGTGTCGACGTTCCGAACGCCACCATGATGGTCATCGTGAACGCCGACCGGTTCGGCGTCAGTCAGCTGCACCAACTGCGCGGCCGCGTGGGCCGTGGTCAGCATGCCGGACTGTGCCTCCTGATGACGATGGCGCACGATCTGTCCGGCTCGATGGAGCGCTTGCGCGCCGTCGAGAGGTCGGCTGACGGGTTCGAGTTGGCGATGGTGGATCTAGCCCAGCGGCGCGAAGGTGACGTCCTGGGATCCCTGCAGTCCGGTGGCAAGACGTCGTTGAGCTTCCTGTCGCTGATCGACGACACCGAGGTCATCGACGATGCCCGCGGCCTGTCGCAGTCGATCGTCGACGCCGACCGCGAACTCGCGCACCATCCGGCACTGGCCGATCTGGTCCATGCGGTGCTGCTGCCGTCTCGCGCGGAGTACCTCGAGAAGTCGTAGCCGTGCGTCGGTAGCGGGTGCCGGCCGGGAACCCGGCACCCGGTTCCGAGCGTCCAATCATTGAGGACGCGATCGGAAGTGGGGGAGCCATGCGATGGGCAGACCGGCACGCGAGGCGCCGTCCCGGCGCAGCCCGGCTGACGGGCCGGCAGTGGGCTGGGGTCGCCGGGTTCGCAGGCATCGCGGTGAGTGTCGCAGTCGGCATCGGGCCGATCGAGGATCGCGGGACGGTGCCCGCCGCTCGGATCGCGAGCGCCCAGGCGGCACTGGCGAAGACGGCCGTCATCGCCGGCCGACCGCCGCACGACTCCGGGTACGACCGAGACTCCTTCGGCACCGCCTGGACGGATCGCTCCGATGCGCGCGGGGCGGGCAACGGCTGCGACACGCGTAACGACATCCTGTCGCGGGACGTGGAGGTGTCCGGCCGGGTGGCCATCGCGTCGTGTCCGGGTGCGGTCGCCGCAGGAACCATGACCAGCCCGTACACCGGGCGGCCCGTCGTCTTCGAGCGGGGCCGGAAGTCCGCTGCGGTCCAGATCGACCACATCGTCCCGCTGTCCTACGCCTGGGATATGGGTGCCCGGTCATGGACTTCGTTGCGGCGCATTGCGTTTGCGAACGACCCGTCGAATCTGGTCGCCGTCGACGGTTCGAGTAACCAGGCGAAATCCGACGCCGAACCCGCGCGCTGGATGCCGCCGCTGCGCGACTTCCACTGCCAGTACGCAGTCCAGTTCGCGCTGGTCCTGCACCGCTACGGTCTCCCGGTGGACGCGCCGTCTCGCGGTGTGCTGGCCGATGCGCTGTCCCGATGTTGACGGTGGCGGTCCGTGACCTGCGCCATTCATCCCAGGTTCGCGCCGACGAGGAGCAGCCGAAGCATGCGTTCAGTGGCGTCGGTCAGGTAGTCCGTCGCTCCGCGCATGGCGTCGTCCAGCGACAGGGGCGCCGGCATGATCGAGGCGATGGCCGCGATCCCGGCATCGTAGTTGAGGTGAGCGCCGTCGCCGATGGTTCCGGCGAGAGCGACCACCGGCTTGCCGTGCTGGGCGGCGATCCGCGCGACCTCGGCGGGAATCTTGCCGCGCGGCGTCTGCATATCGATGGCGCCCTCCGCGGTGAGCACGAGGTCGGCGTCCGCGATGGCCGAGTCGAGGTCGACGTGATCGAACATCACGTCGAACCGAGGGAGCAGCTTGGCGCCCAATCCGGCCGCGAGCCCCGCGCCGAGTCCTCCCGAGGCTCCCGACCCTGCGGCCGTCCGCAGATCGACGTGTCGGTCGCGTTCGAGGATCTTGGCCCACCTCGTCATCGCGGACGACAGGATCTCGACCTGCGATGCGGTAGCGCCCTTCTGCGGGCCGAATACCCGTGCGACGCCTCGTTCGCCACAGAGGACGTTGTGCGGGTTCACTGCGACGCGGATCTCGACGTCGGCGATCCGCGGGTCGAGGTCGGTGAGGTCGAGCGATTCGACTTCGGCGAGTGCCGCGCCACCCCAGCCGACCGGCTCGCCCATCACGTCGGTGATCCGTGCGCCGAGTGCCTGCAGGGCGCCGGCACCGCCGTCGCAGATGCCGGAGTCGCCGCACCCCACGAGAATGCGCTCGGCCCCGGCATCCAGTGCGGCCGTGATCAACTGCCCGACGCCGTAGCTGGTGGTCGCGCCGGGATCGCGCATGTCACGGGGTACCAGGGACAGGCCGGCGGCAGCCGCCATCTCGATCACGGCGGTCGTGGCGCCGGGTGTTCCGAGCAGGGCGAAATGCGAGTCGACCTCGTCTCCGACGGGGCCGATGACGCGTACGGCTCGCACGCTGCCTCCGGTCGCCTCGGCGAGCGCGACCGCGGACCCTTCTCCTCCGTCGACCAGTGGCAGGGTGTCGACGGCGGTCCGTGGAAGGACCCGACGGATGCCCGCCGCGATTGCGGCGGCAGTCTGCGGTGCGGACAGGCTCTCCTTGAATCCGCTGGGAGCGACGACTATTCGACGGATGGACATCTGGTACCTCCAGGTTGAGCAGGGCGGTCGGTGGACGGGTCAGGAGAGGGGTAGGCCGAGGTGCGGCCAGAGCCAGAGCGCACAGACGACCACGAGCAGCACGGTCATCGGAGCGAGCCGGGCGCTCAAGCGCAGCAGGTCCGCACTGTCGTAGGTGGGGATGCCCGCGACGTCGGAGAACATCGCGACCGGTTTCGCAGACGAGGTGAGCGTGTGGCAGAAACCGGCAGCGGCGGTGGACGCGAATGCCAGGGCGACTGGATTGAGGCCGGCAGCCAGTGCGACCGGTATCACCAAGGGCACGAGGACCGAAGAACGCGCGGTCCGGGACTGGATGAGGAGATGCGCGGCGACGCTGATCGAGACCACGGTGAGCACGACGGCCCACACGGGCGCAGTGGCGACGGCTCCGAACATCCCGCCGGCGAGCCATTGAGCGGCCCCCGAGGCGGCGAGCGCCGCGCTCAGCGTCGCGGTCGCAGCCATGAAGACCAGGAGCGACCAGGGCACTGTGCGCAGACCGGCGCTCATCGTGGTGGTGCCCACGCGGGGGCTGGTGATCACCAGCGCGCCGGCGAGCGCGATGAGCGCGGGGTGAGCGCCGTGCAGCCCTGCGGTGCACCAGCCGAGAGCGACTGCGCCGAGAATCACCAGAGCCCGGGTCTCGCTCCGGGTCAGGGGGCCGGCCAACGGCGTCGAGACGCCGGCTGCGAGGTCGGCGGCACTGATGCGCAGCGGCTCCGAACGGTCGGTCGCCGTCGTGAACAGAGCGAGCACGAGCTCAGTTGCAGTATGTGCGGACAGCGCGGCGAGCGGGATGCCGAGTAGGAGCCATCGCGCGAAGCTGATCTGGTCACCGGTGGTCGCCGCGAGAACCTCGTTGGTCACCAGATGCGCGCCCGCGCCGATGAGGGTGGCGACGGCGGTCAGCAGGATGACCGTCGGGAACAGCACGGAGAAGGCCTTGACGACCCTCCGGCGTTCGGCGATCACGCCGGCGAGCGCGGTGAAGATCGGGAGGGTGAGGGCCGCGCGACCGGAGGTCGACGGCACCGCGAAGGCGGTGACCAGCAGCGATACGGTGACGAGGTGCGCCAGTTGGCGGACCGATGTGGCGCGGGTCATCAGGAGAGCGGCGAATCTGCCGGTCAGTCCGGTGGCCGAGACACCCGCGGAGAGGACGAACGCCGCGACCAGGAGCCAGATGGTCTCCGACCCGAGAGTGGAGAAGAGCGCCTCGCTGCCGACCACACCGGTCGCCACCAATGCGAGTGCGGCGCCGAGGGCCACGTAGGTGTCATCGATCCGGGTGCCCGCCCACAGTGCGACAGCGAGGATGAACACGACCAGCGAGATGCGCGCCGGTCCGTCCGGCCCGCCGGGGAGCGCCAGCACGAGGACGGCGAGACCTCCGACACCGCACAGCGCCGCGAGCCTCGTCGTCGAAGGCTTGTGCAGCCCGTTCGGGCCCCACGCGACGGACCGGCGCGACTCGACGCGGGCCGGTGCCTCCTGCCACGGGGGAAGTGTCTGTGCCACGGAAGGGACGGTGAGCTGTTCCTGCATGAACACCACGTTTCGTCCCGGTGATGAGTCGCCCGTGAGAACGGGATGATGAAACCTTCATCTTCGGCGCCTGCGCCGCCGATCGTCGGCGTGAACTGGTGGAACACATCTGGATGAAGATGTCTTCATCCAGGTTTCATCCAGGCCTCAGAAGCCGGGGGCAGCGTCAACGGCATGAAACCTGCAATGCGTGGAGCTGGAATCATCGGAATGGCCGTCATGGGTGTCGTAGTCGGCGCACTGGGGATCGCCTACTTCCTGGTCGGAACGTCCGATCCGGTCGGAGATCCCCCGGCGTACGTCCGGATCGGCGAATCGGCGTCGAAGGACGACGATGTCGACGACCGCTCGCCAGTGCCGAATAGTCCAGTGCCGAATAGTCCAGGACCGAACAGTCCGGTGCCGAATGGTCCGGAGCCGAAACCCCGACAGGCACCGGCACCGGATGCGACGCAGGCGCCCCTGCAACCGCGAGTCGAGGTCGTGCCACCCGGATCGGGTCAGAGTCCGCAGTTCGGCGACGACGACTGGGATGATTACGGCGACGATGATGACGATGATGACGACGACGGGGACGACGATCACGGGGGCGACAGCGACGATGACGACTGACTCCGCAGCGTCGCACGCGAACCCGTCACTCGCCGGTGATGAGTCCGCTGGGGTTGCGCGCAGGCGGATCCCCGCTCGACTGCTCATCATCGGCTGGGTCATGCTGCTGATGTTCGGGGTCCTGCTCGTGGTCAATCTCGCCACCAGGCAGGAGCTCCACAACGAGGTGGACGAGGAAGTCGGCCAGGCGTTGGTGCAGGAGATCGAGGAGTTCGTCGGGGTGGCCGCGGTCGGTGTGAACCGGTCCACGCACCTGCCGTACAGCAACGTCGCGGAGATCCTCGACAGTCATCTGCATCGCCAGTACCCCGATGACGACGAAGTGGTCGTCGGGGTACTGCCCGACGGCAGTATCGTCCGGCAGAATCGCGGTGAGCCGTATCCGTTCGCGTCCCGGCCGGATCGAGTCAGGGAGGTCGTCGCAGACCAGTCGGCGAGCGGCTCGTTGCACACCGAGGACGGTGAACTCCGATGGCGGAAGGTCTCGGTCACTCCTCCCGAGGCCGGGATGAACCCGGGGACCTTCATCGTCGGATTCGCCATCGACCGGGACCGCGCCGAGGTCGTGACGACCATGCGCACATTGACGATGGTGAGCGTGGTCGGTCTGCTCCTAGCCGGGGTGGGCGCGTACCTGGTATCGGGCCGGATCCTGGCGCCGATCAGGCTGGTGCGCAACGCCGCTGCGGAGATCAACGAGACCGACCTGACTCGGCGGATCGCGGTGACCGGCCGCGACGACGTGTCCGCGTTGGCTGAGCAGTTCAACGCGATGCTCGACCGGCTATCGCTCGCCTTCCAGTCGCAGCGCGACTTCCTCGACGACGCCAGTCATGAACTCCGCACGCCGATCACCATCATCCGCGGCCATCTCGAGTTGATGGGCGATGATCCGCAGGAGCGGGTGGACGTCATGCGTCTGGTCACGGAGGAACTCGACCGGATGAGTCGCCTGGTCGAAGACCTGCTGCTACTCGCCAAAGCGGAGCGGCCCGACTTCGTCGTGCCGCAGGAGGTGTCGGTCCCCGAACTGACCGTCGACATCCATTCCAAGGTGCGGGCACTCGGAGATCGTCGCTGGCTGCTCGATTCGGTCGGTGAGGGGACGGCCGAGGTCGATCCGCAGCGTGTCACACAGGCGATGGTGGCGTTGGCGCACAATGCGGTCGGGCACACCGGACCCGGTGACGAGATCCGGCTGGGATCAGCGCTGCACGACGATCCGAGCGGGCGCCCGTCGGTGTCGTTCTGGGTCACCGACACCGGTCCGGGCGTGAGTCCGGCCGACCAGAAGACGATCTTCGCGCGTTTCCACCGCGGGTCCCGCCCACGTGAGACCACCGGATACCGAGCCGGGGCGGGACTCGGTCTGGCGATCGTGAGTGCGATCGCGCAGGCTCATCGCGGTGAGGTGAAGCTGACGTCCGTGTCGGGTGAGGGCGCCACTTTCGGCGTGGAGCTTCCCGCCGCAGCACCATTGGAGAGGACCACTTCGTGAATCGCATTCTGATCGCCGAGGACGAGGAACGGATCGCGTCGTTCATCGAGAAGGGATTGCGCGCGAACGGATTCGTGACCACATCCGTCGGGGACGGCGACTCCGCACTGGAACTGGTCCGTCAGGGCGGGTTCGATCTCGTGGTGCTCGACATCGGCTTGCCGGGCCGAGACGGGTTCGAGGTGCTGCGCAGTCTGCGCGCTGAGAAGGTGTCGACCCCGGTCGTCATCCTGACGGCGCGGGACACCGTCACCGACACGGTGGCCGGCCTCGAGGGCGGTGCCGACGACTACATGACCAAGCCGTTCCGGTTCGAGGAGCTTCTGGCTCGCGTGCGCCTGCGGCTGCGGGCCGGTGAAGCGGTCCCCGAGGTGAGCGTGCTCACCGACGGGACGGTGTCGCTGGACCTGCGGACCCGGCGCGCCACGGTACGGGACCGGACCGTCGACCTCACCGCGCGTGAGTTCTTGCTCCTCGAACTCTTCCTCCGGCACCCCGACCAGGTGCTGGCGCGTGAGCAGATCCTGTCGCACGTGTGGGGATACGACTTCGACCCCGGGTCCAACATCGTCGATGTGTACGTCCGCGCCCTGCGCAAGAAGATCGGCGCGGACGCCATCGGCACGGTGCGGGGAATGGGATACCGGCTCGGCTGACCGAACGCCGAGCCTGTGCGCCGGATGCCGCCGTATTGCCATGTGCGGCCGATCCGCTGTCGCACCGCTGACCAGATCGAGTGCCGCGTTGGGTCTTGCCGCTCCCGCGGCAGCTACCGCGTCACGCGGCGCTTGCGAAGGCCGCGTGAGGCAGTACCTGCCGCGGGAACGAGCTGCGGAGCGGAACCGGCCGGGACTGGAAGGGCGTAGCGGGTACCGCCGCCCCGAGCGCTAACCTGGGTGCATGAGCGCACCGACCACCACCGACGCCGCTGCAGACAGCACAGCGGCGGGCATAACGACAGTCGTCACCGACCTGGCGAAGGCTGCCAAACTCGCCGCGCGCAGCCTCACCAGCCTCACCACCGCCCAGAAGGACGCCGTCCTGCTCGCTGCGGCCACCGCGATCGACGAGGCCGCCGAGACGATCCTCGCGGCCAATGCCGAGGACGTCGAACGCGCCGAGGCGGCAGGAACAGAGGCTTCGCTCGTCGACCGGCTCCGTCTGACGCCCGAACGGGTCGCGGGCATCACCGGCGGACTCCGCCAGGTGGCGGCCCTGCCGGATCCGATCGGCCAGGTGGTCTCCGGCAAGACGCTGCCGAACGGTCTGGACCTGCGTCAGGTTCGCGTTGCGCTCGGCGTGGTCGGATTCGTCTACGAGGCGCGCCCCAACGTGACGGTCGATGGCTTCGGGATCGCCTTCAAGTCGGGTAACGCGGTGCTGCTGCGCGGCTCGTCGTCTGCGGCCAGTTCCAATGCTGCGCTCGTCGAGGTGCTGCGCGCCGTGCTGTCGGAGCATCGGGTCAGCCCCGATGCCGTGGCCCTGTTGCCGAGTGAGAGCCGGGAGAGCGTCACCGCGCTGATCCAGGCGCGTGGACTGGTCGACGTGGTGATCCCGCGCGGCGGAGCCGGACTGATCTCCGCGGTCGTGGCGAACGCGACCGTCCCGACCATCGAGACCGGCACCGGAAACTGCCACGTCTACGTGCACGCCGATGCCGATGTCGACATCGCGACCCGCGTCGTTCTGAACTCGAAGACGAGGCGGCCCAGCGTGTGCAACACGGTCGAGACCGTCCTCGTCGACGCAGCGATCTCCGAGCAGGCGCTGGCGCCCATCATGTCCGCACTGCAGGCGCAGGGCGTCGTCATCCACGGTGACGAGCCGGGGATGGAGCCGGCCACCGAGGACGACTGGCGCCGCGAGTACCTGTCGCTCGACGTGGCGATGAAGACCGTCGACGGCCTCGACGCCGCCATCGACCACATCGTCGAGTACGGCACCGGGCACACCGAGGCCATCGTCACGCGATCGCTCGCCGCGGCGAACGAGTTCACCACCCGCGTCGACGCCGCCGCCGTGATGGTGAACGCCTCCACCGCGTTCACCGACGGCGAGCAGTTCGGGTTCGGCGCGGAGATCGGCATATCCACACAGAAGCTGCACGCCCGCGGCCCGATGGGTCTCACCGAACTCACGTCCACCAAGTGGCTCGTCTGGGGCGACGGACAGGTGCGCACCCAGTGAGCGCGGCCGATTCGATCGTTCCCGCCTTCACCGACACGGCCGACGTCGCGCAGCGTCTGCGCGGCACCGGGTATCTCGCGGACAACGCGACCGCGACCACCGCGTTCCTGGCCGACCGTCTCGGCAAACCGATGCTGGTGGAGGGCCCGGCCGGTGTCGGCAAGACCGAACTCGCACGGGCCATAGCTCAGGCGACGGGTTCGGAGCTCATCCGGCTCCAGTGCTACGAGGGGATCGACGAGGCACGGGCGCTCTACGAGTGGAATCACGCCAAGCAGATCCTCGCCATCCAGGCTGCGGGTCAGCGTGATTGGGACGCGACGAAGAACGACATCTTCTCCGCGGAGTTCCTTCTCGCCCGCCCGCTGCTGACCGCGATCTCCCGAACTGAGCCGACGGTGCTGCTGATCGACGAGATCGACAAGGCCGACGTCGACATGGAGGGGCTGCTACTGGAGATCCTGAGCGACTTCGCGGTGACCATTCCCGAGATGGGCACCGTTGCGGCCCAGCGCCGTCCGATCGTGCTGCTCACCTCGAACGCGAACCGGGAGCTCTCCGAGGCGCTCAAGCGCCGGTGCCTGTACCTGTACATCGACTTTCCGGATGCGGCGCTCGAACGCGAGATCCTGTCGTCGCGGGTACCCGAGCTTCCGGAGCGGGTCGCGAACGAACTCGTGCGGATCGTCGGAGTGCTGCGCGAGTTGGACATCAAGAAGAAGCCGTCGGTGGCCGAGACCATCGACTGGGGCAACACTCTGCTGGCGATGACCACGGGAGAGGAGTCGATGAAGGGCGGACGTCTCGACGAATCGCTCGTCGCGCGCACGCTCGGCGTCGTCCTCAAGCACCGCCCGGATGTGAAGACCGCGATCCGCGAACTGAAGCTGGGCTGAGGCGGCGTCGTGGGTGCGGACACGCTCGTCGACACGCTCACCGGATTCGTCGAGGATCTGCGCGGCCGGGGGATCACGGTCGGGCCCTCGAACCTGATCGACGCGGGGCAGGCGATGACCGTTCTCGATCTGCTCGACCGCGAGTCCCTGCGTGAGGGGCTGGCTGCGACGCTGCTGTCGGACCACACGCACCGCGACACCTTCGACCGCTGCTTCGAACTGTGGTTCCCGCTCGGCAACGCCGCGCGACGGGAAGGCTTCGAGGTACCGCGTGACGATGACGGCGAAGCCGACGTCGAGGCGATGCGCGAGACCATCGCCGACCTCCTGGCCGATCCGGAGGCGATCGCCGACGGCCGGTTCGATCAGATGGTGGCGGTGATCGTCGCCGAGTTCGGACGATACGAGTCGGCGCGCGGTGAGTCGTACTCGGTGTACGAGGCGATGTCGTCGATCTCGCCGCAGACGCTCATCGCGCGTATCGCGGCGGCCATGGCGGGCGATGGGCGCGACGGTGAGCGGCCCGGCACCGATCCGCTGAGCCGGCGGTCGGCCCGGGATGCCACAAACCGCTTGCGGTCGGCCGTCGAGACCGAGACGCAGCGGCGGATGGCCGAGGTTCGCGGGCGCGATGCGGTCGCGTCGTACGCGGTGCCCAAGCTGCCCGAGCACATCGACTTCTTCGCCGCCAACCCGCAGGACATGACCAAGATGCGGCGGACGATCGGTCCGATAGCGAGACTGCTCGCCGCCAAGCTCGAGTTCCGTCGAAGGCGCAATCGGCACGCGGCGGTCGACGTGCGCGCCACCCTGCGAGCTTCGATGTCGACCGGGGGAGTGCCGATCGAACTGCGGCGCCGCAAGCCGCGGCCGGGGAAGCCCGAACTCGTCGTCATCTGCGACGTGTCCGGGTCGGTGTCCGGGTTCAGCCAGTTCACCCTGCAGCTCGTGTACGCGCTGCGGCAGCAGTTCTCGAATGTGCGGATCTTCGCGTTCGTCGACACCGTCGACGAGGTGACCGATTTCTTCGACCGAGGCAACGACGACTCGCAGTTCGGCGAGCGGATGTCGGCCATGCTGTCGAAGGCGCGCGTCAGCACGCGGGACGGGCATTCCGATTACGGACACATGCTGCGCGGCTTCGCTGAGGAGTATCTCGACTCGTTGACGCACCGCGGCGCGTTGCTGATCCTGGGCGATGCCAGGAACAACTTTCGCCCGGCCCACGCCGAATCTCTCGCGAAGATGCGGGATCGTGTCCGCAACGCGTACTGGCTCAATCCCGAGCGCGAGGAGTCGTGGGACTCGGGCGACTCGGCGGCCGGTGTCTACGCGGCCGAGGTGCAGATGTTCGAATGCCGGAACGCCGATCAGCTCTCACGTGTGATCGCGGATCTGTTGCCGGTGTGAGGTAATCGGCAACACCGCGTAAACTCACCGGGCATGTCATCGGATCCAGTCGCCGAAGTCGCCGAAGTCGCCGCAGGGGCCGCCGCGAGTCCCGCGACCCCGCGCCGAATCGGCGTCATGGGCGGCACCTTCGACCCGATCCACAACGGTCACCTGGTGGCGGCCAGCGAGGTCGCCAGCCGGGTGAAGCTCGACGAGGTGGTGTTCGTTCCGACCGGTCGGCCCTGGCAGAAGGAAGGCGAGCACGCCGCCGATCCCTCCCGGAAAGTGAGCCCGGCCGAGCACCGGTATCTGATGACGGTCATCGCCACGGCGTCCAACCCGCAGTTCACGGCCAGTCGTGTCGACATCGAACGCGAAGGCGTCACCTTCACCGTCGACACACTGCGCGATCTGCGCCGGGCCTATCCCGACGACGAGCTGTACTTCATCACCGGCGCCGATGCCCTCGACACCATCCTGAACTGGCATGATTGGGAGGACTTGTTCGAGTTGGCGAACTTCATCGGAGTATCGCGACCCGGATATGAACTCAATGCCACCCATCTGACCGAGCATCTGGCGTCCAAGCCGGCACGATCACTGCAGATGATCGAGATCCCCGCCCTGGCGATCTCGTCGACCGACTGCCGAGACCGAGCCGGGGACGGCCGACCCGTCTGGTACCTCGTACCGGACGGTGTCGTGCAGTACATCGCCAAGCACGGTCTGTACCGAAAGGAACCCCAGTGACCGCCACTGCAGAATCCATCGCGCTGACGACGATCGCCGCGCATGCGGCGGCCGAACAGCTCGCAGCGAACGTCTCCGCCATCGACGTCTCCGACCACTTGGTGATCACGGATGTGTTCCTGGTTGCCTCGGCCGATAACGAACGGCAGGTCAACTCGATCGTCGAGGAGATCGAGGACAAACTGCGCGAGGCCGGGCACCAGCCCCTGCGCCGCGAGGGCACCCGTGAAGGCCGGTGGGCACTCCTGGACTACGGTGCGATCGTCGTTCACGTTCAGCACAACGACGAGCGCGACTTCTACGGTCTCGACCGGCTGTGGAAGGACTGCCCGATCATCGACATCGAGGGTATCGAGCCCGCGGACCGCCCTGATGCAGACTCCGACGACGACGGTATCGTTCCGGCTTCGGAATGAGGGGCGAGCCCGACCCGGGTGATTCGAGCGTCGAACGTCTCACCCCGGTGGTGCGCAGGCTGATCCTGCTCCGGCACGGCCAGACCGAGTACAACGCCGCCCAGCGGATGCAGGGGCAGCTCGATACCGATCTGTCCGAGGTGGGCGTGCGTCAGGCACAGGTCGCCGGCCGGGCGATGGCCACCCGTTCTCCGCTGCTCATCCGCTCGTCGGATCTGCGCCGCGCACACGACACTGCGCTGGCGCTGGCGGCGGTCACCGGGCACGACGTCGAGACGGACGAGCGCCTGCGGGAGACCCATCTGGGCGATTGGCAGGGATTGACGCACACCGAAGTGGACGACTCGATGCCGGGCGCCCGCCGACATTGGCGCGACGACGCCACCTGGCCGCCGCCCAACGGCGAGAGCCGTGTGCAGGTCGCCGCACGGTCCATACCCGTCGTGAGCGAGCTCGTCGCCGAGCTCGAGGACTGGGGACAGGGGGAGAACCCGGATTCGCCAGTGGTGCTCGTCGCGCACGGCGGCGTGATCGCGGCGCTGACCGCGGGTCTGCTCGGGTTGCCCGTGCCGCACTGGCCGGTGTTCGGCGGCCTCGCCAACACCAGCTGGGTCCAGTTGTCGGGTCATTCGGTGTCCGGTGCCGAGACGACATGGCGCTTGGATGTCTGGAATGCGTCCGCCGAATCGGCTGATGCCACGATCGTCTGACACGGATCGCATGACAGGGATGGCGTGAGAGAGGCTGTGCGTTGACGGGTTCGATTCTGGTACTTGGTGATTCGCTGTCGTATTACGACGAGACCGGCGGCCTGCCCGCCGACGATCCGCGGATCTGGCCGAACGTGGTGGGCGAGCGATGCGGCCGTGAGGTGGAGCTGTTCGCGCGCATCGGCTGGACTAGCCGCGATGTGTGGTGGGCGATCACTCAGGATCCCCGGATCTGGGCCGAACTGCCAGATGCCGACGTCGTCGTACTCGCATTCGGCGGCATGGACTCGTTGCCGTCGCCGGTGCCGACCGCGTTGCGCGAGCAGATCCGCTATCTGCGGCCCGCAGGACTGCGCCAGGTGGTGCGGACCGCCTATTCGTGGCTGCAGCCGAAGCTCTCCCCGCTGGGCTGGCCCATGGCACTGCCCCCGCGCATCACCGTCGAGTACTTCGAGAAGATCCGCTTCTCACTGGCGCATCTGCGGCCCGAACTGCCGGTAGTGGTATGCCTGCCGCCGACACACGACAGCCCGTACTACGGGAATGCGCACCCGGGGCGGATCCCGACGACGTCCGCGATCGAGCGATGGGCACGCGAGCACGATCTGCCGACGGTGGCCTTCTACGACGCGACCGCGGACGCGTTCGCCGACGCAGGCACGGAGATGAACCCCGACGGCATCCATTGGGGTCTCGCCGCACACGCGCGGATCGCAGACGCAGTGGAGCCGATCGTGAAGCCACTGCTCTGAGCGACCGGCCGCTGCTCGCCGGACGGCGACCGGCTACCGTAGAGGGGTGCCTGTCGTCATCGTCACCGATTCGTCGTCGCGGTTGCCCATGTCACTGGCGGACAAGTACGGCATCGCGCAGGTCCCGCTGCACGTGACCGTCGCCGACGGCACCGAGTACCTGGAGGGCGTCGACGATATTCCGGCCCACGTCGTCTCCAGCCCGAACACCTCCACATCCGGGGCGAGTCTTGCGGATCTGCGCGCGGCGTATGCGAAGGCGATCGACATAAGCGACGGTGACGGCGTGGTGGCCGTGCACATGTCCAGGCGACTGTCGGGAACGTGGAGCGCCGCACGGCTCGCCTCGGATGCGCTCGACGGCCGGGTTCGCGTGGTCGACGCACGGTCGGTCGGCGTCTCCCTCGGATTGACGACCATCGCGGCCGCGCAGGCCGCTGCAGGCGGAGCCGACTGCGACGGGGTGTACGAGGCAGCTGTGCGCTCCGCTGCGACCGCGGAGTCGTTGATGTGCGTTCAATCGCTCGACAATCTGCGGAACAGCGGCCGACTCAGCGCCGCAGGCAAGCTTTTCGGTTCGGCACTGTCGATCAAACCGATCCTGCACATCTCGGACGGTGTGCTGGCGCTTCGCGAACGGCACCGGACGATGACGAAGGCCCTCGCGAAGATGGTCGATGCGGCGGTCGAGCTCGCGGACGGTGAACCGGTGACCCTCGGTATCCAGCACTGCCAGAATCCGGACCTGGCTGCGGAGGTTCTCGCCATGTTGACTGAGCGTCTCGATGACGTGACCTCAACGCTCACAGTGGATCTGGGCCCGGTCCTCGGCTCTCACGTGGGCCCGGGGGCGGTGGGCGTCGCACTCGCCCACGGCCTGCAGCCGATGGACTGACACTCGCCGCCCGACACCTCGCCACTCGACATCTCGCCACGGAGTTCGGCCTGATCGAGATGCACCTACCCCGGAAAGCACGAATGCCCCGGTGAAAACCGGGGCATTCGCGAAGCTTGAGTGTGTAACTCAGACCGCAACGACGTTCGTAGCCTGGGGGCCCTTGGCGCCCTGCTCGATGTCGAATTCCACTCGCTGCGACTCTTCGAGGTTACGGAAACCCGAACCCGAGATCGAGGAGTAGTGGACGAAGACGTCCCCGGTCTGACTGTCGTCGGGAGAGATGAAGCCGAAGCCCTTCTCGCCGTTGAACCACTTGACGGTTCCTTGTGCCATGTTGCTTTTACTACTTTCTTCAGTGAGCGCAGACCAAAGTCCGGCCTGCGCTCCATTACTCTTTCACACTTTCCGTCGATTTCCTATCCTCCGGAGCGAATTGACCTCGATGACGTACGTGAGGGTTCCGTTCGAGAGGTATGCGGGAGTCTGACGCGGCCGGATGCGCCACGACGGTGGAGAACGGCGAATTCGTCCACAGTTGGACGCAGACCTCGCTCCGATGCGCTCGGTGGCTGAGTGCCGGTCATAGCGTGCGTCTCATGGGGATCGAGTTACGACCGGATCGGCGGGGACCGGGCCAGGAACGGCTGTCACGACTGATGCGGACACCGGAGAAGATCAGCGGCGGAAAGCGGCTCGAACCGCCGGGTTCGTCGCCGGATGGCGACGGGGGCTCAGAGGGGGACTCACCGGTGTCCCGGTGGGGAGAGACCGCGCGGTGGGGCGAGACCGCCCTGCCTGGTTGGTTGGATACCGACACGGGCCGGCGCGCTTGGGACCGGCGCGCGACGCAGTTCGAGTGTCTGGACGACGCACCACCCGCCGACACGGAGGCGGCCGAGGGCGTTGATGCCGACCCCGACCCCTATTCCGGTTCCGATACCGATATCGACGACTGGAGCGAGTCGCGGACCCGGTGGACGATGCTGCCGCCGGCCGCGATCGGCCTCATCCTGATCGGAATCATCGGCTGCGGGTTCGCGGGCTACTCGTTGCTTCGGCATAACGAGCCGACCGCTCCCTTGGTGGCATTCGAGGAGACCGTGCCGTCCAGGGAGTCGGGAGACGCTGCTCCGGAATCGGCACCCGGTGCGGCCGCCTCTGGTGCGTCCAGGAAGGGCCGGTCCGCGCCGATGGAGGTGGTGGTGAGTGTGGTGGGTCTGGTCCGGCGGCCCGGGCTGGTTCGTCTTCCCGCCGACTCGCGGGTGGCCGACGCTCTCGATGCTGCGGGCGGTGCGCGCGACGGTGCCGACACGGTGAGCCTGAACCTCGCGCAATCACTGCGCGACGGTGACCAGGTTCTCGTCGGTCGACGCGGCCGCGATCAGGTGCGCAGCGCGGTCGTGGCGTCCGGCGGAGGGGGAGCGCCCGGAGCCTCGAAGGATCGAGCCTCGAACCACGGAGCCTCGAACCACGGCGGATCGTCCGAAACCGGTGGGACGAGTGGTGCCGGGGGTTCCGGTGCGGCACTGGTGAATCTGAACTCGGCGACCGAGGCCGAACTCGATGCACTGCCCGGTGTGGGGCCGGTGACGGCGACGTCGATCCTCGCCTGGCGGAAGGCCAACGGCAGGTTCGGCTCGGTCGATCAGCTGGCCGACGTCGACGGCATCGGGCCCAGCAAGCTGGCGAAGCTGCGGGACCTCGTCACGGTCGGCTGATGGCCGATCTGCGGCTCGCTGCGCCGGCGGCAGTGTGCTGGGTGGTCACCGCTGCCGGAATGCTCGTGCCGTTAGGTGCTTCGACGGTGATCGTCGCGGTACTGCTCAGTGCAACGGCTGTCGCCGGTTGGTGCGCGCGTGACCGGCGATGGAGGTCCGTCGCAGTCACCGTAGCGGGCATCTGCGGTGTCGGCGCCGCCGCCGGTGTCGTCATCGTGCTGCGATCGTCAGCCGTCGATCACACGCCGCTGACCGAGGCGGTGGGGAACCCGATCGTCGGCGTGACCGTAGCGGGCGATCCGGTCCATCACGCGGGCGGACGTCGGCTCACCGTGCCGGTGGAGGTACACGAGTTGGGAGGAATCGCCCAACGACCGGTCGCCGCCCGCCTGCATGCATCGAGCGGCTCACGGGAGTTGATCCCGGGGCAGCGGTTGGCCGTCCGAGTGCGCGTCGAGGAGGCGGGGGAGCCGGGGCGCGACCGGCTGGTCGCCGCAGAACTGAACGCGGTCGGCGACATGGTGCTCCGCGGCGACGCGCCGTGGTGGCAGCGTGCCGCGGGTCATGTCCGGCTGCGTCTGCGGGACCTCGCTTCCCGAGCGCTTGGCGACCGCGCGGGCGGACTGTTCCCGGGGCTCATCCTCGGCGACACCGGTGGGCTGGATCAGCTCACGCGAGAGAACTTCCGGGCAGCGGGTCTGTCCCATCTGGTCGCGGTGTCCGGGGCGAACCTGGTTCTCACCGTGGGAGCGGTGGTGCTGTGCGTTCGGGCGGTAGGCGCGTCGCCGAAGGCCGTGTTCCTGGTCGGGGCCGTCGCGGTGGTGGGCTTCGTGATCCTGGTTCGTCCGACGGACAGCGTGCTGCGTGCCGCGATCATGGGCTCGGTCGGACTCGCGGCCGGACTGGCGTCGCGTCGGGCGCAGGCGTTGCCCGCTTTAGGCTCCGCGGTGATCGCGGTCCTGCTGTGGTGGCCCGAGATGGCGATCGCACCGGGCTTCGCGCTCTCGGTGGCGGCGACCCTCGGACTCGTGCTCTGGTCCGCACCCATCCGGGTCGCGCTGACCGACCGTCGGTGTCCGGAGTGGGTGGCCACCCTGCTGTCGATGACCATCGCCGCACAGATCCTCACGACGCCGATCGTCATCGCGGTGACCGGGCGGGTGAGCGTGTTCACGGTGCCGGCGAACCTACTGGCGGCACCCGCGGTGCCGCTGATCGGCATCCTGGGCACACTCGCCGCCGCGTGCGCTGCCGTCGGACCGCGGTACGGGCCGGGGGAGGTGATCGCCGAGCTCCTCACGCGGGCTGCGGGACCGGCGGTGCGCTGGCTGATCGGGGTCGCCGACCGGCTGGGTGGACCGGGGTGGGTGTGGCCCGAGGTACCCGGACCGGCGGTCGCGGCTGTCCTGGTGGTGACCGGTGCGGGAGTGGGGGTGCTCCGGACTCGCCGTGGGCGGGGCGCGGACGCCGGACCAGTGCGTGGCGCGAGGGGTGTCGCACTCTTCTGGAAGGATGGGGCGCGTGAGCGATCGGCTGTTTCTCCTTCTCGGCGACGACGACTACCTGACTGGTCGCGTGATCTCGCGGATCAGCGTGGAGCGCAGTCGGGCGGCGGGTGTCGACGTACCCGTGACCCGGGTGCGCGCAGGCGAGGTGACCGCCCCCGAGCTCGCTGAGCTCCTGAGCCCGTCGTTGTTCGCCGACGAGCGGATCGTGGTCGTCGAATCGGCCGATGCGGCCGGTAAGGAACCCGCCGGACTCATCATCGGGACCGCGAAGTCGATTCCCGAGGGAATCAGCCTCGTCATCGTGCACAGCGGCGGCGGTAGGCAGAAGTCGATGGTCGGCGAGCTGAAGAAGGCGGGAGCGCAGGAGTTCGGGTGCGTCGCGCCCAAGTGGCCCAACGAACTCGCTGACTTCGTGCGTTCCGAGTTCCGTGAGCTCGGAGTGCGGGCGAATCCGGAAGTGGTCGAACTCGTCACGGAGATGGTCGGATCCGATCTGCGTGAACTGGCGGCGGCGTGCAGGCAGCTGGTCTCCGATACCGACGGCAAGGTCGACGCAGACGCGGTGCGGACCTATTACACCGGACGACCCGAGGTGACCGGGTTCCAGATCGCCGACCAGGCGGTGACCGGCGACCTCGCGGGAGCGATGGAGTCGCTGGCCTGGGCACAGCACCACGGGACCGCCCGCGTCCTCCTCGCCGATGCGCTCGCCGAGGCGGTGTTCGGCATCGCACGTGTGCGCTCGATGGGCGGCGCGGACAAGTACACGATCTCCTCGGAACTCGGGATTCCGCCGGGCCGGGTCGGCAAGCTCCAAGGGCAGGCGCGGGCGTGGGATTCCGCATCGATAGGTAAGGCGATCGTCGTCGTCGCCGATCTCAACGCCGAGGTGAAAGGGCAAGCGGCCGACCCTGACTACGCGGTCGAGCACGCGGTTGCGACCGTCGCGCAACTCCGGCCCCGTCGCCGCTGATTGCAGAGGACAGCTCGGTCCTCCCCGCCGTATACGCGAAACCACCCCGATGGCCGCGTGGAACGCCATCGGGGTGGTTTCGCGTATGAAGTTCGTGCGGGACGGACCCGCGGCGGACCGTGGTCCGCGTCTCGTCAGAGCTTGTTGACCGCGAGAGCCATGGCCGACTTCTTGTTGGCGGCCTGGTTCTTGTGGATGACGCCCTTCGAGGCGGCCTTGTCGAGCTGCTTGCTCGTGGTGAGGAGGAGCTCGCCGGCCTTGTCCTTGTCGCCCGCGTCAACGGTGGAGCGGAAGCGGCGGATCGCGGTACGCAGAGCCGACTTGACCGCCTGGTTGCGCTGACGAGCCTCTTCGTTGGTCTTGTTCCGCTTGATCTGCGACTTGATGTTTGCCACGCGAGTTCCTTCGTGTTGTTTCTTCCAGCCCGTTGAGGGCCGTTGATTCTGGTCTTGGGCAGCGATCCGCGACCGCACAGGTCGGCGTCACTTGCAACAGCGGTCAACGATACCAGCGCCCCAGTTTCCACCCAAATCACGGTGACGCGCAGGTTCACCTCGACGGCGGGCCCGGGTGCGCGGCCCCTACGCTGGGGGCATGTCTATCGTTTACGTCCACGTAGGCCTGCCCAAGACCGGTACCACTCACCTGCAAGGCAGATTGTGGCGGAATCGGAACCACGCGATGTCTGCCGGTCTGCTGTACCCGGGCATCGCGATGGACGATCATTTCCACGCTGCGGCGCATCTTCAGCCGGACCGGTACCTCGACTGGGCCGCGCCGGAGCACGCGGACAAGTGGCCCGCGATGGTGGCCCAGATGAAGGCGTGGCCGGAGCGGTCACTGGTGTCGCACGAACTGTTCGCGAACGCCGGCCCGGAGCACATCCGCAAGCTCGTCGACGACCTGTCGTTCGCCGACGAGGTTCACGCAGTGCTCACCGTGCGCGACCTCGGCCGGCAGGTGCCGTCGGTCTGGCAGGAGAACGTCAAGAATCAGCGTCGTGCGACTCTCGAGGAGTTCGTAGAGTCCATCGCCGGGGGGCCGGACGGTCCCGGTGAGGAGCCGTTCTGGGAGTTCCAGGACTACGAGCGGACCCTCGCGGACTGGGCGAGCATCGTCGGCCGTGACCGCGTCCACGTGGTGACCGTCCCGGCGAGGGGGACGGCCGAGCCGGGGGACGGTCTGTGGGAGCGGTTCCTCCGGGTCCTCGAGGTGGACCCGGCCGTCCTGCCAGCGCCGCCGGTCAACGACAACACGTCGCTCTCGGCGACGCAGACCGAGTTCCTCAGATTGCTCAACACGCGGCTGCAGCCCGAGGACGTGCAGTGGTATCGCTACCAGCGATTCGTGAAGCACACGCTGATCAACGAGGTGATGTCGCAGGTCGACGGTGGGCGGTCGATCGGGCTCGACCCGCGGCAACGCGAGTGGGCGGCGCAGCGGTCGGACGAGATGATCGAGGCGATCACCGCGGGCGGTTATCGGGTGGTCGGTTCGGTCGACGACCTCAGGGTCAGCACCGAGAACGACGGCGCCTACGCCGAGGTGACGTCGCAGGAGGCGTTCGACGCCGCGCTCGACGCGCTCGCGCAGTGGGTCAAGGCGACCGAAGTGCCGAAGAACAGGATCGCGGTGCGCACTCGCGTCGGCAACGTGGTGCGGGCCGCCCGCCGCAAGAAGGCAGCGCTGAGTCGCCGGTGAGCGAGTTCACCGTCGACTCCGGCGGCGTTGCCGCAGATGTCGTGGTCCCCGCGGATTCGCGAGGCCTCGTCATTCTCGCCCACGGGGCGGGCAGTGACCGGACCTCGGTGCTGCTGGCCGCGGTCGGCGACGCGCTCGTCGGCGTCGGCGTGGCCGTCGCCCGCATCGATCTTCCGTACCGGCAGCAGAGGCCGAAGGGGCCGCCTTCCCCGTCGCGTGCGGGCGCCGATCGCGACGGGATCCGGGCGGCGGTCGAGGCACTGCGCCGCTACGCCGCGGACGGACCGCTGATCATCGGCGGCCAATCGTACGGAGGCAGGCAGGCATCGATGGCCTGCGCCGAGGATCCCGGGCTCACTGACGGGTTGCTCCTCACGTCGTACCCGCTGCACCCGCCGGGCAAGCCCGAGAAGGCGCGGACCGAGCATCTGCCGGACATCGTGGCCCCGACCCTGATCGTGCACGGACGCAGCGACGCATTCGGATCGTCGGCGGAGTTCGCCGAGGCGATCACGCTGTTCGGCGGGCCGGTGCGACTGCTGGAGATCGACAAAGCCGACCACAGCCTGAAACCGGCGCGCAGCGGTGTCGGAGACGCGACCGCGGGCGCCGTGGACGACTGGTTGCTGCCGCGGGCCGACGACTTCGGACGAAGCCGATGAGCGGGGCGCCCGGACATCCGAGCGGTGACTACGCACGGCGGATCGTGTACGCGCCCGACCTGGACGGTGCCGCCGACCCCGGCGAGATCGTGTGGACCTGGGTGCCCTTCGAGGAAGACGCGACACAGGGCAAGGACCGGCCGGTGCTGGTGGTGGGCCGGGAAGGCGATCGGCACCTGCTCGGTCTGATGCTGTCGAGCAAGGACTATCACCGCGGTGATGTCGACTGGCGTTCCATCGGTTCCGGCAGTTGGGACCGCGAGAATCGGGAGAGTTTCGTGCGCCTGGACCGTGTGCTCCGCGTCGAAGAGCACGGCATCCGGAGGGAGGGTGCGATCTGCAGCCGCGAATCATTCGACGCGGTGGCAGCGGACCTGCGAGAGCGGTTCGGCTGGAGCTGATCGAGCCGGTGGAACTCGACGAATCGTTCCCTGCGGCATCGTCGTGCGAAACTGGAGGGTGATCTGCGCCGGGGCGACCCGGCCCCGCCCGCCAAGGAGTGAGTGAGATTCCCAGCTTCGCCGACACGACGTTCACTGATCCTGCCAAGATCAGGAACTTCTGCATCATCGCGCACATCGACCACGGAAAGTCGACGCTCGCTGACCGCATGCTGCAGTTGACCGGTGTGGTCGAGGAACGCAAGATGCGCGCCCAGTATCTCGACCGCATGGACATCGAGCGCGAGCGCGGCATCACGATCAAGGCGCAGAACGTTCGTCTCCCGTGGCGCAAGGACGACCAAGAGTACGTCCTGCACCTCATCGACACGCCCGGCCATGTGGACTTCACCTACGAGGTCTCGCGAGCGCTCGAGGCCTGCGAGGGCGCGATTCTCCTGGTCGACGCCGCGCAGGGCATCGAGGCGCAGACGCTCGCCAACCTGTATCTCGCGATGGAGAACGACCTCGAGATCATCCCGGTCCTCAACAAGATCGACCTGCCTGCTGCCGATCCGGACAAGTACGCCGCCGAGATCGCCCACATCATCGGCTGCGAACCCGACGAGGTGCTGCGCGTGTCCGGTAAGACCGGGGCGGGCGTCGCCGAACTGATCGATTCGGTGATCGACAAGGTCCCGGCGCCGGTCGGCGACGCGGACGCGCCGGCCCGGGCGATGATCTTCGACTCGGTGTACGACACCTACCGCGGCGTCGTCACCTACGTCCGTGTGGTCGACGGCCGGATCGTCCCGCGCGAGAAGATCCAGATGATGTCGACCGGCGCGACACACGAGTTGCTCGAGGTCGGCATCGTCTCCCCGGAACCGAAGGTCAGCAAAGGACTCGGCGTCGGTGAGGTCGGCTACCTGATCACCGGTGTGAAGGACGTTCGGCAGTCGAAGGTCGGCGACACCGTCACGTTCGCCCGAAACGGAGCCCAGGAACCCCTCACCGGTTACCGCGAACCGCGCCCGATGGTCTATTCGGGCCTGTACCCGGTGGACGGCTCGGACTATCCGGTGCTGCGCGAGGCGCTGGAGAAACTGCAGCTCAACGACGCCGCGCTCACCTTCGAGCCGGAGACGTCCGTGGCGCTCGGCTTCGGTTTCCGGTGCGGGTTCCTCGGATTGCTGCACATGGAGATCACGCGTGAGCGACTCGAGCGCGAGTTCAACCTGAACCTCATCTCGACTGCGCCCAACGTGGTCTACGGAGTGACCATGGAGGACGGCAGCGAGCAAGTCGTCACCAACCCGTCGGACTGGCCGACCGGCAAGACCCGCAGCGTTCACGAGCCCATCGTCAAGATGACGGTCATCGCGCCGAGCGAGTTCATCGGCGCGATCATGGAGCTGTGCCAGGCGCGGCGCGGTGACCTCGGCGGCATGGATTACCTCTCCGAGAGTCGTGTGGAACTGCGGTACACCCTGCCGCTGGCCGAGATCATCTTCGACTTCTTCGACGCCCTCAAGTCGCGCACCCGCGGCTATGCGAGCCTCGACTACGAGGAGGTCGGCGAGCAGGAGGCCGATCTGGTGAAGGTCGACATCCTGCTGCAGGGGGAGGCTGTCGACGCCTTCAGTGCGATCGTCCACAAGGATGCGGCGTACGGCTACGGCAACAAGATGACGAACAAACTCAAGGAACTGATCCCACGGCAGCAGTTCGAGGTGCCGATCCAGGCTGCGGTCGGGTCGAAGATCATTGCGCGCGAGAACATCCGGGCGATCCGCAAGGACGTGCTCGCCAAGTGCTACGGCGGCGACATCAGCCGTAAGCGCAAACTGCTCGAGAAGCAGAAGGAGGGCAAGAAGCGCATGAAGACCATCGGTCGCGTGGAGGTTCCCCAGGAGGCGTTCGTCGCCGCGCTCTCGACCGAGTCGGCGAGCGACAAGCCGAAGGGCAAGTAACCGATGGCCGACGCAGTCGCTCCGTCCGGCAATCCGGTGCTCACCCCGTCCGGCCTTCCGTACGGGCTGCCGGACTTCGCCTCGCTGACCGACGATCACTACCTCCCGGCATACGACGCGGCCTTCGCCGAGCATCTCGCCGAGGTGGACGCGATCGCCTCCGACCCGGAGCCCGCCACGTTCGGGAACACCGTCGAAGCGCTCGAACTCGCGGGCCGCTCGCTCGCCCGCGCCAACGGCATCTTCTTCAACGTCGAGGGCCCGGACAGCAATCCGAGGCGTGCCGAGATCGCTCAGCGGCTCGCGGTGCGTCTCACCGAGCACGGCAACGCGATCGCGATGAACGCCGACCTGTTCGCCCGAATCCGCAGCGTCTACGAGCAGCGTGATGCGCTGGGACTCTCGCAGGCGCAGCTTCGCCTCACCGAGCAGCGCTACCGCGATGCCGTGCGCGCCGGAGCGGCACTCGACGACGACGGTCAGGCGCTCATGCGCGAATGGTCGGGCAGGCTGGCGACCCTCACGACCGAATTCGGGCAGCACCTGCTCGACGAGACGAACGCCTCGGCGGTGTTCGCCGCCGACATCGAAGAGCTCGACGGGCTCTCGGCCGGTGAGATCGCGGCCGCGAGTCGCGCGGCACAGACGCAGGGGCACACGGACGGCTACCTGATCACCCTGGAACTGCCGACGAGTCAGGCGAGTGTCGCGAAACTGACCCGATCCGACGTGCGACGCCGCGTGTTCGAAGCGTCGATGAACCGGTGCGCGCGCGGGGGAGAGCACGACACCCGCGAGATGATCCGGGAGATCGTCGAACTGCGCGCCCGGCGTGCCCGGCTGCTCGGGTACGCCGACCACGCCGCGTACGTGATCGATGAGGAGACCGCACCCGATCCGCAGGCCGCCGCCGATCTGCTCGCCGAACTGGGCGCGTCTGCGATGGCCGTGGGGCGCAGTGAGATCGAGCGCCTCGCCGCGCATGCCGGAACCGAACTCCAGCCGTGGGACGTGACGTTCGCACTGGCGGCGGACCAGCGATCGGGCGCGGCCGAAAGTTCCGCCCACATCCCCGACATCAACGAGTTCGAGAGCTACTGCGAACTCGAATCGGTGCTTGCCGACGGCGTGTTCGCGGCCGCGAACACCCTGTACGGACTGTCGTTCACCGAACGGACCGACCTGGTCGGCTACCACCCGGACGTGCGCATCTGGGAGGTGTTCTCCGGTGATCGCGGGATCGGCCTGTTCCTCGGCGACTTCTACGCAAGGCCGTCCAAGCGAGGCGGAGCGTGGATGAACAACATCGTCGACCAGTCTCGTGCGCTGGACGCCGCGCCGATCATCGTCAATGTGGCGAACCTGACCAAGCCCGAACCGGGTGAGGCTTGTCTGCTGACGATCGACCAGTTGATGACGATCTTCCACGAGTTCGGGCATGCGCTGCACGGACTGCTGTCGGACGTCGACTACCCGTCGCAATCGGGCACCTCGGTGCCACGGGACTTCGTCGAGTTCCCGTCGCAGGTGAACGAGATGTGGGCGCTGCATCCCGAGGTGGTCGCCGGCTACGCCACCCATCACCGGACCGGCGACCCGGCGCCGGCTGCCCTCGTCGACGCCGTGCGCGCCGCGACCGACACCGACACGGCCCACTCGACCGTCGAGTACCTGGCTGCCGCCGCCCTCGACCTCGCATGGCATCGCCTGGACCCGGAGGAGGTCCCGACCGACATCCTCGCGTTCGAGGAGAAGGCACTGAGTGAGGCCGGCCTCGCCTCTTCGCTGATCCCGCCTCGCTACCGGACCACTTACTTCAATCATGTGTTCGGCGGAGGTTATTCGTCGGCGTACTACTCGTACATCTGGTCCGAGGTCCTCGACGCCGAGACCGAGCAGTGGTTCCTCGCGGGCGGCGGTCTCGACCGCGACCTGGGGCGGCAGTTCGTCGACAGCGTCCTGTCGGTCGGCGACAGCGTCGACCAGGTGGACGCGCACGCGAGGATGCTCGGGCACCGAGCACGGATCGAGCCGCTTCTGACGCGTCTCGGACTCGCTACGACGGGCGCGTAAAGTGGGCGATCAGCGAGGAAACGGGGTGCTGAGCGCATGAACGGTGTGCTGTTGTGGTGGGACTCGGTGGAGGAGTGGCTCACCGGTCTTCCTTTCGTGCCGCAGCTGCTGGTCACTCTGCTCATCGTGATCCCGCTCGCCACGCTCATCGCCATCGGGGTCAATTTCCTGGTCGGCAAGATTTTCTCGGTGATGCACCGGCGCGACGCCGGTGACGATCACGGATTGGGTATATAGATGTTCCGCTCAAAGGTGACCATGGCGTTGGTCGCGCTCATCATTCTCGTCATCATCGCCTGGTTCATCATGCGCTGACCTGCCGCTTCCCAGAAGGTTCCCCTGGGGTCCTGGCGGTTTGAATCACGGTGAACGTAAAGCGGCGGCGGGCCGCCGTTCATCGTCTGATCGCCCCGCGCTCGAATCATGCGTTCGCCTCAGCGGGGCATGTGCGTGCGGGAATGCAGCAGTTCGGCGACTCGTGAGGGCCGCCAGCGGTGCTATCACAGGAGTCGACGCAGGCCACCGGGTTCGGCCCAGCGTGATTCGTGACGTTGAGCGGGTCCCGCCCGCGTTGCTAGCGTCATCGGGTGAACACGGAATCGACCTATCGGCGCGTGCGGCGTCGGCGCCGGATGCTCGGCGCTCTCGCTGTAACCGCGGCCATGGTGGCTCCGGTGGCCGCCTGCGGTGGCGGCTCCACCGATGAGCCCGGCGGCACCGACATCTCGTCGGGTTCGCGGCACCTCAATCTCGTGGCCTACGCCGTGCCCAAAGCCGGGTTCGACACGGTGATCCCGGCGTTCCGGAAGACCTCCGAGGGCTCCGACATCGGCTTCTCGCAGTCGTACGGCGCGTCCGGCGACCAGTCGAGGAAGGTGGCGCGCGGCCTGCCGACCGATATCGTCAACTTCTCCGTCGCACCCGACGTCACCCGGTTGGTGAAGGCGGGCGTCGTCGACGAGGATTGGGAGAGTCAGGCGCCCAATAAGTCGGTTCCGTTCGGATCGGTCGTCTCGCTCGTGGTCCGTCAGGGTAATCCCAAGAACATCCGCACGTGGGACGACCTGCTCAAGCCTGGGGTCGACGTGGTGACGCCGAATCCGGGCAGTTCCGGGTCGGCCAAGTGGAATCTGCTCGCCCCGTACGCGGCCAAGAGCCACGGCGGCAAGAACGATCAGGCGGGGCTCGACTACGTGCGCGACCTGGTGCGCGATCACGTCCACATCCTCCCGAAGTCCGGCCGGGAGGCGACGTCGGCGTTCCAGCAGGGGCAGGGCGATGTCCTGATCAGCTACGAGAACGAGGCGATCATGCTCCAGCGGGCCAACGCAGGCGCCGACGGGCCGGCGCGGGTGGACTACGTGGTGCCCGACCAGACGTTTCGCATCGACAATCCGGTGACGACGGTCAACACCGGCGGTGACGAGGCGGCTGCGCGCAGCTTCGTCGAGTATCTGTTCACCCCGCAAGCACAGCGGCTGTGGGCCGACGCCGGGTTCCGGCCGGTCGACAAGACCGTCGCCGCGCAGACCGCGGGTCAGTTTCCCGGGGTCATCGAGCACCTGTGGAGCATCGACGATCTCGGCGGCTGGAAGGCCACGGACAAGAAGTTGTTCGGCGACGGCGGCGAGATCACCGCCATCTACGGCGAGGAGGCGGGCAGTTGACCGAGATGGCAACTGATGCGGGCGGCCGTACGCGGCGCTCGAGTACCGGGCTCACCGTCGGTGTCGCAGGCCTGTGGCTGAGCATCATCGTCCTGCTGCCGCTGGCAGCGATCGCGGCGCAGGCCTTCGAGAACGGTCCGGCCGGGTTCTGGGACGCGATCACCGTTCCCGCCGCACTCGACACCCTCGGTATCACCGTTCTCGTGTCAGTCGTCGTGGCGCTCGTCAACGTGGTCTTCGGCGTCATCATCGCCTGGGTGCTCGTGCGGGACGACTTCCCGGGCAAGGGGTTCGTCAACGCGATCATCGACCTCCCGTTCGCGCTGCCGACCATCGTCGCGAGCCTCGTGCTGCTGTCGCTGTACGGGCCGAACAGTCCCGTCGGGATCCATCTGTCGGCTACCCAGCCCGCCGTGATCATCGCGCTGACCTTCGTGACGCTTCCGTTCGTCGTACGGCAGGTGCAGCCGGTGCTGATGGAGCTCGACCAGAGCGTCGAAGAGGCCGCCGCCGTGCTGGGCGCGAGCAACCGGATCATCTGGATGAAGATCATCCTTCCCGCCCTGCTGCCCTCGATCCTGACCGGTGCGGGTTTAGCGTTCACCCGGGCGATCGGCGAGTTCGGGTCGGTCGTGCTGATCGGCGGCAACATCCCCGGAAAGACCCAGGTGGCCTCGCAGTACATCCAGCAGCAGATCGAGATCGACGAGCCGGTGGACGCCGCGGCGGTGTCCGTGGCGCTGCTGCTCATCGCCTTCGTCGCACTGTTCGTGCTGCGCGTGATCTCGCGAGTGCAGACGCGACGGGAGGGCTCGGAATGATCCTGTCGAATCGGGTGCGGATCAGTCTGCGCACCGTCGCCCTCGTCTACCTGACCGTGCTGCTGGTGGTTCCTGTCGGCCTGATCTTCTGGCGCTCCTTCGAGCACGGCCTCGGGCAGTTCTGGGAGTGGATCACCACGCCCGCTGCGATCTCCGCGCTTCAGCTGTCGTTGATCATCGTGGTCATCGTCGTCCCGCTGAACGTGGTGTTCGGCATCCTCACGGCGCTCGCGCTGGCGCGCAGCAACTTCCGGGGCAAGGGAGTGCTGCAATCGGTGGTCGACCTGCCGTTCGCGGTGTCGCCGGTCGTCGTCGGCGTCGCACTCATCGCGCTCTGGGGTGCCGACGGGTGGTTCGGCGGTCTTGAATCGACCGGATTCCAGATCATCTTCGGGCTGCCCGGCATGGTGCTGGCGACCATCTTCGTCACGCTGCCGTTCGTGGTGCGAGAGGTGGAACCGGTGCTCAAGGAAGTCGGCACCGAGCAGGAGGAGGCCGCCGTCACCCTCGGCGCGACCGGCTGGCAGACGTTCTGGCGGATCACACTTCCGGCGATCCGCTGGGGACTGACCTACGGTGTGGTCCTCACGATCGCTCGCGCACTCGGCGAGTACGGCGCCGTCACCATGGTGTCGTCGAACTTCCCGGGCGTTTCGCAGACGCTCACCCTGCTGGTGCACTCGCGCTACACCGATGACTACAACGAGTACGGCGCATACGCGGCCGCGACCCTGCTGATGATGGTCGCGATCGTGGTGCTGGTGGTCATGACCATCGTCGAGCGACGCGTCCAGGGGCGTGTCGCGGAGGCGAGTGCGACCACCGTCGACGCGGAAGCCGGCTCGAAGACGAGCGGCTCTGCTACTGAGGAGAAGAACTGACATGTCCATCTCGGTGATCGGTGCCAACAAACGATACGGGGAGTTCGCGGCCCTCGATGATGTGTCGATCGACATCCCGGAAGGGTCGCTGACCTCGCTCCTCGGGCCGTCAGGTTCGGGAAAGTCGACACTGCTGCGCGCCATCGCGGGACTCGACACCCTCGACTCGGGCACGGTGAAGATCAACGGCAGGGACGTGTCGAAGGCGTCGCCGCAGAAGCGGGACATCGGCTTCGTGTTCCAGCACTACGCGGCGTTCAAGCATCTGACGGTGCGGGACAACATCGCGTTCGGCCTCAAGATCCGCAAGCGGTCCAAGGACGAGGTGAACCGGAAGGTGGATGAGCTGCTCGACATCGTCGGGCTCACCGTCTTCCAGAAGCGCTACCCGGCGCAGCTGTCGGGCGGTCAGCGCCAGCGCATGGCACTCGCCCGGGCACTGGCCGTCGACCCGCAGGTCCTGCTGCTCGACGAGCCGTTCGGTGCCCTCGACGCCAAGGTTCGCGAAGACCTGCGGCGCTGGCTGCGCAAGCTGCACGACGAGGTGAACGTGACGACGGTCCTCGTCACCCACGACCAGCAGGAGGCACTGGACGTCTCCGACCGCATCGCCGTTCTGAACAAGGGGCGGATCGAGCAGATCGGTCCGCCGGACGAGCTGTACGACAACCCGGGCAACGTCTTCGTCGCGTCGTTCCTCGGATCGGTGTCGCGGCTCAACGGCGAACTCGTCCGCCCGCATGACATCCGCCTCGGACGCACCCCGGAGATGGTGTTCGCGGGACCGGACACCACGCTCGACACCGGCGTCGTGAAAGCGACCGTCGAGCGTGTGGTGAACCTCGGTTTCGAGACCCGGGTGGAGTTGCGTGCGGCGACGACCGGGGAGGACTTCCTCGCTCAGATCACCCGCGGCGACCAGAACGCCCTGCACCTGCAGGCCGGCGAGGAGATCTTCGCCCGCGCCACCAAGGTGCCGAAGCTCGACGGAGAGTAGCGGGTCGGCGCGACCTCAGTCGGTGCCGAGTACGCCGCTGAGATACTCGCCGATGTCGTTGACCGCAGTCTTGCCCTGACCGGTGACGCCTGCGAGGTTGGCGACGAACGCGTGGATCTGACCGTCGTAGCGGCGCGCCTGAACGTCGACGCCCGCCTCCGCCAGGCGCTGTGCGTACGCTTCACCCTGGTCGCGCAATGGGTCGTACTCGGCGGTGACGACGAACGCCGGCGCCAGACCGGACAGATCGTCGAGAAGCATCGGGGACGCACGCCAGTCCAGCGGATCGGCCCGGTAGTTCGCACCGAACCAGCGGAGCAGGTTCTTCGAGATGAAGTAGCCCGTGCCGTTCTCGTGCAACGACGGGTACGCCTTGGAGATGTCGGTCGCCGGGTAGATCAGCACCTGGGCCGCCAGCGACGGGCCGTCGTTGTCCCGTGCATCGATCGCGACGTCGGTCGCGAGGTTTCCGCCCGCACTGTCGCCTCCGACTGCGACACGTGCCGGATCGGCGCCGATCTCGGCCGCGTTGCCTGCGACCCAGCGGGTCACCGCGATCGCGTCGTCGACAGCAGCGGGAAACGGGTCCTCGGGTCCCTTGCGGTAGTTCACCGAGACCACGACCGCACCGATCTGCTTTGCCCAGACAGTGCACGGGCCGTGCGTCGAATCCGGGGTGCCGACGACGAATCCGCCGCCGGGAAAGTAGACGAGCACCGGGAACGGGCCGGTGCCCTCCGGTGTGTAGACGCGGACGGGAATCTCACCGGCAGGTCCTGGAACGGTGCGGTCGGAGATGTCGGCGATCTCGACCGGGGGCAGTCCCGAGCTTGCGCCGAGTCTGTCGAATGCGACGCGGGCCTGCTCAACCGGAAGGTCGCAGAGCTCGCGACCCTGGGTCTTCTCCTCCAGGGCCGTCAGCCATTCCTGAGTCTGCGGGTCGAGTGGCATTCGTCGTCTCCGATCAGTTCGCGACAGGTATCAGCGTGCGTCGTCCCGACCAGTGTGCCGTACCTGCTCGGTCGGGCAGGTGAACCGCTGAGTCAGGCCGGTGCGGGCACCGGTCCCGTGGGCACGGCCCAGGCTGCCGAGTACTCGCTCACGATCGCATCGATCAGGGTCCGATGCGCGCCGATCGGCCCCGCGACGACGCTGGGGAGGTCGATCGAGTCGACGACCCGTTCGACGCGTTCGGTGAGCAGTCCGGCCGACAGGAACAGCGAGCTCACCGCGACCCGGGGAGATCCGGCGGCGATGAGCGATTCCACGGCCTCGCGCACCACGGCGCCGTCCCGGCCGATGCGGGTTGCGAACACCGTGCGCACCGGCTGTCCGAGCGCGGCGGCGAGTTCGTCGCCGCGCGCCATGATCTGCGCATCCGATTCGGCGTCGGAGGATCCGACTGCGATCATCAGCACTCCGTCCTCATCGGCGGTACCGGCCTGCCGGAGCCGGTCGACCAATGCGGGCACGGGGGAGTGACGTCCGATCACCGGCGTCTGGCGGACGTGCAGCGCCGGGTCGGCAGCGCTTGCGTCGGCGATCAGCGCGGGTAGATCTATCTTGGCGTGGAAACCGTCGCCGAACAGGAGCGGGACCACCACGGCCTCACCGGAAAGCGTCTCGAGGACGTCGCCGATCAGCGGCTCGTTCAAGTCGAGGTACGACAACTCCACGCGCACGCCGGGCAGCGCGACGCGTACCGCGTCGGTCACTCGGCGGGCAGTGGATGCGAACCTCGGATCCCGGCTGCCGTGCGCGGCGAGGACCAGAGTGCCGGGCAGGCTCACGCTGACGCGGGATCAGGCAGATGCAGCGGTGCCAGGGCATCGCCGATGAGGCCGGCGCCGAGAGTGTTGCCGCCCTGCGGGTCGATCAGCAGGAAGCTGCCCGACTCACGGTCCACCTGGTAATCGTCTGCCGCGATCGGCTCGGCTGTCATCAGTGAGATGCGCCCGATCTGGTTGAGCTCCACCGTCTCCGGTGCGTCGATCAATGCGAGCTCCTGCTCGTCGAAGAGGGTGTCGAGCGAACCGATGATCACCTGCGTCGTCTTGGCGCCGTGCTTGAGGAGGAGCCGTGCGCCGGGGCGCAGCGCCTTCTCCGCGAGCCAGCACACCGTGGCCGTGAACTCCTGGGACGGCTCGGGGGCATCGGCCACGGATGCGATCAGGTCACCACGCGATACGTCGAGGTCGTCTTCCAGAAGCAGAGTGATGCTGCGGCCGGTGTGAGCGGACTCGAGTTCGCCGTCCGCGGTGTCGATCTTGGCGATCCTGGTGCGGACGCCCGACGGCTGCACGACGACCTCGTCACCGACACTGACGCGCCCGGCGGCGATCAGACCCGCGTAGCCGCGGTAGTCGGGGTACTCCGACGTACGAGGACGGATCACGTACTGCACCGGGAAGCGCAGTCCGACGTCGGTGACATCCGGCTCGTTCGGGACGGCCTCGAGGTGCTCGATGAGCGTCGGGCCGTCGTAGTACGGGGTGAGCTCCGACTTGATCGCCACGTTGTCGCCGCGCAGCGCCGACACCGGGATCTCCTGCACCTGGTCCGGCGAGTAGCCGAGCGAGCGGGTGATGTCGTTGAACTCCGACGAGATCTGGGCGAACACCTGCGCCGGATCGTCGACGAGGTCGATCTTGTTGACGGCGAGCACCAGGCGCGGGACGCCGAGGAGCGCCATCACCGCTGCGTGGCGACGCGTCTGCGCGACCACGCCGTTGCGGGCGTCGACCAGGAGGATCACCAGCTGTGCAGTCGACGCACCCGACACGGTGTTGCGGGTGTACTGCACGTGGCCCGGCGTATCGGCGAGGACGAACGACCGAGTGGGCGTCGCGAAGTAGCGGTAGGCGACATCGATCGTGATGCCCTGCTCGCGTTCGGCACGCAGGCCGTCCACCAGAAGTGACAGGTCGGGGGTGTCCATGCCGCGGTCCACCGACGCCTTGGTGACGGCGTCGATCTGGTCGGCGAGAACCGATTTGGTGTCGTACAGGAGCCGGCCGACGAGGGTCGACTTGCCGTCGTCGACGCTGCCGGCGGTCGCGATGCGGAGCAGGTCGGGGGCAGCCTGGACTGCCGTGGGTTGGAATGACTGGACGGGCGTGGGGCTGGGCATCAGAAGTATCCTTCGCGCTTGCGGTCTTCCATGGCGGCCTCGGAGACGCGATCGTCGCCGCGGGTGGCGCCGCGTTCGGTGAGTCGGGAGGCGGCGACCTCGGCGAGTACCGCCTCGTTGGTGGTCGCATCCGACAGGACGGCACCGGTGGTGGAACCGTCGCCGACGGTGCGGTATCGCACCATGCGGGTCTCCACGGTCTCGCCCTCGCGCGGTCCGCCCCACGGGCCGGATGTCATCCACATGCCGTCGCGCTCGTACACCTCGCGCTCGTGCGCGTAGTACAGCGGTGCGAGCAGAACCTGCTCGCGAGCGATGTAGCGCCAGACGTCCAGTTCGGTCCAATTACTGAGGGGGAACACGCGGACGTGCTCGCCCGGCGCGTGGCGGCCGTTGTACAGGTTCCACAGCTCGGGACGCTGACGCTTCGGGTCCCACTGCCCGAAAGCGTTGCGCAGCGAGAAGATCCGCTCCTTGGCTCGGGCGCGCTCCTCGTCGCGGCGGGCGCCGCCGAACACCGCGTCGAAGCGGTTCTCGGTGATGCCGTCGAGCAGCGGGATGGTCTGCAACGGGTTTCGGATCCCGTCGGGACGCTCGGTGAGTCGGCCGTCGTCGAGGTAGTCCTCGACCTTGGCGACGTGCAGACGCAGGTTGTGGCGCTCCACGATCTCGTCGCGGAACTCGATGATCTCCGGGAGGTTGTGGCCGGTGTCCACGTGCAGCAGCGAGAACGGCAGCGGCGCGGGCCAGAAGGCCTTCAGCGCCAGATGCAGCAGCAGGGTGGAGTCCTTACCGCCGGAGAAGAGGATCACCGGCCGCTCGAACTCGCCCGCGACCTCGCGGAAGATGTGGATCGCCTCGGATTCGAGCGCATCCAGAGTGGTGAACTCGCCGGTCCGGGCCGGTTCCGTGCCGACGGTGGGGTCGACGGAGGCAGCGGCGTCGGGCGAAGTATCGGTGTCGAGTGAGGTATCAGTGGTCATGACGCGTGCAACCCGCATTCTGTCTTGGTGCGCCCGGCCCAGCGGCCGCTGCGCGGATCTTCTCCGGCCTTCGGTTTGATGGTGCATGGCTCGCACCCGATCGACGGAAAGCCCTCATCCACGAGTGGATTGACGAGGACGCCGTTGTCGTCGATGTACTGCTGGAACTCTTCGTCGGTCCATGCGGCGAGCGGGTTGATCTTCACCAGACCGAACCCCTCGTCGAACGAGATCAGCGGGGCGCTCGCGCGGGTGGGTGCTTCGACTCGGCGGATGCCGGTCACCCAGGCGCGGTACGGCCGCAGCGATCCGCGCAGCGGCACCACCTTCCGCAGGCGGCAGCATTCGGCCGGGTCGTCGGCGAACAGGTTCTTCCCGACGAGTTCGTCCTGCTGTGCCACCGTCTGCTCGGGGGTGACGTTGACCAGGTCGAGGTCGTACACGTGGGTCACCGCATCGCGGGTGCCGATGGTCTCCGCGAAGTGGTAGCCCGTATCCAGGAACAGCGCCTTGAGCTTCGCGCCACCGAGCAGCTCCGGGTCGATGGCCTTCTTCGCGACGTCGATGAGGACTGCGTCCTGCATGTTGGCGGCGATGATGAAGTCGTCGCCGAAGGTCTCGGCAGTCCAGCGGAGAAGGGCGGCCGCGGTGGCGTCGGGGCCGAGACGGGCGGCGCCGTCCTCGGCGATCACCCGCAACTCGTCCAGGTCCTTAGTCCCGGTGGGATCACCGGTGGTCGTGGTGGTCATGGTGACTCCTACTGAAGTTGGGCGTCGTCGGCGCGGGTCGCCCATTCGGCGAAGCGCTCGCCGTCGTTGCGGTCGGCGATGAAGTTGCGGACCAGACGCTCGATGTAATCGTTGGCCTCGGACGCGTAGATCTTGTGCTGACGCAGCTTCCGGCCGAACCCGATGTCGGCGCCGAGGCTGCCGCCCAGGTGCACCTGGAACCCTTC
Organism: Gordonia zhaorongruii; assembly: GCF_007559005.1. Taxonomy (GTDB): domain Bacteria; phylum Actinomycetota; class Actinomycetes; order Mycobacteriales; family Mycobacteriaceae; genus Gordonia; species Gordonia zhaorongruii. Next base: position 2,135,009 of record NZ_CP041763.1, on the reverse strand, counting down.
GACGGGGTGGCCCTCGCCGTCGTCGATCAGCTGACCCTTGAGACCGATGTCGGCGACCTGCACGCGGGCGCACGAGTTGGGGCAGCCGTTGAAATTGATGGTGATCGGTACGTCGAGCCCCTCGTTGAGCTCGGCCAGGCGCGTCTCGAGTTCCGGCACCAATTGCTGGGAGCGGCTGCGAGTCTCGGTGAACGAGAGCTTGCAGTACTCGAGGCCGGTGCAGGCGATCAGGTTGCGGCGCCAGTTCGACGGCCGCGACTGCAGTCCCACCGCGGACAGGTCGGCGTCGAGCTCGGCGACCTTGTCATCCGGCACGTTCACGACGACCAGCTTCTGATACGGAGTGAGGCGGACGCTGTCGCTGCCCACCTTCTCCGCGGAGTCGGCCACCGCGTCGAGGATCGTGTCCGAGAGCCTGCCCGACACGGCGGAGAACCCGACCGCGACCTTGCCGTTCTTCTGCTTGGTGACGCCGACGTGGTCGATCGGCTGCTTCGGTGCCACCGGCGCCGGTCCGTCGATCAGCTTTCGGCCCAAGTACTCGTCTTCGAGGACCTGGCGGAACTTCTCCGTCCCCCAGTCCTTGATCAGGAACTTCAGACGCGCCTTGGAGCGCAGGCGGCGGTAGCCGTAGTCGCGGAAGATGCCGACGACGCCTTCCCACACGTCCGGGACCTCGTCGAGCGGGATCCAGGCGCCCACCCGCTGCGCGAGCATCGGGTTGGTGGACAGGCCGCCGCCGACCCACAGATCCAGGCCGGGTCCGTGCTCGGGATGGTTCACGCCCACGAACGACACGTCGTTGATCTCGTGGACCACGTCCTGCAGACCGGAGATGGCGGTCTTGAACTTGCGCGGCAGGTTCGAGTACTCGGGGTTGCCGATGTAGCGGCGTTTGATCTCGGCGAGAGCAGGGCTCGCATCGAGGACCTCGTTGACCGCGAGGCCGGCGAGCGGGGACCCGAGCATGCCACGGGGGCAGTCACCGCAGGCCTCGATGCTCTCCAGCCCGACCTCCTCGAGCCGGCGCCAGATCTCCGGCACGTTCTCGATCTCGATCCAGTGGTACTGGATGTTCTGCCGGTCGGTGACGTCGGCGGTACCGCGTGCGAAGTCGCGGGAGATGCCGGCGAGCGCGCGTACCTGCGGAATGCTGAGCTGCCCGCCGTCGGTGCGCACGCGCATCATGAAGTACGGGGCCTCGATGACGTCTGCGTAGTCGTCGTGGCTGTACGTGCCGTCATAGCCCTCGGCGCGTTGGGTGTACAGGCCCATCCAACGGAAACGGCCACGCAGGTCGGCTTTGTCGATGCCGTCGAATCCGGTCTTCGAGTAGATGTCGATGATGCGGCGCTGCACGTTCAGCGGGTTGTCGTCGCGCTTGCTCTGCTCGTTCGGGTTCAGCGGTGTGCGGTAACCGAGGGCCCACTGACCTTCGGATCTACGCTTCTTGGGGCGTGCCCGCTTGGGTGGGGCAGGGGTGCCGGCGGCCGGGGTGGCATCCGTCGACGTGGTTGACGTGATCGTCATTGGATCTCCTGAGAGCGTGCCGCGCGCAGCGCAGCACGACTGAAATGGGCTGAATCAGGGGGGTGACGGAAGATCGGCGTCCGACACGGGTCAGGGAGGACCCGGTAAAGGACTTCTCGAAAGGCCGAGCCGTCGGCTAGAGCCGACAGAATGCGCTGTTGACGCGCTTGAGATCGATGTGCCGCCGTTCGGCGAGCCACACTCCTTGGGAAGTCACGCTGTCCATAGTGCCACGACGGACGTCAGGCCGTCTACTTGCGATTACTTTTCCTCACTGTGAGATTAAACCCATGACGCACGTGTGAGTCATGATTGAGGTGTGACGACGCGACACGCACCCGAGGTGCTCTCCTCCGATGCCTTAGCGGCGTTCGCGTCGGTCGACGTGGACCAGCCGTTCGGCCTGTACCTGCACGTGCCGTTCTGTGCGACCCGGTGCGGCTACTGCGACTTCAACACCTATACGGCGGGCGAGCTGGGATCGTCGTCATCGCCGGAGTCATGGCTGGAGGCGGTGCGGCGGGAGTTGGATCAGGCTGCGTCGCTCCTCTCACCCGTGCGTCCGGTGTCGACGGTGTTCGTCGGTGGCGGCACGCCGTCGCTGCTGGGCGGCGATGGGCTCGCGGATCTCCTCGGCGCGGTGCGGAACTCGTTCGACCTGGCAGCCGGCGCCGAGGTGACCACCGAGTCGAATCCCGAGTCGACGTCGCCGGAGTTCTTCACCCGACTGCGGGAGGCGGGGTACACGCGGATCTCGCTGGGCATGCAGTCGGCCGCGACTCACGTGCTGTCGGTCCTCGATCGCAAGCACACGCCGGGCCGTGCTCTCGACGCGGCGCGCGAGGCGTCAGCGGCGGGGTTCGACCATGTGAACCTCGATCTGATCTATGGAACGCCGGGCGAGTCGGACGACGACCTCGCCGCCTCCATCGATGCCGTGCTGTCGGTGCCGATCGACCATGTGTCGGCGTACGCGCTCATCGTCGAGGACGGCACCGCGTTCGCGCGGAAGGTGCGTCGAGGTGAGGTCCCGATGCCCGACGACGACGTGCTGGCCGCGCGGTACGAGATGCTCGACGCACGACTCTCGGCTGCCGGACTCACTTGGTACGAGGTATCGAACTGGGCGACCGCAGATTCGGAATCCGGTCTGCCGCTTCCAGATTCGGTGTGCCGGCACAACGAGGCGTACTGGCGCAGCGACGACTGGTGGGGGATCGGGCCGGGAGCGCACTCGCACGTGGGCGGGGTGCGCTGGTGGAACCAGAAGCATCCGGCGACGTACTCGTCGTCCTTGGCTGGTGGGACGCTGCCCGTCGCGGGGTCGGAGATCCTGTCGGCGGAGGACGCGCACACCGAATCCGTGATGCTCCGGCTGCGGATGCGCGAGGGTCTACCTGCCGGCATCCTCGACGACGCCGAACGCGCCCGCGCCGACGTGGCCGTGGCCGGCAGGCTGCTGCGGCGCGACCGCGACGCCTACGTGCTGACCGACCGCGGCCGCCTTCTCGCCGACGGGGTCGTTCGCGACATCCTGGTCTGATTCCGTGGCGGCTCCGATGGGTGCGCGGGTGGTTTCGATTCGGGGTCGATGCTCGCTGCGCTCGCAGCGTCCTCACTCAACCGGCGAAGGAAGAGCAGCGTCCTCACTCAACCGGCGAAGGAAGAGCAGCGTCCTCACTCAACCGGCGAAGGAAGAGCAGCGTCCTCACTCGACCGGCGAAGCAAGAGCAGCGTCCTCACTCAACCGGCGAAGCAAGATCGAAGCGTCCTCGCTCAACCAGGGAGACCGCAGCGTCTCACTCAACCGGCGAAGGGGGTGTCGTTGCGATTCACGGCACGACGAGCGGTGCCGGGTTGCGGACCACGGCGGAGACGTCGGCCGCCCAGCGGATCGGGCCGGAGGCCGGATCCCACCCGCGCAGGAGAGTCGACACCTTGGCGTCCATCTGCATGCGCAGCCGGTCGAACGAATCGAGGTAGTCCTCGCCCACGTAGCCGAGGAGCAGCCACCAGGCCCACGCGACAGCGCCGGCGTTGGCGATGAAGTCCGGGATCACCGCGACCCCGCGTGCCGTCAAGTCGAGCTCGGCGTCCACCGTGGTCGGCGCGTTCGCCGCCTCGATGATGATCGGCGCAGTCACGTAGGCGCTGTTCTCGCTGGTGATCGCGTACGACACGGCCGCCGGGATAAGGATGTCGCACCGGGTGCTCAGTACCGAATCGCGCGGCAGCTGCTGCACGCCGGCGGGAACGGAGTCACGGTCGATCTCGCCGTAGACGTTCCGCGAGTTCAGGAGAGCCGGAACGTCGAGGCCCGCCGGGTCGTGCAGTGTCCCGACGGCGTCAGCGAGTGCCACCACGCGCATACCGGCCTCGTGCAGGTAGAAGGCAGCACCGCCGCCCATCGTGCCGACGCCCTGGATGGCGACCGAGGTGGCATCGTTCGTCAATCCGCGCACGCGGGCCGCGGCGAGTGCGGCCTGAGCCACTCCGTAGCCGCCGATCACATCGCCGAGGAGACCGCCGGGTGCTTCGGCGTGAAGCCCGGCCATCACGCGTTCGGCCGTCGCTTCCGGATCTGCCGAGCAGGCGATGGCAGCGTGGTACGACTGCCGCATTCCGAGGCGTGCGAACACGGTGTCGATCTGCTCCTGGGTGATACCGAGGTCCTCGGCGGTCACCCAGTGGTTGTCGAGGTACGGCCGCATCGCGTCGCAGAAGCGAGTCAGGACGTCGAGTGCACGCGGATCCTTGGGGTCGAAGTCGATACCGCCCTTGGCGCCGCCGATCGGCAGATCGAAAGCGGCTGTCTTATTGGACATTCCGCGTGCCAGGTCGGCGACCTCGTCGATGGTGCAACCTGCACGCATGCGGGTGCCGCCGGTCGCCATTCCCTGAACGAGGGTGTCGACGACGAGATAGCCGACGGCGCCGGTGACCTCGTCGACCCACTCCATGCGAAGGTACGGAGGACGTCGACGTCCGGAGACCGGGATCGCGGCGGGAACGGGGAGCTGTGCACTCGTCGTGGTCGCTGCTGGATTGATCGGGGTGAGTGTCATTTCCATCGCCTCCTAACAGGTGAACAGAGCCAGAGCACCACGGTGTGCCTGTACCTCTATGATCGGCCCGTATCGGTCGATCGGTCCAGGTAGGAAAGTTGCAGACCATCGTTCACATTTTCCGATTAGGGTTCAGGGCATGGAGGTTTCCCTGCACCGCCTGAAACTGCTACGGGAGCTTGCGCACCGTGGCACGGTGACGGCCGTCGCCGATGCCCTCCACTACTCGACGTCGGCGGTGTCGCAGCAGCTGGCGCTGCTGGAGCGGGAGACCGATTCGAAGCTGTTCGAGCGGCACGGTCGGCGGATCGTGCTCACCGAGGCCGGTGTTCTGCTCGCCACTCACGCCGAGTCGATCCTCGGTGCGGTCGAGAACGCGGGCAATGCGATCGAATCGCTTCGCAACGGGGGAACTGCGACGTTGCACGTCGGTGTGTGGGCGTCGGTGGCGACAGGTCTGCTGCCGACCGGACTGCGAATGCTGGCGCAGCGGTCTCCCGAGATCGTGGTGCGGTCGGTGGAGCTGGCGCCCGAAGCCGGCTCGGAAGCGGTACGCGACGGTTCGCTCGACCTGTCTTTCGTCATCGACTACTCGAACTACTCGATGCCGCGGACTCCGGCGCTCGAGCGACAGGTGATCGCCGTCGAGCACATGTACGTGGCGGTGCGGGCCGGGACCCTCGGCCCCGAGCCGGTGGCGTTGGAGTCGTTGGCTCCGGATCCGTGGATCCTCGCCGACTCGCGGTCGCACTTCGGGCGCGCGGTACGGATCGCGTGCCGGCGTGCCGGTTACGAGCCCGACGTGCGGCACGTCGTCGGAGAGCAGTCGACGGCGCTGTCCATGGTCGCAGCCGGGCTGGGGGTGACCCTGGTGTCCGACCTGGTGGCGGCAGCGCATCCGCCCGGGGTGCAGCTGATTCCCCTCACCGGCCCGTTCGAGCGTCACCTGTCGCTCACGTTCCGGGCGCGGGACGCCGGTCGGCAGTCGGTGCGCCGGTTCGTCGACACGATGGCCGACGCGGCATTCGAGGTGGGACTCGCCCCGCCCCATGCGGTTGAAGCCGACAGCAGGTAGAGCCTCCGCTAAGCGCCCGATACGTAGCGTTCAAGCGCCCGATACGTAGCCGCGGTCCTTATCGACCGCCGGGCCGGGTTCACGGCCGTCCACGAAGCCGCGCAGGTGATCGAGGAACTGTTCGGAGAGCGCGTCCCGCCAGCCGATCACATCGCCCGACATGTGCGGACTGATGTGTGCACCCGGCAATGTCCACAACGGGTCGTCGCCGGGGAGGGGTTCGGTGACCAGGACGTCGAGGTGGGCTCTGATACGCCCCGACGCGATCTCCGAGGTCAGCGCCTCCTGGTCGACGAGCGGTCCGCGTCCCACGTTGATCACGTGACTGCCGTCTGGCAGTGCAGCCAGCTCATCTGCCCCCAGCATGCCCTCGGTCGCAGCCGTGAGCGGCGCGACCATCACGACGTGATCGGTCTCGGGCAGGTGATCGGCGAGCGCGGCCGAATCGACGACGGTGCCGAAATCGGGGTCGTTCTCGCGCGGCCTGCGCCCGGCGCCGCGTACCTCGACGCCGACGGCGCACAGCAACCGCGCGATCGCACGGCCGATCCCGCCGGTACCGACGACGAGGGCGCGGCGGCCGGCGACGCGACGCGTCTCCCGATGGACCCACTCGCCGCGCCTGCGGTGCTCCTCGGTCTGATGCAGCTGCTTGTCGTGCGCGAGGACGCAAGCCAGGACGTACTCGGCGATCGGGCCGTCGAACACCCCGCGTGCGTTGGTCACCAGGACGTCGGACGAACGGAGTCCGTCGAAGAGGATCGCGTCGACGCCCGCGGCGGCGACGTGCACCCACCGCAGTGAGTCGGCGCGGTCCCACGCGGCCTCCAGTGCGTCGGAGAAGATGTCCCACACGAACAGAACGTCGGCACCCGCGATCGCGTCGGGGAGAGTCGCTGCGGTGGCGGTGCGGACGTCGGCGAGTTCCCTGATCGCGTCCAGGTCGGCGGGCGGTTCGAGGCCGTCGGCGGTCAGCAGCACGACGACGGGGCGGTGGTCTGACATGGCTTCACACTATCGTCCGACTACTTCGTACGATTGTCGACAATACTACCGTTGACAATCGTGAGGTCGGTGGACAGACTCGACGGTATGAGTAGCGCAGCCCTTTCCCCGGTCCTCAAGCAGGCGACCCCCGTCGTGGTCGATCACGCGTCCGGTGCATGGATTCACGGCACCGATGGGCGCGACTATCTCGACTTCACCACCGGCATCGGTGTCACGAGCACGGGGCATTGCCATCCCGACGTGGTCGCTGCCGCGCAGGAGCAGTGCGGCAAGATCATCCACGCGCAGTACACGACCGTGATGCACCAACCGTTGCTCGCGTTGACCGAGAAACTCGGTGACCATCTGCCCGCCGGCATCGACTCCGTCTTCTATGCGAACTCGGGGTCCGAGGCCGTCGAGGCCGCGGTCCGCCTGGCCCGCATGGCGACCGGCCGGCAGTACATCGTCACCGTGCAGCGGGGCTTCCACGGACGCACCGTCGGGGCCGCGTCGCTCACCACGGCGGGCACCAAGTTCTCGGCGGGCTTCGGACCGCTGATGGCCGGCGTCGCCACGACGCCGTTCCCGGATGCGTTGCGACTCAAGATGACCGAAGCAGAGGCCGTCGATTACGCGCTCGCCGAGTTCGACTATCTGCTCGCCACCCGCGTTCAGCCGAACGAGGTGGCGGCGATCCTCATCGAGCCGTTCCTCGGCGACGGCGGTTACCTGGCCCTGCCGCCCGCGTACCTCACCGGCCTCCGTGAGCGCGCTACCGAGCACGGCGCCCTGCTGGTACTCGACGAAGTTCAGGCCGGCATCGGCCGCACCGGAAAGTTCTGGGGGCACCAGCACACCGGTGGCCTGGTGCCCGACGTCATCATCACCGCGAAGGGCATCGCGTCCGGATTCCCGATCTCGGCGATCGCCGCTCCGGAGTCGATCATGGCGAAGGCCTGGCCCGGATCGCAGGGCGGTACCTACGGCGGCAACGCGGTGGCTGCCGCAGCCGGTGTGGCGACGCTCGGCGTGATCGAGCGGGAAGGACTGGTGGAGAACTCTCGGGTGCGCGGTGACGAGTTGCTGGCCGGCTTGCGATCGGGGCTCAGCGAGGTGCAGCAGATCTGCGACATCCGCGGGACCGGGCTCATGGCAGCGGTCGAGTTCGGTGACCCCACCGCGAACGCGGGGAGTCCGGACTCGGCCGAGGCCGCACGTCTTGCAGCAGCGGTCCAGCAGGCGTGCATCGACGAGGATCTACTCACCCTCACCTGCGGACCCACCGGGTCGATCGTCCGAATCATCCCGGCACTCATCGTCACCGCGGAGGAGGTCGCCACCGGCACCGAGCGTTTCGTCCGCGCCGTGAAGCGTGTGGTGGAAGGGTAGAAGGCATGGCACTGCCCACCGCGGATCCGCATGCGCCGCAATCGGCGCGTACCGCCGCGGTGATCGAGGCGCTGCGCGCGGAAGGCCTCGAACCGGAGCATTCGGCACGCAGGTTGGCCGAGTACTCGTACGACGCGTCCAACTACCGCGTGGTTCCAGCCGCCGTGCTGTTTCCGCGCACCGAGCAGGAGATCGCCACGGCGCTGTCCGTCTGCCACCGACTCGGCGTGCCGGCGACGGCGCGTGGTGGCGGCACCTCGATGGCGGGGAACTCGGTCGGCGAGGGTGTGGTCCTGGACCTCTCGCGTCACATGCACGCCGTCCTCGACATCGACGAAGGTGCGCGGACGGCAACCGCCGAAGCCGGGCTCGTCCTGACTGCGCTTCGCGCAGCGGTACATGAGGCGACCGGCAAGCGGCTGACATTCGCGCCCGACCCGTCGAGCCAGACCCGCGCCTGTCTCGGCGGTGCCGTCGGCAACGACGCATGCGGAAACCACTCCGTGCGTTACGGGCGGACTGCCGATCACGTCGTCGAACTGCGGCTGGTGACCTCCGACGGGTTGCGAATCACCGCGTCGCGCACCGGGATCGTTCCGACGGATCCCGCCGACGGTGAGGCGTCCGCGCGCGCGGAGCACCTGTCGGCCGAACTACGTGGTCTGGCCGCAGACCACCTCGCCGCCATCCGGATGGAACTGGCCACCATCCCGCGGCAGGTGTCCGGCTATCACCTGAAGCACCTGCTGCCGGAGGAGGGCTTCGACGTCGCACGCGCGCTCGTCGGCAGCGAAGGCACCTGTGCGGTGATCACCGCGGTCACGGTGTCGCTCGTTACCGAGTCGGCCAGGACATCGATGATCATCGCGGGGTACGCCGACATCGTCGACGCCGCACGCGACGTCCCACTTCTCCTGCCGCACCGCCCGACCGCCATCGAGGGGGTCGACGAGGTGATCGTGGCGACCATGCGGCAGCGGCGCGGTGCCGACTCGGTAGCCGACCTGCCCGACGGCAGAGCCTGGCTGTTCATCGAGATCGATGAGGCAGACGGGTCGCCCGATGCGCGGGCCGCCGCTCTCGAGGCAGGGCTTCGCGCCGACGGGCATGCAGTTGACCTGCGGATCGTGCACGACGGCGCCGAGCGAGCCGACCTGTGGCGGGTGCGCGAGGACGGGGCGGGACTGAGCTCCCGACTGGTGGACCCGGAGACCGGTGAGGTGACCTACACCTGGCCGGGTTGGGAGGACGCCGCGGTGCGGCCCGAGTCGCTCGCCGACTACCTCGCCGAGTTCCGGGAGCTGCTGGACGCCCACGGCCTCACCGGTGTGATGTACGGGCACTTCGGTGCGGGATGCATGCACATCCGCATCAACTTCGATCTGCGCACCCCGCACGGCCGCACCGTGCTCCGTGCCTTCTGCACCGATGCGGCGCACCTGGTCGTGAAGTACGGCGGATCGCTGTCCGGAGAGCACGGGGACGGGCGTGCACGTTCGGAACTGCTGCCGATCATGTACTCGAGCGAGATGCTCACGGCCTTCGAGCGGTTCGCGGCGATCTGGGACCCGGCGGGCATTCTCGCGCCCGGTGGTCTGCGAGCCACTCGACCGATGGACGCCGACCTCGCGCTCGCCGACATCGAGATTCACCCGGTTCAGTCGTGCATCGGCATCGGTCGGTGCCGGACGCATGCCGGCGGAGTGATGTGCCCGTCGTACCGGGCCACCGGTGACGAGAAGGACTCGACTCGCGGACGGGCGCGCGTCCTGCAGGAGTTCGTGCGGGGCGGGGCACCCGCCGGGCCGTCGGCGCCAGACGTCAGCGAGTCACTCGACCTGTGTCTGGCGTGCAAGGCGTGCTCGTCGGACTGCCCGACGGGCGTCGATATGGCCACCTACAAATCGGAATTCCTGCATCAGCGATTCGCGCGGCGGATCAGACCCCGCGTGCACTACACACTCGGGATGCTTCCGACCTGGCTTCGCGTGACGCCCTACGTCGCAGGACTGCTCAACCGAGTGGTCGCCACCCGCGCCGGGCGCGTGGGCGCGCGGCTCGGCGGTCTCGCTCAAGACCGGGTGCTGCCCGAGTTCGCCTCGGCGTCGGCCCTGCGTTCCGAACTCCGGCGAGTGCCGGAGAACGTCGACCTCAGCGGACGATCGACCGGGCCGGTGGACGCGGTGCTCTTTCTCGACTCCTTCACGCGCGGATTGCGTCCGGAAGTGGCGGGCGCAGCCGCACGGGTGCTCGGTGGCATGCACACCGCGGTGACGTGCAGCTCCCGGCACTGCTGCGGCCTCACTCAGATCACCACCGGTAGACGTGACGCGGCGCGGAAGACGTTGCGGCGCACCGCGCGGTACCTCGACGGTCTCGGTGGGGACGCGCCGATCATCGTCGTCGAACCGAGCTGTGCGGCCACCTTGCGTGAGGAGCTCCCGCGGCTGGTGACCGACGATGCTGTCGGCAAGGTCGAAGCCGACCGGGCCGCCCGCGTCGCGGCGCGGGTCCGGTCGGTCGCGGTGCACCTCGGATCGATGGCCGCGCAGGGCACGGTTCCTGACTGGCCGAGTGGCACAGCGCCGTCGAGCGTCGTCGTGCAGACCCATTGCCACGAATACGCGACGTTCGGCAATCGCGTGCAACGCGCCGTCCTGGCAGCGCTCGGGGTCGGCAGTGTCGTCGAGGCGACCGGGTGCTGCGGAGTGGCCGGAGACTTCGGCTTCACCGCAGGCCACGAGGGTGTGGCGGACGCCGTCGCCCAACAGGCGCTCGCCCCGGCGTTGCGCGCGCACGCTGATGCGCCGGTCCTCACCGACGGGTTCTCCTGCGCGACGGCCGTCCGGCAACTGGCCGCTGCAGACGCGACGACCCGGGGTGCCGAGGGGCCGGCCAGACGCGGTCGGCACCTGCTCGAACTACTCGATCCCGACCCCAGCAGTGACCGCAGCAATGGCGCATCCGCCAGCCGCCCCAACCCAGGAGGTACGTCATGACCCGTCCCGTCGCCGACATCATCGCCGGACTCGGCACCGGAATCCACATCGACGGCCGATGGCAGGATGCGGCGTCGGGAAAGACCTTCGAGGTGGAGAATCCGGCCACCGGCCATCCGATCGCCACCCTCGCCGACGGCGGTCCCGACGACGCGCAGCGCGCCATCGACTCCGCTGCGGCACACCAGAAGCAGTGGGCGGCGACCCCCGCCCGCGAACGCTCGGAGATTCTGCGTCGCGCGTACGAACTACTCATGGAGCGAGCGGATGAGATCGCGCTCGTGATGACCACGGAGATGGGCAAGCCGCTCGCGGAGGCGCGCGGCGAGGTCGCGTACGGCGCCGAGTTCTTCCGCTGGTTCGCCGAGGAGGCGGTTCGGATCCGCGGTGACGCACGACGCAGCCCGGACGGGAAGTCGCGATTCATCGTCACGCAGGAACCGGTGGGCCCGTGCATCCTGATCACCCCGTGGAACTTTCCGATGGCGATGGTCTCCCGCAAGATCGGTCCGGCGATCGCGGCCGGCTGCACGATGGTCTACAAGCCCGCCAACCTGACACCGCTCACGTCGATGTTCGTCGTCGACATCCTTCGTGAGGCAGGGCTACCCGACGGTGTGCTGTCGGTGGTGTGCACCAAGTCCGCCGGATCGGTGGTGGAGCCGTGGATCGACTCGGGGAAGGCACGCAAGCTCTCGTTCACCGGGTCCACCGGCGTCGGCAAACTGCTGCTGGAGCAGTGCGCGCGGGGAGTGCTGCGCACGTCGATGGAACTGGGCGGCAACGCGCCGTTCATCGTCTGCGAAGACGCCGATATGGACGTCGCCGTCAACGCCGTGATGGCCGCGAAGATGCGCAACATGGGGGAGGCGTGCACTGCCGCCAACCGAATCCTGGTGCACCGCAGTGTGCTGGACGAGTTCTCCGAGAAGCTGACCGCACGGATGTCGGGACTGATCGTCGGCGACGGCGCCGCCGACGGCACCGATGTGGGGCCGCTCGTGGAGCGCAAGGCGGTGGAGAAAGTGGAGCAACTCGTCGGGGATGCGGTGAACCGCGGTGCCGAGGTCCTGTGCGGTGGCGAGCGGCCGACCGGCGACGGCTACTTCTATCCGCCCACCGTGCTCACCGGCGTGGCACCCGACGCCGAGATGATGAGCACCGAGATCTTCGGCCCGGTCGCGGCGCTGACACCGTTCGACACCGACGACGAGGCCGTCGAACTCGCCAACGACACCGAGTTCGGGCTCGTCTCCTATGTGATGACCGAGTCGGTGGACCGCGGATTCACGATGGCCGAGCGCCTCGAAGCGGGAATGGTCGGGTTCAACACCGGTCTGGTCTCGAACCCGGCCGCTCCGTTCGGTGGCATCAAGCAGTCGGGCCTCGGTCGTGAGGGCGGGCTGACCGGCATCGAGGAGTTCCTCGAGTCGAAGTACATCTCGATTCCCGTGCGGTAGCTGCGATTCCGCGGAAGGGCGGGTCCGCCGATAAGTGACGACCGGTGGTCGGGGTTACTGCAGCCGGGCCAGCCCGTCGCGCATGTGCTCGGTCAGCGATGCGGTCGCACGAGCGGTATCGCCCGCGCGGATCGCGTCGGCCAGCTCGCGATGCTCGGACACGCGGTCCTCGCCGGGCGCGTAGGTGGACTGCATGGCGCGCAAGCACATGCTGGTCTCCACGATGACCGTCTCGTGGACTCGGGACAGTCGTTCGCTGCACGCAGCCTCGACGAGCTCGCGGTGGAAGTCGAGGTCGGCGTCGATCATCTCGGCGGACTCCGGCCGATCGCCGAGCGCGGACATCCTGTCGACCACGGCATCGAGCCGATCGGCACACACCCGGCCGGCCTTCGATTCGAGGATCCGCTCGACCGCCGCCCGTTCGATGGTGTTCCGTAGCAGGTACATGTCCGAGACCGCGTCCGCGGTGAGGTCCGGGACGAACAGCCCGCGATTGCGGTGCGAGACCAGAAGCCCCTCCTGAGTGAGCCGCTGCATCGCCTCACGCACCGGGCCGCGGCTGACGCCCAGCTGCTTCGCGAGGGCGGCCTCGCCGAGCTGGGAACCGGGCGGGAAGTCGCCCTCGGAGACCGCCCGCCGCAGCGATCGCGCGACGAGTGCAGGTGTCGACTCCTGGACGAGCGGTTCCAGCGAACTCGCCGGATGATCGGTCTCCGTCATCGATCCGTCCCGGCGCAGGCGTGGATCCGGGGGCGCGGCACTCGGTCGGCGACGCGGGGCTGCAATGCGGCGCCTGCCCGGATCAGCACGCGGTCGTCGAACCGTTTGCCGACGAGCTGCACGCCGACGGGGAGTCCGGCGTCGGTCATGCCGCAGGGCACGGACAGCGCGGGCTGCTGAGTCATGTTGAAAATGTAGGTGTACGGCGTCCACGAGGTCCAATCCGGGCTGTGCCAACCGGGCGGGACGTCGGAACCGACGGCGAACGCGGGGATCGGCATCGTCGGGGTGACGAGCACGTCGTACGTGTGGTGCACCTCGCCCAACCGGACGCCGAGCGACATCCGCTCGGCCACCGCGTCGAGGTAGTCCTGCGCGGTGAAGTGGTGGTAGCGGGAGAGGGCGTCCCGCAGGCTCGGGTCGATGCGGTCGATGGCGCCCTCGCCGAGCGGCTTCACGACGGCCGCCGCGCCGGCGAACCAGAGGACGTGGAATGCGTCGACCGGGTCGCTGAGCCCGAGCTCGATCTCATCGACGGCCGCCCCGAGATCTTCGAGGGTGCGGACCGCCGCCGCGACCTCGCGCTCCACGTCCGCGTCGTTGGTGCCGAACCCGAGATTCGGGCTGTAAGCGACCCGAAGGCCTCGAAGGGGCCGCTCGACATCGCGTGCGCCGTCGAGGGCGGCCGCCAGGTAGCCGCCCGGTTCCGGCGACGTGGCGGACGGCGGCACCACGGACCAGTCGCGCGAGTCCGGGCGGATCAGCGCGTCCATGAATGCGGCGGTGTCGGTGACGGTTCGCGTCATCGGCCCGGCGTGGGCGAGCGTTCCGAACGGGCTCGACGGAAACATCGGGACCACGCCGTAGGTCGGCTTGAGTGCGACTGTCCCGGTGAACGAAGCCGGGATGCGCACCGATCCGCCGGCGTCGGTACCGGTGGACAGCGGCCCCAGTCCGGCGGCGACGGCGGCGGCCGAGCCGCCGCTCGAACCGCCCGGGGTGCGGCTCGGGTCATACGGGTTGCGGGTGATGCCGACGAGCAGCGAGTCGGTGACGCCCTTCCACGCGAACTCGGGGGTGGTCGTCTTGCCGACGACGACGCAACCGGCTTCGAGGGTCGCGGCGGTGACCGGCGCGTCGACTGTGGGAGCGGACCCGTCGTCGGCTTCCGCCATCACCCGCGATCCGCGGTGCGTGGGATGGCCCGCCGTGAGGAACACGTCCTTGATCGAGGTGGGCACGCCGTCGAGAGGTCCGACCGCGGCGCCGTCCCGGTATCGCTGCTCGGCTCTTCGGGCGGCGGTGCGCGCGCCGTCATGGTCGACGATGCAGAAGGAGTTGAGGTCGACGTCGACACGGTCGATGGCGGCGAGCACATCCTCGGTGGCCTCGACGGGGGAGAGGCTTCCGTTCCGGTACGCCTCGGTCAGCTCCAGTGCGGTGAGTGCGCAGGTGTTGTCGGCGCTGCCTGTGCCCATGAGTTCGACCACCCTTCTGAACAATCCAATTGTTAGATTGTCGACAATCCTACATCTGGGCGTAACTGGGTCAAGGATCGTCGGGGACGAACTGCTCCGCTGATCGACGGCGTGCGGAGCCGGGGGCTGTCGGAATGGGGCGAGCGGGAGCCGAGCGGCTCAGTCGAGTCGGTGCGCGCCGCCGGTCCGGACCCGGCGCGGGTGGACGGGGAGGCCGACCGGCGTGATGGGGGCGGTGGTCTCCACGCCGGATTCGTCGTCGCCGGGAACGATGCCGAAGCGCGCGAGGTGATCGTCCAGGTCGAAGAGTCGGGCGTGGATGATCGTGCGGTTGCGCAGGGCCGACCGGACGGCGCGGTGCAATCCGTCTTCGAGGTACATGACGTCCTCGTACTGAACGATGTGCGCGAACAGGTCGCCGTAGAAGGTGGAGTCCTCCGCGAGCAGCTTGTCGAGTGCGAGAACGGTGGTGACCGTGGTCAACTGGTCGAGACGGAACTGCCGGGGTGGAAGCTTCGCCCACTCGCGTGGGGTGAGTCCGTGATCGGGGTACGGCTTGCCGTCGCGCACCCCTTTGAAGATCATCGTCCGCCTGGTCTTTCCGTCGTTTCGTAGAATGGCTGTGTCTACTGTAAGCAAACAGTGCGAGGAGGTGCCTGGTGTCGACCACAGACGACCGTCGTTTCGAGATTCTGCACGCCATCGTCTCCGATTTCGTGGACACCCAGGAGCCCATCGGCTCCAAGGCGCTCGTCGACCGTCACCGGCTCGGAGTCTCGAGCGCGACCGTCCGCAACGACATGGCGGTCCTCGAGGCCGAAGGCTACATCGCGCAGCCCCACACGAGTTCGGGTCGCGTACCGACGGACAAGGGGTATCGCCTGTTCGTGGACAAGATCAGCGAGATCAAGCCGCTGTCTGCGGCCGAGCGTCGCGCGATCCTGTCGGTCCTCGATTCCGGCGTCGACCTCGACGATGTGCTGCGTCGCTCGGTGAAGCTGCTCGCGCAGCTGACGCGGCAGGTCGCGGTGATTCAGTACCCGGTCCTGTCGACGTCGCGTGTCCGTCACCTGGAGATGGTGCCGCTGTCTCCATCGCGGGTGCTGCTGGTGGTCATCACCGATACCGGCCGGGTGGAGCAGCGGATGGCGACGCTCGCTGAGCCGATCGACGACGAGACCGTGTCGCGGCTGCGCGTCATGTTCTCGCAGGCGCTGGACGGCAAGCGGTTGGAGGATGCATCGGTCGCGGTCGCCGAGATGGCCGCACAGGCGCCGTCCGACCTGTACGAGCCGGTCGTGACAATCGCGACCGTCCTTGTGGAGACGCTGGTGGAGCGCGGCGAGGACCGGTTGCTGCTGGGCGGCACGTCGAACCTGGCGCGGTCGGCGGCCGACTTCACGCCGGCGACCGGCGGCATGGACACCGTGCTCGAAGCGCTCGAAGAGCAGGTCGTCGTGCTCAAGCTGCTGGCGCACACGCAGGGGACCGGACACGTGACCGTGCAGATCGGTGAGGAGACGAACACCGAGAACCTGCGCAGTACGTCGGTCGTGTCGACCGGGTACGGTGCATCGGGCACTGTCTTCGGCGGCGTGGGTGTGGTCGGCCCCACTCGAATGGACTATCCGGGAACAATCGCGTCGGTCGCCGCGGTTGCGAAATACGTCGGCGAAGTGCTCTCCGAACGTTAATTGATGTGTAAGGACTGTTTTCACTGTGGCTCGTGACTACTACGGCATTCTGGGGCTCTCCCAGGGCGCTTCCGATCAGGAGATCAAGCGCGCGTACCGCAAGAAGGCTCGCGAACTGCATCCGGACGTCAACCCAGACGCCGAGGATCAGTTCAAAGAGGTGACCACGGCGTACGAGGTCCTGTCGGACCCGGAGAAGCGCCGCATCGTGGACGCAGGCGGCGACCCGCTCGCCGGCCCCGGCGGCGGCGGTGGTGGCTTCGGCGACCCTTTCGGGTCGGGAGGCCTGGGGGACATATTCCAGACATTCTTCGGCGGCGGCGGGGGCGGTGGATTCGGCGGCGGTCGTGGTCCTCGTGGCCGCGTTCGACCGGGGGAGCCCGCTCTGGTCGGCGTCACCCTGGACCTCGCTGAGATCGCCGAAGGCGCGCGCAAGGAGATCACGGTCGACACCGCGATCCTGTGCGACACGTGCAAGGGCGGAGGCACCCGCGACAAGTCGAAGCCGGTGACCTGCGCGACCTGTAAGGGTGCCGGCGAGATCCAGGCTGTGCAGCGCTCGTTCCTCGGCCAGGTCATGACGGTGCGCGAGTGCCCGGAGTGCCGCGGTGTCGGCGAGACCATCCCGGATCCCTGCCTCAAGTGCAGCGGCGACGGCCGCGTGCGGTCGCGTCGCACCATGACGGTGAAGATTCCGGCGGGCGTCCAGCACGGTATGCGGGTCCGGTTGTCCGGCCAGGGCGAGGTCGGCCCGGGCGGTGGCCCGGCGGGCGACCTGTACGTGGAGGTGTCGGAGGCCACGGACGACGTGTTCGTCCGCGACGGCGACGATCTGCACTGCACGGTGCGCGTCCCGATGGCCGACGCGGCTCTAGGTACCGAGATCGATGTCGAGACGGTGCTCGACAGCACTGCCAAGGTGACGGTGGAGCAGGGTACGCAGCCGGGCACGGTGGTGCGGGTGCGCGGGCACGGGATGCCGCATCTGAACACCGGCATGCGCGGTGACCTGCATGCCCACCTCGAGGTGGCGGTTCCCCGCAAGATGGACGCCGCGCAGACCGATCTGCTGAAGAAGCTCCGCGAGGCGGTCGGCGACGACGTCGAGCTGGTGACCGCGAAGTCGAAGGCCGCTGCGAACGGCGGACTGTTCTCCAAGCTGCGCAACGCTTTCGCCGGCCGATGACACCGCCGCTCTTCTGGGTCGACGAGGTCCCGGCCGCGGGTGACGCGGTGACGGTGTCGGGTCCGGAGGGCAAGCACGCGGTCACGGTGACCCGCATGCGGAAGGGCGAGCACGTGGTGCTCGGCGACGGGCGCGGCACGCTCGCCGACTGCGAGGTGGTCGACGTCTCCGGGAAGGATCGTCTGACCGTGCGGGCGAGTCGCGTCGAGTTCGCGACGGCGCCGAAGCCGCGGGTGACCGTGGTCCAGGCGATACCGAAGTCCGACCGCGCCGAGCTGGCCGTCGATCTGATGACCGAGGCCGGCGTCGATGCGGTGATGCCGTGGCAGTCGGCGCGCTGCGTGGCGCGTTGGAGCGGCTCACGGGCTGAGAAGGGCGTTGCGAAGTGGCGGGCCACCGCGGCCACCGCGGCCAAGCAGGCGCGTCGTCCGTGGATACCCGAGATCACCGACCTGGCGACCACGATCGACGTGCGCGACCTGTGCTCCCGGGTGGCCGCGGACGGCGGAGTGGTCGCGTTGCTGCACGAAGCCGGGGCAACCTCGTTCCGGTCGATCGATTTCTCGACGGCTCCGGAGGTGGTGTTGGTGATCGGGCCCGAAGGCGGACTCGACGACGGCGAACTCGCCGACCTGACGGCACTCGGCGGGCAGGCCGTCGTCCTCGGCCCGGAGGTGCTTCGGACGGTCGCCGCAGGTGCGGTCGCGCTCGGGGCGCTGGGGGCAGTGACCGATCGGTGGACCCGATAGCGTTGCGTCGCACCAAGATTCCGTACGGACCTGCGCCGAGTAATTTCGGTCATCTCTACGTGCCATCGGAGCCGTCCGGCCGCGCACCCCTGGTGGTGCTGGTGCACGGTGGCTCGTGGTCGACCGACTACTCACTCGTCGTCTACACCGCGTTCGCGCGATTGCTAGCGGAGCGGGGCGCCGTCGTCTGGAACGTCGAGTACCGGCGGATCGAGGAGGACGGCGGGGGCTGGCCGGGTACCGGGCTAGACGTGGTCGCCGCGTTGCGTGCCCTGGACGGTCCGGTCACCGAGCGTCTTGCGACGGCGGGCGTCGTGGTCGACGCGTCGAATGTGTCGGTGGTCGGGCACTCGGCGGGCGGGCAGCTCGCCGTGTACGCAGTCGCGCAGATCGGGGCCCGCACCGATCGGTACACGATCTCGACAGTGGTGCCGCAGTCCGCGGTCCTCGACTTCACCGAGACAGGTGCTTTCGACCGTCCGTCCGTCGAGGGTCTGATGAGGGCGCCGTTCGACCGCATCCCAGATCGGTACCGGGAGGCGTCGCCGTCCGAGCAGAAGCCGTTCGACGCGGCGGTAGCCGTGATCCACACCGTCGACGACGACATGGTTCCGATTCAGATGAGCCGGAATTACGTCGCCGCGGCTCGCGACCGCGGCCAGGCGGTGGCCCTGTACGAGGTTTCCGGCGAGGGGCACGAGGCCTTCGTCGAGCCGCGATCGGCCGCCACCAGGCAGACGCTGCGCGTGCTGGGGATTTAGCGAATGATACCCAGCGGGCACGGCGATAGAATGAAGACGACCGGCACCTTCCGGTGCCGCATCCAACACGTCGAGGAGTGACGGATTCAGTGAGTGACATCGACCGCGACACGGCAACCGAAGCCGTCGCGGTGGCGAACTCGACCATCGAGGTGCCACAGGATCTGGCGGTGGGCCTCCTCGGAACGTCCGACGTCAACCTGCGGACTCTGGAGCAGCAGCTTCCCGCGGACATCCACGTCCGGGGTAACCGGATCACGCTCAAGGGCTCGCCTGCCGACGTGGCGGCATCCGAACGGGTGATCGCCGAGCTGGTGAAGGTGGTACGCGGCGGTACGACGCTGACGCCCGACCTGGTGCGGCAGGGGCTGTCGATTCTGGCGACGGAGCGGGCGGAGTCGCCCGCCGAGGTCCTCAGCCTGGACATCCTGTCCCGTCGAGGCAAGGTGATCCGGCCCAAGACGCTGAACCAGAAGCACTACGTCGATGCGATCGACAAGAACACCATCGTGTTCGGGCTCGGACCCGCGGGAACCGGCAAGACCTACCTCGCCATGGCGAAGGCGGTGCAGGCGCTGCAGGCCAAGGAGGTCTCGCGCATCATCCTGACCCGTCCGGCCGTCGAGGCGGGGGAGCGGCTCGGTTTCCTTCCCGGCTCGCTGAGCGAGAAGATCGACCCGTATCTGCGCCCGCTGTACGACGCGCTGCACGACATGCTCGACCCGGAGGCCATCCCGAAGCTCATGGAGGCGGGGGTCATCGAGGTGGCGCCGCTCGCGTACATGCGCGGCCGCACGCTCAACGACGCGTTCATCGTGCTCGACGAGGCGCAGAACACGACGAGCGAGCAGATGAAGATGTTCCTCACCCGACTCGGATTCGGGTCCCAGATCGTGGTGACCGGTGACATCACCCAGATCGACCTCCCAGGCGGCGCTTCGAGTGGCCTGCGTGTGGCGACCCGCATCCTCGAAGGGATCGACGACATTCACTTCTCCCAACTGACCAGCGCCGACGTGGTCCGGCACCGGCTCGTCGCCGACATCGTGGACGCCTACGGGCGCGCCGACGAGGAGCAGCGCATCGGCGGCAACCGTGCGATGCGGCGCGCCGAGGCGGGGTCGGGTCGTCGCCGATGAGCATCGAACTGTTCAACGAGTCCGGGGTGGACGTCCCCGAGCAGCTGGTCATCGAGGCCGCGCGGTTCGCGATGGCGCGCATGGACGTGCATCCCGGCGCCGAACTGTCGGTGACGATGGTCGATCTGGAGACCATGTCGGAACTGCACATCCAGTGGATGGATCTGCCGGGTCCGACCGACGTGATGAGCTTCCCGATGGACGAGCTGACGCCGGGCGGCCGACCCGATGCCGCCGATCCGGGGCCCGCGATGCTCGGCGACATTGTGCTCTGCCCGGAGTTCGCGGCCGACCAGGCCAAGGCTCAACGCCACAGCTTCGATCACGAGCTCGCGGTGCTGACCGTGCACGGAGTCCTGCATCTGCTCGGTTTCGATCACGCCGAGCCGGGGCAGGAGAAAGAGATGTTCGGTCTGCAGGGGCAGATCATCGTCGACTGGTATGAGGCGCGCGACGACCGCGCCCGGCTGCAGCGTCAGGCGCAGCGTGACGCTCGGCTGCTCCGCAACACCGGCTTCGCCGATGAAGTGAGGGACTGACCGGTGATGCAGGACATCGTATTCCTCTGCGTCGCAGTGATTCTGACTGTCTGCGCCGGCGCGTTCGCCGCCGTCGACATGGGATTGCAGACCGTATCGCAGGCCCGCGTCGACGATCTGATCAAGGAGGAACGCCCCGGCGCCAAGCGGCTGCGGACGGTCCTCGACCAGCGCGCGACCTACGTGGGTCTCGCCGTACTGCTGCGCGTCTTCAGCGAGGCCGCGGCGATCGGCCTCATCGCGGTGATCGCGGTCAACTCGCTCGGTACCGGGTGGGGTCTGACCGTTGCGATCCTGGCGATGACAGTCGTCTCGTATGTCGCAGTGGGGGTGGGGCCGCGCACGTTGGGCCGTCAGCACGCGTACTCGATCTCGCTGGTCGCCGCGCCGGTGCTGTCGGGGATCGGCGTCCTGCTGCGTCCGGTGACCCGGCTCCTCATCCTCATGGGTAACGCGCTCACTCCGGGCAAGGGCTATCGCAACGGTCCGTTCGCGACGGAGGTCGAGGTCCGTGAGATCGTCGACATGGCGCAGGAGCGGGGCGTCGTGGACGACGATGAGCGACGGATGATCCAGTCGGTGTTCGACCTCGGTGACACCAACGCTCGCGAGGTTATGGTTCCGCGACCGGAGATGATCTGGATCGAGTCCGAGAAGTCGGCGACGCAGGCGATGAGTCTCGCCGTGCGATCCGGGCACTCGCGTATCCCGGTGATCGGTGAGAACCCGGACGACGTCGTCGGAGTGGTCTACCTGAAGGACATCGTGGAGCGGATGCTGCCGCGTCTGACGACTGCGGGCTTCAACGTCGACGAGGTGATGCGGGCGCCCGAGTTCGTGCCCGACTCCAAGCCGCTCGACGATGTCCTCTCCGACATGCAGTCCAAGCGGAATCACATGGCACTGCTGGTGGACGAGTACGGCGGTATCGCCGGCCTGGTCACCATCGAGGACGTTCTCGAGGAGATCGTCGGCGAGATCTCCGACGAGTACGACACCGACGAGGTGGCGCCGGTCGAGAAGCTCGGCGAGGACAAGTACCGGGTGTCGTCCCGTCTGTCGGTCGAGGATCTGGGCGAGCTGTTCGGCAAGGAGATCGAGGAAGACGACGTGGAGACGGTCGGCGGACTCCTCGGGCTCCGGCTGGGTCGCGTACCGCTGCCCGGAGCCAAGGTACGCGCGCACGGACTGAAGATGACGGCCGAAGGCGGTCCCAACCGGCTCGGTCGGCAGCGGATCACGACGGTGGTCGTGCGCCGAGCGAAGACGAAGACCGACGGTGACAATCGCGAGGACTGGACCGACGACGCCGATTCGGATCGGGGGAAGAGCAGCGGGGACGATACGCTGCACGCAGTCCCCAACGATTCGATCGGAGAATCCGCTTGAACAACCCCGAGTCGCCGAACTCGCCGGAGACCGACTTCCGGTCCGGCTTCGTGTGCTTCGTCGGCCGGCCCAACACGGGCAAGTCGACGCTGACCAACGCGCTCGTCGGCGACAAGATCGCCATCACGTCCAATCGTCCGCAGACGACGCGCCATGCGATTCGCGGCATCGTGAACCGTCCCGACGCCCAGCTCATCCTGGTTGATACCCCAGGCCTGCATCGGCCGCGCACACTGCTCGGTCAGCGGTTGAACGACGTCGTGCGCGACACGTACTCCGAAGTCGACATCATCTGCGTCTGCATCCCGGCCGACGAGGCGATCGGACCCGGTGACCGCCTGATCATCGAGCAGGTGCAGTCGGTGGCACCGCGCACCCGCAAGGTCGGGGTGGTCACGAAGATCGACCGGGTCGGCCCGGAGAAGGTCGCGAAGCAGCTCATGGCGCTGTCGACGTTGATGGGCCCCGACGCCGAGGTGGTTCCGTGCTCGGCCAAGTCGGGCCGTCAGCTCGACACGTTGTCGGACGTGCTGGTGTCCTTGTCCGAGCCCGGGCCCGCGTTCTATCCGGACGGTGAGCTCACCGACGAGCCGGAGCAGGTTCTGATGGCCGAGTTCATCCGCGAGGCCGCGTTGGAGGGCGTGCGCGACGAGTTGCCGCACTCCCTCGCCGTGGTCATCGAAGAAGTGATTCCGCGTGACAACTCGGAGATCATCGAGGTGTACGCGCACCTGTTCGTCGAGCGCGACAGCCAGAAGGGAATCGTCATCGGGCATCGCGGAGCGCGACTGAAGGATGTCGGCACCGTGGCTCGCACGCAGATCGAGCGCCTGCTCGGCAGCAAGGTCTATCTGGATCTGCACGTCAAAGTCGCCAAGGACTGGCAGCGCGACCCGAAGCAGCTGGGTCGGCTCGGGTTCTAGGCGAGAGGTCGGTCTCGCGTCGCGGGACCCCTGCCATCCCCGTCACGTCCTGGACACGGGCTGTCCCGAAGCGCACGCTGAAGTGATGGCCACCGTCACACTCTCCGCCGGTCCGATCGACTACGACGACACCGGCGGAACCGGTCCGGTCGTCGTCTTCGGTCACGGTTTGCTGATGAACGGGTCGCAGTGGCGAAAGGTGATTCCGCGTCTCGACGGGTTCCGATGCATCACACCGGTCCTTCCGTTCGGGGCTCATCGCAAGCCGATGCGTCCCGACGCCGATCTCACCCAGCGAGGAGTCGCCCGCATCCTCGCCGACTTGTTCGCCGCCCTCGACCTGCATGATGTGACGTTGGTCCTGAACGACTGGGGCGGCGGCCAGTTCGTCGTCTCGGATGGCCGTGCCGATCGCGTGGCGCGACTGGTGCTGGCCTCGTGCGAGTCTTACGACAACTTCCCGCCGAAGCCGGCACGGCCTGCCGCGCTGCTCTGCCGCGTGCCGGGCGGCACCGCGTTGTTCGCACAGCTCACCCAAACGACGTTGTTCCGGCGCAGTAGGCAGGCGTACGGGGGATTGTCGAAGAACCGCATTCCGGAGCAGGTGCTGGACGACTGGTTCGGACCCGCTGTCGAGAGCGCCGAGATCCGCCATGACCTGCGAAAATTCGTGACGGGGTCGCCGTCGAAGGCGGTACTCGACTCGTGGCACGACGACGTGGTCCGCTTTCCGCGGCCGGTGCTCCTCTTATGGGCGACTCATGACCCGATGATGCCGATCGCGCACGCGCGGCAGATGGTCGGGGAGTTCCCGGACGCACGACTGGTGGAGGTCGACGACTCCTGGACGCTGATTCCGGAGGATCAACCGGAGGTGTTCGCACGCGAGCTCTCGGAATTCGTCACTACGACCGGAACCACGCGGTAAGACACGTTCCTGCGACACGAGTCGGCGAAGCGGGTCGAACCAGAGGAATGTCAGCACACGGTGCGACAATGGTCCGGTGAGGTTATATCGCGACGAGGCGGTGGTGCTGCGCCAGCACAAGCTGGGCGAAGCCGATCGCATCATCACCTTCCTCACCGCCGAGCACGGTCTGGTGCGCGCGGTGGCGAAGGGGATTCGCCGTACGCGATCCAAATTCGGTGCGCGGCTGGAACCGTTCGCCCACGTCGACGTCCACTTCTATCCGGGACGCAATCTCGACATCGTGACGCAGGTGCACAGCTTGCACGCGTTCAGCGACGACATCGCCGCCGACTACGGCCGCTACACGACGGCATGCGCCGTCCTGGAGACCGCCGAACGTCTCGCGGGCGAGGAACGCGCCCCCGCGCGTCAACTGCACCGGCTGACGGTGGGTGCGCTGGAGGCGCTCGCGGAGAACCGACGTGAACGTCAGTGGATTCTGGACGCGTTCCTGCTGCGGGCGATGTCGTCGGCGGGTTGGATGCCCGCTCTCGACGTATGCGCCCGCTGCGCGGAGCCGGGACCGCACCGCGCGTTCCACGTCGCGATCGGCGGCGCCGTGTGCGTGCACTGCCGGCCCGCGGGTGCGGCGACACCGTCGGTCGGAGTGCTCGACGTGATGGAGGCACTGGCCCGCGGCGAATGGGGCCACGTCGCCGCGGCGACCGATTCTCAGCGTCGTCAGGCGACCGGTCTCACCGCTGCGCACCTGCAATGGCATCTGGAACGGCAGCTGCGCACCTTGCCTCTCATCGAGCGGCACGCCCCGCATAGGCTGGTGGAGCACCCTTCGGACGCCGAAGCAGTCACCGACACCGCATGAGAGGCCAGGTCAGCTGATGGCACGACTCAGTCGCCGGGCGATGGGGAATCCGACTTCCGGTTCCGTCCGCCCTCCGGATCCGCACCCGTCGGGCGCCGTGCCTCCCGAGATCCCGGCGCAGTTCGTGCCGAATCACGTCGCGCTCGTCATGGACGGCAACGGGCGGTGGGCGCAGGATCGGGGACTGCCGCGCACAGAGGGCCACAAGCGTGGCGAGGCGGTGCTCATGGACGCGGTGTGCGGTTCCATCGAGCTGGGTGTGAACTGGCTTTCGGCGTACGCGTTCTCGACGGAGAACTGGTCGCGCAGCCCCGAAGAGGTGAAGTTCCTGATGGGCTTCAACCGGGACGTGATCCGTCGTCGGCGCGACGAGATGAACGAGATGGGAGTCCGGGTGCGCTGGGCCGGTCGCCGTCCGAAACTGTGGCGCAGCGTGATCAAGGAACTCGAGATCGCCGAGGAATTGACGAAGGACAACACGGTCATGACGCTGACCATGTGCGTCAACTACGGCGGCCGTGCCGAGATCGTGGATGCGGCGCGGGAGATCGGGCGTCGTGCGGCCCGCGGCGAGATCAACCCGGAGCGTCTCACCGAGGCTGGTTTCACCAAGTACCTCGACGAACCGGAGATGCCCGACGTCGACCTGTTCCTGCGGCCATCGGGGGAGCAGCGACTGTCGAACTTCCTGCTGTGGCAGAGCGCTTACGCCGAGATGGTCTATCAGGAGAAGCTGTTCCCCGACTTCGACCGCCGAGACCTGTGGGCGGCATGCCTCGAGTACGCCAAGCGCGACCGGCGGTTCGGCAGCGCGTAGCTATCGCGGCCGTTCCCACCTCGAGGAGTGCGACCAGGAGGTGCTCGCAACCGCAGGTTGACCGTAGGCACCTGCCAACCAGTGGTTGACGATGGAACGGCGGGTGGATCCTGCGCGTCAAACAGTGTGTGAAGGATTCCGGGGTGTACGCGCGCAAGGAACTCGCCGCGCTCGGCTACGACGACGACCACGCGCTCCAGCGCGCGATTCGGGCTGGAGATCTGGTCCGGCTCCGCATCGGCTGGTACGCGTTCCGGGTCCACGACAGGACAGTCGCCTCGGCGGTGCGCGACGGCGGAGTCTCGACCTGTGTCGACGCGTTGAGGCTTCACGATCTGTGGGTCCCGCCGACCCCGCCGCGATTGCACTTGCGGCGAGGTCGTCACCGCACCGGGAAGCATGTAGCGTGCCGCCCTTGCTCGGGGAGTCTCCGGAGCGCGACGCGCGCCGTCGACCCGGTACCGGTGGCGCTCAAGTACGCAGTGCACTGCTTGGACGCCGATGAATGGATCGCGGTATGCGATTCCTACATGAACTCCTCCCTGATCGATCCGGCCGACCTGCGGGCCGATATGGGATCGTCGTCGGCGACAGTCCGCCGACTGCTCGACTGGACCGATCGCCGGTCGCAGTCGGGGACGGAGAGCATCACGCGAGTCCGGTTGAAGTCGCTCGGCTACTCGGTGGTGGTGCAACCCGGTATCGAGGGTGTGGGCTGGGCGGATCTGCGTATCGGGAAGCTGATCCTGGAGTGCGACAGCAGACTCCATCACTCCAGTAAGGCGGCGTACGAACGTGACCATCATCGAGATCGGCGCGCGCTCGTCGACGGCTGGCTCGTCATGCGGCTCACCTACGACGATGTCCTGTACGGCTGGGACACGGTACTCGAGGATATTCGTGCGATCACCACGCCCGACCGGCACCGTGCCCGAACGGTGAAGCAACAGGAGATGCTGCGGAGATCGGCCAGAATATCGAGGTCCGAGGGTAATCTTCCCTTCGATCTCGATATTTAGGACATCCGCCGCAGCACTCCGCAGTACTCAGCCGACGTCACCCGGCTGCGCCGCCGCAATCGGCGCACGTCCCGAAGATCTCGACCGTGTGAGTGATGTCGGTGAAACCGTTCTCGGTGGCGATCTTCGAGGCCCAGCGTTCCACCGGGTCGGCCTGCACTTCCACGGTGGTGCCGCATTCGCGGCACACGAGGTGATGGTGGTGGCCCGTCGAGCAATGGCGATAGCGGGTCTCGCCGGAGCCGTCCCAGATCGCGTCGATCTGGTCGGCGTCGGTGAGGGCCTGCAGGTTCCGGTAGACGGTGGTCAGTCCGATGGATTCGCCGCGGTCACGGAGTTTGTCATGGAGCTGCTGCGCGGAGAGGAAGTCGTCGGTCGCAGCGAGTACGTCGGCGATCGCGGCTCGCTGTTTCGTGGAACGTTGCCCGGTGAGGGGCTTGACCTGCTTCTCGGTCGGTGCTTCGTCCGTCACGGTGCCGTCTCCCTCCGCTCGGTCGCGTGCACGAGTGCGTCTACCACGATGTGTGCGACGTGGTCGTCGGCGAGCGAGTACTCGATCTCGCGGCCCCGTCGATTTCCGATCACCACACCTGATTTCTTGAGCACACTCAGGTGCTGGCTGACCTGCGGTTGATTGAGATGCAGTGCGTCGACCAATTCGTGCACGCACATCGAGCGCTCCTGCAGGCTGAGGACGATCGCGACGCGTGCGGGAGCTGCGAGGGCGCGGAGTAGCTCGCTCGCCGCGGAGTGTGCTTTCGGGTCGGCGCTGAGCGCAGCCGGCGCGGTCGGTTGAGCCATGGGTTCTCTCCGGGAATCGGGGACGAGTCACCCCATCTTATGGGAAGTGATTGTCATTTCCTCTCGGTCGACCCCGTTGACCACCGGCATACGATCGGAGGATGAGTGCGGGCGCGCGGATTCTGCAGACCCGGTGGCTGGTGAGACTGCCGATCCCGATGATGCGCGCCGGGCTGGGGTTCGTGTTCGGCGGACGTCTCCTTCTCCTCGAGCACATCGGCCGCCGCTCGGGTCAGCACAGGTACGTCGCGCTCGAAACCGTCGAGCGGCCCGCGAAGGACCGCGTGATCGTCGCGTCCGGGTTCGGGGAGACGGCCCAGTGGTTCCGCAATCTGCGCGCCGACCCGCAGTGCTGGGTCAGTATCGGCTTCATGCGGCGCGAACCCGCGGTACCGCGCAGGCTGAGCGTCGACGAGGCGCGCGATGTCATCGAGAGATATCAGGCGCGTTCGCCGCGTGCTTACGCAGAACTGTCGGCGATCATCGAGGAGGCGACGGAGCTGTCCATCGACGAGGTGCCGTTGATCGAATTGCGCTTGGGGTAGCCGGCCGTCCAATCCCGACAGTCCCGCGCCGACGGTCAGCGACTACCCTGGGAGGTGACCGTGGCGCCGTTACCTCGGCGCCGCGCCCGTCTAGACCGAAACCCCCTACGTCGTGGAGATCAGTTAACCGTGGCTGCACAGTCCAAAGTCGATGCTGTCGTCAATCTCGCCAAGCGGCGAGGTCTGGTGTTCCCCTGCGGTGAGATCTACGGCGGTACCCGCTCGGCCTGGGACTACGGGCCCCTCGGTGTCGAGTTGAAGGACAACATCAAGCGCCAGTGGTGGCGCAGCATGGTCACCTCCCGCGAGGATGTCGTCGGGCTCGACTCGTCAGTGATCCTGCCGCGCCAGGTGTGGGTCGCGTCCGGTCACCTCGCGGTGTTCAACGACCCGTTGGTCGAATGCCTCAACTGCCACCGGCGTCATCGCCAGGACCACCTGCAGGAGGCGTACGCCGACAAGAAGGGGATCGACGATCCGGACTCGGTGTCGATGGACCTGCTCGGCTGCCCGGACTGCGGCACCAAGGGGCAGTGGACCGAGCCCCGTGACTTCAACATGATGCTCAAGACCTACCTCGGTCCGATCGAGTCGGAGGAAGGCCTGGCGTACCTGCGCCCGGAGACGGCTCAGGGCATTTTCGTGAACTTCAAGAACGTGATGACCACGGCACGGCGCAAGCCGCCCTTCGGCATCGCGCAGATCGGCAAGAGCTTCCGCAATGAGATCACGCCGGGCAACTTCATCTTCCGAACGCGCGAGTTCGAGCAGATGGAGATGGAGTTCTTCGTCAAGCCCGACGAGGACGAGACGTGGCACCAGTACTGGATCGACGCGCGCTACAACTGGTATGTCGACCTGGGGATCGATCCGGAGAACCTGCGCCTGTTCGACCATCCGGCCGAGAAGCTGTCGCACTACTCCAAGCGCACGGTGGACGTCGAGTACAAGTTCGGCTTCGGCGGCAGCCCGTGGGGCGAACTCGAGGGCGTCGCGAACCGGACCGACTACGACCTGTCGACGCACAGCGAGCACTCCGGCGAGGACCTCGTCTACTTCGATCAGGCGAGCGGCGAGAAGTACACGCCGTACGTGATCGAGCCGGCGGCCGGTCTGGGCCGTTCGCTGATGGCTTTCCTCTGCGACGCATACACCGAGGAGGAGGTGCCGAATGCGAAGGGCGGCACCGACACTCGCACGGTGCTCAAGCTCGATCGGCGTCTCGCTCCCGTCAAGGTCGCGGTGCTGCCCCTCTCGCGCAACGAGAAGCTGTCGCCGAAGGCGCGTGAACTCGCCGACGAGTTGCGCAAGCACTGGAACATCGAGTTCGACGACGCGCAGGGCATCGGCAAGCGCTACCGCCGTCAGGACGAGATCGGCACGCCGTTCTGCGTGACGGTCGACTTCGACACCCTCGACGACGATGCTGTGACCATTCGTGAGCGGGACACCATGAGCCAGGAGCGGATCGCCCTGGACAAGGTGGTCGAGTACTTGGCCGGCAAGCTGATCGGTTCGTAGTAGCCCACGCGCAAGACGAGTCCCGTATCGGGGCCGGGAGTCGGCCCGCATCGGGTGTCAGCGCAGTGCGGCGACGATCGCGGTGCCTCCCGACCACTGCGCGGTGAGCGTTGCCGCGCCCTCGGCGGGTTCCGCGGCGTCATCGGTGAACCCCAACGCGTCGGCATCGCCTGCCTCGCCGTTGACGGACAACTGCACCAGGTTGTTGAGCGGTTCGACGCGGCCGTCGGCGAGATGCAGTTCCTGATCGGCTTGCGGTTGCTCGCCGCGCAGAACTGCGGTGAATGCGGCGACGGCGACCGGGTCGCCGGCTGCCGCGTACACCCAGCGTTTGCCGAGGACCGAGTGGTCCATCGTCGCGATCAGGTGCTCGTCGGCGCCGTCGAGCGGTTCGCCCCGGTAGGTGAGGGGCACGTGCAGTGTCCGGCCACCGCGCGCGACGAGGTGCGCTTCGATGCCCACCGTGCCTGCCGGATCGTCGAGGCGATACGCGGCCAGCATGTCGAGGTCGCCGGAGCCGCCCCATGATGTCCCGTCCAGGTAAGTGCGGACGACGTCGGGCTTGGTCGGGCTCAGGGTTGCGTCATAGATCACGGCCATGGCTACGACGGTAGCTGCGGCGTCGGACAAGTGAGGCCGATTGCACGGCGAACCGACGATGTGCAAGTCTGACATCGACGAGCCGAACAGTTGTTTCCACGCCCTCGCCCTCGCGTCGGTGAGGTGCTCGCAGCGCAGGTCGGATGATAGATCATGTCAAACTAGAACAAGTTCTAATTCGTGTTGTACTCTGTCCCTCATGGATCGACTGAGCGGCCTCGATGCGAGCTTTCTGTACCTGGAGACACCGGAACAGCTGATGCACGTCTGCGGGCTTCTCGTGCTCGATGCGTCGACGATGCCCGGTGGATACTCGTTCTCGGCGATGCGCGATCTTCTCGAATCGCGCGTGCGGAAGGTCGAGCAGTTCACTCGTAAAGTCCGGCGAGTCCCGCTCGATGTCGGCCATCCCGTGTGGGTGCAGGACGATCACTTCGACATCAATCATCACTTCCACCGGATGGCATTGCCTCAGCCTGCCGGTTATCCAGAGTTGATGGAGATGTGCGGTCACCTCGCAGGGCAGCCGATGAACCGCAGCCGGCCACTGTGGGAGATGGTGGTCATCGAGGGCTATCAGGCCCCGGACGGCACCGAGAAGCTCGTCGTCTTCTCCAAGATGCATCACGCCACGGTGGACGGCGCTTCGGGCTCCAACTTGATCTCCTACCTGTGCAGCCTGGAGCCGGACGCCGCGCCGCTCGCGCCGGACGGGCCAGTCAAGCAATCGCGTGCACCCGGAGGTCTGGAGCTGCTCGGTCGTGGCCTGCTCGACACCGCCGCACGACCGCTGGGGATTCCGAGAATGGTTCCCGCGGCACTCGGGTTCATCGCGCAGACCGTCGGACGCGCACGTGAGGGCACCGCGATGGCGGCCCCGCTCACAGCACCGCGTACCTCGTTCAACGGGACCATCAACGGCCACCGGACCGTCGCCGTCGCGGACATGCGGCTGGAGGACATCAAAGAGGTACGCCGGGCGACAGGTGCGACGGTCAACGACATCGTGCTGAGTATCGCCGGCGGTGCCTTGCGTGCGTATCTGGACGAGCGCGGCGAACTGCCGGATGCGCCGCTGCTCGCGTCGGTGCCGGTCTCTGTGCGTGAGGACTCCGCACGAGATGTGGGCGCTAACAAGGTGTCGTCGTTGTTCGCGCACCTGGGCACCGACATCGACGACCCGCTCGAGCGACTGCGCCAGATGACCGAGGACAACCGGAATGCCAAGGAGCACCACAAGGCGATCTCCGCGGACATGCTGCAGGACTGGGCCGAGTTCGCTGCACCCCGCACGTTCGGACTCGCGGTCCGTGCCTACGCCGGCCTCCGCCTCGCGGAGCGGCATCCGGTCGTGCACAATCTCGTCATCTCGAATGTGCCGGGTCCGCCGGTGCCGCTGTATTTCCTGGGCGCGCAGGTGATGGGTATGTATCCGCTGGGGCCCGTCTTCCACGGTGCGGGCCTGAACATCACGGTGCTGTCGAACAACGGCGTCGTGCACGTGGGCATCATCGCGTGCGAGGAGAGCGTGCGGAGTCCGCAGGCGATGGTCGAGCACTTCCCGCGCGAGCTGAAGCGGCTCAAGGCCGAGATCGCCCTGCCGAACTAGTCGACGACGGCGGCACTGAACCTCGGAGGGTCGCCCAGGAACGGGCGATGCGACGGAGGTTGGTTGCCGTCGACATCGGCGACGCCGAGTTCTTCGGCGATCTCTGCGCCGATCAGGACCTGCCCCGTCCGATCCATCAGCTTCTCGTCTCGCGCCAGTGCTGCGATGATCCGCCCGGGGAACTCGACCGACTCGGCGGAGGCCGCGAGGCCTTCGTACATTTCCGGGTCGGCTTCGAAGGCGGCGACGGTGCGCTCGGTTTTCAGCAGTCCCATCCACAGTGAGACGGCCGCGACGCCGAACGGCTTGAAGTCGACGGCCATGTCGTGCGCCATCTTGTCGACGGCGGCCTTTCCGACGCCGTAGGCGGGACCGTGCATGTAGCAGCTGCCGCCGAACGACGACGTGTTCACCACCAGACCCGATCCGTTCGCGACCAGCAAGGGAGCTGCATAGTAGGCGGCGACGTACGCCGAGCGCATCCCGACGTCGAACATGTCGGTGAGGGCGAGCGGCTTGTCCCAGAACGGCCCCTTGCGAGTGAGCGCTTTCGGGATGGTGATCGCATTGTTGACCAGGATGTCGAGCCTGCCGTGCTCGGCCCGGACCTGCTCGAACAGTGCTTCCACCTGAGGGTCGTCGGAGTGGTCGACGATCATCGGGATGCCCGTCCCGCCGCGTCTGCTGATCTCCTCGGCGGTCCGGGCGACGGTGCCGGGTAGAGCGGAGCTGCTCTCGGCGGTGGTGCGGCCGGTGACGTACACGGTCGCACCGGTGGCTCCGAGGGCGAGCGCGATGCCCTTGCCTGCGCCGCGTGAGGCTCCGGTGACCACTGCGATTCGGGGTGCGTTCATGCCGGGATCAGTCGGCCTTCGTGTTCTCGGTCCACCGCGCGAGCACGGTGTTCGTCGCCTCGACGAGCGCGGGTACGAACTGATCTGCGTTCATTACGCAGGAGGAGTGGCCGCCGTCCACCTCGTGGACGGTTGCACCGGGAATGCGTTGCGCCATCGCCCGCTGGCGCTCCGGCGGAATCGCCTTGTCCCGCAACGGGATGACGACCGCGGTCGGGACATCGATCTCGCGGATCCACGGTTTGGTGTGGTGCCTGCCGATCGCGGCGACGGCACGTCCGACGGCGGCCGGACGCGTCGACCGGAACTCGGCGATCGCCCAGCGGCGGAGGTCGTCTTTCGGATCGAGCGACGTCCGCTGCAGGTCCGCCTCGGCGGGCATGTCGCGCCGCGCCCGGCCGAACGAGACGCCGACGCTCTGGTGGAAGAGTCGTTCTGCGACGTTGGTCTGAAACTGATCGGTGCCGGCGCACAGGACGATTCCACCGACGCGGTCCGGGTGCTGACGCCACACGCGCTGGGCGACGAGCGACCCCATCGAATAACCGGCGAACATGGCCTTGTCTATCCCGAGAACGTCGAGGACGGCGACCGCATCATCGGCGCAGTCACGCAGGGAGAACTCCGAGGACTGAATGCCGCGTCCGTGCAGCCGCTGGTCCATGGTGATGACCCGGAACCGTTTGGTGAGCGCCGGGATGCTGGGAAACCAGGTGAGCAGGCCGGTGGTCGACAACGCGTGCAGAAGCAGGATCGTCGGGGCGTCGGGGGTGGGTCCAGGACTGTCTGTGATGAACGTGGTGCCACGCTCCGGGAGGTCGACGAAGTGACCGGCGGGCACTTCCACGTCGGGGAGGCGTCCGGAGGACGGCAGCATGGAGCTGAGGTCTCGGCGCAACGGTCTCATCGGTACAACCCTCCATTCCGAACGGATCGGAACCTGTAACGCGTTTCAGTGACGGCAGTCACTATGCCACAACGTGTGCGCGTGAGCCGCATCGAGTGAGACGCCAGTGAGGTTTCGTCTCGCGGGTGCGGCGGCCGATTCGGGTGGTGCACTGACCGAGGTGCAGGTGAGGTCTGTGTCACCAGAAAGGGTGACATTAGAGGGCCTGCTGATCCCGAAACGGTCACGGTTCGATGGTGAATCGGGTGATTCGCTAACAATTCGCGTATCGGACATCGACTATAAGCACGTCCCATGCGTCTCTTTAAGCCCAGGAGTAACACCATGAAAAGCCGTATCCGCCTGTCTGTCGCCGCTGTCGCGGCGTCGGCGGCCCTGGTCGGCGGCGTCGCCCCCGTCCTAGTCGCTCCCGTCCCAGTCGCGACCGCAGCACCGTCCAACGATTCCATTGCAGCCAAGCGCGCACTCGACTCCATCGCGCCGCAGCCGCACGATGCTGCCGACGTCGTCAGCAATATCCAAACTGCGAACGCGGTACTCAAGAAGCTCGGCATCACCCCGTTCACGCCGACCCTCGGCGCCTGCACCGACTTCACGTTCCCGATGGCGGTGGGCGGCGCGATGCCGGGTCCGAACACGCCGATCCTCGGAGACATGACCTACAAGATTCTCGGTAAAGACGTCGACCTCAACGCTGTGCGCAAGGGCGAGATCCTCTACGGCTTCGTCCCGGCCGGAACGTTCGACGACTCGGCAGACAAGAAGGGGATGCAGGTCGCGTGGTTCAACGTCGACACCTTCAAGGGCGGTCTGGCCGAGCCGATGGGCGGTCTGACGGACACGATCCTGGACGCGGTCGAGAAGCGGATCGCGGAGTCCGGCCTCCCGAGTGTCCTGGTCAAAACGGCCATCGACCCGTTGAAGAAGAAGCTCAACGAAATTCCGTCCAACGGTGTCCGCGGCGGACTCGTCGAGACCGAGCAGGGCACTGTCCTGTCGGCCATTTACGGAACGGTGAAGAAGGGCGACGCCACCTGCTACTTCTTCCCGTCGATGGGCATCGCCACCGCCAAGTAGACGAACGCACTCCAGCCTTCGCGCCCGGATCTGAGTCGGGGATCCGGGCGCGAAGTGCGTGCGGGCGTCGTGCGAGTTCCGGTGGACCGTACGATGAAGACGCCAGCACGCCCGGAAACGGGCAGGGAACCCGGTGGGAATCCGGGACTGACGCGCAGCGGTGAGAGCGACGCTCCGGACGACACACCACTGGTGAGAACTGGGAAGGTGTCCGGCAGCGGCTGACCTCGAGTCCGAAGACCTGCTGGCTCCGGTGGGCAACAGCTCGCGGGAAACGCCGAAGAGCCTCGCGATCCAGGTTCTGACTCGAAAGATCTCAGATGTCTCGCGCAGTCCCGCATCGTTCACTCATCGGGGCCACAGCCCTGTTCGCCTCCGCTGTCGTCCTCGCCGGATGCGGTGCCGAACCCGAGCCCGGATCGACGTCGTCGGCTGAATCCGTCACCGTGGAGAACTGCGGCGAGCACGCCACGCTCGACGCCCCGCCACAGCGGATTGTCTCTCTCAACCAGGGCACCACGGAGGTGCTGCTTTCTCTCGGCCTGGCCGACCGGATGGCCGGCACCGCGACCTGGACCGATCCGATCCTCGGCTCGTTGAAAACCGAGAACGAGAGGGTCAAGCGAATCTCCGACAACTGGCCGTCGTTCGAGTCGGTACTCGCCGAGGAACCCGACTTCGTGACGGCGTCGTTCACGTCGACCCTCGGCAAGGGCGGTACGGCCCCGCGCGAGCGGTTCGACGAGATGGGCGTGCCCACGTACGTCGCCCCGTCGGACTGCGAGGGCAAGAAGGCTACGGGTGGGGACGGCTCGCGGACCGAGCCGGTGACCCTGGATCTGATCTACCGCGAGATCAGCGAGCTCGGACGGCTCACCGGAACCACTGACCGTGCCGATACCGTGATCGCCGACCTGAAGAAGCGCGCACGGAAGGCAGCCGATTCGGTGAACGCGAACGGGACCAGTGTCCTGTACTGGTTCTCCGATGCGGAGTCGCCGTACATCGCAGGCTGCTGCGGTGCGCCCGGGGTCATCACCGAGGCGCTCGGACTCGAGAACGTCTTCGACGACACCACTGACGAGTGGCCGCAGATCAATTGGGAGGTGGCCGCGAGCCGTAACCCGCAAGTACTCGTCATCGGAGATCTGACCCGCGACATCCAGTCCGGGGAGTCGGCGGAAGGCAAGATCGAGTTCCTCGAATCCAACCCGGTGACGCGGGAGATGGATGCGGTGAAGAACAAGCGCTACATAATCGCGACCGGTGCCGAGATGAATCCGTCGCTGCGCACCGTGTACGGCATTGAGAACGTCGCCGACGGATTGAAGCGGCTGGGTCTGGGACATTGATCGCACGAATCCAGACGCACCCTTCGGCATTGGCCGCCCTGTGGTTGGGCGGCCTGGTGCTACTGGTCATGTCGATCGGGTTCGCGGTCACCATCGGACCGTCGGGGCTCGGCTTCGGTGACGTGATGGGCTCGTTGCGTGCCAACGTGTTCGGCGGTCGAACCGACCTCAGCGGACTGCAGGAGAGCATCATCTGGAAGCTGCGACTGCCGCAGTCGGTCCTGGCCGCGGCGTGCGGTGCCGGACTCGCCGTGTGCGGCGCCGTGCTGCAATCGCTACTCCGGAACCCGCTCGCCGATCCGTTCGTGCTCGGCGTCTCGTCGGGCGCATCGGTCGGTGCCGTGTCGGTGATCCTGCTCGGTGTGGGCGCAGGCGTGATCGGGATGGCGGGCGGCGCCTTCCTCGGCGCCCTTGCTGCGTTCGGACTTGTCCTGCTGCTGGCGAAACTGGCGGGTGGCACCACCGACCGCGTGGTGCTGGCCGGTATCGCCGCTACCCAGCTCTTCTCTGCACTGACCTCGTTCATCGTCTACACCTCGGCCGACGCCGAGCAGACGCGCGGCGTGCTGTTCTGGCTGCTCGGCTCGCTGTCGTCGCCGACGTGGACTGAGGTCGCGGTGTGCGGTGCGGTGACGATCGTCGGGCTGGTGCTGTGCCTGCTGTTCTCGGGGGCGCTCGACGCGTTCGCGTTCGGCAACGACGCTGCCGCGTCGCTCGGCGTGAACATCGTGCGGACCCGGCTGATCCTGCTGTGCGTCACCGCCCTCATCACCGCCGTGGTGGTCAGTGTGTCGGGCGCCATCGGGTTCGTCGGACTGGTGCTGCCGCATGCGGCCCGGGCCATCGTCGGGGTGCGTCATCGCATCATGATGCCGACGCTTGCGCTGCTCGGCGCGCTCTTCCTGGTGTGGGCCGACGTGGCGGGCCGGGTGCTGATCGCGCCGCAGGAACTGCCCATCGGCGTGATCACGGCGATCGTCGGCGTACCGGCCTTCGTCCTGGTTCTCATTCGGCAGGGGCGACGATGATCCTGAGCGCGCAGGGTGTCGGGTGGGACGTCGGACGGCGCACCATCCTCGAGGATGTGGACCTGGAGGTCGGAGCTGGGGAAGTGGTGGGCCTGATCGGGCCGAACGGCTCGGGCAAGTCGTCATTGCTCCGGCTGATCGCCGGATTGCGGAAACCGACGCGCGGCCGGGTGTCGCTCGACGATGCCGGCTTGGACGAGCTGTCACGCAAGAGCATCGCCCAGCGGCTCGCCTTCGTGGAGCAGCAGGCGACGACCGACCAGAATCCGACGGTGGCCGATGTCCTCGAGTTGGGGCGCACACCGCACCGGCGATCGTGGGCGTTCGGTTCGGCGCACGACCATCGGGTGATCGCCACGGTGGCCCGCGAGACCGAGATCGACGGCATGCTCGACGAGCGGTACGCCGCCCTGTCGGGCGGGGAGCGGCAGCGTGTGCAGATCGCGCGGGCCTTCGTGCAGCAGCCGCGATTGATGATCCTCGACGAACCCACGAATCACCTGGACATCAAATACCAGCTCAGTCTGCTCGACCTCGTGTCCGATCACGTCCACCGAACCGGGGCGGCCGCACTCATCGCGCTCCACGACCTGAACCTCGCCGCGATGTACTGCGACCGCATCGCGGTGCTCGCCGGCGGCCGGAAGATCCGCGAGGGGCTGCCCGCCGACACGATCACCGAAGACACGATCGACGCGGTCTTCGGTGTGCGTGCGAACGTCATCGATGACGGCGGAGTGTGGGTGCGGGTCAACCGGCCCTGAAGTGGCAGGCCCCGAAATGGCCTGCGGACTACTGTTGTGGCAATGCCGCCAGACATGTCGAATCCGTCCGAGCAGTCCGTCATCGGGTTGCTCGGTCCGATCACGGTAGACGGCCGCGCGGTCCCGGGCATGCGGGCGCGGCGGCTGCTGGTGGCGCTGGTTCTGGCAGGTGGGCGGCCCGTCTCGACACAACGGCTGATCGACGAGGTGTGGGGCGACGACGCACCGAAGTCGCCGCACGCAGCATTGCACACGCAGGTCTCGCGTCTGCGTCCCATCCTGGGAACCAGCGCGCTCGTCGGCGACGACGGCCGGTATCGGTTATCCGGATTCACCACCGACGTCGAGATCGTCGAACGTGCACTTGCGCAGAGCGATCCGGATGCGGCCGAGCGATACTGGCGCGGCGACGCAGGTGAGGATCTCGGTGCGCAGGACGAGCTCGCCGATCGCCTCCGCTCAAACACGTCGCGGCTCCGCGGCCGGGTGGACGATGCGCGTGCACACCGCGCTTCGCGCAACGGCGACCACGCGGTCGTGGCCGAGATCGCCCAGGCGCGGATCGACGACGATCCGCTCGACGAACCGGCTCACGTGCTCTTGATGAGGACGCTGGCCGCCACCGGCCGCACGAACGAGGCACTCGCGGTGTTCGCGCGGCTGCGCCGCACATTGGCAGAGGAACTCGGGGCTGACCCTGGACCGGCCGCGTCGGCGGTCAATGCCGAGCTACTCGCCGCGGCGAGCGGCGGCGCACTCGCATCGTCGGGATCGCCTGTCCGCCGCACGCAAGACCGGCTGTGCGAAGTCGGACTCATCGGCCGCGAATCGGACCTCGATGCGCTGGACGCGTTGCTCGTACAGCGGCGGGTGGTCACCGTGCAGGGCCCCGGCGGTGTCGGCAAGACGAGCATTGCGTCGACGCTGGGCAAGAGGTTCGCGGATCGCGGCACGTCCGTGTACTTCGTCCCCCTCGCGGCGGTCCGGGACGGCGACGATCTGATCGCCGCGGTGGCCGGCGGGCTCGGGGTCGGTGAGTCTGATGTACGCACCAGTTCGGTGCCGCGCATGGTGGTGAGCGACCTGTCCGAGCGACTCGGTGACGCGTTGCGCGGCACCGACACACTGCTGATCCTGGATAACTGCGAGCAGGTGATCGATGCCTGTGCGTCGCTCGTCGAATCGCTGGTAGCAGAGCTGCCGCGGCTGAAAGTCGTGGTGACGAGCCGTTCGCCTCTGCTGATCGCGACGGAGCAGGTGTACCCGCTGCCCGTGCTGGGGACCGACGGCGCGCTGTCGCCAGGAGTCGAGCTGTTCGTGGAGCGGGCCCGCTCGGTGCGGCCGAACGCCGAGCTCGACCCGGTGGCCGTCGCGACGCTGTGCGCGCACCTGGACGGATTGCCCCTCGCGATCGAACTGGCCGCGGCCCGCATTCGGGTGATGAGCGTCGACGAGATCATGGCGGGGCTGACGGAGCGGTTCGCCTTGCTTCGGTCGGCCGATCGCCTGGCGCCCGACCGGCATCGGACCCTCGAGGCCGTCATCGACTGGAGCTGGGACCTGCTCGACGAGCCTTCTCGCGCGGCGCTTCGTCGTACCTGCCTGTTCCCGGACGGCTTCTCGTTCGACGCGGCAGCGACGGTCACCGGAACCTCGGGCGCGGCCCTTGCGGACGCGCTCACCGCACTGGTCGACCAGTCGTTGTTGCAGGTGATCGAGTCTGCTGGGCAAACCCGCTACCGAATGCTCGAGATGGTCCGCGAGTTCGGTGAGCAGCGGGCCGAACTTTCGGGCGACGTCGACGCGGTGACCGCTGCGATGACTGAGTGGGCGTGTGCCTTCTGCCATGGCGTGCGGGAGCGCTACGAGCAGACACCCGACTATGTGCTCGCCGCCATGGTCGCGGTCGAGAGCGAGAACCTGGTGTGGGTGCTCCGGCGGGCGGTAACTGCTCTGGAGGACGGGGACGCGAGCGCTGGCGACATCGTGACGGCGGTGTTCCCGATAGTGGGGTTATTTTGGGCCAGTCGGGGTCTGCATGCGGAGGTGGGCGTGTGGGGTGCGCGGGCGGTCCGGGCGCTTCCGACACCGCCGCCGGGTTTGGACGACTCGTCGCGCGAGGCATGGGAGCTGACTGTGGGGATCGCGACGGCGCACCTGATGCCTACGGGTGACACACGTGGGCTGGGACGCGGAGCGTTCCTACTGCGACGGCTGCACCGTCCGGAACTGACCTTTGAGGACCCGATCGAGTTTCTCGTAACGTTGATGCTGGTGCGCAAGATGCCCGCCGTCTACCGGATCGTGCTGCGCGGTCTGGAACCCGGACGACCGGAGCGAGTGCGTTGGGTGGCATTGAGTTTCCGCTTCAATGTTCGGGAGAACATCGGCGACCTGGACGGCGCGTTGCGTGACGCCGAGGAGGTAGCGCGACTCGCGGGACGGTCGGACTTCTTCGCTGCCGCCATGACCGACATGACGACGGCCAGCCTCGTCGGACAGCGCGGAGAGTGGGCTCGCGCTCTGAAGTTGTACGAGCGCAGCGTCGAGCGGTTCCGGGCACTGGGCGCCGAGAACGACTCGTTGCAGGTCGGTGGGTACATCATCGCTGCCCGGCTGCTGCTCGGCGATTTCGACGGAGCACGCGCAGGTCTGGACGAGCTCAGCAACGGGTGGAAGCCGGAAGATCCGACACCGCAAGGTAATCCGGAGGCCATCTCGGTGATGATGGTGGTAACTGCCGAGTACCAGCGGATGAGAGGTACGGCGTCTGATGCGGACGTGGCCGACTTGTTCATCCGCGCCGCCGACCTGCTGAGGACCGAGCGTGCCCACGCCACCCGCGATCCGGGAGTGATGGGGATGGTGACTGCGGCTGTCGCCGGACTGATCAGTGTCGGTGCGCATGAGCGGGCCAGTTCGTACGTCAACGAACTCAGCGATTCGGTGATCGCGATGAACGACGGTGCCGGCTGGATCGACGTCCCGCAGGCCGCTGGGGTGGTGTTCGTGCTCGGCGTGCTGCAAAGGTGCACGACTACTGACACGCGCGGTGCGCGCTGGATGGCGTTGGGGATCCGGCTGGGAGCTCGCCACGACTACCCGGCGCTGCATGAGCTGATAGCGGACGCCCAGCGTCTGTCGGGGTGCAGCGACGAGCAGTGGGCGGAACTGCAGGCGGCATGTGCTGATTTGCCGCGCAGAAGGGCGCTCGACGAGGGGATCGATATCCTCGCCGAGCGCCTGGGCACGTAGCCGTGAACCGCGACTACTTGGCGTTGCGGATGTAGGCGCGCACTGCGAGCGGAGCGAAGATGGCGATCAGCACGGCCGCGCCGACCAGACTCCACACGACATGTGTGCCCACGTGTCCGTCGTTGCACAGCTCGCGGATCGCCGACACCAGGTGGCTCACCGGGTTCACCTTGACGAATCCCTGCAGCCAGCCCGGCATGGTCTCGACCGGGACGAACGCGTTCGACATGAACGTCAGCGGGAACATGATCATCATCGACATGCCCTGCACGGTCGACGCCTTACTCATCAGGCAGCCCATCAGGGCGAAGATCCACGAGACCGCGAAACTGCACACCAGGATCAGAAGTGTCGAACCGATGACGCCGATCACCTCGGGGCGCCAGCCCATCGCGATGCCGACGCCGAACGTGATGGTGGTCGCCAGCAGATAGCGCACCACGTCGGCGAGCAGGGCCCCGGCGAGCGGACTGATGCGGGCGATCGGCAGGGCGCGAAAGCGGTCGAAGACGCCCTTGTTCATGTCTTCACGTAGCTGGGTGCCAGTGACGATGGACGTCACGATAACGGTCTGCACGAGGATGCCGGGGATGATTACCGGCAGATAGCTCGACACGTCGCCGCTGATGGCGCCGCCGAAGATGTAGGTGAACATCAACGTGAAGATGATGGGCTGCAGGACGACGTCGAAGAACTGCTCAGGGTTGTGACGCATCTTGAGGACACCGCGGTAGGCCATCGAGAACGATTGGCGGACAGTCTCGGCGAGGCCGATGGAGTGCTGCGCCCGGGTGCGGACGGCGGAGACGCTGATCGCGCTTCCAGGCTTCGGTGGGGTGAGTGTGGTGGTCATGATCGGCTCCTAGGAGTTGTCGGCGGTCGCGGAGAGCTGCTCGGGCTGGCCGGTGATGGTGAGGAAGACTTCGTCCAGGCTCGGCTTGGACACGGTGATCTCGTCGACGGTGATCTGGCGTTCGCGCAGTGCGATGAGGAGGTCGGGTACCAGGTCCTGGCGGTGCAGGGGCGCGGTGATGCGGCCGGCTTCGGCACTGAGCGCCGCCGGTTCGCCGAGGACGGATTCGGCGAGCTGCGCGACGGTCGGCGCGTCCGCGCGGTCGACGGGGGCGAGGGTCAGCGTGCTGAGTCCGACCGATTCCTTGAGCTCATCGGCGGTCCCGTCGGCGATCACCCGGCCGCGATCGATGACCGCGATGCGGTCCGCGAGCTGGTCCGCCTCATCGAGATACTGGGTCGTGAGCAGCACCGTGGACCCCTGCGCGACGAGCTTTCGGATGGTCTCCCACATCTGGGCGCGAGTGCGCGGGTCGAGACCGGTCGTCGGCTCGTCGAGGAACAGCAGGGGTGGCGTGTCGAGGAGACTCGCCGCCAGGTCGAGACGCCGACGCATGCCGCCGGAGAACTCCTTGAGCGGGCGGTCGGCGGCTTCATCGAGGGCGAAGTCGGCGAGCAGCTCCGCGGCGCGCGACTTCGACTCGCTGCGTGACTTGCCGAGGAGTCGGGCGAACAGCATCAGGTTCTGACGGGCGCTGAGGTCTTCGTCAACCGATGCGTACTGGCCGGTCACGCCGATCAGGGAGCGGACCGCGACCGAATCGGCGACCATGTCGTAGCCGAATATCTTCGCGCTGCCCGCCGTTGGAGTGAGGAGTGTGGCGAGCATGCTCACTGTGGTGGTCTTGCCCGCGCCATTGGGCCCGAGGACGCCGTAGACGGTGCCCGCAGGAACCGCGAGATCGACGCCGTCGACGGCCTTGGTGCTTCCGAAATGTTTGACGAGGCCGCGAGCGTCGATCGCGAGATCGGTGCCCGGCCCGGGTGCTGGAGTGGCGGCGCCGTGCGCCGTGAGTGTCGTTGTCATGCCGCTGACTCTGCGCCGAGGTTCTTACACGGTGCTGTCGTCGGCTTACGTGAGCTGTCGTCGAGGAGTGCTGCGGCGAGAAGTGCTGCGGCGAACGGCCAGAATAGCGTCCTCGGAGGGAAGATTGCCCTCGGAGACCGATATATCGGCCATTCTCCGTGGTGAGGGAGTATGAGCATTGCGTGGACCATCGAAAGTGTTTGAATGCGGGCGAGCCTCCTATGGTCCGAATGGGTGAACCTGGATGACGTGGCACGATTGAGCCCCGCCACAGTCGTCTCAACTGGCTAATCTTCGACTTGTGAACGGAGTGAAAACCGACCAGTTGCAGGCAACTATCAGGATGGCCATCGCATCGTGTGCCACGGTTCTCGTGCTCGGAA
This sequence comes from Gordonia zhaorongruii, assembly GCF_007559005.1. Taxonomy (GTDB): domain Bacteria; phylum Actinomycetota; class Actinomycetes; order Mycobacteriales; family Mycobacteriaceae; genus Gordonia; species Gordonia zhaorongruii. The sequence goes on along the minus strand of NZ_CP041763.1, from coordinate 2,091,716 downwards.
CAGGGGCGTGTGCGACGAACGATGGGCAATCCTCGCCTGATCGAACAGCCACGTCGCAGACCACAGCAGGGCCTGCTGGACCCTCTGCAGCGGCACGCGTCACGGGACTGACTATGACGATTGAGACTGTCGATGACGGAGCCCTCGTGCCTGTCGGCAGTGCGGGGGAACCAGTACCGGGCGTGGTATTTACTTTCATCCTGCAGAACTCCAGCCAACGGACATTCGAACCAGCGCAGTGGCCACAGGTGACTCTCAAATCTGCCGGTGCGCCCGTGAATTCTGCGACTGAGCCGGACGACAGTTCAATTGGCGGAGGACTGGCCGCATCGGTGGCAGCGGGCGGGTCGATGAGAGTGAAGGAAGGGTTCGCCACGGAGAAGTCGAAGCTTCGGGATGCGACGGTGACGATCGGTAAAGCGGTCTGGCGCGGGGACTTCAGGCGATTCAAGGCGTCGCCGACAACACTGACCGTCGAACAGCCCGTCGAGACTGTGACGCAGACCGAGCTTCCGAAGCCCACTGAGACAGCAGTGGAACCGACGATTACCGAACCGAGGACCACCGAGCAGGCAGCGGAGTGTGCTGAAGGGGCGGTCACCAATGACGGCGGCGGAACTTACTCCACCTGCACCAACGGACAGTGGGTGCACATCGAGCCGACGTTTGATCCGGATTCGGGTGACGGCTACGGCCCGAACCAACCGCTTCCACCACTGTGCGTACGGTTCCCCGACGATTACGACTGCTGATCGCCTGTCCGGCATCACACCCTCACCTGCGGCTTCGGCTACAAACCGCATCGTAGATAAGGCATAGTTGGTGGAGGAGTTCGTCGCGTGGGCAAGGGGTTCGCGGTGTGGACGGCTCTCAGAGAGTGAGTTTGTGGTGGCTAGCGGAAAAGTTGTGCATTTCGATTCGAACCGTGGGTTCGGTTTCCTCGCGCCGGAAGGCGGCGGGGATGACGTGTTCCTGCACATCAACGACATCAGCATCGACGAGAACCTGCTGCGTCCGGGCGCGGTCGTGGAGTTCGACGTCGAGAGCACCGACCGTGGCTCCAAGGCCACGAATGTGAACGTCACCGAGGAGGCTCCTCCGGGTGGCGACCCTGCTGCCGAGCGCGGCTTCCGTCGCGAAGAGCGTGGCGGACACCGCGACCGCGGCGATCGCCGTGAGCGTCCGGACCGCCACGACCGCCGTGACGACCGTCGCGATGACCGCGGCCCCCGTCGCCCGGCGCGTAGCGCAGGCGGCCCGCTGTCGAACGAGATCACCGAACTGCTGCTCGATTCGTCGCCCGACCTGACGGCACGTCAGATCACGTCGATCCGTTCGCGGATTCTCGACCTGGCCGCTGCGCGTGGGTGGTCGAACGATTAATTCCGCTTCATCTGATCGGTTCGCGGCAGATCCGTCGATGGCGGCCTACGACGCGCACGACCTGGAACGGATGGTCGCCGAGTCGCCGAAGCTGGCGGACACCGACGATCCCGCCACCGATCATCGGAGCGACTTCTCCCGCGATCGCGCCCGCGTGCTGCACTCTGCGGCATTGCGGCGCCTCGCGGATAAGACGCAGGTCGTCGGCCCGAGAGAGGGCGATAACCCGCGTACGCGTCTGACCCATTCGCTGGAAGTGGGCCAGATCGGTCGCGGCATCGCGGTCGGTCTGGGCTGCGACCCCGACCTCGTCGAGCTGGCGGGCCTCGCGCACGACATCGGGCACCCACCGTACGGACACAACGGTGAACGGGCGCTCGAGGAGGTCGCGCGCGAGCGTGGTGGTTTCGAGGGCAATGCGCAGAATCTGCGCATCCTCACCTCACTCGAACCGAAGACGCTGTGGCCGGATGGGGAGAGCGCCGGCTTGAATCTGACGCGCGCATCGCTGGATGCGGCGTTGAAGTACCCGTGGTCGCGGAAGTCCCCGGGCAGCAAGTACGGCGCGTACGTCGAGGACGAGGCCGCGCTCGACTGGGTGCGGAGCGGAGCTCCGGAGGGTCGCCGGTGCCTCGAGGCACAGGTGATGGATTGGTCCGATGACGTCGCCTACTCGGTGCACGACCTTGAGGACGGTGTGATCGGCGGCCGAATCGATCTGCGCCAGTTGGGTTCTCGTGCCGATCAGACCGAACTAGCCGAACTCGGCATCCACTACTTCAAGGGACTCGACCCGGAGCCTCTCGTGGACGCCGCACAGCGGTTGTCGGAGATGAAGATCTTCGCGTCTCTCGGGGAGTACGACGGGTCGCTGGACGCGTCCGTGCGGTTGAAGCGGCTCACGTCCGAGCTCATCGGACGCTTCGCCTCCACCGCGATCACGTCCACCCGCGCGGCAGTGGGGGACCGGCCGGTGCGCCGCTATCAGGCCGACCTGACGGTGCCCGACGATGTGGCCGCCGAAGTCGCGGTCCTCAAGACCGTCGCACTCCGGTTCATCTTCTCCAACCCGCGGCACCGGGCCCGGCAGGACCGGCAGCGCGAGCGCATTCACCGGGTCGCCGAGATGCTGCTCGTCACCGCGCCGGGCGGGCTCGACCCGTTCTTCGCGACGCGGTGGAACCGAGCAGACGATGATGACGTGCGGATGCGGGTGATCGTTGACCAGATCGCGTCCATGACGGAAGGCCGGCTGGAGCGGCTCGACAAGTCGAGCGCCGAGGTGCAGGCGCACCTCGGCTGACACTCCTTCCTGATTTCGCTTGTCCCGCTGTAGACCGGGTTGACGAGCCGGGAGGTCGGCAAGTCAATAGGTCGTAGTCTCGACGACTTGCGTCACGTGTGCGGTGATCTCAGATTCGCTGGTATCGACCTGCGCAGACAGGCTGCTGTCGATGAGCATGTCGTTCCCAGTTAGCGTGAATTTCTCGAAGACGGTGTCGGTGGTGCCCGAAACCTCGAACAGCACTTTGAAACTCCGTCCGTCCAAGACACTCAATGAAGACATGAAAGTGGGCGTCACTGAGAATGTCACGTTACATCCGGCCGAGCCGAAGCAGCGCTTCTCTTCAACGAGGACGCTGAGGATGAAGTCGTCGGGAGTGACCGGTGTGGGAGACGTACTAGTTGTGGCCGACCCCGTGTATGCGGCGGGCTCGGCGGTAGCAGTGGAGACTCCGGGAGCATCGGAGCCGTTTGCCCCGATGAAATATCCGCCGGTCCCGCCGGCGAGTGCCACGACGCTGGCGACGACCGCGGCGACGAGAAAGCGTCGGGCGCCTGGCCCCCGCTTCTGGGGAGGGTGCGAGTCTGGTTGTGAGTCGGGATACTGGGTCGGAAACATCGGACTGGTCCGTTCTGCGTGAAATAGTTGGTTCACTGAACGTATGTCCGGCCTCCGACAGAACTACCGAGAAATATGTGGATCCACCTGGTGTTTCTGTTCTGAGTGGTTCGAAGAGGCCAGGTCGGTGTAGCGGCGTTCACCCGAACGCATGAACTTGCGTCAATGCGCGCAGTCTCACTCCAGGTGATAATTCGTCGCCCCTCAGAACAACCGCTTGAACAGATTCGTCTCGGCGAGATCCAGCAGTTCGTCGCCCTTACCCGACATGACGGTGCGCAGGGCGTAGAGGGCGAACCCCTTGGCCTGCGCGGCCGTGATGGTCGGCGGGATGGACAGCTCCTGCCGCGTGGTGACGACGTCGAGCAGTGCCGGGCCGTCGTGCGCCAGGAACTCGTCGACGGTGCCAGGAAGTGCATCGGATTCGGTGACGCGCCACCCGCGCATGCCGATGGCTTCGGCGACAGCTGCGAAATCCGGGTTCTGCAGTTCGGTTCCGAAGTTCACGAAGCCGGCCGCCTTCATCTCCAGCTCGACGAAGTTGAGCGACGAGTTGTTGTAGACGACCACCTTCACTGGCAGCTTCTGCTGCATCAGCGTGAGGAGCTCGCCGAACAGCATGGCCAGACCGCCGTCGCCGGAGAGAGCGATCACCTGCCGACCGGGGCAGGCCGACGCCACCCCGATGCCCTGCGGAAGCGCGTTGGCCATGGAGCCGTGGCTGAACGATCCGATCATCCGGCGTTTGCCGTTCATGGTCACGTAGCGGGCCGCCCACACGGCGGGGGAGCCGACATCGGGGATGAAGACGGCGTCGTCGGAAGCGGCGTCGGAGATCAGCTTCGTCAAGTACTGCGGGTGAATGGGGTCGCCTACGTCGGACGGCGAGGCGAGCTCGTCGAGCTCCTTGCGGTTGCGCTTGTAGTGCTTGACCGACTTCTCCAGGTGCCCGTCGTCGCGCCCGGCATCGATCAATTGGGTGATCAGCGGAAGCGTGTCGGCTGCGGATCCGACGAGCGCGGTATCGACGCGGGTGCGGCGCCCGATCTGGCTGCCGCGGATGTCGAGCTGGATGGTGTGCGCATCGGACGGCAGGAACTGCTGGTACGGGAAATCCGTGCCCACCATGAAAAGCGTGTCGCAGTGCTCGATGGCGCGGTAGCCGGACGAGAAGCCGATCAATCCGGTGAGGCCGACGTCGAACGGGTTGTCGTATTCGACGAACTCCTTGCCGCGCAACGCATGCACGATCGGCGCCTGCAGTTTGTCGGCCAATGCGATCAGTTCGTCGTGCGCGCCCTGGACGCCCGCGCCCGCGAGGATGGTGACGCTCTTCGACTCGTTGAGACGGGCGGCCGCCAGTCGGATCGACTCCTGCCTGGGTCGGATCATGGTGTCGGCGGCGCGGATCCGCGAGACCTTGTCGGGCCGGTCGATGGTGGCGAGGAACAGTTCGCCGGGGATCACCAGGACCGAGACACCGCTCTGCTCGACGGCGGTGCGGATGGCGATGTCGAGCACGTACGGCAGCTGGTCGACGGTGTTGATGGTCTCGCAGTACGAGCTGCATTCGGAGAAGATGCCCTCGGGGTGGGTCTCCTGGAAGTAGTTGGTGCCGACGAGAGATCCGGGTATCTGGGCGGCGATCGCGAGGACGGGCACCCGAGACCGATGTGCGTCGTACAGACCGTTCACCAGGTGGAGGTTGCCTGGTCCGCAGCTGCCCGCGCAGACGGCGAGCTGGCCGGTCATCGCGGCCTCGGCGGAGGTGGCGAACGCTGCCGCCTCCTCGTGCCGGACGTGTTGCCAGGTGACGCTGTCGTGATCCCGCAGTACGTCGGTGAAGCCGTTGAGTGAGTCGCCGGGGATGCCGTAAACCCGTTTGACTCCGGCGGCTTCGACGGTGTCGACGATGAGATCGGCAACGGTGTAGCTCATGCGTTCCCCTAGCGTGACTCGGGTCTGGCTGACAGTGCCCAGGGTAGACCCGCGTCGCTATCGAGGACGGGACTCGGCGCTATCGCCGAATCCGCAATTGGTAACCCAACCGGACTGATCCGGTGAGCCGTTCAGTCGGTGCTGTCGAGCACTGCCAGGGCCTGCCGGGCCGCTTCGAGTTCCCGGCTGAGTTCGTCTACGCGGCGTTTGGCGTCCTCGCGCGCCGCACTCATCACCGAGGCCACCGCATCGTGCGCGATGGTGTCGCCGAGTTCGCGCATGGCGGCGTCGACGGCCTCGGGCGCCACGGCTCGGGCGCGCGGCGGTTTAGTGGTGCCACGGGTCATGGCGACGAACCATTCGTTATCTGCGGAGCCGTAGACGGTGACGCTCACGGACTTCGCGGTTCTGGTCGATGTGCGTTTGACGGTGGGTCTGCGAGGGGCGACGGTTGGTGCGGCCTCGGCGGGCTCGGGCGCACCAGTACGCGGAGCAGTTGTCGCGGAACTCTTCTTAGCTGCCGGCTTCTTGGGAGCTGCCGGCTTCTTCGGCGCAGGCTTCCTAGCCGCGGGTTTCGGGGGAGCGTTCTTGGTGATCCGCAGTTCGTCGGCCTCGTAGGGAAGTTCGTCGTCGACACCGCGCGGCTTCACGGTCACAGCAGTGCCGGCTACCGACAGGACGCGGGCCGAACTGCCGGCCTCCAAGCCGAGACCAGGCACTGCTTCTCGCAGGTACACCGTCGCTCGTCGTCCCTCTGCGACGGCGGCGGTCAGGCGGGCGAGGTCGTCGGCGGTGAGCGACGGGGTCGCGGATTGCGAGCGGCGGCGCGGTGGCATGGCGGGATCTCCTCGTGAATGGATGCGCTACCAACATCCCACATGCATCCGACATCGGGGCGGATGCAGGGTGGGCCGGGCAGCCGATCAGGGCAGCGGACGCCGATCACCTCAAGTCGGCTGTCACGGGTCGATACCGCTGCCACGGTGTCGATACCTCAGTACCGTCGAACCCATGGCACGCAGCATCGCAACCAACACTGATGTCGACCGCAACGACCTCCTCGACTTCGTCCGGCCCCGTCACCAGATGATTCTCACGACCACCCGGCGCGACGGCTCGCCGCAGATGTCACCGGTGACGGCGGGCGTCGACAACGACGGTCGGATCGTCATCGCGACGTACCCGGGCCGTGCGAAGACGGCCAATGCCAAGCGTGCGCCGCACGTCAGCCTGCTGGTCCTGTCCGAGAAGTTCAACGCCGCGTGGGTTCAGGTCGACGGCACCGCGGAGGTCCTCGACATGCCCGAGTCGGAGGACGCGCTGGTCGACTACTTTCGCAGTATCTCGGGCGAGCACCCGGACTGGGACGAGTACCGCGCGGCGATGCGGTTGCAGAACAAGTCGCTGATCCGCGTGACGCCGACCCGTTGGGGACCGATCGCGACAGGCGGATTCCCGGAAGAAGTGGCTGAGCGCCTGGATGCTGCCGACGGGTAGCCACTCCCAGCGCACTCACAGCGAACAGGCAGCTTGCGACCGGTCTGCGCTGCGATAGTCGACGCATGACACCCCATACAGGACCCAGACGCGGCCCGATAGGCCGCTGGCCGGCGGTAGAGCAGACTCCCGACGGTCCCGCCTACGAAGGACGACTGCTCCACCACGCCGCCGATGAGATCGTCGATCAGGGAGCGTCCTTCGACATCCAGACACTGGTCACCAGGCGCAACGTCCTTGCGCTGTTCGGCGTCGGGACCACTACTGCATTGCTGGCCGCGTGCTCGCGGGATTCGGGAGAAGGCGCGTCGGGTGGGTCGTCGGCCGATTCTGCGGCCGGTGAGATTCCGGACGAGACAGCGGGGCCGTACCCGGGCGACGGATCGAACGGTCCGGACGTGCTGCACCGCGCGGGCATCGTGCGAAGGGACATTCGATCGAGCATCGGAGGGGGCGCCACCGCCGAAGGCGTGCCACTGACCTTCACCCTGAACGTCACCGACATCGCCGGCGGGAGCAGCCGTTCCAGAACGTCGCCGTCTACGTGTGGCACTGCAATGCGAAGGGCGAGTACTCGCTGTACTCCGAGGGCATCGAGAACGAGACCTATCTGCGTGGCGTACAGGTCGCCGACGAGGACGGCGCCGTCACGTTCACCTCGATCGTCCCCGCCTGCTATCCGGGCCGCTGGCCGCACGTTCATTTCGAGGTCTACCCCGACGTCGGGTCGATCACCGACCACACCGAGGCCATCGCCACCTCGCAGCTCGCGCTCCCGAAGGCGATGTGCGACGTCGTCTACAAGCGCTCGGAGTACGGGGGCTCGGCGAAGAACCTGGCGCGCATCACGCTGGCGACCGACAACGTGTTCGGTGATGACAATGGGAAGTCTCAGGTCGCGAAGGTGATGGGCAACGCGGTCTCTGGATACACGGCGACGCTGCCGGTGCGCGTTGATACGAGGACGAAGCCGGAGGCCGACGCAGGAGGCGGCCCAGGTGGACCCGGCGGAAAGGGCGGTCCGCCTCCCGGCCCGCCGAGCGGTGGTATCCCGCCCGCCCGGTGACCTGGTGCGTGCCGATTGTCGGTGACAGACTCAGGTCATGCCTGCCATCACGGTCGTTCACGGTGACATCACTGCGCTCGACGTCGACGCGATCGTCAACGCTGCGAGCCGCGCGATGCGCGGTGGCGGGGGAGTCGACGGCGCGATCCACCGGGCCGGAGGATCGGAGATCCTGCGGGACTGCATCGAACGATTCCCGGACGGACTCGACACGGGCGACGCCGGATTCACGACTGCTGGGAACATGCCGGCGCAGTATGTGATCCACACGGTCGGCCCCAATCATGCGGCCGGGCAGCGGGATCGGGGTCTGCTCGAAAGCTGCTATCGGCGGAGCCTGGAGGTGGCCGATCTGCTCGGTGCGGGGACTGTCGCGTTTCCGTTGATCAGTGCCGGTGTCTACGGGTGGCCGCGCGGGGATGCGATCGCGGCCGCGATCGACAGTGTCGCAGCCTCCGAGGCGGAGGTTCGCGAGGTCATGTTGGTGGCATTCGACGACCGCACCGCGGACGAGATGCGCGACTATCTGCGGCGTGCATCGTGACTGAGCGGATGTCGTCTCGACCCCGGCGTCTCGCACGGGTGATGACTGACTGCGGACTGTCCGACGACCATGTCATGCTCGGCCCATGCTGAAGCGGGTCGTCAACGTCGTTGTGATGCTCGTGGTGGCGGCCATCGCGATCGCGACCTCGTTGTGGCTCACCCCGATGCAGTCGGCTGATGCGGTCGGGCAGACCGTCCGTGTGGGCGCGGCGGCGCCGTCAGCCTCCTTCAGCGGACCTGGTGAGGTCGACTTGTTCGGTGAGCGTCTGCCCACCGCGATCGACTTCCCCGGGCCGGTTCGGCCGCGACTCGAACTGACCGACCTACGTCTGTCCGAGCAGTTGACGGATCTGATCGGACCCGGCAGCCAGGACCCCGCCCGTCAGGACTCCGCCCGTCAGGATGCGCAGAACGAATTGCGGGACGCACTGGTCAGCGGCTGGCGGAACTATCTGATCATCCAGGTGCTCATCGTGATCGGGGTGTCGCTGGTGCTGATGGGCGCGGTGGCCGGGTGGCAGCGGCGCTCCGTCCGCGCATCCGTCGCGATGGTGTCGGTCGGAGTGCTGCTCGCCGTAGCACTGAACGTCGGCGCCGTTCTCGCGACCGCCTTCTCCGCAGCCGACCAATTGCGGGGGATCACCTCGCTGGCATCGCTGCTCGGCGCTGCACCCATCACGGAGTCGGGGCCGCAGACGACGCCGGCAGTGACATCGGGCAAGGTGGTGGTCATCGGTGACTCGACGGCTGCCGGTATCGGCAATCCGCCGCTGCGAGATGCCACTCCGGACGACACCGCCTGCGAGCGGACCAGTGGGGCGTTCCCGGTTGCCCTCGGCAGGGCATCGGACTGGCAGATCACGAATCTGGCGTGCAGCAGTGCGACCCTTCGTGCCGGTCTCCTCGGCGAGCAGAATCGGGGCGACACAGTGCTTCCGCCGCAGTTGTCAGCGGCGCTGGAGGCGGGCCCGAGCGCACTGATCATCAGCGTCGGCGCCAATGATGTCGGCTGGTCGCACATGGTCGGCGCGTGTGCTGCGCTCCCGGACTGCGGCGGTGCCGCGGGCGACGCCTACTTCCACCAGCGGATCGAATCCTTCGCGCGGGACTACCTGGTGTTGCTGATGCGGCTGCGGTCACTGCCGGATCCGCCGACGGTGATCATCAACCAGTACTACGATCCGCTGCCGGGCGACACTCAGTGCGTTCGAGATCTGGGAATCACGGAGGAGAAGGTCGACCTTCTGCGCGGCTGGCTCGGTTCCCTGAACACAGTTCTCGCCGAGGGCGCCGAGGCAGCGTCGTTCCACACGGCGAAGCCGTCCTTCGATGGCCATGGACTCTGCTCGCCGGAGCCTTTCGTGCAGGGTATGGACGGGAATGCCCCGCTGCACCCGACGACTGCCGGTGGGTTGGCGATCGCGATCGCTGATCAGGCTGCGCTGATCGAGGCGGGGGTGCGGTGAGGCCGGACTGAGTGACTCAGGGAATACTCGGTTTAGGCGCAGTCTGAAGTCGCCGGCTTCGTAGGGCGGTGGACCGCCGGTATCCGCTGTGCGTAACCAAGACCTCATCGATCGCTTCCAGAAGTGATCCGCGTGCTCGCTCAAGTGCTGCGAGCCCAGCCGCGACCTCGGGATCATTTGAGGGGGGACGACGTGCCGCAACCAGATCGTCGAGAGCATCGAGTTCGAGGGCGAAATCGGCCGCCGCATCCATGATGTCGGCGACGTCTGCGCTCACCGCCAGAAACGATGCCCATCGGGCCATCGCGATACTGATCGAGTCACGCTCACGCTCGAGGGCGATCGCGATCGCATCCGGATCTGAGAGCAGATGCTCGTCCTGAAGAGCAGTGCCCTCGGGGCCCGCAGGCGCGATCCGTCGCCGCAGGTCGCCCAATGCGAGCAGCGTGACCGGTTCCCACCGTTCGTGTGCCGACCGGGCGATCACCTTGTCGACGACGAACACCGTCAACACGAACGTGACGAGACCGGCGGCGAGACCCGACATGACGACGTACTTCTGCCACAGGTCGGTGGCCAGGTCGACCCAGAGAATCACCACCACGATGACCACCGCGAGGAATCCCGCGAGGATCCGGAGCGCCCGCATGGTTTTCATACGCACCTCACAATGACGAGTCAGTACCTGGACGTTAGCCCAGTTCCGGCCGCGGCGGCTTCAGCTGCGTCCGACTCGATCTGAAACCATGTGGAGGTGACCGAACCTCCGTACTTCACTGTTGCCGGGCCGGCCGACGCGATCGGTCAGGTCGACGTGAAGCGGTCCAGGTTCCTCGCCGTCGTGCGCCGGGTCGATACGGAGGACGCCGCCCGCGCACTACTCGCGGAGTTGCGACGCGAGCACCATGATGCGCGTCATCATTGCTCGGCGTTCATTCTCGGGCCGCGGGCAGAGACGATGCGCAGCAACGACGACGGCGAACCGTCGGGGACAGCTGGCGCGCCGATGCTCGACGTCCTACGCGGAGCCGAACTCAGTGATGTGGCGACCGTTGTCGTCCGCTGGTTCGGTGGCACACTCCTCGGCGCCGGCGGGTTGGTGCGTGCGTACGGCGATGCCGTCGCGAGCGCGCTCGAATCGGCGACGGTGATTCGGCGGGAGCAGCGGACCCTCTCGAGGGTGAGCCTTCCGCACGCGGATGCGGGTCGCGTGGAAGCCGAGCTGCGTGCCCGTGGCATAGCAGTGCTCGAGACCGAGTACGCGGCCCAGGCGACACTCCTGCTCGCGACGTCGGATCTGGCCGATGCAGAGGCAGCGGTTGCGGCCTCGACTGCTGGGTCTGCGCACGTCGAGCCGAGCGGGACTCAGTGGGTGGATGTACGCGCCGGCCGGTGACAGGGCCGAGGCAGTGCTCAGCCGTGGGCGACAGCCCAATCGACGAGCGGCGTCGCCTGACGCCAGTGTTCGCGGACCTGGTCGAGAAGCTCGGGGGAGTGGACTATGTCCTCGAAGCCGTAATCGCGGCTGACCGTGAGCGACTTGTGCCGCAGCAGCTCGATTCGCGGATGGTCCTTCGGCCAGCCTCGCGGCGCGGTCTTGAGCGTGTCGCCGCCGACTGTCCACCCGGATCTCGTGAGCTTCTGGAGGAGACGTTCGAGTTCCTTCCCATGGGCTTCGGTGTCGATGGCGGTGCGGAGTGCGGCTAGGCGGTCCGCTTCGGCGTGATAGAAGCCGGCAGCGACCATCACCCCCGGCGCACCGATCTGCACGTAGTAGCCGGTCGCCGGACCGTGCGCGAAGAACAGGCCCTGATGGGTCTTGTAGGGGGTCTTGTCCTTGGAGAATCGGACGTCGCGGTACGGGCGGAAAACCTTCGGTTCACCGAACTCACCGGAAAGGGCTTCCGCGAGATCGTTCATCGGGGCGGCGACAGATGATGTGTAGATGTGCTTGTTGGCCTCCCAGAAGGGCTTCGAAGTGTCGGCCTCGAGATCGTCGTAGAAGTCGAGGGCGGCGACTGGGAAACCGTGGAAGGGCATGGAGTCAGGGTACGGGGGTCCATTTCGGGGATCTGTCGCCGTGATTTCGACTCGCTGCGCTCGCTCAATCATCGAGGGAGGAGTGCTCGGCTATCGAGGAGCCAGGCGTGCTCTGTCATCGAGGGAGAAGTGCTCGGCTATCGAGGAGCCAGGCGTGCTCTGTCATCGAGGGACGGCTGCTCGGCTATCGAGGGGGAGGCTTCCTCGAGCAGCGGGGGGAGCTCGCTCGAGTAGCGGGGGAGCTTGCTCGAGCAGTGAGGGGGCAGCTCGCTCGAGCAGTGAAGATGGAGAGTTACGAAGGCGGCGCCACCCGCTCCTTTCTCGATTCCCGGTACTGCTCGATGGTGAGGCACTGGAGTTGGGAGTAGTTTCCGCCGCGGTTCTCGACGTAGCCGACGGCGGAGACGAAGGGCTCGATCGTGTAGATCTTCGTCAGCGGGGTGACGATGAGGAGCTGCAGGCCCAGTCGGGCGAAGAGGGAGAGGGCGTAGCGGGCGGAGTCGTCCGAGCCCCGGCCGAACGCCTCGTCGATGACGACGAAGCGGAAGTCGCGGGACATGGTGGCGCCCCACTTCAGGTCGAACTGGTACGCCAGTGACGCCGCCAGTATCGTGTACGCCAGCTTCTCCTTCTGGCCGCCCGATTTGCCGTCCGAATCGGTGTAGTTCTCGTACTCGGAATCGTCCTCGGTATGTCGCTCCGACGCGGCGAACGTCACCCAGTTGCGAACGTCGGTCACCAGTTCGGTCCAGCGACGGTCGATTTCGGCGAAACCCTCGCGGCCACGGAAGCGTTCGACGATCGCCTTGACGAGCAGGAACTTCTCCTCGGTGTACGTCTCCTCCTCGGTGCCCAGCTCCATCTCGCCATCGCTGCACCGGCGCAGATCCGCGCGGAACTCTCGGATCTCCTGTGACTGCGTCGGATTCACCTCGAGTCGGATGTACCGACCGGTGTTGTACTCGATGCCGGCGAGCGACTCGTTGATCGTGTCGATCTTCGAGTGGATCAGGTGCACTTCCTTGTTGAGTTTGGCAGCGAAGATCGCGATGTCACGGATCGCGTTCGTGTTCAGGTAGCTCTTGAACTCGTTCTCGAACCGGGGCAGATCGTCTTCGGCGAGACGGCGATGCAATTCGCGGTACTCCTGCGCCGATGCGATGTCGGCGTCCAGTTCGGTCGTGAGTACCGGGTGGTTCCGATTGAACTCCGACATCCGGTTCACCACACGGGTCTCGAACGTCCCCGCCCGGCTCGAATGCTGCTCGGCGGCATCGGTCAGTCGCTCGGCGAGCGTTGCCTCCAGTTCGGCGCACTCACCGGCCGTCAGCTCGTGGTCCGCACCGCCGCTGACCGCGCCGCGGTACTCGTCGACCGATTCGGTGATCGCATCGAAGTACGTTGCCGCATAGTCGAAGTCCGGGTCGGACATGACCTGCTGAGCCGCGCCGCGTGATCGTTCGGCTTGCGTTCGTGCCACCTCGAGGCGCGACACCTTGTCACGCAGTCCGTCACGCGTCGCATCGGTGACCGATACCTGATCACGGGTCGACGAGATCGACTCCGTCACCTCGGCGAGCTCGTCCGACGACTGCTCCAGATCGGACTTCCGTCCGGTCAGCTCGGCGATCCGCGTCGCGGCCGACATCCAATCCACGACATCGAAACTCGAGTACGAGTCCACACCCGTCAATGCATTGCGCCGGTCCATGAGTCGCTTGCGTCGGTCATCGGCTTCCTCGATCTCCGAGTCGATCCGGTTCAGATCGTCCTGTACGCGCTGACCCGCGCTGAACAGAGCGTTGACCTTCTGCTCATTGCTCCAGCCGAGCACGAAGTTCCGTTGATCGTCGACTCGCCGCGAGTCGTCCTTCTCGTGCCGCCCGCCGCCCGACCGGACCTGGCCGCTCACCGTGACCGCGTAGTCCGCCCCGCGGAACTCGTCCAAAGACTCCGCGCAGACGTGGCGAGCACGTTCGAACAGTCGTCGCTCCAACCAGGTGTAGAACGGGCCGTCCTTGATGTCGAGCTTGTGGGCGAGCGCATTACTCGGGGGAGTCGGTCCGGCGTTGGCGGACACCCGCTCGGGAACTCTGAAGTACACGAGGCGGCCACCGAGGTGATTGGCGTCGATCCAGCTCGACACCTGGTCGTACAGATCGCCGGCGACGAGCAGCGACAGTCCGAAGCCGCGCAGCACACGCTCGGCCGCACCCTCCCAACGACTCTCGTCGGCACGAATGCCGATCAGCTCGCCGACGAACGGCAGCTCGTCGTGCTCCACGCCGACGCCCTGACAGATCATCTCGCGCATCCGCAGGTTGCGATCGGGGATGTTGCTGGTGCGTTCGCGAAGGCTGGCGATCTCGCCGGCGATCCGACGTCCCTCGGCGTCGAGCTGGCGACGATCCACCACCAGTTCAGTGATCGAGTTAGCGGTGTCGGCGGTCTCGACGTCCAACTCGACGACGGCGTCGGTCGCCTCGGTGCGGCGCTGCTCGAACTGTCCGCGGTCCTCGACTGGTGCGAGTCCGGCGTCGGTGAGCAGGCGGGTGTACCGCTCGTATGCGCCAGCCCGCTCCTCGCGTTGCCGTTGCGCCTCGACGATCTGATTCTCGAGAGCCGCTATGTCGTTGCCACCCAGGCCGGCCTGACGAAACTCCAACTCACGCAGCTCGATCCGCAGATCAGCGAGATCGCGGTCGACTCCCTCGAGCTCGCTGCGAGTTGTCGACAGATCGCGGTTGTACGACTCCAACTCCGTACTCAGCAGCTCGGACCGCTGCTTCGCGAAGTACGCACGGAGGGCGCCGCGTCGCTCCTTGAATTCGGACGCCATCTCGACGTGACTCTGATACTTGTCGTGGTCGGCGAGCAACGGGGACAACTCGGTGAGCTGCCTGCGGGCCAGGACGACGGCGTCGTGCGCGGCCGTCAGGTCCTCGAAGTGCGACACCATCGTGTGCACCCAGCCGCTCGAATCGAACGGTTCGAGCATGTGATCGCGAACGAAGTCGTTCAGGTTGCCGACGGCCTTCATCGACACCGTCTGGTGGAACAGGTCCATCGCCTGCTCCGAGCGCACGGCGAGGGAGCGACGGTAGTCGCGCCCGTACTCGGGGAAGTGCTCGTGGATGCGGGTTCCGCTGTCTTTCAGGCGTTTGCGCAGCGTTCGCAGGTCGGTGCCGAAGCCGGCGAAATCGGTCGCGATGTCCAGGCCTCGATCGGTCACGGTGAAGAACCGCTCCGGCTGGCCGCTGTCGTGGCGCATCGAGAACACCTGCGCCAACGTGACGGTCTCGTCGTAGCCCTCGTTGGCGAAGACGCCCAAAATCACCGAGTAGTTCGACATCCCGCGCAAAGCCACCGGCCGCGACGAACCCGTGGCGTCGTTGCGCTCCGATCGGTAGTGGCCGAGCACGTACGACCGCAGGTCGCGCTCGCGCGATTCGCCGCCGGCAGCCTTGTTGTAGGCGACGCGGTGCGCCGGAACGAGGAGGGTGGTGAGGGCGTCGACGAGGGTCGATTTGCCCGATCCGATGTCGCCAGTCAGCAGCCCGTTCTCGCCGGCGAGGTCGAGCGTCCACACTCGCTGATCGAACGTGCCCCAGTTGAACACCTGGAACTTCTGCAGCCGGAAACCCGACCGAGCCGATTCGTTGCTCTCCAACTCGGTGGCCGCGAACAGTCCCGTCGTGGTCATCGTGCCTCCTCGCGGATGATCTCGGTGTACTCGGCGAGGTGAGCGTCCAGGTCGGCGAGCCACTGCGCGTCGACGAACGCCTTGATCACACGGCGCACCTCGAACTCGCCGTCCTGACCGGGCATGCGGCGCAGGAACCCGAGATCGGTGACGCGCCGGACCGCGGTGTCGGCTTGGTCGGTGGTGCGGGCCTCGTTGGTGGTCGCGGGGAAGAACGGGCTGAGCATCTCGCGCAACTCGTCGCCCGTGAGGACCAGACGGTTGCCTGCATCGGTGGTGTCGTGCTCGGCGAGTCGTTTGCGCATCAGGGCGAGCAGCAGCGAGGTGTGCAACGGCAGCTGATGCCGGGCAACCAATCGCGGGATCCCGAGGTCGGCGAGTTCGTCGTCCGACTTCGAGCGCAGAAACGCGTACCCCTCAGCCTCGTCGATCACCACCTGCAGGCCGATGGTCGCCACGTGGTCGCTGACCTGCGCAGCCAGCCCGACGACGTGCTGCCACGTCGTCTCGGCTGCGTCGCGATAGACGACGCCCCTCATCAGCGACGTGACCGCCAGGGACAGGTTCAGCTCGTCGCGGGGCACGGCGCGGCTCATGGGCCCTCCTGCTCGGTCGGTGGCACGGTGGTGGACGGTGCGGTGGTGGACGGTACGGTGGCAGATGGTGCCGGGGTCGATACTGCGCGGGTGAAGATGACACGCGGTACGCGGGCGGTGCGCCCGGTGCCCGTCTCGTCGGTCCACGACACGGCCTCCTCGGCCTTCTCGTCGAACACCTTCGCGAAACTCTCGTCGGTCAAAGACAGGTAGGTGACCAGCTCGGCCAGTCCTTGCTGCAGCGGAGCGCCGGCGACGACTTCGGCGAGCGTCACCTGGTCCCGCCCGCGCAGAACCTTGCGGACGCCGTCGATGAGCGGCGCTGGATCGACGTGGATCTGTTCGAACAACGCATCCGAATCACCGTCCGACTCGCCCTCTTCGACGTCGTCGCTCGAAACCTCGACGGTTGCCGTCCTCCGGTAGAGAGGGCGCTCCATCGGCAGGTTCACCGTCGGCGTGGGCGAATCGATCCCGTGTCCGAACTCGGCGGCCGGTAGATCGCGCACCGTGTACGCCGAAGCCTCGATGTTGCGGAGCAGGTCCATGACCCGACGGTTCTCCAGCCAGGCCTGGTCGTCCAGGAATCGGCGCAGCTGTTCGGAGAGTCGGCGAACCGTCTCCTGCGCGCGCGTGCCCGCGTCGAGCCAGTCGTGGTGGATGTTGGTGAGGCGGCTGTCGGTGTCGGCGACGTCGTCGAGGGCTTGTGCTTCGCGGACCAGTCGGTCGAGTTCGTCGAGACGGTCAGCGGACAACAGCAGGTCGTAGAAGGCCTGGAAGCTTCGTCCCTGGTCTGAGTCGCTGATGAGGGTGCGACTGCCGACGATCTCGTCCAGCAGTTCGCCCTTGGTGCCGCGCCAGGTGGCGATGCGTTGACGCATCTGGCGGTCCAGCATGCGGAAGTTGCCCTCCACTTCGCGGAAGTCCGAGAGCAATGCCCGGGCGACATCGCCGAACTGCTGGTAGCGGTCCCGGCGGCGCGACGCGTCGAGCACGCTGACCTCGCCCCGTTCGACAGCTTGGATCTCCGCATCGATCTCGGACCGGCGCCGACGCAGCTCGGCGAGTCGGACCTCGGGATCGGTGTTGGTTCCGTAGACGATCTGACGCAGTAGGTCGAAGACCGTGTTCAACCGCGACTCGGTGCCCACGAAGCTGCGGTCCTGCAGTGATCGCACCCATGCGACGGCCCGCTCGACGGCCGGTGTCGCATCGTAGTGGGGCTCGTCGCTCTCGACGACGTAGTACTTGCGCAGCCAGGCCGTATCGGGCGCCGACCATTCGTCCAGGTAGGCCTTCGGGGGGCGGGGGTAGGAGCCGTCGCCGAGTTTGGCGTTCAGCGTGTGAAGTTCGTCGTCGAGAAGACTGACCAGCTCGGACTCCGAGATCTCACGAATGTTGTCGTCGACGAACACCCGGCCGAGGAACGACAGCACCAGCGGGGCGTTGTCGGCCCGCAGCAGCCGCCACGCGGCGCTCGTGGTCCGCACCGCGACGATCTCGTCGAATTGCATCGAGTCAGGGTATCGAGTGGGATGCGGTGTCCAGACCGAGGGCGGCAGTGAATGCTCGGAGGAGTGGTACCGCACGGGGGCGGCATTGCTCTATAGGCCGATGGTGCTCCTGTGCGGTACCACTCAGACGACGAGTGCGACCTATTCGCGGTGCTGGACGATATTCAGCAGGGTTCCGTCGGGCGCGCGGACGAAGAACCGGCGGACGCCCCACTCCTCGGTGGTGAGCGGATAGACGATCTCGTAGCCGAGTCCTTGCGCTTCGGCGTAGGCCGCGTCGACGTCGTCGGCGTGTACGGACATGGCCGAATCGGCTGGAGCCGTCTTGTCGCCGGTGACGAGCTGGACATGCGCGCCGGAGTCCGGGTCGGTGAAACGTGCGACCCAGCCCAGGTTGAACTCCTCGGTGCTCAGACCGAGGAACTCGGTGTAGAAGGTGCGAGCCGATGCGATGTCGTCGACGGGGATGTTCGTGCTGATCTTCTTGGCTCGCATCGGGGGTCGCTTTCAGGTTCGAAGGGTGTGGCTTCAGAGTGCGCCGGTGATGGATCGGGGTCAATGGCGCAGGTGCTCGCGACACCCGCGGCCGGCGAGGTGATGGCGGAGAGCCGACACTCGATCGGGCGCGGGGCAGGCAGTATGGAGAAGGCACAGAATGCAGGGGGAAGGGGACACATGATCCAGACTGATCTGAGCGATGTTCCGCAGCGGGTATCGACGGGCGATCTGCCGTCGCTGAGCCGCGTAGGCCAGTTGATCACCGACGCACACGAGCGATACGCGAGCAACGACGACGGGATCGTCGCTGACTACATTCCGGCTCTCGCGGAAGCGGATCCGTCGTGGTTCGGGATCTCCCTGGTCGGAGTCAACGGCAGCAGGCATGCGGTCGGCGATGTCGATGTCGCGTTCTCCGTCCAGTCCATCTCGAAGGCGTTCATGTTCGCGCTGATGTGCGAGCGATACGGGCGTGAGGAGTTGGTCGCGCGAATCGGGGTCAACAACACCGGGCTGCCGTTCGATTCGGTGATGGCGGTAGAGCTCAACGACGGCCGGCCGCTCAACCCGATGGTCAACGCGGGCGCCATCGGCACGACCGCCCTGGTGCCGGGCGAGAACATCGACGAGCGGTGGACCATCGTGCGCGAGGGGCTGTCGGCGTTCGCTGGGCGGCCGTTGGAGATGAGCGAGGAGGTCTACGAGTCGGAGACGCGGACCAATGACCGCAACCGGGCGATCGCCCGGCTGGTCTACAGCTACGGACGGATGGCGGTGGATCCGGCGGAGGCCGTCGAGGTGTACACGCGGCAGTGCTCGCTGATGGTGACCGCCGACGACCTCGCAGTGATGGGCGCGACTCTCGCCGACGGCGGCGTCAACCCGATCACCGGCCAGCGAGTCGTCTCCAATGAGGCGAGCAGCGACACTCTCGCCGTGATGGCGTCGTGCGGCATGTACGAACGCTCGGGCGAGTGGCTGTTCGAGATCGGCACGCCGGCCAAGTCGGGCGTCTCCGGCGGCATCGTCTCCATCGCGCCGGGTAAGGGCGCGACCGGACTGTTCTCCCCGCGACTCGATTTCGCCGGCAACAGCGTTCGCGGCCAGCACGCCGCCGCCTACATCTCGTGCGCGCTCGGATTCAACATGTTCGCATCGTCGCCGCATGCGCGGGAGAAGTCCTCACTGGCGCATTGAACCGGTGCATTGAGCTGGTTCGTTGAGCGTATGCACTGGGACGACGCTTCCCACTGCCGGGTTCAGGAACTATCGGTACCTTAGGTGGTATGACGAACCGGACCGTACCGAGAATCGCCGCAGTCGGCGCCGCCTTCGCCCTCACCGTCCCGCTCGCAGCGTGCGGCGACGACCCCGAGCCGGCGCCGGCCAGCACCGTCACCGAGACCGCGCCTGCCGGATCGCAGACACCCGAGCGGGGATCGCCGAGCGCTCCGACTTCGCCGTCGGGGGCCGACGACCAGTCTGGTGTCCTGATGGTGCCCATCGACTGGCGCGACGCCGTCAACAAGGCGAAGGCCGAGGCGGACGGGGAGGTGTCGGACCTGACGCTCGACCGCGAGGGCGACCGGTACGTGTACGACGTCGAACTGTCTGCGGGCAATCAGGAGCGCGAAGTCCACGTGGACGCGCAGACCGGTGAAGTGGTTCAGCGCGACGGGGACGGTGATGACGACGATGACGACGACCGTAACGAGACGTTCGACGTTGGCACCCTCAAGACGCCGGAGGATGCGCAGAAGGTCGCACTGGAGAGGGTCCCCGGACGAGTCACCGAGTGGAGCCTCGATCGCGATGATGACGACGACGGCGACCGCACCACCTACACGATCGACATCTCGGCGAACGGCGACGACGACCGGGAGGTCGAGGTGGATGCCGTGACGGGCAACGTCATCGAAGTCGACGACTGATCAGCAGCTGGTACGAACGACGAAGGGCCACTCCGAACGGAGTGGCCCTTCGTCATGTCGTCGGTGCGTACCGGGCAACGGTCAGATCGGGCGGAACCCGTTTCCCGGGGTGTCGACGCGGTTGAGCGTCTTGAGGATGTCGGTCATCTTGGTGGCGATCATCGGGCTGTGCAGCGGGACGTTCCGGTTGGTGCATGCGATCGACGGCGTGCCCGGGCCTGCGACGCGCAGTGCGCCGTTCAGCATTCCGACGACGCGACCGCGCGAGATGATCGGGCCGCCCGAGTCGCCGTGGTTGGAGCACACGTAGTTGAGCGTCGCGTCGCCCTGGAACAGCAGCGTCGGTCCACAGGTGAAGCCGGTCGACCGGCCCTGCTTGCACACGTTCGAGTGCGGACGCGGGTACGAGCCCACCTTGTAGATGCGGGCCTTGCCCACCTGGCGGACAGGGCGGACCCGTGCCTGGTCGAGGTTGATCACGGCGACGTCCATGCGCGGGCTGGCTGCCATGACACGGCCGATGACGCCGGCCTTCGGGGTGCGTTCGGACGTCACCGGTGCGCCGAGCGGGCCGCAGTGGCCGGCTGTGAGGCCGACGAGCTGCCCGGTGCGATCGTGACCGACCGTCGTCATAGTGCATCGTGCGTTGCCGTTGAGAACGATTCCCGAGCCGCCTCCGACTGTGGCTCGGGGAGCTGCTTCGGCGGCCTGAGCAGGCACGAGCGCTGCCATGCCGGCGAGGGTCGCCATCACGACCAGGGCGCGTTTGAGCTTCTTCACTTCGCGAGACTCCATTCCGTCCGCCACGGTTGTCGCTGCGCGGTCGGCTGGAATCGGCAACGGTTTCAGCGAGAGTGGCGACGCCCCCACGTCCAGCCCGGTTGCCAGCCTGGCGCGTGTGGGATTCAACCACAGATTCAGCTCACCTTTGGAACTTGGGTGCAAGCCGGCTCACACCCGGGTCGTCGTGCGCATTAGGGTGACCGGCATGAGTTCTGCACCGGATTTATCGTCGCTGACCACTGCACTGCCGGACGGGATGGTCGTCACCGATCCGGACATTCTAGGCGGATACCGACAGGACCGGGCATTCGATCCCGCGGCCGGAACGCCGCTCGCACTCGTGCGCCCGACTACCACCGAGCAGGTGCAGACTACGGTCCGTTGGTGCGCCGAGCACCAGGTTCCGATCATCACGCGCGGGTTGGGGACGAGCCTGTCCGGTGGGTCGACCGCCGTCGACGGCGCGATCACGTTGTCGACGGAGAAGATGCGCGAGCTGTCCATCGATACCGCGACGCGGACCGCCGTCGCTCAGCCCGGCCTGGTCAACGCCGAGGTGAAGGCAGCGGCGAAGGAGAACGGGCTCTGGTACCCGCCCGATCCGTCGTCGTTCGAGATCTGCTCCATCGGCGGCAATGTCGCCACCAACGCCGGCGGACTCTGCTGCGTCAAGTACGGCGTCACCACCGACTACGTCCTGGGCCTGCAGGTGGTGCTCGCCGACGGACGCGCGGTGCGAGTGGGTGGCAAGCAGCTCAAGGATTCCGCCGGGCTGCCGCTCACCAAACTGTTCGTCGGGAGCGAGGGGCTGCTCGGCATCGTCACCGAGGTGACGCTCCGGCTTCTGCCGCCGCAGGCGCCCGCCTGCACTGTCGTCGGATCGTTCCCGAACGTGCGCGCGGCCAGCGAGGCGGTGCTCGCAGTCACGTCGCAGATCCGTCCGGCGATGCTCGAGTTCATGGATTCGGCGTCTATCAACGCCGTCGAGGACATGCTCAAGATGGGGCTGGACCGGAGCGCCGGGGCGTTGCTCGTCGCGCAGTCCGATGCGCCGGGCCCGGCCGGAGCCGCAGAGGTGGCGATCATCGAAGAGGCATTCTCCGCGTGTGGAGGCGTCGACGTGTTCTCCACTTCCGACCCGGTCGAATCCGAAGCGTTCACCACGGCCCGGCGCATGGCGATACCGGCCGTCGAACGGATCGGATCGTTACTCCTGGAGGATGTCGGGGTTCCGCTTCCGTCCTTGCCTGCTCTGATCGACGGAGTCGAGGCGATCGCGACGGCGAACGACGTCACGATCGCGGTCATCGCACACGCGGGCGACGGCAACACGCATCCGCTGATCGTGCACGACCCGAACGACGCCGACGAGACGGCGCGTGCCAACCAGGCGTTCGGCGAGATCATGACTCTGGCGATCGAACTCGGCGGCACCATCACCGGCGAACACGGCGTCGGTCGCCTCAAGAAGGACTTCCTCCGTGACCAGGTGGGCGACGACGTGATGGAACTGACGAGCATCATCAAGAACGCCCTCGACCCCGAGGGGCTGCTCAATCCAGGAGTGCTGCTGTCATAGCGGAGGGCGACTCAGGACCGTGCGATCCGCGCCAGGATGATCTCGGCCAACTCCGCTGGACGGTGGTCGGGAATCCAGTGCGAGACGCCCTCCATGACCTCCAGGCGGTAGTCGGCGCGCACGTAGTCCTTCGCCAATTCGGCTCCGCAGCGATCGAGGGCGGAGTCGCAGTCGCTCCACACGTGTGTCGTGGGCACGCGGACGCGGCGCTGGAGATCCTTCGGTCCGCTGAGGAACATGGCGCGGTACCAGTTGAGCCCGCCGGTCAGTGCACCCGATTCGAGGACCTCGCGACGCACCACCTCGGTTTCGGTGCGGGTCATGCCGGTGCGGGTCAGCATCCCGGCGAAGCCGTCGGGGCGACCTGTCGCGGCCCGTTCGGGCAGCCACGGGATCTGGAACACGAACATGTACCAGGACCGTAGGATCTGCTTGCTGCGCATCATGGACTCGAGGAACGCGCCGGGGTGCGGAACCGAGACCGACGTCAGCGACCGGACGAGATCCGGGTGTGCGGCGGCCACCGACCAGGCGACCGCGGCGCCCCAATCGTGGCCCACCAGGTGCACCTTGCCGGCACCGAGCTGATCGATCAGTTCGACGACGTCGCCGACGAGTGCGCTCATCCGGTAACTCCGGCGACCGCGTGGGCGCGCGCCGGGGGAGTAGCCGCGCTGGGTCGGTGCCACGGTGCGAAAACCATTGTCGGTGAGAACCTTCGACACTTTCGACCACGAGGTCGCCGTCTGCGGGAAACCGTGGAGCAGAACCACCACGTCACCGTCGGCGGGGCCGGAATCGACGACGTCGAAGGTGAGACCATCATGCGAGAACCGGTCCATCCGAGCCCTTTCGTCGGTCGCCCCGCGACGGCTGAGCGCCGGTCCCGGTCACTTTCGCTCATCTGTGAGTCTGGCAGAGATGAGGCCGCCGGGGTCCGGTGTTGAGGGCACGGATCCGACGTCCGCGTGAGGCTTCCCACAGACGCGCCGAGCGGGCTCGAATCGTCGGCCACTCGGCGGGTACCTTGTGTCCTTGCCTCGGTCGGTTCGCGGCAGTCCGTCGGCCGATCGAATCGAGACACGACGGTGCCGGGAATCCTCGACACCGACCCAGATAAAAGGTGTGGTGAAACAGCGCGCATGACCGGCTCGGCGACTCTGCAGGACAACGAGATCGACACCTGTATCAGCGCCAGGTTGGGCGGCGTCGACCTGCTCGTCGAAGCGAACCCCACCCGCGACGAACTAACCCGGGCGCAGCAGAGGTTCGGCGCAGTGGTGGGCGAGCTCCCCGCAGGTGCACACCTCGCCGTGATCTCCCGCAATCCGGCGCTCACGATCGCGGCGCTCGTCTGGCACGCCGCACTCCGTGAGGATGCGGCAACCGACTTCTGGGCGGGATTCGCCGACGCGGCGGGTATCGATCGTGACCCGGCGCTCGAAGCAGCCGTCACCGACTTCGCAGGGGACATGCTGACCGCTACCGGTCTCCGCGACGTCGAAGCCTTGCGCAGTCCGAACGCGGGTGCACCGAACCTGCTGCCGCTCCTGGAACTTCACGCCGGGCTGCCCGACCACGCGGTCGGGACGCTCATCGACGTCATCGAACGGCACGTGGCGGCGGGACGAGAACCCTCGGGGACCGCTGTACTGGACTATCTGACCGAGCCGGGTTTCGAGCACCGCCAGGCGCAACTGCCGGGCGCCTTCCGGGCGCTCCTCGACCATGCGCCCGACGTCGCGGTGACGATCCTCGCGCGACTGTGCGCTGCGCTCGTCGCCAGTGTGGCGCAGCCGGTCACGTGGTCTCCGCACGCGATGCGCCCCTCGAACACCGATCTTCCGCCGACGATTCTCGACACGCTGATCGCCCGACTGGAACGGGCCTCGTTCCTCGACGGCAACGACGGCGCCGTCGAACTGTGCACCGGACGATCGCCGGTCCTGCGCTACGACGCAGCCGAAGGCACCCTCAACGTGGTCGTGCCGGCGGGGGACGAGGCCGCCACCTGGCGCGCGTGGGCCGGCGATGCACCCGAGCAGGTCACGGTCGGCGCCGGTGAAGCGGCGCTGGTGCCGGTGACCTCGGCTCTGCGCGAATGCGTCCTGGTCAACCTCGATAGCGGTGCTCGGCGCTCCCTGCCGGTGCTGGTGCCCGGCGACCCGGTAGTGCTCTTCGCTCCGGACGGTCGCAGCATGTCGCGGCACCGGACACTGCCCCCGGGCGAGGTCCTTGCGCTGGTGCCGAATGACGCGCAGTTCACCGGATCTCAGGGCCGCGCAGTCACCGTCGTGGACAGTGAGGCCGGACCGTGGGACGGCTGGCTGCTGTGCACCCTCGACCTCGCCGGGCACCGCGAATTCACCGTGACGCGCGACGGCCGTGCCGGGCAGACGCGACGCGTGCGGCCCATCGAGTCGCCCAGCATCGAACTGCCCGACGCACTGCCGGGAATCACCACACGCGAGGGAGACCCGGTGTTCGGCGAACGGCCGCTCGTCGACCTCCCCGCGCATGCGGGCGACGATGTCAAAGAATGGCGTGTTCGAGTCCGGCGGGCAGGCGACCTCGAGTGGATGGTCGACTGCCCGTGGGCTTCCGCCGACTACATCACCTCCGCCGACCCGTTCGACGGAATCTATGAACCCCTTCTGGGGCGATACGTGATCGCCGTCAGCGACTCGTACGGATTGGATCTGCGCCGCGTTGCAGTCGTCGTGGAGGGCCTCGATGCCGCTCACGACCCGGCCGTTCGTCTCCCTTCCGAAGAAGGGCTCGCGGAATCGGTGACCACCTTCACCGTCGATGCGGACGCTGCCGAGGCCGGGCTGGCAGTCGACGCCGACGAGGTCGAGTTCGGGCCCGGCGACGCGGAGCGTCCAACCGGAGTGACCGTCGGTGACCAGTCACTGCGGCTGGTGGTGCGGCCGCCGCACGCGCTGGTGCGCATCGAACGCCCCGGTGCCCCCGCGGCGTGGCAGACCAGCCTGGCCGTGATAGATGTCGCTGCTGCCGACCACCGCCGCATCGCCGTGTACGTGCCGGGTGCGGTCGATGCGTCGTTCGCGTTACTCGACGCCGACCTCGACATCGTCCGCGAGTGGGATGCCGAGGAACGTTCAGGAGCCGAGTTCGCGCTCTCGACCCGGAGCATCGTCGACGCGTCCCGGCGGCTGACCGACGGCACCCTCGTCGCGCTCATCGCCGACGAGGAGGGTGAGACCGAGGAGGCACCCGTGGCGACGATCGTGCGCGACGCGCCGTCGGTCCCGGCGGGGGAGCCCAGCGCAGACACGACCGTCGGGCCGCTGACCGCTGAGTGGATGCGGCTCGATGCCGTCCTGGCAGCCGAGGCGGGCACCGGCGATGACGACACCGTTGACACCCTCGAGGCGGCCGCATCCGCGCCGGCCGACGAGATCCTCGCGGCTGACCCGACGGCCTCGCTGATCGCTCTCGGCGACAGCCCCGTCGCACCTGCACGCATCCCCGCGATGCTTATCCGATCCGGCCTCGGCGAGCAGCCGTTCGTGATGCCCGACGGCGACTGGTCCTTTCACCCGAACCCCTACATCGGATGCACCCTCGCGACCGCCGCCATCGTCGACCCGTCGCACACCGACCACGACGAGATCCAGGCCTACCTGACTGGTTTCGGCGGCGACGAACTGCTGCGACTGCTCGCGACGGGACGCATGAGTGATCCTCGCACCGGCGTCTTCGACCGCAACGTCCTGGCCGTCGACTCGATGAGTCGCGAACAAGTCGACATGCTGTTCGAGCACTTCCGACTCGTGCCAGGTCCGGTCCTGGACCTCGACATGCGCACCAGTGCCACCATCGACGCTTTCCACCAGAGGGCCGACTGGATGGCGCACCCGGTGAGTCTCGAAGCGTCGCGCCACGTGAACACGATGCTGCGCGACGTCCGCCGGTCGTCGCCTCAGATGTACGACCTGATCGCGGCCCGCAACGAGGCGCTCGACCGGGTCGACACCGGCAGTAACCCGTGGATGCTGCTGTCGATGCAGTCGATGACCTTCGCAGCCATCGCGCGACTCCAGGCGTACGGCCAGCTCAAGAAGGGTGAACTGACCGACGAGGGCCGCGCGATGTGGGCGGTTATCGCCGACTACTTCCCCGGCATGGTGGCTGCAGATCTGCTGATCGCCAATGCGGTCGCCGTCCGGGCCGGGGCGCTCGCCGCCCAGGCCTGAGCGGCGAGCCAGCGCGCTCCCGGCCGCTACGCTGCCGTCGTCGCGACCCCGAGCAGTGGCTGCTCGTCAGGTGCCAGCGAATAGCCGCGGTCCCAGGGCAGGCGACCGTTGGAATCCGTCCACACCAGCTGGGCGGCTTGGAACGACTGACCGAACAGCATGGCCGTGACCTTCAGCTGCGACGCGTCGATCACGTCGATCATCGCGAAGTCGAATCCGCGTGCGGACTGCAAGTCCGACAACGTGGTGGGCGGGCGCAGACCCGGTGCCGCAACTATGCGAGCGGCCGCCTCGTTGAGAAGGGGACCTGCGTACTCGGGCTCGATCCCGGTGATGACGAGTTCCGGTCGGCCGAGTTCGGTGAGACCGCTCGTGTACGCGATGGGAGGCTCCGCTTCGTCGCCGTACACCCCGGTGACGGCCCAGGATCCGCGCGCGATCAACGAGAGGGCGTTACCGATCAGATCGTCGGATCCGCTGCATCGAGAGTCGAATTCACACATGGCTACTCCTTCGGTTCGGGCGGATGCCTCGCCTGGCTGTGACGATCCATTCGCTCGTATGTTCGATGTAGCGCTAACGATAGGGCGGAGGTCCGACAGAATCCGACAAGTGCCGCCCGAGATGCAGGAGCACCTGATTCGTTGCACGATCGAAGTGGAGTTCGCAGAGTGCGGATTCCTCATCTGACTAAGGAGGAAGGTCCCATGGCAGGAACCTTCAAGATCAAGAAGAACGCAGGCGGCAAGTACTACTTCTCACTGATCGCCGGGAACGGCGAGATCGTCGCCACCGGGCAGCCGTACGCGTCCAAAGAAGGCGCCATCAAGGGGACCGAGGCCGTGCAACGGGCTTCCGACGGTGCCAAGGTCGTCGAAGAGGACTGAATAAGGGGTACGCGTTCCTGCCGGGCCGGGACCTCCGACGACCTGCAACGGTCGCGGCGGTGCGTCCCGTGCCGGGAGGGCGCCGCGCGCCCGACTAGGATGGTGGCGTGTCAGGACGTATCCCAGATCGCGACATCGCGGCCATCCGCGAGCAGACGCGTATCGAGGAGATCATCGGCGACTACGTCGCGCTCCGCCAGGCCGGCTCGGACCGGATGACGGGGCTGTGTCCGTTCCACGACGAGAAGACGCCGTCGTTCCACGTCCGCCCGCATCACGGCCACTTCCACTGCTTCGGCTGCGGCGAGGGCGGTGACGTGTACAGCTTCCTGCAGAAGCAGGAGCATGTCAGCTTCGTCGAGGCCGTCGAGCAGCTCGCGGACCGCATCGGCTACCGGATCAGCTACGAAGGCGGCGGTACCGCGATCGTGCGCGACCGCGGCACTCGCGCCCGGCTCGTCGCCGCCAATGCAGCCGCACAGCGGTATTACGCAGAGCAACTGCGCACCGCCGACGCGCAGACCGCCCGGGACTTCTTGAAGGACCGCGGTTTCGATGGCACCGCCGCTGAGAAATTCGGCTGCGGGTACGCGCCGGCGGGCTGGGACACGATGACCAAGGCCATGCTGAACCAGGGCTTCACGTTCGCGGAACTCGAAGCCGCAGGCCTGGCGAAGCAGGGTAAACGCGGGCCGATCGACCGGTTCCACCGCAGACTGCTCTGGCCGATCCGAAACCTCGGTGGCGACGTCATCGGCTTCGGGGCGCGCAAGCTCTTCGACGACGACAATCTCGGCAAGTACATGAACACTCCCGAGACCATGCTCTACAAGAAGAAGCAGGTGCTGTTCGGTCTGGACCTGGCGAAGAAGCACATCGCCAAGACGCACCAGGTCGTGATCGTCGAGGGCTACACGGACGTGATGGCGATGCATGCCGCCGGCGTCGACACCGCCGTCGCGTCGTGCGGCACCGCGTTCGGCGAGGACCACCTCGCGCTCATTCGCCGGCTGATGATGGACGACTCGTACTTCCGCGGTGAGGTGATCTACACCTTCGACGGTGACGACGCAGGACAGGCGGCGGCACTCAAGGCATTCGAAGGTGAGCAGTCGATCGCCGGGCAGACCTTCGTCGCGGTCGCGCCCGATGGCATGGATCCGTGTGAACTGCGGCAGGAATCCGGCGATCCCGCCGTGCGCGACCTCGTCGCCCGGCGCATTCCCATGTTCCAGTTCGCGATCAAGGCGCTGATGCGCAAACACGACCTCGATACCGCGGAAGGGCGCGTGGCCGCGCTGCGCGACACGGTCCCCGTCGTCGCCCGCATCCGCGACGTGGCGCTGCGCGACGAATACGCTCGTCAGCTCGCCGGATGGGTCGGCTGGGAAGACGTGGCCCAGGTGCTCTCGCGCGTCCGCGGGATCGCGGGCAAGTCCGGCCGCGGGGGCGGGGGCAGTGGCCGGAATGGTCGCGGCACCAGCCGGACGCGCCCCGAGGCGATGTCGGCCCCGCCCACCGCGCGACCGTTGCGCAATGACCCTCGACTGTGGCCGCAACGCGAGGCGCTCAAGGCGGCACTGCAGTACCCGGCGATCGCCGGGACCGTCTTCGACTCACTGCCGGGCGAGTGCTTCACCGACGGCTCGTATCTGCGCATCCGGAACGCAGTGGCCGAAGCCGGCGGAGCCGCGAGCGGGCTCGGCGGCGCAGCCTGGGTGGAGGCCGTCGCGCAGGCGCTCGACGACACTGCGCTCGCGCCACTGGTCACCGAGCTCGCCGTCGAGGCGATGCCCGTCGAGGACGACAAGATCCCGCGCTTCATCTCGAGT
This sequence comes from Gordonia zhaorongruii, assembly GCF_007559005.1. GTDB lineage: Bacteria > Actinomycetota > Actinomycetes > Mycobacteriales > Mycobacteriaceae > Gordonia > Gordonia zhaorongruii. The sequence goes on along the minus strand of NZ_CP041763.1, from coordinate 2,062,334 downwards.
GTTCTCGCGCGGTCACAGGAAGTCTGGGTCGGCTCCCAGATCGCCGACATCAAATCCAAACTGCGCCGGATGTCGCCGGGTACCGATCCCGACGGTTACAACGCTCTCTTCGGTGACCTCGTCGCACTCGAGGCGTACCGGCGGAGTCTGCTGGAGCAGGCCGTCGACGCGGGCGTCGAAGCGCTGTAGCCGGGTCGCTCGACCGCAAGACGGATTCGCGGCAAATCGGGCGTAAACGGGGATGCACGACATGAAGCGGCGGCATGAGTCCTATCGTGGGACAGCGAGTCTCACTGCGGTGAGGCACCGGAGCAATCCACGTTTCTTGAGAGGACCCCGCATGTCTCGACCGCAGACGGCCAGATCAGGCGCGCGCGAACTGACGATTCGCTCCGTCGTTCTCGGCGGACTGATCACACTGGTGTTCACTGCGGCGAACGTCTACCTCGGTCTCAAAGTCGGCATCACCTTTGCGACTGCCATTCCGGCCGCCGTGATCTCGATGTCGATCCTCCGGTACTTCAAGAATCATTCGATCGTCGAGAACAACATCGTTCAGACGATCGCATCGGCGGCCGGCACTCTGTCGGCGATCATCTTCGTGCTGCCCGGCCTGATAATGATCGGCTGGTGGACCGGCTTCCCGTACTGGACGACGGTCGCGGTCTGCGCCATCGGCGGCATCCTCGGCGTCATGTACTCGATTCCGCTGCGCCGAGCGCTGGTGACCGGCTCCGATCTGCCGTACCCGGAAGGCGTCGCCGCAGCCGAGGTGCTGAAGGTGGGCGAGGCCGCCGCGGACGACGAGACGGACCCGGATTCGCAGGGCATCGACCAGAACCGCGGCGGGATGCGAGCCATCGTCGTCGGCTCCATCGCCGCAGCGGTCTTCTCGCTCCTCGGCTCGCTCAAGGTTCTCTCGTCATCGGTGAGCACGGCGTTCCGCGTGGGATCGGGCAGCACCATGATGGGCGCGAGCCTCTCGCTCGCTCTCATCGGTGTGGGGCATCTCGTGGGCGTCGCTGTCGGGATCGCGATGCTCGTCGGCATGGTGATCTCGTTCTTCGTCATGCTGCCCATCCGCACGTGGGGGAGCACGCCCGCCACCGGCGAGCTGGCCGACTTCGTCGACGGGGTCTTCAGCGACGAGGTCCGCATGATCGGCGCGGGAGCGATCGCCATCGCCGCCATCTGGACGCTCGCGACCGTCATCGGTCCGATCCTCAAGGGCATCATCGCCGCGATGGCCAGCGCGAAGGCGCGTCGCTCCGGTGCAACCGTCGACGTCATGGAACGGGACATCCCCATCCAGTACGTCGGCCTCACCGTCCTCATCTCGATGATCCCCATCGGCTGGCTGCTGTGGGACTTCGCGTCCAACAGTGCGATCTCCGACAGCGCGGCCGGCGTGGTCGGCGTCAGCGTCGTGTTCGTACTCCTCATCGGCCTCGTGGTCGCCGCAGTCTGCGGCTACATGGCCGGACTCATCGGATCGTCCAACAGCCCGATCTCCGGCGTCGGCATCCTGGTGGTGCTGTTCGCTGCACTGCTGATCAAGCTCACCCACGGTGGTGCCGAGGACGCTGGGCAGACCGACGCACTCATCGCGTACACGCTGTTCACGGCGGCAGTCGTATTCGGTGTGGCCACCATTTCGAACGACAATCTGCAGGACCTCAAGACCGGTCAGCTCGTCGGCGCGACGCCGTGGAAGCAGCAGGTCGCGTTGATCATCGGCGTGCTGTTCGGCGCCGCCATCATCCCGCCGATCCTCGACCTGATGCAGAACGCGTTCGGTTTCCAGGGTGCGCCCGGCGCCACCGATCAGGCGCTCGCGGCGCCGCAGGCGGGGCTGCTGTCGGCGCTCTCGGAGGGCGTGTTCGGCGGCGATCTGAACTGGGCGCTCGTCGGAATCGGAGCACTGGTCGGAGTGGTCGTCATCATCGTGGACGAGGTCCTCAAGCGCACCTCGAAGTTCAGCCTCCCACCGTTGGCTGTCGGCATGGGCATGTACCTGCCGATGGCGCTGACGCTCATCATCCCGGTTGGTGCGTTCATCGGACGGTACTACAACAAGTGGGCCGACCGCGATGCTGTGGACAGCGAACGCAAGAAGCGTCTCGGCGTCCTGCTCGCCACCGGCCTCATCGTCGGTGAGAGCCTCTACGGCGTGGTGTTCGCCGGCATCGTAGCGGCCACCGGCGACGACGAACCGCTCGCCGTGATCGGCGATCAGCTCGGTGACTGGGGACAGCTGATCGGCATCGCCGTCTTCGCCTTGTTCATCGGAGCGGTGTACCGGTACACGCAACGTCGGTCGGAGCGCGACTTCGCCCAGATGACCCGGAGTCGCTGACGGTTGAGCGGGTGTGCCGCAGGGTGAGGGCCGAAGCGAGGCTCGGCAGGTGCGCCGGTAATCTGAAGCGGCCCCGTTAGCCAAGTTGGTTAAGGCCCCGCTCTCATAAAGCGGTTATTCGTCGGTTCGAGCCCGACACGGGGCACCAACGCCCGCCGAGCCGGTGCCGGTCAGAGGACAGTCGGCTTCGGATTGGGCCCATCCGGGATATCCGGACGCGCCGTCGAGCCGGCGAGCATCTGCTGAAGGTTCGCGACCTGACGTTCGAGTTCGGCGACTCGCTGCTCGAGATTCTGGTCGAGATCCATCTGGATCATCTCCTTCCATCTACATCGGGTCGGGTCACGGACACTAGTCGTCGACGTGGAGTCTGTCGAGGAACCGGCCTGGGCGGCCTCCGCATCGGCGGTCGCAGACGCGGGCGTGGCACCCTGGACTCGTGCGAGATCCGTTGAGAGTCGGTGCGTTGAGCCGTCGGTCGATCGTCTTCGACGTCGTGTCGAGTCTCGTCGCCGGTGGTGTGGTGACGTTGGTCAACTCCGGGCTCACGGCTCCTGTCCACGTCGCGGACGCACTGATCTGCCTGGCGCTGGTTTCCCGCAGACTCGCGCCATCGCTGATGATCGTGTCCGCGCTGGCATCTGCCACCGTCCAGGTAGCGGCCACGGATGTGACGGCCTTCTCGATGGCGTACGCGGTTCTGTTCTACATGGTGGGACGGCACCCCGCTCGGCGCGTGCGCACCGGTTCGTTGTTCGTGGCGATCACCGGGTCGGTGGTCGCAGGCATCACGATGCCGTACACGTACCCGAATGCGATGGAGGGCGGAGGCAGCCACATCTGGGCGATGGTCTTCGCCACCATCGGCACCGCCGTGGTCGTCGTCGGCGGCTGGGTGGTCGGGTACATCGGTTTTCAACGGCGGAGCGTCGCCGCTGCCGAGGTCAGCGAGACCATCGCCGAACTCGAACGACGTCGCGTCCTGGACCTCTACGACGAGCAATCCGAACGGTCCCGTCTCGCGCGCGACATGCACGATGTCGTGGCGCACTCGCTGGCCGTGGTCGTGGCACAGGCCGAAGGGGCACGGTATGCCATCGATCAGAAGCCTGAAGCGGCACGCGACGCGCTCGGCGTCATCGCCGACACCGCCCGTTCCGCGCTCGCCGACGTCCGCGGCGTCCTCGAGGACCTCCGCAGCACCGACACTCCGGGCGAGGTCGGTCGCACCGACCGCGACCAGCTGTACGGCCGCATGCGTGCCGCGGGAATGAGGATCGACTCCACCGAGACGGGCGAGACGACGGCCGACGCCGGTCTGCGCCGGGTCGCGTTCGCGGTCCTCACCGAATCACTCACCAACGCCCTCAAGTACGGCGACCTCCGCAGCACCGTCATCGTTCACCACGACTGGACGGACGGGTGCCGTCTCACGGTTCGCAACGTCACGTCGGATGATCCGCTCGCGCCCGGCGGCGCCCGCCACGGCATCATCGGAATGGCCGAACGAGCCGCCCACGCCGGGGGGATCCTGTGCAGTGAGCGCGACGGCGCCGAGTGGCTCGTCATTCTCGACATCCCCTCAGCATCCGCGATGGAAGGACCGCCGCGATGATCCGCGTCGCACTCGTCGACGACCAGCCCCTGTTCCGTGGCGGCATCGCCATGATTCTCGAGAGCCAGCCCGACATCGAGGTGGTCGCTCAGGAGTCATCCGCACTGGAGGTGAGTGCGATGGTCGCCCGCGCAGCGCCCGACGTGATTCTCATGGACGTCCGGATGCCGGGCGTGGACGGCATCACCGCGACGTCGTCGCTCGTCCGCGAACTCGGCGATGCCGCACCCCGCGTTCTCGTTCTCACCACATTCGACGTCGACGAGGCCGCCGCGTCCGCGATCGAAGCGGGCGCAAGCGGATTCGTGCTCAAGGACGCACAGCCCGACTTCCTGCTCGCATCGGTGCGTGCCGTCGCTGACGGCAACCAGGTGGTGGCGGCATCGGCTACCCGACGTCTGTTCGAGCGGTACCGGTCGAGAGCCTCGGCGGCACCCGGACCGGAGTACGGCCAGTTGACTCCGCGCGAGCGCGAGATCCTGGTGTGTGCTGCGAAGGGGCTGTCGAACGCGGAGATCGCGCGCGACGAGTATCTCTCGGAAGCGACTGTGAAGACGCACATCTCGCGAATCCTGGCCAAGCTGGGATTGCGGGATCGCGTGCAGCTCGTTGTGTACGCCTACGAGCATGACCTGGTGTGAACATGACCGGGGGGTGAACATGACCGGGGTGTGAGCATGGCGGGGTGTGCGCATGACCGGTGTGAGCATGACCCGGGTGACGAGGCGGCGTACATCTGAAGTAGTACGCAGCCCACGCCTTGCAGATGACGGCGAAGACATCTCCTGGGCGATGCGTCAGTGCAGGTCAGCACCATAGCGTTGGTGCCATGATGAACAACAACGCACGACAGATCGCAGTAGCGCTGCGCAACGTCTCCCGGACCTACGGGGATCCGGCCAACCCGATTCATGCTCTGAACGACGTCAGCGTCGACATCAGGCGACGTGAGTTCACGGCGATCATGGGACCGTCCGGTTCCGGAAAGTCGACGCTGATGAACGTGATGGCGGGACTCGACGAGGCGACTGCGGGTCAGATCTGGCTCGGCGATCAGCCGATCGTCGGACTCGGCGACACTGCCCGAACCATCCTGCGTCGCACCACCATCGGCTTCATCTTCCAATCGTTCAACCTGGTTCCGACGCTCACCGCCCGGGAGAACATCGAACTGCCTTTCGTACTCGCCGGGCGGAGACCCGACCGCGAGCAGCGAGCGTGGATCGATCACCTGGTCGGCTCACTGGGCATCGGCGATCGGCTCGATCACCTGCCGTCCGAGCTCTCGGGTGGACAGCAGCAGCGCATCGCCATCGTGCGGGCTCTCGCCGGGCGACCGACGATCATCCTGGCGGATGAACCGACCGGCGCCCTCGACACCCGCACCAGCCGGGAGGTCCTCGCACTCTTGACGGCCGCAGCTCGCGAGTACGGGCAGGGCATCGCGATGGTGACCCATGATCCGGTCGCGGCGTCGTATGCGGACCGCATCCTGGTGCTCGCTGACGGTCGCGTCGTCGGCGAGCACCGTGGACTCGCCCCACGCCAGATCTCCGACCTCCTCATCGGCTTGCAGGGGGTGGCGGCATGAACGCCACGAGTTCCCGTCTGACGGTGGGGTCCCTGCGGGAGCTGTCGGCGGTGGGCGTCGTCTGTGTGCTCAGCTCGATGTACGCCACGTCGCTGATCGCGGCGTCCAGCATTCTGACGAGCCTGGGTGACGACGCCGGAGGGAGTGTGGGACTCCTCATGGGCGTTGTGTCCGGTGTGTTCATTCTGCTTGCACTGTTCGTCGCCGCCGTCGTCATCAGCAACGGCATCGACACCGTGATCGCGGGACGGCTTCGCGAACTCGATCTCCTGCGACTCGTCGGCGCCAGCGCGGAGCAACTCCGTGCGAGTCTGGTCAACGCGGTCGTGAAGACGGCGATGGTGGGTGCGGTCACCGGCGCTGCACTCGGTATCGGCGGAGCGTGGATCGTGCGAGAAGTGCTGGTGCACAGGGGAACACTGCCTTCGGGTGACTACACGACGGTTCCGCCGCTGGTGATCCTGGCGATCGGAGCCGTCGTGGGGACCGCGGCCGGGGCCACGGTCGTCGGGTCGCGGTCGGCGCTGTCGAAGAGCACGGTGGTCCGCTCGTCCCGCGTGGTCCGGTCGCGGGGCCGCGACCTGCTCGCTGGTGCGACGATCATCGGGGGCGCGCTGCTTCTGCTTGTCGCGTGTCACCTGGGGGAGCAAGCCAGTAGCGCGGGCTTCTTCGCAGCCTTCTTCGGGGCCGCCACCGTCGGTGTCGGCATCATGGGCGGCGCGGGCCGGATCGTGCCGGGACTGGTGGCGATAGCCGGTCGCCTCGCGGGGAGCACGCCGTCTGCCATGATCGCCCGGAAGAACGCGGTCAGCGACCCGCGGCGAACCACACGGTCGACCATCGGGCTGTTGATCGGCGTCACCCTGGTGACGACGATCGCCTGCGGGATGCGGGCCCTCACCGACTCGGTGCACAGTTGGGCCGGCATGAGCGCGGACGACGTACGGGAGGCGGAGCAGATTCTCTCGGTCATGTCAGCCGTGCTGGTCGCGATGATCGCGATCTCCGCGGTGATCGCGGCGGTCGGGTTCGTGTCGACGATGTCGCTCACGGTGATCGGCCGGACGCGTGAGATCGGAATGCTGCGTGCCATGGGCTTCACCGGCAGGCAGATCCGCGCGATGATCACGATCGAATCGCTGGCGCTCAGTGGGACTGCAGTGGTGGCGGGCATCTTTCTGGGCACGGTGTTCGGCGCCGTCGGCGCGCAGTCGCTGGTCGGCGCGGTGACATCCGGGTTCCAGGTGGGGCTACCGGTGCCGGCGCTGGCGACCATCGTCGCCGGCACCGTGGTGCTGGTGCTCGCCGCATCGCTGCCGCCGAGCAGGCGGGCAGTCGCCATCGCACCGGTCGATGCGCTCGCGGTCGCGTGATCCCGTCACCGTGATCACTTCACAGTGTCGGACCGACGGCGCATGCTAGGAGACGAGGACGTACGCAGAGCCCGATACTCCACGTGAAAGGCGGAGCCCTCATGCAGAAGATCGTTCCCAATCTCTGGTTCGACAGGAATGCCGTCGAAGCAGGTGAGTTCTACGCGCAGACGTTCCGCGACGCGAGCACGTCGGTGCGGATGAGGTACCCGGAGTCGGGACTTCCTGACTTCCAGAAGGAGGCCGCCGGGCTCCCGCTCGTGGTGGACGTCACGATCGGTGACTACCGGCTGGCGCTGATCAACGCCGACTCCACCTTCCAGCCGGATCCGGCCATCTCGATGATGGTGAACTTCGACCCGGCGGCCGTCCCGGACGCACGGACGTACTTCGACGAGGTGTGGGCGGCCCTCACCGACGGCGGGCAGGTACTGATGCCCGCGGGGGAGTACCCGTTCAGCCAGCGGTACGGCTGGGTCGCGGACCGATACGGAGTCAACTGGCAGCTGATCCTGGCCGACCCGGAGGGCGACCCGCGCCCATTCGTGATGCCCGCGTTCATGTTCGGTGCGGACGTCCAGAATCAGGCTCGCGCCGCCATCGACACGTACATCGCGACGCTGCCCGACTCGTCGTGGGGGATGGCCGCGGAGTACCCCGAGCAGACCGGGCCTGCGGAACCGGGCGCCCTGATGTTCGCCGACTTCCAGATGGCGGGACAGTGGTTCGTCGCGATGGACTCGGGTGTCGAGCAACCATCGTCGTTCACGCCCGGGGTGTCGCTGCAGATCGACTGCGACGACCAGGCCGAGATCGACCGACTGTGGGATGCGCTGTCGGCGAATCCTGAAGCGGAGCAGTGCGGGTGGTGCGCTGACCGGTTCGGCGTGAGCTGGCAGGTGGTACCGGTCGGCCTGGATTCCGGCACGATGACGCCCGCCGGTTATCAGGCGATGCTCGGGATGAAGAAGATCGACATCGCGAAGCTGGGGGCGGCGGGATAGTCGACGGTCAGTCGTCGGCCTTCGGGGAGGTCGACGAACCCGACGACGTGGTCGTCGCCCCGGCCGCACTGAGGGTGTCCTGCGCACTGCGGTCGCGGAACTCGAACGGCTCGGGCATGACCTGTCCTTCGCCCAGTGCCTCGGCCTCGGTCGCACCGCGCACCTTGGTCGAGAGCGGATGCTCGTCGACGAACAGCAGGACGATGAGCGCAACGGCGGCGAGCGGCACGATGAACAGGAAGATCGGCAGCAGAGCCTCGTTGTAGGACTCGATGACTGGGATGCGGATCGCGTCGGGCATCGTCGCCACCTTCTCGGGGGTGAGGCTGTTACTGCTCGATCCCCCTCCGGAAGCGGCGCTGCCGAGGCGCTCCGACAGCAAGCTCACCAGACGTGAGGTGAAGATCGAGCCGACGATCGCCGAGCCCAGCGTCGCACCGACCTGACGGAAGTAGTTCGTCGCGGCAGTCGCCGTGCCCACCATGGCGCCCGGGAACTCGTTCTGCACGATCAGCGTCAGGATCTGCATGATCAGGCCCAGCCCGATGCCGAAAACGGCGAGATAGATGCACATCAGCCAGACCGGTGAGTCGACCTTGAGCGACGAGATGAGCCCCAGTCCGATACCGATCACGACCGCGCCGGCGAGCGGGAAGAGCTTGTAACGGCCGGTACGGGACACGATCTGCCCCGAGATGATCGAGGTGACCAGCAGACCGCCCATCATCGGGATCATGTACAGACCCGCGATGGTGGCGTCGACGCCGGTGACCATCTGAATGTAGGTCGGCATGTAACCGAGTGCGCCGAACATCGCGATTCCGACCATGAGAGCCGCGAACGTGACGAGGCTGAAGTTGCGATTCGAGAACAGCTTCATCGGGATGATCGGGATGCTCGCACGACGCTCGACGAACACGAAGGCCACGGCGAGAACCGCACTGGCGACGCCGAGAGCGATGATGATGGGGCTGCCCCAGGAGTACGTGTGTCCACCCCATGTGCACATCAGTACCAACGCGGTCGTCGCCGTGCCGAGTACGACCATTCCCAGGTAGTCGAGCTTGGGGCGGGTCTCGTGCTGCGGCTTGGGCAGCTTCATGAAGGCGATGGTCGCGGCGATGGCGAGAGCGCCGAGGGGGAGGTTGATCCAGAACGCCCAGCGCCAGCCGGGACCCTCGGTGAGCCAGCCGCCGAGCAGCGGGCCGGCGACCGATGCGAATGCGAACACTGCACCCATGAAGCCCATGTACTTACCGCGCTCGCGCGGTGAGACGACGTCGGCGATCGCGGCCTGCGACAGGATGATGAGGCCGCCGCCGCCGAGACCCTGGATCACGCGTCCGACGATCAGCCAGACGATGTTGCCTGCCAGAGCACCTACCACGGAGCCGGCCATGAACATCACGATGGCGGCCAGAATGACGGGCTTGCGGCCGAGGAGGTCGCTGATGCGGCCGTAGACCGGCATGACGATGGTGCTGGCCAGAATGTACGACGTGATGACCCATGTCATGTGGTCCACACCGTTGAGGTCGCCGACGATCGTCGGGAGAGCGGTGGACAACACCGTCTGATTCAGTGCCGCGAGGAGCATGGTGATCATCAGACCGATGAACAGCAGCATGATGTGCTTCTGCGAGGGGGCGTCTGATTCGCCTGGCGGAGTCTGCTCCGCGGTCGAGGTCGTCGTCATTGGAGGTCCTTAATGATTTCTCGAAAAATAGTGACGGCCGAGCTGACGGCCGGTGAATCGGGATTATCGAAGATGTCGGGGTCGTGTCGGTAGGCGAACCTGACAGCCGAGACGGCGATCAGGATGAGGGCGATCGCCGAATCGGCCTGCGCCCCTTCGTAACGTTCCGCGAGTGCGTCCGCGAGCAGCTGGTACGCGTGAATGGTGTGCTGCTGCGTGCGCTCCCGTAGCTCCGGGTTGGCACGTCTCAGCTTGCGGAGCGCAACGCGGTCGGTGGGGGTGTGGCGGATCGTGCGCACCACCCGGATCACCAGGCGGACCGCGTCACCGAGTCGGTCGTCACCGTCGAGCAACCCGTCGATCGCACCATCGGGAACGTGCGCTGGTCCGGCGCCGAGCACGGCGTCCTCTTTGGTGGCGTAGTAGTTGAAGAAGGTGCGACGCGAGACTCCGGCCCGGTCGGCGATCGCGCTTACCGTCGCCGCCGTCATCCCGTCTTCACGGACGAGTTCGACCGCTGCATCGTGGAGTCGATGCAGCGTCTCGGTTCGTTGGCGTTCACGCAGCCCCGTCGATGAATCTTGCACTAGTGCATTCTTGCACGGGTGCAATAAGATCTGCCAGTGGATGTGACGGACGAGACTCGGTGGGAATATCGGTGCGCCGATCCGCTGTTGATGGGGTCATGGAGTCGACCCGGGACGATGTGCGCGAGCGCCTGGTGGTCGTCGTCGGCGGCGGGCAGGCGGGCTTGTCGTCCGCGCACTTCCTGCAGCGGTCCGGTCTGCGCGCCGGTGTCGACTTCGAGGTTCTCGACGCCAATCCCACGCCCGGCGGCGCATGGAGTCACCGCTGGGACGACCTCACCTTCGGTCGCGTCAACGGGCTCAACGATCTTCCCGGATCGGCCCTGCGCGACGCCGACCCCGACGAGCCCGCGCGAGAAGTGGTGAAGCGGTACTACGGGCGCTATGAGCAGGAGAACGCACTGCGCGTGAGCCGGCCGTGGCGCGTGCGATCGGTGGAGAGCACCGACGACGCCGAGTACCCGTTCGTCGTTCGTGCTGAGGATCCGGCCGGCCGGCCGCGCATCTACCGTGCGGGAGCTGTGATCTCCGGGACCGGAACGTGGGACCGCCCGTACGTGCCGTGGTACCCCGGCGATTTCCGTGGTCGGCAACTCACCACCCGCGACTTCACCGAACCCGAGGACTTCGCCGGACAGCGCGTACTGGTCGTCGGCGGTGGCATCTCGGCGATCGGCTTCCTGAAGATGTTCGACGAACGCGGGGTCCGCACGGTCTGGTCCACGCGCACTCCGCCGCGCTGGCGGAACGAGGCGTTCGATGCCCGGTGGGGCCTCGAAGTGGAGAACAATGTGGCCGCGCGGACCCGGGCGGGGCTCCGGCCGTTGAGCGTTGTCTCCGTGACGGGGCTTCCGGGCGGCCCGTGGCAGCGGGACGCGGTGCGGCGCGGGCTGCTGAACTCGCGCGGTCCCATCCGCCGACTCACTGCGCACGGGGTGGATTTCGCCGACGGTACGCACCAGGAAGTCGACGTGATCCTCTGGGCCACCGGATTCCGCGCCGCGCTGGGACATCTTGCGCCGCTGCGAATCCGGGAGTCGACAGGTGGTGTGCTGATGGCCGACGACGACGTGAGCGTGATCAAGGCGCCGGGTGTCTACCTGGTCGGCTATGGACGCAGCGCGTCCACACTCGGTGCGACCCGCGCCGGCCGACGCGCAGCCCGGGCCGCGATGAGATTCCTCGGCCGAGTCAGCGTCGACGAACGGTCAGCGGCTGGCTGACTGTGCCGAACGGCCCGGTTTCGTCGTGCACGATGCTGTCGGTGAGGCCGATCCCGTCGGGGCCGAATGAGACCGAGGTGTCGAATCCGACCCATTCGACCGCTGGTGTCCGGAAGGAGTGAGCGGTCATGGCGCGATCGTATCGACTGCGCGGTCGGTGGAGGGCAGCCCCGTTACGCAGTATCGGTGGAGAGCACCGCGGTGACGAACGCATCCACCCGGCTCCGCATCTCGTCGATCTGCATCTCGCGGATGGCGTCGAGGTCGGTGGCCTTGTGGTAGGCGGGCGGCAGCTGACGTGCGTGCTTAGGGCAATTGAAGTTCTCGCATACGAGAGCCCCGAGGGTATCGCCGCGCCGTCCGCGGGGACCGGTCCGGCGTGCCATGTACAGGGCCGCGTCCTCGTTGAGGGAGACATCGCGGCACCACGAGCACATCGCGCGGCGGGACGGCTTCGCGGCGGCGCGATTCAGGAGCAGCGAGACGAACTCGTCGTCCCGTTCGATGACGATGTAGGCGCGGCGCGGGATCTTCCGATCACGCCAGCCGTAGAACTCGATCCGGTCGAAATCGACGTCGTCGAAGTTCTCCGGAAACGTGACGCGTCGGATCTCGCTCTTGGTGGCTCCTCGGAACGAGGACAGGATCTGCTTCTGGGTGGGTTTACGCATGATGGGACAACCAATCGATGATGTGCGCACCGTAAGCGGTGCGGATGAGTCGGAGGCGAGCGCAGGGCTCGTGAGACGTCGACGAGCAGCCGATCGCTACGGGATCGGCTGCGGGGCGCGGCTATCTCGGCTGGGCGCAGATAGCGCCAGCAGCCTCCTGAACTCGGTTGGTCATCACGAGTGAGAGGGTAACGCTCACCGGGGAGGTACGCAAACAAAAAACCGCCTGCGAACAGGCGGTCTTGTTGCTCCCCCAACTGGATTCGAACCAGTAACCGCTCGATTAACAGTCGAGTGCTCTGCCGTTGAGCTATGGGGGAATGTGCTCTTAACGAACCGAGTAGGAACTCTAGCGTACCGGTTGCGACGGGTGCAAAACACGTGGTCATGGACCTACCGGAGGAGCGATGCGACCGACTTACCGCTGGTCCCAGATGGGCGTCGATGCCAGGTGCGCGAGAAGGCGTGCGGCCCCGTCGTCGAACTGGCGGCGGACCTGTGCGGCCGCGGCGTCGGCGTCGCCTGCCCGGTAGGCGTCGATCAGTCGATCGTGGCTGTCGAGTGCGACCCGCGCCCACTCCGGGTCACGTGCGTACAGCTGGTGCGGGGTGTATCGGGTGGCGTTGAGCAGGATCCACGCGAGTTTTCCGCTTCCGCTGATGTGGTTGTGGGTCCGGTGGAACTCGAACTCGGCGTCGACGATGTCACGGGCGTCCCCGATGTCGGCGGCCTCCCGTAAGCGAGCATTCGCCCATCGAAGGTCGGCGAGCTGATCGGCGGTTATCACGCCTGCCGTGCGACGGGCGATGCGAGCTGCAGCCGCACCTTGCAACCAGAACAGATCGTGAACGTCGGTACGGGTCAGTTCGGCGACGATGTATCCGCGGTGCGGCGTGTAGTCGACCATGCCTTCGCCGCGCAGAGTCAGAAGCGCCTCGCGCACCGGGGTGACGCTCACCTCGAGCTGGACCGCCGTCTCGTCGAGACGGACCCGCTCGCCGGGGAGTATCTCGGCGGTCATGATCTGGTGCCGGACGACCTCGGCCACCTCATCCGACAGTTGCGGGCGGCGGCGAAGGTCAGAGGCCATAGGTCTTGCCGATGACGTCGCGCTGGATCTCGTTGGTGCCGCCGAACACGGTGGAGATGATCGCGCCGCGCATCAAGCGCTCCGCGTCGAACTCGGTTGCATAGCCGTATCCGCCCATCATCTGCATTCCGTCGATCGTCATCGCCTTGCTGACCTCGGTGGCCTTGAGCTTCACCATCGATGCTTCGCGGGGCATAAGTTTGTCGGGGTTGGCGTCGGCCGCTTTCGCGACGCTGTAGACGAGCTCGCGGGTGCACTCGATCTCGGTCGCGTGATCGGCCAGACGGTGACGCAGCGCCTGGAACGAGCCGACGGGGCGGCCGAACTGCTTGCGTTCTTTGACGAAGGTCAGCGTGTCCTGGAATGAGCGGCGAGCGACGCCCAACTGCATCGCGGCGAGGATGAGTCGCTCGGTGTTCAGGCCGGCCATCAGCTGACGCCATCCGTTGTCGACCTGGCCGACGACGGCGGAATCGGGCACCTTGCAGTCGGTGAAGTACAGGTCGTTCACCTCGCGCCCGCCGAGCGTGTCGATCTGGTGGATCTCCATCCCCGGAGCGCCCGCCGGGATGTGGAACTGGGTGAGGCCCTCGTGCTTGCCGCCGCTGCGATCGGTGCGGGCGATCAGCAGTATCGACTCGGCGTAGTGCGCGTTGGAGCACCAGGTCTTCTGTCCGTTGATGACCCAACCTCCCTCGACCTTGTCGGCCCGGCAGGTGAGGGCACCGACGTCCGATCCGGCCTCGGGCTCGGACATGGAGATCGACAGCGCGTCGCCGTTCACCACACCGCCGAGGACTTCGCGCTTGAGGTCGTCGTCGGCGAACTTCTCGTACGCTGCCGCGGTGATGAGCGTGGGCCCGACGCCGCCGATCGGCGCCATCGCGCGCATCGCCTCCTCGAGGAAGATGCACAGTTCGACGTTGCCCGCGCCCGCTCCGCCGAACTCTTCTGGCACGTTGATCCCGGCCCAGCCGAGGTCGGCCATCTTGCGGTAGAGCTCCTGGGAGTGGTTCTCGGCGCCGTCATCGGTCCATGCGTCGCGCTGTGCGCGGGTGCCGGTCTCTCGCTGGCAGAAATCGGAGACGGCGGTGGCGAACGCAGTCTGCTCCGGGGTGAACGTGACCATGGGGCGGCTCCTCGGGTGATAGGTGATCGGTCCAATAACTGATAACTAGTGTTATCACATATATGTGATAGTTCGGCCTCTGGCAAGGCCCATGCGGTTCGACGGCTACATTGGGCGCATGGCGAACACCTCGGGAGACGACAAGAACTCGAGCCGTCCGCCGACGCCGGTCACTCCACTCGACGACGAGTTCCTCGCCGAGAACCGGCGCAACCGGGAGCGCATTCGCGAAGAGGAACGACAACGGGCCCGCCGGCACGGATACGGCGAAGATCGGGAGATCGACGAGGCGGGCGCGGAGGAACAGGCAGCGGAACCCGGGGCTCCGAGCGCAGCCGGTGGCAGCCCGCATTCGAGAAAGCTCGTCCGCGCGCTGTTCGTGGGGGTGGTCGCGCTCGCGGTAGCTGTTGCGATCCTCGGGTACCTGCTGGCCGACTCCGGGTCGGACGAGAACGAGGGCGTCGATCGAGACGGAGCGATCCGCGACGCGAAGGCGTACTCCGTCGACATCCTGACCTACCAGGCGGGCCGGTACGACGATCTCGACCGTCGTATCCGCGCGATCTCCACTCCCGAGTTCGCGGACCGCTACGTGAAGTCGTCGCAGGAGGCGCGCAAGGCGAACGACGCCGCGCAGGCGTCGTCGACGGCCAGTGCCGACGTCGCGGGCATCGTGTCGATCACCGGCGACGAAGCGGTGGTGCTCGTCGCACTCGATCAGGAGGTGACCACTCCGCAGGCGCCCGCGATGGGGCCGGGAAGCGGCGCCTACCAGTCGCGGATCCAGGTCACGCTCATCCGCGACGACGGGATGTGGCGCTTGTCCGAGCTCGAACCGGTCTGAGGTCGAAGGATCTCGATCAGCCGGGCAGGATCAGTTCGCTGCGAGGACGGCGCAACATGTCGCGGCGACAGCTGAGACGTCGATGCCGGGGTAGGCGGTGACCAGGTCACCGGCCAGGTTGAGGCTCGCGTGGACGAGGTATCGGGCTGCCGCCGTGGACAACTCGGGTCGGGCGCGGACGACCCACGTGGCCCACTCGTCGACGGTGAGCCGTTGCTGGCGACGGAGTGCGCGGAGTTCGCCGTCGTCGAGCGCGCCTGCGCCGCTGAGGTAGACCGTCATGATCTCCGGGTCGTCGACGCACAGCGCGCTGTAGCGCTCGGATAACGCGACAAGTGCTTCGTCGGGCGTGTGCGCCTGCGCGAGGCCGGTCGCGATCGCGTCGGTGGTGCGGTCCGCAGTGCGCCACAGCGCAGCCGTCAGTATCGCGTTCTTCGACGAGAAGTGCCGGTACACACCCGAGGCGGGGAGTCCGGCCGCGGTGCCGATGTCGCCGACGGTCACCTCGTGGAAGCCGTTGCGAGCGAACAGCGCTACCGCAGCCGAGAGGATCGCCTCCCGACGGCTCGTGGGCGCCAGACCGTCCGGCCGGACGGCAGGGGCGGTGCGGATTGGCAGGTCGACGTCTATGAGACCGGTGGCGGTCCTGGTGATGGTCTCGATCGCGGTGCGCCGGTGCATCGCCACTCGATGCGTCGCAGGGCTCGCCGACACCGACAGGGCGGCAACGGTGATGAGGTCGGCGGAGGGGCGGTCGAGTGCCGGCCGCGCGCGCTCGATCAGTCCGCGCATGCGCCGGTGCAGCGAGATCCGGCGGTGCCGCACCTGGGCGCGATCGGCGGGTCGCAGCACACGGTGCTCCCATCGGTACAGGTTCCCCGCCGTCCGGTTATCGAGCGTCACGGCGGTGAACGCAGCGAGGAGCCAGGTGATCTCCGACCGTGGATCACGAGCTTCCGGGACTGCGGCCATCGCCTCGTCGTACGACTGGGAGAGGTGATTCACGCATGCTGTGAACAGTTGATACTTGGTGTCGAAATGGCGGTACAACGCCGGAGTGGAGATGCCGACCTCGTCGGCGATGTCGGACAGACGCGTCGCGGCGTACCCATGTGCACCGAAGGCGGTGACAGCAGCGCGCAGGACGATCTCTCGACGATCAGCTGGACGGGTGCGACGCGGCGTCGCCCACGCGCCCGGCGTGGTCCTGGCGGTCATAGGCCGTGATCCTATCGAACCAGGGAGAACCGTAGTGAATGAATAGAGATAGCTGAAATATCCAGGTCATGGCGTGTCAGTTGCAGTTTATGTTAATAGTCATTCGCATGACATAGGTCACTGCTGGTGATACTTTCGTGGGCAGAATGTCCGGTGCCGACCCCTGAGAACGAGGTGCGATGGCGAGCGAATCCAGGTGTCGCGACGGAGTGTGGGACGGCATCGACGACGACGGTGTCGCGCGATTGGAGATCGACCGACCGGACCGGATGAACGCGCTGGACGGTCTGGCGTCGGCTCGCCTCGTCGAGGTGTGCGGGCAGTGGCGGTCGCGGAACGACCTCCGCGTCGTGATCCTGTCCGGACGAGGTGGTGCATTCTGTGCGGGCGCCGACGTGGCGGGCATGGCTTCGAGTGCGGCCTCGAGCGGCGGGTTCGACGCCGATGCGTCACGCGGGATCATCGAGAGCGGGTCGCGGCTCGTGGGGGCCGTCCGCGACCTTCCGGTGCCGGTCGTCGCCGCAGTCGACGGGGCCGCCGTCGGAATCGGTGCGTCGCTCGCCGTCGCCGCCGACCTCGTCTACGCCACCGCGCGCTCGTACTTCCTGCTGGCGTTCGTGAACATCGGCCTGATGCCGGACGGCGGCGCGACCGCGTTGTTCACGGCTTCCGTCGGCCGAGCGCGCGCGAATGCGATGGCATTGCTGGGGGAGAAGCTCTTCGCACCGGAAGCATTCGACGCCGGCCTGCTCAACGGGGTGGCGGACGACGCCGATCATCTCGAAGGACTGGTCGACGGCGCGGTCCGGCGGATGCTGCGCAGCTCACCGGATGCGCTGGCGATGACGAAATCGGCCCTCGACGCACACGCGCTCGGCGGATTCCAGGCCGCCATCGGCCGGGAGATCACCGGTCAGACCGCGCTGCTCCAGTCTCCGGCCTTTCAACGGGCGCTGGCCGCCTTCGCCGGAGAGCGCTGACCTGCAACCGAGAGAACCAGAGCCGTATCCGAACCCGAGTAACACCCGATCCGAGGAGAATCCCCGATGACGACCGACGCCCTTGGCTTCGAACTGAACGCCGAGCCGCAGCGCTCTCGCCGCAACCACTGGAACAACCAGGTGCGTCGCCATTCGCACATGATTCCCGATCGGACTGCGCTTCGATTCATGGGCGTGGACACCACCTGGCGGCAACTCGATGAGCGGACGCACTCGCTCGCCGCCGCTCTGCGCCGACGCGGCGTCGAGTTCGGCGACCGGATCCTCGTGGTGATGCTCAACCGCAGCGAGTACGTGGAGATCGTGCTGGCCGCCAATCTCATCGGGGCTATCCCGGTCCCGGTGAACATCCGCATGACTCCCCCGGAGATCGGGTTCCTGGTGGCCGACTCCGGCGCGAAGATCATCGTCACCGAGACGATGCTGGCGCCGCTCGCCGACGCCGTCGCCGCATCGACGGGTGCGATCGAACGCATCGTCGTGGTCGGTGGGGCGCAGAACGAGGATCAGACCGACTACGAGGCGCTCGTCGCCGAGGACGGCGACCTCCCGGAGATCGACATCCCGGAGGACACCGTCGCGCTCATCATGTACACCTCCGGGACCACCGGAAAGCCCAAGGGCGCCATGCTGACTCATGGAAATCTGCAGTCACAGGCGCAGACGACACTGCAGGCTCTCAGCACCAGTGTCGATGACATCGGATCGTGCGTCGCACCGATGTTCCACATCGCCGGCCTGGGCGCGATGACGGCGCTCTTCTACATGGGTGCACTCTCGGTGATCCACCCGCTCGGTGCGTTCGACCCGAACGACATGCTCGACACTCTGGAGCGCGAGGGAACCACCTCGATCTTCCTGGTGCCCGCTCAGTGGCAGGCCGTCTGCGCGGCGCAGCAGGCCAAGCCCCGCGACCTCAAACTGCGCGTCATCTCGTGGGGTGCCGCGCCGGCGTCCGACACCGTGCTCACGGCGATGAACGAGACCTTCCCCGATGCGATCAACATCGCCGTGTTCGGGCAGACCGAGATGTCTCCGATCACCTGCGTCCTCGAGGGAGAGGACGCGCTTCGCAAGGTCGGGTCCATCGGCAAAGTGGTGCCCGCGGTGGCCGCGCGCATCGTGGACCCGGAGATGAACGATGTTACGCCCGGCGAAGTGGGAGAGATCGTCTACCGCGGACCCAACATGATGGCCGGGTACTGGCAGAACCCGGACGGCACTGCGGATGCTTTCCGCGGCGGCTGGTTCCACTCCGGCGACCTGGTCCGCGCCGACGACGAGGGATTCCTCTACGTCGTCGACCGGGCGAAGGACATGATCATCTCGGGCGGCGAGAACATCTACTGCGCCGAGGTGGAGAACGTGCTGTACGGGCATCCGCAGATCACCGAAGCTGCGGTCATCGGCCGCGCCGACGCGAAGTGGGGCGAGGTGCCGGTCGCGATCGTGGTCGCGGCCGAGGGGTCGGCCGACCTGACAATCGACGACGTCGTGCCGTACCTGAACGAGAACCTGGCGCGGTTCAAGCATCCGAAGGATCTCATCGTGGTGGAGGAGCTGCCCCGGAACGCGGGCGGCAAGGTGGTGAAACCACGTCTGCGCGACGAGTACGGCAGTAAGGATCAGGGTCTCAAGGGCTGACGACGCCGTAGTCGGTCAGATGACCCGAACAGAATTGGAACGTGTTTCAGATATGGCACTGAAACGTGTTCCAATTCTGGTCGAGAGTGGCTACCCTCACAGAGAGCACAATCCGACGCGAGCCAGACAGCAGTGGCCGGTCAACAGGTGAAACGAGGTTTGAGAAGTTGAAGACTAAGGGTGCGATCCTCCGGGAGCTGAACACTCCGTGGAAGATCGAGGAGATCGAGATCGGTGACCCCAAGGCGCACGAGATCAAGATCCGGATGGAAGCCGCGGGCATGTGCCACTCGGACCATCACTTGATGACCGGCGGCATCCCGATGGGTGGATTCCCCATTCTCGGCGGTCACGAGGGTGCGGGCGTCGTCGACGCAGTCGGCGAAGGCGTCACCGACTTCGAGCCGGGCGACCACGTCGTCCTGTCGTTCATTCCCTCGTGCGGCAAGTGCCCGTCCTGCAAGGCGGGTATCGCGAACCTCTGCGACTTCGGTGCCATGCTGCTTCAAGGTGAGGCCGTCTCGGACCACACCTTCCGCATTCACACCGCTGAGGGTGAGCCCGTCTACCCGATGACGCTCCTCGGCACGTTCTCTCCGTACATGGTGGTGCACGAGGCGTCCGCGGTGAAGATCGACAAGGACATCCCGTTCGAGATCGCGGCGTTGTGCGGCTGCGGCATCCCCACCGGATACGGCTCGTCGACCCGCAGCGGCGACGTGCGTCCCGGCGAGGACGTGGCGATCGTCGGCGTCGGCGGCGTGGGCACCGCAGCACTGCAGGGCGCAGTCATCGCCGGTGCGCGCAACGTGTTCGCCATCGACCCCGTGGAGTGGAAGCGGGAGCAGGCACTCAAGTTCGGCGCCACCCACGCGTTCGCATCGATCGACGAGGCTGCGGGCGAGATCGCATCGATCACCGAGGGCGGCATGGCGCAGAAGGTGATCGTCACCGTCGGCGAGGTTCACGGCAAGGACGTCGACTCCTGGCTCGGCATCACCGGCAAGAACGGCACCTGCGTGCTGACCGGCATGGGCAACATGATGGAGAGCGATGTGACGCTCAACCTCGCCATGCTGACGCTGCTCCAGAAGAACCTGCAGGGCTCGATCTTCGGCGGCGCCAACCCGAAGCTCGACATCCCGAAGCTGCTGTCGATGTACAAGATCGGCAAGCTCAACATCGCGGACATGATCACCCGTGAGTACACCCTCGACCAGATCAACGAGGGCTACACGGACATGCTCGAAGGCCGCAACATCCGCGGCGTGATCCGCTACACCGACGCCGATCACTGATCGGTTCGAACTCCGCATGAGGCCCGTCGACGAGAGTCGGCGGGCCTCATGCGTCGGCCGGTAACGTCGGACGCGTGAGTGTGCTGAACCAGCTGTCCGAGTGGCCCGTTACGAACGCGGCAGGAGCGATCGTCACCGCCGACGGGGTGATCGCGACCCACGGGGACACGACCCGCGTCTACGAACTCGCGTCGGTGACGAAACTGCTCGTCGCCGAGGCCGTTCTCCTAGCCGTCGAGGAAGAGGCCGTCGCGCTCGAGACGGAGGCGGGGCCGTCCGGCGCGACCGTCGCGCATCTGCTGGCGCACGCATCCGGTCTCGCATTCGACTCGGACGAGGTGAAGGCGGCGCCGGGGGAGCAGCGCATCTACTCCAGCGTCGGTTTCGAGATGCTCGCCGACCTGGTGGCCGCCGAATCGGGGATCGCGTTCGACGAGTATCTGCGTCAGGCCGTGTGCGATCCGCTGCGCATGACCTCCACGGTGCTCGACGGTCCGGCCGGACACGGTGCGCGCAGCAGCGTCGACGACCTCGCCCGCTTCGCCGGGGAACTGCTGAGTCCGACCCTCTTGTCGACGGAGACGGCCGCGGCCGCTTCGACCGTTCAGTTCCCGGGGATCGACGGGTTCGTGCCCGGGTACGGCAAGCACCGTCCCTGCGACTGGGGACTCGGTTTCGAGATCCGCGGCGACAAGTCGCCGCACTGGACGGGGGCGTCGAACTCGGCGCGCACATTCGGTCACTTCGGTCAGGCCGGCACATTCCTGTGGGTGGACCCGGAGGTGGGGGCCGCCTGCGTCGTCCTGACCGACGAGCCGTTCGGTGCGTGGGCCAAGCCGCGATGGAGCGAGTTCAACGACGACGTCGTGCGTGCGCTGGCGTAGTCCGCTGGGGGCTGATTCAGCCGACGCGCTGCCTGAGCCAGGTGACCTCGGCGCCTGCGCCGCCCATGCGGTACGACTCGAGTGCGTCGTCCCAGGCGGTGCCCAGTGCGGTGTCGAGTTCGGCGGCCAGACCCGCACTGTCGGGCTGAGCGTCCATCATGGCGCGCAGTTGCATCTCGCCGACGATCACGTCGCCGTTCGCCCCCGCGGAGCCGCGCCACATACCCAGGCCGGGGACATGGCTGAAGCGCTCGCCGTCGACGCCCTCGCTGGGGTTCTCGGTGATCTCGAACGCCAGGCCCGGCCACTCGCGCAGAGCGTTCGCCAAGCGCGCAGCAGTGCCCACCGGGCCCGCCCAGTCGACGGTCGCACGCATGCGGCCCGGTTCCGCGTCCTGCACCGACCACTTGAGATCGGCACGCGCGTTTAGCGTCGACGACAGTGCCCACTCCACGTGCGGGCACAGCGCGACGGGAGAGGCGTGGATGTAGACCACGCCTGTTGTCATGTCCGCAAACTGATTGAGAATGCGCACTGTTTTCACCTCCGGTTCGACGAGGAACGTCTTCCCCAAGGCACCTACGTCGTCCGGATATCACACTGCTGTTGAAGATTATGCCTTGTGAGGTGTGTGTTGCGCTAGTTCTAATTGCGATCAATGTTGACCAAGGTGAATGTGCGCTGAGTGGTGGTCGCGTGACGTCGCTGACCAAGCGTCCGTCGTCGGAGTGGTACCTGTGACGGACGGCGATCGGCTATAGCGCTTCGTCGGCTGTCAGCGGTACCAGAAAAACGACGAAGCTTCGGTTCAGAGCGGGATGTTCTTGTGCCGCCCACGGCGAGCGGGTGCGGCGGCGAGAGCTTCGGCGATCCGGCTGCGTGTGGTCGCCGGATCGATGATGTCGTCGACCACGCCGATAGCCTGGGCGCGCCCGACGCCGCCGGCGATCTGCTCGTGCTCGACGGCGAGCCGCTCGTGCAGTTCCTCGCGCTCGCCCTCGGGAGCGGCGGCCAGCACCTTCTTGTGCAGGATGCCGACCGCGGCCTTGGCGCCCATGACCGCGACCTCGGAACCCGGCCAGGCGAAGACGGCCGTCGCGCCGAGGGCGCGGGCGTTCATCGCGATGTAGGCACCGCCGTAGATCTTGCGGGTGACCAGGGTGACGCGCGGCACCGAGCACTCGGCGAACGAGTGCAGGAGCTTGGCACCGCGTCGGACGACGCCGTTCCACTCCTGGCCCACGCCCGGCAGGTAGCCGGGCACGTCCGTGACGACGACCAGCGGGATGCCGAAGGCGTCGCACAGCCGCACGAACCGAGACGCCTTCTCGGCGGCCTCGGAGTTCAGGCAGCCGCCCATGCGCAGCGGATTGTTGGCGATGACGCCGACGCTGCGGTCCGCGAGGCGGCCGAAGCCGACGGTGATGTTCGGCGCCCACTTGGCCTGCAGCTCTTCGAACGTGCTGATCTCGGTGTCTCCGTCGGCAGCGAACTGCGTGTCCAGGAGTGCTTCGACGATCGGGTGCACGTCGTACGCGCGGCGGTTGGACTCGGGCATCAGGGCCCGCAGGTCGGTGTCGCCGGCTTCGGCATGCGCACGATTGAAGTGGCCCTGCTGGGAGAAGGTCGCGACGAGGCGACGCGCACGCCAGGAGGCGTCGGCCTCGGAATCGGCGGTGATGTGGCTGACGCCGGAGCGCTTCCCGTGCGTCAGCGGGCCGCCGAGATCCTCCATGGTGACCGACTCGCCGGTCACGCTCTTCACGACGTCCGGTCCGGTCACGAAGACGCGGCCCTCCGGAGCCATGATGACGACGTCGGTCAGCGCGGGACCGTAGGCGGCGCCGCCCGCAGCGAACCCGACGACCACGGAGATCTGCGGGACGTACCCGGAGGCGCGCACCATGGCCTCGAACACGCCACCCACAGCGTGCAGGGCTTCCACACCCTCGGCCAGGCGCGCGCCACCGGAATGCCAGATGCCCACCACAGGCGCCTGCTCGGCGATGGCGGTATCGATCGCGTTCACGATGTGAGCGCAACCCACCACCCCCATGGCACCGCCCATCACGGTGCCATCGGTGCAATAGGAGACGGTGCGAACACCGTTGACCTCACCGGTCGCCGCCAGCACGCCCGACTTGTCGCGGGGATGCAGGAGTGCGACGGTGCCTTCGTCGAAGAAGGTGGTCAACCGCAGCAGCGGGTCACGCGGATCCGTTGCTTCCTCATGGCCGGGGATGGGAGCCAGTGTGGTCATCGGATTCTCCTAAAGGGGAGGGTGAATCAGTAGCGGCCGAACGCCAGAGCGACGTTGTGCCCACCGAATCCGAAGGAGTTGCTCAGGGCGTAGTCGATCTGCCCGCGGCGAGCCTCGCCGTGCACGACGTCGATGTCGCCGCACTCGGGATCGAGCTCCTCCAGGTTCAGCGTCGGCGGAACGATCGAGTCCTCCACCGATTTGATCGTCAGGACCGCTTCGAGGGCGCCGACGGCGCCGATCGAGTGGCCCAGAGCGGACTTGGGCGCGTAGATGGACGCGTGGTTGCCCACGGCGGCCTGGATGCCCAGCGATTCGGCGGTGTCTCCGATGGGAGTCGACGTCGCATGCGCGTTGACATGCGAGATGTCGGACTTCTGCAGACCCGCGGTCTGCATGGCCCGGGCCATCGCCCGCGTGTTGCCCTGCCCCGAGGGGTCGGGAGCAACGAGGTGGAAACCGTCTGACGTGATGCCCGAACCCAGGACTCGTGCGTGGATGTGCGCACCGCGAGCCTTGGCGTGGTCCTCGCGTTCGATGACGAGCATCGCAGCCGCTTCGCCGAAGACGAAGCCGTCGCGATTCTTGTCGAACGGCCGCGAAGCCGCGGCCGGGTCGTCGTTGCGCGTGCTCATCGCACGCATCATCGAGAACGCGGCGATCGGCACAGCGTCGATATGTCCCTCGACTCCGCCGCACACGACCATGTCGGCGTCACCCATGACGATGTGACGCCAGGCGTGTGCGATCGCCTCGGCACCCGACGAGCACGCCGAGACCGGGGTGATGACACCTGCCCGTGCACCGACGTTGAGACCGGCGACCGCAGCGGGACCGTTCGGCATCGCCATCGAGACGGCCAGCGGCGACACCTTGCGGTAGTTACCGGTGTTGACCATGGCGTCGTTGGCGGCGATCATCGCGTCGCCGCCGCCCTGGCCGGTGCCGATGATGACCGCGAGCCGTTCGGGATCGACCTCGGGCTCCTCGGCCTGCGCCCAGAGGCGCTTGCTCATCACATGCGAGACGCGCTCGACGTACGCCATGCGGCGTGCCTCGACACGGGTGACCTCTTCGGCGGGGTCCTCGAGGAGCTTGCCGCCGATGGTGACCGGGAGGTTGTACTTCGTGACGTACTCGTCGGTGAGCTCCCGGATACCGGACTTGCCGGCGACCAGGTTCTCCCAGGTGGAATCCAGATCAGCGCCCAGTGACGTGGTGGCGACCATGGAGGTCACCACCACGTTGGGGAAATCCCCACCACGAGTGGAATAGTCGCGCAGTTCGGTCATTCGTTACGCCTTGTCGACCTGTGCTGCGATGGCGGCTGCAGCTTCCGGGTTCTCCGACTCGAGCTTCTGGATGTACGAGACGGCGTCGCCGACGGTACGCAGGCCTGCGAGGTCCTCGTCCGGGATCTTGACGCCGTACTTGTCCTCGGTCTGAACGGCGATCTCGACCATCGAGAGGGAGTCGATGTCCAGGTCGTCGACGAACGACTTCTCCATGGTCACCTCTGACGGCTCAATGCCGGTGACCTCTTCGACGATCTCTGCGATGCCGGCGACGAGCTGTTCCTGTGTGGCGGCCACTGTGTGGCTCCCTTCGTATCGGTGATGTTTCTACGTTTTCCGGAAGTCAGCGTGATCGCTGATTGGACGAACCCGCGCGTGCAGGCTTTCCGGGGGCCGATGGTGTCCGGCCGCTATCCAAGTCCTGGGGCGTCCTCCACGTCGGTGGGGTTCTTCACAGCGCGCGACGGCACGCCCTTCAATTCGCGCTTCGCGATGCCGACGAGGGTGCCTGCGGGTGCGAGTTCCACGATCGCGTCGACGCCGGCTTCGCGCATCGTCGCGCAGCAGAGATCCCACCGCACTGGGCTGGTCACCTGTCTGACTAGTTTGTCGAGTGCGGCCGCGCCGTTCGTTACCGCTGCGCCGTCCGAGTTCGAGAGCAGCGTGCGGTTCGGATCGTTCGGAGTGATCTCCGCGGCCGCGGCGGCGACAGCATCTTGCGCGGGCGCCATGTAATGCGTGTGGAATGCACCGGCGACCGGGATCTTCCGGATCCGGGCCTTCTCCGGCGGATCGGCGACCAGCTTGTCGATGGCGACGACCGAACCAGCCGCGACGATCTGCCCGACGGCGTTGCGGTTCGCGGGAACGAGTTCCAGGGCGTCGAGGCGGGCGAGGACGTCGTCCTCGTCGCCTCCCAGGATCGCGGCCATCGTGGTCTCCTCGAGCGCGCACGCCTGGGCCATCTCGTCGCCGCGGATGCCTGCGAGGCGAACGGCTTCGTCGGCGGTGATGACTCCGGTGATGGCGGCAGCGGCGAGCTCACCGACGGAATGGCCCGCGACGATCGCATCGTCGGGAAGTTCGCCGTGGCGGTTGCGCAGTTCGTCATAGGAGAGGAGTGCGGCAGCGACGACGAGCGGCTGCGTCACTGCGGTGTCGGTGATCTCGTCCGCGGTGGCGGTGGTGCCGAGGCGTTCGAGGTCGAGACCGGTGGCCTCGGACCACGCCGAAAGACGGGCACGGGCGCCGGGCAGCTCCAACCATTCGGTGAGCATGCCTGGCTTCTGGGAACCCTGTCCGGGCGCAAGCAAGGTGAGCACGTGACCAGAGAACACCCTTTTGGCCCTCTTAGTGGGTGTTGAGTCATATGAACCTGAGAACCAATTTTTGTGGGATCCCTACAAAAACGCCTCTAGTGGCATCCTCATCGTCATCGCGCCGTGATCCGTTAGCGGTTGCCTCGAAGTTTTTCCCACCTCGCTGTTTGCCCATGGATCGCCGTGATTGATGTGACTCACGTGACTTGTGACGGCGATCCTTGCTGTAAATGTGTCAATCGTCCGACGGTCATCGCCACTTGAAGCACGTAGGCGTCGCGTGCGTTACCTGGATCACGCCCAGTGATGTCAGTCACCTTTTTTAGTCGATACCGAACAGTATTGGGGTGAATGTAAAGCCCGCGCGCACACGACTCGATGGACCGGCCGGCGTCGAGGTAGGCCTGAAGGGTCTCGAGCAACGTCGAATCGAGGCCGAGCGACTGCATCAGGGACTCGGTCAGGGTGCGGACCGCCGACTGGTCACCGTTCAGCGCGCGCTCGGGCAGGAGATCGGCGCTGTAGGTGGGGCGCGGTGCACTCGGCCAGCCGGCTACGGCGTTCACGCCTGCCATCGCCTCAACTGCGCTCGTGTGGGCCGCCGTCAGGTTCGGCACCGTCGGACCGATGACGACAGGTCCATCGGCGAAGTGCTCCAGCAGATCGGTGAGGAACCGGTCGGCGGGGGTCAGTGAACCGCCCACGATCGCCACCAACGCGCTGCCCTGCACCACGGAGAGCGTCGCGCGATCGTACTGCTTAGCGGTGGTGTGGATCGCCAGGGCGACCGAGACGTTCTGCTCCGGCGGCGGCGACCCGACGATGACCGTCGCGGGAGCCTCGCTCGGCCAGTTCAGCGCGGCGGCGCGCGAGAGGAGCTGAGCGCCCGTGTCACCTCGAACGACGGCGTCGACGACCAGCGCCTCCATCCGCGAGTCCCACGCGCCACGTGACTCTGCCGCCGACGCGTAGATCGCGGCTGCGGCGAATCCGATCTCGCGCCCGTACCGCAGTACCGACTCGGTCAGCGCACGCAGCTGCGCGTCATTGCGGGCGAGCAGCGGCAGCCACTTCTCGAAGAACTCCATCGCCACTCGAACCATCTCGACCGTCTGCAGCAGAGTGATGCGACGGGCCAGATCCTGGGGAACCACCTGAAATGCCTGGACCGTGAACTTGACGTTGCCCTCAGGGTCCTGGATCCACTCCACGAAGTTCACCACGGCGGTCTGAACCACCAACTGGACGCTCGCCCGCTGTGCGGCGTCGAGATCGGCGAAGTAGGGCAGCTGATCGGACATCGAGTGCACGGCCTCGGTCGCCAGGCGTCCGCTGTACTGCTTCATGCGCCGCAGCAGCGTGTCCGGGAGTGCGGCGTGCACCGTCGCCGGGGCGGGAACGTGCGCGCCCCGGTCGTCGAACACATCGGTCGCACGGGAGGCACTCAGCGGGGATTCGGACACACACCCAATCTAACGCCGTTGTCTATCGCAGAGGTACAGCGATCAGGCGACCCCCGGGTCGCTGGTCTGCTCGGGGGCGGCCGCGACGTCGGTGATCGCGTACTTGGCTGCTGCCTCGGAGGCCACCGTGCGGTCCACCTCGCCGTCGCGGGCCAGACCCACCAGGACCCCGACCGCGATCGACTCGGCGTCGATGTTGAAGAACCGTCGCGCCGCCGGGCGAGTATCGGAGAAGCCGAACCCATCCGCGCCGAGGGTGAGGTACGTGCCGGGCACGTAGGCGCGAACCTGCTCCGGGACGCCCCTCATGTAATCGGTGACGGCGACGGTGGGTCCGGCGACATCGGCGAGCAGGCCGGTCAGGTGCGGTGTGCGCGTGGTGTCCGGGGAGCGGAGTTCGTCGCGATCGGCGGCGATGCCGTCGCGGGCCAGCTCCGACCACGAGGTGATCGAGTATACGTCGGCCGACACGTCCCACTCTTCGGCGAGCAGATCCTGAGCGCGCAGGGCGTCGCCCATCGTCACGCCCGACACCAGGATGGCGGCGTGGAGCTTCTTTCCGTCGGGCCCCTTGCGGAACAGGTAGCCACCCTTCACCAGGGCGTCCACGTCGAGCTCCGCCGGGGTGGCGGGCTGTGTGATCGGCTCGTTGTAGACGGTGATGTAGAAGTACACGTCGTCGGGATCGTCGCCGAACATGCGGGTCAGTCCGTTGTCGATGATGTGCGACAGCTCGTAGGCGAACGCGGGGTCGTAGGCGACGACGCCCGGGTTCGTGGCGGCGATCAGCGGCGATTGGCCGTCCGCGTGCTGCAGACCCTCACCGGTGAGCGTCGTTCGTCCCGCCGTGGCGCCGATCACGAACCCGCGCGCCATCTGGTCGGCGGCGGCCCAGAAGCCGTCGCCGGTCCGCTGGAAGCCGAACATCGAATAGAAGATGTACAGCGGGATCATCGGCTCATCATGGGTCGCGTACGAGGTGGCGACCGCGGTGAAACTGGCGGTGGAACCGGCCTCGTTGATGCCCTCGTGCAGGATCTGCCCTTCCTTGGCCTCCTTGTAGGCGAGCATCAACTCGGCGTCGACCGACGTGTACTGCTGGCCGTTGCGGTTGTAGATCTTCAGCGTCGGAAACCACGAGTCCATGCCGAACGTGCGGGCCTCATCGGGGATGATCGGCACGATCCGCTTGCCGATCTCCTTGTCGCGCAACAGCTCCTTGAAAATTCGGACCAGGGCCATCGTCGTGGCGACCTGCTGGTTGCCCGAGCCCTTCGCGGTCACCGCGACCGCCCGGGTGGTGTCCGGGTGCAGCGCCTTCGAGGTGGTGCGGCGCGACGGAAGGAAGCCGCCGAGCGCCTTGCGCCGGTCGAGGAGGTACTGGATCTCCTCCGAATCCTTGCCGGGGTGGTAGTACGGCGGCAGGTACGGGTCGGCTTCGAGCTGGGCGTCGGTGATCGGCACGTGCGACGTGTCGCGGAACGCCTTCAGATCGTCGAGTGTCAGCTTCTTCATCTGGTGGGTGGCATTACGGCCCTCGAAGTGCTTGCCGAGGGTGTAGCCCTTGATGGTCTTGGCGAGGATGACCGTCGG
This sequence comes from Gordonia zhaorongruii, assembly GCF_007559005.1. Taxonomy (GTDB): domain Bacteria; phylum Actinomycetota; class Actinomycetes; order Mycobacteriales; family Mycobacteriaceae; genus Gordonia; species Gordonia zhaorongruii. The sequence continues at coordinate 2,033,180 of NZ_CP041763.1, read as the reverse complement.
CTGACCCTTGTGAGCGATCGCGGCCCGGTAGGCGGCGTGCACCTTCCGGTAGTCGTGCCCGCCGCGTTTCAGGTTCCAGATGTCCTGATCGGTCAGATGCTCGACGAGCTTCTCGGTGCGCGGGTCGCGGTTGAAGAAGTGCTTGCGAACGAAGGCGCCGTCGTTCGCCCGGTACGTCTGATAGTCGCCGTCCGGGGTGACGTTCATCAGGTTGACCAGGGCGCCGTCGGTGTCGGACTGCAGGAGGGAATCCCACTCACGGCCCCACACCACCTTGATGACGTTCCAGCCCGCACCGCGGAAGAAGGACTCCAATTCCTGAATGATCTTGCCGTTGCCGCGGACCGGTCCATCGAGGCGCTGCAGGTTGCAGTTGATGACGAAGGTCAGGTTGTCGAGGCCCTCGGTTGCGGCGACGTGCGCGAGGCCGCGCGATTCCGGCTCGTCCATCTCGCCGTCGCCGAGGAACGCCCATACGTGCTGGTCGGACGTGTCCTTGATTCCGCGATCCTCCAGGTAGTGGTTGAATCGCGCCTGGTAGATGGCGTTCATCGGGCCAAGTCCCATGGAGACGGTCGGGAACTGCCAGAAGTCGGGCATCAGGTGGGGGTGCGGGTACGACGGCAGGCCGCCACCTGCTCCCGCATGGCTCTGCTCCTGGCGGAACCCGTCGAGGCGGTTCTCGTCGATGCGGCCCTCGAGGAAGGCGCGGGCGTAGACGCCCGGCGAGGCGTGCCCCTGCACGAAGATCTGGTCGCCGCCGCTCGGATGGTCGGGTCCGCGGAAGAAGTGATTGAAACCGACCTCGTACAGGGACGCGGACGACGCGTAGGTCGAGATGTGGCCGCCGACGCCGATGCCGGGGCGCTGAGCGCGGTGCACCATGATCGCTGCGTTCCAGCGGATGATCGCGCGGAACCGGCGCTCGATCATCTCGTCACCGGGGAAATCGGGTTCGAGTTCGGTGGGGATGGTGTTGACGTAATCGGTGGAGGTGAGCGGCGGCAGGGCGACGCGCTTGTCGTCGGCGCGCTCGAGCATGCGGAGCATCAGATAGCGCGCGCGTTCGGGGCCCGCGGCACCGAGCATCGCGTCGAACGACTCCAACCACTCGTCGGTCTCGCCCGGGTCGCTGTCGGCGAGATAGGACGCGACGCCGTCGCGGATCACTCGCACGCGGCTCGTGCGGTTCGATGCGTCGGTCTGCGGGTCGGCGTCGGGGCCGTTCGTGGTCGTGTCAGTCACTTGTCCACCAATCTCGTCAGCGAGCCGCACTGTCGGCTGGCTCGCACTCGTCGCCGTCGGGGTGGTGACGGCATCTGTCGCGGCCGGCGCGCGAGGATCGTCGCGCACCGTGCTTCCATCGTGCCGCAAATCACGGTCGTAGGGCGTGGTTGTGCTGAGTCACACGTTCTACCGTGCGGTAACATCCGCACCATCACTTCATGGAGGGGGTACCAGGCCATATGCGGTCTCGTGCAGAAGTTTTCGCGGCGGTGATTCTCGTCGTCGCCGCGACGTTCCTCTCTGCCTGCGGTGACGACTCGGCGAAACAGGCGGTCGAACCGACGGCAAGCGCTTCCGGCGCGGCCACGGCGGAGCGGTCGGATGCCGAACGAGTGGCGGCGATCCAGGTGTGCCGCCAGGTCATCACATCGGCGGGTGTGATGGTCCGCGACTACAACACCTTCATGAAACGACTCAACGAAACGCGCAGCTACCGGCCCATCGACGACGAGGACCGATGGGCGGTCGAGACTCTCAAGACCGGTGCGGACGTGGTGGACGAGGCGGTGACGCCCGGAGTGCCGGACGACCTCGTCGACGCGGTGGGCAAGTTCGTCGACAGTTCGAAGAAGCTCGCGGGCCAGATCGACGATAAGCGGCGGCAGGGCCTGAACAAGGTGTCGGATGAGTGGGGCAAAGAGCGGACCGCCGTGCTCGACCGCTGCTCGGAGTTCCTTCCGACGGAATGATCGCCCGTTACTCGATCGGGGGCGGCAGGCCGACACTCCGGGACCCAACACCTGCGGTCTGCTATCGAGATGCGCGTCGAACCTCTACGCTGTTCCTAAGTTTCACTTTCTCAACATCTACGGGAGGACACACGCGGTGGTAGCCGCCACGGACGATAAGGCAGGCAAGCTCGGATTCGCCAATGGAATGGTGATTCAGGAACTCGGATGGGACGAAGACACCGACGACGACCTGCGGGCCGATATCGAAGACATCATCGACGCGGAGATGCTCGATGAGGACGCGATCGACATCATCGACGCAGTGGTCCTCTGGTGGCGAGACGGGGACGGCGATCTCGTCGATGTCCTCATGGACGCCATCGGTCCACTCGCCGAGGGCGGCTACATCTGGGTGCTGTCACCGAAGACCGGACTCGACGGTTACGTCGATCCGAGTGTGATCGCCGAGGCCGCCCCCACTGCAGGTCTGACCCAGACCTCCGTCGAGAAGCTCGGCGATTGGTCGGGCACCCGACTCGTCACACCGAAGGCCCGCCCAGGCAAGAAGGCATGACGATTCCCGAAAGCGTTGCGGCCGGACCTGTCCCGGTCGGATCGTCGGCCCCGGACTTCGAGCTGCGGGACCAGAACAATCGTCGCGTGTCGCTGTCGGGGCTGCGTGAGCGCGGCGACGTGCTGGTGGTGTTCTTCCCGCTGGCGTTCACCGGCACGTGCGAAGGCGAGCTGGGGCACATCCGCGACCACGAACCACGCTTCGCCAGTGCGGATCTCACCACGGTCGCCGTGTCAGTCGGGCCGCCTCCGACGCATAAGGTGTGGTCGTCGGCCCAGGGGTATCTGTTCCCGATCCTGTCGGATTTCTGGCCGCACGGCGAGGTCGCTCGCTCGTACGGTGTCCTCGACGAGGACCGGGGGATCGCGAACCGGGGGACGTTCCTCGTCGGACGTGACGGAGTCATTCGGTACTCCGACATGCTCGAGCCAGGGGAGGCCCGGGGCGAGGCGACCTGGACGGCAGCGTTGGCGGCTCGCCGGAACTGACCTACCTGTGCTGGATATGCGAGGCGTGAGCCCTACTGCTGCGGATATGCGGTGGCGAGAGCCGCGGCGAACAGGCGATTGCGCTGAACGGTTCCGGTCGCGGTGTAGTGCACGCCGTCCGAGTACCAGAAGGGCTGCGTCTCGGATGCGAAATCGTAGACGTGCAGATTCGTGTACTTGCCGGCAGCCTTTTTGAGCGCATCGTCGAATGCGGCCATGTGGCTCTTGTCGTAGCGCTCGTCGACGGGATTCGTGGTCATCACCGTCGGCCACAGGACCTTCTGGCCGTCGAGTTTGCGCATCACCCGGTCGATGCGCTCGCGTGCGCTCACGCGGCTTCCATCCGCGATGTGAGCTGCGTCGTTGACGCCCATCGCGATCACCCAGCAACCGCGTTTGCCACGAGAGAGTTCGGCGTCGATCGCCTCGAGCGCGTTCGGTTTACCGTCGACACGTTCGACCACGGATCGGCCACGGCTGGCGTTCAGGGTGACCGTTTTGGCTCCGACGCGCTTGTACTGGGCTGATATCCGGTCGTCGGGATTGGCGACTTTCGCGGTGTCGTCGCTCTCGACCGAAGTGGAGTCGCCTATCTGGACCACGCTGGTACAGGATGTGCGACGTTGGGCGACCTTCGACTGCCGGTCCACATCAGGGGAGTCGTTGGAGAACAGGCCGAACAGGGACGGCGCCTCGCTGGACATGTTCGACACCCGGGCGTGTTGCAGGTAATCGCCTACCGCGTCGAAGATCTGGCCGAAACTCGGCTCGTTGCCCGGTGCCGCGTACGCCGGCGCAGCTGTCGCGGTCGTGACGGCGACGAGTGCGACTCCGGCGGCTGCTGCGATGCGCGTGCGGCGCGAGTGCTTCTTATTCACAATGACCTCAGTAGATAACAACAGTCACATGCGTTTCAAGATGAACGAGGGTTGCGACTTCGTCACACTTTGCTGTGAACAGGGGATATGCGCATGATGCGCCAAATCCTGGACGGAGGTCCGACCGCGCGGCAGAGTCAGTCGGTGTCGCGGGTGTGGCTGAGGGGCAAGGCAGCGGTCTGCAAAACCGTCTACGCGGGTTCGAATCCCGCCATCCGCTCGAAGGCAGCCGAAACAGGCATGCTGTGCGCGCAAAGGGATTTGAACCCCTGACCGCTGGTGTGTAAGACCAGAGCTCTACCGCTGAGCTATACGCGCCCGGCCACCCCTGCGGGTGGACCACCGTAGAGATTATCGGGTCGGACCCGATGGCCCAAACTCGCGAGCCGCGCGCCTGGATGTCCGGCCCGTACTAGTGTCGGACCGATGAGGGATGCCGAGGCGGAACGCAGGGCGCACGACGTGTTCGATCCGATCTGCGACGACCTGTTCTGGCGTCCGGGCGTGGATCTCGGACCCATGTTCGGCGTCGAAGGCGTCCGCATCAGGGGCAAGGTGTTCGCGTTCGTCTCCTACGACGGCACCGTCGTGGTGAAGCTGCCGTCCGCGCGGATCGACGACCTGGTCGACGACGGGGTCGGCGAGCGCATGGTGATGAGCGGCCGGGCGATGCGCGAATGGATGCACGCCGATCAGACCCAGACCGAATACTGGCCGAGACTCGTCGAAGATGCTCTCACGTACGTGGATTCGATCACGCCCTGACCGAGAGCACGCTGACCGACCGCCCGCACTTCAGGAGGAACCCATGCCCACATCAGTTGAGAAGGCGCCGATGATCGAGGCGCTCGTCGCGCAGTGGCAGGTCATCGACGACCTCGTCTCGTCCATCTCCGATGAGCAGTGGCAAGCGGATTCTGGTCTTCCCGGCTGGACTGTGGCCGACGTGGTCGCGCACATCGTCGGTACCGAGAACATGCTCGACGGACGCGAGGCCGACAGCGTCCGCGACGTGTCGGGTCTGCCGCACGTGAAGAACTCGATAGGCGAACTCAACGAACGCTGGCTCGATCACTACCGGTCCCGTTCCCGTGACGAGGTGATGGCCGCCTACCGGGAGGTCACCGCCAAGCGCGCTGCGGACATGCGGGCCATGACCGATGAAGCCTGGAACGTCGAGATGCCGACTCCTGCGGGACGGGACACGTTCGGGCGGTTCATGCGCGTACGCAACTTCGACTGCTGGGTCCACGAGATGGATCTGCGTGACGCACTGGGTCTGGGTGAGCCGACCGCGCCGGAGCCGGCGACGTGGGCGCTTGAGGAGATGACGGCGACCATCCCGTTTCTCGTCGGCAAGAAGGCGGGAGCGCCGAAAGGGTCGGCGGCAACCTTCGATTTCTCAGGTCTCGTGCCGATGCAGGTCCACGTCGCCGTCGACGAGAAGGCGTCGGCGGTGCCCGCTTTGGATGCGCCGGCTGACGTGACCCTGTCGCTCACGGTGGTCGACTTCGCCCGACTCGCAGGAGACCGTCCGAAGGCCGATCCGGCGGATGTCCTGATCGCAGGTGACGCCGAACTCGGCTCCGCGATCGTGACGAACCTGCACTACATGATCTAGTCGGCGGCAGGGGACCGGTCCGTCGGGTCGCGGCGAATCCGGCCGGAGCCGAACGACGCGACCGCGTTCCCGGTCATCAACCGGGCGGGTTCGGGATCCGAACGCAGAGAGCGTTCGAGGTCGGCGGAGGCCGGAAGCTCGCCGTCGCCCGCGACCACGATGACGTTTCCACTGCGTCGGCCTTTGAACATGGCCGGATCGGAGATCAGTTCGACGTTCTCGAAGACTTCGCCGATCGTCGACACCTCCGACCGCAGCGATTTCAGGTCGCGCCGGTCGCCGCAGTTGGCGATGTACAGACCGCCGGGCACCAGCAATCGGCGTGCTGCACGGGTGAACTCGGTCGTAGTCAGATGCTCGGGTGTGACGCTGCCGGCGAAGGCGTCGCGGATGACCACGTCGCGCGTCTCCGCGCGCAGGCTCTCGGTGACCTCCCGGGCGTCTCCGACGCGGAGACGGAGTCGCGGCGCCCGCGGCAGGTCGAACCACTCGCGTGCCAGCCGGGCCAGTTCGGCGTCGATCTCGACGGCGACGTGCCGGGACTGCGGATACCGGTGTGCGAGATATCGAGGGAGGGCGCATGTTGCGGCACCCAGATGCAGCACGCGCAACGGCGCACTCGCGTCCGGATAGTGGTCGGCGATTGCGGCCGCGGCCTGCCGCATGTACTCGAAGTCGAGGCGGTCGACGTCCTCCGGGTCGATGTGACTGCTCTGCGCGCCGTTGATGGACAGCAGCCAGCCGCCACCGACGGAGTGCACGAGCTCTGCTGTGCCGGTGGAGATGTCGAAGATCCCGGCGGCTGGTGTGGGACGGGACGCGGCCATGGCACACGATCTTAGTCGCGCCGGATAAGATCGCCGGATGCACCACCGCCGCCACCAAGCGCTCGGCATCGCCGCCGGTGCGATCGCCGATGCGGTGTTCGCCGACCCGCAGCGCGGGCATCCTGTGGCGCTGTTCGGTTCCGCGGTCGCGGCATCGGAACGGCGCATTCACGCCGACAGCGCACCACGTGGAGCAGTCTTCGCAGCCGGGTGGATCGGCGCAGGTTCGCTCGTCGGACTGGTCGCCGGTCTGGTCGGCGCCGCCGGCACCGCTGCCGCTGCCTTCACTGCGCTGGGCGGAACCTCGTTGTGCCGCATCGGCGACCAGATCGCCGACACCCTCGACGCGGGAGACATCGACGGCGCCAGGGCGATCGTCTCAGGACTCGTCGGTCGCGACACCACCACGCTCGACGAAGCAGGAATCTGCCGTGCCGCCGTCGAATCGATCGCCGAGAACACGTCCGACGCGGCCGTCGCACCCCTCGTGTGGGGCGCGGCCGCGGGTGCAGGCGGCATGCTCGGCTACCGTGCCGCGAACACCCTCGATGCGATGGTGGGGTACCGGTCGGCTCGATTTCAGCGATTCGGGTGGGCGGCGGCACGCCTGGACGACGCCGCGAACCTCGTCCCAGCTCGACTGACCGCTGTCCTGGTCGCAGCGGCGTCGGGACGTCCTGCCGACACCTGGCGAACCATCACACGCGACGCGGGCGCGCATCCCAGTCCCAACGCAGGCGTCGTCGAGGCGGCGTTCGCCGGCGCACTCGGAATCAGCGTCGGCGGCCGCACGGTGTACGCCCACGGGGTGGAGGATCGGCCCGCGCTCGGCGATGGTCCGGCACCGCTCGCGGCCGACCTACGTGCCGCGGTGCGGCTCTCGCGCCGAGTGCAGTGGGCGAGCGCGGCGCTCGCGGTGGGTGTCCGTTCGTACAGCGGACGCTACTTGCCGTAACGCTGGGCGAGCTTCGCCCGGACCGCGGAATCGGCGTCGTCGGCGACTGGGCCTTCACCGACCGCACTCGACCCCGGCGCGACGTCGTTGCCCGACCGGGCGCCCGTCTCGCGGAGCTGCTGCCGCACCCGATGACGCTCGGACCGGGCGGTCACCTCGGAGTCGGATCGGGCGTCGCCGGGACCATCGGCCATGCCATCCGCTCCGGCATCGACGGCCTCGCGGCGCGCACGGCGGGCCTTCACCTCGCTGTAGATGAAGTACCCGGCGCCGAGTGGGACCATGATGCCGAAGGCCAGCCACTGCAGTCCGTACGACAGATACGGGCCGGACTCGAGCTGCGGCAATTCGATCTCACCGAGAGACCCCGGCTGATTCGGAGACAGCTGCAGGTAGAACGGCTCGAGCGGTATCTGAGTCAGTCGTCCCAGCTGAGCGGTGTCGATCGTGTAGGCGGTCGTCATGCCCCCTTCGACGCGCGGTTCCTTCCCAGGGCTGGTCCCTTCGGACTTCCGGATCCGGGCATCCACCGCGACCTCACTGCCCGGCGGGTCAGGGACGTCGACCTGCCCGTTGGCACCGGTCGGGACGATACCGCGGTTCACCAGAATGGTCCGGTCCGATCCGGCGATCCTGAACGGGGTCAGGATCTCGACGGCGGGCCGCTCGTTCGAGTACCGGAAGCGGAGAAGTACCTGCTTGTCCGGCACGAAGGTGCCGTGCAGCGACACCTCACGCCATTCGTCGTTCCGGTCGAACGGTGCGCCGTGCGGGGCAAGTTCATCGATCGGGACCGGCTCGGTGTCGACGGCGGTGCGGAGGAGGTCGTTGCGGTGCTCGGTGTCGGAGTTCTTTCCGAGCTGCCAGGGCGCCAGGATCATGAAGCACGCGGCGGCGAAGGCCACCACGATAACCGCGAGCAGAAGCCACCCGGGCCGGAGGAATGATCGGAGGACGCGCACGCCCTCCAGGTTACTTGTCGGTGTTCTCGGCAAGCGCGACGTGTGTCCAGGCGAGCAGTCCCGGGATCGCGGCCTCGATCTGCTCGCGAACCACGGTGAAGTCATCCGGGGTGCCGAAGAAGGGATCCGGGACGTCCGTGCCGTCGGCGTCCGGATCGAAACTGCGCAGCAGGCGAACACGGCTCCCGAGGCGCTTGCGACCCAGTTCGGTCACATGACCGGAGTCGGCGACGACCAGGAGGTCCGCGCCGAGGTGATCCGGGGACAGCTGCGATGCGATATGCGAATCGGAGTAACCGTGGGCCAGTAGTTCTGTGCGCGCCCGGTTGTCGGCGGGTTCGCCGATGTGCCAGCCACCGGTTCCAGCGCTGGTCACTCGCACCTTGTCGGTGAGGCCCGCGTGCTCGATGGCGCTCTGGAAGATCGATTCCGCCATCGGCGACCGGCAGATGTTGCCGGAGCAGACGAAACAGATGTGCAGAGCGCGGTCCGTGGCCGAAGCCCCCGCGTGGTCAGACACCGAGTACCTTTCGCAGATCCGGGATCGTCTCGGCGATCCGAGGTTCGTGTTGTGCAGCGCCCGCCCGTTGCAGGGCGGCCTCCAATTCTCCAGCGTGAGCGTAACCCCAACGCACGCCGATCGCCGGGACCCGGAACGCGGCGGCCCCGTCGATGTCGTGCGACCGATCGCCGATCATCAGCACGGGAGCAGCGGCGGGATCGACGTCGAGCGCAGCCAGGACATGCCCGATGACGTCGGCCTTCGACCGGCGAGAGGAGTCCTCACTCGCCCCGCCGACGAACTCGAAGCGGTCGCTCAACCCGAAGTGATCGAGGATGCGGCGGGCCATGACCTGGTTCTTCGACGTAGCCACCGCGACCCGGCGCCGGTCGGCGGCAAGGTCCGCGAGCAGCGACGCCATGCCGTCGAACACCGAGTTCTCCAACCAGCCGGTCACGTCGTACCGCTCCCGGTAGGCGCGGATGCCGTCCTCGGCACGCTCGCGACTCAATCCCATGCGGACCATCGACTCCAGCAGGGGCGGTCCGACGATCGACCGAAGGAAGTCGTCGTCCGGTCGGGGGACGCCGAGCTGCTCGAGCGCGTAGAGAAACGACGCGGTGATCCCCGGGTAGCTGTCGGTGATGGTGCCGTCGAGGTCGAAGAGGAGAACGGCGGCGTGCGCTGACGGCGGACCTGGCGACGGCGGACCTGTGGATGGAGTCGGGTTCACGGATCCATCGTGCACGTAGGCTGGAGCACCATGACAGCCGACGTGGGCGAACACACTCGGAACAGCGATGTTCCGGCGGTCCTGTACGACCGGAGCCGCCACGGAGACGCCGACGCACAGCCCGGCCTCGCCGATTTCGCGGTGAACGTGCGGCCCGGTCCGCCGGGATTCGTGGCCGACGCGCTCGCGTCGCGGATCGGCGATCTGGCCGCCTACCCGTCCGCTGCAGAGGTGGCGAGCGCGGCTCAGTCGGCCGCCGACCTGCACGGTCGCCGCCTCGACGAGGTGCTGCTGCTCGCCGGAGCGGCCGAGGGGTTCGAACTCCTGGCTCGCCTGGGAGCGAGGCACGTCGCACTCATCCAACCGTCGTTCACCGAACCGGAACGAGTGCTCCGCGCCTCCGGGGCGCGGATCAGCCAGGTGACGCCGCCCCCGCCGTGGCGGCTCGCCGACGCAGCGGTGCCCGCCGACGCCGACCTCGTGATCGTGGGCAACCCGACGAACCCCACATCGGTCCTGCATCCGGCGACCGACATCCTCGCTCTGCGACGGCCGGGACGGATCCTCGTGGTGGACGAGGCGTTCGCCGATCTCACCCTCGACCCTCTTCGGGGAGCCGAGCCGGAGAGTGTGGCGGCCGAGCTCGCCGACGATGTGATCGTCATCCGGTCGGTGACCAAGACGTTCGGGCTCGCGGGCCTGCGAGCCGGCTACCTGCTGGCCGCCCCCGACCTCATCGCGCGTATGACAGCGGGCCGCAGGCACTGGCCGGTCGGAACGTTGACGCTGGCGGCGCTGACCGCGTGCCTGTCCCGGCGGGGACAGGACCATGCGGCCGAGCAGGCGCGGATCGTCGCTGACGATCGTCAGTACCTGCTGGCCGCACTGGAATCGGTCGGACTGCGGGCGGCCGTCGCACCCAGCGCGCCGTACGTGCTCGTGCGTGAGCCGGAGGGGTGGAAGCTGAAGGCCGAGCTCGCATGGCGGGGGATCGCGGTCCGCAGTTGCGCGAACTTCGTCGGCCTCGACGCCGACTACCTCAGGTTCGCGGTGCGTCCACCCGAATCGAGCGATGCGCTCGTGGCGGCCGTGCAAGATGTGAGGAGACGATCCAGATGGGAGACGACACCACGATGAGCCGCACCCTCGCCGACGTGATCGCCGAGATCGAACGCGCTTACCCGCCCGCACTCGCCGAATCGTGGGATGCGGTCGGGCTCGTGTGCGGCGATCCGGCCGAGACCGCCGACCGCGTACTCGTCTGCGTCGACGTCACCGATGCCGTCGTCGACGAAGCGATCGCGACCGGTGCGGAACTGATCGTCGCGCACCATCCGTTACTGCTCCGCGGCGTCAACGGGGTCCCGGCCGACAGCCCGAAGGGGCGTCTCATCCACCGTCTGATCCGTGCGAAGTGCGCGTTGTACGCGGCGCACACGAACGCCGACAAGGCGCGTCCCGGGGTCTCCGATGCGCTGGCCGACGCGCTCGGCCTCATTGGTACGCGGCCACTCGCAGCCGAGCCGGCGGCCACCCTGGACAAGTGGGTGGTGATGGTGCCCGAGGCCAACGTCGACCAGGTCAGCGAAGCGATGTTCGCCGCCGGGGCGGGCTCGATCGGCGATTACCGTGACTGCCGATGGGGTGTCGTCGGAACCGGGCAGTTCATGCCGCAGGCCGGTGCGTCACCGGCGATCGGGGGAATCGGCGAACTCGCCCGTGTCGACGAGGAGCGGGTCGAGATCGTCGCTCCACGGCGGGTGCGGACGGCAGTCCTCGACGCGCTGCGCGGCGCGCATCCATACGAGGAACCTGCGTTCGATGTGTTCGAACAGGCCCGGGTAGACAGCGATGTGGGGCTCGGCCGCGTCGGCACCCTCCCAGCGCCCATGCGACTCGACGAGTTCGTCGCGCACGTGTCCGCGTCGTTGCCGACTGCGGCATGGCCGGTCCGCGCCGCGGGCGATCCCGGAGAGCTGGTCGAGATCATCGCGGTGTGCGGTGGTGCGGGCGACTCCCTGATCGATACGGCAACCGCAGCGGGGGCCGACGCGTACGTCACCGGTGACCTGCGGCATCATGTGGTCGACGAGGCGCGCCGTGCCGGTGCACCCGCACTCGTCGATGCGGGTCACTGGTCGACCGAGTTTCCGTGGTGCGGGCAGGCGGCCGGCCTGCTCGGCGAGTTCGGTTGCGAGACGAGCGTTTTCGCACCGACGACAGATCCCTTCGGCATCGTGGCCCGGTGAGCCAGGCGGCCCGGTGAAACGGACCGCCCGATGAACCCGTACGACGCCGCACCCCGTTCGACAGGAGAACACCCGTGAAAGCATCCGCTGCGCAGCAACGACTGCTGCTCGACCTCGCCGAGTTGGATGCCGAGGTCGCCAAGACCGCGCACAGCCGCAAGAACCTGCCCGAGGACGCCGAACTGGCAGAGCTCGCAACACAGCTCGAGACGGCACGTGAGGACGTTTCGAGCTCTCGGTCGGCGGTCGACGACCTGAAAACGGTCTACGACAAAGTGGACAAAGAGCTGACCGGCATGACCGAGCACGCGGCGCGCGACAAGGCTGCGATCGAGGCGGGCAGTGTGGGCCACAAGGCGATCGGCGAACTTCAGCACGAACTCGACACCTTGATCCGCCGTCAGGAGGCGCTCGAAGGCGAGATGCTCGAGCTCATGGAGCAGCAGGAGGCGACGGCTGTCGAAGCCGACCGTTCCGAGGCGGCACTGCTCACCCTGACGGAGAAGGAACTCGAGGCCGCAGGACGGCGTGATGCGAGCGCCGCGAAGGTCGACGAGCGGGTCGCGGACCTGAACGAGCGGCGCGCTGCGCTCGCCCTCACGATCGACTCCGAACTCGTCTCCATCTACGAGGGTCTGAGGTCGCGCGGGCAGGTCGGTGCAGGCCTGGTCCAGGCGCGACGCTGCGGCGCGTGCCGCATGGAACTCGATCCGCGGTCGCTCTCGCGGATAGCTGCGGCCGACGAGGACGAGGTGCTGCGCTGTGAGGAGTGCGGCGCGGTCATGGTTCGGACCGCCCACTCCGGTCTGCCCGGACAGGGGAAGCCGCGTGAGTGAGAAGCCGACCTGGCAGGGGCAGACGGCACCGCCCACACGGCTGATCCTCCTGCGACACGGGCAGACTCCGCTCTCGGTGGAGCGCCGCTACTCCGGGCACGGCGATCCCGATCTCACTGACCTCGGGATCGGGCAGGCACAGGCGGCCGCAGATCGGCTGGCCGGCGCGCCCGGTCCGTTCGCCGGTATCGACGCGGTCGTGTCGTCGCCGCTCGCGCGCGCCCGGTCGACAGCGGCTCTGGCCGCGGTGCAGCTCGGACTCGGCGTGGATGTCCACGACGGCCTCATCGAGACCGACTTCGGAGAGTGGGAGGGCCTCACCTTCTCCGAAGCTGCACGACGTGACCGCCGACTCCACAACCGGTGGCTGAGTTCGGAAGACGTGTCGCCTCCCGGTGGGGAGAGCTTCGCCGCCGTCGCGGAACGGATCGGCAGGGTCCGCGACGACCTGGTCGGCCAGTACGAAGGACGCACGATCCTCGTCGTCACGCATGTGACACCGATCAAGACCTTCCTGCGCGCGGCGCTGGGCGTCGGCCCGGAGCTTCTGTTCCGGTTGCACCTGGATCTCGCATCGCTGTCGGTCGTCGAGTTCTATCCGGATGGTGGTTCGGTGGTCCGGCTCGTCAACGACACCGGTCACCTGCACTGAGGTGTGGGGTATTCTCGAACGGCGAACGAGTCGGCCGGGCGGCCGCGGCGATGGAACCGTGCGGGCATCCGCACAGGCCGGCAGCCGAGGAAAGTCCGGACTCCACAGCAGCAGGGTGGTTGCTAACGGCAACCCGGGGTGACCCGCGGGACAGTGCCACAGAGAACAGACCGCCCACGACGTTTCGACGGCGCGGGTAAGGGTGAAACGGTGCGGTAAGAGCGCACCAGCGTCACGGGCGACCGTGACGGCTCGGTAAACCCCACCCGGAGCAAGGCCGAAGTCCGCACCGTCCGCGGTGCGGATGCGCGAGTGCTCGAGGACTGCTCGTCCGAGCTCGCGGGTTGGCCGCTCGAGGCACCCGGCAACGGTGTGCCCAGATGGATGGTCGCCCCCGGCCTTCGGGCCGGGACAGGATCCGGCTTACGCGCCGACTCGTTCGCACCCGTACTACGGAAATCAGAGCCTGCGGTACGCCTTGACCGCTTTGCGACCCCGGGTCTCCTCGCGGGCGTCGATCCGACCGAGCGTGAACATCGCGGCGCCGGTCAGCGGCACCCGACCGGCGACCTCGGCGAGATGTTCCCGGTTCACGGCGGTGTCCTGGAAGGTGCCGAGGTGGGTCTGGATCTTCTTGGCGACCCGACCCGCGTTGTCGAACGACGCTCGGCGCAGCGGTGCCGCCGACTCCGCCGTGTACCGGGCGGCCTTCGCGCGCTTGCGGATCGTGTGCAGTTGCTCCACCCACTCGGGCGACCAGGAGTCGTGCTTGCGGAGCTTGCGCTGCGCGGCGGTGAGCCGCTTGTACGACGCGCCGACTGCCTCGGCGGCCACGTCACGGGCCGGGCGGTCGGCGTCGATCCCCGGCTGCGGGCTCTCGATGAGGCTGTCGAGGTCGTCGAGCAGAGTCAGATACCGGGTGGTGGACAGCGCGTACCGCACCGATTTCAGAGCCCTCCGGTGGCGCACGCGCTCGGCATCGATCAGGGCGGTGACGAGGTCCTCCGGTGCGTTCTCGCGGGACAGCAGCAGTTCGTTCGTCTCCAGCTGAACCTCGATATCCCGTGCCTCGCCGAGTACCTCACCGAGCTCGCGGAGCTCGTCCGAGACCGGTTGTGCGGCCGCGCGGTCGAGAACCTCCGGGTACGAGGTGAGGATGGAGCGGACCTTGCGGGCCGCGACCCGCATCTGGTGCACCGCGTCCGGGGCGTCCTCTCGTGCCAGCGGATCGTAGGCGAGGAGAGCCTTGCGATGCAGTGCCAGCTCGTAGCGCACCAGGTCGAGTGCGGTCGCCTTCTTCGGCAGTACGCGCACGTCCGTCTCGAGCGGCTGCGAACCGATCGCCCGTGCCAGTTTGGACGTGCTCGATGCCGTCTGAGCGCCTGCGGCGCGGAGGTAGGCTTTCGCTCGCTTGAGCAGGTCCATGGTGCCCTCGACGAGTTCGAACTCCCACTCGGCCCACCGATTGACGCCGCCGCCGGGAAGCAGTGACTCGGCTGAGACGAGATCCTCGCAGAACACCGCGACCTCGTGGCCGTCGGCGTCGAAGATCGCCGTCACCGTCCGGTCGGTGGTGATGGTCGCGACCGGGTTCAGTTCACCGTGCCTGGCGACTGCGACCACCTGATCGCGCAGGTAGGAGGGGAGGCCATCGTCCTCGGGCGCGTCGTCGAACCCGATCGCGAGTTCACGTCGTGCCGACTCGACCGTGGATGGTCGCTTGAGATGCCAGCCACCGTCAGTGCCTCCGGTACGACGTCGCAGGGTGATGCGGTTGGCGGCGAGGGCGGTGTCCGCGGTGTCGTAGTACGTGGCTTCGAGCAGGTACGTCGTCGGCTTGCCGACGACCCCGTCCGGGACGAGGTCGGTGAGGTCGGGAGCCGGGAGCCCCGCTTCGACGTCGAACTTCAATTCGATCTCGAGTGATTCCTGCGGGGCTGGGCTCATGTCAGGCTCCTGTACGGGCGAAGCGGTCGGTGGCTTCGATCAAGTGGTGGACGATACCGGGTTCGAAGGATGCGTGACCGGCGTCGTCGACCACGTGCAGATCGGCGGATGGCCATGCACGGTGCAGATCCCACGCGCTGCGCATCGGGCAGACGACGTCGTAGCGGCCCTGCACGATCACACCGGGGAGATGCTCGATCCGGTCGACGCGGTCCAGGAGCTGACCGTCGTCGAGGAATCCGTGATTCTGGAAGTAGTGGTTCTCGATGGTCGCGAACGCGAGGTCCGCACGTCCTCCGTCGCCGCGGTTGGGCTGGGGGAGAAGGTGGCTCGTCAGATTCTCCCACGCGCTCCACGCGTTCGCGGCACGCTGCGCGGTATCCCGGTCGTCGCCGGTCAGGAGACGGTGATAGACCGCGACGAGGTCGTCATCGCGTTCGGACTCGGGAATGGGCTCCAGGTACGTCTCCCAGACATCCGGGAAGATATGGGATGCACCGCCGTTGTAGTACCAGTCGATCTCGCTGCGCCGCAGCAGGAAGATGCCCCTCAGTACCAGCTCGGTGACCCGCTCGGGATACGTCTGCGCATACGCCAGCCCCAGCGTGGAGCCCCACGATCCGCCGAACACCTGCCACCGGTCGATTCCGAGATGCTCGCGCAGCGACTCCATGTCGGCGATCAGATGGTCGGTGGTGTTGACCGAGAGGTCGGCTCCGTCGGCGATGTGGGGACGCGATCGACCGCAGCCGCGCTGATCGAACAGGATGATCCGGTAGCGCGCCGGGTCGAAGAACCGTCGCTGTTCCGGTGAGGTTCCGCCACCGGGGCCGCCGTGCACGAAGACTACGGGCTTGCCGTCCGGGCGGCCGGAGGCCTCCCAGTAGATCTCCTGACCGTCTCCGACGTCGAGGTGGCCGGACGCATACGCGTCGATCGGGGGATACAGCGTGCGCATACGGCCAACCTATCTGCTGATACGAGGCGTGTCAGTAAGAGTGCTCGGGGCCGGGGAACGACGCCGACGCGACCTCGGACGCGTACTGGCGCGCCGCACTGCGCAGGTCGTCGCCGATCGAGGCGTACCGTTTGACGAACTTGGCGGTCTTCCCGTGCGTGTAACCGGCGGCGTCCTGCCATACGAGGACCTGCGCGTCCGTCTCGTTGCCTGCGCCGATGCCGACGGTGGGGATGGTCAGCTTGCGGGTGATCTGCCCGGCGACGTCGCCCGGAACCATCTCCATGACGACGGAGAACGCGCCGGCTTCCTGCACTGCGATGGCGTCGGCGACCAACTGGTCACTCGCATCACCGCGGCCTTGGACGCGGTAACCGCCCAGCGTGTTCACGCTCTGCGGGGTGAACCCGACATGGCCCATCACCGGAATGCCCGCTGCGGTCAGGGCGGCGATCTGCGGTGCGATGCGCTCTCCGCCCTCGATCTTGATGGCGTGCGCACCCGATTCCTTGAACATGCGGATGGACGATTCGAGGGCTTGCTGCGGGCTCGCCTCGTAGCTGCCGAACGGCAGGTCTGCGACGACCAGCGCGTGCGGGGCTCCGCGCACCACGGCGCGGGCGAGGGGGATCAGTTCGTCGAGGGTGACCGGAATGGTGGTGTCGTAGCCGTAGACGACGTTGGCTGCGGAATCGCCGACCAGGAGGACGGGGATCTCGGCCTCGTCGAAGATGCGTGCCGTCGAGAAGTCGTATGCGGTGAGCATGGCCCACTTGTGCGACTCGGCCTTCCACTGCGCGAGATGCTGAATGCGGGTGGCCCGGCGGGGAGTGGGGGTGGTTGTCGATCCGTAGACGGATGCTTCGGACATGACTTGCCTCATTTCTGCCTCGAGTCCCGCTGAGCGGGTACCCGGGTTGGTGCGGACATCACCGATTCTCCCACCGACGGTTGCGGACCGGCAGGGGAGGATCGGTGGCATTGGTCACACCGGCTCGGCGAGGGGCGATGCGGGCCGAGCCGCGGCCATCGGCGCGGGTGTAACACGCGCGTAACTGCGGAGCACTAAGGTTCGGGTATGGATCGCCAACAGGAATTCGTGCTGCGGACCCTAGAGGAACGCGATATCCGATTCGTCCGACTGTGGTTCACCGACATCCTCGGTTATCTGAAGTCGGTGGCGATCGCGCCTGCAGAGCTGGAGGGTGCTTTCGCTGAAGGCATCGGATTCGATGGCTCGGCCATCGAGGGGTTCTCCCGTGTCTCGGAGGCCGACACCGTCGCCAAGCCCGACCCGTCGACGTTTCAGGTGCTGCCGTGGGTGAGTGACGGCAAGAACTACTCGGCCCGCATCTTCTGCGACATCGCGATGCCCGACGGGACACCATCGTGGGCCGACCCGCGCCACGTGCTGCGCCGCCAGCTGAACAAAGCGGCCGATCTGGGCTTCACCTGCTATGTGCACCCGGAGATCGAGTTCTTCCTCCTCAAGGACAACCCGTTCGACGGAACACCGCCGGTTCCGGCCGACGGAGGCGGGTACTTCGATCAGACGTTCCACCATTCGGCACCGAACTTTCGACGGCACGCCATCGACGCACTCGAGTCGATGGGCATCTCCGTCGAGTTCTCGCACCACGAGGGCGCGCCGGGTCAGCAGGAGATCGACCTCCGGTACGCGGACGCGCTGTCGATGGCCGACAACGTGATGACGTTCCGTTACCTCGTCAAGCAAGTGGCGTTCAACGACGGCGTGCGGGCGACGTTCATGCCCAAGCCGTTCAGCGAGCACCCCGGTTCGGCGATGCACACGCACCTGAGTCTGTTCGAGGGTGACACGAACGCGTTCCACGATCCCGACGACCCGATGCAGCTCTCCGTCGTGGGGAAGCAGTTCATCGCCGGAATCCTGGAGCACGCCAACGAGATCAGCGCCGTCACCAACCAGTGGGTGAACAGCTACAAGCGGCTCATCTACGGTGACGAGGCGCCGACCGCGGCGACGTGGGGCCGTGCCAACCGGTCGGCGATGGTCCGGGTTCCGCTGTACACGCCGAACAAGGCGTCGTCGCGCCGTGTGGAGGTCCGCAGCCCCGACTCGGCATGCAATCCGTATCTGACGTTCGCGGTCCTGCTGGCCGCCGGGCTGAAGGGCGTCGAGAACGAGTACGAGCTGCCCGAAGAGGCGGAGGACAACGTCTGGGCGCTCACCCCGGCCGAGCGTCTCGCCATGGGCTATAAGGAGCTTCCGGGGTCGCTAGCCGACGCGCTGACCGAGATGGAGCGTTCCGAGCTCGTCGCCGAGACTCTCGGCGAGCACGTCTTCGAGTACTTCCTCCGCAACAAGTGGGCGGAATGGACGGCGTACCGGGGCCGCGTGACCCCGTACGAGCTCGAGAACTATCTTCCGCTGTAGACCGGAGGCTGCATCGTGACGCGAGGTGGTGGCCGCTCGCCCGTGCCCAGCCCGGGCCGGCTGGGGCTGATGGAACCGACGGTTCGCGACGATCTCGCGACCCTCGGGTGGTCGACACCCGAGACCGTCGGCTTGTTGTGGGCGCTCTCGCGCGCACCCGATCCCGATCTGGCGCTGAGGGCTCTCGTGCGTCTGTACGAGCGCGACGAGGAGAGCGGGATCTGGTCGGAGATCGACGCGCTTCTGCGCTCCGACAAGTCGTTCCGCGGACGTCTGCTCTCGGTGCTCGGCGGGTCGGATGCACTCGCGGACCATCTGGTCGCCGAGCCGGACTCGTGGCGCCTGCTGGTGGCGGACGAGATGCCGACGGCGGAGGAGTCGCGGCGGGCACTCCTCGAAGCGGTCGGTGCCCGGCGCGAACCCGGCACGAGTGAGAGCGACCTGGTGTTCCGGGCGACGATGTCCGGACCGGACGCGGTCAGTGAACTGCGGACCGCGTACCGGGACCAGATGATGATCCTCGCGGCCCACGACCTCGCCGCAACCGTGGAGGACCAGCCCGTTCTGTACCTCTCCGAAGTGGGCGGGCGACTCGCGGATCTGGCCGACGCGGCGCTCACCGCCGCCCTGTCGGTAGCTGTGGTCGAGGTGCTCGGCGACAAACCGCTCGAGACGCGGATCGCGGTCGTCGCGATGGGCAAATGCGGTGCGCGCGAACTCAATTACGTCAGCGACGTGGATATCGTCTTCGTGGCCGAGCCCGCCGACACCACCTCGGCTCGCATCGCGGGCGAGATGATGCGCATCGGCTCGCTCGCTTTCTTCGACGTGGACGCGGGACTACGGCCCGAGGGGAAGTCCGGTGCGCTGACCCGCACCGTCGAATCGCACATCACGTACTACCGGCGCTGGGCCAAGACCTGGGAGTTCCAGGCTCTGCTGAAGGCCCGGCCGATGGCGGGCGATCTGGCGCTCGGCCGCGAGTACGTGGGCGCGACGTCGGAGATGGTCTGGGACGCATCCGAGCGCGACGACTTCGTATCCGAGGTGCAGGCCATGCGCCGCCGTGTGGAGTCGCTGATCCCCGACGAGCACAAGGCGCGCAACATCAAGCTCGGCCGCGGCGGTCTGCGCGACGTCGAGTTCGCCGTCCAGCTGCTGCAGATGGTCCACGGACGAGTGGACGCCACCCTGCGCGTGCAGTCGACAGTCGACGCGCTCGCGGCGCTGACGGCGGCCGGTTACATCGGGCGCGACGACGGCGCGAACTTCTCGGCGTCGTACCAGTTCCTGCGTCTGCTGGAGCACCGCCTGCAATTGCAGCGACTGCACCGCACGCACCTGCTCCCCGAACCGGGGGATGACGCGGGAATGCGGTGGCTGGCGCGGGCAGCGCACGTACGCCCCGAAGGCAGCGAGGACGCTCTGCAGGTGCTTCGGCGCATCCTTCGTCAGCATGTGACCAGGGTGCGCCAGCTGCACGAGAAGCTCTTCTACCGACCACTGCTGGAAGCTGTTGCGCGGCAGGATAAAGGACTACTCAGGCTCACTGCGGACTCGGCGAAACGTCAGCTCGCCGCCCTCGGGTACGCGATGCCCGATCGGGCGCTCTCGCACATCGGCGCGCTCGTCTCGACACCCGGCCGGACCGGTGCGATCCAGTCGATGATCCTGCCCGGTCTTCTGGAGCACATCAGTGACACTCCCGATCCGGATGCGGGGCTGCTGAACTACCGCCGCCTCAGCGAGGAGATGGGGAC
The DNA here is from genome assembly GCF_007559005.1 of Gordonia zhaorongruii. GTDB lineage: Bacteria > Actinomycetota > Actinomycetes > Mycobacteriales > Mycobacteriaceae > Gordonia > Gordonia zhaorongruii. Next base: position 2,012,864 of record NZ_CP041763.1, on the reverse strand, counting down.
CATCGGCTGGTATCTGCGGCTGCTGCGCGACGACGGCGTCGTGGCGCAGCAGTTGATGCACGTGCTCGGCACCAGCGAGTACATCGCCGATCTGCTGATGCGCTCTCCGGACGTGATTCAGATGTACTCGACGGGAGCCGCCGGACCCAAGCTGATCGAGGTGGAGTCGACCGACGTCGTGAAGGGGTTGCGAGCGTCGATGCGGAGGGCACCGGACCTCACGCGTGCTATCGCGGTCGCTCGGTCGCACCGGCGGGCGGAGCTCGCACGCATCGCATCCGCAGACATCCTCGGCCTGCTGACGGTGCAGGAGGTGTGCCACGCATTGTCGAATGTGTGGGCCGCCGTGCTCGACGCCTCGCTCGACAAGGTGATCGAGGATTCACTTCGCACCAGGAACGGCGGCGCGCCTGCCCGGATCGCGGTGATCGGGATGGGGCGCCTCGGCGGCAGCGAGCTCGGCTACGGTTCGGACGCCGACGTGATGTTCGTGTGCGAAGCCGTCGAGGGAGCCGACGAGACGGATGCCGTGAAGTGGGCGCAGACCATCGCCGAGCGCGTTCGCACGCTCCTGGGGACGCCGAGTGCCGATCCGCCGCTCGAAGTGGACGTCGGCCTGCGGCCCGAAGGCCGCAACGGTCCCGTCGTCCGCACGCTCGCGTCCTACGAGGCCTACTACCGGCAGTGGGCGCAGGCGTGGGAGGTGCAGGCGCTGCTACGGGCGCACACCGTCGCCGGTGACGCCGACCTCGGGCTGGCGTTCCTGCACATGGTCGACGTGACGCGCTACCCGGCGGGCGGGGTATCACCGGCCTCGGTACGTGAGATCCGTCGGATCAAGGCACGCGTCGACTCCGAACGACTTCCGCGCGGCGCCGATCCGGCGACGCACACCAAGCTCGGGCGCGGTGGACTCGCCGACATCGAGTGGACCGTTCAGCTGATGCAGTTGCGCTTCGCGCACGAGTACCCGACGCTGCACAACACCTCGACGCTGGAGACCCTCGACGCCATCGAAGAGGCCGACCTGCTCGGCTCCGAGCAGGTCGCGATGCTCAAGGACGCCTGGCTGACTGCCACGCAGGCACGGAACGCCCTCGTCCTGGTGCGGGGAAAGCCCGTCGATCAACTCCCCGGACCGGGGCGCCAGCTTCGCGCCGTCGCGTACGCTGCCGGGTGGCCGCAAGATGAGGCTCCGGAGTTCCTGGAGCACTACATGCGGGTCACGCGCCGTGCGAAGGCCGTGGTAGTCGAGTTCTTCGGAGAGTGAGTACGTGCGAATCCCACGCGCTGCCGTCGAGCGTGCGATGGTCGGTTCAATCACCAGCACCATCCGGGCGGGGCAGAAGCTGACGCAGCCGCTGCTCGCGCTCGGCAACCAGGTGGTGCAGCGGTTCCCGCGTGAGATCGTCCCGCTCGGCGGTGAGGAGAACGACGCGCAGGGCCGCGTCGTCTACGACTTCTTCGCCGGTATCGGCCCCGAGCTGGCGCATCCGGGCGGGTCGCTTCCCGGGTCGAACCAGTGGGGCGTCCCGTGCGATCCGGAGCATCCGATCCCGGTGATCCTCGTGCACGGCACCGCCGGCGGAGCCCAGACCAACTGGGGGACCTACGTTCCGTTGCTGGCAGCCGCCGGGTACTCGGTATTCGCGCTGACCTACGGTGCGGTCGAGGACTCTCGGTGGCCCATCTCGGCGCTCGGCGGTATGAAGCCGATCGAGGAGAGTGCCGCCGAGTTCGGCGAATTCGCCGAGAAGGTGATGGCTTCCACCGGGGCGGACCAGGTGCACGTCGTCGGCCATTCCCAGGGCACCTTGGTCCCGAACTACTGGGCGAAGCACCTCGGTGGCGAAGGCAAGATCGCCAAGTACGTGTCGCTGGCGCCCCTCTGGCAGGGCACCACCGTCCTGGACGGTGCTCACAACCTCTTTCAGCGCATGCACACCCGCTACGGAGTCAACCCGGCCGACGTCGTCCCGTGCCGGGCCCTGCCGCAGATGCGTGCGGGGTCGGACTTCATCCGCGCGATGAACGACGACGACGGACCGTATCTGCCGGGCATCGAGTACACGAACATCTCGACGGTGCACGACGAACTGGTGCGTCCGTACATGTCGGGGCAGGTGTCCGGCGGCCCGCAGCGGCAGGTCACCAACATGATCCTTCAGAACGGCTGCAACAAGGACTTCTCGGACCATCTCGGTATCTGCGGTTCACCGCGTGCGGCCGCGCACGTTCTCAACGCGTTGGACGATCATCCCAACCGGGTGGTGCCATGCCAGATGGTGGCGCCGTTCTTCGGGTCCCCGCTCCTGCGCCGCACCGGTGGCGTACCCGAATTCATCAAGCCGTTCGCGGCGCCAGCGAGCAGTACGCCGTCGGAGCGGGTCGTGGCGACCTACTGAACGGACACGATCGTCAATGCGAACACGATGGTGTCGCCTGTTTTGATCGCGCCGTCGGGTGTGCCCTGCGGGTAGCCGTCGGCCGGGGCGACCGCGACTGCGACGTCGGCGCCGGCCTTCTGACCCATCAGCGCCTTCTGGAAGCCGGGAACGACGCCGCTCGCGGGGAAAGCGGCGGGTTCGCCGCGATCGAAGGCGCTGTCGAAGACGGAGCCGTCGCGGCCGTTCACGCCGTGGTAGCAGACGCTGACGGTGGAGTCCTTCGTGACGGCGGTGCCGTCGCCGGCCTCCAGGGTCTCGACGGTCGTCTTGTCGACCTCGAACGGTGCGCCCTCGATGGTGACCAGGGGTGCCGTGTCGTCCGTCGGACCCACGACGTCGATCGAACCGCTCGTGCCCTGCAGCGTCCAGTCGGCCTTGGTATCTGCCGCAGGTGCGTCGGTGGGGCAGGTTGCCGGCCGGAAGTCGGGCGCAGCCTCGGAGACGTCCACGTTCGTGTTGCTCGCGGAATCGGCAGCGGTGCTCGAATCGTCAGACGAGCAGCCCGCGAACACGAGTGCAGCGGCGGCCGCGGGAACCAGGATCAGGTGCTTGCGCTTCATGAGGAGTGACGATACCGGTCAGCCGGCTACTCCGGTCACCCGGCGGCGGGCGCGGGGCACTCGCCCCCGGGGATCCGCGTGAGGTTGGCTTTGAGCCAGTGGGCCACCTGATCGAGTGCCGCGGTGCCGGTCTCGAATGTCATGCCAGCCTTGTGCACGCTGGCGGACACGGCGGCCTGCGAGCCGTTCGGGAGTGTGACGAGTCCGATCTGCCGAACGACGTACCCGCCGTCCGGAGCCTCACCCCATCCGCCCTTCACCGCGGTGCTGCGGCCGCCGATCCGTCGAACGCCCCAATCCTGCACACGCGACACCCCGCGCATCAGTTCGAGCATGTGCTCACTACCGGTGAGGCACGGAAGATTCGCGGTCCAGCCTGCCGAATCGGCCAGTGCCCAACGGGTTTCACCGAGCATGGGGAAATCGCGACCGTGCCGTCGCGCGGGTTCGGTGACCATGTCACCGCCTTCGCGAAGGACATTCTCCAGTGCCTTCGTCGCCTCGTCCGGGCCCCCGAACGAGCGAGTCAGGATGCGGGCCGAACGATTGTCCGAATCGATGACCGCGTGCGCCTCGGTGCGGCTCATGCCGTGCATGCGTTCGGCCGCCAGCCCCAGCGGGGCCTTGATCGTCGACCACGCGTCCTGCGGAGTCTGATCACCGAACAGCAGTGAGCGGCCGCCGCCTACCGGAGTGATGGCCACCCCGGTGGGGGCGGGGAGTCGCAGCGCGCCGAACGAATCGTGCAGGGCGCGCTGCGGTTCGGCTGTGGTCTCGTGGTCCTCGGAATGGTCGTCGCGAAGGACGACTATCGTCACGGTCGCCGCGGCGGCGATCACCACGACGAGAGCGGCCACCGACAGCAGGAGCTTCCGTCGTGACGGACGTTCCGCATCGGATACGGCACGATGTCGTGCGTTCACAGGACTCCGATCTATGAGCGCCGCACCGGGATCAGGGCGCAGGGGACAGGCTCGCACATTACGACGCCCCCGGCGAGAACCGGGGGCGTCGTGGCGCTGATGTGATCAGCAGTCGTAGTACAGGTCGAATTCGTACGGGTGCGGACGGATCTGGATGGGCTCGATCTCGTTCTCACGCTTCAACGCGATCCAGGTCTCGATCAGGTCCTCGGTGAACACGCCGCCTGCGGTGAGGTAGTCGTGATCCTCTTCGAGACGGTCGATGACTGCGGAGAGTGAGGTCGGGGCCTGCGGGATGCCCTTTGCCTCCTCCGGAGGAAGCTCGTACAGGTCCTTGTCCACGGGCTCGTGCGGCTCGATCTTGTTCTTCACGCCATCGATCCCCGCCATCATCATGGCGGCGAATGCCAGGTACGGGTTGCCCGAGCTGTCGGGGCAACGGAACTCGATGCGCTTGGCCTTCGGGTTGTTGCCCGTGATCGGAATGCGAACGCAGGCGCTGCGGTTGCGCTGGCTGTACACGAGGTTGATCGGGGCCTCGTAGCCCGGAACCAGACGCTTGTACGAGTTGATCGTCGGGTTGGTGAAGGCGAGCAGTGACGGCGCATGGTGCAGGATGCCGCCGATGTAATGGCGTGCGATGTCCGACAGTCCGGCGTACCCCGACTCGTCGTGGAACAGCGGCTTGCCGTCCTTCCAGAGGGACTGGTGAGCGTGCATGCCCGAACCGTTGTCGCCGAGCAGCGGCTTCGGCATGAAGGTGGCCGACTTGCCGTTCTGCCACGCGGTGTTCTTGACGATGTACTTGAACAGCTGAACGTCGTCGGCGGCGTGAAGCAGCGTGTTGAATTTGTAGTTGATCTCGGCCTGACCGCCTGTCCCCACCTCATGGTGAGCGCGCTCGAGCTCGAAGTCGTTGCTGGCCAGGTGGCCGGAGATCTCGTCACGCAGATCGACGTAGTGATCGTACGGGGCGACCGGGAAGTAGCCGCCCTTCTGACGGACCTTGTAGCCACGGTTCGGCGTGCCGTCCGGGTTGGTGGCCTTGGATGCGTTCCAGGAGCCCGACTCCGATTCCACCTGGTAGAAGGTGCCGTTGATGTCGGAGCCGAACGAGACGGAGTCGAAGACGTAGAACTCGGCTTCGGCACCGAAGAAGCAGGTGTCGGCGATGCCGCTCGCGCGGAGGTAGTCCTCCGCCTTGCGTGCGACGTTGCGCGGGTCGCGGCTGTAGGCCTCACGGGTGAACGGGTCGTGGACGAAGAAGCTGACGTTCATCGTCTTCGCCTTGCGGAACGGGTCGATGCGGGCGGTCGCCGGGTCCGGGAGGAGCATCATGTCGGACTCGTCGATCGACTGGAAGCCGCGGATCGACGATCCGTCGAATGCCAGACCCTCTTCGAAGACGTCCTCGGTGAATGCGGCTGCGGGGATCGAGAAGTGCTGCATCGTTCCCGGCAGGTCGCAGAAGCGGATGTCGACGTACTCGACGCCTTCGGACTTGATGCCTTCGAGCAGCTCTTCGTTCGTGTTGTACACGGTGGGCCTGACTCCTAACTGAAAATCCGGCCAGAACCTCTGACCGCAACTCACGTCCTCGCCGGTTCCGGCGGACATGAAGCTCACCAAGAAATGTATGGAGGCGAGGTTGCCCGTGCGTCAAGCGAATGTTTCCCCTTTGTTACAGCACGGGCCACGGGCTCCAGAATAGTCCGAATCCATCCCGTGCATGGTGGCGGGCGTCACGAAAATTGGTCTGATCGCAACGCTGACTAGGATGGACGCCATGACGGAGCAGGGAGAACCGCTGCAGGGAGAACCGCAGCAGAGCGGAGCGCAGTCGATGCGCGGGGCGGCGGGCAGCTGGCTGTCGGGGCCGCAGATGACCGGCGGTGACGAGAACGACTACCGCGGCCAGGACCTCGGCCTTCCCGGACAGGGCTCCGGCTCTCTCGCCGGCGGCTGGTCGCGTGTCGTGGGACTGCTCGTCGACTGGCTCATCGCATATGGCATCGCACTGCTGATCGTCGGTTTCGGCACCAAGACGGGGACCACCGTGCTCGCCGTCTGGTTCGTGATCGGCGTGATCGCGGTGACCTTGTTCGGTTTCACTCCCGGTCAGTTCGTCGCCGGGCTGCGGGTGGCGCGTGTGGACCACGGCGCCGAGCGCGGGGCCGCCGAAGCAGCGGGAGATGTGCCTCGGGCCGGAGTCGGCTTCGTCCGTGCGTTCTTCCGGCAATTGCTCATCTGCTTCGCAGTCCCAGCGCTGATCAACGACTACAACGGTCGCGCCATGCACGATCGCGCCACCGGGACCGGATTGGTGCGGACTCGCGGCTAGCTCTTACGTCGGTTCGCCGCACGCATCGACATCCGGTACCGATGCTTGGCCTCGGTACGTGAGCGGTTCCGCAGATGCGGGATATCGGGCGGGGCGTCCCCGGGATCCCTCGGCGGGCCGTGGCGACACGGAATCAGGCCGATCTCGGGTAGGAGCCACGTGTTGCCTGCGCGGGTGCGCACGGTGATGCCGCTGGGGGTGGTGACCTCGGTCCAGATCTCGCCGTTGGCGTCGATGATCTGATCGTCGAGCCAGCCACCTGCGGATGTTTTCAATCCGTGGTGGAAGCGGCACTTCGGGTTGAGGTTGCAGAAGCAGGTGGGGCCTCCGGATGCGGGATCGCGATGGTTGTATTCGCAGACGTGGTCCAGGTCGGCCTTGAAGGCCGGGCGATCGCATCCCGGCCACGAGCACCGTCCGAATAGGGCGCGAACCGCGGTATCGCACGTGGTGGTCGGTCGATAGGGGTCGCCGTCCCTCGACGTCGAGTCCATGAGCCGGTCGACATCGAGGTCGCGGCGGACGGTGTCGCCACGCTCGCACATCTCGCGGACGTGGTCGGCGGAGATGGGGCCGACACCGTCGAGATAGGCGGGAGTCTGGTCGGTCCCGTCGAGCGTGTCTCGGCGGACGACGACGTGCAGGACGATTCTCGAGCAGCGTGCGGCCACCTGTGCGTCCGACAGTTCGGCAGGACAGGTGTCGAGTCCGCAGCGGCACGTGAACGACCGACGCTGGAGGAGCGCGATCGCGGCATCTGAGCGGCGTTCGGCTCGCGTTCGCGGGTCTGCCTCGCAGACCCCGGCGGCGAGCGCGTCCACGATCTCCTGCGACAGCTGAGCATCCTCCGCGTCCGCGGTGATGATGAATCGGGACAGTCGGCCGCCGAGTGGTGACACCCCGGCGTCTTTCATGTCCCGCGAGTCCTTGCGACGTTGCCGTGCGGCTTCGGCGTCGTGACGGGTGACGATCCGCCGAGCCGTCTCGCCGGCTCGGGTGCTCGACGTCCGACCCTCTCCGCGGATCCAGATGGCGATCGTGGAGTCGACGTCGGCGAGTACTTCCGGGGCTTCGATGAGGCCGGTCTCGTAACGGAGCGTGTCGAACGTCTTCGGCGTGATGAGCGCATCGCGGAGGCATTCGCCGATGCGCGGAATGCGCTCGAAACAGTCTGCGGCACGGTCTAGGAACGCCTCCGCCTGCCCTTGCGTCACCCGTGCCACGACCGCGTACTGGGCTGCGGTGACGGTGAACGGATCGAACAGGAAGTTCGGGTCGGAAGCGCTCCGGTCGGCCTCGGCGAGGGCCACCGTATAGGCGCTGTGGATCGCGCGGAATCGGCACCAGCGCAGCGGTCCTTCGAGGCTGTCGGAACGACCCGCGAACGCGAGTTGTGCCGCCGCGTCGTTCTGGTTCTGCGGTAACGGGATCGAAATCGCGAGCTCGTCGCCATCGGCCGAGATGCGCGCTGAGCCGGGCGAGACCGGGGGCCTTCTGCTCATGGTGCTCACCCCCGCCGATCGCTCTATCGAATATACGTTCGATGATACTGTCGGGGTCTGACAATTCTGTACGACCAGGTGATGCGGGTCAGCGGGTTGCGGTGACTCCGTGCAGGTATGCCGAGATCGGCGGTTCGAGTGGCAGGTGTCGGTCGATCGCGGTCCGGTAGAAGACGAGTGCGTCCGCCAGCGCGACCAGTTCCTCCACGTGTTTGTCCGAGTCGGGTAGCGAGGCGCGGTGAAGCGCCGTCCTGATCACCTTCCGGCCGAGTTCGTGAAGCTCGGAGTGGGTGGTCAGCATCCCGTGGAGGGGTGATTGGTCGTCGAGCTCGAGAATCAGTGCATAACGCGCCCGCATGTCATCCCGCCGTTCGGCGAGGGTCTCGATGAGCCTCGATAGCCACCCGGTGAGCTCCGCGATCTGGAGGGGTTCGTTGATATCTGCGTCGAGGGCTGGTGTCAGCTGCTCGGTATCTGTCGTAGACCGTTGTGCCAGCGTCTCGACGACCAGTTCAACGAGGGCCGCCCGGGTGCGTGCGTGATACGAGGTGGACCCCTGGGGTAGGTCCGCCTCGGCGTCGACCGCCCGGTGGGTGAGTGCTCGAACGCCGTCGCGAGCGATGATGCGGACGCCTGCGGTTGCGATGGCCTGTCGCCGATTGCTGTGTGCCTGGCGCCCTGTCATTCCTTCAATGCTACAGGTGTAGCGTATTGCCTTATTGCTACAGATGTAGAGAGGTGTGAAGGTGGGAATCGATTACGTCCCGGATTCGGAGCTGTATCCATTCGAATCCCGATGGTTCGGCTCGTCCTCAGGCCGGGTGCACTACATCGACGAGGGGGAGGGGCGACCGATCGTGTTCTGTCACGGGTCGCCGACGTGGAGCTTTCTCTACCGCCGGATCGTGTCTCGGCTTCGAGGAGGGTTTCGCTGCATCGCCGTCGACTACCTCGGCTTCGGCCTGTCCGAGCGCCCGGACGGCTTCGGGTACACGGTCGCCGAGCACACCGGCGTGCTCGGCGAGTTGCTCGACCATCTGTGTCTGGACGACGCCATCGTGGTGGGGCACGACTGGGGAGGGCCGGTCGGGCTCGGTGCAGCGGTGGATCGGGCCGCGCGAGTCAGCGGGATCGTGGTGAGCAACACCGTGTTCTGGCCGATCGATCCGATTCCGAATCGTGCTTTCAGCGCCATCATGAACACCCGGCCGATGCAACGGCGCATCCTCGACCGCAACATCCTCGTCGAACGGTTCCTGCTCGGTGGGCTGCAGAAGGTGCTGAGTCTGGGCGAAGCAGATGCGTACCGCGGAGTACAGGCCAGTCCGGAGGCGCGTCGCGGACTCGCGGTGATGCCCGGGCAGATCCGCGAGGCTCGCCCGCTGCTGGCCGATCTGGCGGTGGATGTACCAGCTGTGCTCGGCGACAAACGAGCGCTCGCGATCTGGGGAATGCGAGACCCGGCGTTCCGGCCCCGAACCTGCCTTCCTCGCGTCCGCTCGGCATTTCGAGACCTCGACGTGATCGAGTTGCCGGAAGCCGGGCACTTCATTCAGGAGCAGGCGCCAGACGCGATCGCATCAGCGATCGCGGAGCGATTCTCGTGACTCAGCGGCGCCGAACGGTGCGAGCAGCGCTGCGCATCTTGGCACCCTGCGGCATCGGCCCCTTCGGCATCGCCGCACCGGCGCCGCCCTTGGCCTTGAGCGCGGACAGGCGGCCTTCGAGGGCGTCCATGCGCTTGCGGTCGATGTTGCCCGGCAACTTGCGGATGTGCCGTTCGAGCTTGGAGAGAGGAACCTCGCCCTCCTCGTTGCCGACGACGACCTGGTAGATCGGAGTGTCGCCGACGACGCGGGCGGCCTTCTTCTTCTCCTGCGCCAGGAGCGGCTTCACCCGACTCGGGGTGCCCTCAGCGATCAGGATGACGCCCGGCTTGCCGATCACGCGGTGCACGGCATCGAGATGGGAGGTGCCGGCGACGGCCTGATGGACGCGCCACTGGCCCTTCATATTGCCCAGCGCCCACCCTGCGGCACCCGGCTGACCCTCCGCCTTGCGGAAGACGGTCTTCTGAACGCGGCGGCCGAACAGCACGAACGCCAGCAGGACACCCAGGATCAGGCCGAGCGGGAGCATCAGCCAGAGACTGTCGAAGACGAAGTAACCGAGCAGCGCGAACAGCACCGTGACGCCGATGATGACACCGGCCATCAGCGGGATGAGCGCCTTGTCCTCCTTGCGCTGCATCTGGAACGCCTGCCAGATCTGCTGCCGGCGTTCCTTGCTGGCGGCCTTCCGGTTGGCCTTCGCCGCCGCCTTCGCTTCTTTACTCGCTTTGTCTTGCGCCTTCGCCATGGTTACCAGTCTAGAGGGCCGAACCGAGTGGGTGCCGGTCGGTCAGCTGGACATGCGAGCGAGTACCGAAGACGCCTCCTGGGCAGTGGATCCACTGGCCGTCAGGTGGGCGAGCTCGGGCGGCAGTTCGCGGCCGTGACGCTTCATGGCCTGCGCGTACAGGCGGCCCGCCCGGTACGACGAACGAACCAGGGGACCTGCCATGACACCCGCGAAGCCGATCTCCTCGGCGTACTGCGAGTGCTCGACGAACTCCTCCGGCTTCACCCAGCGCTCCACCGGGTGGTGACGCGGCGACGGGCGCAGGTACTGGGTGATCGTCACGAGGTCGCAACCGGCCTCGTGCAGATCCCGCAGCGACTCGCGGATCTCCTCGGGTGTCTCGCCCATGCCGAGGATCAGGTTCGACTTGGTGACCAGACCGAAGTCACGCGCCGCCGTCAGCACCTCGAGGGAACGCTCGTACCGGAACGCCGGACGGATCCGCTTGAAGATGCGGGGCACGGTCTCGATGTTGTGCGCCAGGACCTCCGGGCGGGCGTCGAACACCTCGGCCAGCAGATCGGGCTTCGCGTGGAAATCGGGAATCAGGTTCTCCACACCCGTGCCCGGGTTGAGTTCGTGGATCTTGCGCACGGTCTCCGCGTACAGCCAGGCGCCCTCGTCGGGCAGGTCGTCGCGGGCCACACCGGTGATCGTCGAGTAGCGCAGGCCCATGGAGCGGACCGACTCGGCGACGCGCCGCGGCTCATCGAGATCCAGTGGCGACGGCTTGCCGGTGTCGATCTGGCAGAAGTCGCAGCGACGGGTGCACTGCTCGCCCCCGATGAGGAAGGTTGCCTCGCGGTCCTCCCAGCACTCGTAGATGTTGGGGCAGCCGGCCTCCTCGCACACCGTGTGCAGGCCGCCGCTCTTCACCAGGTTCTTCAACTCGGTGTATTCGGGGCCCATCGTCGCGCGGGTCTTGATCCACTTCGGCTTGCGCTCGATCGGGGTCTGCGAGTTGCGCACCTCGAGCCGGAGCAGCTTGCGTCCGCTCGGGGCGTCGGCAGGCGAGGAGTTCGCGGGGGAGGGGTTGGAAGGTGAAGCAGTCACTGTGCCGATCCTACGGTTGTGGTGGCGGCGGCCGGGGTATCTCCGGTCGCGGATTCGATGAGGGCGTCTGCGGTGTGGCCGGGAGATGGCGGGATCCGGGAGTCGAGACAATCGGCGACCAGCGCCGTCACGTCGTCGAGGACGTCGGCGACGCCGATCGGCGTCCCGGTCTCGTGCGCGATCGAGGTGACGCCCGCATCGGGGATGCCACACGGGACGATCGCGTCGAACACCGACATGTCCGGATTCACGTTGAGGGCGAATCCATGCAGTGTGACGCCGCGGGCGACGCGGATCCCGATCTGGCCGAGTTTGCGCTCGCCTGTGCTGTCGCGGATCCAGACGCCGCTGCGTCCGTCGACGCGGCCGGTTGCGATGTCATGAACCGCGCACACCCGGATCAGGGCCTCTTCGAGGCGGCGCACGTAGTCGACCACATCGACCGGCTCGGCGAGCTCGATGATCGGGTAACCGACCAGCTGTCCCGGGCCGTGCCAGGTGATGCGGCCGCCTCGGTCGACGTCGATCACCGGTGCGCCGTTGACGGGGCGATCGGCGTCCTGGGTGCGCTTGCCCGCTGTGTACACCGACGTGTGCTCCAGCAGGAGCATCACATCGTGGTCGAGTTCGCCGGTCGCGCGCTGTGCCGCCAGCTCGTGCTGCATCGCATAAGCGGTGGGGTAGTCGACGACGCCGAGTCGGCGAACCTCGATGGGCTCGTCGCTGAGTCGGGCAGAACCGTTACGCACAGCAGTACTCCAAAGCAGACGTCATGCAGGACACTATCGATGCAACGCCCGGCGCACCTGAAACATTTCCGGGTACAACGCCATCGGGCACAACATCTTCGGGAACGCCGGTGAACGACGAACCGCCGTCCCGGCCGACCATGCGATCGGCCAGGACGGCGGTCACGGCGTCAGCAGACGTCAGAGTCCCAGGTCGGCCGAGAACTCGGCAGCCTCGAGACGCTCCCGCACCGTCGACACGAACCGGCCTGCGTCCGCGCCGTCGATCAGTCGGTGATCGTAGGTCAGCGGCAGGTAGGCGATCGCGCGTGACGCGAACGATTCGGTCCCGTCCTCGGCGGTCATCACCACCGGGCGTTTGACGATCGCACCGGTGCCCAGCATGGCCGCCTGCGGCGGGACCAGGATCGGGGTGTCGATCAGCGCGCCCTGGCTGCCGATGTTCGTGATCGTGAACGTGCCGCCCGCCAACTCGTCCGGCTTGAGGCCGCCCGTGCGTGCGCGCTCGGCGATGTCGGCGATCGCGCGCGCCAGGCCTGCCAACGACAGGTTGTCCGCATCGTGGATCACCGGCGACAGCAGACCCTGCTCGGTGTCGACGGCGATCCCGAGGTTCACCGTGCCGTGGTAGGTGATCTCCTTGGCGCCCTCGTCGATCGACGCGTTCACGTTCGGGTGCACCTTGAGGGCCTCGACGACGGCCTTCGCGAAGAACGGCAGGTACGTCAGATTGACGCCCTCGCTCGACCGGAACCGTGCCTTCGCTGAGGTACGCAGTGCGGCGATCCGCGTCATGTCGACCTCGTGGACCTGCGTGAGCTGAGCACTCTCGTGCAGCGACTCCCGGGTCTTGGCCGCGGTGATCTGGCGGATGCGGTTGATCTTCTGGGTGGTACCTCGCAGGGCGGCCAGCTCGGGCTTCGCCGAAGCCGGTGCGGCGGCCGACGATACGGCGGGTGCCGGTGCCGACTCTGCAGCGGGCGTCTTCTTCTCCTCTGCCGCGGCGAGCACATCCTGCTTGCGGATGCGGCCGCCGACGCCGGTGCCCTTGACCGTCGACAGATCGACGTCGTTCTCCGTCGCCAGCTTCCGGACGAGCGGCGTCACGTACGGCGTCGACTCGATGTCGTTCGCTGCAGGCTTGGGTTCAGCAGGCTTGGACGCGGCGGGCTTGGACTCAGCAGGCTTGGGTTCAGCGGGCTTGGATTCGGCCGCTGGTTCCGGCTTCGGCTCGGGGGTCGGCTCGGCCTTGGGCTCGGTGTTGCGCGGCGCGTTGGCCGAGGTCTGCCCCTGATCCCGGTCGGCGCCCGGGTCGCTGCCGGAATCGCCGACGACGGCGAGACGGCCGCCGACCTCGACGACGTCGTCGGCGCTGGCGACGATCTCCAGCAGGGTGCCTGCGACCGGTGACGGAATCTCGGTGTCGACCTTGTCGGTCGAGACCTCGAGGAGCGCCTCGTCGACCTCTACGGTGTCGCCGACCTCCTTGAGCCAGTTCGTGACGATGCCCTCTGTGACCGATTCGCCGAGTTCGGGCATCACCACATCGGTGCCCGATCCGGATCCGGTGGATCCGGAGGCGGCAGGCTTCTCCGGCTCGGCCTCGGCCTTCGGCTCGTCAGCCGGTTCGGGTTCGGGCTCCGGCTCGGATGCGGGTTCCGGCTCCGGTTCGGCTGCAGCCTCACCGGCGTCCTCACCGGCGTCACCGATGACAGCCAGTTCGCCGCCGATCTCCACGGTGTCGTCCTCCTGCGCGACGATCTTCGTCAGGACGCCGGCGGCAGGCGAGGGAATCTCGGTGTCGACCTTGTCGGTGGAGACCTCCAGCAGTGGCTCGTCGACTTCGACGGTGTCGCCTTCCTGCTTCAGCCATTGGGTGACGGTTCCCTCGGTGACGCTCTCACCAAGGGCGGGCATCTCGACAGAGAAGGCCATTACGTGTGACTCCCTACAACTCGTGAACTGTGCCGTTCGGTCTAAGCCGATGCGGGTGCTGGCGTGCGCGCAGAGTGTGCGCAAACGTCTGTAGACGGCGGGTGGGCCGACTCCCCTGAATCACATTACCCGCAACGAGGCGCACGCTCAGGGCAGTCGAGACGATCGGTGAGGAGACCGGTCAGCCGTCCTTCGCGACGTCCTCGAGAACGGCGATCATCGTGCGCACCGGCACGCCGGTCCCGCCCTTACCGGTGTACCCCCACGGGCTGCCGGTGTTGAACGCCGGGCCTGCCACATCGACGTGCGCCCAACCGATTCCGTCGACGACGAACTCGCGGAGGAACATGGCTGCGGAGAGCATCCCGCCCCATCGGTGATTGGTGACGTTCGCGAGGTCGGCGACGCGGGAGTCGAGGTCGGCGCGGAGTTCGGTGGGCAGAGGCATCGGCCAGCCGTGCTCACCGATCGACTGCGAGATGGCCGCTACGCGGTCGCGGAACTCATCGGTGCCGAGGACGCCGGGGGTGCGAGTGCCCAGCGCCACCATCTGCGCACCGGTCAAGGTCGCGGTGTCGATCAGGTAATCGGGTTCGTCCTCGCAGGCGCGGACGATCGCGTCGGCCAGTACGAGTCGGCCCTCGGCGTCGGTGTTGAGGACCTCGACCGTGGTGCCGCCGTACTGGGTCAGCACGTCACCGGGCCGCTGCGCGGTTCCGGACGGCATGTTCTCGGCCATCGGGACGGTCGCGATCACAGTGACGTCGACGTCGAGCCGGGACGCGGCGATCGCAGTCGCGACGACCGCTGCCGCGCCGCCCATGTCGGACGTCATGTTCTCCATGCCGGCCGGCGGCTTGAGCGAGATGCCGCCCGTGTCGAACGTGATGCCCTTGCCGACGAGGGCGACCTTGCGGTCGGAGCCCTTCGACTCGTGGATGAGGCGCACCAGTCGCGGTGGGCGAGAGCTGCCCTGACCGACTCCGACGATGCCGCCGTAGCCGTCCTTGGCGAGTTCCTTCTCGTCGAGGATCTCCACCCGCAGGCCTGCCTTGCTGCCGAGGACGCGAGCGCGCTCGGCGAACTCGGCCGGATACAGGTGGCTCGGCGGGGTGTTCACGAGATCGCGAGCCACCGCGACGGAGTCGGCGACGATCAGCGCGTGGTCGAGTTCGGCGCGGTTCTCCTTGGACTTCGGGGCCAGGAGCCGGAACTCCTCCGGCGGGCGCTTGGCCGACCGTGACTTGTCCGAGCGGAACTCGTCGAACCGGTACGCACCGAGGTAGAAGCCTTCAGCCGCGGGGCCGACGGCGGCGGCCGACAAGGTGCTGACCACGCGGCCTGCACCGTCGAGCCGACGTGCGGCCTCGCCTGCGGCCCGGCGGAGCGCATCGGCGTCCTGGAGGTCGGTCTCGGTGCCGACTCCCACAGCGAGGATCCGTTTCACCGGCAGTGAGTCCGGGGCGGGGAGCGTGTGGACCTCCCCGCTGCGTCCGGTGGCGCCGAGCGCGTCGAGTCCCGAGGTGATCTGCTCAGCGGTCTGATCGTCCAGAAGATCCTCGCCGACCAGCAGAGTGGGAGGCGCTTCATCGGACCCATCGGGTGCGATCAAGCCGATCACCAGGACGTCGTCGTCCTTGGCGAGGGCGGTGGCCAGGTCGATGCGCGGGCCGCGGACACGGTCGGAGAAATCGTTACTGCTCACGGAAGTCAACTCTGCCACAACGCTGTCGGAGCAGGGCGATACCGTGGAGGCATGACCGAACTCCTCGCAGGCCCCATCGCCGACCGCCATGTCGCTCTCGGAGCATCGTTCGCCCCGTTCGGCGGCTGGGAGATGCCCGTCTCGTACTCCGGCACCGTCGCCGAACACAATGCGGTACGCGAAGCCGTCGGCATCTTCGACGTCAGCCACCTCGGCAAGGCGTCGGTCGCGGGACCGGGTGCGGCCGCGTTCGTCAACAGCACGCTGACCAACGACCTCGGCAAGATCGTGGCGGGCAAGGCCCAGTACACGATGTGCTGCAACGACCAGGGTGGCGTGGTCGACGACCTGATCACCTATCTGGTGAGCGACGACGAGGTGTTCCTCATCCCGAACGCGGCGAACACCGCAGAGGTGATCGCGGCGCTGCGTGCGGTGGCGCCGAAGGGCATCGAGATCACCGACCAGCATCGTGACTTCGCGGTGTTCGCGGTCCAGGGCCCGCGCTCAGCCGAGGTCCTCGAGGCCCTCGGCCTGCCGACCGGCATGGACTACATGGCGTTCGAGGATGCGGTCGTCACCCTCGACGGCGCAGAGTGCGCAGTCCGCGTGTGCCGCACCGGCTACACGGGGGAGCAGGGGTACGAGATCCTGCCGCGCTGGGACGATTCGGGCATCGTGTTCGACGCACTGCTCTCCGAGGTGACCGCGCGCGATGGCCTGCCCGCCGGACTCGGCGCTCGCGACACCCTGCGCACCGAGATGGGCTACGCGCTGCACGGTCATGAGTTGAGCGTCGACGTCACGCCGGTTCAGGCGCGCAGTTCGTGGGCGGTCGGCTGGGACAAGCCGGAGTTCTTCGGTCGAGACGTGCTCGTCGCCGAGCGTGAAGCCGGACCCGCGCGCCGCCTGTACGGACTGAGGGCGCTCGGTCGCGGCGTGCCGCGTGCCGAGTGCACCGTGCACGCGCAACCCGGCGGTCCGCAGATCGGCGTGTGCACGTCGGGCACCTTCTCGCCGACCCTGAAGCAGGGCATCGCACTGGCGTTCATCGAGGTCGCGTCCGGAATCAAGAAGGGTGCGACGGTCGTCGTCGACGTCCGGGGACGGCCGCTCGAATGCGAAGTGATGCTGCCGCCGTTCGTGAAGGGTGACGCGTGAGGCCGGTCCACGGAAAATTCGGTGGCGCCACGGCGCTAACATTGAACGCATGACCCTGGAGTTCACTCGCACCGAGCATCCGCATCCGGTGTCGGAGGGCCAGCGCGCCGAGATCCTCGACGCTCCGGGCTTCGGCAACTACTTCACCGACTACATGGTGGCGGTCGACTACGACCGTGAGCGCGGATGGCATCGAGCACGCGTGACTCCCTACGGCCCCATCGCGCTAGACCCGGCGGCGATGGTTCTGCACTACGCGCAGGAGATCTTCGAGGGCCTCAAGGCCTACCGGCAGCCCGACGGCACCATCGCCGCGTTCCGTCCCGAAGCGAACGCAGAGCGGTTCCAGACCTCCGCCCGACGCCTGGCGATGCCCGAGTTGCCGACCGAGGTCTTCATCGAGTCGCTTCGCGCACTGCTCGACGTCGATCACCCGTGGGTCCCGGAGGCCGGCGGCGAGGAGTCGCTGTATCTGCGGCCGTTCATGATCGCCTCCGAAGCGAGTCTCGGCGTTCGCCCGTCCGACCTGTACCGCTACTACGTGATCGCATCGCCCGCGGGCGCCTACTTCAAGGGCGGACTCAAGCCGGTGAGCGTCTACCTGTGCACCGAGTACGTGCGCGCGTCACCCGGCGGCACCGGTGATGCGAAGTTCGGTGGGAACTACGCGGCATCGCTGCTCGCCCAGGCGCAGGCCGCCGAGAAGGGCTGCGATCAGGTCGTCTGGCTCGACGCGATCGAGCACCGCTACATCGAGGAGATGGGCGGCATGAACCTGTTCTTCGTGTACGGCGCAGGCTCCGAGGCGCGGCTGGTCACGCCCGAGCTCAGTGGCTCGCTGCTGCCCGGCGTCACCCGCAAATCGTTGCTGACCCTGGCGGGCGATGCCGGTTACGACGTCGAAGAGCGCAAGATCAGCACCGATGAACTCGCTGCCGACGTGCGGTCCGGTGCCATCACCGAGGTCTTCGCGTGCGGTACCGCCGCCGTCATCACCCCGGTCGGGCGCGTCCAGAGCGATACCGACGATTACACGGTCGGAGACGGTGGGACCGGCGAGGTCACCAAGGCTCTTCGCGACACGCTGACCGGACTGCAGCGCGGAATGTTCGCCGACACGCACGGCTGGCTGACCACACTGCATCCGGGCCGAAGCTAGTCCCTACGGGGCAGTTCCTCACACCAGCAGGATCAGCAAGGCGATCGTCGTCGACAGTTCGACGACCGCACCGAGGACGTCGCCGGTGACGCCGCCGATGCGACGGCGGCAGTGGGCGGTGAATGCAACCGTGAACACCGCGACGGCGGCCAGCGCGCAGGCGGCCCGCACTCCCAGCGGGGCCGATCCCATCAGAGGGGCTGCTGCCGCGGCGAGTACCGTCCACACCGCGATGGACCAGCGCTGGGTGCCGGCGACGAGCGCGCCGAAACCGTCGGCGTTCGCGGGCGGGATGCCCACCCGGCACGCGTAGACGACCGCGACCCGGCTGACACCGACCGCCCACAGGATGGGCAGCCACTGCCCGTCTGCGGCCAGCACGCCGACCGCCGCCGACTGCATGGCGAGCAGCAGAATGAGCGTTGCGGCGCCGAATGGTCCGATGTCGCCGCTGCGCATCACGGTGCGCACGCGATCCGGTGCGCCGTAGCATCCGAGCCCGTCGGCCGTGTCCGCGACGCCGTCCAGGTGCATGCCTCGCGTCAGCAATGCGAGCATGCCCACGGCGATCAGACCGACGAGCAGGTCGGGGAGACGGGTGAGAGACAGTCCGTAGGCTGCTCCGGCGACGATGCCGCCGAGCACGACGCCCACGACCGGTGCGGTGGCGATGACGCGGCCGCCGGTGCGACGATCCATCTCGGCCGTAGGAGAGGGGAGCGGCGCCACCGTCAGCCAACTGAACGCGACGTGCAGTCCGCCCAGCGGGCTAGTCCACATGGGTCGCGCTAGTCCCCATCAGCGACGCCGGCCTGGGCGAACGTCGCCATATCGGTGAGCACGTCGACCCCCGCCATGACCGGCCCCAGCGCGGTGACCGCCCCGGTGCCCTCGCCGAGGCGCATCGACAGGTCGACGACGGGTTCGAGGTTCAGCGAATCGAGCGCGAACCGGTGCGCGGGCTCCGTCGACAGGTGCCCGGCACGCCACCACGCGGATGCGCCGGGCGCCATCTGCTCGGCGACGAGTGCGGCGGCGGTGGTGACGACGCCGTCGAGGAGGACCGGTGTCCGTCGGACGGCGGCCTGCGCGTAGAAGCCCGCCATCGCGGCCAGGTCGGCGCCGCTCACCGCCGCGAGGAGCGCGAGCGGTTCGTTGCGGAAGCGTCGTCCGAACCGCATGCCGTCGCGGACGGCGGCCGTCTTTCTGATCCAGGTGGCATCGTCGATTCCGGTGCCGCGGCCGACCACGACGACCGGTTCGCGATCGGTGATCGTGCCGATCAGGACGGCGGCCGGAGTCGTGTTGCCGATCCCCATGTCGCCTGCGATCAGCAGGTCGGCGCCCGAGTCGATCAGCGAGTCGGCGATGGTCCGGCCGGCGGCGACGGCTCGCCGGGTCTCGGCGATGGTCAGCGCCTCACCGCGCCGCAGATCGCCACTGCCGCGCCGCACCTTGAAGCTGGTATCGGCGTGGTGGCCGTCGGGCAGCTCCGCATCGACTGAGAGGTCGTACACGCGCACGCTCGCGCCGGCACGTCGCGCTAGAACGTTCACGGCGGCGCCGCCCGCGGAGATGTTCGCGACCATCTGAGCAGTCACCTCGGGCGGATACGCTGATACGCCCGCGCCTGCCTTACCGCCTTGGGCCACTCCGTGATCGCCTGCGAAAACAGCGACGACGGGTGCGGTGATGGGCCGCGGTGGGCACTGCCCCTGGCATGCGGAGATCCACACGCCCAGTTCTTCGAGTCGGCCCAGGGAACCGGCGGGCTTGGTCAGGGCGAGGTGGCGGGAGCGAGCTTCGTCGGCGGTCGCCGGACTAGGCGGGTCCACGGCCTCGAACACCTCGGCGTCGGCGCCGTCCGGTGCGGCTGATGTCGGGGAGATTAGGGGCGCCGGGGAGACGAGGGGTGCCGGGGTCGGTGCCTGCGCTGGTGCTGGTGCCTGGACGGGGGCTGGATCCTCCGGGAGCTCCAGGGCCCTGCCTGCGACGACGAGGCGCACCGATTCGCATACTCGCGCGACCTTGGCGTTGGCGACACCCAACTCGTCGGCGAAGCGCCGGCCCGATGCGGTCGCCGCCACGACGGACAGCCCTACCTCGGGGCTCACGATCACCACCTGGCCGCGATGCTCGGTGATCGCGGCGCACAGGTCATCGACGCGGTCGGCGATCTGTCGCGACCCGTCGCCGGCGATCCCGTCGACATCCCAGGCGCCCGCGTCGTCGAGGGCGCCGGTCAGCCAGGCACCCAGATCGTCGAGCAAGACGGTCGCGTCCGCGTCGGCGCGCAGGTCGGCTGCGGGATCGCGCGACTCCACCGTCTCGAATCGCTCACCACGGCGATCGCGGTGCGCTTGCACGCGCGCCTGCCATGCCGCGTCGTCGGTGACTGGCCCGGTCGCGAGATACCGGACCTTCCCGGCACTGCCCAGCAGCTGTTCGGCGTGCTCGGACTTGCCCGAACGCGTGCCGCCCAGGACCAGGATCCGCATGTCAGACCTTGTCGCCCGGCTTGGTCTGCGGCTTGGGTGCGCGCATCATGCGCAGCTGCATCGCGCGGGTGAACGAGTACCAGCCGAGGCGGAAACCGGACTCCTGAGTGTCCGGGTAGCGCTCGCGAACGCGCTTGTTCACCATGCGACCAAGGAAGAACGAATCGATCGCCATGAAGATCACGAAGACCAGCAGCACCAGGTTCGCGAAGACTGCGAGGTCGGGCACCATGATCGCGACGATCAGGAAGATCGCGAACGGCATGAACAGACCGGCGAAGTTGCGGCGCGAATCGACGATGTCGCGGGCCATCCGGCGGACCGGCCCCTTATCGCGCGGCATCAGGTACTGCTCGTCGCCCGCCATCATCTTCTCGCGCTGCTCGAGGCGCGCCTTCCGGCGCTCCTCGGTCAGCTGCTTGCGGTCGCTCTTGGTCATCGACGCCTTCAGCGCCTTCTTACGGCTGCGGGCCTCAGCGCGGGTCGTCGGCGGTGGCGCCACCGGGCCGCGGCGTCGCTCGGACTCGCGCCGCTTCGGCGTCGGCCGGCCTTTGCCGGGGGTGTGCTTCGGCCGCGCCGCGTTCTGCTCGTCGGCGGCTGGAGCGTCGTCGACGCTCGCGTCAGTACTCGTCGCATCGGACTTCCAGGGCAACTTCACACCATCGAGACTAAGCGATGAGCCGGTCCTGCCCGGAATCGGGCGAGGCGGGCCGGTGCGGGAGGTGCGCCGTGCCGGCTACTGCAGTGCTGGCTACTGTGCGAACCATGGGAGTGCGAGTGGTAGTCGCACCCGACGAGTTCGGGGGCACGATGAGTGCTGCGCGAGCGGCAGCGGCGATCGCGGAGGGCTGGCGGTTGTCGGCACCGGCCGACCAGCTTCAACTCCTTCCGCAATCGGACGGTGGGCCGGGTTTCGTCGCGGTGCTGGCCGCAGCCCGGGTCGCGGACGTCCAGTCGGTCGAGGTGTCGGGACCACTCGGGAACCGCGTGCACGCCGATTACGGGGTGTCCGGGACCGTCTACTACCTGGAAGCAGCCCAGGCGTGCGGACTGGCCCTGCTGGGCGGGACACCCGATCGTGATTCCGCAGTGAACGCGACGACCGCGGGGGTCGGCGAGTTGATCGATACCGCAGTCCGCGACGGCGCGACGCGGATCGTCGTCGGACTGGGCGGCAGTGCGACCACCGACGGCGGGCGCGGCGCACTCGAGGCGCTCGGCGGTCCGGCGGAAGCCGCCGCGATGCTGGCCGACGTCGAACTCGTCGTGGCGACCGACGTGAGCAATCCGCTGCTCGGACCGGATGGTGCTGCAGCGGTGTTCGGCCCGCAGAAGGGCGCGGACGAGGCGACCGTCGCGATCCTCGACGCGAGGCTCTCGGCGTGGGCCGATGTTCTGGCGGCTACCTGCCGTGACGTGCGCGACCTGCCGGGAGCCGGTGCGGCAGGCGGGCTCGGCGCGGCACTGCTCGCAGCCGGAGGCCGGCGGCGCGCGGGTGCGGCGGTGGTGGCCGAGGCGGCCGATCGGGCGGCCGTCATCGCCTCGGCGGACGTCGTGGTGACGGGGGAGGGACGGTACGACGCGCAGACTGCGCACGGAAAGGTCATCGCGGCCCTCGCTGGGGACGCTGAGTCGTCAGGCGTGCCCGTGCTCGTGCTCGCAGGGCAGGTGGACGCAGATACGGACATACCCGGGGTGACGAGCGTGTGGTCGGTCGCCGAGTACGTCGGGTCGGTGGCGAAGGCGCTCGCCGACCCGGAACCTGCTCTGCGGGCGCTCGCGCGGCAGGTGGCACTCGAATGGCACGGCAGCGGGGTGGAACGGCACAGCGAGGTGGAACGGCACAGCGGGGCATGATGCGGGAATACGTCGGCTACGCGTACCGTTGAGGCAGTCAGACGTATCCGGCCAGCTGTAAACGCAGACGCTGCCGGCGACATGAGGAGCCCGCATGACTGTTCAGAACGAAACCACCACCGAGTCCGGCATCGTGCTCAGTGACGCTGCCGCCGTCAAGGCGAAGGCACTGCTCGATCAGGAAGGTCGCGACGACCTCGCCCTGCGCATCGCCGTTCAGCCGGGTGGCTGCGCCGGACTCCGCTACCAGTTGTTCTTCGACGATCGTGACCTCGACGGTGACGTCGTCACGGAGTTCGGTGGCGTGAAGCTGGCCGTGGACCGCATGAGCGCACCGTACGTGCAGGGTGCCACCATCGACTTCGTCGACAGCATCGAGAAGCAGGGTTTCACCATCGACAACCCGAACGCGACCGGCAGCTGCGCCTGCGGCGACTCGTTCAACTGAGCTGAGGTCAGCACTACTGACCTGAGATCAGCACATCGGCCGCATCCCCAACGGGGGTGCGGCCGAAGTCGTCTGCGCCGGGCAGTAGCGTTGGCGGAATGTTCATTGCCGTGTGCGGGTCGCTCGCGACCGATCATCTGATGAAGTTTCCTGGAAAGTTCTCCGAGCAGCTGGTGAGCGATCAGCTCGAGCACATCTCGCTCAGCTTCCTCGTCGAGGACCTGGTCCTGCACCGCGGTGGCGTCGGCGGCAACATCGCGTACGCGCTCGGCGTCCTCGGCGGCGAGCCGCTGCTGGTCGGCGCGGTCGGTGCCGACTTCGACGATTACGACCGCTGGCTGACCGGAAACGGCGTCGATACGCGCGGCATCGTGCGGTCGCAGACCAAGCACACCGCGCGCTTCATGTGCACCACCGACGAGACGATGGCGCAGCTCGCCACGTTCTACGCGGGAGCGATGACCGAAGCCGGAGACATCGATCTGAACACGGTGTTCACCGAGACCGGTCGGCCCGATCTGGTCCTGATCGGCGCCGACGATCCGGCCGCGATGGTGCGTCACACCGGTGCCTGCCGCGAGTCGGGCGTCGCGTTCGCAGCGGATCCGTCGCAGCAGCTCGCACGGCTCGACGGAGAGACGGCCCGGCAGCTCGTCGACGGCGCGGCCTACCTGTTCACCAACGAGTACGAGTGGGGCCTGCTGCGCCAGAAGACCGGGCTCAGCGAAGAGGAGATCACCGATCTCGTCGGCATCCGTGTCACGACGCTCGGTGCGGGCGGCGTCGACATCATCGACACCGACGGCACCCGCACCCACGTGGATGTCGTGCCCGTCGAGGAGCAAGTGGATCCGACCGGAGTCGGCGACGGCTTCCGGGCCGGTTTCCTGACGGGCGTCAGCAAGGGCCTGAACTTCGAGCGAGCCGCACAACTCGGCGCGATGGTGGCGACGCTCGTCCTCGAGAGCGACTCCACCCAGGGCTGGACGTGGGATCTCGACGTCGTCGAACCGCGGATGGCCGGTGCATACGGCCAGGCTGCGGCGGCGGAGATCCGCGCCGCGCTCTGACCCGCCGCCTCCTGCCGCTTAGAGCCGCACCGGGTAGTTGTGCTCCTCGATCTGCGGATCGACGGTGCCATCGACGAAGATGCCGTACCAGAGCATGAAGCAGATCACGGTCCACAGCCGGCGGCTGTTATCGACGTCGCCGCGGCGGTGCTCCTCGAGCATCTGCATGACGAACTTCTTGTCGAAGACGTGATCGGTGTCCGACGAGGCGATGAGCTCGCGTGCCCAGTCGTACATCTCGGTACCCGCGAGCCAGTGACGGAGGGGAACCGGGAAGCCGAGCTTGCGGCGGTGCAGCACGTGCGGCGGCACGATCTGCTCCAGCGCCTTGCGCAGCGCGTACTTGGTGGTGTCGTGGGCGATCTTCTCGTCGAACGGCAACTGCTCGGCGACGGCGAAGACCTCCTTGTCCAGGAACGGCACGCGAAGTTCCAGTGAGTGCGCCATGTTGATCTTGTCGGCCTTGACGAGGATGTCGCCGCGCAACCAGGTGAACAGGTCGAGGTGCTGCATGCGCGTCACCGGATCCATGCCCTCGGACATGCGGTAGATGGGCGCCGTGACGTCCTGGTGCATCCAGTCCTCGCGGAAGTTGCGCAGCACGGCCTTGAGTCGGGCGTCGTCGAAGCTCCGCGCGTTGCCGTAGTAGCGCTCCTCGAGGGATAGCGATCCGCGATGCAGCAGGCTCTTGCCGCGAGTGCCTTCCGGAATACGGTCGGACATGCGGCCGGCCAGGCGGCGCATCCCGGCCGGGAGCCTGTCGAAGGCCTTCAGCGACAACGGCTCCTTGTAGATGGTGTATCCGCCGAACAGCTCGTCGGCGCCCTCACCGGACAGCACCACCTTGACGTGCTTGCGCGCCTCGGCGGCGACGAAGTAGAGCGGCACCAGGGCCGGATCGGCCACCGGATCGTCGAGATACCAGATGATCTTCGGCAGTGCCTCGATGAACTCGGACGGGCTGACGACCTTCACGATGTGGCGGGCGCCGATCGCCTCAGCGGACTCGGCGGCCACATCCACCTCGGAATAGCCCGCACGTTCGAACCCGGTGGTGAACGTGATCAGATCCGGGTTGTGCTGGATCGCCAGCGCCGCGATCGCGGTCGAGTCGATGCCGCCGGACAGGAAGGAGCCGACCGTCACGTCGGCGCGCATGTGCTTGGCGACCGAGTCGCGCAGAACGTCCGCGATCTCGTCGTAACGCTTCTGCTCACCGCCGGGGGTGAACGGCCGGACCGGGAACTGCGGCTTGAAGTAGCGGGTCACCTCGGGGGCCTTGCCGGGAGCGATCGTCGCGTAGCAGCCGGACTCGAGGCGGCGGACGTTCTTGTGCAGCGACTCGGGCTCCGGCACGTACTGGAGAACCGTGTAGTGCTCGATCGCGCGGTCGTCCAGCTCACGGTCGAGGCCGAGACGGTCGAGCACCTCCAGGAGACTCTTCTTCTCGCTGCCGAACGCGGTGCCGCGGTCGCTCGTCGCCATGAACATCGGCTTGATGCCGAACGAGTCCCGGGCCAGGAACAGCTCGCGCTTCTCGGTATCCCAGACCGCGAAACCGAACATGCCGCGCAGCCGGGTCACCACCTCGGGTCCCCAGTAGTGGAAGCCGGCCACGATGGACTCGCCGTCGCCCTCGGTGCGGAACACGGCGTCGTGTTCGCGCGTGAGCTCGTCGCGGATCTCGAGGTAGTTGTAGATCTCGCCGTTGAAGACCAGCGCGTACCGCTCGGGATTCTCCGGGGGACCCCATCGCAACGGCTGGTGCGAGTGGTCGATGTCGATGATCGACAGCCGGTTGAACCCCAGGACGATGTCGTCGTCGCTCCAGGTACCCGGTTCATCCGGCCCGCGATGCCGCATGCAGTGCGCTGCCGACGCGATCAATTCGGAGGTCGACGCCGCCGAACCGTCGCTGGTGAGCATTCCGAGCAAGCCGCACACGCTGACAGGCCTTCTTTCACATCGACTGCAGGATCCTGCGCGAACCGGCATCTCGCCGTCGCGCCGCGTCTACTATGCCGCAGAACCGCGCGCGCCCGCGACATCGCGCGCCGCGGGCGATGTCCCCAGACACTGCCGGGACTGAAATCCGCTGGTCGCCCAAGCGGCGTTCGGAAACGCCGAACCCCAATAGAGAACAGATGCGCGGGTTGGACTACGCTGCGTAGTTACTAGGTGCAAGAATTGCGTCGAGGGCGTGTGCCTCGTCTGCGCATGCCTTGTGGAACAGCTCCCTGCCAGCAGGAAGGCGTGAAATTGACGAACCGTGGACGGTCGTCGGCACGACGCGGAGTGCCCGCGTCGCGCACGATCAAACGACTGAGTGGCCTCGCGGTCCTGGGTGTCGTTGTGCTGATGACGTCGGGGTGCAGTGCTGAAGAGGCATTGCGTTTCGGTTGGCCAGAGGGCATCACGCCCGAAGGTAAGAGCATGGCTGAGTTCTGGACGTGGTCGGTCATCGCCGCCCTCGCAATGGGCGTGCTGGTCTGGGGTCTGATCTTCTGGACCATCACCTTCCACCGCGCCAAGAAGTCGGAGACCGAGGACGAGGTCATTCCGCGTCAGACCGGCTACAACGTTCCGCTGGAACTCGCGTACACGGCGATCCCGTTCGTGCTGATCGCGGTGATGTTCTACTTCACCGTCGGCGTGCAGAACGAGGTGGAGAACAAAGAGGACAACCCGGCGATCGCTGTGGACGTCACCGCTTTCCAGTGGAACTGGAAGTTCGGTTACAACTCGGTCAACATCGACGGCCGTCAGCTCGTGAACCCGCAGACCGACTCCCGCAAGGGTGAGGCCTTCGAGCTCCAGATCCCGAAGTACCGGGACCACGAGGGTGAGCGGGAGGCGATCAAGGGCGCCGCAGGCGGTCGTTCGGCCGAGGAGCGCAAGTACCTCGCCTTCGACAAGATCGAGACCGTGGGCACCTCCGCAGAGGTTCCCGTCCTGGTGCTGCCGACCGACACGCGCATCCAGTTCAACCTGGCCGCCGCGGATGTCGTCCATTCGTTTTGGGTTCCCGAGTTCCTGTTCAAGCGCGATGTGATGCCCTTCCCGGAGCAGAACCACCAGGATCCGACTTTCCAGGTGAGCTCGATCGACCGTGAGGGTGCCTTCGTGGGACGTTGCGCCGAGATGTGCGGCACGTTCCACGCGATGATGAACTTCGAGATCCGCGCCGTGAGTCCGGCCGACTTCGCGAAGTACATCGAGTTCCGCAACTCCAACCCGGACGCCACCAACGCGCAGGCACTGCAGGCCATCTGTGAGGTTCCGCAGTCCGTGACCACGGTGCCGTTCGACACCCGCCGCGTCTCCAACGGCACCACGCCGGAGAAGATCGGTGACGCCGACAACACGAAGCAGGCGCAGTGCACGCCGGCCGAGGGGGGAACGAACTAATGAAGGTCGAGGCCCGGATCTTCGAGATCCTCGCAATCTTCTTCATCGTGATGGGTGTGATCTACGCGGTCTGCACCTTCTACTACCGCACCGGCGTCGAGTGGACAGGTGCTACCTGCATGTTCTTCTCCGGCGGTCTCTCGCTGATCGCGGGAACCTACTTCAGGTTCGTCGCACGACGCGTCGAGATCCGTCCTGAGGACTACGAGGAAGCCGAAGTCGAAGACGGTGCAGGCGAACTGGGCTTCTTCAGCCCCGGTAGCTACTGGCCGATCATGATCGCGGCAGCGGCAGCGCTGTTCGCCATCGGATTCGCTAGCGGAAACTTCTGGTTCTCCATCGCATTCGTGGTCATCATCATCGGCGTCGTCGCAGGATTGGTGTTCGAATACCACGTCGGACCTGAGAAGCACTGACCTCCAACGCCTCCAACGAGACCGCATCCGGATTCCGGGTGCGGTCTTGTCATTCCCATGAACTGTCCGGTGACGACCGCGAAGTCCTTCGCGACTTCCTGGTCACCGCATTCGACGGTGATTTCGGGGACGCGGACTTCGACCACGCCATCGGCGGAGTCCACGTGCTCGCCGGGGCCGCAGACCGACTCGTCGGGCACGCAAGCGTGGTCCAGCGGCAGCTGATCCTCGGCGACGAGGTGCTGCGCACGGGCTACGTCGAGGCCGTGGCCGTAGACGCCGCAATGCGTCGGCAGGGGATCGGGGACGCCCTGATGACCCATGTCGAGGGGATCGTCCGCAGAGCGTACGAGTTCGGCGCTCTGGGAGCCTCTGACGACGGCCGCGCGCTGTATCTCCGGCACGGCTGGGAGCCCTGGGAGGGGCAGTTGGGTGCATTGGCTCCCGACGGAGTGCGACCGACCCCGGACGAGGAGGGGCACGTCTTCATTCTGCGTACCCCAGTCCGCCCCGATGTGGACCTGTCTGCGCGTCTGCTCTGCGACTGGCGTCGCGGTGAGGTCTGGTAAGCGGCCGGACCTTCTGCGAGCCTGTGGCGCTGTGTTCGAAGAGCGCGTATCGGGTGGGGGAGGGGAGTGCAACGAGAACGGCCGCCTCGCGTACGCGAGGCGGCCGTTGCCGTCAGTGGAGACTTCCGTCAGTGAGACGAACCGTCGTCGAGCGGGTTCCCGCCCTTCTCCTGCAGCTCGGTGATGGCCTTCTTCTCGGCCTCGTGCTGCTCGTGCGCGATGCGGACGTTCTGCGCCTGCTCCTCCGGGGTGTCGGCCGACAGGGCCGAACCGGTGCCGGGTGCACCCGCGGAACCGAGCTTGTTCATGCGCTTCGGCAGCGGGACACCCTCGTAGGGGAGCGGGATCGGGTGACCGTGATCGTCCACCGGTCCCAGCGGCTGATGCATCTCGATGTACTCGCCCTTGGGCTGACGGCGGATGATCCCGGTCTCGATGCCGTGCGACAGGACGGCGCGGTCGCTGCGCTGGAGCGAGAGCGCCCAGCGGTAGGCGATGAAGTACGCCAGTGGCGGCAGCACGATGAGACCGATGCGGCCCATCCACGTCGTCGCGTTCAACGAGATGTGGAACTTGAGCGCGATGATGTCGTTCATGCACATCAGAGTGAGGATGGCGTAGAACACCAGGGCCATCGCGCCGACCGCGGTCCGGACCGGGGCGTCACGAGGACGCTGCAACAGGTTGTGGTGCGCCTTGTCGCCGGTCAGCAGCTTCTCGATCCACGGGTAACCGAACAGCAGCCCGAACATCACGCCGATCACGAGGACGACCCAGAAGATCGCGGGGATCGTGTAATTGCCCAGGTATATCTCCCACGCAGGCATCAGTCTCGCGAACCCGTCCGTCCACATCATGTAGATGTCCGGTTGAGAGCCGGCAGAGACCTGCGCCGGGTTGTACGGGCCGATGTTCCACACCGCGTTGATCTGGAAGACACCCGCCATGAGCGCGAGGACACCGAACACGATCGCGAAGAACGCACCGCCCTTGGCGGCGAACACCGGGAGGATGCGAACACCGACGACGTTCTTCTCGGTGCGGCCGGGGCCGGGGAACTGCGTGTGCTTCTGGTACCAGACCAGGGCCAGGTGGGCGCCGATCAGCGCCAGGATGATGGCCGGGAACAGCAGCACGTGCAGCACGTACAGGCGCGAGATGATGATGTCGCCCGGGAAGTCGCCGTTGAACAGCGCCCAGTGCGTCCAGGTGCCGATCAGTGGGATACCGAGGACGATGCCCGACATCGCGGCGCGAACACCGGTGCCCGAGAGGAGATCGTCGGGCAGCGAGTAGCCGAAGAAGCCCTCGAACATGGCGAGCAGCAGCAGGAAGCAGCCGATGATCCAGTTCGCCTCACGCGGCCGACGGAACGCACCGGTGAAGAAGATACGTGCCATGTGCAGGATGATCGACGCCGCGAACAGCAGTGCCGCCCAGTGGTGGATCTGGCGGACGAAGAGTCCACCGCGGACCTCGAAGGAGAGGTCGAGCGTCGTCTCGTACGCGCGGCTCATCGTGACGCCGTTGAGTGGCTGGTACACGCCCTCGTAGGTGACGTGTGCCATCGACGGATCGAAGAAGAACGTCAAGTACGTGCCCGACAGCAGCAGAATGACGAAGCTGTACAGCGCCACCTCACCGAGCAGGAACGACCAGTGAGTCGGGAACACCTTGTTGATCTGACGGCGCATACCGGCCGCAAGGTGGTACCGCGAGTCGACCTCTTCAGCCTGAGTGGCCAGGCGGTCGGCAATCGTCATGACTTACGCTCCCAGAATGCCGGTCCGACGGGCTCGATGAAATCGCCTGCGGCGACCATGTAGCCCTGATTGTTGACAGTCAGCGGCAGTTGCGCGAGAGCACGTGCTGCGGGTCCGAAGACCGGCTTCGCGTACTCGAGGGCGTCGAACTGCGACTGGTGGCACGGGCAGAGAATTCGGTGAGTCTGCTGCTCGTACAGCGAGGTCGGGCAGCCGAGGTGGCTGCAGACCTTCGTGTAGGCGAAGTAATCGCCGTAGTTGAAGCTCTCCTGTCCCTTGCGCTTGATGACACGTGCGGTGTCCTCGGGGCGCAGGCGGATCAGCATCACGGGATTGCGCACGAGGCGCAGGCCCTCCAGCAGCTTGTGACGCGAGTGCTCGTCGTCGCCGTAGCCGTCCGACACACGCCATGGGAACACGGTCTCCATGCCGCCTGCGTCGAGATCCTCGGGGCGCACCAGGACCACCTGGTACGGGTTACCGGTGTCGCGGCGCAGGAAGATGGTCTCGTTCGGCTTCTCGTTGTAGATGGGCGACCAGCCGGAGTGCCAGAGCTCGGAATCGTCGCCCTTGGCCCACGGGTTCTTGATGAACCCGCCGATGGCTGCGACGCCGCCGGCGAGGCCGAGCGCTCCCAGGCCGAACACTGCGGAACTGAGGATCATCTTGCGTCGACCCAACGTGCTGGTCTGCACGGTGTCGGCGAGTTCGGCGACGATCGTCTGCTTGTCAACCTCGGTTGATCCGCCATCGTGACGATCCTGGACCGAGATCTCGGCCGGGATGAAACGCTTCGTGATCTGGATGACGCCGAAGCCGAACGACAGGATCGCGAGGCCGAAGGTCACACCGAGGAGCGGGGTGTAGAAGGTGTACGCCCAGTAGCCCTCTTCCTCCGGCATGGTGAACTCCCACCGGTTCCAGATGAAGAGAACGAACCCGGCGATGGCGAACAGTCCGGAGAGAATGAACCAGATCGCCACTGCGAACTCGGAGCGCTTCTCCGCCTTGGTGTCCGGCTCGGGGTACCGCTCGACACGGTGGATGATCTCCACCCCGTCGAGATTGGTGCCGAGACGGACCTTGTCTTCCGCGGACATGCCGCGGAGTTCCTCGTCGGACGGAAGGTCCTTATTTGAATCGCTCAATTTCGTGATCCAATCCACATTGCGCCCGCAACGATGAGCGCGCCACCGACAACCCACATGACCATGCCTTCAGAGGCCGGACCGAATCCGCCGAGACCGAGGCCGCCACTGGGGTTGGCGGAGTCTGCGTAACGGATGAAACCGATGATGTTCTTCTTCTCCTCGACCGACAGCTGCCGGTTGGAGAACTTCGGCATGTTCTGCGGGCCGGTGAGCATCGCCGTGTAGAGCTGCTGCGGATTGACGTCCGTCAGCGGGGGAGCGTACTTACCGCCCGAGAGCGCACCGCCACGACCGGTGAAGTTGTGGCAGGAGGCGCAGTTGAGCCGGAACAGTTCCGACCCGCGGCCGAGATCGTCGCCCTTGAGCGACTCCATGGCCAGCACCGGGAATCCGTTCTCTCCGCGCTTGACCGAGCCGTCGGAGTTCCGCTCGTACATGACGCGCGGTCCGCCGCCCATCGCCTGGATGTAAGCGCCGAGCTGATCGATCTGAGCTTCGGTGAACTTGGCGGGCTTGCGCGCGGCCTGGGCCTCACCGCGGGCGGCGGGCATACGGCCGGACGAGACCTGGAAGTAGACGGCGGCGTCGCCGACGCCCATCAGGGACGGTCCGCGATCGTTGACGCCTTCGAGGTTGGCGCCGTGGCAGGTGATGCACGAGGTCTCGTACAGCTGCTTGCCGGTCTTGATCATGGAAGCCTGCTGGTCGTCGGCGGTGGCCACCTGCGGCTCGGGGCTGAGCAAGCCCGCGAGAAGTCCGGTGGCGACGAGGCCGAGGAGCAGGAAGATGGTTCCGGCGGCACGCCGACGGAGCTTGCGCCGCGACTTCGTGCGTGAGCCCGAAGTCGTGGCGTCGCGCGTCTCCGGCGAACTCGGTGGAGATGATCTCATCGGTGACTCTCTACTAAGCGGTTGGACTGGTATTTGGCGAACCGGCTGATCCGGTTCCGGGGCCGCCGGGGGCTACCGGATGAAGTAAATGACCACGAACAGGGCGATCCACACGACGTCGACGAAGTGCCAGTAGTAGGAGACGACGATCGCCGCGGTCGCCTGCGCCGGGGTGAACTTCGACAGGCGCGTGCGGATCAGCAGGAAGACGAATGCGACGAGACCGCCGATGACGTGCATTCCGTGGAAGCCGGTCGCCATGTAGAAGACCGAGCCGTAGGCGTTCGAGGAGAGGGTGAGCCCCTCTCCGACCAGCGTGTAGTACTCGTACGCCTGACCGCAGACGAAGAACGTGCCCATGACCAGCGTGATCGTGTACCAGCGGCGCAGACCGAACACATCGCCGCGCTCAGCGGCGAAGACGCCGTACTGGCAGGTGACCGAGCTGAGAATCAGTACGAGGGTCACCGGCACCGCGAGGGCGAGGTTCAGGTGGGCCGGCGGCTGGGGCCAGCCGTCAGCAGCATTGGCCCGCGCGACGAAGTACATCGCGAACAGGCCGGCGAAGAACATCAACTCGCTCGACAACCACACGATGGTGCCGACGCTGACCATGTTGGGACGGTTCAGCGAGTGCACGCGTGAGGTGATGGCGGTTCCGGAGTTACCCACAGCGCTAGTCACATCAAGAAGTATGACGGTTCGTAGTAAATGATTTCCAGCTGGGTCGGAAATTCGACGTGCGCGTTCTGTTTTTCGCAGGTAGACCGATCACCGGTAGTGGCGACCGGCGTGTCCTCACAGGGTGCGGTGACGCTTGGTGATCTGGTTTGCTCGAAGCCATGAGGAGCGACGACACAGATTCCGAAGCCAAGTCCGACGGTCGGATCCGCCGCATGGTCGCTCGGCTGCGTCGCGGCGACCCGTCACGAAGGGTGCCCGACGTCGACGACGCCGACCTCGAGGTGGTGGTGCGGTGCGACGACGACGTGACGGCGAGCTCGGCAGTGCTCGACCGCGCGGGGTTCGGGGAATCGCGCGGTGCGGTGCTCCGGCATCTGCTGGCCGTCCCCGGAGAAGCGGCGCCCGGTGCCGCTTCATCAGCGGCACGTGAGGGATATCAGGAGACGACGCTCCTCGATGGGGACCCGGATGCGCCGGACGGCATGGTTCTCATCGCGTTGGCCCGGGTGCAGGCGGTGGATGCTCGCACGGTGTCACAGGAACGATCGCGTATGGCGAGTCGGGCATCGCGTGCCGGGGGCCGCAGTGTCGGGTGGGCCGTGCTGGACCTGCCTGGCTAGGCTGGTTGCCGTGAACACTTCGCAGGCGAGCAGGTCCACCTATACGTGGCCGCAGATTCTCGGCAAGGTCACGGACGGCATCGATCTTTCGGTCGACGAGGCCGCGTGGGCGATGCGCGAGATCATGTCCGACTCTGCGACCGGTGCCCAGATCGCGGCGCTCGGCGTGGGGATCAAGATGAAGGGCGCGGCATCCTCGGAGCTGCGCGGCCTGTCGGATTCGATGTTGGCGCTGGCGAACCGCATCGAGGTGTCCGGCGAGGCGGTGGACATCGTCGGAACCGGCGGGGACCGAGCTCATACCGTGAACATCTCGACGATGACCTCGGTGGTGGTCGCGGCTGCCGGTGTGCCGGTGGTGAAGCACGGCAACCGCGCATCGTCGTCGAAGAGCGGCGGTGCCGATGTGCTCGAGGCGCTCGATGTGAACA
The DNA here is from genome assembly GCF_007559005.1 of Gordonia zhaorongruii. GTDB lineage: Bacteria > Actinomycetota > Actinomycetes > Mycobacteriales > Mycobacteriaceae > Gordonia > Gordonia zhaorongruii. The sequence continues at coordinate 1,979,124 of NZ_CP041763.1, read as the reverse complement.
TCACCCTCAGCCCGGCGGCCGTCCGCGAATGCGTGGAGAAGCTCGGTATCGGGTTCTGCTTCGCACCCGTCTTCCACCCGGCGTTCCGTTTCACGGGTCCGCCGCGTCGTGAGATCGGCATTCCGACCGTGTTCAACGTTCTCGGTCCGTTGACCAACCCGGCGTCGCCGACGGCGGGACTCATCGGGTGCGCGTTCGAGGATCTGGCGCCGGTGATGGCGCAGGCGTTCGCCGATCGGGGAAATCGGGTGCTCGTGGTCCGCGGCGACGACGGGCTCGATGAGATCACGACCACGACCACGTCCACCGTGTGGCAGGTCTTCGAGGGCCGGATCCGAAAGCTGGCGCTGGATCCCCGCGATCTGGGCATCGACCTCGTGGAACTGTCCGCTCTGCAGGGCGGCGATGCGAGTGTCAACGCGGTGGTCGCTCGCGATCTGTTCGCAGGCGAGACCGGACCGGTCCGTGATGCCGTCACCCTGAACGCGGCGGCTGCGATCGTGGCGTTCGAGCAGGACGGGCCGTTCGACGACGCCGGTCTGGCGGCGGCGCTGCGCGCGGCGCACGCGAGAGTCTCGGACGTGATCGACTCCGGTGCGGCCGCGCGGCTCCTCGACGACTGGTCTCAGTTCTCGCCGATCGAGAACCCGCCGTCGACCTCGGAACTCGCGTAGCTCCGGAAGGCGATATGCGTCGCGCTCGTCCGCACGCCGGGCAGGCGGTTGATCTTCGCGGTCACGACCTCGGCGATCTGATCGTGGCTTCGCACCCGCACCTTGGCGATCAGGTCGACGTCGCCCGCACATGAGTACACCTCGGTGACGCCGGGGATGTTCGCGACAGCCTGAGCCGTCTCCGGAATCTGATGGATGTCGGCCCCGATGAGAACGATGGCAGTGATCATGGCTCAACCCTAGCGTCAGGCCGATCGGGAGCGTCATGTCTCTCGGGCATGCCGGGCGTCCCACGCGAAGTGGATCCACCGCTGCGCCGAGCCGATCGGGAGGGACAGGTCATCTGTCGTCGTCACCAGTCGGGTGCCGGGTTCGCTCATCCACCGATCGATGAGCGAGAGCTCCTCCGCAGGTGCACCGGCCAGCGGGCCGGCGCGCTCGGTCGGCGGGAGGATGGTCGCCGAGGCTGCTCTCATCGTCTCGATCACCGGCATCGGCGCCACCCCGGGGGCAGCGCGTGCGGCACCGGCCAGCCGCCCGTGCCGGATGACGCTGAACTCCCAACCTCCGGCGCCGTCGGGGTGTGCGAGCACGAGCTCGGTGATCCGTGCGACGGCGGTCAGTCGCTGGCACCGGGCCAGCGCGTCGATCGTGGCTGCGAGGCGGTCGCGTGCCCGGGCCGCGGACTCGTACCGGCGGAGCGCCGCCAGTCGGTGCAGCTGATCGTGGAGGGCGACGAGCAACTCGTCCGACCGGCCGTGCAGCAGCGCCTCGGCGGCTTCGGTGCGAGCCCGGTAGTCGGGGGCGGTTTCGGGCCGTTCGCCGGCGGCGTGGCAACTTCCTGGCGCATCGCCGGTGCACCAGTGCTGGTCGGCGCGTTTGAGGTTCGTCGTGCACGAGCGCAGGCGAGCCGCGGAACTGATCACGTCCGCGACGTCGGCGGCCGCATTCCGGCCGGCGATCGGGCCGATCGACGCGGCGGCCGGTGTCCTGGTGACGGTGAGACGCGGGAACCGCTCGTCGGTCAGCGTCAGCCACCAGCCTCGGTGCGGATTGCGGGAACGACGGTTGTACACGGGCTTGTGCGTCGCGAGGAGAGTCAGCTCCCGGACACCGGCCTCCAGTGAATGCGCGCACTCGACATGATCGACCCGCTCGGTGAGCGCGACCATCTCGGCCATGCGCGTCCTGGATTCGCCGCCGGAGAAGTACTGCGACACGCGGCGGCGCAGGTCCTTCGCAGTGCCGACGTAGAGCACCTCGTCGCCCGGTCCACGGAACAGGTACACCCCGGGACGTCTCGGCAGGTTCGTCGACAGCGAGCGCTTGGCGCGCATGGCGGGCGTCGCGCGCGGCAAGTACTCGGTGAGGTCGCGATATGTGTGCACTCCGCGATTCCCCACCCGCTCGAGCAGGTGATGGAAGACGTCGACGGTGGCCCGAGCGTCGTCGAGGGCACGGTGCGTGGGCCGGACCGAGACGTCGAACAGCTCGGCGAGCGCCGATAGCTTCACGGTCGGGGCCTCCTGCCTGGTGAGGATCCGGCGAGCCATCGCGACCGTGCAGAGCGATGTGGTGAACGGCCAGGGCAGATGCATGCGAACGGCGGCCTTGCGGAGGAACGCGGTGTCGAACCGGGCGTTGTGGGCGACGAGCACGCTCCCCGCAGCGAACTCCGCGAACGCGGGCAGGACCTCCTCTATGGGCGGTGCGTCGTACGTCATCGCCGTCGTGATGCCTGTGAGGGCGACGATCTGCGGCGGGATCTCGCGACCGGGGTCGACGAGCGTCGCGAACTCGCCGAGAACCTCGCCGCCGCGGATCTTGACCGCACCGATCTCGGTGATCGCATCCTGATCGGAGCTGCCCCCGGTCGTCTCCAGGTCGACGACGACGAGTGTGGTGTCGAACAGGGAACGATCGGCGAACTCGTCGTGATCGATGTCGGCGAACGACAGTTGATCGGAGGTGATCGTCATGCGGGCACGGTATGACGCGCCTCCGACAGGATCCCGGGCGGCGGAAGCAGGATCACCGACCGTCGAGGATTGTCGGAGTGCGTTCGTAGTCTGCACCCGAGGTCGAGCTCTGCCGGGCTCCGGCGACACGCTGGAAGCCTGCCGGACTCGCCGAATCCGGACCATGCACATGAAATGAGAGGCGGATCACAATGAGAATCGACTGCGCGACGTGCCCGGCACGCAATCGAGCCTGCGACGGGTGCATGATGCAGGTGCTCCTCGGTCCTGTTACCAGCGAGTACGTAACAGATCGCGATGAATCAGACATGCTCGCGGCACTAGATGTGCTGGTCGACACAGCGCTGATTTCGGCCGAAAGCGCGAGTCTGGCACGGGAACGCGTATCTGCAGGTGAATGCGGGTTTTCTGAAACGAGTGCCGGATGGCTCCACGCGGTCTGATTCGCGTGTGAGGGCGCCCTTTGCCCGCCCTCCTGGACATCGTTCGACGGGTTTCGTAATCTTTTCGAGACTTTCCAGTGAGGTGATCCCCGTAAGGGGAGACCCGGAGGGTCACCGCCTAATCGCTCCTACCCCTCGGGAGCGAACCGGGGAACCACTTTTCTTCTTCGGCGTGTGCGAACGCGCCGGTGAATTGGGGTGAATCGCGGCCGTGGTCCCAGCGACCCGAACGCGTAGAGCCATATCTTCCGGCTCGAACCCGACAGCTAACCCGGTCGGCGGTCAGGGAGAGACAACAAGGAGTACTCAGTTCAGTGGCTAAACACCGTTTGGACAAGCCCGGCGCGGGCCGCAAGGCCGCAACGACCGCCGTGGTCGCAGGATCGATCGCCATCGGTGGTTCGGCTGCGCTCGCGTCTGCCCCGGCCGATGCAGCGCCGGTGAAGATCCCCAACCTCGGCACGTTCGATCTGCCGGGCAACATCAAGCTGCCCAACATGGACGTTCCGAAGCCGGGCGATAACATCGGCAGCCCCCAGCAGGTGCGCGCGAAGAAGGCGCTGCACAACGCGGAGTCGAAGATCGGCTCGCCGTACGCGTACGGCGCCGCCGGACCGAGCGCGTTCGACTGCTCGGGTCTCGTCTACTGGGCCTACCAGGAGGCAGGCAAGACCATCCCGCGCGACAGCTACGGCCAGGCCGGTGGCGGCAAGTCCGTCTCGTCGGTCTCGAAGGCGCGTCCCGGCGATGTCCTGATCTTCAACGGCGGCGGCCACGCAGGCATCTACGCGGGCAACGGCATGTTCGTCCACTCGTCGACCGAGGGCGTCCCCGTTCAGCGCGACAAGGTCAGCAACTGGTCCGTGTCGAGCATTCGCCGCTACTGAGCCGATCGGTTCGAGTCCGCCCCGGAAGATCGATTCCGGGGCACAATGAAGCATTCAGACCAGGGTGGGGAACGCGCCGATGTGCGCGTGACCCACCCTGAGCGGTATTAAGGATCGTGTGGTGGATCAGAACCAAGGTGATCGGGTGCGTCGGGTGACGCGTGCGACGGCGGTCAGCGCTGTGATGGTGGCGACGGCCTCGCTGCTGCCCGGTCCGCCGGCATCGGCCGAGCCGAAGAGCCGCGCCGACCGGGTTCTGACCCAGTACAAGGAACTCTCCGAGAAGGCGGAACGCACCTCGGAGGAGATGAACCGCGCGAAGTCGGAGTTCGACAAGCAGCGCAAGGTGGTCGCCGAGCAGCGGCGCGCCTCGGCGTCCGCATCGCGGAAGCTGTCCGGGCTGGAAGGCCGGATGGACCGCGCACAGGAGAAGATCGATGCGCTGGCGCGTGCGAGTTATCGAGGTGCCCGGGTCAACCGCCTCTACGCGGTGCTGGTCAGCGATTCGCCCCAATCGCTTCTCGACAACATGTCCGGACTGGAGGTCATGTCCCGGCAGTCCGCCGCAGACCTCCGCTCGGTCACCGCGACCGCACGCAAGGCCCGCGAGGCGAAGTCCGCGGCCGACGACGCGGCCCGCGAGGCCCGCTCCTCGGTCGCGAAGGCCGAACGTCACCGAGGCCGACTGCAGGCGAAGCAATCCGACCTGCAACTCGAAGCGGTGAAGATCCGGGCGATGTTCAAATCGCTGACCGGACGGCAGCTGTCCAAGCTGCGAGGACCGCATTACGACTTCTCCATCAAGTCCGTGCCGAAGGGCACCTCCACTGCACTCCGTGCGGTGAAGGCCGCGCTGTCCAAGGTCGGCTCCCCGTACTCGTGGGGTGCCGACGGGCCGAGCGAGTTCGACTGCTCGGGACTCATGGTGTGGGCGTACGAACAGGCCGACAAGTCACTACCGCGCACGAGCGGCGCACAGCTCGCCGGGGGCACGTCGGTCGACCGCGGCGATCTCCGTCCGGGCGACCTCATCATCTACTACCCGGGCGCCACGCATGTCGGCATGTACGTCGGCCACGGCATGGTCGTGCACGCCTCCACGTACGGCATTCCCGTGCAGGTGGTTCCGGTGGACGAGGCCGGACCGTACAACGCCGCGCGACGGTACTGAGTGCGCACTCGGCGCGCGACCGCCGCGCTGGCCGCTGTGGTGGTTTCAGCCGGCCTGCTGACAGCGTGCTCGAACGACGAGCCGTCGGCCGACGAAGCCGCTGCCGCGTCGTCGGCCACCATCTCCACCACCCCGCTGAACGCCTTCGAGCAGCAACGCAGTGACGGCGTCAGCGCACTCCTCGAACAGTTGTCGTCGGCGCTGCACACCGGCGACCACGAGGGGCTCGACGCTCTGATCGATGCGGCGGCGCCCGCCGATTTCCGCGACCGGATGCACACCGCGGCCACCGCCTTCGCCGAGCGTGAGAACCGGGACCACCGCGGCGGCCGACTCCACCTGACGACGTTCTCCTACCGGGTCGCCCCGACGACCGATCCCGAGCAGCAGTTGTCCTCCGACATCGCGAGCAAGCTCGAGGAGTCCGGTAGTTCGGACAGCTGGGTCACTCCGGTGGAGTTGTCGTACGCACTGGGCGGGGCGAGCCTGCCCGGGCTCCACGAACCTCCGGTCACTCTCACGGAGACGATGGCGTTCGCCCGTTACGGCGACGACTGGAAGGTGCTGGGCGATGCATCGGTCGCCGAGAGCGTCAGCGCCGACCACGATCCGGTGGAGATCGGGCCGTGGGAGTTCGACGGTCTGGCGGCGGCCGATGCGAAGACGGCGGGCGGAACCTCCACGGTGCTCTCGTATCCGGGGACCGAGAAGACCGTCGACCGGGTCCGCAAGATTCTTCCCGGCGCAGTGGACGCCGTCGACCACTTCTGGGGACGGGACTGGCCGCGGCGCGTCGCAGTCGTTGCGACCGCGGATCCGGCCGAGTTCGCGGCTCTCACCCGCACGAAGGCCGGTGATACCGATTCGGCGGCGGCCGCGACCGTGTTCTCGCAGATCGACCGACGTGGCGGCAAGGTGATCGGTCAGCGCATCGTGCTGTCACCGGGCGCGGCGGATATGACCGAAGCCGCGCTGCGGGTGGTCGTCGAGCACGAGATGGTGCATGTCGCGGCGCGGATGGCGACCGCCGAGAACGCGCCGATGTGGCTCACCGAAGGTGTTCCCGAATACCTGGGGCGCAAGGGTACATATCGCGAATTCTCCGACGCCGCACCGGATCTGGCGGCAGCCGTGGTCGGCCGGAATGTGCCGAAGGAGCTGCCTTCCGACGACGAGTTCGCAGTGGACAGCGAGCAGGCCCGGGTGGCGTACCAGAGTGCGTGGTCGTTCGCCGCGTTCGTGGCCGACGAGTACGGCGAGCAGAGACTGAAGCGGTTCTACCGGGCCGTCGCCGAGACCGGTGAGCGCGCTGCGGCCGATGCGGCGATGCGGTCGACGCTCGGCGAGGATCGTGCAGCTCTGGTGAAGCTGTGGCAGAAGTGGCTCGAGAAGCGGGCGCGCTGATGCGGCGCACCCTGCTCGTCACCAACGACTTCCCGCCGCGTCCCGGTGGGATCCAGTCGTATCTGGAGAACCTCGTTCAGTTCCTGCCGCCGGAGGAGGTGATCGTCTACGCCCCCCGATGGAAAGGTTGCGAGGAGTACGACGCCGCGGCACCGTTCCGCGTCATCCGGCACCGCACCTCGCTGATGCTGCCCAGCCCGTTCGTCGCCCGGCGTGCGTCGAGTCTCGTCCGCGAGCACGACGTGCACACGGTGTGGTTCGGGGCAGCCGCGCCTCTCGCAGTCCTGGGGCCGTGGATGCGGAAGGCGGGGGCCGCGCGCATCGTGGCGAGCACACACGGCCACGAGGTCGGCTGGTCGATGATCCCCGTCGCGCGTTCGGTACTCAGATACATCGGCGCGAACTCGGATGTGGTGACCTACGTCAGCCGGTACACCCGAAGCCGGTTCGCCGCAGCCTTCGGCCGCGATGCCTCACTCGAGTACGTGCCGTGCGGCGTCGACACCGATCGCTTCGCCCCCGACCCCGCGGCGCGCCGCAAGCTGCGGGAGCGCTACGAGATCGGCGAGGCGCCTCTGGTGGTGTGCCTATCGCGTCTGGTGCCCCGCAAGGGCCAGGACGTGCTCATCGAGTCCTGGCCGCGCGTGCTCCGGGAGCATCCCTCCGCACGCCTGTTGATCGTGGGCGGCGGTCCGTACGCGCAGCATCTGCACGACCTCGCCGTGCGGGTCGGAGTCACCGGGTCGGTGACGTTCACCGGTTCGGTGCCCGCCGATGAGCTGCCCGAGCATCATGCGACGGCCGACGTGTTCGCCATGCCCACGCGCACCCGCGGGAAGGGCCTGGACGTCGAAGGCCTCGGGATCGTGTTCCTCGAAGCGTCGGCGAGCGGCGTACCGGTCGTCGCGGGTGATTCCGGGGGAGCGCCGGAGACGGTCCGCGAGGGAAGGACCGGCACCGTCGTCGACGGTCGTGACCACGAGCGGGTCGCGGGCGCGATCTCGGCCATCCTGTCCGATCCCGATCGCGCAGCGTCGATGGGGGAGCACGGACGGGCATGGGCCGTCGGCAATTGGCAGTGGCGGCAGCAAGCCGCCCGCCTCATGCGACTGCTCTGAGGCGGGCGGTCGGCACCGCTGGTCCGGCGGTCTACTTCTGGTAGAGCGCCTCGATGCGGTCCGCGTACTTCTCGGCGACGACGTTGCGCTTGACCTTCAGGGTCGGCGTCATCTCGCCGCCCTCCTCGGTGAAGTCATCGGGCAGGATCGCGAACTTCTTGATGCCCTCGGCATGCGACACGGTCCGGTTCGCCGCATCGATCGACTTCTGCACCTCCGCACGCAGGTCCGGATCGTCGGCGAGATCGGCGACCGATGCGCCTGAGTCCTTGCCGTTGCTGCTCTTCCAGGTAGCGAACGCCTCGGCGTCGATCGTGATCAGCGCACCGATGAAGGGACGCTGATCGCCGACCGCCATCGCCTGCGACACCAACGCGTTGGCGCGGATGACGTCCTCGAGCTGCGACGGGGACACGTTCTTCCCGCCGGCCGTGACGAGAATCTCCTTCTTGCGTCCGGTGATGGTGAGGTAGCCGTCCGCGTCGAGTTTGCCGAGGTCGCCGGTGTGGAACCAGTCGTCGGTGAACGAGTCCGCAGTGGCCTCGTCGTTCTGCCAGTACCCGGTGAAGACGACTTCGCCGTTCAGCAGGACCTCGCCATCGTCCGCGATGCGGACACCGTTGCCGGCCAGCGGACGACCCACGGTGCCGACGCGCACATTGCCGGGCGTGTTGACGGAGACGGCCGCGGTGGTCTCGGTGAGGCCGTAGCCCTCGTAGACGGGGATGCCGACGCCGCTGAAGAAGTGTCCGAGGCGCGACCCGAGCGGTCCACCGCCCGAGATCGCGAGCTCGCACCGGTCGCCCAGGGCTCCGCGGAGCTTGCTGTAGACGAGCTTGTCGAACAGGGCGTGCTTTCCGCGCAGGATGAGCCCCGGCGAGGTGCCTTCCTGACGTGCAGTCGAGTACTCGACTGCGGTGTCGGCCGCGAGATCGAAGATCCGGCCCTTTCCGCCGTCGTGCGCGTTCTGGCGAGCCGAGGCGTACACCTTCTCGAACACCCGGGGCACGGACAGGATGAGCGAGGGTTTGAAGACCCCGAACGTGGGAACGAGGTTCGCGATATCGCTGGTGTAACCGACTTCGACGCCCGCCTCGATGGCGACCAGGTTGATGGCCCGAGCGAGCACGTGCGCCATCGGCAGGAACAGCAGTAGTCGCTTGCCCTCACCCAGCAGTTCACTCAGCGACGAATCCAGGACGCCGGCGATCTCTCCGAGCATGTTGGCGTGCGTCAGCATGCAGCCCTTGGGACGCCCGGTCGTGCCCGAGGTGTAGATGAGGGTGGCCGGGTCGTCGGCCTTCAGGTGACGACGGCGCTCGTCGAGTTCGGCGTCGGTCACGTCCTTGCCGCGCTCGGCGAACAGTTCGATGATCCCCTTGCCGGGCTCGTCGTCGATCTGGAAGATCTGCACAGCGTCGCCGATGGACTCGACCGAGTCGAGGTTCTTCCGGTGCTTCGCGGTTTCGGCCACGACGGCGACCGCCCCCGAATCCTGCATGATCCAGTCGATCTGACCGACGGACGACGAATCGTAGATGGGGACGGGCAGGCCGCCCGTCGCCCAGATCGCGAAGTCGATGAGCGTCCACTCGAGGCGAGTCGACGACAGGATCGCGACGCGGTCGCCCGGCTCGATGCCCGATGCGATGAAGCCCTTCGCAAGCGATCGCACCTGTGCGCCGGCTTCGGCAGCCGACACGGGCAGCCATTCCTCGTTCTCCTCGCGCAGGAACACCGTCCGGTGGGGCGTCGCCTCGACGATGTCGAACAGGACATCGGCCGCGTTTCGATCCTTCGGGATCTCGAAACCTGCGGGCACGCGGCATTCAGCCATCAACTACACCTTCCGAAGCGGATTCACGGGCGAGACGCTGGTCTCACAGCAAATCTTAACGTCCTATCATCGACCGGTCCTGATGAGGCGGCTTTCGCCGCCGCCGACCGGTGTGTGATGCTGGTTCCGTGACGAGCATCCAGGTGGCCGACGAGGTATTCGTCGCTGCCGCTGCGTCCCTGGCGGGAGCCGTGGTCGGCGACCGCGCCAGGTGGCGTCAGTGGTGGCCGGATCTGACCCTCGAGGTCGCGCAGGACCGAGGCGACGAGGGCGTGCGCTGGCGCGTATCCGGGCCCCTGAGCGGAACCATGGAACTCTGGTGCGAGAAGCGCCTGGACGGCTTCATTCTGCATTACTACCTGCATGCCGAGCCGGCCCATGGGCTCCCGTCGGACCCGCGGGCCCGGATGGACTCGATCGCAGAACTCAACCGGGTGCGTCGGGTGGCGGGCAAGAAGATGGCTTTCGAGGTCAAGAGCGTTCTCGAAGGCTCGCGTGAACCGGGTGCGCCGGCCGTCCCTGCGGAGGCCGTGGCATGAGCGAGCACACGCAGCGGTCGACGGTGGTCAGCGCCGACGTCGCCGACGTGATGGCGGTGATCGCCGACTTCGAGAACTACGTCAAGTGGGTGAGCGCGGCTCGTGAGGTTCGCGTCCTCGAACGCGACGAACTCGGTCGCGGAACACACGTCCGCTTCGTGGTGGACGCGGGTGTCCTCGCCGACACCTACGAGCTCAGGTACGACTGGTCGGCAGACGGCACTGCGGTGTCGTGGCGCTTGGTCTCCAGCGACCTGCAGCGGGACCAGCGTGGAAGTTACGAACTCGCCCAGCAGGTTCCGGGGTCGACCAAGGTCACCTACACGTTGGCCGTCGACCTGCACATTCCGATGATCAGCCAGCTGAAGCGTCGCGCCGAGAAGGCGATCACCGAATCGGCGCTCAGCGATCTCAAGAAGTGGGTCGAAGGCTGATCGATCTCACTCCCATCCATCTGGTATTCGGCCCTGGTGGCTCGGGCGTCTCCGTGCTCGTCGGGGCCGCCGCGCTCACCGATGTCGACGCGCCGTCGCGCAGCCGTTCCGGGCCGCTGTCCCTCGGAACCGAGCGCGACACCCTGATCGTCACTCTCGATCCGCATTCGTACCTGCCGGCGCGTCTCGGCGTGTTCCGTGTCCCCGGAGATCCCGTCGCGGTCACTGCGGATGTCGACCTTCTGCACCTGGATCAGCTGTCCGTGGTGGAGAAGGCGTGGGCCGAGTTCACTGCCGCCCTGACGGCGGTCGGGTCGGTCCGCAATCTCCTGCCCGTCGTCGGGACACTGTCCGGGGTCGCGCCGGGCGAGATCGTCTCCCTTCCAGGCGCACAGGAGTTCCTGATGCTTCGCCGGATCCGGGATGCCGCGACCAGCGGAGTCTGGCGTCGGATCATCGTCGATATGTCCGGCGTGGGCGACCCGCACGCACTGCTGCGGGCACCGGCGCTCCTGTCCACCGCACTGGAGCGGCTCTGGCCGCGGCACGCACGGCTGGCGGAGGCCGCGGAGAAACCTGCGGTGGCGCAGCTCTCGGCGGCCGTCGAAGGCATCGACCGTGACTGCCAGGACCTCACCGAGTTGTTCACCGACCCGCATTCGGTGGCCGGTCACCTGGTGCTCGACGCAACCGATCGGGGGCGGCGCGCCGCCCCCGATCAGCTGGCCGTGGCGGATCTGACCGGGCTGCCGCTCCGGTCGGTTCTGGTGAGCGCCGGGGAATCCGGCGGGTCGGGCGCGACCGTCGCGGTCGCCGACCGGGTCCGTGAGCTCCTGATCGACGACCCGATGGTCGACGTGCGCGAGATCGGCTCGGGCGGACCGCTCGACCGTCTGTCCCGCCTTCGCAAGCTGAGCGTCCGGCTCCCGGTGCCGAGTGGTCGGCCGCGTGGCAGTGCCGCGCTCACCGTCGACAAGGTGTCCGGCGAGGGAGTCGACTCGGCGTTCGAGTTGGGGTGGCGCCAGGGGCTTCCCGATCCCGACCAACTCGAGTTGGGGCGCTCGGGCGACGACCTGCTCGTCACCGTCTCCGGATTCCGCCAGCCGGTGCGGCTCCCGCCCGTCCTGCGACGCTGCCGGGTCAGTGGAGCAGGCTGGGAGAATGGACGACTCGTGGTCGGCTTCTCTCCTGATCCTGCGGTGTGGCCGCAGGGGCAGGGCGGCACCACTTCCTGAGTGGGGCCCCGGGTAGAATTCGCGGGGGTCCGGATGGGCCCTGACAACCTGATGCCGGAGGATCCGAGAAACCCATGACCGACAACGAGCGTGACTCCCGCGGCGATGCTGCGGGCGGCAACGACCCGGTGAAGGACATGCTGCTCGGATTCGCGGCGAACATCGATCAACTGGCGGGACTGATCGGCGGTACGACCACTGGCTTCGGGCCGGACACGTCGTCCGGACCGATCCCCGAACTGGCAGGCGAACTCGGCGGGCTGCTGAAGGAGCTCGGCGATCTGCTCGCCCGAATCCTCGCGGCCTTCATCGCCGTGCTGGAGGCGATCGCCGAGATGCTGCGCTCGACGCCGCCCGATACCGCCCGGCCGTCGCCGTTCGAGACGATACCGGTGCGGATCACCACCGTGCGGCCTTGAGGTGAGTGTGGAGACCATGCGATGAGTGCGCCGGCGACCACCGATCTGACGGTGGGAATCGACATCGGCGGAACGAGTGTGCGGGCGTGCGTCGTCGACGACTCCGGCCACGTTCTCGACACCTTGCGGACGGCCACGCCGTCGACGACGCAGGCGCTGGAACACTGTCTCGACCGGCTCGTCGGCGAACTGCGCGACCGGTGGGCGGTGGCCGGCGTGGGTCTGGCGATCGCCGGATTCCTCACCCCTGATCGGCGTACCGTCCGATTCTCGCCTCATCTGGCGTGGCGCGAAGCGAACGTGGCGGCCGATATGGAGGCCCGTATCGGCCTGCCGGTGTTCACCGAGCACGATGCGAATGCGGCGGCGGTCGCCGAGCTCAACTTCGGGGCCGCCGCGCGCGGCCACAACACGCTGGTCCTGGCGATCGGAACCGGCATCGGCGCCGGGTTGATCCTCGGCGGCGAGATATATCGTGGAAGTTTCGGCGTCGCACCGGAACTCGGTCATCTGACCGTCGTGCCCGGCGGCCGTCCGTGCGCATGCGGCAAGCACGGTTGCTGGGAGCGTTACTGCAGCGGTACCGCGCTGGTCGACACTGCGGTCGAACTCCTCGCATCTCAGGAGTATCCGCGTAGCGCACTGGCCGCGGAATCGGATGCCGATCCGGGTTCGCTGACGGGCAGGCGGGTGGCTGCGGCCGCGGCGGACGGCGACCCGGTCGCGGTGGCGGCGTACGCGGATCTGGCGCGCTGGCTCGGGGTGGGTCTCGGTATGATCGCGGACGTCTTCGACCCGGATCTGATCGTGCTGGCGGGCGGTGTCGGCGCGGCGTCCGGATTGATTCTCGACGACGCGCGGGAGCATTACACGGCGTCGGTGACCGGTGCCGGGCACCGGCAGCTGGCGCGCATCCGCGGCACACAGCTCGGCGAACCCGCCGGGGTGATCGGTGCGGCGCAGATAGCCCGTCAGGGGCTTGCCGCGGCGCAGTCCGACAGCCAGTAGAGTAAGCGTCACCGTTGTGGAGACGGGCTTGCGTGGATAGGGAACGGGGACGTCGATGTGGTATTTCCTGACGAAGTATGTGTTCGTGGGCCCAGGTCTCGCCCTCATGGGGCGCCCGCGCAGTGAGGGACACGATGAGAACGTCCCCGAATCCGGTGGTGCGCTGTTCGCATCGAACCACCTCGCCGTCGTCGACAGCTTCTATCTGCCGATGATGCTGCGCCGTCGCGTCTATTTCCTGGCCAAGGCGGAGTACTTCACCGAGAGCGGGCTCAAGGGGTGGCTCAAGAAGGTGTTCTTCACTGCGGTCGGACAGATCCCCATCGACCGGGCAGGCGGAGACGCCGCGTTGGGTGCACTGAACGCGGGCCGGAGAGTGGTGGAGGACGGCGGATTGCTGTGCCTGTATCCGGAGGGGACGCGTTCTCCGGATGGCCGACTGTACAAGGGCAAGACCGGTCTGGCCCGCATCGCGCTCGAGACCGGAAAGCCGGTGATCCCGGTCGCGATGATCGGTACCGACCGCATCAACCCGCCCGGAACCATCATGCCGCGCCCCACTCGGATCACGGTGAAATTCGGTGCGCCGATGGACTTCTCGCGCTACGAGGGAATGGCCGGAAACCGTTTCATCGAGCGGGCGGTCACCGACGAGATCATGTACGAGCTGATGCGACTCACCGGCCAGGAGTACGTCGACATCTACGCGGGCAAGCTCAAGAACAAAGACGGAACGTACCGCAAGGCCGAAGACGTCATGACCGGTGAAGCGGAGAACCCGCCGTCCGGAGCGGCCTGAGCGCGTTCAGTCCTCCTGCAGCACACCGACTGCCGGTACCGATGGTCGGTACGGCATCCGCCAGAAGGCGATGAGCAGGGCGATACCCCAGAACGTGTACGTGTTCCCGATGACGTGCTGCCACCACGCCCAGCCGTCCTGAATCGGCGGCAGCAGCTGGAACGGTCCGACCGCGAAGATCAAAGTTCCGACCACGGCCAGAGACCCGTAGACCCGGCGAGCGGCCGCCCGGCCGGTCCGGACCGCGAAAACGAGGCAGGTCGCGATGGCCGGCACGTACCAGACCCAATGGTGGGCCCATGTGGTCGGCGAGACCAGCAGTCCCCAGATCGCGATCGAGCAGGCCACGACCATCGCGTTCACCCGACCGTTCACGGGCCCGGGGGCGAAGGCCTCCTTCGGGCGTGCCGCGAACACGGCGAACGCCGCCAGCACGGTCACGATCACACTCGTGGCGATCCAGAACATCGGCGCAGTCGATCCGCTCTCGCCGAAGATCCGCAGCCACATGGCGTTCAGATTCTGATTGATCCGCCCCTCCGGCTCACCGATGCGGCCGGTGTGAAAGAGGGTGTCCGTCCAGTACGTCTTCGAGTCGTCGGGGATCCACAGCCACCCGATCACGCCCGCCGTCACGAACGTCGCCAGGCCCATCGCCACTGCACGGACCCGGCCGGCTACGAGGAAGATGCCGAGGAACACGAGGGGAGTCAGTTTGATCGCGGACGCCAAACCGGTGAGCACCCCCTGAACGCGGGCGCCCGGACCCGCACGCCGGCCGATGACGAACACATCGACGAAGACGATCGCCGTCAGCACCATGTTGATCTGGCCGAACCCCAAGGTCATCCAGACGGGGTTGAACCAGAGTGTGACCGCCGAGACCGCGATGCTCAACTGCCATCGATTGTGCGGGCTGCCGACGTCGAGAATCGCCAGGGTCACCTTCGTCACATATATGAGCAGGAGGACCGTGATGACCGATATGCCCACACTGGTCACAGTCAGCGACATGGCACCGAGGGGGGTGAACAGGAGGGCGGCGAACGGAGGATAGGTGAACGGCAGCCAGATGCCGTCCTCGGTGAACGGCATCGAACCGTCGGCGTACAGGCTGAATCCCTGATGCCAGAGTTGGCCGCCGATCCGGTAAACGTCCATGTCGAACCGGGTTCTGGTACCGAAACTCGAGGTGAAGGGCACACCGCCGATCTGCAGTGTCGCCGACGCGGCGAAGGCGATCACGATCAGGGCGGTGACGACGGGACTCGGCCGCCACCGACGCAGCACGGCTTCGGCGACGCGAGTCGAGGAGGGCATAGGGAGATTATGGACGGTACGGGGGGTTAACCTTCAACTCGTGCGCTATTTCTACGACACCGAGTTCATCGAAGACGGGACGACCATCGAGTTGGTGTCGATCGGCGTGGTGAGTGAGGACGGCCGTGAGTTCTACGCGGTGTCAACCGAGTTCGATCCCGCACGGGCCGGAAACTGGGTGCGCGCGAACGTCCTCGACAAGCTGCCGTCGCCTGCCGATAAGGCGTGGCGCTCCCGGCGTGCCATCCGCGACGATCTGCATGCTTTCCTCGGTGCAGGGGAGGGGCCGATCGAGTTGTGGGCGTGGGTCGCCGCGTACGACCACGTCGTCCTCTGTCAGTTGTGGGGGCCGATGACCGAACTGCCGCGTGACATGCCGCGGTTCACCCGTGAGCTGAAGCAGCGCTGGGAGGACGCGGGATCGCCGAAGCTCCCCCTCGCGCCCCGCGACGCTCATGATGCGTTGGCAGACGCCCGGCACAACCTGAATAAGTGGATCGCTATCGAGGCGGCGAACCGTGGAGACGTCGGCGCAGGATAGGCTGGGCATCGTGGTGAACTGGACCGTAGACGTACCCATCGACGAGCTTCCCGAACTGCCGCCGCTGCCTGGATCGCTCGCGGAGCGATTCGAGGACGTGCTGGCACGCCCCGCGCTCCAGCAGCCGAACTGGCCGGCGAGCGAAGCGCGCAAGATGCGCACCGTTCTGGAGAGCGTGCCGCCGATCTGCATGCCGACCGAGGTGGAGGCGCTCGCCGACCAGCTCGCCGAGGTGGCGCACGGCCGCGCGTTCCTGCTGCAGGGCGGCGACTGCGCCGAGACGTTCGCCGCCAACACCGAACCGCACATCAAGGGCAACATCCGCACGTTGCTGCAGATGGCCGTCGTACTGACGTACGGAGCGAGTCTCCCGGTGGTGAAGGTGGCCCGGATCGCGGGGCAGTACGCGAAGCCGCGGTCGTCCGACACCGACGCTCTCGGACTTCTCTCGTATCGCGGCGACATGGTGAACGCGCTCGCTGCGGACGAAGCCGCACGCGTGCACGATCCGTCCCGGTTGGTGCGCGCGTACGCGAACGCATCGGCGGCGATGAACCTGGTCCGTGCACTGACCGGTGCGGAAGCGCGCCTGGCCCGCGTCCACAATTGGAACCGGGAGTTCGTTCGCACGTCACCGGCGGGCGCACGCTACGAAGCGCTGGCCGCCGAGATCGATCGCGGACTCCGATTCATGGACGCCTGCGGCGTCACCGATTCGAGCCTCGAGTCCGCGTCGATCTTCGCCTCGCACGAGGCGCTCGTCCTCGACTACGAGCGCGGGATGCTGCGTCTCGCCGATAATCCGCGCGGCGGCGAGGCGACCGACGAGAAGACCCTGTACGACCTGTCGGCGCACTTCCTGTGGATCGGTGAGCGCACCCGGCAGATCGACGGCGCGCACGTCGCATTGGCCAAGCTGATCAGCAACCCGATCGGCATGAAGATCGGCCCCACGACGACGCCCGAACAGGCTGTCGAGTACGTGAAGCTCCTCGACCCGGACAAGCGTCCCGGCCGGCTGACTCTCGTCTCGCGCATGGGCAACGACAAGGTCCGCGAAGTACTGCCCGCCATCGTGCAGGCGGTGGAGGACACCGGACACAAGGTGATCTGGCAGTGCGACCCGATGCACGGCAACACGCACACCGCGTCGACCGGCTTCAAGACCCGCCACTTCGACCGTGTCGTCGACGAGGTCCAGGGCTTCTTCGAGGTTCATCGCGCGCTCGGCACCCACCCGGGCGGCATTCACATCGAACTGACCGGTGAGGATGTCACCGAGTGCCTCGGCGGCGCCCAGGACATCTCCGATCTGGATCTGGAAGGCCGTTACGAGACCGCGTGTGATCCGCGACTGAACACCCAGCAGTCGCTGGAACTGGCATTCCTGGTCGCGGAGATGCTGCGCGGCTGATCCGTCGCTTCAGGCGAGCGCCGACCCGACACTCCAGCCGAGGGCGCCGATACCGCTGGCGATGAGCGCCACCAGTACGAGCCAGATGAACGCGGTCAGACGACCGGTCGCGAGCGGTTCGTCGTGATCAGTCTCGTCGTGATCCGGCTCGTCTTCGAGTATGTCCTCGAGGTCGGGGTTCGCCTCATGGTCCCGGTGCGTCCCGTCCGCATACGCCTCGTCGTCCGGGTGAGGCTGCTGCGCGGCCGGCCGATCCTGCCGCGGGCGGGAGATCGCCGACGTGACGCGAGCCGACGCCTGGCTGGGTGCGGGCACGGTGAACGCCGGAAGCCCGATCTCGTCGACCGCGTCCAAGAGCGCGTGCTGCATGGCGAATCCGTCGATGAAACGGTCCTGCGGCCGACGCTCGGTAGCCTGCAGGACGATCTCGTCGATCTGGGGCGGGATGCCGTCGATGATGTCGCCCGGGGCGGGAACGTCGTAACTCAGACGCTGGTAAGCGAGCGCCAACGGCGTCGATCCGCTGAACGGCTGGCGACCCGTGAGTAGTTCGAACAACAGGACGCCCGCCGAGTACACGTCGCTGCGCGCGTCGATCTCCGTCGATGACACCTGCTCGGGCGACAGGTAGGCGGCGGTCCCGAGGATGACACTGGCCGAGGTGACTCCCGCCTCGGCCACCGCGCGGACCAATCCGAAATCGGCCACCTTGATGTCGCCGGTATCGGAGATCAGGACGTTCTCCGGTTTCACGTCGCGGTGCACCAGGCCGGCGCGATGCGCGGTTCCGAGGCCGCCCATCATCGGGATAGCGACCGCCGATACGGCGTGCGGCGGCATCGGCCCGCGCTCGCGCAGCAGCTCGCGCACGCTACCCCCGCGCACCAGCTCCATCACCAGGAAGGCGATCTCACCGTCGATGCTCTGGTCGTACACGGCGACCAGGCCCGGATGATTGAGCCCGGCGACCGCGCGGGCCTCGAACTCGAAGCGCCGCAGGAACTGCGGGTCGCCGACGTAACGGGCGTCCATCACCTTGACCGCGACCCGACGGTGGAGCCGAAGATCGGTCCCGACGTACACCGCCGACATCCCGCCGCGCGCGATCGGCGCGTCGATCTGATAGCGGCGCTCGAGAACGCGGCCTATCAGCGGGTCGGCGGGGGTGGTCATGGTGATCGAATCTACCCGGTGACGACCGCTTCTCCCACGACCCGAGCACCGGCGAGTAATGTCACCTGCCGTGGCCTCCCTACCGCTTTCCATCGACATCCTTCCCGACGACGCCGAGACTGTCGGGCTCGACGACGCAGCCCGGCGTCTGCGCATCTCGACGAGTCGGGTCCGCACGCTGATCCGCGACCACAACCTGCTCGCCGCCTCCCGCGGCGGTGAGCCGGTGATCCCGGCCGCGTTCTTCGGCCCAGGCGGCCTCGCGAAGCACATCGAAGGCCTCGTCACGACCCTTCTCGACGGCGGTTACACGCGCGACGAGGCACTGGAGTGGCTGTTCACCGAACAGGAGGACCTCGGCTTGCGCCCGGCGGACGCCCTGCACACCGACTCGGCGCGCGAAGTGATCCGGCGCGCACAGGCGCAGGCCTTCTAACGGGCGCCGAGCCGCTCAGAATCGCGGTGGCGACACCAGCGAGACGGCGGCGTGCCCGATGCGCGTCGTCGCCGGGACGACGGCCCGGCCGCCCATCACATCGAGGTCGGCGCGTTCCACTGCGCGCAGGATGTCGCTGTACGAGCGAGTGGCCGCCGAGATCGCCGGCCTGCTCAGCGGCGGAAGCGCGGCGATCGACGCGGTGGTGCGCCGGTACTGGTCGCGGTTGACGGCGATCAGATGCTTGAGCGCGGCCCGCAGTGGTGGGCTGGTGCGGCCGCGCAGCAGATCGCTGCGGAGGGTCGCCTCGTCCACACCGAAAGGAGCGAGCTCGTCCAGTGGCAGGTAGATCCGGTCGCGCCGGAGGTCTTCGGCGACGTCGCGGATGAAGTTCGTCAACTGAAACGCCTCGCCGAGCAGTGCAGCACCTGCGGTGAGGTCGGGATCAGCGCCGAGGACCGGGACGAGCTGCAGACCGATCGCCGCCGCCGAGCCGTTCGTGTACTCGGAGAGCTCGTCCAGGGTGCGGTACCGGTTGCGGGACACCGGCGTCCCGGGCACGTCCATCCGCATCGACGTGAGGAACCGACCGAAGGTCTCGACGGGGATCGAATGCTCGTGCACGGAGACGGCGAGCGCGGCGAGCAGATCTTGATCATCGGATGAGAGTCCCCGGGGGAGAGCTGTTTCCGCCAGCGATGCGGCCAAGCCGGACTCCAGCTGGTTCAACCGGTCCGCGGCGGGCAGGCCGCCGGATCCGGATGGGCGATCGACGACGTCGTCCACGATGCGCGCGAAGCCGTACAGGGCGTGCACGGCTCGGCGGCGCCGGACCGGAAGAAGCGTCGAGGCGAGGTAGTAGGTGCGGCCCGCCCGGGCGGTCAGCGATCTGGCGAGAGCGAAACCGCGGGCGGCGTCAGGCATGACCGCGAACGAGCGAACCGAACCGTCGCAGACGGAGCGGATCGGGTGTGCGCAACGACACCGCGGCCAGCACACCGAGCGCCACGGCGAGTGCTGATTCGAGCGGATTGTAGAACAAGATGGAGTCGTCCGGCTGGAACACTATCAGCAGGTAAGCGCTCAGCCCGACGATCACCTGACGGGCCCACAGTGGCAGCGTGAACGCCACCACCAGCACGGTGAGCCACGAGTAGTACCAGGGGAGCGTCGACGGCTCGAGGAGCAGGACGGCGAACATGGCGAAGCACATGAACCTCATCGCGCCGCGCTCGTCGTGGCGGCCCCGCCACCAGAACAGCACCAGCAGCACCGTTAGCACCACCGATCCGATGGTTCGGGTGATTCCGAGGATCTCCTGCAGATTCCAGACGTGGAACGGTGCGAGAAGGTAACTGAACACGTGCCCGAGGAGTGTGGGAACGGTGAACGGGTTGATGATGCGGTCCGCGAACGCGAGACCGTTCAACCATCCGAACCCGAGTCCGAGGATCATCGTGAACGCGCCGAAGACGGCAGACGGGATCGCGGCGGTCGCCGCGAACATCCCGATCCTGTCGCGGGCCGTCACCTCTCGGTCGCGCCGCAGGTGCGCGAGCCAGATCCACAGGACGAACGGCACCGCGACGCCGGCCGTCACCTTGAGTGCTGCGGCGACGCCGAGAACCACGAGCCCCCACACGTGGCGGCGGCCCAGGGCGAGGGCGATGCCCGCGGCGAGGACGCCCATCAGCAGTAGCTCCGAGTGCGGCCCGCCGACCAGGTGGATCAGCAGCATGGGATTGAGTACCGCCAGCCAGACGCCGAGCCGTCGGCTGGCGCCGAAATGCGCCGCGATCCGTGGTACCGCCCACAACGCCAGAAGGAGTCCGGGCAGCAGGACCACCCGGAACGCCATCACCCCAGCGAAGACGTTCTCCCCGGTCACTCCGACCACGCCGCGGGCCAGCAGCATGAACGCGGGGCTGTACGGCGACGTCGTCGGGGCCCAGATCTGCGCCATCGAATCGAGGACGGGACCCGGAACGTGTGCCGGTCCGTCCTGGTAGGGATCGAATCCGTCGGCGAGCACGGTCGCCTGACCGAGGTACGCGTAGACGTCGCGACTGAATGTCGGCACGGCGAACATCAGCGGTGCGGCCCACGCGAGCGCCGTCGCCGAGGTCGCCCGGAGTGTCATCGCACGGTGATCGCGGCCGATCCGCACCCACGCGATCACCATGAGTGCGACTCCCAGCCAGAAGGCGATGCCCGCCAGCGTCTTGCCGTGGCCATAGGTCATCGGCGCCAGGCCGGCATCGGCGAGCGTCGAATCGTTGCGGGGGACGTCGGCGAGTCCGTAGCTGCCGGCCATCACTCCGAGGGAGCCGATGAACCCGAGGACCGCGTTCGGGTAACGCCTGATCACGTCCGACATCTACCGTGCCTCTTCCGGTCCGTGCAGCAATTCGGCGACACGTGCCGCGGCGAGTCCGCCGGAGACGACGACCGGCGGGATTCCGACGCCCGGCACGGTCGCACTGCCGGCGAGAAACAGGTTCGGGACCGACGGCCACACGTTGGCGGTGCGGAGCGGGCCGGTCTGGCGCACGCTGTGGGCTACCGAGAACGGCGTGCCCGCGGGCAGTCCGTCCCGGAGCCATGTGCGCGGATGGTCGATCCGGGAGATCCGCAGTTCGTCCATCCCCGGGTATCCGCGGCCGGTGAGGGTCCGGAGGACCTCTGCCGTGTACGGGCCGGCCAACTCGCCCCAGGCGAGATCGGCCGAAATCAGGTTCGGGGTGGGGGCGAGCACCGACACCGACTCCAGTCCGTCGGCGACGAACGTCTCTCGGTCGGCGACGGCGCTGCGCGTGATGAGGAACGACCCATCGGTCATCACTCTTCCGTCGCGGCCGGTGATCTCGGCGAACGTCTGCGTCCAGGCCGCACCGAAGTCGACGGTGTGGTGTCCGGACCGCCACCGGCTGGTCATCCCCTCGGGGACCAGGCCGTGCACGACGACGGCGCTGGGGGAGTACTGCAGTGTGCGCATGCGGCGGCCGCTTCCGAGGAGCGCCGCCGTGGCATCCCGCTCGGTGGTGGCGATCACGGCGTCCACGTCGACGCCGTCACCGGTATCGGTCACCACCGTTGTCACGGAGCCGTCCGATCCGCGCCGCAACGCCCGCACCGGGGCCTGGTACTCGATGCGCACTCCTGCGTCGGTGAGTGCGGCCGCGAGCACGTCGCCGAGCCGTCCCATGCCGCCTGCCGGGGCCGATACCCCGCGACCGATGTCCATGTCGGCGATGATCGCGTAGATCGCGCGAGCCCGGTGCGGTGGTACGCCCGCATACAGAGCCTGGAAGGTGAAGGCGCGCTGCAGTCGCTCATCGGCGACGAAGCGCGACACCGCCCCGGTCAGGCCGCCGAGTGCGCCGAGTCGGGTCAGCTCGGCGGCAGCCCGGCGGGTGCGCGTGTCCGTCAGGTCCGCGAGTCCCCGGTAATTTCGGTCGATGAACACGTCGTACTCGGCGTCGTACACGTTGCGCAGCCAGGCGAGCAGCTCGACCACGCCGTGGGCCGAGTCGGCGCCGAACGCCGACTCGACGGCGGCCGGGATCTGCGCCGCATCGTGCGGCACCGACAACGAGGTGCCGTCCGCGTAATTCATCACGTAGCTCGGGTCGACCGGTCGCAGGGCCAGCCGCTCACGGGCGTCCGCGGCGCTGATCCCCAGTGCTCCGAGTGTGTCGACGATCAGTTCGGGCATTGTGAGAACCGTTGCGCCGGTATCGAACCGGTGACCGTCGATGGTCTCGGTGCGAACCAGGCCGCCGGGTGCGGCCGACGACTCGAACACGGTCACGTCGGCTCCCGTGGCGCGCAGATGAGCGGCTGCGGTGAGACCGGCGAGGCCGGCTCCCACGACGGCCACGCGGGAAGTTCGGTTCATGCCGTCACCGGTTCCGGCTGGTGATCCGGTGCGCGAGGGCCGTCAGATCGGCGCGTGCCCGGTCGGTGACGTCGAGAGCGGCGATGCGGGCCAGTCCGGCGTCGCGTCGAGCGTCTATCTGCTGCTCGATCTCGCTCACCGCGCCGGTTGCGGCAAGCACCTCGCGGGCGGTTGTCAGCTCCGCCTCGGTCAATCGTGTGCCGACGCAGTCACGCAGCAGGTCGGACTGCGCGGCATCGGCGTGCTCGAGGGCCACGGCCAGCAGTGCGGTGCGCTTACCGGCGATCAGGTCGTCACCCGAGGGCTTGCCGGTCTCGGCGGGGTCGCCGAAGACGCCGAGTAGGTCGTCCCGGAGCTGGAAGGCGACCCCGAGATCGATGCCGATGCCGTGCAGCTCCCGGCACAGGGCCGGTTCGGCGCCACCCAGAGTCGCACCGAGTTCGAGCGGTCGGGCGACCGTGTAGGCGGCGGTCTTGTACTCCATCACGCGATAGGCGGCGGTCAGCGACTCGTCGCCGGCGACCTCATTGGTGATGTCGAGGAACTGCCCGCCGAGGACCTCGGTGCGCATCTGCGACCACACGGCCGATGCCGCGAACGGAACGGGCCGCGGGGGCGGGGTCTGCCGGTCGGCAGGCAGGGGAGCCACCCCGTGGAAGAGATCGTCGGCCCACGCCAGGGCCAGATCGCCGATGAGGATCGCCGCAGAGTCGCCGTAGTGCCCCGAATCGGCATCCCAGCCGCGCTGTGCGTGCAGAGTCTCGAATCGCCGGTGGACGGTCGGCCGGCCGCGGCGGGTGTCCGACCGGTCGAGGATGTCGTCGTGCACCAGTGCGCAGGCCTGGATGAGCTCGATCGCAGCACACGCCCTCAGGGTTTCACTCACCGTGATTTTAACGCCGTCCGGATCGTCGTCGAGCTCGCCCGCGCACTGGCGTCCCGCGTAGACGAAGAGCGGTCGAACTCGTTTGCCGCCGGTCATCACGAAGTCGGCGAGAGCCGATCCGGCTTCGGCGGCAGTGGGGTAGATCGATTCGAGCGCCGGGGTCGTAGCCTGGAAGAACTCGGCCAGCACCGTCTCGACCGCAGCGGGCACTCCGGTCAGCTCCACACCGGTCAGATTCACCACGCGGATCACCTTACCGGGGTGCCCACGGGTGACCGCCCTCACGGGCGAAGGGGTGCGAGCGCCGGGTGCAACTCCGCTGCAACCCGATCCACGCATGCGCACTCGCCGTTGCCGTCGGTGTCCGGCTCGTCCGTATGATCGGGGCGTGAGTGAACCAACTGCAGTGGCGACCGACGCGACGGGTCCCGGTACCGGCCAGTCGGTCGTCGAGCGGCTGGCGGCCCCGCACAGCGGGCCCGTGCCGTTCTCCGTTGAATTCTTTCCCCCGCGAGACGAAGCGGCCGAAGCGCGCCTGTGGCGTGCCGTCCGGACCTTCGAGCGGATGAACCCGGCGTTCGTGTCGCTCACCTACGGTGCGGGCGGTTCCACGCGGGATCGCACGGTGCGCATCGCGGGCCAACTCGCCACGGAGACCACGCTTCTGACCGTCGCGCACCTCACGGCCGTCAACCACAGCGTCGATGAGCTGCGGGCGCTCGTCGGTTCGTACGCGGACAAGGGCATCGCCAACCTCCTCGCGCTGCGCGGCGACCCGCCCGGGGATCCGCTGGGCGAGTGGGTGGCCCATCCCGAGGGGGTGAGCTACGCATCGGAGCTGGTCGACCTGATCGGTGGCCTCGGTGACTTCCACACCGGCGTCGCCTCGTTTCCCGAGGGGCATCACCGGGCACCCGACCTGGAGGCAGATACCGCCAACCTGGTCCGCAAGCTGCGGGCGGGGGCCGAGTACTCGGTGAGCCAGATGTTCTTCGACGTGGAGGACTACCTCCGCCTGCGTGACCGGGTGGTGGCGGCCGACCCGGAACAGGGCGCCAAGCCGCTCATCCCCGGGCTGATGCCGATCACCTCGCTGGCGAGCGCGCGGCGCATGACCGAACTGTCCGGCAGCACGATTCCGGCTGCCGTCGAGGAACGACTCGTTCGCGCTGCGGGCGACGGACCGGAGGAGAACCGGGACGCGATCCGCGCGGTCGGCATCGACCTGTGCACGGAGATGGCACAGCGCCTGATCGACGAGGGCGCGCCGTGCCTGCACTTCTGCAGTCTCAACTTCGCGAAGGCGACCAGCGAGGTGCTCGATCGCATCGGAGTCGACACTCTCGGTGCGTTCGCGCCCGCCTGAGGGTCAGTCGTCGGCGGACTTCTCCGGCTCTGCGGGCACTTCGTCGCTGCGCCTGGTGAACGTGCGGCTGGGGAGCACCCGGCCGGGCCGCGGCATGCGGTCCTGATTCTTGAACGCGGCGATCGCGACGAACGCGATGACAGCCGCACACAGCAGCAGCATGAACCACGACCAGCTGGGGATCGCCGCCGTCGCGGGGTCGGAGTACTCCGAGTCGGCGTTGAAGTCGCTGGTCTGCCCCGGCTGCGGAAGCCAGGTGACAGTGGAATCGCCGGTCTGCTGACCGTTGGTGGCGATCACCGGGCCGGCGAAGTCGACGGTGATCGCGAGATACGAGGTCTTCGGCTCCAGTTCGGCGAGTGATGACGACCCGCGCAGCCGGACGAAGTCGCCGCTGCGATTGGCTTTGAGATCCACCGTGGCGGTGGGATCGGGGAGCGCGGCGGCGATGATGTCGCCGAGCTGACTGAACTGACCTGCGGTGAGACTGTCGAACGACAACTCGGCTCCGGATTTGCCCTCCGCGGTCGGTGCCGGGCCGCCCGGGGCGTCGGGCGACTTGGTAGACGACGGGGCGGGCGCGGCGTTCTCGGACGGGAAATCCGTCGCCCACACCTGGCTGCGCAGTGATGCCGGAATGTCGAAGGCCGGCGTGGTCGGTCCGGCGTCGGGGCTCGCTGCGACCAGCACACGGCCGGAGAACTGGTCACCGACCGTCGTCGACTTGGTGAGGCAGCCCGACAGGAGCGGCACGAGCGCAAGCAGTGCGACGACAGCGAGGGTCGGGACTCGGCGCAGTGACTTCACGCTGTCATCGTGCCAGAGGATGGCCGCAATCACCTTCGCGACACGGAGTGCGGCGGGCTCACGAACGGTCGGGGCAGTGGAAGCCGTCGGCCGAGGAACGCGAACGGGCGGGGGTCGCCGATGAAGGTGAAGTGGCGCAGCACGTCCTGGAAACCGAGACGCCGGTACAACGACCACGCCCGGTTCTCCTCGTGCGGCACTTCGGGCGTGGACAGCAGAACGGCGAACTCGGGGCGGCCGGCGAGCAGCGCAGCCAGCAGTCGCTCGCCGACGCCGCAGCCCTGGGCTGTCGGGTGGACGTGCAGTTCGGTGAGCTCGAAGTAGTCGGCGGTGATCGCGGAGATGTCCTCGGCGGTCCGGCCCGCGCGTCGCATCCCCGATCGCAACTGCTGATTCCACCATTGGTCCCGGGCGCCGCGGTAGCCGTACGCGACCCCGACCAGGACCTCCTGCCCGGCGCCGCGAAGTCCGTCGACGCGGAGGCGGCTGATGCTGGGGCGCAGCGATTCGACGCCGGAGACCGGTGCCAGAGCGCCGACGGCGAACCATCCGGGGCGCGCGATGTGATCGCGCCACAGTGGGATCCGCTGGCTCTCGGTGCCCCGCGGGTAGTTCATCGCCGTCACATAGGTGTGGACGGCCGGGTCGAGCCAGACGTGTGCCTCTTCTGCGCGCAGTTCCACCAGCCGGATCTGGGACGAGGTTCGCGCGGTCACTGCCGGTCCCTCCCAAGCATCTCGTGGGCCCAAGCGTCTCGTGGCCGAAATTCTTTCCAGCGACAGTAGCGCGACGGAAATTGTCGGACCCCCGTGGGACTGTTCAGTCAGATCAGCCGACGGGACGGCGCACGGAGCGCGGTATCCCGGGTTCGGATGGATGGACACACGGAAGGGCGGTGATCCGATGGCACGCACAGGCGCGACGCACACCGTCGACGAGCACGTCGTGATGCGGAGCAGAGACCTCCTCGAACGAGCCGAAGGCCTGTTCGACGTGGCGTCGGCGGTGGAGGATGACGGTGCCGAACGGTTCCGGCTGTTCTACCTCACCGCGATCCGGGCGGCCGGAGCCGTGCTCGCCGTGTACGAGCCGTCGGGGCCGGTTCGCAGGCGTCGGAATGCAGGCGATGCGTGGAGCCGGATCCGCGCGGTGGCACCCGAGGCGCACGAGTTGGCTGAGTACTTCGGAGGGCTCTCCACGATGCGCGCCAATGTCGAAGCCGGTCTGGTGCGCACCGTCGACTCCACTCTGTGCGCTCGCGCGGAGCGTCGCGCGATGGAGTTTCTCGATCTTGCAGATGCGACACTTCTGTCCTATGAACAAGGCAGAATCGGGGTTCGCCGCAGATCTTCATCGCGCAGTAGTGGTCGAACCGGCGAACTACTCGTATCATGAAGGGTGAACTGGTCGTAGACCGAGAATGCCCAGGTAACCGCGAGGGAGGGACAGTGCCGCTTTCTGAGCACGAGCAGCGCATGCTCGACGAAATTGAAAGCGCGCTCTACGCCGAGGATCCGAAGTTCGCCTCGAGCGTCACTAAGAAGCGCGTCGTCCGCCCCACTGCGCGGCGCCGCCTCATCGCGGTGCTGGGTGTGCTGATCGGGCTGGGCATGCTGGTCGGCGGCCTGATGGTCGATGTCGAGATCGGCGGACTGAAGATCCTGAGCTTCGCCGGGTTCCTCGTCATGTTCGGTGCAGCCGCGTTCGGCCTGCTCGCCGGCGGCCACGACAACGGCGACAAGGGCGCCGCGTCGGAGCGTGGAGTCAAGTCCGGAGGCAAGACTCATACCCCCCGCGGGGACGGGAAGAGCTCGAAGTCGTCGTTGAGCTCGCGCATGGAAGAGCGGTTCCACCGTCGCTTCGACCAGGACGGTCTGTGAGTTCAGACGGCCTGTGAGCCAGCCGTGAGTTAGCAGTACAAGACCTGCAATCGGGGTCGCATCACCTTTCGAGAAAGGGATGCGGCCCCGATTTTTGTGTTCACGCGGGCATCTGCCCACGTGCGAACCCTGGTCCCCACTTTCACCCACCGCATGAATTCTCAATATCCCAATGGTCACTCACGTGCGTTTTCATCTCATCTGACAAGGAGGCGACACGCCGGGCGCACCTGCCGAATCGGAGAATCTCCATCATGTAAGTCGATCTGACCTGCGGTTTTGATCGATGGTGGAGCGAAAGTGGGGCCTGATGGGTGGAAAGTGGTGGAAAGTGGGGTACTGTGGGCATCACTGGGCGAGGGGGGGGGAACCGGACCTCTGAACCCGGAACCGGTGAGGAGGTGCCGACATGGCTCGCTTCGTCGGCACTTACACGCCAAAACTCGACGACAAAGGGCGACTCACGTTGCCCGCCAAGTTTCGGGACGCACTGTCAGGAGGGGTCATGGTCACGAGAAGCCAGGACCGAAGCCTGTCGGTGTACCGAACCGAGGAGTTCGACGCCATCGCCGACAAGGCGGTGACGGCATCGCGCAACGACCCGGAAGCGCGGGCCTTCCTCCGGTACTTCTTCGCAGGCGCCGACGAGCAACGGCTCGACGGTCAGGGGCGGGTGAGCCTCTCGGCGGAGCATCGCGACTACGCGGAGCTATCCAAGGAGTGCGTGGTCATCGGCTCGTACGACCACCTGGAGATCTGGGACGCGCAGAAGTGGCGCGAGTACCAGGCGCAGCACGAAGAGACGTTCTCGAACGCCGGATCGGCCGCCCTGGACTCGATCCTCTGAGCCTGCGAATTGACGAACTGAACATTCACGGACGACACCTGCGGTGAGTCGAGGCCTCGGCCCGATCGACCCTGACGTACTTCCCCAACGCCAGGTGCGTATCGGGCGGGGACCCCGCCTCACCGCAATGTCGTTTCCCGCACCGAGTGTGCACACGAGAAACGGCAGTGAACGAGACAGCAGCGAACGAGATGGGGGCGCGGTGAGCGAACATCAGCACGGCGAACACGGCCACGTGCCGGTCATGGCCGAGCGGATGTTCGATCTACTCGCACCGGCGCTCACCCGCGTGTCCGCAGACGGCTCTGGTGCGGTGCTCATCGACGGAACGCTCGGCGCGGGCGGTCACACCGAGTACTTCCTCACCCGGTTGACCGGCCTCACCGTTCACGCGATCGACCGTGACACCGCAGCCATCGACATCGCACGCGAACGTCTCGGGAGACTCTCGACTCGAGTCCATTTTCACCACGCCCGGTACGACGAAGTGGCCGATGTCGCACGCTCGGCCGGCCTGCACACTGTCGACGGAGTGCTCCTCGACCTCGGAGTGTCGTCGATGCAGCTCGACCGTGCAGACCGAGGGTTCGCGTACTCGGTCGATGCTCCGCTCGACATGCGGATGAACGCCGACGACGAGCTGACCGCGGCCGATGTCCTCAACACGTACGACCACGGTGCACTCGCCAGGGTGCTCAGCGAGTACGGGGAGGAGCGGTTCGCCGGGAAGATCGCGTCGGCGGTTCTGCGGGCCCGGGCCGTCGAGCCGTTCACGACCAGTGGACGGCTCGTGGAACTCCTGTACGCGACCATTCCGGCGGCGACGCGGCGAACCGGGGGACATCCGGCCAAGCGCACGTTCCAGGCGCTGCGGATCGAGGTCAATCACGAGCTGGATTCACTCCGCGGCGTGATTCCGGCGTCCCTCGACCTGCTCGAGGTCGGTGGCCGCCTCGCCGTGATGAGCTACCAGTCACTCGAGGACCGGATCGTGAAACGGGATTTCGCGAGGATGGTCCGCAACACGACACCTGCCGGCCTGCCGGTGGATCTTCCGGGTACGGCCGCCCGGTTCGCCCTCGTCACGCGCGGGGCGGAACAGGCCGATGAAGCCGAACGGGAAGCGAACCCGCGCTCTGCGCCGGTTCGAATTCGGGCAATCGAACGTGTGGCGTCAGATGGGGGCGAATGATGAGCGTAATGCTCGACGAACGCAAGGCGACGACCAGCCATGCCGGCGCGCGATCGCGTCGTGGCCGGGGGGCCTCGACACTGGATCGGCCGAGTCGGTCGAAGGCCGCCCAGCGGGCGCTCGATCGCCGTGAGCGCCGTGGATCCACCGTCGCGACCATGACGAAGCGGCGCATCGGTGGCGTGCCGTTGGTGTTCCCCGTCCTGGTGCTGATCGTCGGCGCGCTCGCGCTCACTCTCTACCTGTCGACCAGGTCAGCCCAGGATTCGTACGCCATCGACGCGCTGCGCGAGCAGAATCAGACGCTGCAGAACCGGGCTGACGGGCTCAAACGAGAATTCGACAAGAGCGACACCGCTCCGGAACTCGCACAGAAGGCCGGACGTCTCGGCATGGTGCCGAGCGACGGTGCCGCCCAGGTCGTGATCGGCCCGAACGGGAAGTCGCGCGTCGTCGGCGAGGCCGAACGGGCCGAGGGCAAGCCGCTGCCCGCATTGAACCCGGCTCCGGACCCGGTCGCGAAGATCGACGAGTCGAAAGTCGACGACTCCAAGGGGCTCGGCGGTGACCGGAACACCTCGGGTACGCGTGCTCCGGACGACCGTGCTCCGGCCGACACTGCTCCGGACGACACTGCATCCCCGGATGCGCCAGATGCGCAGGATTCGCCGACGTCGAATGTGATCCCTTCGGCAGCCGCCACGCCGACCCCGAATCCCGCTCCTGCGCACTGACGCGGGGGACAATCGATCATCATGACCCGATCCCGTTCCGTGCGCCCACCGGTGTCCAGAGCGGGTGGCCGGTCGAGCGCTGGAGCGCCGCCGCCACCCGACGACCGCCTGGACGAGCTCGATACCGCACCCTCCGATCGGTTCATCGGCCGTCAGCGCATGCTCTGGGTGATCATCGTGATCGTGTTGGTGCTGGTGAGCGGCCGGATGGTCTATGTCCACGTGATCAATGCCGACTCGCTGTCCGAGCGTGCGGCCCAGCAGCGCTCGGTGACCCAGCTCCTGCCCGCTATGCGCGGGTCGATCGTCGACCGCAACGGTCGTCTCCTCGCGCACACGGACGAGGCACGTGCTCTCACCTTCCTGCCCGTATCGGTGCGCAAGCAGATCGACGAGGAGCACAAGAAGGACCCTGCGCTGCCCGATGTGCGCACGCGTCTTCAGGAGATCGCCGCCGGCGTGTCGTCCAAGCTCGGTGGAAGCATCAGTGCCGAGGATCTGCTGGCGAAGCTGGCGTCCGACAAGGACTTCGTGTACTTGGCGCGATCGATCACACCGGAGCTCGCCGCGCAGATCATGGAGGAGTTCCCCGAGGTCGGTGCTGATCCGCAGGCCATCCGCGTCTATCCCGGCGGATCGCTTGCGGCCAATGTCGTCGGCGACGTCAACTTCGACGGAAACGGGCTCATCGGCCTCGAGTCGTCGCTCGATCCGGTGCTGGCGGGCACGGACGGCACCCAGACATTCGACCAGGGGCGCGACGGCGCGGTCATTCCGGGCAGCAAGCGCAATGTGCACCCGGCCATGGACGGGGACACCGTCCGGCTCACGCTCGACTCCGATCTGCAGTGGTTCGTCCAGAGTCAGGTCAACATGGCCAAGAAGGCGTCGGGGGCGAACAACGTGTCGGCAGTGGTCCTCGACAGCAAGACCGGTCAGGTCCAGGCGATGGCGAACGACAACACCTTCAACGCATCCGAACCGCTCGGTCAGCAGAAGGACGCCGAACTCGGCAATCGCTCGGTGACGTCGCCGTTCGAGCCGGGTTCGGTGAACAAGATCGTCACGGCGGCCGCCGCCATCGAGGCCGGGGTCACCACACCGGAGGAAGTCCTGCAGGTACCGGGTTCGATCCGGATGTCCGGCATCACGGTGAACGACGCGTGGCCCCACGGGACGCAGCCGTTCACGACGACCGGCATCTTCGGCAAATCGTCGAACGTCGGCACCCTGATGCTCGCCAAGCGAGTGGGGGAGCGCCGGTTCGCCGACATGCTGCAGAAGTTCGGCCTCGGTGAGCAGACCGGCATCGCGCTGCCAGGTGAGAGCCCCGGAGCGGTGCCCGCGCTGAGCCAGTGGTCCGGTGGTTCGTTCGCGAACCTCCCCATCGGGCAGGGACTCTCGATGACGTTGTTGCAGATGACGTCGATGTTCCAGGCGATGGCGAACCACGGTCTGCGGGTGCCGCCGCGAATTCTCTCGGGCACGGAGGAGAAGGGCGACCCGGTTCAGGTCGTCTCCCCGGAGACGGCTCGCACGGTGGTCGACATGTTCCGGGCGGTCATGCAGAGTGACGACGCCGGCGTCCAGCAGGGCACCGGCGCCGAGGGGGCCATCGCCGGTTACCAGACCTCCGGCAAGACGGGCACCGCTCAGCAGGTCGACCCGAAGTGCAACTGCTACTCGAAGTCGAGCTACAACATCACGTTCGCCGGGATCGCGCCCGCTGACGATCCCCGTTTCGTGATCGGCATCATGATGGACAACCCGACGCGCAGCTCCGACGGAACCGGCGGACAGAGCGCGGCACCGCTCTTCGGGACCATCGGCTCGTGGCTGCTGAAGCACGAGCGCGTTCCGTTCTCGGACCACCCCGCTCCGAGGCTCCGGCTGCAGTCCTGACGCGCACTTCGCGGTAGATTCATCGGCGACCCCCGGGCCGCGCTGCCGCATCCCTTGCGGTGCACTGCGGCAGGGTCACAGGCAAGGAAAGGCAGTGGAGTGAATCGAGCTCAGGAACGGCAGGACCGGCCGGCATCCCACGCGGTGTCCCTCGGCGAGCTCATCGAGTTGTCGGGTGCCGGACTGGATGATCCCGAAGGCCTCGAGGGCGTGACCGGTGCAGGAACTCAGATCACCGGAACCACGCTGCGTGCACAGGAGTGCGCCCCCGGCGACCTCTTCGCCGCGATGGCGGGCAGCCGGGCCCACGGAGCCCAGTTCGCGGTGCAGGCCGCGCAGGCGGGTGCAGTGGCGGTGCTGACCGATGAACGCGGTCTCGAGATCGTTCGCGGCAGCGAGGGCGGAGAGTCGCTTCCGGTGCTGGTGCACCCTAATCCGCGGCTCGTCCTCGGCCGGATGGCCGCCCGGGTGAACGGTGACCCGTCGACGCAGCTGACTCTGATCGGGATCACCGGTACGTCGGGCAAAACCACGACCGCCTATCTCACCGAGGCCGCACTGCGGGCGGCTGGATACAGCGTGGGACTGGTCGGGACGACCGGTTCGCGCATCGACGGAGTGCCCATCCACAGCGAGCTGACCACGCCGGAGGCGCCCGACCTGCAGCGGCTGCTCGCCGTGATGCTGGCCCGCGGGGCCGACTACGTCGTCATGGAGGTGTCCAGCCACGCGCTGTCACTCGGCCGGGTCGACGGATGCCGGTTCGCGGTCGGCGCGTTCACCAACCTGTCGCAGGACCATCTCGACTACCACAAGACGATGGCCGACTACTTCGACGCGAAGGCCGCCCTGTTCACCTCCGGATCGCCGACGCGGGCCCTGCGGTCGGTGATCTGCGTCGACGACGAGTGGGGCGCGCACATGGCGGCCATCGCGGCAGGTAACGACGGCCCGCTCGTGACGGTCTCGACCGTCTCCGGCGATGCCGACGAGGGCTGGCGGGTCGCGGATGTGACGGCGTCGAGTCAGGGCGTGCAGCGGATCGAGGCCGTTGCGCCGGATGGGTCGCGGCACGTCGTGCGGCTCCCGTTGCCGGGAGCCTACAACGTCGCCAACGCCCTGGTAGCGCTTGCTCTGGTGACCGAGACGGGCGTCGACATCGACTCCGCCGTGCGGGGACTCGCCGACGTAGCGGTTCCGGGACGGGTCGAGAAGATCGAACGCGGCCAGGACTTCCTGGCGGTCGTCGATTACGCTCACAAGCCGGCCGCCGTCGAAGCGGTGCTTTCGACGCTCTCCGTGCAGAGCGGGAACGCACGGGTCGCAGTGGTTCTCGGTGCGGGTGGTGACCGGGACACCGAGAAGCGGCCCCTGATGGGTGCCGCGGCGGCTCGCGGGGCCGACCTGGTGATCGTGACGGACGACAACCCGCGCAGCGAGGACCCGGCGGTGATCCGCGCAGCGGTGTCGGCTGGTGCCCGAGGCGTCCCCGAACCGGAGCGGCGGGCGAGTGACATCCGCGAGATCGGCGACCGGCGGGCCGCGATCGTCGCAGCCGTCGAGTGGGCGCGGTCCGGCGACGTGGTGCTCGTGGCGGGCAAGGGGCACGAGTCCGGACAGGAGATCGACGGAGTGAAGCATCCCTTCGACGACCGCGAGGTCCTCGGCGAAGCGCTCATGGGTGACGGTGAAGCGCTGAACGTGCTGGTCGCTCCCGGTGGAGCCGATGTCGGCGTCGCGCGTCGGCTGCTTCGCGAGATGGTCGCCCTCGCAGCCGATTCGGGTGCGGGAAGCGCTCATCGCGCCACGCCGCACCGGACCTGGGCGGTGTTCGGTGAGCTCGCCGACACGCGGGGAGCAACGGAGAATGCGCGTGCTGTGGAGCATGACGGGCTCGGCCGCCAGGCGGTGCGGGTGGCGGTCGACAAGATCATCGCGGTCGGCGGCAGTCGCGTCGTGCGCGCACTGCACCAGGGCGCGGTGATGGAGGGCTCGTGGGGCGACGAGGCGGCGTTCGTCGAGACCCCCGAGGCCGCGGTCGAGCACATGCGGAGCGCTCCCGGCTACGCTCCGGGACCGGGCGATGTGGTCGTCATTGCGGGGCCGGAGGGTCTCGCGAGCACGCTGATCGACTACTGGAGGTCCGGTGTCGGCCTGCGAGTCCGTCTCGTCGACGTGTGACTCACGGTGTGATTCACGACGCGCGGCCCTCACCCGGTACCGGATGGCGGGCGTGCGGCGCGCTAGATTCAGAATTCAACTTCTCGAGATGAGTGAGGACCCGGAGCTGTGATCCAGATTCTGATCGCGGGAGTGATCTCGCTGGCTGTGTCGATTCTGCTCACCCCCGTGCTGATCAAGGTCTTCTCCCGCCAGGGATTCGGCCAGGAGATCCGCGTCGAGGGCCCGCAGAGTCATCAAGCCAAGCGCGGAACCCCGTCGATGGGCGGCGTCGCGATCCTGGCTGCGTTGTGGCTGGGCTATCTCGGCGCGCACCTTCTCGGCTTCTTCCAGGAGGGCTCGGGCCCCAGTGCATCCGGCATGCTCGTACTGGGGCTGGCGACAGCGCTGGGCATCGTCGGCTTCCTCGACGATTTCATCAAGATCCGCAAACAGCGGAATCTGGGACTCAACAAGACTGCGAAGTCGGTAGGACAGTTCGCGGCGGCGATCATCTTCGGTGTGCTGCTCCTGCAGTTCCGCAACGGTGCGGGCCTGACACCGGCCAGCGACAACCTCTCGTACGCGCGCGACATCAACGTCATCTCGCTCACCGCGGTCGGGTTCGTGTTCTTCTGTTGGCTGGTCGTCGCGGCCTGGTCGAACGCCGTGAACTTCACCGACGGGCTCGACGGTCTGGCCGCCGGTTCGGCCGCGATGGTCATGGGCGCCTACGTCCTGATCACCTTCTGGCAGTATCGCAACGCCTGCTCGATGGTGTCGGCGGAGAACACCGCGGGCTGTTATCAGGTCCGCGATCCGCTCGACCTGGCCATCGTCGCCGTCTCGGCGGGCGGTGCCTGCCTGGGATTCCTGTGGTGGAACGCCTCGCCGGCCAAGATCTTCATGGGTGACACCGGTTCGCTCGCCCTCGGCGGCTTGGTGGCCGGGCTGTCGATCACCACCAAGACCGAACTCCTGATGGTCGTCATCGGCTCGCTGTTCGTCGCCGAGATCGTGTCGGTCGTGGTGCAGATCGCCTTCTTCCAGACCACCGGCAAGCGCGTGTTCCGCATGGCGCCGTTCCACCACCATTTCGAGCTCGGCGGATGGGCCGAGACGACGGTGATCATCAGGTTCTGGCTGCTGACCGCGATCTCGTGTGCGTTGGGACTCACGCTGTTCTACGGCGAGTTCATCGCGCAGGGCGGCTGACTCGGTGGCGGACTTTCCGATGCCCGTTGCCCTGGAGGGCGCTCGAGTTCTGGTCGCCGGTGCCCGGGCGACCGGTATGGCGGTCCTCGAGTTGCTCACCGAATGCGGTTCGACGGTGACCCTGCTCGACACCAAGTTCATCGGCGGCGCGACCGACTCGAACCTCGAGGCCAGGGGAGTCGACACCGTCGATCCGTCCGCGTTCACCGGCCCCGAGGGAGTCCGCGTCCCCTCCGGGTTCGACCTGATCGTCGTCTCGCCGGGGTTCCGGCCGGACGATGAGCTGCTCGTGGCGGCGGCCGCAGCCGGGATACCGGTCTGGGGCGATGTGGAACTCGCCTGGCACGTCGACCGGGCAGGGCGTTACGGGCCGCCGCGCGAGTGGCTCGTGATCACCGGGACGAACGGGAAGACGACGACGACGGCGATGGTCGAGGCGATCGTGGACGCCGCCGGGCTGTCCGGGCTGGCCTGCGGGAACATCGGCCTCACGGTGGTCGACGCATTACGGGCCGAGCCTCGTGCGGATGTGCTGTGCGTCGAGATGTCGTCGTTCCAGTTGCACTGGGCGCCGTCGGTGCGTCCGCTCGCGGGCGTGGTGCTGAACGTGGCGCCCGATCATCTCGACTGGCACGGCTCGTTCGAGGCGTATGCGGCCGCCAAGCAGCAGGTGCTGCGCGGTGAGGTCGCAGTGGTGGGGCTCGATGACGCCGTGGCCCCGACACTTCCGGCGGGTGACGGTTCACGGCGGGTGGGATTCACCCTGGCCGAACCGCGGGACGGTGAGCTGGGCGTCGTGGACGGTTTCCTCGTCGACCGGGCATTCGGGGCGGGCGCGTCCGGTACGGGCGAGGAACTCGCCCGGGTGGCCGATGTGCGCCCGCCCGGACCCTCCGGAGTGTCCGATGCGCTGGCCGCCGCGGCCCTGACCCGTGCGGCCGGAGTGTCGGCGAACGCGGTGGAGCGCGGTCTGGCCGCATTCTCGCCCGCCGCTCACCGAGGCGAGACGATCGCTGCGATCGACGGCGTGGCATTCGTCGACGACTCCAAGGCCACCAATCCGCACGCGGCAGATGCCGCTGTGGCGGGTTTCGCGCGCGTCGTCCTGATCGCCGGGGGACTCCTCAAGGGCGCATCGGTCGACGAGCTGATCGTCAGAAACGCGAGTCGTCTCGCCGGAGTCGTCGCAATCGGTGCGGACCGTGGCATCGTCGACGAGGCGATTACGCGACACGCCCCAGAAGTCCCAACCGTCACAGTGTTCACAGGGGACGATGGTTCGGTGATGACTCAGCGGACTGGTGGCGAGGTTTCGGCCATCACGGCGACCGTCGGCACAGCGGCGGACGCGGTGATGGCGCAGGCGGTGACGACCGCCTGGCAGTTGGCAGAGGATGAGCGCGGCAACGGGCGGGGAGTGGACGCGGTGCTACTCGCACCGGCAGCCGCCTCCCTCGACATGTTCGCCAGTTACGGGGCCCGCGGTGACTCGTTCGCCGTCGCAGCCGCCACTCTCGCCGACACGCTGCAGGCACGATGAGCGCCGGTAGCCGCCGGCGCCGCTCCGGTGACGACGAGGACCCGGAGAACAGCGACCTGGAGAACAGCGACCTGGAGAAGGACGACCTGGAGAACTTCGTCGAGGTCGACCTCGACGAAGAGCCCGATGTGGATCGGCGGCGTTCGCGGACTCCTCAGCGCCGCCGCCCTCAGGGGCTGAACCTGTCGATGCCGTCGATCGATGTGCGTGCCACGGTGAGCACCGTCCGCGAGGGCTTCTCCACTCTGCTCTCGCGCCCGCTGGCGTCGTTCCACATGATCCTGTCGCTGACGGTCATCCTGACCGCCCTCGGCCTGATCATGGTGCTGTCGGCGTCCTCGGTCGAGGGGTACGCGAAAGACGGGTCCGCGTACGGCATGTTCGCCACGCAGGCCACGTTCGCGACGCTCGGTTTCATCCTGTTCTATCTGACGCTCAAGGTTCCGGTGCGGCTCTTCCGGCGCTTCGCGACCGTCGGCATCGGATTGTCGATCCTGCTGCTGACCTTGGTCCTGGTGCCGGGCATCGGCGTCATGGTCAACGGTGCGCGCCGGTGGTTCTCGGTCGCCGGACTGTCGGTGCAGCCCTCCGAACTGGTGAAGGTGGCGCTCTGCGTGTGGGGCGCGCATCTGCTCGCGTCGCGCCGGAACGTCGGCGTTTACGGCAAGGAACTCCTGATGCCGTTGGTCCCGGTGTCGATCGTGGTCTGCGTGCTCATCATTCTTGAGCCCAACCAGTCGACGACGATGATCATCGCCTTGATCGTCGCCGCCCTCCTGTGGTTCGCCGGACTGCCCGGTCGTGTGTTCGCCGGATTCATCCTGGTGTTCCTGGCCGCCGGTGTCGCACTCGCGCTGATGTCGGATTACCGCTCCGCCCGCGTCTTCAGCTTCCTCGGCCGGGCCGATGATCCGCTCGGCTCCGGATACCAGGCGATGCAGGCCCAGTTCGCGCTCGCCAACGGTGGCGTGTTCGGAGTGGGCCTCGGACAGAGCACCGCCAAGTGGAACTACCTGCCGAACGCCCACAACGACTTCATCTTCGCGATCATCGGTGAGGAGCTCGGGCTGATCGGCGCCCTCATCGTCGTCGGACTGTTCGTCATCCTCGGGGCGGTGGGCATGCGCATCGCACGACGTTCGCTCGACCCGTTCTTCCGGCTCCTGGCGGCGACGATCACCGTCCTGTTCCTGGTTCAGGCGTTCATCAACATCGGCTACGTCGTCGGGCTGCTTCCGGTCACCGGTATTCAGTTGCCGATTCTGTCGAACGGCGGCACGTCGATGCTGACGATGCTGACGATGCTCGGTCTGCTGGCGACGGCGGCGAGACACGAACCCGACGCCATCCGGGCGCTCACCGGACCGCAGCCGAATGGCCTCTCGCGGTTCTTGCGCCTCCCGACTCCCGTCGCTTACCGGCCTCCGCGTGCGGAGGTGCTGCGCGATCGTCTGGAACGCAAGCGTCCTGCGGGCGGACGTAGCGCGGGTCGGCGGCCCGCCCCGGTGCGCGTTCCGCGGGCCCGCGGCACGGGTCGAGGATCCGCACCGGTCCGGACGGGCGCGGTCCGTTCGGGTGAGATCCACTATCCTGGCAGGCAGCCTCGGCCACGACGGGTGGGGCAGCGATCGTCCTGGACACAGGACGACGCGTATCCGCGATCCACACGAGGACGCCAGTCATGGCGGAGTGAAGGGGAGTACAGACGCCGGTGAGCAAGACAACTGGAGCCGGCGGTACCCCGTTGTCGGTCGTCGTCGCGGGTGGCGGCACGGCAGGACACGTCGAACCCGCGCTCGCGGTCGCTGACGCGGTGCGTCAGCTGGACCCCACGGCGCGCATCACCGCGCTCGGCACGACACGCGGTCTTGAGACCAGAATCGTGCCCGAACGCGGTTACGACCTGAAGCTGATACCTCCGGTTCCACTGCCGCGTAAGCCGGGCATGGAACTGGCGAAGACCCCATGGCGCGTCATGAAGTCGGTGGCGGCCACCCGCAAGGTGTTCGCCGAGGTGGACGCGGACGTGGTGGTCGGATTCGGCGGATACGTCGCACTGCCCGCGTACCTGGCAGCGCGCAGTTGGTTCCGCGGAGCGTCCCGGCTGCCCGTGGTGATCCACGAGGCCAACGCCAGCGCCGGCATCGCCAACAAGGTCGGCGCCAGATTCGCCGACCGCGTTCTCGCGGCGGTGCCCGACTGCGGGCTCGCTGCGCACGTGGTCGGAATCCCGGTACGCGGAGCGATCACCGAACTCGACCGGACCGCGGTTCGCGCTCGGGCTCGCGAGTTCTTCGGACTCGATCCTGATGCGCCGACCCTGCTCGTCTTCGGCGGTTCGCAAGGCGCTCAGCGGCTGAACGAGGCGGTGGCGCCCGCGGCGACCGCACTCGGCGCAGCCGGAATCGGCGTCCTGCACGCGTACGGACCCAAGAACACGATCAGCCCGGTTTCGCCTCCGGGGTCGCCGGCTTACGTCGGCGTCAGCTACCTGAACCGGATGGATCTCGCATACGCCGCCGCCGACCTGGTGATGTGCCGGTCGGGGGCGATGACGGTTGCGGAGATCTCGGCGACCGGTCTCCCCGCGGTCTACGTCCCGCTCCCGCACGGCAACGGCGAGCAGCGACTCAACGCACTGCCCGTCGAAAGCGCCGGCGGCTGCCTCATCGTCGACGACGACGTGGTGACCGCGGAATGGGTGGGCCGGGAGGTTCCGGCACTGCTCGCCGACACCGAACGGCTGAAGACGATGGGCGCCGCCGCGTCGGGGGTCGGCCATCGCGACGCCGCAGCCGCGGTGGCGACGGCCGCACTGCAACTGGCGCAGGAGAGGAGGGCACGATGACGGCACCGGTGACGCCTTCGCAGCGACTGCCGAATCAACTGGCCCGCGTGCACATGGTCGGCATCGGCGGCGCGGGCATGTCGGGTCTGGCCCGCATCCTGCTGGCGCGTGGGGGAGAGGTGTCCGGTTCGGACGCCAAGGACTCGCGTGGGCTGCTGGCGCTCCGTACGCGCGGCGCGCAGATCCACGTCGGCCACGACCCGGCGGCGCTCGACCTGCTCGACGGCGGACCCACCGTGGTGGTGACCACTCACGCCGCCATTCCGAAGGACAATCCGGAACTGGTGGCGGCCCGCGAGCGGGGCGTCCCCATCCTGTACCGCCCGCAGGTACTCGCACTGCTGATGGACGGTTACCGGACGCTGCTGATCTCGGGCACGCACGGTAAGACGTCGACCACGTCGATGGCGGTCGTTGCGCTGCAGCACATCGGGAGTGATCCGTCCTTCGCGATCGGCGGCGAACTGAACGAATCGGGCACCAACGCACATCACGGCAGCGGCGACGTGTTCGTCGCGGAGGCCGATGAGAGCGACGGTTCGTTGCTCGAGTACACGCCGGATGTCGTGGTAGTGACCAACATCGAGGTCGATCACCTCGACTTCTTCGGGACCGAGGACGCGTACGTCGAGGTGTTCGACTCGTTCGCGGCGCACATCCGGACCGGTGGAACCCTCGTGATCTGTCTCGACGATCCCGGGTCGGCGAAGCTCGGCGGCCGAGTGGCACGAAGTCTCGCGGACCGAGGAGTGACGGTACTGGGGTACGGCTCCGGCGTCCACGCCGATCTGGCGCCCGACGTGCCGCTCGTCGCCGAGCTGCTCGAAGTGGCCCCGAGAGGTGCGGGCAGCACCACGGCGATCCGGCTCCACCCGCCGCTCACCGGGGCCGCCGTGGAGCGTTCGCTGTCGGTGACGCTCCCAGGACGGCACATGGCGCTCAACGCGCTCGGTGCGCTCGCCGGATGCGTGCGCACCGGTCAGGATCCGGATGCCGTCGCGGAGGGCATCGAGGGATTCGGCGGCGTCCACCGCCGGTTCGAGTTGCGTGGCCGGGCGCGCGAGGTGGACGTCTACGACGATTACGCCCACCACCCGACCGAGGTGCGGGCGGTCCTGTCAGCTGCTCGCGACGTGGTCACCTACAACCAAGGCCGGGTCATCGCGGTGTTCCAACCGCACCTGTACTCGCGTACCGCCGAATTCGCCGCCGAGTTCGCAGCCGCCCTGAGCCTCGCCGACGAGGTGGTCGTCGCCGATGTCTTCGGTGCGCGTGAGACGCCGCAGCCGGGAGTCAGCGGC
Source organism: Gordonia zhaorongruii (assembly GCF_007559005.1). GTDB lineage: Bacteria > Actinomycetota > Actinomycetes > Mycobacteriales > Mycobacteriaceae > Gordonia > Gordonia zhaorongruii. Next base: position 1,937,717 of record NZ_CP041763.1, on the reverse strand, counting down.
CGTCTCATCTCCGATGAGGTGACCGTGCCCGCGGTGTTCGTTCCCAACATGTCCGAGATCGCGGACGCGGTGGCTCAGCGTGCGCGGCACGGTGACGTGGTTCTGACCATCGGCGCGGGTGACATCACGATGCAGGCCGCGTCGATCCTGTCGGCGCTGGCCGACGACGAGTGAGCCGCGGCAGCACGGCCCGTCGCCCGGGCCGGTTGAGCGTGGTCCTGGCGATGCTGGGGCTCGTCGCGCTCGTCGGAGGAGCGGTCGCGGTCGCGTACTACTCGCCCCTGATGTCCGTGCGGTCGGTGGAGGTCACCGGAGCGACGGCGGTGGACGAGAACAGGGTGCGCGAACTCGCTCAGGCGCCGTCCGGCATGCCCCTGCTTCAGGTCGATACCGGAGCGATCGCCAACCGGATCGCCGTGCTGCCCGCAGTGGAGGAGGTGCGGGTGGAGCGCAGCTATCCGTCCGCACTGACGATCGAGGTGACCGAGCGCGTGCCGGTCGTACTGGTGGAGCAGGACGGGAAGCTCGGAGTGATGGACCGGATCGGTGTCGTCTACGCGACGTACGCCGACCGCAAGGCCCTTCCGAAGGAGTTCGCCGCGCTGCCCGAGCTCACGACACCGAATCCTGGGCCACGTGATCCGACCACCGAGGCGGTGATCACGACGGTGCAGGGCCTTCCGGATTGGCTGGCGACCAAGGTCGTCGCGGCGGACGCCGCTTCGCCCTCGGACATCGTGCTCACGCTCAAGAGCGGGCGGCGCGCGGTCTGGGGAGGCGAGGATCGGTCGGACGATAAGGCGGCGACGCTCGCGCAGCTTCTCAAGATGCCCGGACGCGAGTTCAACGTGTCCAGCCCGGAGTTTCCGGCCGTCAACTGACCGGTGGCGCGCAAACCGGCGGGTTGCGCCGTTTCACGCCGAATTCGAGCGAACGAATCGCGACACGCCCGCGTGGCTTGACGCCAGTCGGCGCACCCAGTCAATACCGTTATGAACATCGGGAAGCACTTGACATAACTATAACCCTTTGGTTGAGCTTTAGGGTCCGAGTTCGAAGTAGGAAGGCATCATGACGCCACCCCACAACTACCTGGCTGTGATCAAGGTCGTCGGCATCGGCGGCGGCGGCGTCAACGCCGTCAACCGGATGATCGAGCAGGGGCTCAAGGGTGTTGAATTCATCGCGATCAACACCGATGCTCAAGCGCTGCTCATCTCCGACGCCGACGTCAAACTCGATATCGGCCGCGACTCGACGCGCGGGCTCGGTGCGGGCGCGAACCCGGACGTGGGTCGGGTAGCCGCCGAGGACGCCAAGGACGAGATCGAGGAACTCCTCAAGGGTGCCGACATGGTGTTCGTGACCGCGGGTGAGGGCGGTGGAACCGGCACGGGTGGCGCACCCGTCGTCGCGTCCATCGCCCGCAAGCTCGGCGCACTGACCGTCGGCGTGGTCACCCGGCCGTTCTCGTTCGAGGGCAAGCGGCGCGGCGGCCAGGCGGACGCGGGCATCACCGCGCTGCGCGAGTCGTGCGACACCCTGATCGTCATCCCGAACGACCGTCTGCTGCAGCTCGGTGATTCGCAGCTCAGCCTGATGGACGCGTTCCGCAGCGCCGACGAGGTTCTCCTCAACGGTGTCCAGGGCATCACCGATCTGATCACCACACCGGGACTGATCAACGTCGACTTCGCCGACGTCAAGGGCGTCATGAGCGATGCGGGCAGTGCCCTGATGGGGATCGGCGCATCGCGCGGGGAGGGTCGGGCGAGCAAGGCGGCCCAGGCAGCGATCAACTCGCCGCTCCTCGAGGCGTCGATGGAAGGCGCCCGCGGTGTGCTCATCTCCATCGCAGGCGGCAGCGACCTCGGCCTGTTCGAGATCAACGACGCTGCGACTCAGGTGCAGGAGGCTGCGCACGAGGAGGCCAATATCATCTTCGGCACGGTGATCGACGACAACCTGGGCGACGAGGTCCGCGTGACCGTCATCGCCGCCGGTTTCGACGGTGGCACTCCGCGTAAACGTTCCGAGGTCCCCGCGGCCGGTGCGCACGCGGCCGGCTCGGGTTCGGTCGCGAATGCGAGTGCGGGTGAGGTCACTCGGTCCGAGAGCCCCAAGGATCCGCTGTTCGGAGCCGAGCGCGAATCCGCCGGGAATCCGTTCAGTGAGCCGGCACCCCGCCGGAACTCGCTGCGCTTCGACGACGACGACGTCGACGTCCCCGACTTCATGAAGTGAGTCGGCCCTTGACGTTCACCGTCCGGCGTGCCGTGACCACCCGCGCAGGCGGTGAGTCGCAGGCACCGTACGACAGTTTCAACCTTGCCGATCACGTGGGCGACGATCCCGTGGCCGTCGCCGCCAATCGGGCACGGCTCGCGCGTGATCTCGGCATGGAGCCGGACCGGGTGGTCTGGATGGAGCAGGTGCACAGCCGCACGGTGGCGGTGGTCGACGGCCCGGTGTCCGAGCCCGTGCCGGTCACCGATGCGCTCGTCACCACACAGGACTCCCTCGCACTGGCCGTGCTGACGGCGGACTGCGTGCCGGTGCTCCTGAGTGACGACGAAGCGGGCGTTATCGCGGCCGTCCACGCCGGTCGGGTGGGTGCCCGGATCGGCATCGTGCCCGCGGTCCTCGACGCGATGTCCGAACTCGGGGCGCGCGTCGATCGGATCGGCGCCTTCCTCGGACCGGCTGCGAGCGGTGATCAGTACGAGGTTCCGCCGGAGATGCAGGCCGATGTCGAGAAGCATCTGCCCGGCAGTGCGTGCCGAACCCGGAAGGGGACGACCGGACTGGATCTCCGGGAGGGCATTCGCAGGCAATTACTCGACGCGGGAGTCTCCGCCGTGGCAACGGACCCTCGGTGCACCATCGAGGACCGGTCGCTCTTCAGCCACCGCCGCGGCGCTCCTACCGGCCGGATCGCGTCGGTGATCTGGATGGATGCATCGGGCCGGAAGGCCGTCGGTTGAGCGACTCCCGCACTGCCGATCTCCGCGCGTCGCTGACCGCGGCGCGTGAGCGGGTCGCAGCCGCCGAGCGAGCGGCGGGCCGCGGCCCGGGCGAGGTGACGTTGCTGGTGGTCACCAAGTTCTTTCCCGCAGAGGATGTGCAGCGTCTTCTCGGTCTCGGTGTGCGTGAGTTCGGTGAATCCCGGGAGCCGGAGGCGAGCCGGAAGATCGCCGAGGTCCGCGCCGCCGGGCCCGGTGCTGCCTTCGACGCCGACATGATCGGCAGGCTTCAGCGCAAGAAGTCGCGTTCGGTTGCTCGGTGGGCGCGACGCGTGCACTCGGTGGACTCGGTGGAACTCGTCGAGTCGCTCGACGGCGCGGTGCGGCGCTGCCTGGACGACGGGGAGCGAACAGAGCCGCTCGGCGTGCTGCTGCAGGTGAGTCTGGACGGCGATCCCGCGCGCGGTGGGCTTGTCGAGGCGGATCTGGCCGGTGTCGGCGATTCGGTGGTGTCCCACGACGAGACGCTCCGGCTCGACGGGCTGATGGTGATCGCTCCAGTCGGCATCGCCCCCGATGCGGCGATGGCCCGTGCGTCGCAGATCAGAGAGCGATTCCTCGTCGACCATCCAGAGGCCGAGGTGTTCTCCGCGGGCATGTCCGGTGACCTCGAGTCGGCAATTGCGCACGGATCGACGTGTGTGCGTGTCGGAACCGCGATTCTGGGCGAGCGCCCGATAGTCTCACCTTAGTCACATTGGTCACAGCAGAACCATCTGGATCAACTGACAACAACTTCAACGAATGACCCTCGCGCACCCCCCAGAAAGGCCTCTGATGACGACGATGCAGAAGTTCAAGGCATATTTCGGCATGGTGCCTCCGAGCGAGTACGAAGACGACTACTTCGACGAGCCCTCGGAGGGGCAGGCCATGAGCGCGCGGGAGCGCGCCTACATGGAGCGGTACCGCTCGAACGCCATGCGTGACGAGCCCTTCTACGACGACGAGGGCTTCCGTGACCCGGAGTTCCGTGATTCGGACTTCCGTGACTCGGGATTCCGCGGCGAGTTCCGGGAGCCCGACTACCGGGATGCCGTCCTCCGCGAGCCGGCGATGCGCGAACCGGCCATGCGTGAGCCGGCCATGCGTGAGCCGGCCCGCTTCGAAGGCCGGGGTTACCCGGCCCGGGCTGAGCGTCCGTACGGTGTCAGCCGCCACGTGACCGATGAGCCCGCTCGTGGGCGTCTGGCGCCCCTCGATCGCTCCACGTCGTACCCGGTACGCGGCGCGAACGCAGTCGCGCCGGAACCACGTGCCGAGCTCGATCCGCTCGGTGATGCCGCAGGCAAGATCAGCACGCTGCGTCCGGCCGACTACTCCGAGGCCCGCACCATCGGTGAGCGTTACCGCGACGGCAACCCGGTGATCATGGACCTCGCCGACATGAGCAACGACGACGCCAAGCGGCTGGTCGACTTCGCCGCCGGTCTGGCGTTCGCCGCCCGCGGATCGCTCGAGAAGGTGGCGACCAAGGTGTTCCTGCTGTCGCCCGCCGGTATCGATGTGACGCCGGAGCAGCGTCGCCGAATCGTCGAGACGGGCTTCTCGAACCAGTCCTGAGAACCAGCACCACGACGCTCGCGCCGCGCCGACTCGCCGAACAGGTGGGTCGGCGCGGCGCTTTTCTCGTTCATCAGGCACCCTTGTGGGGTGACGTCCTTCCTCTGGATCCTCTATTTCGTGCTCTTCCTCTACACGCTGTTGCTCCTCGGCCGCCTCGTGGTCGAGATGGTGCAGTCGTTCGCCCGGCGGTGGCGCCCGACGGGGCCGACCGTCATCGTGATCGAGGTGGTTTTCACTCTCACCGATCCTCCGGTGAAGTTGCTGCGTCGCTTGATTCCGCCGTTGAACCTCGGTTCGATCCGGCTGGATCTGTCGCTGATGATCGTGCTGATCGTCGTGTCGATCGGAATGCAGGTGACGCAGAGCTTCGCGATTTCGGCGGGGTGACGCGTGGACCGGCGTCCGGCATAGCCACTGTTCAGCGGCACTGCGAGGTGCTGAATCCAGCGAAACCCTGTCCGTAAATGACGATTCGGCTGAGTTTTGATTGCGAACAGATGGAGGCTGTTGATGACACTTGGTCCTGGAGTGACGAGATGACACGCTAGTGACGTAGTGGTACTGGTATTAATGGAATTGCGATAAAACTTGTCACATCACGTGTTCGCCCGTGCGGACCCGGATGACCGACCGAGGACACGAACCCGTATCCGACCGGATACGAGCGAAAGGTAAGAGGGGAACCGAAATGCGGCTGACACCGGCTGATGTGCATAACGTGGCGTTCAGCAAACCGCCGATCGGTAAGCGCGGCTACAACGAAGATGAGGTCGATCAGTTCCTCGACTTCGTCGAAGCGGAGCTCGCTCGCCTGATCGACGAGAACTCTGATCTCAAGCAGCGTGTCGGCGAGCTGGAGACCGAATTGGGCGAAGCCCGTTCGGCCGGTCCCGACCGTACCCAGACATTCGCGGCGGCCGCCGACTCGGCGCCCGCGGCAGAGCCGGCCGCCGCCGCAGCAGCAGCGGCTCCGGCCGCTGCGGCTACCACTTCGGCAGCCGCAGCGTCGTCGGCGCGTGCCGTCGACGAGGACGCGAGCAACCGTGCAGCGCGCGTGCTCGCACTCGCACAGGACACCGCGGACCGAGTCACCGGTTCGGCGCGTACCGAGGCTGAGGGCCTGCTCGCCGATGCCCGGCACCGCAGCGAGAGCATGGTGTCCGAGGCGCAGGGCAACGCGGACTCCACGCTGGCCGACGCCCGTCAGCGCAGCGAGGCCCTCCTCGCCGACGCTCAGACACGTGCGGAGACCCAGGTCCGTCAGGCGCAGGAGCGGGCCGACTTCCTGCAGCGCGATGCCGAGCAGAAGCACACCGAGATCATGTCGACGATCAACCAGCAGCGCGGTGTTCTGGAGGGGCGCATCGAGCAGCTGAAGACATTCGAGCGCGAGTACCGCACTCGTCTGAAGACGTACCTCGAATCTCAGCTCGAAGAACTGCAGCAGCGGGGCAGTGCTGCTCCCGCCGAGTCGGGTCAAGGGCAGAGTTTCGACGGCGGGTATCCTCAGAACTGACACGTGAGTAATACATTCACGGATCGAAACCGATGAGAGGACGTTCATGCTGACGATCGCAGTGGCGGCGACTCTCATCGGTTTCGGCCTTCTGGTATTCGCGCTCGTGACCGCCAACTTCTGGTTGGCGGTGGCCTGCATCGTCGTCTGCCTCCTCGGCCTCGTGATCCTCCTGGTCGACACCGTCCGCGCGAGCAAGCGCGGTCGCGGTGGTGTTCAGGACGAGCCGCTGTTCACGATTCGCGGCCGCGAATCGGTTGCTCGACGCGAACCGCTACTCGGCGACGACGACACCGACGGCTCGGACGGTTCAGACGGCTCTGGCGGTTCGGCTCAGTCCGGAACGAACGCGGCGCTGGGTCTCGGCGCAGCGGGCGCCGGAGCGGCCGGAGTCGGAGCGGCGGGCGCTCACGAGACCGGCCAGAACCCCACGACTCCGGTCCGACCCGGTGGTGGCCTCGGTTCCGTCGTGTCACCGGACGCGCACGGCGCGGCGGTCGCCGGCTCCCCGGAGACCGGGGGACAGGCTCCAGTCACCGGCTCGAACCCGACCGGCGAGAATCCGACCGGAAACGCGGACGACTACGTCCGCTCGGTGACCGGGTCGTTCCCGGCGCAGGCACCAACGGGTGAGCAGCGGGCCGTCGATCCGACTGAGCCGAATGCGCACGCACCCTCAGGACCGATCTACACGCAGTCTCCGGAGGCGTCGCGCCTGCATGCGCAGGAGTCCGGGCCGGCTACCGGCGGGTGGAGCGTTCCGGATACCGCCGGTCAGAACCAGGCCGTCGGCTCGGATCATCCGATCGGCACCAGCGCGCCGGAAACTGGCGGTTGGTCTCAGGTTCCGACGACGAGCGAGTCGGACGAGTCGGGACACGACGGTGCTGTCCGGAACGATGCTGCCGAGGCCGAAGCCGGTCAGGAAGCCGAAGCCGGTCAGTACGTCGGCCGTCGACGTCTGCCCGACGAGGGTGAGTCCCTCGTGGTGAACTCGCCGGACCCGACGCTGCCGGAGATGAAACTGGTCTACGGCGACTCGTACGACGAGTACGGCCGTGAGATTCCCGCATCGGAGACCGCATCCGATAAAGACGAGTCCAGCGAGTAGACTCCTGTCGTACAGCGACGATCCGGCCATCACCGGGGAGCTTCCGGAAGAACGGGCGCGCAAGCGTCCCAGTAGAACCGGACGGGCAGGCCCGTCACAGCCATTGAACGAGCGGCGTCCCCTCCGCACCGCGGGGGACGGACGCAAGCGGGGTGGTACCGCGCACGTCCAGGCGAGCGTCCCCGTGCCGACATGCTGAGCGATCAGCACCCAGTGGCACGAGGAGACGCAGATGAGTGACCAGAACCCCGTTTACCCGATCGTGGATCTCACCGGCGGCACCGGACGTAGTGCACCGTCCTTCCCGGACGTCGAGCGTCACGTCCTCGATTTCTGGGACACCGACGACACCTTCGCGGCGTCGATCGCCAATCGCGACGATGCGCCGGAGTTCGTCTTCTACGACGGACCGCCCTTCGCTAACGGCCTCCCGCACTACGGGCACCTGCTGACCGGTTACGTGAAGGACGTGGTGCCGCGTTATCAGACGATGCGCGGCAGGAAGGTGGACCGCCGGTTCGGGTGGGACACGCACGGCCTGCCCGCTGAGCTCGAGGCGGAACGTCAGTTGGGGATCACCGACAAGTCGGAGATCGAGACGATGGGCGTCGAGAAGTTCAACGAGTACTGTCGCGATTCGGTGCTGCGCTACACCGGAGAATGGCGGAACTACGTGACCCGGCAGGCGCGCTGGGTCGACTTCGACAACGACTACAAGACACTCGACCTGGACTTCATGGAGTCGGTCATGTGGGCGTTCAAGCGCCTTCACGACAAGGGACTCGTCTATCAGGGTTACCGGGTGCTGCCGTACTCCTGGTACGAGCAGACTCCGTTGAGCAATCAGGAGGCCAAGCTCGACGACGCCTACCGCATGCGTCAGGATCCGGCGCTCACCGTCGCCATGCCGTTGTCAGTCGAGGACGGTTCGCCGCTCGCAGCCCTCAACGGCGTCAACGCACTGATCTGGACCACCACTCCGTGGACGCTGCCGTCGAACCTGGCGATGGCCGTTCATCCGGACGTGGAGTACGTCCATCTCCGCGCGGAGAACGGCACCGAGTACCTGCTCGCAGCCGCCCTCGTCGGAAGCTACGGCAAGGAGCTCGGCGAGTCGGAGACGGTGGGCACGTACGCGGGACGGGATCTCGCCGGTATCGCGTACACGCCGCCGTTCGACTTCTTCGTCGGCCACCCGAACGCACACCGCATTCTGCTCGCGGACTACGTCACCACCGATAGCGGAACCGGCGTGGTGCACCTGGCGCCCGCCTTCGGTGAAGAGGACATGGATGTCGCGACCGACAACGGCATCGAGGTGGTCCAGCCGCTGGATCCGGGCGGTAAGTTCACCGCCCTGGTCCCGCCGTACGAGGGGATGATGGTCTTCGACGCGAACCCCGTCATCATCAAGGATCTGAAGGCGGTGTCGCGGGTACTGCGTCACGAGACCATCGAGCACTCGTACCCGCACTCGTGGCGGTCGGGCAAACCGCTGATCTACATGGCGGTCCCGTCGTGGTTCGTCGCCGTGCAGCCGATCAAGCAGCGGATGCTCGAGTTGAATCAGGAGATCACCTGGTCGCCCGCGCACATCCGGGACGGCCAGTTCGGCAAGTGGCTCGAGGGCGCCAAGGACTGGAACATCAGCCGTAACCGATACTGGGGCGCGCCCATCCCGGTGTGGCTGTCCGACGATCCGGACTACCCGCGGATGGATGTGTACGGCAGCCTCGATCAGCTGGCTGAGGACTTCGGCGTTCGGCCGGACAATCTCCACCGCCCGTACATCGATGATCTGACTCGTCCGAACCCGGACGATCCGACCGGACGTTCCACCATGCGTCGGGTGCCCGAGGTTCTCGACTGCTGGTTCGAGTCGGGGTCCATGCCGTTCGCCCAGGTGCATTACCCGTTCGAGAACACCGAGTGGTTCGACGGGGATGACGGGGCGAGCGCAGCGACTCCTCCGCACAACCCCGGTGACTTCATCGTCGAGTACAACGGGCAGACGCGTGGCTGGTTCTACAACCTGCATGTGCTCGCGACCGCGCTCTTCGACCGGCCCGCGTTCAAGACCGTCGCAGCTCACGGCATCGTGCTGGGCGACGACGGACAGAAGATGAGCAAGTCCAAGCGCAACTACCCGGACGTCAACGAGGTCTTCGACCGGGACGGCTCGGATGCGATGCGCTGGTTCCTGATGGCATCGCCGATCCTGCGCGGCGGCAACCTCGTCGTCACCGAGCGCGGTATCCGTGAGGGCGTGCGCCAGGCGCTGCTGCCGATGTGGAACGCGTACAGCTTCCTGCAGTTGTACGCCGACCGCCGTGCTGCATGGCGAACCGACTCGCAGCACGTCCTCGACCGGTACATCCTGGCGAAACTCGCGCAGACTCGCGATGAGATGACCGAGGCACTCGACGTCTACGACATCGCGGGGGCGTGCGATTCGTTCCGGGAGTTCTGCGAGTCGTTGACGAACTGGTACGTGCGCCGTTCGCGTGCTCGCTTCTGGTCGGGCCAGGATGGTGATTCGGACGCGTTCGACACGTTGTACACGGTGCTCGAGGTGGCGGGTCGTCTCGCGGCGCCGTTGCTGCCGCTGGCTACCGAGGCGATGTGGCGCGGTCTCACGGGTGAGCGGTCGGTGCACTTGACGGATTGGCCGTCGGCGGACGAGCTTCCGGCCGACCCCGATCTGGTGTCGGCGATGGATGAGGTCCAGTCGGTCTGTTCGGTCGCGTCGAGTGTCCGCAAGGCCAACAAGCTGCGGGTGCGTCTGCCGCTGCCGGGTTTGACCGTCGCATCGCCGACCGCGGAGGCCATGGCGCCGTACGCGGATCTGATCGCGGACGAGATGAACGTCAAGAAGGTGGGCCTGTCGTCGGATGTCGACGCCGTCGGACGAGTCGAGGTCGCGGTGAACGCGCGCGCGGCAGGTCCGCGCATCGGCAAGGACGTGCAGCGCGCGATCAAGGCCGTGAAGTCGGGGAACTGGGAGTTCGGGACGAGCGACGAGACCGGCGAACAGGTGGTCATCGCGGACGGTATCGAGCTGCGCGGCGAGGAGTTCACGCGGAAGTTGGTCGCAGCGTCGCCCGATTCGACGGCCGAGATGCCGAGTGGCCGCGGTCTCGTCGTCCTCGACACCCAGGTGACTCCCGAACTCGAAGCCGAGGGCTGGGCCAAGGACCGGGTCCGCGAACTGCAGGACGCGCGTCGAAATCTGGGATTCGAAGTGTCCGACCGTATCTCGGTGCGCCTGGTGGTGCCCGCGGAGTCGGTTGAGACGGCGAAGACTCACGCCGATCTGATCGCGGGTGAGGTTCTGGCGACCACGTTCGACGTGGTGACCGGCGACGCGGCTGCCATCGAACTGGGCGACGGTGTCTCCGCGGACGTGACCAAGGCCTGAAGCGCTTCGGCGCGCTCGGTCGCAACGTCTCCTGCCCCCGCTCACACCCTGTCGGGGGTGAAGAGCCGGCTCAGGCGGCGTTGAGGATCGTGGCGAGCAGGGCCTCGACGTCCGAACCGCTGCCTCGAGGCGGGCCGTGCGGGAGGAACTCGGGCTCCTGCCCGACGTGGTGAATCGGGTTGACCTGCCATGTCCTGGTGGAGCCATACGGCCGCCAGGCGACCCGACCGGCGTCGGGCCCGTCGGCGAGGATCGTGGTCGTCCACTTGCCCGACCCTGACCACTCGGCCCGGTTGTGCTTGCCGCACGCTCCACCGAGGTTGTCGATGTCCGTGCGTCCGCCGTTCTCCCAACGGACCACGTGGTGCGCCTCGGTCCGGGAGAACGGCACGTCACACTCCGCGCCCGAGCAGCCGCGGTCGCGGGCGAACATCGCGAGCCGCTGGGCCTTGCTGGCGAACCGCTTGCCGCGTCCGAGGTAGAGGACTTCGTCGGTGTGGCCTTTGAAGACAGCCAGGTGCGGTGTCGCGTGGGCGGCGACCTCGACGAGGTCCTTCACCGGAACGTGCGCGCCGGTAGCGGTCAGCGCGAGACCGGCCTCAGCTGCCAACTCCTGGTTGGTGATGGTGACGACCAGTTCGGCCGGAATCCGGTCCGGACGCCCGAGCGCACCGTGACCGAGGGCGAAGTCGGCCATCGCCGCGAGCGCATCGTGATTGCGTTGCGCGGTGGTGCGCGTGTCGCGCTCGCGCGCCGCCGTAAGTACGTCCTCGTCGAGGCCGGCCTGGTCGGCCGCGCCGTGCGGTGACTCCGGGTCTTCGGGATTGTTCATCCCGGGCGCTGCCCACGCGGTCAGGATCACGTCGAGCTTGGCCCGCAGCGCGGGGGTCAGCGAGCCACGCACCTTGGACATGAGCCGCGCATCCTGCGGAGTGAGGGTGAAACCGCGGGTGCGCTTGCGATCGGCGTCGTCCGTCAGCTCGCCGTCGGGATCGAGATGGCCGAGGATTCGTGCGCCGACCTTCTTGACGCCCTCCGGGGACAGCGTCCGAGCCGCGTCGACGAGGTGCTCCTCGGCGGCGGTGACGGCCTCTGCGTCGACTGCGGCGGGAATCTTGTCCATCACCTCGGCAATGTCGCGGACGTGCGCGCGATTGATCGCGCCGTCGCGCAACGCCTGCGCCGCGGCCGGATTGCGGGCCGGGAGCCGGCCGCCGCCGATGGCGAGGAACTCACCGGTCGCGAACATGAGCTTCGTGCGCGCGCTCGCCTCGGGAGCGCCCAAGCGGAGCCCGGTGGCCATGTACTTCTGCACGGTCTGGAAACCGGCGCCGTGGAAGGCGAACTGGTCGTTCACCTCGATTATCAGACTGGTCGTCGCTGCCTCGACACGGGCACGCATCTGCTCGTTGATCTCGGCGGCGGCGAGGATCTCGTCGCTCGACATCGAGGCGAAGGACACCTCGGTGAGCTTGGCAGCGGCCTCGTTCATCAGCTCGATCAGCGCGGCGGGCGAGTCCGGGAGAGCCTGGCGGTCGTACTGCGATGCACTCATCGGAACCACCTCCTCTGTGCTGGTCAGAGCCGGTTTCGGCGGCTTCTGACATGACACTATCAACGGGGTACGACAGTTCCGGATCGGTGGAGTCGATGTGCGATGGTCAGTCATCATCATTTCGTCGTTGATCGCGATGAAGGCGCGTGGTCGCTGAGCGACGATGATCGGCGATTCGTGGATACTCTGAAGCCGGACGGGCGGCGTCAGTATCTGATTCGCGACCACGTCGGGTACTTCGCGGACAACTCGTCGCCGCTCGACGTACCGCGCAGTCTGCGACCCACCCAGGGACCGAGGAACTCGCGCGTCCAGCGGATGTTCTCGGCGGGGCCGGACGGCATCGGATCTCCGAGCGGAAGCGGCTCGAGGTCGTGGGCAACGTCGAGCGCGTCGAGTACGGCGATCGCCATGCGCTGATGTCCCTGTGGTGACATGTGCAGTCTGTCGCTCGCCCACAACCGAGGGTCGTCGTAATCGCGGATCCGCCAGTAGTCGACGAGGACGGCGCCGTGACGGTCGGCGATCCGCCGCATGATCTCAGCGAGAGTTGCGAACCGGCTGCGCAACGGCCGGAAGAATCTGGATGCCCCGGGGTCGTGCGGGGTGAAGATGACGAGTGTCGCGCCGGTCGCGGCGAGTGCGCCGATCGCCTCGTCGTAGACCTTCCCGAGTGCGTCGAGATCGACGCCCGGCCGCAGTATGTCGTTCCCACCGGCATGGATCGACACGAGGTCCGGACTCAACGAGACAGCAGCGTAGACCTGCTCGTCGACGATCGGCACGAGCTTGCGTCCCCGGATCGCGAGATTCGCGTAGCGGGCGTCCGGGTCGGCTGCGGCGAGCGCACCCGCGACGCGATCAGCCCAGCCGCGGACGCCGTTGGGACGTGTCGGGTCGGGGTCGCCGACCCCCTCTGTGAAGGAGTCGCCGAGGGCGACGTATCGAACGAAACTCACTCGCGCGAGATTACCGAACCGACAGCCGCACGGTCGTGCTCCGGGCGCACCGGCGACGATAGAATCGCCATATGACCTCCGACGACCTCGACCGTGTGCAGCGCTGGGAAGACGCAGGCGCGGTGTGGGAGGTGGCGTCCCTGCGGCCGGAGTCGGCGACCATCTCGCTTCTGCGCTGCGATGCCGGTGAAGAGGTCGACCGTTTCGTCACCGACGACCCGCGAGTGCTGGCGATGTGCCGTGAGCGGTGGTGACGGTTTCCGAAACCGAGCGCAGCTCACGGTGGGTCTTCCATATCGACATGGACGCCTTCTTCGCTTCGGTGGAGCAGTTGGCGCGTCCGACTCTCGCAGGTCGACCGGTTCTGGTCGGCGGCACCGGTGGACGCGGGGTGGTCGCCGGGGCCAGTTACGAGGCCCGCGTCTTCGGCGCGCGGTCGGCGATGCCGATGCATCAGGCTCGACGCCAGGTGGGGCCGTCCGCGGTGGTGCTGCCACCCCGCATCGACGTCTACCGCGTGGTGAGCGCGCGCGTCTTCACGATCGTCCGGGAATTCGTCCCCGTCATTGAGACGCTCTCGTTCGACGAGGCGTTCGGCGAACCGGAGGAGCTGGCAGGTGCCTCAGCGATCGATGCCCGCGAGTACGCACACCGCATGCGCCGAGCGATCCGCGAGGGAACCGGCCTGCCCGCGTCGGTGGGATTCGGGTCGGGCAAGCAGATCGCGAAGATCGCCTCAGGATTGGCGAAACCGGACGGGGCCCGGGTGATCGAGCCCGCGCGCGAGCTCGAGTTTCTGCAAGAGCTTCCGGTGCGGAAACTCTGGGGGATCGGACCGGTGTCCGGTGACCGGCTCGCGCGCCTGGGGATCGAGACCATCGGTGATCTGGCTGCGATGTCCGACCCCGAGGTCGCCTCGGTGCTGGGGGCGACCGTGGGCCCGGCTCTGCACCGGCTCGCGCAGGGCATCGACCATCGTCCCGTCGCCGAGCGGGCGAGTGCCAAGCAGATCAGTGCGGAGTCGACGTTCGCCACCGACATCATCGACTCGGCCGGACTGCGCGCGGCCGTGACCGCGGCAGCGTCCCACGCGCATCGCAGGCTGCTCGCCGACGGGCGTGGTGCCCGAACCGTCGTGGTGAAGCTCCGGCGGGCGGACATGTCCATTCTCACGCGGTCGTCGACTCTGCCCGCCGCGACCACCGATGTGGAGGTACTGACGACCGCCGCGCACAAGGTGATGCTCGATCCGCTCGATATCGGACCGATCCGGTTGGTCGGTGTCGGGTACGCGGGACTGTCTGACATCCACCAGGACTCGTTGTTTCCCGATCTGGAGCGAGGTCCGGATGCTGAAGATCCCGATGGTGATGATCCAGATGCCGACGAGACGGAAATACCTCGGGGAGTTCAGATTCCACGTGGTGTACCGGCCGACGACGAGTGGCCCACCGGGACGGATGTCGCGCATCCCGATCACGGGCACGGTTGGGTTCAGGGTGGCGGTCACGGGTTCGTGACGGTCCGCTTCGAGACGCGCAGCACCGGTCCGGGGCGAACGCGCAACTTCCGGCTCCCCGAGCCGATGCTCAGCCGTGCCGACCCGCTCGCCAGCCTGGATTGGGACGACTAGATGCGCCGGGCGACTGGTCAGCCGGGCGAGGAGGCCGCGAAGAAGTCGACGACGGATCGCCGGTCGGCGCCGGTAGACAGCAGTCCGATCAGGGCGACGCGCGCCTGAGGTGCTCGCAGCCACGGGGAGAACACGGCTCCGGCACGGGCCAGGTCGACCCCGCCGCCACCACCTCCGTACGTCGGTTTCACGAAACCGTACGGGACGCGCGTCGACACCACGACGGGGATGCCGCGATGCGCGGCGAGACTCACCTGCGCAGTGATGTCCGGATGGGTGTTGCCCGAGCCCGTCGCGGCGAGCACGATGCCTGCGGCGCGCTGCTCGATCGCCGAGGCGATGGTCCCTGCCGAGACGCCGGGGTAAAGCGACAGCAGATCGACGCGGGCGGGATGTCCGCTCGGAACGGCGTCGGCGACGAGTGGCCGGGGGAGATCGGCGTTCACAGTGTCGAAGGCGGCAGCGGCGGTGGTCGACGACTTGAACACTCCGCGCGCACTGAGGACGCGTCCGCCCATGGCGACCAGGACGCCGCGTCCGCGGGACGCCGGATCGATCGCCAGATCGACGGCCGCCGCGATGTTCGCAGGACCATCCGATTCGGGATGATCGGCGGGAAGCTGAGCCCCGGTGAACACGACGGGTCGCGGATCGGCGGCGAAGAGGTCGGCGAGGAAGGCCGTCTCCTCGAGGGTGTCGGTGCCGTGCGTGACCACGATTCCGGTGACGTCCGGATCCGCGAACGACTCGGCGATCGACCGCACCACGCTGAACTGCTCGCGCAGGGTCATCGCCGAGGAGTCGACGGACATCAGTTCGACCGGATGCACCGTGACGCCAGGCCGAGCCTTCGGAACGAGATCGGCGGCGGACAGCACCGGTACGGCGCCGGCATCCGTCGTGCGCGAGGCGGCGGTGCCGCCGGTGGTGATCATCACGACCTGGCGAGTGCTCATCGTAGAATTCTCGCACTTCGCCGACGATCTCGTGCGCTGGTCATCCGCGCCGTGCGGGACTCCGGCGACGGCTGCGGCGCCAACCGTGGGTGCGCCGCCCCGGTCGTGTTTGGCATAGTGGTGTGAGCCCGGGACAGGGAAGGTTCGCCCGGGCCGGACCATACGTGAGGATTTGATCTGTGAAGATTCGCAAATTCATGACCGGTGCCGTGGTGGCCGCCGCCGTCGCAGCAACCGCCGCGTGCGGTTCGGACGACAGCGCGGACCTGCCCCCGGTTCCGACTGCCGCTTCGTCTGAGGCCGCGTCGAGCAACGGATCGGGCTCGCCCGAGGACGAACTGACCAACGCCAAGGACGTGCCGAGTGTCGACGCGCTCAACAACATGCTCGAGACGGCACTGGACCCGAAGGTGAAGGCCTCCGAGAAGACCGAGCTCGTCGAGGACTCCAGCGTCGACCCGAAGTTGTTCGACAAGCTCGTCAAGGCCGTCGAGGACAACCCGGAGGTCACCTACAAGATCAAGCGCCCGGTGACCAGCAACGGTCCGAAGAAGGCGAATGTCAAGGTCGAGGTGAAGCTTCCGGACAACCCGGCCACCAAGATCGACGCGTCGATCGTGTACGACAACGGTCGCTGGAAGCTCTCGAAGAACACCGTCTGCCCGCTGCTGACGTCGAACGACGTGAAGACTCCGCTGTGCCCGTCGGATTCGGATTCGAGCAAGTCCTCGAAGAAGAAGTCCAGCTGACCGCGCCGGTCTCCTCGTAACGAGTAGCGCCCCCGCCCGAACGGTTCATCCGTTCGACCGGGGGCGTTTCTCGTCTGTCGGCTATTCGTCCCCGCCGCCCCAGGCGACCGTGAACTCGTTCTGCTGGAGCAGCGGTGCGCCCGGATCGTCGCCGACCAGTTCGCGCGCGCCCTTGGAGGTGATGCGCCCGGCGGTCGGAAGCAGCTTCGTCAGGTCGACGGTGACGTCGCCCTCGCCGGCCATGGAGTAGCGAGCGATCCGAAGGGTCTGCGCCGATCCGGGAATCCGGAAGACCGAACTGGTCGGTGTCTGCTCGAGGCGCACCCCGAGTTGCAGGACGTTCCCGACCCGCGACTCCAGCGTCACGGTCATCGTCTGCGTGACGGTCGCCGCCGCCTGGACCACGCGCTCGGCTTTCCACGTCGCGCCGGTACCCACCGGCTCGGTGGGCAGCGGCACGGATTTATCGAGAGCACCCGTGACCGACTGCTCCAGTGCGCTGCGCGCGGGTGATCCGGAGTCCTCGTCGGGGAAAAGTCGCAACGATCGTGGATCCAGACCCTCGCCGAAGGTGATGCCGCCCGCCGAACCGTCGAGTGCCTCCAGCTCGGGTGCGAGTGCCTCGTCCTTCGTCGTCGGCGCACCGATCGTGAACTCCAGATCGGATGGGTCGTCGCACACCACGCGCGCCGTGATCGGCGTGGTCAGGTTCTGCTCGGTCTTCTGGACCTGCTGCCGGTTCTGCTCTCCGGGCGCGATGCTCGACTCGATCGAGTTGGTCGTCAGTGTCACCTGCTGGGGACTCGCGATGCTCGGCTTCGGAGCGAGGGCCGCGCGCTCGCCGGTTCCCGGATTCAGCACGGACACCTCGGACGTCGGCACGTTGATCGGGCGCACGTTCTCCCGCTCGGCACTGGAGCTCGTCGCGCACGGTCCGGAGTCGGCGGAGTCGGAGCCGTCGTCGGACGAGCACGCGGTCAACGCGACGGTGGCGCCGATCGGAAGGATCGCCAACGCGGCCAGCATGCGTCGAGAATCGGTGAACGAGCGGGAACTCCCGGTGGAACGGATCAGCGAAGCACTCACGGACACGAGAGTAGTGGTCGTACCCGGTACCGGCGTAGGGAGAGGCGGTGTTCCACGGTCTCACCGGGATCGTGGACAATCGTCGTATGAATGAATCCGCGCCCGGGCGTAGAACCGCCCGGACCGTGACGCTGCTCGCTGGGGTGGCCGTCGTCGTCTACCTGCTGGACCTGGTTACGAAGACGTTGGCGGTGGCGCGACTGGACCCCGCGGATCCGACTCAGGTGATCGGCGAGTTCCTGACGTTCAAGCTGATCCGCAACAGCGGGGCCGCGTTCTCGATGGCGACCGGCTACACCTGGGTGCTCACGATCATCGCCCTGGTCATCGTCATCGGGATCATCCGCTACGCGGGCAAGCTCGCGTCGGTCGGGTGGACGATCGGCCTGGGACTTGTCCTCGGCGGCGCGCTCGGCAACCTGACCGACCGCATGTTCCGCTCTCCGCGTCCGCTGCGCGGGCACGTGGTCGACTTCATCCAGGTCGGTGACTGGTGGCCGACCTTCAACGTCGCCGACTCGGCGGTCGTATGCGGTGCCGTGCTCTTGGTGCTGCTCACGCTGCTCGGCTACGACTACGACGGCTCGCGTACGGGCTGGGCGGCCCGCGACGATGAGGAGCCGGTCGATGATCGGCCGAGCGATGAGGAGGACGACGATGCGTGACTCACGCGCGATGCCGGTGCCCGACGGGCTGGACGGCATGCGGACCGATGCGGGCATCGCGAGGCTGCTCGGCCTGTCCCGCACGGTCGCGGCCGGCCTCGCGGACGACGGTGACGTCACCGTCGACGGCCGACCGGTCGACAAGGCTCACAAACTGGTGGCGGGGGCGTGGCTCGACATCCTGCTTCCTGCCCCTGAGCGTCCGCTGACGATCGAACCGACGCCGGTGGACGACCTCGATGTGGTCTACCACGACTCCGACATCGTGGTCGTCGACAAGCCGCCGGGGGTGGCCGCTCACCCGTCGCAGGGCTGGACCGGTCCGACCGTCATCGGCGCCCTCGCGGCCGCCGGGTTCCGGATCTCCACCTCGGGCGCTCAGGAGAGGCAGGGCATCGTGCACCGCCTCGACGTCGGAACATCAGGATTGATGGTGGTGGCCGCCTCCGAACGCGCCTACACGCTGCTCAAGCGTGCTTTCAAGTACCGGACGGTGGAGAAGGTCTACCACGCACTCGTTCAGGGGCACCTCGACCCGCCGGTCGGCACCATCGAGGCTCCGATCGGCAGGCATCCCGGTTCGGACTGGCGATTCGCGGTCACGTCGAACGGCAAGGAGTCGACGACGCACTACGAGACGCTGGAGATGTTCGCGTCCGCATCACTGCTCGATGTGCACCTGGAGACCGGCCGGACCCACCAGATCCGGGTCCATCTCTCGGCGCTGCACCACCCGTGCGCCGGGGATCCCACCTACGGC
The DNA here is from genome assembly GCF_007559005.1 of Gordonia zhaorongruii. Lineage (GTDB taxonomy): Bacteria > Actinomycetota > Actinomycetes > Mycobacteriales > Mycobacteriaceae > Gordonia > Gordonia zhaorongruii. Next base: position 1,918,720 of record NZ_CP041763.1, on the reverse strand, counting down.
GCCGATCCGGCGCTAGCCACCCGACTCGGGCTCGACCGGCAGTGGCTGCATGCTCGGTCGCTGGCGTTCGCGCATCCTGCTGACGGTCGTCGCGTGCAGTTCACCACGGAGTATCCCGCCGACCTCCAGCGCGCACTCGACGTGCTGCGCGACGTCTGACCGACGTCCGGGTCCGGCCTCCTGCGCCCCATCTGTCACACCCCGGCGCGGGGGCCGTCGAGTGTCAGACGGCCCGCATACAGTGGAGCCGTTCCAGTCCGATTTCTTCGCGAGGAGCCGCCGCGTGTCCGGGTCGTTCGTTCATCTGCACAACCACACCGAGTACTCGATGCTCGATGGCGCGGCGAAGATGTCGCCGTTGTTCGCGGAGGCGCAGCGGCAGGGCATGAGCGCGATCGGGATGACCGACCACGGCAACATGTTCGGTGCCAGCGAGTTCTACAACACGGCCCGCAAGCACGACATCAAGCCGATCATCGGCATCGAGGCGTATGTGGCGCCGGAGAGCCGATTCAGCACCAAGCGGGTGCTGTGGGGTACGCGTGATCAGAAATCCGACGACGTGTCGGGTTCGGGCGCGTACACGCATATGACGATGGTGGCCGAGAACGCGACCGGTCTGCGGAACCTGTTCAAACTGTCCTCGCGGGCCTCGCTCGAAGGTCAGTTGGGCAAGTGGTCGCGCATGGACGCGGAGATCATCGCCGAGCACGCCGAGGGGATCATCGCGACCACCGGATGCCCGTCGGGTGAGGTGCAGACCAGGTTGCGTCTGGGGCACGAGGCGGAGGCGCTGGAGGCCGCGGGCAGGTGGCAGGAGATCTTCGGCAAGGAGAACTTCTATCTGGAGCTGATGGAGCACGGACTGGAGATCGAGCAGCGCGTTCGTTCGGGGCTTCTGGACATCGGCCGCAAGCTCGGCATCAAACCGCTGGTGACCAATGACTGCCACTACGTGACGCAGGATCAGTCGGTCTCGCACGAGGCTCTGCTGTGTCTCCAGACGGGGAAGACGCTGTCGGATCCGACGCGGTTCCGGTTCGGCGGCGACGGGTACTTCCTGAAGTCGGCTCAGCAGATGCGCGAGATGTGGGACGCCGAGGTTCCGGGAGGGTGCGACAACACCGTCGAGGTGGGTGAGCGGGTCACCTCGTACGAGGAGGTGTTCGCCCATCACGACCGGATGCCGATCTTCCCGGTGCCCGAGGGGTTCACGCAGGAGTCGTGGCTCAAGCGCGAGGTGCTCGCGGGTCTGGATCGCCGGTTCACCGGGCAGACGGTGCCCGAGGAGTACTCGCGTCGTGCCGACTACGAGATGGGCATCATCTTCCAGATGGGCTTCCCGGCGTACTTCCTGGTGGTCGGCGACCTGATCAAGCATGCGCTGGAGGTCGGCATCCGGGTGGGACCCGGGCGTGGCAGCGCCGCCGGCTCGCTGGTGGCGTGGGCGCTGGGCATCACGAACATCGATCCGATCCCGCACGGTCTGCTGTTCGAGCGGTTCTTGAACCCCGAGCGTGTGTCGATGCCCGATATCGACATCGACTTCGACGATCGCCGCCGCGGTGAGATGGTGCGGTACGCCTCGGAGAAGTGGGGCAGCGACAAGGTCGCGCAGGTCATCACCTTCGGCACCATCAAGACGAAGGCGGCGATCAAGGACTCCGCCCGAGTCCAGTTCGGTCAGCCGGGATTCTCGATCGCCGACCGGATCACCAAGGCGCTGCCGCCTCCGGTGATGGCCAAGGACATCCCGGTGTACGGGATCACCGATCCCGAGCATGAGAGGTACTCCGAGGCGTCCGAGGTTCGGACGCTCATCGAGACCGATCCGGACGTCAAGACGATCTACGACACCGCTCTGGGGCTCGAGGGACTGGTCCGGAACGCGGGCGTGCACGCCTGCGCGGTCATCATGTCGTCCGAACCGCTCACCGATGCGATCCCGGTGTGGAAGCGTCCACAGGACGGCGCGATCATCACCGGCTGGGACTATCCGTCGTGTGAGGCCATCGGCCTGCTGAAGATGGACTTCCTGGGTCTGCGGAACCTGACTGTCATCGGCGACGCCATCGAGAACATCAAGACCAACCGCGGCATCGACCTCGACCTGGACACGTTGCCGCTCGAAGACCCGGCGACGTACGAACTGCTGGCGCGCGGCGACACGCTCGGGGTGTTCCAGCTGGACGGCGCGGCGATGCGCGAGCTGCTCAAGATGATGCAGCCGACCGGGTTCGGGGACATCGTCGCCGTGCTCGCGCTCTATCGCCCGGGCCCGATGGGCGTTAACGCGCACACCGACTACGCCAAGCGCAAGAACGGCCTCCAGAAGATCAAGCCGATCCATCCGGAACTCGAGGAGCCGCTGCGCGAGATCCTCTCCGAGACATACGGTCTGATCGTCTACCAAGAGCAGATCATGCAGATCGCGCAGAAGGTGGCCGGCTACTCACTCGGTCAGGCCGATCTGCTGCGTCGTGCGATGGGCAAGAAGAAGAAGGAGATCCTCGATGAGGCGTACGAGGGCTTCGCTCAGGGCATGCGCGACAACGGCTTCTCGCAGGGGGCGATCACCGCGCTCTGGGACACCGTTCTCCCGTTCGCCGGCTATGCGTTCAACAAGTCGCACGCCGCGGGCTACGGTCTCGTGTCGTTCTGGACCGCCTATCTGAAGGCCAACTTCCCGGCCGAGTACATGGCGGGCCTGTTGACATCGGTCGGCGACGACAAGGACAAAGCTGCGATCTATCTGTCGGACTGCCGGAAGATGGGGATCACGGTGCTCCCGCCCGACGTCAACTCGTCGCGCGCCGACTTCGCGGCCGTCGGTGAGGACATCCGCTTCGGTTTGGCGGCGATCCGCAACGTCGGGTCGGGTGTGGTGTCGTCGATCATCGCGAGCCGGGAGTCGAAGGGCGCGTACGCGAACTTCTCCGACTACCTCGGCAAGATCGATGTGGTCGCCTGCACGAAGAAGGTCACCGAGTCGTTGGTGAAGGCAGGCGCCTTCGATTCGATGGAGCATCCGCGCAAGGGGCTGTTCCTGGTGCATGCCGACGCCGTCGAATCGGTACTCGGCACCAAGAAGGCCGAGGCGATCGGCCAGTTCGATCTTTTCGGCGGGTCCGACGACGAGAGCGTCAGCGAAGTATTCGCGGTGAAGATCCCCGACGAGGAATGGGACACCAAGCACAAGCTCGCGCTCGAGCGCGACATGCTCGGTCTCTACGTCTCCGGACATCCGCTGGCCGGCCTCGAGCACGCGATCGCGTCGCAGACCGACACATCGATCACCTCACTGCTCGAGGGCACCGTGGCGGACGGTGCCCAGATCACCATCGGCGGGATCATCTCGTCGGTGACGCGACGAGTGAACAAGAAGGGCGAGCCGTGGGCGGCGGTGACCATCGAGGACATGGTCGGCGGTGCCGAGGTGTACTTCTTCCCGCGTGCGTTCGTCGCCTACGGCATGGATCTGGTGCAGGACAACATCGTGCTCGTCCGGGCGCGCGTCAACAAGCGTGACGACTCGCTGATGATCAGCGCCAACGATCTCGCCGTCCCCGACTTGAGTGCTGTCGGCACGTCGAAGCCGCTGATGCTGACCCTCGCGGCGAATCGGTGCACGCCCGATCGGGTGAGTGCGCTGAAGCAGGTGCTGACCCGTCATCCGGGAACCTCGGACGTGCATGTGACGTTGACCAGCGACCGGAAGCAGACGCAGCTCCGCCTGACCGACGCTCTGCGGGTGACTCCGTCATCGGCCCTGATGGGTGATCTGAAGGCGCTGTTGGGGCCAGGCTGTCTGACTGCATAGGGGAGTGGGGAACCTCATGATTCGGCGACCCGAATCATCATGTGCGGATCCGCTACACTGGGTCGTATGACCACCCTCATTCAGTCGGCAGCACGGGCGATGCCCACCGTGTCGGTCGCTGGTGCTCAGTGGCCGCTGAACAAGTTCGCGGCAGTGGTCGCGGCGCTGCTCGCAGTCGGGTCGGTACTGCTCGTCGGCGGCACGGCGATCACCGGTGCGTGGGTCGGGGCCGCACTGTCGCTCGCCGTGTGGTGGGGCGGGTATGCCGCAGTCGGCACCCGGTGGAATCATGGACGACGTGAGTACGCCGCCCGCAGCAGACGAGAAGAGCACTGACGATCCCGTTCCCGGCCTGAACCGCGCCAGCATCGATGCGGCAGCAGAGCGGCTGAACGGCGTCGTGATCGACACTCAGCTCGAGGCCTGTCCCCGGTTGAGTGTCGCCACCGGCGCGTCGATCTTCCTCAAGCGTGAAGATCTGCAGTCCGTCCGGTCGTACAAGATCCGCGGAGCGTACAACGTGATGACTCAGCTCGGCGCCGCCGAGCGCGCCGCAGGTGTCGTCGCGGCCAGTGCGGGCAATCACGCGCAGGGCGTCGCATTCGCCTGCGCGACGATGGGAGTCCACGGCCGCATCTACGTGCCGACCACCACGCCGAAGCAGAAGCGTGACCGCATCACGTGGCACGGCCGGGATTTCGTCGAACTGATCGCCGTCGGCGACACGTACGACGCCGCGGCCGCAGCGGCTCAGGCCGATGTGCTTCGCACCGGTGCGACCTGGATCCACGCGTTCGACGATGCGCGGACGGCGGCGGGTCAGGGGACCATCGGCAAAGAGATCCTGGACCAGCTCGACGGTCCGCCCGACGTGGTGGTGCTGCCGGTCGGGGGTGCCGGCTGCATGGCGGGGATCGTCACGTACCTGCGGGCCGCCAGCCCGTCGACCGCAATCGTGGGGGTCGAGCCTGCCGGCGCGGCTTCGCTCGGGGCAGCCCTGGTGGCCGGGGAACCGGTCACCCTCGATGAGGTCGATCCGTTCGTGGACGGAGCGTCGGTCAAGCGCATCGGCGCACTCGGTCATGCAGTGATGAGCACTGCGGGGGCACGCGTCGTGCGACACGCGATGTTCGACGCAGTCGCCGAGCAGCCCGCGGTTCCGGTCATCGAGGCGGGCGAGATCGATCTCGCGCCGGGCAGCGTGACCGTGATGAACATCGACGAGGGGGCGATCTGCTCGGCGATGCTCGAGCTCTATCAGAACGAGGGAATCATCGCCGAACCCGCGGGCGCTCTTGCGACGGCCGCGATCGACGCACTGCCGCTCGCGCCCGGCGCTCGCGTCGTCTCACTCGTGTCGGGCGGCAATAACGACGTCTCCCGCTACGGCGAGGTCATCGAGCGGTCGCTGGTGCACCGGGGGCTCAAGCACTACTTCCTGGTGAGCTTCCCGCAGGAGCCGGGCGCGTTGCGCCGGTTCCTGGACGAGGTGCTCGGCCCGGACGACGACATCACGTTGTTCGAGTACGTGAAGCGGAACAACCGCGACACGGGCACCGCTCTGGTCGGCCTCGAGATCGGCGACCCGTCGTGCCTCGCAGGTTTGCAGGACCGGATGGGTCGATCGCGCCTGCAGGTGGAGCGGTTGGAGCCGGGGAGCGCTGCGTACCGCTACCTGACATAGACGTGAGTGCGGGCTGTGAGCTGCCTGAGATGTGGCTCGTGCGACACATCTGAAAGTATCTGTGACCCCTAGCACACTTACCGGGTGCGGCTGTGTATGCTTCGACCACGGATAGGTGGATCGAAACGCTGCCGATCGGACTATCGCCGAATGACGTGAAGGTAGGGGTGTGAGCACGGAGACAGTTGACGCCCCTGCCGTCAAGCGAGAGCCGAAGCCTCGCAAAGGCGTCCGCAAATGGTTCCACGAGCACATCACCAAGTCCTTCGAGACCTTCGGTCGCCAGCTCGGAATGTTCGTCCAGGTGTTCTCCGTTCTCGTCACCGACATCGCCAAGCGGAGGTTCCCGTTCCGGGAGTTCGTTCGGCAGTGCGCCTTCATGGCGTCCACATCCGTGTTCCCCACACTCCTGGTAGCGATCCCGATCGGTGTCATCGTCTCGATCCAGGTGTCGAACATCGCCGGGCAGATCGGTGCGACGTCGTTCTCCGGTGCGGCTACCGGGCTCGGGGTGATCCGGCAGGGTGCGCCCCTGGTCACGTCGCTGCTCCTGGCCGGCGCCGTCGGGTCGGCGATCGCCGCAGACCTCGGTTCGCGCACGATTCGCGACGAGATCGACGCCATGCGGGTGATGGGCGTCAACCCGATCCAGCGACTGATCTCGCCGCGGTTGCTCGCCACGATGGTGGTCGCCTTCCTTCTCTGCGGCTTCGTCTGCTTCGTCGGCTTCATCACCGGCTACGTCTTCAACGTCTACGCGCAAGGGGGCACGCCAGGCAGTTACACGGGGACGTTCGCGTCGTTCGCCGGCACCTCCGACCTCATATTCGCGTTGGTGAAAGCCGTCATCTTCGGTGCGATCGTCGCGGTCGTGGCCTGCGACCGCGGCCTGAACACGAGTGGCGGCCCGGCCGGGGTCGCGAACTCGGTGAACGCCGCCGTGGTGAACTCGGTGCTGCTTCTGTTCACGGTCAACGTGGTGCTCACTCAGCTGTTCGCCCTCGTCATACCGACGAAGGTGGTGTGAGATGACTGCGTCCCGGTACACCCCGACCCTGCTGAAGCCGCTGGAGTGGGGGCGCAAGGCCATCGAGGCACCTCGCGACGCGCTGGTGGCGATGGGGCATCTCATCACCTTCCTGGTGAAGTCGATCGGATCGACCCCGATCACGTTCCGTCACTACAAGAAGGAAGTGTGGCGGCTGCTCTCGGACGTCGCCTGGGGCAACGGGGCGATCGTCGTCGGCGGCGGCACGGTCGGTGTCATGGTGATCCTCGGCGTGATGGGCGGTGCGACCGTCGGCATCGAGGGGTACACAGCCCTGAATCTGCTCGGCATGGGACCGCTGACGGGTGGGCTGTCTGCTTTCGCGACGACCCGTGAGATCGCCCCGTTGCTGGCTGCGACCGCTTTCACCGCTCAGTCCGGATGTCGATTCACAGCGCAGCTCGGGTCGATGCGGATCAGCGAGGAGATCGACGCGCTCGAGTCGATCGCGATCCGGCCGCTCCCGTACCTGGTGACCACTCGCATGGCCGCGGCGGTGCTGTCGATCATCCCGCTGTACGCGATCTCGTTGGCCGCCAACTACATCGCCTGCCAGTTCATGTTCCAGGTGCAGAGCGGAGAGGGCACCGGAACGTACCTGCATTACTTCGAGTCGTTCATCCTGTCGCGCGACGTCGTGTTCTCATTCATCAAGGTGATCGTCTTCGTTCTGCTGACGACGTTCATCCAGTGTTACTACGGGTACTTCGCATCCGGTGGCCCGGAAGGCGTCGGTATCGCCGCCGGGCACGCGATTCGCTTGTCGATCATCACGATCGTGTTCGCGAATCTGATTCTCACTCTCGTGTTCTGGGGCATGTCCGCCGGAATCAGGATATCGGGGTAGGCCGGGATGAGGATCGATACAGGCGGCCGCGACCCGTCGGTGAAGACGTACTTCATCCGGGGCGTCGTCTTCGCCGCGGTCGGCGTCCTGGTTCTGGGTCTGCTGATGATGCGCTACCAGGGCAAGTTCGACGACAACACCGAGGTGACGGCGTCACTCACGGATGTGGGAGACGGCCTCATCACCGGAGCCGACGTCCGGTACAACGGTTTCATCGTCGGCGCAGTCGACGTGATCGAGACCGGCGCGGATTCGGGCGAGCGCAAGAACGTCAAGATCCTCCTCGATTCGAAGCAGGCGGAGGGAATCCCCGCGGAGGTGACGGCGCGTACGGTGCCGTCGAACCTGTTCGGCGTCAACTCGGTGCAGTTGCTGGCACCTGCGCAGACGTCGGATGAGCGATTGTCGGCAGGCGACGTGATCGAGGCCGACACCTCCGAACCGACCATCCGGCTGCAGGACGCGCAGAACGAACTGCGCACCCTGTTGCGCAGCGTGCCGCCCGAGGATCTCGCACAGGTGCTCGGCGCGCTCGCGGATGCGCTCAAGGACGGCGGCCAGACGTTCTCCACCTTCGTCGGTGTGCTCGACACCTACTGGAAGACGATCAACTCGAAGTTCCCGCCGGGCGCTCCGTCGGGCTTCGACGACTTCAACCGGGCGGTTCGGGGGCTGGCGGACTCCACGCCTGAACTGCTCGACACGCTGGGTAAGTCGGTGAAGCCGGCGCTGACGATCGCCGAGAAGCAGGACGAACTCACCGCGCTCCTGTCCGCGGGTCAAGGTGTGCTCGATCAGACGCAGACCCTCTTCGCCGCGAACGGCGACGGCGGAAAGCGGATCGTCCGCGATCTGAACACCATGCTGGGCGCGCTGATGTACGACCCGGACGCCATGCCGCAGGCACTGCGCGAACTGTACGTGCTGGCCGGTCGCGTGCTCGGGGTGTTCACCGGGGTCAACGGTCACGTCCAGCTGAATCTCGGCATCAACTTCAGCGCGTACGAGATGTACACGCGCCAGAACTGCCCGGTGTACGACGGCGGGCCGTACGGCCAGCTCCGCGGACCGGGATGCGTGGGGCCGGGAACCGGCACCGGGCCGACGATGTCCGGCCCGCTGAGTGTGTATCCCAGCGACGGAATGCAGCGCCGCAAGGTGTCGAAGAAGGCGCGCGGCGTGACGACGAAGAGGGACGGTGAGACGTTGAGCGGCGCTCTCGGTCGCAAGCCCTCGTCCGCGGAGACCCTCATGGTCGGACCGCTGGTCTCGGTGGCGCCCACGCAGGAGAAGCCGTCAGCGAAGGAAGGGGAGCGGTGAGCAAGGAGACCGAGGGTATTCGCAAGCCGCTCATCGGCTTCGGCGTCTTCGCGGTGGTCGCAGTGCTGGTGACCTACCTGATCTGGTCGACGTTGGAACGATCGGTGCAGGGGTCCACCGAGGACTTCAGCACGTACTTCACCGATGCGTCGGGTCTCAGCTCGGGCGATGACGTCCGGATGGCGGGAGTGCGCGTGGGCCGTGTCGGGGACATCGTGCTCGACGAGGGCCGGGCCCGTGTGACCTTCGAAGTGCAGAACGACCAGCACATCTACGACAACACACGCGCGGCGATCCGCTACCAGAATCTGATCGGCCAGCGGTACCTGGCGCTCAGCCTCGACGACGACCGGCCCGGCAAGGAACTCGAACGGGGATCGACGCTGCACCTGCCCGGCGAGGACTCGTTCGACGTGACCAAACTGCTCGCGGGTTTCCAGCCGGTGTTCGACACATTGCGTCCCGAACAGGTGAACTCGCTGTCGGAGAGTCTGATCAAGACGTTCCAGGGGGACGAGGTCTCACTGTCGCGGACTCTCCAGCAGATCTCGACCGTGGCGGACGACATGGCGAACCGCGACCAGGTCCTCGGCGCGGTCATCAGCAATCTCGGGATCGTGATGCGTGAACTCGCGTCGCAGGGGAAGCAGATCACCACCTTGCTCGACAGCGCGTCGAAACTGGTGGAGAACCTGAACGGCAACTCGGCCGAATTCGGGAAGTCGATCGACCGGATCGGCCGGACCGCAGCAGGATTCGCGGACGTGCTCGCCGATAACCGGGGCGCCCTCCAGTCTGCGGGAACGCAGGCCCGCGAAGCCACGGACAAGCTGATCGACTCCGGTGCCAAGCTCGACAAGATGGCGCGTATCGCTCCGCAGTTCCTGGGGCACTTCCCGTTCGTCATGATGCAGGGCGCCTACCTGAACATCTACGCATGCGACCTGGACATCGCGTTCGGCAACGTCTTCCCGCCGCCCGGACTGATCAACAAGATCGGCGGCACTCAGCACTCGGTGGTGTGCCGATGAGTCGTCTGCAGTCACGGAAGCCGAAGTCAGGGAAGCCGAAGTCAGGGAAGCCGAAGAACCGTCAAGTCTGGATCGGCATCCTCGGAGCGGTCGCGATCATCGCGCTGCTCGTGGGCATCGTCGGGTTCGCCCAGGCGGATTTCGGAAAGCGCTCGTACACCGCCGATTTCGTGCAGGCGGGTGGTGTCCGCACAGGCGACAAGGTGCGAGTGGCCGGCATCGACATCGGAGAGGTCACCTCCACCGAGCTGGTCCGGGACCACGTCAAGATCGATATGAAGGTCAACAGCGACGTCGTCGTCATGCAGGACGGTTCCGCCGAGATCAAGCTGTCGACTCTGCTCGGCCAGCGGTACATCGACATCGTGTTGGGTGAATCCGACAAGGAGCTCTCCGGTGACCGGATCGAGCACACCGCCGTTCCGTACGACCTGCAGCAGACGCTCGCCAAGGGCACCCCGATCCTGGACGGCATCGAGGCGAACGACCTGGCGAACAGCATCCGCACGCTGAACACCCAGTTGCGCGGCGCGCCGGCGATCGCCACGCCGACCCTCGACGCGTTGACGAGGATGTCTGCGGTCATCAACAACCGAAGCGACCAGATCACCCAGTTGATGAACGACACGAAGTCGGTCACCGAGCAGGTGCAGAGCAGCCAGTTCCAGCTGTCGATCATCGTCGGACAAGGCGGCCAGCTGGCTACCAAGATCCAGACGCGTGAGCACCTGGTGACCCGGATGCTGGACGGTGTCGCCGAACTCACCGAGCAGGCCCGTGCCGTCGCACGGGAGAACGGCGATCAGTTCGCCCCCGTCATGGCGAACCTGGACACGATCGCGTCGGGTCTGGAGAAGAACCGTGACAACCTGCGCAAGCTGCTGGAGGTACTGCCGGTGACTGCGCGACTGACGAACAACATCATGGGGGACGGCCCCTACGCGAACGGTTACCTGCCGTGGGGGCTCTTCCCCGACAACTGGCTGTGCCTGGCCCGGGTGGTGGACGGATGCTGACACGTACGAGGACGGCTCGCGGACTGGCCGCGGTCGCAGTCGCCACGATGACCGCGCTGGTGGTCGCCGGGTGCTCGATGATGCCGACGAGTCTGCAGAAGGCAACGGGCCAGATCAACACCGTCACCGCCTACTTCGAGGACGTGTCCGGGTTGTTCGAGGGCAATGACGTCGCAGTCCTGGGCATGCCGGTCGGCCGAATCACCTCGGTCGAACCGCAGGGCACCCGAGTGAAGGTCGAGATGACCGTCGACGACGACGTTCCGGTGCCGAAGGACGTCACCGCCGCGATCGTCAACACCTCGATCGTGACGACGAGGCACGTCGAATTGTCGCCGGCGTACACCGAGGGGCCGACTCTGGGCGACGGCGACGTGATCGCGCACGCGAAGGCCCCCGTGGAGATCGGTACCTTGTTCGACGCGGTGGACGACTTGGTGAAGAACCTGTCGGGGGACGCGCCCGGCACCGGACCGATCGCCGATCTGGTGGACATCACCTCGGGTATCGCCGACGGCAACGGGGAACGGCTGCGCGCAGCGCTGGACGCGTTGGCAGAGGCCGGTAAGACGGGCGCGGACAACGGCAACGCGATCGTCGACATCCTGAAATCGTTGAGCACGCTGACCACGACGCTCACTGACAATTATCCGAAGATGAAGCAGTTCTCGTCGTCGATCACGAACGTGTCGAAGATGCTCGGGGAGCAGTCCACCGGTCTCGTCGCCACGCTCGACGATCTGAACCGGACGCTGGCGAACACCTCGGAGTTCCTGGACCGGAATTCGGGTGCGATCAGCTCGTCGACGGGCAGGCTCGCTTCACTCGCCGCGAACCTGTCGGACTACTCGCGGCAGGTGGTCGAGACCATCGACGTGGCACCGCTGCTCTTCCAGAACCTCTCCAACTCGGTGTCGGCCGAGCAGGGGGCATGGCGCGCCGGCGTCCTGTTGGACAAGTCGCTGCTCGACAACGAGATGGCCAACAAGTTCTGCGAGGCGATCAACCTCAACAAGACCGGCTGCCGGACCGGACAGTTGACCGACTTCGGTCCGGACCTGGGCATCTACTCCGGACTGTTGGAGCTGAGTGGCAGATGACGCGAATGAGGAGAACCTGGGCAGTCCTGGTCGCGATGCTCACCACGGTGAGTCTCGCGGCGTGCGGGTCGCTGCCCGGGGTGACGGTCCAGCAGATCCCCTTGCCCGCGCCGGGCGGAATCGGTGACGCGATCACCGTGCACGCATCCTTCCGGAATGCGCTGAACCTGCCGGATGGAGCGAAGGTCCGGCTCGGCGGCACCGACATCGGCGAGGTCGAGGACATCACCGTCGACGACTACCGCGCCACGGTGACGATGAACGTCGCCGAGAGCGCGGAACTGCCGATCGGAACCGGTGCCGAACTCCGGCAGGCGACACCGCTCGGCGACGTGTTCGTAGCGCTGCTGCCGCCGGAGGACTCGTCGAAGGGCGTCGTCGGTGACGGCGGTGCTCTCACCGGCCCGACATCGGCAGCGGCAACTGTCGAGGATCTGCTGGTGAGCGCCACCGCACTCGTCGACTCCGGATCGATCAACTCGCTGCAGACGATCTTCACCGAACTGTCGACGGCGGTCTCCGGAAACGCCCCCGAACTGCGCGGCTCGATCGACGGATTCACCACCGCGATCGACAAGTTCAATCGGAACTCGGGACAGGTCGACCGTGCGATGAGGAACACGGCGCGGCTCACCGGAGAACTGGCGGACGGCCGTGCGCAGATCGCGGCGGCCATCAACAAGCTGCCGCCGGCGATCGACGCGGTCGACAGCCAGATCGGCGACATCCTCACGACACTCGACAAGTCGAACAAGGTGACCGCCGCGACGAACGACTTCCTGCGCACCGAACAGGGAAACCTGTCCGAGATGCTGGGGCACCTCAATACGACGCTCGTCGCGTTGGGCGAGTCGGCGCCGACCCTTGGGCCGCTCGCCGACCGTCTCGCCGAGCTGAATCCGAAGTGGATGAAGTCAACGAGCGGTGCTGCGGCGTCGGTGTCGGCGAAGGTGTACTGGCTGAGCCCCGGGCTGGGTTTCGACTCCGCGTCGCGCCTTCCGGAACTGGGCGACGTCGACAAGGGCGGGCACGCCCTGCAGCAGACGCTGCAGCGACTCCTCGCCCGCATCACCGGGACGCAGAGGTGATGTGAATGATGAGGTGGCTGCGCAAGCACAGCATGGTGATCGGCAACATCGGGCTGGTACTGGTGATGCTGCTCGGGCTCGCCTACATCGCGTTCGGTTCGCTCAGTTGGCGACCGTGGCAGGGCACGTACGACGTGACAGTCCACTTTCCGCAGTCCGGCGGTCTGCAGGGCACCAGCAAGGTGATGCTGCGCGGATCGCAGATCGGCGAGGTCCGGGACATCCGGGTGACTCCGTCGGACGTGGTCGTGGAGCTCCGACTCCAGGACTCGGTGGACATCAACGAGAACTCGAAGGTGTCGGCTCTCGGCCTGTCGGCGGCCGGTGAGCAGTACGTCAACTTCACCCCGACGACCGACGACGGGCCGTATCTGTCGGACGGTGACACGATCGCGGTGGGCCAGACGCACGTCACGGCGCCGTTCGATTCGATGCTGCAGTCGACGCTCGATGTGATCAGCCAGATCGATCCGCCGAAGCTGACGTCGACGCTTCAGGAACTGGAGGTGGCGCTCAACGATCAGCGGCCGAACCAGTTGAAGTCGATCTTCCACTCCGGCGGGGTGATCTTCGCGGACCTCGCGCGGGCATTGCCCCAGACCACGAAACTGATCGACAACGCGGGCACGATCCTGAAGACGACAGCCGACATTCAACCGGATCTTCAGCATCTGTCGCACGGACTCAATGCGACGATGACTGCGGCGGTGAAGGCGGACGGTGAATTGCGCACCCTGCTCGGACGCGGTCCGGCGCGACTGACCAGCCTGACCGGTTCACTCGCCACCATCACCGACCCGGTGAGCGATGTGCTCGAGCAGTTCCTGGACGTGGCACGGCAGGGAGCGTTGCGTGCGCCGACCCTGGCCACGCTGCTCCCCTCGATGCGGGACGGCAGCATTCAGGGGCAGAAGATGTTCCACGACGGTGCGTGGTGGGCGCTGGCCTCGCTCTACCCGAGGCCGAGTTGCAACTACCAGGTGACGCCGGAACGGCCGACCAAGATCCTCGAGCTGACCGTGCCGACCAACCTGTACTGCGTGACGAACGACGATTCGATGCAGATCCGCGGGTCGGCGAATGCGCCGCGCCCCAAGGGCGATGACACCGCCGGGCCGCCGCCGAACTACGATCCGAACGCGAGAACCGTTCCATTGGACAAGTGAAGGACGTATGAGCTCCGAGAAGCCCGAGATCGACCCCACGAAGCCCGAGATTGACCCCGCCGACGAAGATACGGCAGGTGAGAAGATAACCGAAGCCCAGTCCGGGGTGGCCGCCAAGGCACGTGCTCGGGCGCAGTCCCAGAAGAGCACCGAGAAGTCGTCTGGCAACCGGGAGTTCACGGTGTCGGCGCGTGCCCTCAAGCGCGTCGGCGCGGGGATAGTCGCCATCGCCGTGATCGCGGGTCTGGTCTTCGGCGGGTGGAAGCTCTACGAGGCGAAGTCGGAGTTGTCGGCGTTCGAGGACAGCAAGGCGGCCGCGGCGGGGTTCGTGGACGAGTACTTCGCGGTCGCGATGGGCGAGAACCCCACTCCGCAGGCGCTCAAGGAGAAGGTCGGCCCGCTCACGACGGGAGACCTTCGTACCCGGCTGGATACGGATGCGTCGAAGACGGTCGAGTTCGTGAAGAGCTCGAAGCTCGCGAACGTCGAGACGAAGATCAACGCGTCGATGGTCGAGTCGTTCGATGACTCGCGTGCGGTCACGGTGCTCGCCGTCGAGTTCACCGGTACGAGTGCGACCGCCCCGGGCGGCGGCAAGTTCCTGTCGTTGCTCCAGCTGACGCTCGACCAGGTGGACGGCGAGTGGCTCGTCTCGGATATGGGCATGGTCCCGGGCATGGAGTCCGGCGCGCCCACAGGTCAGCCGGGTGGCGGTGCACCTGGCGGGGCACCCGTGCCGGCGCCCGCACCGGGACAGCCGCAGCCGGCAGGCTGACCTCTCAGAGTCGTTCGAGGAACACGACCGGGCGGTCGCCCAGCAGTTCGGCAGCAGTCGCCGTCTCCGCGTGGTCCCGGCCGGTCTCGGAGTCGCGCCACAGTCCGATCGGGAGGTCGATCGTCGCATCGCGGCGTTCGACTCCGGGACGGAAGGTGTGCGCGAGCCGGATCGTCAGGACCACCACGTCGGGTGGGTTGTCGTGGGTGCCGCGGGCGAAACCGAGGACGTGCGTGGCCTTCGGTCCGCTGACCCGCAGCGGGCGGTACGTCCCTCCGGGGCCGAATGCTCGCGGATGACGGCGTCGCAGGTCGAGTGCGGCCCGCACCAGCGCGGTCTTCGGGTGGTCGGGTGATTGCGAGTAGTCGACGGGTCGCCGGTTGTCGGGATCGGTGAGCGAGTCGTCCCACCACTGCGTGCCCTGGTATATCTCGCCGACCCCGGGCAACAGCAGGGACAGGGCTTTTCTGGAGAGCGCCTCATCGCGAGACGATGGGGCGATTCCGGCGACGAAGTCGGCGATCAGGGCGGCCTGCGCCCCGGTCTGAACGGCGTCGAGCCATTCGATGACGGCGGCCTCGGCGTCGTCGTCGACGGCGGTCCACGACGAGACGGTGCCGCCCTCGCGCATGGCCTTGCGCGCGTAGTCGCGCAGCCGTGCGCTGAGTGCGGCGGACGGTTTCCCGGTTGCGCCGTCGTCTCCGGCCGGCCACACACCGATCAGGTTCTGCAACAGGAAGTAGCCGGTCATCGCATCCGGCGGCGGCAGCATGCGCAGCAGTGTGAAGACCAGGATCGACCATCGCTGCGGCGACTGCGCGATGAGTGCGATCCGGGCCCGGACGTCCTCGCTGCGTTTCGTGTCGTGCGTGGAGAGCGCTGAGAGGCCACGTGGCAGGTCGCGAGCCCGCTCCGCATTGTGACGATGGAACACGTCCCGGGTCACCGATGGCACCCCGGGGCTGCAGCCGATCTCCTGAACGGAGACCAACCGGGCGGTCCGGTGGTAGCCGATGTCCTCGAACGCCTTCGCGTTGATCGCGGAGACCGCCTCGGCGAGTCGTTGCGCGGCGCCGGGCGCGAACGTCGCGTCCTGGAAAGCGTGCGCGAGAACGTCGAATGCCTCGGTTCGGTCGGGGTTCCTCCGCTTCAACCGGTCCAGGGTCGCGAGTGCCGCGGGAAGCGCGGACGGGTAGTCCATGCGCGCGATGCGCGCTTCGCAGATCAGGGCTGTCACCGCTTGATGCAGGTGATGTGCGGGGAGTTCCGGCGCGGCCTCCTCGAGGAGGCGGGTGGTTCGCCGGACCCGGTCGGGGAACATGTCGATGAGGGTGACGTGCCGCAGGTCGTTGGCCACGGCAGTCAGTTCGTCGCCGTCGCCGACGACGCCGGTGACGAGGTGATGCGTCTCGGACAGTTCGATCACACCGGACGCCGCGGTGAATGCGGCTTCGATGATGCGCAGTTGCTCGTACCCGGTGGTTCCGTCCACCGGAAGCACCGGGTCGATCCGTTCGCCGGGGCCGAGACCCTTCTCGACGTAGAGGAGCCGGTCCCCGATGTCGGTGCGCAGACGGTCGCAGTAGCCGACGGGATCGGTGAGTCCGTCGAGATGGTCGACCCGAACGCCGTCGAACAGGTCGTCGGCCGCGAGTTCGCGCAGCCATGCGTGCGTCGCGTCGTAGACCTCGGGCGCGTCCTGCCGAAGCGCGGCGAGATCGTTGACCGCGAGGAATCGCCGGTATCCGATGAGCCGGCTGTCGAACGGCACCAGGCGATAGTGCTGGCGTGCGAGCACCGCGAGCGGGTCGTCGCCCGGTGAGCTGGATCCGGGTGCGGTCACCAGCACGCGATCGCCCAGCAGCAGGCAGCCGTCACCGTCGAGAACGAGGCCCGACAGGTCGCCGTCGCTCCCGAGCCAGGGTAGGCAGAGGAGCCCGTCGGCCCCCACCGTGTCGAGATCGAAGAAGCCGGCGTACTCGGAGGCGGCACCGTACCGCAGCACGTCCGCCCACCATTCGTTGCGCCGTGCGTCGGCCACCCCGATGTGGTTGGGAACGATGTCGAGGATGATCCCGATTCCGGCGGCGCGAGCGAGTTCACGAAGCAGCCGGTACCCCTCGGGTCCGCCGAGAACGGGGGAGATGCGAGCGGGTGGGCACCAGTCGTACCCGTGGGTCGATCCGGGCATCGCAGCCAGGATCGGCGACAGATGCAGATGACTGACTCCGAGGGCGGTGAGATGGTCGAGGATGCCGACCACCTCGGCGAACGTGAACTCGGGTGTGAGCTGGACGCGATAGGTGGCGACCGGGTCCGTCGGAACAGTCGGCATGCGTCTCCGATCGCGAATTCGTGCGGTCGTCCCCCTGACGGTGTCAGGACAGAGCGGGACCGGTCCAGGGCAGTGCCAGGGCCATCTGCCGCGACAGTTCGCCGGTCAGGCTGCGAACGTACGTGGCGCTCAGGTGGTGGAAGTCCTTGTACACGATGATGTTACCGACGATGCCGGGACAGAACGCGTCGGTGCACAGACCGGCGCTGAGGTCGAGTGGATGGAACGTCGGGGTCGCGCGTGCGTACTCGGCGATCGGATCGACGGCGGCGAGGGCAGTCGATCGCTGAGTTCCGCACGTCGTCGCGGTCCCGCCGTTCGCCAGACACTCGGGAGTGTTGAAGTCCCGGCCGTCTCGGTGATGCGGCCACGGAACGTCGCGGATGCCCAGGACCGGGATCCTCGCTCGGGCGAACTCGTCGAAGACCCCGATGTAGCCCTCGGGTGTGTGATCGGCCGGGCCGTCGGTGTCCGGCCTGGTCGAATTGGTGAAGACGGCGTCGGTCCCGGTGCGGACGATCTCGTTCATCACCTTGCGGACCCAGTCGTGGCAGATCGGGTAAGGAGTGCCGTCCAGGCGGGCCGGAGTCGGCTCGGTGGTCAGCGGGCAACCCATCTTCAGGTACGTGGTGACCCGGAATCCGTTCTCTCTCCCGATCCGGTCGAGAGCGGAGATCCACATCTCGGCGTGCGATCCGCCTGCGAGCGCGATCGTGCGGGTCGCGGTCGGGTCGCCGTAGACGCCGACGTGGAAGTCGGTGTCCTCGAAATCGCTCATGTAGCCGTCGAGCGTGGTCTCCGCATAATCGTGTGCGGCCTCCAGCGGGGTCGGACGCGGGGGCATCGCCGGGACGGGTGCATCGCCGAGCAGTTCACGGGCACCCGGGTACAGCGCCGGATCGAGGTCGCGGGTGTCGACCGATGCCGAGCCGACGTTGCGGTCCCAGACCGCGCTCGCCGTGCCGACGGTCACCGAGCCGAGGAGGAGGATCAGCGTGAGGATGGCCGCATAGGTGATGCGCGGCCGACCCGGCCAGTGCCAGTCACCCAGGATCGATCGTCCGCCGCCGCGCAGCGGATCCTCGACGTACTTCTTGACGAGCCAGGCCAGCCCCAGGGACACCGCGAGGATCGCGGTTCCCTCGAGGGCGTTCGTGTGCTCGGACCCGCGCCACGATAGGTAGAAGATGAGCAGCGGCCAGTGAATCAGGTAGAGGGCGTACGCGAGGGTTCCGAGCCATACGCCGGGGCGCGCGGCGAGACAGCGGTTCACCGTGGGCCGGTGGCCCGCACCGGCCCAGATGATGAGCAGAGTGGCGCCGACCGGGACGAGTGCGAGCGGCCCCGGATACTCTGCGACACCGTCGATCCACCAACCGCAGGACACGATCGCGGCGATCGCGGCGAGCGCGAACAGGTTGCGGATCCGGCCGGAGATCCGGCGGAACGGCATCCAGATGGCCAGCAGGCCGCCGACCAGCGGTTCCCACAGGCGCGCCGCGGTGTCGTAGTAGTTGTACGGCTGATCGGCGCCCAGGCGGGCCTGTGCGTAGTAGAAGGATGCGGCGGCGATCAGCGCAGTGGTGCCGCCGATGACCCGGCGAATGGTCTTCGGATCGGTGAACACCGCCAGTCGAGTGCCGAGTGCTTTGAGGAGGGCGGCGATCGCGAAGGCGATGACCAGGGCGGCGACGAAGAACTGACCCTGCATCGACATCGACCAGAGATGCTGCAGCGGGCTGTTAGCGGAGCTGGCGGCCAGGTAGTCCTGGGAGTTCTCCGCCAGATAGTAATTCTGGTAGTAGAGAGCGCTCGCGACGATCTCGCGCCCGACGTCGTTCCAGCGAGTCCGGGGGAGGATCACCAGGGTGAGGACGGCGACACCGATCAGCACCGTCAGCAATGCGGGCAGGAGACGGCGCAGGAGACGTTCGAGGCGGGGCCACACGTTCATCGTCTCGCGGAAGGTGGCGCGGGGATCCGCGGACCAGACGGCGTGACGGTACAGCGATCCGAGGAAGAAGTAGCCGGAGAGCGTCAGGAAGACGTCGACACCTCCGGAGACCCGGCCGAACCAGACGTGGAAGCAGGCGACCAGCGCGATGGCGATCCCGCGGAGTCCGTCGAGATCGGTGCGGTATCCGGAGTTTCCGGGAGAGTCGGAGAAGGTCAAGTCGGGTCTGTTCGTTCAGGTGCGCGGTCCGCAGCTCATGGGTGATCGGCAAGTAAATCTACGCATTCGCCGGGATGAACTCGAATCGGGCGCGGTGCTCAGCTGTGGCCGCGGGCGCCCGCGCCCGCGACGATGATGTCCAGTCCGCCCGCGAACTCGGCGTCGAAGTCACGTCCGGACGGACCGGTCACGCCGAGACGTTCCATCTGCCCGCGGGTCTGCTCCTCGATGGTCAGCCCGATGGTGAGCTGGCAGATCGCGGTCGCGACTCCGGCCGCCGCCGACTGTGTCAGCCCGCCCGTTCGCGCCACGGCGGCGATCAGATCGACGATGCCGCGGTCGGAGAGACCCGATGCCCACGCCGACGACACGATCTCCGCGCTGTCCGGGACGTCGAGCAGAGCGTCGCGCATCGAGGCTGCCATTGCGGCGAGCCGGGCAGGCCACACGTCGTCGGGTGGGGCGTCGATGGAGGCGAGGATGTCGTCCGCGAGGGCGGCGAGCATCGACTGCTTGTTGGGGAAGTGCCAGTACAGCGCATTGGGGCGGACGCCCAGGTCGGTGGCGAGTCGGCGCATCGTCAGGTCGGCGAGGCTGTGCTCGGCGAGGATGGCGCGTGCCGCCGCGAGGACGTCGGCTCGGGAGTTGCTCACCGCGTCAGGGTACGCGCCGGCCTCCTGTA
Organism: Gordonia zhaorongruii; assembly: GCF_007559005.1. Lineage (GTDB taxonomy): Bacteria > Actinomycetota > Actinomycetes > Mycobacteriales > Mycobacteriaceae > Gordonia > Gordonia zhaorongruii. The sequence goes on along the minus strand of NZ_CP041763.1, from coordinate 1,898,635 downwards.
CGTCGTACAGGCTTGCCTGTACAGTGTTCAGGATTGCCGGGATGGACGGCGATGCGGCACCGGTGAGGAGGAGCGATGAGGCCCGATACGAGTGGCGCTCCGGGCACGAGGGGCCCCTCCGGCGTCCCCGATGCCAACGATCATGACGAGATCCAGCGGATCGACGCCGAGCACGTCTGGCATCCGTACGGCGGTTTCCCGTCCACCACTGTGCCTCGGGTGGTCGACTCCGCCGCAGGCGTCCACCTGACCTTCGCCGACGGGACCACCGCCATCGACGGAATGAGCTCCTGGTGGGCGGCCGTGCACGGCTACCGGCACCCGGTGCTCGACGCGGCGGTCACCGCGCAGGTGGGCAGGATGTCGCATGTCATGTTCGGCGGCCTCACTCACGAGCCCGCGGCGCGGCTCGCCGAGCGGCTCGTCGGGCTCACGCCGGAGCCGCTCGACAAGGTCTTCTTCGCCGATTCGGGGTCGGTGTCCGTCGAGGTGGCCGTCAAGATGGCCGTCCAGTACCAGCGGAGTCGCGGTCGGACCGGCCGCACCAAGATCCTCACCTGGCGCGGTGGTTATCACGGGGACACGTTCGCGCCGATGAGCGTCTGCGACCCCGATGGCGGGATGCACGCCATGTGGCGCGGCGTGCTCGCCGAGCAGGTGTTCGTGCCCGCCCCGCCCGCTCACTGGGATCCGCAGTACGTCGCCGACCTCGACGACGCGCTCGGCCGCGACCGCGATGCGCTCGCCGCCGTCATCGTCGAACCGGTCGTCCAGGGGGCGGGCGGCATGCGGTTTCACGACCCGCGCCTGGTCACCGCGCTCCGCGAGCTCTGCGACGCCCATGACGTGCTCCTGATCTGCGATGAGATCGCCACCGGGTTCGGCCGGACCGGTGCGATGTTCGCAGTCGACCATGCGGGAGTGAGTCCCGACATCATGTGCGTGGGCAAAGCCCTCACCGGCGGGTACATGACACTCGCGGCGACGCTCACCACAGACGAGATCGCGCAGACCATCAGTCGCGGCGAGGCAGGGGGCCTGGCGCACGGGCCGACGTTCATGGCGAATCCGCTCGCGTGCGCCGTCGCCTGCGCGTCGATCGACCTGCTCGTCTCATCGGATTGGGGCACCCGCATCCCGGAGATCCGCGCCGGTCTCCAGTCGGGCCTGGCGCCGCTCGTCGGTATCGACGGGGTAGTCGACGTGCGCACGCTCGGGGCGATCGGGGTCGTCGAACTCGATCGGGACGTCGACATGGTCGCCGCGACCGATGCGGTGCTGGACGCAGGAGTGTGGCTGCGTCCGTTCCGGCACCTGCTGTACACGATGCCGCCCTTCATCATCACCGACGACGAACTCCGCACGCTGACCGCGGGGATCGGGGCAGGTGTGCGTGCGAGTCTCGACGCCACCTCGGCGGTGCGCGCGTGACCGCCGGGTGGCTCGCCGACGTGGCCGAGCGCACCGCCGCCGCCGGATTGCATCGGTCGCCGGTGGCCCGAGCGGCCGGTGACACCGAATGCAATCTCGCGTCGAACGACTACCTCGGGCTGTCGCGGCACCCCGAGGTGCTCGCGCAGGCGCACCGCGCACTCGACGACTGGGGTGCCGGATCCACGTCGTCGCGACTCGTCGTCGGCACCACGGCTGCGCACATTCACTTCGAGGAGACGTTCGCGCGATTCGTCGGAACGCAAGCGGCCCTGTTGTTCTCGTCCGGATACCTCGCCAATGTGGGGGCCGTGACCGCACTGGCAGGTCGCGGTGACCTGATCGTGAGCGACACCGGTGCACACGCGTCGCTCATCGACGGCTGCCGGCTGTCCCGCGCTCGCGTCGTCGTGGTGGAGCGCGGCGATGCAGGCGCGGTTCGGCGAGCACTGGCCGCGCGGACGGAGGAGCGTGCGATCGTCGTCACCGATTCGGTCTACAGCATCGACGGGAGCCTGGCGCCGTTACGCGAGTTGTACAGTGCCGCACACGACAACGGCGCGACCCTGCTCGTGGACGAGGCTCATGCCATCGGCGTACGCGGGCCCGGTGGTGCCGGGCTGGTCGCGGAATGCGGTCTGTCCGGCGCCGACGATCTCGTCGTGACGGCCGTCTGCTCCAAATCACTTGCCGCACAGGGCGGCGTCGTCGCGGGGACCGCGCTCCTGCGGGACCATCTCATCGACCATGCGCGCACGTTCATCTTCGACACCGGGCTGAACCCGGCGGCCGTCGGCGCCGCCACGGCCGCGCTGGAGGTGCTGATCGACGAACCCGATCTGCCGAACCGGCTCCGCCGGGCGGCACGCCGCATCGCGGCCGCCCTCGGTGCGGAGCGTCCCGAGGCCGCGGTTGTGTCGCTGATCGTCGGCGATCCGGTCGCCGCGACGACGGCCGCGGCGATCTGCCGTGAGCGGGGCGTTCTCGTCGGCTGCTTCCGGCCGCCGTCCGTACCCGTGGGAACCTCGCGACTGCGGCTCACCGTCCGTGCGGACATCGACGACCGAACCCTCGACACCGTGGCCGGGATCGTTGCGGACGCGCTGTCCCACGTCCGTCAGCCGGTGAACTCCCGATGACGCCGCAGGTCATCGTCGTGACCGGTACCGGGACGGACGTCGGCAAGACGATCGCCGTCGCAGCCCTGGCGGCGGTCGCCAGGGCGGCCGGGCTGCGCGTCGGAGTCTGCAAGGCGGCCCAAACGGGTGCGGCGCCGGGCGAGGCGGCCGACCTCGCCTGCGTGCAGGCGCTGGCCGGCGAGGTCGCGACGCGCGAACCGGTGCGCTATCCGGAACCCCTCGCGCCCGAGGTGGCCGCCCGGCGTGCAGGCATGCCGGCGCTGCGGGTCGGACAGGTGAGCGCAGCCGTCCGTGAGCTCGCCGCCGACGCGGACGTGATCGTCGTCGAAGGAGCCGGCGGAGTGCTGGTCCGATTGGCGCCCGGCCTGACGGTCATCGATGTGATCGCGGCCCTCGACGCGGATGGTTTCGCGCCGTCGACGCTCGTCGTCGCCGATCCGGGCCTCGGCACGCTCAATCACACCGAGCTCACCGTCGAGGCACTGGCCCGCCGCGGCCATGCTCCATCCGGAATCGTCATCGGGACCTGGCCCGAGCGGCCCGATCTGGCGATGACCTGCAACCGCGATGATCTGCAGCGGCTCACCGGAGTTCCGGTAGTCGGTGCCGTTCCCGCGGGAGCCGGGGCGATGCCGCCCGCCGACTTCCAGGCGGCCGCACCGGTGTGGTTCGCACCGGACGTGATACGTCGCCGACCCGAGAAGACCGAGAGACATGATGCAGCCCATCACTGAGGAGAAGATCGTGACCAGTACGCAGCAGCGCACCGACCAGACCGATGCAGCCGACCAGACGCAGGCAGTCGGAGACATCCTCGCCGTCGCGCGGGAACAGGTGCTCGAGCAGGGCATCGGCCTGAGTCAGCAGCAGGTCCTGCAGGTGCTCGAGTTGTCCGATGACCGGCTCACCGATGTCCTGGCGCTGGCGCACGATGTGCGCATGCGCTGGTGCGGACCCGAGGTCGAGGTAGAGGGCATCATCTCGCTGAAGACCGGCGGATGCCCCGAGGACTGCCACTTCTGCAGCCAGTCGGGTCTGTTCGCATCGCCGGTTCGCAGCGCCTGGATCGATATTCCGTCACTCGTCGAGGCGGCCAAGCAGACCGCGAAGACCGGAGCCACCGAGTTCTGCATCGTCGCTGCGGTTCGCGGACCGGACGAGCGACTGATGAGCCAGGTCGCCGCTGGGATCGAGGCCATCCGCAACGAGGTGGACATCCAGATCGCATGCAGTCTCGGCATGCTCGATCAGGAGCAGGTCGATCAGCTCAAGGACATGGGCGTGCACCGCTACAACCACAACCTGGAGACGGCGCGCAGCCACTTCCCGAACGTGGTGACCACGCACTCGTGGGAGGAGAGGTGGGGCACGCTGCGGATGATCCGCGATGCGGGCATGGAGGTCTGCTGCGGCGGCATCCTCGGGATGGGGGAGACGCTCGAACAACGTGCCGAGTTCGCCGCCGATCTGGCCGCGCTCGAACCGGACGAGGTGCCGCTCAACTTCCTCAACCCGCGCCCGGGAACCCCGTTCGGCGACCTGGAGGTGCTACCTGCAGCCGAGGCGCTCAAGTCGGTGGCGGCCTTCCGTCTCGCGCTTCCGCGCACCATCCTGCGCTTCGCGGGAGGCCGGGAGATCACCCTCGGTGATCTGGGGGCCGAGCAGGGCATCCTCGGCGGGATCAACGCAGTGATCGTCGGCAACTACCTGACGACGCTCGGTCGTCCGGCGGAGAACGACCTCGACCTCCTGGACGACCTGTCGATGCCGATCAAGGCTCTCAATGACACCATCTGACGCGGCGGCGGCACGGTGTAGCGTCGTGGTGTCCGCCACGTGGAAGAGGAGAACCACATGATTCCGACGGGTTCTGCAGGTCCGCTGACCGAACCGCTGAAGTTCGGGATTCACACCGGTGCGGCGTGCGAAGTCGAGGCGCCGGACGCAGTGCCCGCGGCGGCGCTGCTCGGCCTGGAACCAGCTCGCTTCTGCGGGCAGTGCGGCCGCCGCATGGTCGTTCAGATCCGGCCGAACGGGTGGCACGCACGGTGCTCGCGACACGGCACCGTCGACTCGGTCGAGCTCGAACGCCGATGACGAGGGGCGGGCGGGCGACCTGGGCGGCACCGGCGGTGTACGTCGTCTGCGTGCTCGCCCTGGCGGTGGCGGTCGGTGCCCTGTGGGTCGCGTTGTCCCCGCCGGTCCACGCGATAGTCGTCAACGCCGAGGACGTCCGGTACGCCGAAGGGCACGCGGCGAACCTGTTCGGCGGCCTGGCCACGTTCGCTTTCCTCGCTTTCGCGCTCGGCGCGATGGTGGCCCTCGGCTCGTGGTTCGGGTTGCGGAGGATGCGCGGTGTGCCGGGGCTGCTCCTCGCGGTCGGGTCGGCCATCGCGGCGTCGGGGCTGGCGATCGACATCGGCACCCGCATAGCGGCGATGACGCGCGAGCCGCTCGACCTGGCCTCACCCGGGACCTACGACCTCACGGTTCGGCTCTGGTTCGCCGGCGATCACACACCGTCGTGGCTGTTGTTGATCTGCGCGCCGTTCACCGCAGTGCTGGTGTACCTCATCTGCGTACTCCTGGCGCGCTCACCCGAACTCATTCCCGCACAACGGGATACGGGAGCACACCAGGCGCGGTCACATGGGTGGACGCAGGGTGGCGAATTCGTCGGTCACCCGCAGTCTGGTGTCGGCGAAGGCGTACAGACTGGGTGGGCGCCCGCCGGCGCGACCGGTGCGGCCGACGGTTCCGGTGGATACCACGACGCCGCGCCGCGACAGGATCCGTAGCAGGTTGGTCGAGTCGACCGGATAGCCGAGCCCGGCTCCGTAGATGTCCGACAGCTCGGACATCGAGAACTGTCCGGGCGCGAGCGCGAACGCGATGTTGGTGTAGGAGAGTTTCGCCGCAAGGCGCTGCCGAGCCATCGTGACGACGTCCTCGTGATCGAATGCGAGCGGCGGGAGGCTCGCGACGTCGTGCCACGCGGCGTGTCCGGTGGTGGGTTCGGCGGGTATGTCGCGCGGGACCAGTCCGAGAAAGGTCGAGGCGACGGCTCGGCGGCCCGGCACCCGATCCGGCTCGGAGAAGAATGACAGCTGTTCGAGATGGGCGATTCGGGTCAGCTCGGCCTGTTCGCCGAGATGCCGCTGTGCGGCGGCCTCGAGGGTGTCACGGTCGCCGACCTGACCACCGGGAAGCGCCCACGGATCCGCAGGAGATCGGGGATCGTGGGTCAGGAGCACGGACAGGCCCGATCCGGCCTCGGCGCACTCGCGCGCCTGGAAGACCGCGGTCAGCACCTCGACGCACATGGACTTCGGCATGTGTCGATTCTAGGCTGTGAGAGCCGGGGAACCACGCACCTGCGGGTCGCCGGGAATGCGCAGCGGGAGCTCGATGTTACGATGGCGCCACGTTTTCGACCGATGGACGGAAACTCCCCGGAGCGCAGCCGGCTCCGAGACGCAGCGATGGGAGTCGCCATGACCACTGGAACCGTGATCACCCGGACCGAGACCGACCTCGGCATGCCCGATCCGCGCACCGGGATCCCGCCGGCCTACGGCGGGGTGGAGCCGACTGAGCAATGGGCGGCCGAGATCAAACGGCTCGCGAAGGAGCGCAACGCGAAGATCCTGGCGCACAACTATCAGCTGCCCGCGATCCAGGATGTGGCCGACTACGTGGGTGACTCGCTTGCGCTGTCGCGGATCGCAGCCGAGGTCGACGCCGACGAGATCATCTTCTGCGGCGTCCACTTCATGGCGGAGACCGCGAAGATCCTCAGCCCCGAGAAGCGCGTCCTGATACCGGACGAGCGGGCAGGCTGCTCGCTCGCCGACTCGATAAGCGCCGACGAGCTGCGCGAATGGAAGGCTGAGTACCCCGACGCCGTCGTGGTGTCGTACGTGAACACCACGGCAGAGGTGAAGGGACTCACCGACATCTGCTGCACGTCTTCCAACGCCGTCGATGTGGTGTCCTCGATCGACCCCGACCGTGAGGTGCTGTTCCTGCCGGACCAGTTCCTGGGGGCGCATGTCAAGCGCGAGACCGGTCGCGACAACATTCACATCTGGGCGGGTGAGTGCCACGTCCACGCGGGCATCAACGGTGCGGAGCTGACCGAGCAGTCCGACAGCCACCCCGACGCCGACCTGTTCATCCACCCCGAGTGCGGGTGTGCGACATCCGCGCTCTACCTGGCCGGTGAGGGCGTCGTCCCCGAGGACAAGGTGCAGATCCTGTCCACCGGCGGGATGATCGAGGCCGCACGTGCCACGCAGTCCACGCAGGTCCTCGTCGCGACCGAGGTCGGCATGCTGCACCAGCTTCGCAAGGCCGCACCCGAGGTCGACTTCCAGGCGGTCAACGAGAACGCAGCCTGCCCGTACATGAAGATGAACACCCCGGCCGCCCTCCTGCGGTGCCTCACCGAAGGCAAGGACGAGGTGCACGTGGCACCGGACATCGCCGAGCGCGCACGCCTGTCGGTTCAGCGGATGATCTCGATCGGCAATCCGGGCAGCGGCGAATGACCTTCATCGGCCAGGAGCGAGCTGGAGGCGACCTCGCGCTCGACGTGGACGAGGACGTTGCGGCGCTGATCCGGACCGCCCTCATCGAGGATCTGCAGTACGGACCGGATATCACCTCGCTGGCGACGGTGCCTGCGGAAGCGGTGACGCAGGCGCGGGTGGTGTCCCGGCAGCACGGTGTGGTCGCCGGACTGCCGATCGTCCGCGCCGTGTTCGACCAGGTGATCGGCCCGCAGAACTACGCGGCCACCGAGCAGCTGACCGACGGTGCCCTCGTCGAGCCGGGGACCGTCGCGCTCGCGGTGACCGCGCCGACCCGCTCGCTGCTCACCGCGGAGCGGACGGCGCTCAACCTGCTGTGTCATCTGTCGGGTATCGCGACCGCCACCGCCCTGTGGGTCGAAGCGGTCGACGGCACGAAGGCGCAGATCCGCGATTCGCGTAAGACGCTGCCCGGACTGCGGGCCCTGCAGAAGTACGCGGTGCGCGCGGGCGGCGGCGTCAATCACCGAATGGGCCTCGGCGACGCCGCGCTGATAAAGGACAACCACGTCGTCGCCGCCGGCGGTGTCGGGGCGGCCCTGGAGGCCGTGCGCGCCGCGGCACCGGACGTGCCCGTCGAGGTCGAGGTCGATTCGCTCGCCCAGTTGGACGAGGTCCTCGCGTTGTCCCCGCAGCTGGTGCTGCTCGACAACTTCGAGCCGTGGGAGACGCAGATGGCGGTCCAGCGGCGCGATGCGCAGTCGCCGGACACCAAGTTGGAGTCCTCGGGCGGCCTGTCGCTCGATGCGGCACTGGACTACGCCCGCACCGGCGTCGACTACCTCGCCGTCGGGGCACTGACCCACTCGGTCGCCGTGCTCGATTTCGGTCTGGATATGTGAGGCTCCTCGGGCACCACCGCACCGCAATCGGTTTGCGGGCACCGCATATCCTGGTGGAGGCCAATCTTTTCTGATCGGAGTGGAGACCCCCATGCTTGCCCGAACCGACCTGCGCGGCAGTGTCCCGACGCTGAGTCAGCTGCGTCGCGCGTTGCCGCGTGGCGGAACCGACGTCAACGCCGTGCTGCCCAGCATCACACCCGTCGTCGAAGCGGTCGCCGAGCATGGATCCGATGCCGCGCTCGACTACACGGAGAAGTTCGACAAGGTCCGGCCCGCGTCCGTGCGGGTACCGGCCGAGGCGATCGCGAAGGCGCGTGAACAGCTCGATCCGGAGGTGACCGCGGCTCTCGAGGAGTCGATCCGCCGGGCCCGTCTGGTGCACGCCGATCAGCGACGTCAGACGTCGGTCACCCAGGTGGTGCCGGGCGGGACCGTCGCCGAGAAGTGGATCCCCGTGCGCCGGGTCGGGCTCTACGTGCCGGGCGGGAACGCCGTGTATCCGTCGAGTGTCGTGATGAACGTGGTTCCCGCGCAGGAAGCGGGCGTCGCTTCGCTCGTCGTGGCCTCTCCCGCACAGGCCGATTTCGGCGGCTGGCCGCACCCGACGATCCTCGCCGCGTGCTCGCTTCTCGGAGTGGACGAGGTGTGGGCGGTCGGCGGTGCTCAGGGCATCGCGCTGCTGGCGTACGGCGGCGAGGACACCACCGGCCAGGTGCTCGATCCGGTGGATCTGATCACGGGGCCGGGCAACATCTTCGTGACCGCGGCGAAGCGCCTTGTGCGCGGCGTGGTCGGCATCGACTCGGAGGCCGGACCGACCGAGATCGCGATTCTCGCCGACGATTCGGCCGATCCGGCGATCGTCGCGTCCGACATGGTCAGTCAGGCCGAGCACGACGTTCTCGCGGCGTCGGTTCTCGTCACCGACAGCGAGGCGTTCGCCGACGCCGTCGATGCTGCAGTCGGGAAAGCCGCAACCGGGACCAAGCACACCGAGCGGGTGCATGAGGCGCTCGCAGGCAGACAGTCGGGCATCGTCCTGGTGGACGATCTGGAAGCGGGGATCGCGGTGGTCGACGCGTATGCCGCCGAGCATCTGGAGATCCAGACGCGGGACGCGGCGGCCGTCGCCGATCGGGTGACGAGCGCTGGTGCGATCTTCGTCGGTCCGTACGCGCCGGTCAGCCTCGGCGACTACTGCGCGGGATCCAATCACGTCCTGCCCACGACGGGATCGGCGAAATACGCCTCGGGGCTGTCGGTGCAGACGTTCCTGCGGGGCGTCCACGTCATCGACTACGACCGGGACGCGCTCGCCGACGTCGCCGGGCACGTGGTGGCGCTGGCGAACGCCGAGGACCTGCCCGCGCACGGCGAGGCCGTGACCGCCAGGTTCGTCCGGTGAGCGTGCCCGGCGCGGCAGTCCGCCTGGCCGACCTCCCGCTGCGTGACTCACTGCGCGGCAAGTCGGCTTACGGGGCACCGCAGATCCAGGTGCCAGTGGCGCTGAACACCAACGAGAACCCCCATCCGCCGAGCCGGGCGCTGGTCGACGACGTCGCGAAGGCGGTCGGGTCGGCAGCAGAGGAACTGCATCGGTACCCGGACCGCGACGCGGTGGACCTGCGCACCGACCTCGCCGGCTATCTGAGCGGCGCGACCGGCGTCCGCCTGACCGTCGAGAACGTGTGGGCGGCGAACGGTTCGAACGAGATACTGCAGCAGATCCTGCAGGCGTTCGGTGGACCGGGACGGTCGGCGATGGGCTTCGTGCCGTCGTACTCGATGCACCCCATCATCTCCGACGGCACCCAGACCCGCTGGGTCCCGGCACAGCGCGCAGGCGACTTCAGCCTCGATCCGGATGCGGCGATCGCAGCGATCTCCGAGCACCGCCCCGATGTGGTGTTCGTGACCTCGCCCAACAATCCGACCGGCGCGAGCGTCGCGATCGACGATCTGCGACGAATCGTCGAGGCCGCTCCCGGGATCGTCATCGTGGACGAGGCGTACGGCGAGTTCTCCTCGCAGACGAGCGCGGCGACCCTGATCGAGGAGTTCGGGACCAAGCTCATCGTGTCGCGGACCATGAGCAAGGCATTCGCCTTCGCCGGCGGGCGGCTGGGCTATCTCGCCGCGGCACCGGCGGTGATCGAGGCCCTGCTGCTGGTGCGTCTGCCGTATCACCTGTCGGTGCTCACTCAGGCATCGGCGCGAGCGGCATTGCGGCACAGCGCCGAGACCCTCGCCGGGGTCGCGTCGATCGTGGCCGAACGCGAGCGGGTGGTGGCCGCGCTGACCGGAATGGGGTTCGACGTCACTCACTCCGACGCCAATTTCATCCTGTTCGGCGACTTCGCGGACGCGCAGGCCACCTGGCAGCGATACCTCGATGCCGGTGTTCTCATCCGGGACGTCGGCATCGCCGGGCGGTTGCGTGCGACGATTGGACTACCCGACGAGAACGACGTCTTCTTGTCGGTCAGCGCGACGCTGGCCGACACCGACCGAAAGCAGTGAGCGTGACCACATCGCAGAGCCGCACCGCACGCGTCGAGCGTGCGACCCGCGAATCGTCGATCGTCGTCGAGATCGATCTCGACGGCACCGGCGTGACCGACATCGACACCGGTGTCCCGTTCTTCGATCACATGCTGACCGCCTTCGGCGCGCACGGCAGCTTCGACCTGACGGTGCATGCCAAGGGCGACATCGAGATCGAGGCGCACCACACGGTCGAGGACACCTCGATCGTGCTCGGGCAGGCGATCGGTGAGGCGCTCGGCGACAAGCGGGGGATCCGCCGGTTCGGCGACGCCTGGATCCCGATGGACGAGACGCTCGCCCAGGCGATCGTCGATGTGTCGGGCCGGCCGTACTGCGTGCACACCGGCGAACCGGAGCACCTGCTGACGGCGACGATCGGCGGTTACTCGGGTGGCGACAAGCCCGTCGTCTCGTATTCGACGATCATCAACCGGCACGTGTTCGAGTCGATCGCTCTCAACGCGCGCATCGCGCTGCACGTTCGGGTCCTCTACGGACGCGACCAGCACCACATCACCGAAGCCGAGTTCAAGGCGGTGGCACGCGCGCTGCGCCAGGCCGTCGAACCGGACCCGCGGGTGCACGGAGTGCCGTCCACGAAGGGCTCTCTGTGACCGAGCAGGTGGTGCTTCTCGACTACGGGTCGGGCAATCTGCGGTCGGCGCAGCGGGCACTCGAGCGCGCGGGTGCAGAAGTCGATATCACCTCCGACTTCGACACCGCGCTGAACGCCGAGGGGCTCCTCGTCCCGGGTGTCGGTGCGTTCTCGGCCTGCATGGAAGGCCTGCGCGCGGTACGCGGGGACCGCATCATCGGGCGTCGGCTCGCCGGCGGCAGACCGGTGCTCGGCATCTGCGTCGGCATGCAGATCCTGTTCTCCCGGGGCGTCGAGTTCGATGTCGACACCGAGGGCTGCGACGAGTGGCCCGGATCGGTCACCCGATTGCAGGCAGAGGTGCTGCCGCACATGGGATGGAACACGGTGCGCGCGCCAGCCGATTCGCAGCTGTTCGCGGGAGTCGACGACGATGCCCGCTTCTACTTCGTCCACACCTACGGGGTGCAGTCATGGGACCTCGATTCGGATGGCTCGTCGATCGCGGCGCCCCGAGTGACGTGGGCTGACCACGGGGGACCGTTCGTGGCAGCGGTGGAGAACGGCCCGCTGTGGGCCACCCAGTTCCACCCGGAGAAGTCCGGGGACGTGGGCGCACAACTACTGAGCAACTGGATCGGGAGTCTGAAGTGACGGCAAAGAAGCGTCCGGCGTTCGACGATTTCTCGTTCGGCAGACTGGTCGCGACGGCGCTGGCCGCCGGAGTCGGCGTGCTGGTCGTAGCGGTGCCGATCATCATGGTGATCGCTCGCGACCATCCGACGGCCGCGTTGGTCGTGGCGTTCGTCGCAGTGCTCCTGATGGTGGCCGTGATCGGATACGTGTCGCGGCGCATGCTGCGCGGGGTGCAGGACGAGATCGACCGGCGCAAAGAAGAGATAGCGCGAAAGCACGACGAGGAAGCAGGGCACTGAACGACATGGGCACGACCCTGGAACTTCTGCCGGCCGTCGACGTGGTCGACGGCCAGGCCGTCCGTCTGGTGAAGGGCGAGGCGGGCTCCGAGACGTCGTACGGCTCGCCGCGCGACGCCGCACAGACCTGGCAGGCCGACGGCGCGCAGTGGGTGCATCTGGTGGACCTGGATGCTGCGTTCGGCCGCGGCGACAATCGCGCGCTGCTCGCCGAGGTGGCCTCCGAGCTGAACATCAAGGTGGAGCTGTCCGGTGGCATCCGCGACGACGCGTCGCTCGCGGCCGCGCTGGCGACGGGTGCCACCCGGGTGAACCTGGGGACCGCCGCCATCGAGAATCCCGAGTGGTGCGCACGTGCGATCGCCGAGCACGGCGAGCGGATCGCCGTCGGTCTCGACGTGCTGCGCGAGAACGGGACGTGGCGCGTGCGGGGCCGCGGATGGGTCACCGACGGCGGCGACCTGTGGGAGACGCTCGAACGTCTCGACACCGACGGGTGCGCACGCTATGTGGTCACCGATGTCAGCAAGGACGGAACGCTGACCGGACCGAATCTGGATCTTCTCGCTGAGGTCGCCCGTGCCACCGATGCACCAGTGGTGGCATCCGGTGGCGTGTCCACGGTCGCCGATCTGGTCGCGATCGCCGAGCTCACCGATCTCGGCGTCGAGGGCGCCATCATCGGCAAAGCCCTGTACGCCGGGCGCTTCACCCTTCCCGAGGCGCTGACCGCGGTGTCGTCGAGCACGTGAGCACAGTGACCGTTCCGCCCGACTTCGACCCGCAGCGCCTGCTGGCGGTGGCACAGGGGGTGCTCGACTCGGCGACGCCGATGTTCGTCGACGGTCTCGGGGCGCGCAGTTCGGTCGCGAAGAAGGGCGACGACTTCGCCACCGACGTCGACTTGTCCCTGGAGCGCCGCATCGGCTCCGAACTGGAGGATCTGACCGGGTACCCGGTGCACGGTGAGGAGTACGGGGGACCGGCCGCCGATCACGGTCCGGTCTGGATCCTCGACCCGATCGACGGGACCTACAACTACTCGACGGGGTTCCCGTTGGCCGCGATGCTGCTGGCGTTGGCGGTCGACGGGGAACCCGTCATCGGCATCACCCGGCTGCCATTGCTGAACCAGCGTTTCGACGGCATCGTCGGCGGCGATTTCCGGGTGAACGGACAACCGGGGGCGCAGCTGGGAGAAGCCCCGCTGTCGTCTGCGGTGATCGGCTGCGGCGCCTTCAACGCGCGTGCCGGTGGCCGGTACCGCGGCGCCGCCCGTGCCGACCTGTACCGCGCCCTCAGCTACCGGGCGAGCAGACTGCGCATGACCGGATCCACGGGGACCGACCTGGCCTACGTCGCCGCGGGAATCTTCGGGGGTGCCGTCTCGTTCAGTGCACATGCGTGGGACAACGCCGCCGGTGCGGCTCTGGTGCGAGCTGCGGGTGGGGCGGCGACCGACGTGCACGGTGATCCGTGGCGGGTCGGGTCGCGCTCGCTGGTGTCGGGCGGTGACCGCCTGCACGGCGAACTGATGTCCGTCATCGCCGAAACCGGCTTGGCGGGAGAGAACGAGAACGACGAGGTGGATCAGTGAGTCTGGCAGTACGTGTCATCCCGTGCCTGGACGTGGACGGCGGCCGCGTGGTCAAGGGCGTCAACTTCGCGAACCTGCGGGACGCAGGCGACCCGGTGGAACTCGCGGCACGGTACGACGCCGAGGGGGCCGACGAGCTGACCTTCCTGGACGTGACGGCGTCGAGCTCGGGTCGCGCGACGATGATCGACGTCGTGCGCCGCACCGCCGACCAGATCTTCATCCCGCTCACCGTCGGCGGGGGGATCCGCACTCCGGACGACGTGGACATGATGCTGCGTGCGGGCGCTGACAAGGTCAGTGTGAACACGGCCGCGATCGCACGTCCGGAGGTGCTCGGCGAGATGAGCCGCCGGTTCGGTTCGCAGTGCATCGTGCTGTCGGTGGACGCGCGGACCGTACCGGACGATTCGGAGCACGGCCCGACGCCGTCGGGCTGGGAGGTCACCACGCACGGCGGTCGCCGCGGCACCGGGATCGACGCCGTGGAATGGGCGCGACGCGGTCAGGAGCTCGGGGTCGGGGAGATCCTCCTGAACTCGATGGACGCGGACGGGACCAAGGACGGATTCGACCTGGCGATGATCCGTGCCGTGCGCGGCGCGGTGACGATCCCGGTGATCGCGTCGGGCGGCGCCGGCGCGAGCGAGCACTTCGCGCCCGCGGTCCAGGCGGGCGCGGACGCCGTCCTCGCCGCATCGGTCTTTCACTTCGGCGAGCTGAGCATCGGCGAGGTGAAGACCGCGATGCGCGACGATGGCATCACCGTCCGCTGACCGCACGGACGTCCCGGACGGTCTCGCACACTCGAATCCCCATCGGAGAAGGAGCCAGAATGGCACTGCCCGCAGAGCTCGCGGCACAGCTCAAGCGCGGTGACGATGGCCTGTTCGCGGCCATCGCGCAGGAACGCGCGACCGGCATCGTGCTGATGATGGCGTGGATGGACGACGAGGCGCTCGAGCGCACGCTCGCCACCCGGAAGGCCACGTACTACTCGAGGTCCCGCGAACAGTACTGGGTGAAGGGCGAGACCAGCGGTCACACGCAGTACGTCCACGATGTCCGCATCGACTGTGACGGCGACACTCTGCTGCTCACCGTCGACCAGGAGGGGGCAGCCTGCCACACCGGGAATCACAGCTGTTTCGACACCCCGCCGCTCGAATTCACCGATGCGGCCGACCGCACCGACGACGAAGGACGCTGACATGCCGTTGATCCAGATCTCGCAGACCGCCGGTCTGTCGGATGTCGTGAAGCGCGAGACGATCGCCTCCGTGACGGAGGCCTACGCGAAGGCGACGGGCAAGAATCCCGACTCGGTGTGGGTGACGATCACCGAAGTGCCCCGCAGTCAGTGGGGCGTCGGCGGGGAACCGCTCGGATGAGCATGCACACGACGTCGCTCGACGAATTCCGGACCCTGGCGGCCGAGCACCGGGTGGTTCCGGTGACGCGCAAGGTCCTCGCCGACTCCGAGACGCCGCTGTCGGTGTACCGGAAGCTCGCGGGCGATAGGGACGGCACCTTCCTGCTCGAATCCGCGCCCAACGGCCAGTCGTGGTCGCGGTGGTCGTTCATCGGCTCCGGCTCGTCCGCGCTCACCGTGGTCGACGACGCCGCGCGGTGGTGGGGAGCAGTCCCCGCCGGTGCTCCCGCGGGCGGGGACCCGTTGGCGGCGCTGGCCGAATCCCTGCGGTTGCTGGAGACCGAGGCGTTCGACGGTCTGCCGCCGCTCACCGGCGGGTTCGTCGGATTCATGGCGTACGACTTCGTCCGCCGGCTGGAGCGGTTGCCGTCGTCGACCGTCGACGATCTCGGGCTGCCGGACATGTTCTGGTTGCTGGTGACAGAGCTCGCGGCCTTCGATCACCACGAGGGCGCCATCACGCTGATCGCCAACGCGGTCAACTGGGACGGTTCCGATGAGCGTGTGGACGAGGCCTACGACGACGCAGTACGCCGGCTCGACGAGATGACCGAGGCGCTGGCCGCTCCGGCCGCGTCGACGGTGTCGACGTTCGACCGGCCGGCGCCCCAGTACACCTCGCAGCGCACGCTGGACGAGTACCGAGAGATCGTCGGCGACGTGGTCGAGGCGATCGAGGCGGGCGAGGCGTTCCAGGTGGTGCCGTCCCAGCGATTCGAGATCGACACCGATGCCGACCCGCTCGACGTGTACCGGGTGCTGCGCGCATCCAATCCGAGTCCGTACATGTACCTGTTCCGCATCCCCGGAGTGGGCCGCGAGCCGTTCCAGGTCGTCGGATCGTCGCCGGAGGCACTCGTGACCGTCGCAGACGGCACGGCGACGACCCACCCCATCGCGGGCACCCGTTGGCGCGGCGAGACCGAGTCCGAGGACCAACTCCTCGCCAAGGGGCTGCTGGAGGACGAGAAGGAGAACTCCGAGCATCTGATGCTCGTGGATCTGGGCCGCAACGACCTGGGGCGCGTCTGCGAGCCGGGCACGGTGGAAGTCACCGACTACCGTCGCGTGGAGCGATACAGCCACGTGATGCACCTGGTGTCGACGGTGTCCGGTCAGCTCCGTGACGACAAGCACGCGCTCGACGCCGTCACCGCGTGCTTCCCGGCGGGCACGCTCTCCGGTGCGCCCAAGGTGCGGGCCATGGAGATCATCGAACAGCATGAACTGACCCGGCGCGGCACGTACGGCGGGATCGTCGGATACCTCGACTTCGCAGGCGACGCGGACACCGCGATCGCCATCCGCACCGCGCTGCTGTCGGGCGGCAAGGCGTACGTTCAGGCCGGTGGCGGTGTGGTCGCCGACAGTGACGCCGAGTACGAGTTCAACGAGGCACGCAACAAGGCGACCGCAGTGCTCAATGCGGTCGCGGCGGCAGGCACCGTGACCCGAGTCAGCGGAGAGGACCTGGCATGACCGACGCAGACGAGAGATCACCCCGCGGGGACCAGCCGGAGTCGGCCGCACCCCGGCAATCGGCGGGCAGACGCAGGCAGGCGCTGGCGGGCATCCTGCTGGTGCTCGCCGCTATCGCGTTGTGGGCGTCGTCCCGCATGCGGTGGGCGGAGGTGGTCGCGGAGGACGGCCTCGGTACCCCGCGCAGCTTCGACGTGCTCGGCTCGGACTGGAGCCCGTGGCTCGTCGCGGTGGCGCTGCTCTTCGTGGCGGGGATCGTCGCGCAGATCGCCGTTCGCGGATGGATGCTGCGGCTCGTAGCCCTCGTCCTGGCAGTGGCCGCCGTTCTGTCGCTGGTTCCCCCTATCTCGCTGATCAGCAACGGCGAGAACAACATCTTCGCCGCCGAGGCCATCGATCTGGATCCGAAGTACGACATCTCGGCGATCCTCACGTACACCGCTCCCTCGTACATCCTGATCGCCGGCGCAGTGTGCGCCGCCGTCGCGGCCGTCCTCATGATGCGCGGTGCATCGGCCGGTGGGATGTCGTCGAAGTACACCTCGCCTGCGGCCCGGCGCGAAGAACTCGAGAAGAAGGTCTTCGCGGAACGCGAACGCGCCGCTCGCGGTGAAGACGTCGACGCCGACGGAAACGAACGTCTCATGTGGGACTCGCTCGACAACGGCGTCGATCCCACCGCAGATCGGGACTGACGCAGCCGGGGTCAGCAGGCGGGGTTGTCAGGCGGCGTGGCTTTCGGCACGGTGGAGTCATGAGCGATCGAACGAGTGTCACAGTCGAGCGAGTCATCGAAGCCCCGGTAGCCGACGTCTTCGACGTGCTGAGCAACCCGGAGCGTCACCGGAAGCTGGACGGGTCCGGATTCGTCCGCAGTGTCGACCACGCCGACCGGATCCAGCAGGTCGGCGAAGTGTTCACCATGAACATGGAGGGTCCCCACATGGGCGGGGAGTACCAGACCGACAACCATGTGACGGGATACGCCGCGGACAAGCTCCTCGCCTGGCAGACCGCACCCGCAGGTGTCGAGCCTCCCGGCTGGGAGTGGGTCTGGGAACTCGAGTCGCAGGGGCCGGACAGCACGCTGGTCCGGCACACCTACGACTGGTCGAAGGTCACGGACAAGGGGCTCCTCGAGAAGCTCAAGTTCCCGCTCGTCACCGAAGAGCAGCTCGAGAACACGCTGGCCACGCTGGCGGCCGAAGCCGCCACCGACTGAGTCGGTCCGGAACCGAGTCGATCACGGACCACTCGCCCTGCTCTTACGTCCACCCCGAACTGCCGATGCGGGGAGGCCTTGCCTAGTCTGGACGTACCGCGCGAGAAAGGGGCGTCCAGTGAGTAGCCAGTCAGTGCTTGATTCGATCATCGACGGCGTCAAAGCTGACCTCGCTGCGCGCGAAGCCGTTCTCGACCTGGCTGCGGTCAAGGAACTCGTGAAGAAGGCTCCCGAACCGCGCGACGCCACCGCAGCTCTTCGCCAGTCGGACATCGGGGTGATCGCGGAGGTCAAGAGGTCGAGCCCGTCCAAGGGGCAGCTCTCCAACATCGTCGACCCCGCCGAACTGGCGCAGGCCTACGAGGCCGGGGGAGCCCGCGTCATCAGCGTGCTCACCGAGGAGCGCCGGTTCAAGGGATCACTCGCCGATCTGGACGCAGTGCGCGCCGTCGTCGACATCCCGATCCTCCGCAAGGACTTCGTCGTCGGTCCGTATCAGATCCACGAGGCTCGGGCGCACGGTGCCGACGTGGTACTCCTCATCGTCGCCGCACTCGAACAGTCGGTGCTGACCTCGCTCATCGATCGGGTCGAGTCGCTCGGTATGACGGCGCTCGTCGAGGTGCACACGGCAGAGGAAGCGGACCGCGCACTCGAAGCGGGTGCAACCGTCGTCGGGGTGAACGCCCGCAACCTCAAGACCCTCGAAGTGGATCGAGACACCTTCTCGAGCATCGCGCCGGGCCTGCCGTCGAATGTGGTGCGCGTCGCCGAGTCCGGCGTCCGAGGCACCGCCGATCTGCTCGCGTACGCCGGAGCCGGAGCCGATGCGGTTCTGGTCGGCGAGGGGCTCGTGACGTCGGGCGATCCGCGGGCGGCCGTCGCCGATCTGGTGACCGCAGGCTCACACCCGTCGTGCCCCAAACCGTCGCGCTGACCCGGAATCGGTTTGCCGTCGGCCGAACTCGATGAGGATACTGGAATCGTGACCGATCGAAGCTCCCCAGACCATTCGCCCGTCCCTCCGGCAGCGGACTTCCCGAAGGCCAGCGACGGCGTCGCGAACATCGCGCCGATCGGTCCGGACGAGACGGGGCACTGGGGTCTCTTCGGCGGCAGGCACGTCCCCGAGGCCCTGATGGCGGTGATCGAGGAGGTCACCGCGACTTACGAGAAGCTGCGTGCCGATCAGGGATTCCTGGACGAACTCGACCGGCTGCAGCGCGACTACGCGGGTCGCCCGTCGCCCCTGTACGAGGCGACCCGCATGAGCGAGGCTGCAGGCGGCGCACGCCTGTTCCTCAAACGCGAGGACCTGAACCACACCGGCTCGCACAAGATCAACAACGTGCTCGGCCAGGCACTGCTCGCCCAGCGGATGGGCAAGACACGCGTCATCGCCGAGACCGGTGCGGGCCAGCACGGCGTCGCCACCGCGACCGCGTGTGCGCTCCTCGGCCTCGACTGCCTCATCTACATGGGGCGCGTCGACACCGAGCGGCAGTCGCTGAACGTCGCGCGGATGCAACTGCTCGGTGCGACGGTCGTCGCGGTCGAATCCGGATCGGCGACCCTGAAGGATGCGATCAACGAAGCACTCCGCGACTGGGTGACCAACGCGGACGACACCTACTACTGCTTCGGCACCGCGGCCGGACCGCACCCGTTCCCCATGCTGGTACGCGATTTCCAGCGGATCATCGGCATGGAGTCCCGTCGGCAGATCCTGGACAAGACCGGTGCGCTGCCCGATGCCGTCACGGCGTGCGTCGGCGGCGGCTCGAACGCCATCGGCATCTTCCACCCGTTCATCGACGACGACGGGGTCCGCCTCGTCGGCTACGAAGCTGCGGGCGACGGCGTCGACACCGGGCGGCACGCCGCGACGTTCACCGGGGGAACGCCCGGAGCGTTCCAAGGCGCCTACTCCTACCTGCTGCAGGACGAGGACGGTCAGACCATCGAGTCGCATTCGATCTCCGCGGGCCTGGACTACCCGGGTGTGGGTCCCGAACACGCGCATCTGCGCGAGATCGGGCGTGCCGAGTACCTGCCGATCACCGACACGGAGGCGATGGACGCGCTGTCGGCGCTGTCCCGCCTGGAGGGCATCATTCCGGCGGTCGAATCGGCGCACGCCGTCGCCGGTGCGCTCAAGCTGGGACGGGAACTCGGTGAGGGTGCGGTCATCGTGGTGAACCTGTCCGGTCGCGGCGACAAGGACATGGACACCGCGATGGAATGGTTCGGACTGGGCGGGCGACCGCCATCGGAGACCGAGTACGCCGCCATGCTCGCCGAGAAGGCGTCAGCTACGACCGCAGGGGACGACAAGTGACTACCGCGCAGCACACCGCGCCCGCCTCGCGCCTGGGTCAGACATTCGCCGCGAGCCGCGCCGAGGACCGCAGCGCACTCATCGGCTACTTCCCGGTCGGCTATCCGGACGTCGAGACCTCGATCGAGACGGTGCAGACCATGGTGTCGGCCGGCTGCGACATCGTCGAGCTCGGCATCCCGTACTCCGACCCGGTGATGGATGGTCCGACGATCGCGAAGGCCGCGGTGCACGCGCTCGAGAACGGTTCGCGGGTACGCGACGTGTTCGCCGCAGCCGAAGCAGTCGCCTCGGCAGGGGCGGCGCCCGTGGTCATGAGCTACTGGAACCTCATCCTCAAGTACGGAGTGGACGCGTTCGCCCGGGACCTCGCGTCGGCCGGCGGAGTCGGTGTCATCACCCCGAACCTGATCCCCGAAGAGGGCGCGCAGTGGCACGACGCCTCTGACGCCCACGACCTCGACCGGATCTACCTCGTGGCCCCGTCGTCGTCGCCGGAGCGGATCGCGATGACCGTCGACGCGTGCCGCGGGTTCGTCTACGCGACCTCGACCATGGGCGTGACCGGTGCGCGGGCGACGGTCTCGAACGCGGCGCCGGAGCTGTGCTCCCGGGTCCGCGAGTACTCCGACATTCCGATCGGTGTGGGACTGGGCGTGCGAAGCGGCGATCAAGCCGCCGAGATCGGCGCGTACGCGGACGGGGTGATCGTCGGATCGGCGATCGTCTCCGCCGTCGACGACGGTCAGGCAGCAGTGGCCTCCCTGGTCGGCGAACTCGCTCAGGGAGTGCGCCGTTCGCGCGGGTGAGTAGTGCATTAGTGTGGCAGTCGTGACTGCCGGAGAAGTCCTCGCATATATTCCGAGTCCCTCGCAGGGCGTGTGGCACCTCGGACCGTTCCCGCTCCGCGCCTACGCGTTGTGCATCATCCTCGGCATCGTCGTCGCCGTCTGGTGGGGCGACCGCCGCTGGCAGGCCCGCGGCGGGCGGCCGGGAGACGTGCTCGACGTCGGACTGATCGCGGTGCCGTTCGGGCTGGTCGGCGGGCGCATCTATCACGTCATGACCGACTGGTGGCGGTACTTCGGCGAGAACGGCAAGGGTCTCGGCGCCGTCTTCCAGGTGTGGGACGGCGGTCTCGGCATCTGGGGCGCTGTCGCATTCGGCGCGGTCGGCGCCTGGCTCGGCTGCCGCTGGAAGGGCATCAAGCTGCCTTCGTTCGGCGACGCGATCGCTCCGGCGATACTTCTCGCACAAGCGATCGGCAGGCTCGGCAACTACTTCAACCAGGAGCTGTACGGGCGGCCGACCACGGTGCCCTGGGGACTGGAACTCTACGAGCGCGTCAACCCGGATACCGGGCGACGCGGTATCGCGGTGATCGACGGGACATCCAACGGCACCGTTCTCGAGGTCGTCCACCCGACGTTCCTGTACGAACTCGTGTGGAGCGTGCTGATCGTTGGACTCCTGGTGGTGCTGGACCGGAAGTTCCGGCTCGGCCACGGGCGGCTCTTCGCGCTCTATGTCGCCGGTTACTGCGTCGGGCGATTCATCGTGGAACTCATGCGCAGCGACGAGGCGACCCACATCCTCGGCCTCCGGGTGAACGTGATCGTCGCAGCCCTCGTGTTCGTGTGCGCCGCGCTCTACGTGGTGATGGCACCGCGCGGTCGCGAGACCGGACTGTCGATGTACTGGCCCTACCGTGCCGAGCAGTTGGCGGACGAGGGCGAAGTCGGATATGTGCCCGAGTATGACGACGACTCTTCTGGGTACGAGGAGTTCGCCGAGTACGACGAGTCTTCTGAGGACGATGACTTCTCCGAGTACGGACCGAGCGACCAGGACGATGATCGCGGTACCGACGGCGATGATTCCACCGGAGCTGGAATCGGAGCCGGCGCCGTCGCGGCCACCGCCGGTGTCGCGGGAGCGGGCGCAACCGCTGCCGCAGTCGCGGGGGACGATGACGAGGACACCGACGATCACACCGACGAGGACACGGTCACCGACGAGGACACGGTCACCGACGAGGACCGTGACGCCGAGGTGTCGCACCCGGACGCACCCGTCGAGAGCGCAGCAGAGTCGACGGACGACGCCGAGGCGGCATCCGAGGCCGAGGCTGAGACTGAGGTTGAGTCTGACGGTGACGAGGCCGATAGTGACGAAATGCTCTCCGACGAGCCGGCAGAGCCTGCGCCCGAGGACGGCCTCGAAGACGGCGAAGAGTCGGAAGCCGGCGGAGAATCGGCAAGAGTCGATGAACCGGAAGCAGGCGCGGTACCGGAGGAGGAGACGCCGGAGCCGGAGTTCGAGGTCGCCGAATCTGCCGACACCTTGTTCGCGCCTGATGTGCCTGCCGCCGGATACTCCGTCGAATCGGAGGATCACGGGTACGACGAGTTGACCGTCGTCGAAGAGTCGCAGGCAGGGGAGGCCGGTTCGATCGAAATCCGCGAAACGGCAGGCGATTCGGCGAATGCGGACGATCCGGTCGACGCGGATGGCGCAGCCGACGGCGCAGACTCGGCCGAGACCGACACCCTCTGAGACGGTGTCGCATCGCTGAAGCACGGTGCGTTCGGGGAAAAGCGAGTGAACTGTCTTTCATACCCGTCAGTAGGTTCGATGGGGCGGGGCAGTAGCGGCTAGCCTTGGGGCGTGACTCGTCGAACTAAGATCGTTTGCACCCTGGGCCCTGCTACCAACACCGAGGAAGGGATCGTCGCACTCGTCGAGTGCGGCATGAACGTCGCCCGACTCAACTTCAGTCATGGCGCCCACGACGACCACCGCGATGTATACCGCGCGGTGCGTGCGGCGAGTGAGCGGACGGGCAAACCCGTCGGCGTCCTCGCCGATCTGCAGGGGCCGAAGATCCGCCTCGGCAAGTTCGAGGACAACGGCCGCCCCAACGGTGCGGTCGACTGGAACACCGGTGACGAGGTGCGGATCACCGTCGAGGACGTCCTCGGCGCAGGCAATCGGGTGTCCACGACGTACAAACGTCTCGCCGCGGATGCGAAGCCGGGCGACCGCCTCCTGGTCGATGACGGCAAGGTGGGGCTCACGGTGGACCGGATCGACGGCGACGACGTGGTCTGCGTCGTCACCGAGGGCGGCACGGTCAGCAACAACAAGGGCCTGTCGATGCCGGGAATGAACATCTCGGTGCCTGCCATGTCGGAGAAGGACGTCGAGGACCTGGAGTTCGCGCTCGAGCTCGGGGTCGATCTGATCGCGTTGTCGTTCGTGCGCAGCCCCGCCGACATCGAACTCGTCCACGAGATCATGGACCGGGTGGGACGCCGGGTGCCGGTCATCGCGAAGCTCGAGAAGCCGGAGGCGATCGACAACCTCGAGGCTGTCATCCTGGCCTTCGACGCCATCATGGTGGCGCGCGGCGATCTCGGTGTCGAGATGCCGCTCGAACAGGTGCCGCTGGTGCAGAAGCGGGCGATTCAGATGGCGCGGGAGAACGCCAAGTCGGTGATCGTCGCGACCCAGATGCTCGACTCGATGATCGAGAACTCGCGACCGACCCGCGCCGAGGCCTCCGACGTCGCGAACGCAGTGCTCGACGGTGCTGATGCCGTCATGCTGTCGGGTGAGACGTCGGTCGGAAAGTTCCCGCACGAGACAGTCCGCACGATGGCCCGCATCGTCTCTGCTGCGGAGGGCGGCAGCCGCGAGGTGCCCCCGCTCAAGCACATGCCGAGGACTCGGCGCGGCGTCGTCACATACGCGGCGCGCGACATCGCCGAGCGACTGAACGTCGATGCGATCATCGCGTTCACCGAGACCGGCGACACCGTGCGCCGGGTGGCGCGTCTGCATTCGCGTGTGCCGCTGCATGCGTTCACCGCCACCGAATCGACCCGTAATCAGCTGGCGGTCAGTTGGGGCGTGGAGCCCAATCTGGTGACCCGGATGAACAACACCGACGACATGATCACTCAGGTCGACGAGGTACTGGTCAAGAGCGGGCGTTTGAAGGAGGGCGACGTAGTCGTCATCATCGCCGGCGCACCCGCGTACGTGGTCGGTTCCACCAACTTCGTGCACGTTCACCGGATCGGCGAACAGGACCACTGATCTGCGTCGCATAGGGTGGTGAACCATGAGCACCGACACCTCGTCGCAATCGGACGACCTGCGCACGCTTCTCGACCTGCTCGATGTGGAGCGAGCAGGTGACGATCTGTTCATCGGTCAGCACCCCGACAAGGTGATGCCCCGTACGTTCGGCGGCCAGTTGCTGGGGCAGGGCGTGGTGGCAGCGGGGCGGACCCTTACCCGCGGTGATCCGCCCGTGCACGCGATGCACGCGCACTTCATCCGCGGGGGTGATGTCAGCAAGCCGCTGGAATACCACGTCGATCGTTTTCGCGAGAGCAAGGCGTTCGCGAACCGCCAGGTCACCGCCATGCAGGACGGCGAGGTCATCTTCACGATGCTCGTGGCGTTCCAGAACAACAAGGTAGGTCTCGAGCATGCCGTCGACATCCCGGAGGTGGCCTATCCGGAGGAACTGCCGCCGGTCTCCGACCACTTCGTCGGGTATGAGGACAAGATCGAGCAGTTCGTCAACGCGCTGCACCCGATCGACATCCGGTTCGCCAACGCGCCCACCTGGAAGATGAAGGGCACCGGCGAACAGCTGAATCACAATCGGGCCTGGATGAAGACCGACGGACCCATGCCGGACGACCCCTTGCTGCACATCGGGGCGATGGCGTACTCCTCGGACACCACGGTGCTCGACTCCATCATCACGACGCACGGACTGTCGTGGGGACTGGACCGGCTGTTCGCGGCGACGGTGAATCACTCGATGTGGTTCCACCGCGAGTTCCGGTTTGACGAGTGGATGCTGTACGCGACGGAGTCGCCGGTCGCCGCAGGCTCGCGGGGCATCGGGTCCGGCCGGTTCTTCACCCGCGACGGTGTCCTGTGCACCTCGGTGGTGCAGGAAGCGCTGATCAAGCACTTCCCGCCCAAGAAGTGAACCGTGAGGACATGAGCATCGAGTCGGGGAGCAGTACGTGACGCATCCGCCGCAGGCCGACATCCGCTTCCACCTGCCTGCCGGTCCACCTGTCCGGCAGGCGACGTGGCGACGTCGGTACCGATGGCCGATCCGAATCGGCAGCATCGTGGTGGTGCTGGTCCTGGCCGCACTGGCGATCACCGCCCTGGTCGTCGGGGCCGATGAACGGTCACAGATCACTGCTCGCGGCGCTGTCACAGTCGACTGCGGTACCCGGGCGGCAACCGGAACCATTCCGGTGTCGTTCGGCGACCAGGTGCAGATCTTCGATGCCGAAGCGCCCGATGGTCCGCTGGCGTCGACGCGACTGAATGAGCTGCGCAAGCTCGGCGGCGACACTTGTCTCGCCGCGTTCGTCGTCGAGGATCTCGCAGTGGTCGATGTCTACGTCGTGCGCATCGGTGACGATTACCGGAAACTGGTTCCGGCGGGCGCACTCGTCAGCGGTTACCTGTTCGAGTGACGCCGTTCGTCGTCGCACTCACCGGAGCGGCCGAGACACCGGCACGTTGACCCAACTCGGGTGCGCCGGGTCGATCTCGATGTACTGCGGGCGCAGTTGCGAGGACCACAGTTCCGGTCCCAGGGGCACGGACTTCGCGAAGTTGAACGAGTACAGGTCGACGCGCAGCCGGTCGCCGGGGCGAAGCTTGGCCTGAGTCGCGGTCATGGGGATGTCGATCGACATGCTCTTCCCCGGTTTCACCGGGTGGTACTCGTCGATCGCCAGACTCGGGATCGCATCGGTCAGGTCGCCGTTGGGGCCGTACGAGCTCCGCTTCTCGTCGATATCGCGCAAGGACACCACCAGTTGTCCCATGGACACCGTGGTGGACCGTCCGTCGGGGGACACGACGTTCACCGTCGCATGCCAGTAGCCGTCGGTCGCCTGGAGCCGCTGTCGCAGATGGACGACCGGTGTGCCACTGACCCGGGTCGTCGCTTTGACCGGCTTCGATGTGAAGGTCTGGGCGGCTACCTCCGAGAAGCGCGAGTCCTTGCCGCAGAAGTCGAACAGGGCGGTGATGCCGGTGGTGGCCTGTGCGCCGTCGCGGCTGCACAGCGTCGACAGTCCCGGCTTGACCACCCGCGTCGCGCGGCTGCGAGGCTTGTGCGCCGACAGCGATCCGTCGCCTGCGACCGGGGTGTCGGGTGTGTGCGACGGTCGGCCGGTCAGATACTGGCGTCGATGTTCGTAACCCGGGAGCGGGTAGGTCGGTCCTTGCACGAACCAGCCGTTCGGCTCGGACGACAGGGTCGCGGGGGAGTACCGGTCGATGCCGTTGTCGATGCCCTTGAGCCACTTGTCGTACCAGGCCCGTGCGAGGACGTCGAGTCGGGGCGGGTAGCCGCGCTGACCGAAGTTGGATCCGGACGTGATGTGGTATCCGTCGTCCATGATCAGCTTCCGCTGCGAGTCCGGAAGCTTGGTCAGACCCTTGAGGAGCCGGGACTCGCTGAAGGTGAACAGATCGTTCCACCCGCCGATCGCGAATGTGGGGGTGGTGATCTTCGAGGTGTCGGTGTGCAGCGACGTCCGTCTGGCAGATCCGTCGACGACGAGATCGCGGGTGGTGCCGTGGAGATCCTTCGGCGTGCGCGTGGTGAGCGCCTCGATCATCACATCGAAGTAAGTGAGTGGATCCTTGACCCGATCGCCCAGCCATTTCCAGTCGAAGGTGCCGTTGAGCATCGATGCCACGTTCGGGATCATCTTGGTGCCGTTGACCAGGACCAGCCACGGCAGGAGGAATCCGAAACCGACGCCGCCGCCCGGAGCGATCACGTCCTGGACGAGGTTGTTACCCGGGACGATCGGGAAGATCGCACCGAGTTCGCCGGGGGCATCGGCGGCCGCCTGCATCTGGTTGATCGCCGAATACGAGACGCCGGCCATGCCGACCTTGTCGTTCGCCCACGACTGCTTCTTCACCCAGTCGATCACCTCGATGGTGTCGCGCCGTTCGCGCTCACCGAACACCTGCCAGGTGCCTTGGGAGAAACCTGTTCCGCGCACGTCGACGACCAGCATGTTGTATCCGCTTTTGATCAACTTCGGATCGTAGGAGAACGTGTTGATCAGGCCGCCGCGCAGAGCGCCCATCAACTCGTTGTACCCGGACAGGAACGTGCCCTGCAGATTGATCGAGTTGAGCAGTTCTATCAGCTGCGGCATCAAGGCGGGATAGTTCATCACCTCGCTGGCAAGCGCGGCCACCATCTTGGTGTACGGCGTCATGTTCACGATCGTGGGGAGTTCCTTGCTCACCGGCCGCCCCGACCGATCGGTGGGACGAATCAGGTTGCCTTTCAGAACCGTGCCGTCGCTCATCGTGACGGGGACGTCGGGTGTCACCTTGTAGCCCGAGTACTTCTGCGGGCCGTCCTGTGTGCGCGTCCACTTCGCGCCGAGCGCGCCGTACACTGCGGCGTTCGCGTCGCCCGAGGTAGCAGGCACAACAGCCGCGCCGGCGAGGACGGTCAGCGTTGCGACGAGGGCGACGAACAGTTTCCGGACCATCCGGCGTGACGCAGCGAGCACGTGAAGAGAACCTTTCCCGGGAGCAGATGCTGCGCCGATCGCGCAACGATTCTGTGACCCTACTCTCAGGTAGATATCAGAAATAGCCGAATCACAATTTGTGCCGAACCCGACTGGGTTTCTCCCTCCGTGGGTCCCGTACACTCGTACTTCGCACTGACCCGCCGGCCCCGGTGGCGAAATTGGCAGACGCGCCGCACTCAAAATGCGGTCTCTAACGAGGTGCCGGTTCGAGTCCGGCCCGGGGCACATACAGCTGACCGACTCCACGGAGAGCGAGAGCACCGAGATGGCAGACGCACCCCCCGCACAGCACGCGAGTCGGGTGGTCGTAGCCGAGGACGATTCGCTGATCCGTCTCGACCTCACCGAGATGCTCAGGGAAGAGGGCTACGAGGTCGTCGGGGAGGCCCCCAACGGTCAGATCGCGGTGGACCTCACCGAGCAGCTCGCGCCCGACCTGGTGATCATGGACATCAAGATGCCGGTGCGGGACGGGATCGATGCGGCGAGCGAGATCGCGCGCAAGCGGCTGGCTCCGGTCGTGATGCTCACCGCGTTCAGTCAACGGGAGTTCGTGGAGAAGGCGCGCGACGCAGGTGCGATGGCGTACCTGGTGAAGCCGTTCACCCAAGCCGATCTGGTACCTGCTATCGAGGTCGCGCTCAGCCGGTACCGCGAGCTGAAGGTGCTCGAGTCGGAGATCGCCGACATGTCCGAGCGGTTCGAGACCCGGAAGCTGATCGAGCAGGCGAAAGGCCTGCTGATGGCCAAGCAGGAACTCACCGAACCCGATGCGTTCCGGTGGATCCAGCGCAACGCGATGGATCGTCGCGTCACCATGAAGGCGGTCGCCGAGATCGTCGTCGACACGCTCGGGAGTTGAGAAGTTCGGTCCGGCACCGCCGGGGCACGCCGAGCGTCGGACCCGATCACTAGACTCACTGACGTGAGCCCAGCGAAGACGACAGCCAGCAAGGCCGGTACCACCGGCACCACCGCCCGCCCCGTTCTGATGCTGCTCGACGGTCACTCCCTGGCCTACCGGGCCTTCTTCGCTCTGCCCGCGGAGAACTTCAAGACCAACACCGGCCAGACCACCAACGCGGTCTACGGCTTCACGTCGATGCTCATCAACCTGCTTCGCGACGAGGAGCCGACGCACATCGCGGCGGCGTTCGACGTGTCGCGCCAGACCTTCCGCTCCGAGATGTTTCCCGAGTACAAGGCGCAGCGCAGCAAATCGCCCGACGAGTTCCGCGGTCAGGTCGACCTGACCAAGGACGTCCTGGAGGCCATGGGAATTCCGGTCATGGCGATCGACGGTTACGAGGCCGACGACGTGATCGCGACTCTCGCGACGCGCGCCGACGCGGCCGGGTACCGCGTCCTCGTGGTGACCGGCGATCGCGATTCGCTGCAGCTGGTCAACGAGAACATCACCGTGCTCTACCCGAAGCGCGGAGTATCCGAGCTGACCCGGTTCACCCCGGACGAGGTGGAGAAGAAGTACGGGCTCACTCCCGAGCAGTATCCGGACTTCGCGGCGCTGCGCGGCGATCCCAGCGATAACCTCCCCGGCATTCCCGGAGTAGGCGAGAAGACGGCGACGAAGTGGATTCGCGAGTACGGCTCGCTCGAGCAATTGGTTCATCGTGCCGACGAGGTTCGCGGGAAGGTGGGCGATTCGCTGCGCGAGAATCTCGCATCGGTGCAGATGAACCGGCGTCTCACAGAGCTGATCCGGACGATGGACCTGCCGGCCGAACCTGACGAGCTCGCATTGCACGGGTGGGATCGCGACCGGATTCACCGGCTCTTCGACGACCTCGAGTTCAAGGTTCTGCGTGACCGACTGTTCTCGACGCTGACCTCGGTGGAGCCGGAGGCCGATGAGGGCTTCGAGGTGAACGGCGTCCGGTTGGGCAGCGGCGAGGTCGCCGCGTGGCTGGAGGCGCACGCACGCACCGGACGCTCGGGTCTCGCGGTCGATGGCAGGCATGTCGTGGTCGGCTCGGATGTCGAGGCGCTGGCGATCGCCGCGGCCGACGGCGACGCGGCGTTCATCGATCCGGTAGCCATGTCGCCCGCCGACGATGCGGCGCTGTCCGCATGGCTGGCTGACGAGTCAGTCGCCAAGGCCGTTCACGAGGTGAAATGGGCGGTCCACGCGCTGCGCGGCCGCGGGTGGGCCATCGCAGGTGTCACGTCCGACACGTCACTCGCCGCCTACCTGGTGCGGCCGGGGCAGCGCACCTTCAACTTGGACGATCTCGCGCTCCGGTACCTGCGACGCGAACTGCGGGCCGATGACGGGGTCGACGACGACGGACAGTTGTCACTGCTCGACGACGACGCGGACGCGGCGCGGGCGGCTGAGACGCTGATGCTGTCGGCGCAGGCCGTAGCCGAACTCGCCGACAGTCTGGACACCGAACTCGAGCGCATCGACTCGACGGCGTTGCTCGTCGAGATGGAGCTGCCGCTGGCCTTCGTCCTCGCCGAGCTCGAAGCAGAGGGGATCGGAGTCGACGTGGAGCACTTCACGGACCTGGAGCGCGAGTTCGCGCAGCGGGTCCGCGATGCTGCGGAATCGGCGTACGAGGTGGTCGGCGAACAGGTGAACCTCGGGTCGCCGAAGCAGTTGCAGGCGATCCTCTTCGACAAGCTCGACATGCCGAAGACGAAGAAGACCAAGACCGGCTACACCACCGACGCAGACGCGCTCGCCGGACTGTACGAGAAGACCGAGCACCCGTTCCTGAGGTTCCTGCTGGAGCACCGTGACGCCACGAGACTCAAAGTGACCGTCGACGGACTCCTCAAGTCGGTGTCGGACGACGATCGCATTCACACCACGTTCAACCAGACGGTGGCTGCGACGGGGCGGCTCTCGTCCACCGATCCGAATCTGCAGAACATCCCGGTGCGCACGGACGCCGGACGCAAGATCCGCGGTGGGTTCATCGTCGCATCGTCGCCGACGCCGGCCGGTGTGGAGTTCGAATCGCTGATGACGGCCGATTACTCGCAGATCGAGATGCGGATCATGGCGCATCTGTCCGAGGACGAAGGGCTGATCGAGGCATTCCGCTCCGGGGAGGATCTGCACAACTTCGTCGGGTCGCGTGCGTTCGGCGTGCCCGTCGACCAGGTAGACCCGCAGATGCGTTCCCGAGTGAAGGCGATGTCGTACGGACTCGCGTACGGGCTGAGCGCGTACGGTCTGGCGGCTCAGCTCGGAATCGGCCGGGAAGAGGCCAAACAGCAGATGGAGCAGTACTTCGACCGTTTCGGCGGGGTGCGCGACTACCTCCACGAGGTGGTCGTGCAGGCACGCCGGAACGAGTACACGGCAACGCTTTTCGGACGTCGCCGCTACCTGCCCGATCTGAACTCCGACAACTTTCAGCGTCGTCAGTCGGCGGAGCGTATGGCGTTGAACGCGCCCATTCAGGGCACCGCCGCCGACATCATCAAGGTCGCGATGATCAACGTGCAGCGGCGACTCAAAGATGAGGGATTCCGCTCGCGGGTGCTCCTGCAGGTGCACGACGAACTGGTCCTCGACGTGGCGACCGGCGAGAGCGAAGCCGCCGAGAAACTCGTCCGCGAGGAGATGGGCGGTGCGATCGAACTGTCTGTGCCGCTTGAGGTCTCGGTCGGTTTCGGTCGGACCTGGGACGCGGCGGCGCACTGATGCGCCGCCGATCCGATCTGCTGGTTCCGATCTTCGTGGCCGGTGCGCATGAGTGATGAAGGGGAGTGCGTCATGAGTGTTGGATCAGTGCGTCTCGCAGTACTCCACGGGGACGGAGTCGGGCCCGAAGTGGTACCCGCGGCGGTCGCGGTGGCCGAGCGGGCACTTGCCGCGCAGGATGTGGCGCTCGAGACGACGGTGCTGCCGTTCGGTGCCGCCGCGATCGAGGAACACGGTCACCCGGTGCCCGA
Source organism: Gordonia zhaorongruii (assembly GCF_007559005.1). Classification (GTDB taxonomy): domain Bacteria; phylum Actinomycetota; class Actinomycetes; order Mycobacteriales; family Mycobacteriaceae; genus Gordonia; species Gordonia zhaorongruii. The sequence continues at coordinate 1,866,934 of NZ_CP041763.1, read as the reverse complement.
ATCGACGCTGGAGCAGCTGGCGGATTTCGACCTCTGGCTGGTGGGTCCGCACGACAGCGCCTCGTATCCGGCCGCGCTGCGACATCCCGCGCCCGGAGCGGAGATGCGCAAGCAGTTCGACCTGTACGCGAACTTGCGTCCGGCACGGGCGCTGGCGGGAGTCACCGCGACCGCCCCCGACATCGATCTGCTGATCGTCCGGGAGAACAGCGAGGGTCTGTACGCGGATCGGAACATGGCGGTGGGCAGCGGCGAGTTCATGCCGACGCCCGACGTCGCCCTGTCGGTCGGTCTCGTCACCCGCGCGGCCTCGGAGCGCATCGCCGTCGAGGCGTTCGAGGCGGCGCGCCGGCGTCGCGGTCACGTCACCGTCGTGCACAAGGCGAACGTTCTGCGCTTGACGACTGGCCTGTTCCGTGACGTCTGTCTGCAGGTGGCCCAGCGGTATCCGGACGTCACGGTCGACACCGAGCACGTCGATGCGATGGCAGCTCTGCTGGTGCGTCGTCCGGCCGATTACGACGTGATCGTCACCGAGAACCTGTTCGGTGACATCCTGTCCGATCTCGCCGCAGAACTGTCCGGATCACTGGGGCTGGCGGCGTCCCTCAACTCCTCGGCGGACCGGGCGATGGCACAGGCGGTGCACGGAGCGGCACCCGATATCGCCGGCCGTGGATCGGCGAACCCGGTGGCGACGATCGCATCGACGTCGATGCTGCTGCGGTGGCACGGTGAGCGTTCGGGGGACGAGGCGTCGATCCGCGCATCCGACGCGATCGACGGTGCACTCGCCCATGTGCTCGCCGACGGCGTCGCGACTGCCGATCTGGGTGGATCGGCGTCGAGTGCGGCGTTCGCCGACGCAGTGGTGGCGGCGCTGTAGGTATCGCCCGGGTGCACATCGGGTGTCCGCGATCGGGCATACTGATTTACTCGACGGGACGGGTTCACATCCAGGTTTCTCCGTCGCAGGAGTCTTCGAGAGGTGTGGATGCGACAGCGACCCCTTCGCAACGCTGTGGTCGGCGTGCTGCTGACGCTGCCGCTGCTGCTCGCCGGATGCGTCGTCGACGAGTCGGCGTTGGACACCAAGCCGATCACGGTGAAGATCGACGAGCAGGCACAGATCGCCTCGCTGGTTCCGCCCGAGATCGATGCGACCGGTGTCCTCGATATCGGCACCAACGTGCCGTATCAGCCGAACGAGTTCAAGAACCGCCGAGGCGAGATCATCGGCTTCGAAGTGGACCTGCTCAGAGCGGCCGTTCAGGTGCTCGGATTGAAGGCCAAGTTCAACGAGGCCGACTTCGACAAGATCATTCCGTCACTGCAGGCAGGAATCTACGACGTCGGGATGTCGTCGTTCACCGACACCAAGGAACGCGAGCGGGAGGTCGACTTCGTCACCTACTTCAGCGCCGGAGTTCGGTGGGCGGCCAAAACGGGTCGCGACCTGAATCCGGATGAGGCGTGCGGACTCCGGGTCGGCGTGCAGTCGACGACGGTGGAGGACACCGAGGAGGTCCCGGCGAAGAGCGCGGACTGCGTTGCGCGCGGCGAGGATCCGATAGTCAAGGTCAAGTACGACACTCAGGATCAGGCGGTCAACGCGGTGCTCCTCGGCCAGGTGGACGCATTCTCCGCGGATTCGCCGGTGACGGCGTACGCGGTCAAGAAGACCGAAGGCCAACTGCACGAGGTCGGGCCCACGTACGACGCCGCGCCGTACGGACTTCCGGTGCGCAAGGGGTCGCCACTGGCTCCGGCACTCCAGCAGGCCGTGCAGTACCTGATCGACAACGGCTTCTACCGGACGATCACCGAACATTGGGGTGTGCAGGCGGGAATGATCGAGAAATCGCAGATCAACGGCGCAGAGGGATAGTGGGATGAGCACAGATCAGCAGACCGGTGCGACCGGTCACGAGGCGCCCGCCCCGATCAAGGCGGTGCCGCTGAAGCATCCCGGCCAGTGGGTCGCGGCCGCGGTCCTGCTGGTCCTGGCGGGCCTGTTCGTCTACGGTGCAGCCACCAACCCGGCGTACCGCTGGGACACCTACGCGGAGTACCTGTTCGAGCGCCGGATCCTGGAAGGCGTCGGGTACACGCTGACGCTGACGGTGATCGCGATGTTCATCGGCGTCGCGCTGGGCGTGATGCTCGCGGTGATGCGGATGTCGCCGAACAAGGTGCTCAGCGCGACGGCGTGGCTGTATCTGTGGGTGTTCCGCGGCACGCCGGTCTACGTTCAGCTCGTGCTGTGGGGCCTGGTCGGCGCGATCTACAAGAAGATCGACATCGGCATCCCGTTCGGCCCCACCTTCGTCAGCTTCGACATCCAGGCGCTCAACGCGGCGTTCGCGTTCGCGATCATCGGGCTCGCGCTCAATGAGGCCGCGTACATGGCGGAGATCGTCCGTGCCGGTGTGCAGAGCGTCGGCGAAGGACAGATCGAGGCCTCGACGGCGCTGGGGATGTCGTGGTGGCAGACCATGCGTCGCACGGTGCTTCCGCAGGCGATGCGGGTGATCATCCCGCCGACGGGCAACGAGTTCATCGGGATGCTGAAGACGACGAGCCTCGTCGCCGCGGTGCCGTTCACGCTGGAGTTGTACGGACGTCAGCGGGATATCTCGGGCGTCAACTTCCAGCCGATTCCGATGCTTCTCGTCGCGTCGACGTGGTACCTCGCGGTGACGAGCATCCTGATGGTGGGCCAGCACTTCCTGGAGAAGCACTACGCGAAGGGCTCCACGCGCGCTTCCGCCGGCAACACGACGATGGTTGAGGAGGGCAAGTGAGCGCCCAGACGTCGCAGACTGCCGCGCACCCGATGGTGCACGCCGACCGGGTCTGCAAGAACTTCGGATCACTCGAGGTGCTCACGGGCGTGTCGCTGGACGTGCAGCCCGGTGAGGTCGCCTGTCTGATCGGACCGTCGGGATCGGGGAAGTCGACGTTTCTGCGCTGCGTGAATCATCTGGAGAAGGTGAATGCCGGACGTCTGCTCGTCGACGGCGATCTCATCGGCTACCGGGAGCGCGGCGGCAAGCTGTACGAGATGAGCCCGCGTGATGCGGGCAGGCAGCGGCGCGACATCGGCATGGTGTTCCAGCACTTCAATCTGTTCCCGCACCGCACAGCGCTGGAGAACATCATCGAGGCGCCGGTGCTGGTCGGGGGCAAGTCGAAGGAGGCCGCTACCGAGCACGCGCTCGAGCTGCTCCAGCAGGTCGGCTTACGCGACAAGGCCGACGCCTATCCGGTGGCATTGTCCGGCGGACAGCAGCAGCGTGTCGCGATCGCGCGGGCGCTGGCGATGGAGCCGAAGCTCATGCTGTTCGACGAGCCGACGTCGGCCCTCGACCCGGAACTGGTCGGCGACGTTCTCGAGGTGATGCGCGGCCTAGCTGCCGACGGCATGACGATGCTCGTGGTCACCCATGAGATGGGCTTCGCCCGTGAGGTCGCCGATCAGGTGGTGTTCATGGACGGCGGCGTCGTCGTCGAGAAGGGCGATCCGCGCGAGGTGCTCGTGAACCCGCAGCAGGAGCGGACGCAGACGTTCCTCTCGAAGCTCCTCTGACTGCGTCTGCGGCGCGTCACCCCGGCTTGCGGCAGACGAACACCGCCGTGCCGGGGAAGTAGGAGCCGCGCAGGGGGGACCACTGTCCCCATTCCTGGTCGAGATCGTCGGGCCATTCCGGCTCCACGACGTCGTCCACTATGAGCCCGGCTGCGACGATCTCGCGGATGCGGTCGCCCATTGTCCGGTGATGCTCGACGTAGGTGACGGTGCCGTCGGAGTCGGCTTCGGAGTAGGGAGTGCGATCGAAGTAGGACATCTGGACCACGAGACCATCCGGCCCCGGATCGTCGAGGAACATCCAGCGCATCGGGTGATTGGTCGCGAACACCCAGCGCCCGCCGGGTCTCAGGACGCGCGCTGCCTCGCGCATGGCGCGTGCCGAGTCGGCGACGAACGGGATCGCACCGAACGACGAGCAGGCGATGTCGAACGATGCGTCGGCGAAGGGCAACTGCTCGGCACCGGACTGCACGAGGGGAGTGCGGCGGTCGTCGAGACTCATCGCATCGACGGCGTGGGCCAGCATGCCGGCCGACACGTCCAGTCCGACGACATGCGCGCCCTGGGCTGCCAGCCACCGTGCACACGGCGCCGAACCGCAACCGATCTCGAGAACGTCCCGGCCCGCGACGTCACCGAGGAGGCGGACGTCCTCCTCGCGGAGACGCTCGGGGCCCCACAGAAAGTCGCCGCCCGGCGTCTGCGCGCCGAGGAACCGGCCGTGCTCGACGTGATACTGGTCGGCCTCGGTGTCCCACCAGGTGCGGTTGGCGCGCTCGCTGGTAGGGCCGTCGACGTCGCCGAGGATGCGCGGTGGGCGAGGGGAGTCGGACATCAGCAGGCTCTTCCCTGGATCACGGATTCGGTCGTGGTGTCGCCGTCCCGGTACCGGTCGTCGGTCGAATCGTCGAGCAGCAATTCGATGGAATGAGCCACGACCGACATCCTTTCATGGCTTATAGTCACAGCGGGCCCTTCAGTGCTGAGGGCCCCATTTGTGCAGGCCAGCGACGGGTAGTAAACTAGTTCTCGCGCGTGCCCGGCACGCGTATCGCGGTATTTCCCCGACGTCATCAGCGACATCCGGGGCTGCCGCACAACAACCCGTAAGAACCAGCGTTGACCTGCATTGATCAACCTGGAGACCGTACCTACTACTTAACTGTCCGGAGCAACTCACCACATGTCGTCCCCCACGATCACCTCGCCGCAAGTAGCCGTCAATGACATCGGCTCGGCTGAGGACTTCCTTGCCGCTATCGACGCCACGATCAAGTACTTCAACGATGGCGACATCGTCGAGGGCACCATCGTCAAGGTCGATCGCGACGAGGTTCTGCTTGACATCGGCTACAAGACCGAAGGTGTAATCCCTTCGCGTGAGCTGTCGATCAAGCATGACGTCGATCCCAGCGAAGTCGTCACCGTCGGTGACGAGGTCGAAGCACTGGTCCTCACCAAGGAGGACAAAGAAGGCCGCCTGATCCTGTCGAAGAAGCGTGCGCAGTACGAGCGCGCCTGGGGCACGATCGAGGAGCTCAAGGAGAAGGACGAGGCCGTCAAGGGCACCGTCATCGAGGTCGTCAAGGGCGGCCTGATCCTGGACATCGGTCTGCGCGGCTTCCTCCCGGCGTCGCTGGTCGAGATGCGTCGCGTCCGCGACCTGCAGCCGTACATCGGCAAGGAGGTCGAAGCCAAGATCATCGAGCTCGACAAGAACCGCAACAACGTGGTCCTGTCCCGCCGTGCATGGCTCGAGCAGACCCAGTCCGAGGTCCGCAGCGAATTCCTCAATCAGCTGCAGAAGGGCCAGGTCCGCAAGGGCGTCGTGTCCTCGATCGTCAACTTCGGCGCATTCGTCGATCTCGGCGGCGTCGACGGCCTGGTGCACGTCTCCGAGCTGTCCTGGAAGCACATCGATCACCCGTCCGAGGTCGTCACGGTCGGCGACGAGGTCACCGTCGAGGTGCTCGACGTCGACATGGACCGCGAGCGTGTCTCGCTGTCGCTCAAGGCGACTCAGGAAGACCCGTGGCGTCAGTTCGCCCGCACCCACGCGATCGGCCAGATCGTGCCGGGCAAGGTCACCAAGCTGGTGCCGTTCGGTGCGTTCGTCCGCGTCGAAGAGGGCATCGAGGGCCTCGTCCACATCTCGGAGCTGGCCGAGCGCCACGTCGAGGTTCCGGACCAGGTCGTCTCCGTCGGCGACGACGCGATGGTCAAGGTCATCGACATCGATCTGGACCGTCGTCGCATCTCGCTGTCGCTGAAGCAGGCCAACGAGGACTACACGGAGGATTTCGACCCGTCGAAGTACGGCATGGCCGACAGCTACGACGACCAGGGCAACTACATCTTCCCGGAGGGCTTCGACGCCGAGACCAACGAATGGCTCGAAGGCTTCGACTCGCAGCGTGAGGCGTGGGAGGCCCGCTACGCGGAGGCTGAGCGTCGCCACAAGATGCACACCGCTCAGATGGAGAAGTTCGCAGCAGCGGCGGCCGAGGCTGCCAACGCTCCGACGGACTACTCGTCGTCGTCCTCGTCCTCATCCGCTTCGTCGGAGGAGGCCGCAGCGGCAGCGTCGGCCGGACCGGCCACCACCGGTGGTTCGCTGGCCAGCGATGAGCAGCTCGCTGCTCTGCGCGAGAAGCTCTCGGGCAACAACGGCTGATTCGCCGGCTCCATAGCTGCACCGAGAATGCCCCGGAACCGCAAGGTTCCGGGGCATTCCGGCGTTCCGGGTACCACGAAGCCGCGGAAGCCGTTCGGTCACCATCCATGCGTTGTTGACAATAATTTTCATTAACGTGTTGACTGGCCTGCATGCACAAGTCCATAGCGGTCCGCATGTCCGCATTGCTCATCACATCTGCCGCCCTGCTCGCCGCGTGCGGAAGCCCCTCCGACGACGAGAGCGGTGCGTCGGCGCCGGTCCGTGAGAAAGGTCGCCCCACTCCGCGCCTGGTCGTCTCCTACGACGGTGGCGTCCGGGTCCTGGACGGCAAGACACTGGAGACGGTCGCCGACCTTCCGCACGAGGGCTTCCTGCGACTGAACAGCGCACAGGACTCCCGCCACGTCTTCGTCACCGCCGACGACGGATTCGATGTTCTCGACACCGGAACCTGGCGGGAGGCGCACGGTGATCACAGCCATTACAAGGTGACCGAACCGTCCTTCACCGACATCGACCTCGCCGGCGACGAACCGGGCCACGTGGTCCCGCACGACGGGCGGATCTCGCTCTTCTTCGACGGGTCGGGCGAGGCGAAGACCTTCGACCCGGCAGACCTCGCCGAAGGCGAGGTGACGACGTCGGACTACCGATCGCCGCAGGCGCATCACGGGGTCGCGGTGTCCCGAGCCGACGGCTCCCTCGTGGTGACCCACGGGGACGAGGACACGCGCAGCGGTGTGCGCATCCTCGATGCGGACCGCCGTGTGGTGGCGTCCACCGACGACTGCCCGGGCGTACACGGAGAAGCGGCGGCATCGGGTGGCGCCCTCACCTTCGGATGCGAGAACGGCATCCTCGTCGTGATGGGCGAGGAGATCACGAAGATCCCGTCACCCGATGCCTACGGCCGGATCGGCAACCAGCAGGGTGCACCGGATTCGCCGATCGTCCTCGGCGACTACAAGACCCGGCCCGCCGAGGATCTCGGTGATGACGAGATCGAGCGACCGACGCGTTTCAGTCTCACCGACACGGAGACCGGATCGCTCCGCGTCGTCGACCTGCCGGCCGCGTACAGCTTCCGATCACTGGCGCGGGGGCAGGACGGCGAGGCGGTCATCCTCGGCACGGATGGGGCGTTGTACGTATTCGACCCCGTCACCGGACGGCAGATGGCGCGTCATCAGGTGATCGGCGAATGGGTGGAACCGGTCGAGTGGCAGGATCCGATGCCGTCGCTGACCATTCTCGGGGGAACCGCTTACATCAGTGATCCGGGTTCGAAGACGATGACGGCCGTCGACCTGGCGACCGGTGCGCAGACTGCGCGGACGGCCATCGACGTCGGGGTCGTCGAGACCGCGGCCGTCACCGGCTGACGGCTAGCTCTTCCGGAGGCGGCGCAGCGCGGACTCGGCGGCGTTGTAACCGCAGAGTCCGTGAATGCCGGCCCCCGGCGGCGTCGATTGGGAGCAGAGGTACACCCCGTCGACTCCGGTGAAGTACGGGTCGATGGCGGCACGCGGCCGCAGCAGCATCTGCAGGCCCGAGTTGGATCCGCCGATGATGTCGCCGCCGATGTAGTTGCGGTTGTGGTCGTGGAGAGCTGAGACAGAGGACGAACTGGTGCTGATCACGGTGTCGCGGAAGCCGGGGGCGAAGCGCTCGATCTGCGCGATGATGGCCTCGGTCGCGTCGCCGTCGTAGCCGAACGGAACGTGCGCGTATGCGTAGATCGGATTGATGTCGCCGTTGCTCCGGGTCGGGTCTGCTTTGTACTGCTGACCGAGCAGCACGAACGGGCGCTCAGCCATGACTCCGGATGCCCGAAGTCCTTCCGTCTCGACCATCTCATCGAAGGTGCCCCCGAGGTGGACGGTGCCGGCCCGCGCGCAGTCGGGGTCGGTCCAGGGGATGTCGCCGCGGATCGCGAAGTCGATCTTGAAGGCTGCCGACCCCATCCGGTAGCGCTCGTAGCTCTTGCGGATCCGGGTGGGCATCAGGTCGCCGTAGAGCGAAACGGCCTGTGCCGGGGCCAGATCGAGGAGGACGATGTCAGCGTCGGGGATCTGCGACCGAGATGTCACCGGGACGCCGGTCTCGATCGAACCGCCTGCTTCGATGAGAGCCCGTGCGGCGGCGTTCGAGATCGCCCCCGATCCGCCTTCGGCAACCGGCCAGCCGTACTGATGGCCGCTGGCGCCGATCATCAGCCCGAGCGATGCGGTGAGCGGACGATTCAGTCGCGTGTACACGTGGACGGCGATCCCGCCGTACAGGGCGCGCGCGGTCGGCGTGCGGAACGCCCGGGCCAGTACCGTGGCAGGCAGGAGAGCGCGTGGGCCGAAAGCCGCAAGCTTCAGCGGGTGCGACGGCACGTTGACGATCGGGCGCAGCAGGTCGGCGCCGAGGTCGTCGAAATTGCGAGCGAGGTCGCCGAACACCGCCTTCCACCGCGACCCGTCGACGCCCAGGCCGGCGGCCGTCTCGTCGATTGATCGATGCAGCAAGGCGGTCGGGCCGTCGTCGATCGGATGGGCGCAGTCGAGTTCTGGCCAGCGCCACGTGAGTCCGTACGACGTCAGGTCGACGTCCTTCCAGAAAGGTGAACCGACGCCCATCGGGTGGAACGCGGAGCAGACGTCGTGGATGACGCCGGGCTCGGTGAGCTCCGCCGACCTTGCACCGCCGCCGATGGTGTCCTCGGCCTCGAGGATCTGAACGTCGACGCCGTTGCGGGCCAGGTGAAGGCCTGCGGCAATCCCGTTGGGGCCTGCTCCGACGATGACCGCCGTCGTCATGAGACCACCGTGCCGGTTGATTCCGGGTCCTCGGCGGTGAACTGCGGCGTCGCTGACGATCTCTGCATCGTCCAAGCCTTACCGGTGTCGGTGCGTCGGTCAACTCTCGTGCCGTCGACGCGCCGTATCCGGGTGCGGTCCGGCGTCAGTCGCGCAGTGAACGTCTGCGCTGCAGGGTGGCGGCGATCCCGCCGGACGCCGCGCGAACGGCATCGGCGTGCGATTCCGGCCGATACCGGTTGAGCGGTCCGGTGACACTGACCGCGGCGACGATCTCGTTGGTCCCGACGTCGAGAACCGGGGCGGCCACGCAGCCGATCCCGATCGTCGACTCCTCGTACTCGAACGCGAAGCCGGCTTCGCGTGCCTGATCGAGTTGGGCCGACAGGATGCCCGGCGCGACGATCGTCCGGGGCGCGCGGCGAGGGAGTGGGCGGGCGAGTACCTCGCGCCTCAGCCTCGGATCGGCATGGGCGAGAAGTACCTTCCCGATCCCCGTGCAGTGCAACGGCATCCGTCCGCCGGTGCGCGACGGCGAGTTGGCCTGCCGATGTCCACCGATCTTCGCGATGTAGACCACCTCGTGGCCGTCGAGGACGCCGAGGTGCACGGTTTCGCGGGTGCGGTCGTACAGATCCTGCAGAAAGGGCATGGCCAGCTCCAGCAGGCCGCGTTCGACGGACGCTCGCATTCCAAGTTCAAACAGGCCGCCGGAGAGTCGATAGCAGCCATCCGGTGTGCGATCAAGCATCCGCTCGTCCACCAGTTCGCCCGCCAGGCGGTGAGTCGTCGCCTTGTGCAGTCCGGTGCGTCGAACGATCTCCGCGAGCGGGAGTTCGTGGTCGTCCACGCCGAAGGCGTGCAGGATCAGCATCACCTTGCCGATGACGCTGTCGCGGGGGCTCATGGGTCCAGATTAGCCGCTCGTCTCGGTCAGCGAGACGGTCGCCTTTCGCTGTGCTGTGCGCAGGGTCACCATGGTCATATGACGACCACTGAACACGCCGCGACGGCCGAGCAGCAGGCCGCCGACCGTCTGCTGACGGCGCTGCAGACCCGTACCGCCTGCGCGCCGGTCCGCGACCTCATAGGTCCCGTCGACCTGCCGGCCGCGTACCGGGTCCAGGAGCGACTCACTGCGGGAAGACTCGAGCACGGAGCCACGATCGTCGGGCGCAAGATCGGCCTCACCTCGGAGGCCGTGCAGCGGCAGATGGGGGTCGACCAGCCCGACTTCGGCGTCCTCTTCGACGACATGGCCTACGCAGACGGCGCTGTGGTGCCTACCGGCGGGCTGCTGCAGCCCAAAGCCGAGGCCGAGGTGGCCTTCGTGCTCAAGGAGGATCTCGCCGACGGGCCGCTCGACAGCGCGCAGGTCCGCGCTGCCATCGATTACGGCATGCCCGCGCTCGAGGTGTGCGACAGCCGGATCGACGGCTGGGACATCAAGTTCGCCGACACTGTCGCCGACAACGCCTCCTCGGGGGTCTACATCCTCGGCGACACCACCAAGACGCTCGACGAGTTCGCTCCTGTCGATGTCGACATGCGGATGCTCATCAACGGCGAGGAGGTGTCCACCGGAAACGGTGCGGCATGCCTCGGTGATCCGCTCAACGCCGTCGCGTGGCTGGCCAGGGCCGCCCGTGATTTCGGCGAACCGTTGCGCGCCGGCCAGGTGATCCTGTCCGGTGCACTCGGCCCCATGCGGCCGGTCCGATCCGGAGACGAGGTGACCGTGGAGATCACCGGATTGGGAACGGTCGTCGCAAAATTCAGCGAAGGAAATGCACATGAGTGAGAAGACGAAGGTCGCGATCATCGGGTCCGGCAACATCGGAACCGATCTGATGATCAAGGTGATCCGCACCGCGAAGCACCTCGAGATGGGTGCGATGGTCGGCATCGACGCGAGTTCGGACGGGCTCGCGCGCGCCGAGCGCATGGGAGTCCCGACTACGAGCGAGGGGGTCGAGGGACTGGTGAAGCTCCCCGGCTTCGACGAGATCGAGATCGTGTTCGACGCGACCTCGGCGAAGGCGCACGAGCACAACGCCTCGATCCTGGAACCTCTCGGTAAGCGTCTGGTCGACCTGACACCCGCAGCGATCGGGCCGTACGTGGTTCCGGCGGTGAACATCGGTGATCACCTCGACGCCGCCAACGTGAACATGGTGACGTGCGGCGGTCAGGCGACGATCCCGATCGTCGCCGCGGTCTCGCGAGTAGCGCCGGTGGCCTACGCGGAGATCGTCGCGTCGATCGCCTCGAAGTCGGCGGGCCCGGGAACGCGAGCGAACATCGACGAGTTCACCGAGACGACGTCGAATGCGATCAAGCAGGTGGGTGGAGCCGCCAACGGCAAGGCGATCATCATCCTGAACCCGGCCGAGCCGCCGCTGATCATGCGCGACACCGTGTACGCACTGGTCGACGCACCCGACCTCGACACGCAGGAGCAGATCCGCAACTCCGTCGAGAAGATGGTCGCCGACGTGTCCGCGTACGTGCCCGGTTACCGGCTCAAGCAGAAAGTGCAGATCAACGCCATCGCAGAGGGTGCGACCGTCGGCACGTTGATGAAAGAGGAGCCCGAATCCGCTCCCACGCACCAGGTATCGGTATTCCTCGAAGTGGAGGGTGCCGCCCATTACCTTCCGGCCTACGCCGGGAACCTCGACATCATGACATCCGCCGGACTGCAGTACGCCGAGCGGATCGCTGCACTCAAGGCAGAACAGGAAGTGACCGCATGAGCACCCCGATCTTCGTCCAGGACGTGACCCTGCGCGACGGCATGCACGCCATCCGTCACCAGATCAGCACCGACGACGTGAAGCGCATCGTCTCCTCGCTCGACGCCGCGGGCGTGGATGCCATCGAGGTGGCCCACGGGGACGGTCTGTCCGGCGGATCCGTCAACTACGGCCCCGGCTCCAACACCGACTGGGAATGGATCGAGGCGGCAGCGAGCGTGCTGAAGAACGCCCGCCTCACCACGCTGCTCCTGCCCGGCGTGGGCACCGTCGAGGAACTGCAGCGCGCCTGGGATCTGGGTGTCCGCTCGGTTCGCATCGCCACGCACTGCACCGAGGCCGACGTCGCCGCACAGCACATCGCGGCGGCTCGCGAGATCGGCATGGACGTCGCCGGCTTCCTGATGCTCTCGCACATGTCCGAGCCCGAGAAGCTGGCCCAGCAGGCCAAGCTGATGGAGTCGTACGGCGCGCACTGCGTGTACATCACGGATTCGGGTGGCCGGCTGACCATGAACGACGTCGTGGCGCGAGTGAAGGCGTACCGCGACGTCCTCGATCCGAAGACCGAGATCGGTATCCACGCGCACGAGAATCTGTCGATGTCCGTGGCGAATTCGGTGGTGGCCGTCGAGAACGGCGTGTATCGCGTCGACGCGTCGCTCGCCGGGCACGGTGCGGGGGCGGGGAACTGCCCGATCGAGCCGTTCGTCGCGGTGGCCAACCTGTCCGGATTCGAGCACCGGTGCGATCTGAACGCACTCGAGGATGCGGCCGACGACATCGTCCGTCCGCTGCAGGACCGCCCGGTCCGCGTGGACCGGGAGACCCTGACGCTCGGTTACGCGGGCGTGTACTCGTCATTCCTGCGTCACGCGGAAGCCGCGGCCGCGCGGTACGACCTCGATGTGCGGGACATCCTCACCGTCTGCGGTGAGCGCAGGCTGGTCGGCGGTCAGGAGGACATGATCGTCGACATCGCACTGACGCTCGTCGAGGAGCGGGAAGCGGCGCAGGAGAAGGACGCCGAGCCGGCCGGCGTCTGATTCCCGCGTGTGCGGTTTCCGTGTCGGCGCCCAGACGGACACGGCCCTCTGACACACTGATCCGGTGATCAGAGTTGGCCTGACCGGCGGCATCGGAGCCGGCAAATCGACCGTCGCGAAGACTTTCATCGAGCGTGGTGCCTATCACGTGGACGCCGACTCGATCGCGCGTGAGGTGGTGGCCCCGGGTACGCCGGGCCTCGCGCGATTGGCGCAGGCGTTCGGCCCCGAGATCCTCGCCGCCGACGGCTCCCTCGACCGTCCCGCCCTGGCCGCCAAGGCGTTCGTCGACGAGGAGAGCCGGACGCTCCTGAACTCCATCACGCATCCGCTCATCGGGCAGCGGACTCAGGAGTTGACCGACGCGGCACCGGATGACGCGATCATCCTCCACGACGTGCCGCTCCTCGTCGAGGGGCACATGGCGCCGTTCTATCACCTCGTCGTGGTGGTGCACACCGACGCACAGGTGCGACTGTCGAGGCTCGTCGAACTGCGGGGGATGGACCCCGACGACGCGCGCCAGCGCATCGGCGCGCAGGCCACCGACGAGCAGCGGCGCCGGGTCGCAGACGTGTGGCTCGACAACTCCGGGACTCCCGACCGCCTCGCGTCCGCCGCACGGCAGGTGTGGGAGGACCGTCTGACGCCGTTCCGCGACAACGTGGCCGACCGCACCCCGGTGCCGGCGCCGCTGGAGCTCGTCGATCACGACCCGGACTGGGAGGCGCTCGGCGAGCGCGTGGTGAACCGGCTGTGGGCGCTCGTCGGTCAGCGGGCGCAGCGAATCGACCACATCGGGTCGACTGCGGTGCCAGGGCTGGCTGCGGTCCCGGTCATCGACGTGCAGATCGGGGTCGCCGATCCGGCTGCTGCCGACGACCTGATCGAGACGCTCGCGGACGGCGGCTTCCCGCCGGTGTCGAGCGCAGCTGCCGGTGAGCGATTCCACTCCAGTGCCGATCCGGGACGCCCCGTGAACGTGTACGTGCGGTCGGCCGACGGTGCGGACGTTCGGTTCGCGCTCGACTTCCGGGACTGGTTGATCGCCGACGAGTCCGCACGCGCCGAGTATCTCGCGGTGAAGAAGGCAGCCCTCGCCGGTGCGAACGACGACCCGGTGAGCTATGCCGTGGCGAAGAAGCCGTTCCTCGACCGGGCGCTCGCACGGATCACGCAGGGGCTCACCGAGTCGTGACCGGCGCCGTCGGTCGTGCCGCGTAGTAGCCGCGAACGTCCAAGGCCGCCAACGGAGTCCAGCGGGGAATCGGCCGCGATTGCGCGACGTCCCCGGCCGGGACGCTGTCGGCGGTGCGGAACGACTGGATAGTCAGGACGGTCGAGGGCTCGTGATCGATGAGCGACGCGAGCGCATAGAGCGCGGCGAGAACGTGGACGCACATCATCGTCCGCGCACGGCACGAGCAGTCCGCGGCCTCGATGGACGGTGCCGGATGCAGGCCGCGTTCGCGGAGGGCCGCGTGCACGGCATCGTCGGGCTCGGTGCGCGGGCCCATCAGCTCACGAGCGGCGGTCGCGACCGCACCGTCCATCGTGGTCATCTCCAGATGTGCGACGGAGGCCTGTCCGCCGCGATGCACGTGCGCAGTCACCTGCCGGCCGTCGACCGCCAATGTCACACCGTCGTTGCGGGCGATGCGACGGGCACGTGGTGCGAGCACGTTGGGCGTGCTCGTGGTGATCGGTTCCGCGATGCGGACGATATCCGCACCCCATGCGGTGAACCCGAACTCCGGCGTCGTCATACGGCCTCCCTGTTGCGTCGAAGGACGTCGAGCAGGCGCTCGTCGTCGAGGCCCGCCAGCTCGGCGACGATGGACCGATCGTCGCCGTGCACGCCGAGCAGCGCCTTGCGGCGGTGCATGCCGTCGATGTGCTCCTCGAGGGTCGTCGCCGTCGTCAGCGTGGTGACCGTGACCGGCCGGTCCTGACCGATACGGTGCGCCCGGTCGGTGGCCTGCGCCTCGACTGCCGGATTCCACCAGCGATCGAAGTGCACGACGTCGCAGGCGCGCGTCAACGTCAGACCTGTGCCCCCGGCTTTGAGGCTCATCACCAGCACTCCGGGCCCGTCGCCGGACTGGAACCGGTCGGCGATGGCCGCGCGCTCGGTGATCGAGAGTCCTCCGTGGAAGAACGGAACGTCGGTACCGGCGAGCGCCGAGGCGGCACGCGCGAGCAGGTCGCCCGTGTCCCGGTACTGAGTGAAGATCAGCGTCGGACGCTGAGCCGCGATGTTCTCGTCGAGGACCTCCATCGCGACGTCGAGCTTCCCTGATCGTCCCGGCTCCCATGAGCGGACCGGACCGTCCGCGAGGGCGGGGTGATTGCAGATCTGCTTGAGCGTGGTGAGGACCGCGAGCAGACGGCCGTGCCGTGCCAGGCCGGTGCCGAACCCTTCGTCGGCGGCGCGGGCCAGATGAGCGTCGTAGATGCGGGCCTGTTCGTCGGTGAGATCGCAGATGATCGGGTTGTCGATCTTGGGCGGCAGCGCGCCTGCGGCTCTTTCCTTGGTGCGCGCGAGCATCACCGGTGCGACGGCGCTGCGCAGACGCAGCAGGGCTCCGTCGTCACCGGACTCGACGGCCCGGGTGAAGCGACGGCGGAACACCGCTTTCACCGGGAACATCGCGGGTACGACGACGCGGAGGATCGCCCACAGGTCGTCGAGCGAGTTCTCGATGGGAGTGCCCGTGAGCGCGATCGTGCCCTCGGACCGGAGTGCCCGGGCCGCTCTGGACACCTGTGTGCGCGAGTTCTTCAGCGTGTGCGCCTCGTCGAACACCGTGGTGTTCCACTGCGTCTCGGCGAGCTGCGCGGAGTCGAGGCGGAGCCGCGCGTACGACAGGATGCTCACGTGGTCGGCCAGATCCGGCGCGAACCGCTCGATCTCACGGCGCCAGTTGGTGACCAGGCCTGCCGGGCAGACCACCAGGTGCGGGCCGTCGCCGCGGCAGCGGAGCGCAGCGATGGCCTGCAGCGTCTTGCCGAGGCCCATCTCGTCGGCGAGCAGTGCCCCACCGTGATCGCGGAGGGTGCGCAGCAGCCACGCCACGCCTGCCGATTGGTACGGCCGCATCGACGCGTCGATCGATTCGGTGAGTGCGCACGCGGTCTCGTGAGCATCGGCGAACGACATGGTCGCGTACTCGGCCGAGGTGACGGCCGAGCCGCTCGGGTCGGGTTCGGCGTGCGCGGCGATCGGCAGCGGGTCATGGGCTGAACGGGACGGATCCGCGACTCGAGCGCACCACGCGGCGTGGGAGTCGCTCATCGCAGCCCGCCCGGGCAGCTCGCCGACGTCGACCACATCGCACCGGACCTGGTCGACGGTGAGACCGCCGTCGCGCGGCACGACCAGGGGCAGGCAGGTACGACGTGCTGGGTCGTCGAGGTGATGCGACGACCAGACTGCGAACTGATGGAGGTCGGGGAGGTAGGTGACTTCGATGCTCAGGGGAGGTCCTTCTGCGTCCGGGGCGGCGAACTGTTATTATCGTACACTGTACGGAGAAAGGTTGCACGTGACGCCTGAGGACGAAGCACGAGCACTGGTCCGCCTCCTGTGGCGGCGGGAACCGGTGAGATCGGTGGCGAAGAAGGGGCCGAAGCAGCGGCTCAGTCTCGATAGCGTGATCGATGTCGCCACCGAGCACGCCGATGCGCGCGGTCTGGATGCGCTGACGATGCGTGCGCTCGCCGACGAGTTGGGTGTGGGACCGATGACCGTCTACACGTACGTGCCGACCCGTGATGTGCTGGTGTCGCTCATGGTCGATCGAGTTGCGGCACAGGAGCGCGAACCGGTTCGCGCGGTGTTGCTGCGCGAATCGCTCGCCGATGCCGTTCGGGCGATGCATGCCGGATATCTCGCTCATCCGTGGTTGCTGCATGTGCCGCCGTGGCGAGATGTCCTCGGACCCGGTCGGCTCCGCCGCTACGAGGCGCAGCTCGGGCTGATCGAGGATCTGCCCATCGCCGATGTGCAGCGCGACGGGCTGTTGGCGCTGCTCGGAGTGTTCGCAGCCGGAAGTGCACGTGACGCCGCAGCGGCGCGGGCCGTGAGTGCGAGTGGGTTCAGTGACGATCAGTGGTGGCAGGTGGTCGGCCCGGAACTCGCCGCTGCGATGCCCTCGGGCGCATTTCCGTTGTCGAGTCGCGTGGGCACTGCGGTGGGGGAGCACTACTCCGCCCCGGGCGATCCCTCGGCAGGCTTCGAACTCGGGCTCACCGTTCTGCTCGACGGTGTCGAGGCATGGTTGGCGAACGGAGCGGTGGGGCCGGTCGGGTCAGCCGGCTGACCCCGGTCGGTCGAGCCAGCTGAGGCGGCTGCCGATCGCGCCGTCGAGCCAGGTCTGCACGTTGTCGACGGCGGCTGCTCCGGAGATGGCGTGCATCGCGGCGGCAACCGCCTCCTCGCACTCGCCGGTGGTCAGCAGGCCCGCGGAGTGCGCCTGGAACAATTCGTCGACATCGACCAGCTCGAGTGGTCGTCCGGGACGGTCGATCAAGTCGAGATACCAGTCGACCGAGTGCCATCTTCCGGACCGGTCGGGGCCGTGGAATCGGCCGATGTCGAGGTACAGCCGTTGCTCCGGGCGGTATCCGCCCACGAAGTGGAAGATGTTGGCCCGCAGCCCGAGTGCGGGCAGCAGCCACAGTTCCAGTCGGTCGAATCGGGGATGGTCCGCGGTCCGGGACATGTACAGACCGAAATCGGTCTCGCGGTACTCGTCGACCGGGCGGACGAAACCTTTGTTGTCGGTGTTGGTCATCGCGGGAACGTCGAACACCTCGACCTTCGGCGCGTGCACGGCATCGGGTTCCGCAACGTGGTCGGTCATGGGTGTCAACCTAGCTGCCGCGCAGGAGGAGCGTCCCCCGGTTTCCCTGAAGCGCCCGGATGTCGGTGGTCGGAGCTATCGTCACCGCTATGACGAGACCTTCGACAGCACCGTCCATCAGCGCGATCACCCTCGGCGTCCGGAGCGTCGCCGCCTCGACATCCTTCTACGCCGAAGGCCTCGGATTCGCGGTGATCAACCGGGTCGGCGACGAGATCGCCTTCGTGCAGGCAGGTCACGGTCTGATGCTCGCACTCTGGAACGTGGAGCAGATGCCGAGTGAGTACGGCGCCGTCGGACACGGAGAGCTCGCACCACCGCTGTCCCTCGGTCACAACGTGACAGCGGCAGGCGACGTGGATCGCTGGTTCGCCCGGGCCGTCGCAGCAGGTGCCGAGGTGATCACCGAGCCGACCCGGCAACCGTGGGGCGGGACCAGCGCGTGCGTCGCGGATCCGGACGGATTCCGGTGGGACTTCGTGCACAATCCGGCGTTCGGGGTCACTGCCGACGGCGCGGTGACCGGGGTGTGACCTCCGCGTCCTGGGCGAGTCAGGAGCGCACGATATCGGCGCCTTTCACGGTGACTGCGATCGGGTCGAGACCGCGCTTCGCGGGACCGTGCGTCACCGCGCCATCGAAGGAGAACTCGCTGCCGTGACACGGGCAGTGCAGTTTGTCGGATTCCGCGCCGACGTCGCAGCCCTTGTGCGGGCATTTGGTGCTGAATGCCGCGAAGTCGCCTTCGGTGGCCTGCGTGATGATCACGTCGCCGACCACGGTGGCGCCGCCGACCGGAACGTCCGCAGTGGCTGCGAGACGAACGCCTCCAGGCGATCCCGGGCCGGAGGCATTCGTCCCCTCAGTGCCTGTGGCGGCGGGGGAGTCCGTCCCTTCGTCGGTGCTGCACGCAGCGACTCCGACGGCTCCAAGAGTCAGGGCGCCGATCGGCGCGGCGAGCAGTACACGACGCCGTGGCACGCCGGTCGCGCTGTGACGGTCGAACGAGTGGGAGCGCTGATTCATGGTCGTCTCCTGTGGCGTCGCGTGGACCGTCTCCGAAGGCTGTGGACGAATCCACCCTCCATTGGACCAGGTGCGGTCCGGCTTCGTGAGTGAAAGCATCCTGTCGGTGCCAGTGATTACCCTGGTGTCATGGCATTCGCAGCAGAGCAGCCGGTCATCGCGTACTCCGAGTTCCGTCCCATCGGTGAGGTGGAGCGGTCCGAGGCCGAATTCGAGGTCGTCAGCGAGTACGAGCCCGCCGGTGACCAGCCGACCGCCATCGCCGACCTGGAGAACCGTCTGCATGCCGGAGAGAAGGACATCGTCCTGCTCGGTGCGACCGGTACCGGTAAGTCGGCGACCACCGCATGGCTGATCGAGAAAGTGCAGCGACCGACGCTGGTGATGGCGCCGAACAAGACCCTCGCCGCACAGCTGGCGAACGAGCTTCGCGAGATGCTGCCGAACAACGCCGTCGAGTACTTCGTGTCCTACTACGACTACTACCAACCCGAGGCGTACATCGCGCAGACGGACACGTACATCGAGAAGGACAGCTCGATCAACGACGACGTCGAACGGCTCCGGCACTCGGCGACGTCGAGTCTGCTGTCCCGCCGTGACGTGGTGGTGGTCGCATCGGTGTCGTGCATCTACGGTCTCGGCACTCCGCAGTCCTACCTCGATCGGTCGGTCGAGCTGACCGTGGGAGACAGCATCGACCGTGACGCGCTCCTGCGCCTGCTCGTCGACGTGCAGTACACCCGCAACGACATGTCGTTCACCCGTGGCGGTTTCCGTGTGCGCGGCGACACCGTGGAGATCATCCCGTCGTACGAGGAACTCGCGGTCCGGATCGAATTCTTCGGCGACGAGGTCGAGGCGCTCTATTACCTGCATCCGCTCACCGGCGACGTCGTCCGGGAGGTCGACACGCTGCGCATCTTCCCGGCGACGCATTACGTCGCCGGTCCGGAGCGCATGGAGAAGGCGATGGCGAGCATCGAGAAGGAACTCGAGGAGAGGCTGGCCGACCTCGAGGCGAAGGACAAGCTCCTGGAAGCGCAGCGGCTGCGCATGCGGACCACGTACGACCTCGAGATGATGCGCCAAGTCGGGTTCTGCTCCGGGATCGAGAACTATTCACGGCACATCGACGGTCGCGGGCCCGGATCAGCGCCGGCGACGCTCATCGACTACTTCCCGGAAGACTTTCTGATGGTCATCGACGAGTCGCATGTGACGGTGCCGCAGATCGGGGCGATGTACGAGGGAGACATGTCGCGCAAGCGCAACCTCGTCGAGTTCGGCTTCCGCCTGCCGTCGGCGGTCGATAACCGTCCGCTCACCTGGGACGAGTTCGTCGATCGCATCGGGCAGACCGTCTACCTCTCGGCGACGCCGGGAGCGTACGAGCTCGGCCAATCGGGCGGGCAGTTCGTCGAGCAGGTGATCCGTCCCACCGGCCTCCTCGACCCGGAGATCGTCGTCAAGCCGACCAAGGGGCAGATCGACGATCTGGTGCACGAGATCCGGGAGCGCACCGAGCGAGACGAACGCGTCCTCGTCACCACACTCACCAAGAAGATGTCCGAGGATCTCACGGACTACCTGCTCGAACTCGGAGTTCGAGTGCGATACCTGCACTCGGAAGTGGACACCTTGCGCCGCGTGGAGTTGCTGCGCCAACTGCGAAGCGGCGAGTACGACGTGCTGGTCGGCATCAATCTGCTGCGTGAGGGACTCGACCTGCCCGAGGTGTCATTGGTTGCGATTCTCGACGCCGACAAGGAGGGCTTCCTGCGGAGCACGACGTCGTTGATTCAGACGGTCGGTCGTGCCGCCCGAAACGTATCGGGTCAGGTGCACATGTACGCCGACAGGATCACCGACTCCATGCAGAACGCCATCGAGGAGACCGAGCGTCGCCGCGCCAAGCAGATCGCCTACAACAAGGAGAAAGGCGTCGATCCGCAACCATTGAGGAAGAAGATCGCGGATATCCTGGATCAGGTGTACGCGGAAGCTGAGGACACCGTCGAAGTCGGTGGCTCCGGTCGCAATTCGAGTCGCGGTCGCCGGGCACAGGGGGAGGTGTCGAAGTCGGTGAGTGCTGGTGTGTACGAACAACGTGACACATCGTCGATGCCGCGGGCAGAGCTTGCGGATCTGGTTCACGAACTCACCGACCAGATGATGAATGCGGCCCGTGACCTGCAGTTCGAGTTGGCGGGCCGACTCCGCGACGAGATCGCCGACCTCAAGAAGGAATTGCGCGGGATGGATGCGGCGGGCATCAAGTGATCCGGCTTTCATTGCCGAATCGGATGCTGCATTCGTGACAATGGGCGGTAAGTGACGGTGGTCCGTGCGTGCGGCAAGGTATGTTCGTGAGCGGAAAGGGTCATTTTCGCAGTTGGACGAAATGGCCCGGTGATATCAGCTGGAGGGAAACTCACACATGAGCGGATACTCGACGATCGTGGTCGGCACCGACGGATCGGAATCTTCACTGAAGGCCGTCGATCGCGCGGGCGCCATCGCCGGTGACGCGACCGTCGTCATCGCCTGCGCCTACTTCCCGAACGATGGGAAGTCCGCGAGCGCTGCAACGGACGCACTTCGCGACGAGGCGTACCAGGTGATGGGTTCCTCGCCCACCGAGGAGATCCTGCGCACCGCCAAGGAACGTGCGACGACCGCCGGCGCCAAGACCGTGGTTCAGCGTGCCGTGCAGGGCGCTCCCGTCGACGCGTTGCTTCAGCTCGTCGTCGACGTGCAGGCGGATCTGCTCGTCGTCGGCAACAAGGGCCTCAACTCGATCGCCGGCCGCTTGCTGGGCTCGGTTCCGGCCGATGTCGCACGCAAGGCTGCGTGCGACGTGCTGATCATTCACACGACGTAGTCCACTGCGGCGAGGGTCTCGTCGTCGTCAATGGGCCGGCATGTCGTTGAGATCGGGTGGAAGATCCCGCGCGTGCACGACGACGAGGCGCTGCGTGGCTCGCGTGAGGGCCACATACAGATCGTTGTAGCCGCGCGGTGATTCACGGACCAGCTCGGCGGGTTCGACGAGGATCACGTTGTCGAACTCGAGGCCCTTCGCGGCCGTGATCGCGTGCACCGACACATCGAGTCCGAGTTCGACTGCCTGCGCCCGGACGTCGTCGACGGTCCCGTCGGAAGTGATGATCGTTGTCAGCCCGGGCCACTGGGAGTCGTCGGCGAGACGTGCCGCAGCTCGGTCCGGATTCTCGTCCGCGAGCGCATACGGTTCGATTCCATTGGAGCGCAGCGACTTCGGTGCCGATTGTTCCGGGTTGATCCATGCCAGCACCCGGGTCGCATAGTGCATGATCTCCGACGGCGTCCGGTAGTTGACGGTCAGCTCGTGCAGCCGCCAGCGATTGGCCACATACGGTTCGAACACCTCGCGCCACGATGCGGTGCCCGCGGCGTCGCCGGTCTGCGCGGTGTCACCGATGACGGTCATCCATCGATTCGGGATGCGCCGCATCACCATTCGCCACGCCATCGGCGAGAGTTCTTGCGCCTCATCGACGATCACGTGCCCGAACGTCCACGTCCGGTCCTCGTACGCGCGTTCGGCCGTGGTGCGCCGCTCGGTGTGCACCTGTCGTTCGGCGAGCTGCTCGGCGTCGATCAGGTCGTAGGCCATCAGAATCTCGGGGTCGAGGTCGTCTTCGAGATCCTGTGGCGCGGAACCGGTCAGGATGTCCAGTGCGTCCTGCGCCTCGGAGAGCTGCTGCCGCCAGCGAGCACGGTTCACCTGGTCGGCCTCATCGGTACGGTAGCCGACCAGCTCCGCCAGTTCGTCCAGAAGCGGCACGTCGGCGGGGGACAGGTCGGCGTCGTCGGGGAGCGGTCGTGATCGACGCAGCAGAGCCGTGCGGTCCGCATCGGTCCATCCACGAGTGGCCTTCCGCAGATACGCCGGGTCGGCGTACAGGTCCCGCAGCACTCCCTGCGGTGTGAGAGTGGGCCAGAATTCCAGCAACGCCTCCACCACGTGCGCGTCGGACTCGAGTTCGCTTCGGATGTCCTCGAGGTCCGCGTCGGTGAGTAATTGGGAGCCGTCCAGCTCGCTCGCCCCGATCCGGTGCGCATGCACCCCGGCGAGCTCGTCGAGGGCGGCGCGCAGGAACGCCCGCTGCGCCAGGTTGTGTGCACGACGGGTGGACCGGGCGTGGGCGCGCGCAGTCTTGATCACCTCGGCGTCGATGGGCAGTTCGTAGCCGTCGAAATAGGTGACCAGCCCCTTGCCGGGCAGTGCCTGCCGGGCCCGCACCGCGGCGCGCAGGACGTTCAGCATGCGCTCGTCTCCCTTGAGTGCAGTGGCCGACCGGGTGTCGTGCCCGCGCGCGTGCACGTCCGGGAACAGGTCGGCGACCGTCGACAGCAGGACACCGGTCTCGCCGAGGGACGGCAGAACCTGGCCGATGTACCTGAGGAAGTCCTCATTGGGTCCGAGGATGAGAACGCCGCTGCGTGAGAGCAGGTCCCGGTACGTGTACAGGAGGTAGGCGGCTCGGTGCAGGGCCACGGCTGTCTTTCCCGTACCCGGACCGCCTTGGACGACCATCACACCGCGATGCGTCGATCGGATTATCTCGTCCTGCTCACGCTGGATCGTCTCGACGATGTCGGTCATCTCACCGGTACGCGCTGCGTTGAGCGCGTCGACCAGAGCGGACTCGTTCACGACGTTCGCACCTGTGCTGTCGTCATCGATGTGTCCGGACAGCAGATGCTCGTCGGAGACCGACCGCACGGCCCTCGAGCGGGTGCGGATGTGGCGGCGGCGCTCGACGTCCTCGGGTGACGCCGGAGTGGCCAGGTAGAACGGGCGGGCCAGCGGGGCGCGCCAATCGAGGAGCAACGTGGTATCGCGCGCATCGTCGTCGAGGATGCCGATGCGGCCGATGCGACGCACCTCAAGTTCGGACCGCGAGTCCGGGGAGGAATCGACCATGTCGAGGCGGCCGAAGTAGAGGTTGTGCTCTGCCGCATCGATCTTCACCAACTCGTCCGAGTACATCCGCTCGTACGACTCGCGCTCGGACAGTGCCTGCGGGGTACCCGCAGATTCGCGCAGTGTCTCACCGAGTCGACGGCGGGTCGTGGCACGCATGCGGTCCAGTCGTCCGTACACGGCGTCCAGATGCGACTGTTCTTCGGGGAAGCGGGAATCGGAGGTCACGATCAACCAATGCTACCGGCTGTCACCGGGATGAAACCCTGTGCGAAGAACCACAGACGGGTGCGGAATATTCACCGCGTCAGATGACCCGGCCGCAGAGACAAAGAGCCCCTCACCGTCACGGTGAGGGGCTCGTTGTCGCTGCGAGTCCGGACTCAGTTCGCTGCGCGCGAACGGAGCCTGCGGGTGCGTCGAGCTGCCTGATCGCCGGCCTGCACCGCACGCCCGCGTGCCTTGGCAGCGGCATCCGGAGCTCGGTCGGCAAGCTGATCGGCGAGCTTGTTGGCGCGGCCGCGTGCCTGTGCGGCGGCGTCGGGTGCTCGGTCGGCGAGCTCACCTGCGAGCTTGTTCGCGCGGCCGCGTGCCTGGGCAGCCACGTCCGGTGCCCGGTCGGCCACTTCGCCTGCGAGCTTGTTGGCGCGGCCGCGTGCCTGTGCGGCGGCGTCGGGTGCCCGGTCGGCCACTTCGCCTGCGAGCTTGTTCGCGCGGTCACGCGCGGTTGCGGCGACCTCGGGTGCTCGGTCGGCGACCTCGCCTGCGAGCTTGTTCGCACGCGAGCGCACAGTGTCGAGAACCTCGGGCGCGCGCTCGGACACGGTGGTCGAGAGCTCGGCGGCACGGTGACGAGTCGTTTCGGCGAGCTGCGCGGACGTCTCGGCGAAGTCGGATCCGCTCGAGTTCGACGCGCCGAACGGAAGTGCGCCCGCGACGTTCTCGCGTGCATCGCCGATCCTGCGGCGGCCCCGCCATGCCAGGGAGGGCTTGCCCTCCGTGTCGGCGGATGCGATCAGGACGCCGCCCAGCAGGCCGACGTTCTTGGTGAAAGCGGCGCGCTTGGCGGAGCGGAGTGCGGGGTCGGTCTCGTTCCAGAAATCCGTCTCGTAGACGGTCGACGGGATCAGCGACCCGGCGAGGATGGTGGACGCGATACGCGGCGCCTTGCCGAGGGCGAGTGCCGCACCGGCACCGACCTGTACTGCGCCGGTCACCTTGATGATCGTCTCGGCGTCGGCGGGGACGCCGTTCGGGACGGCCTCGCGCCCGGCGTCGAGGACCGGCTGCACGGCATGTGCGGATTCGGTCGGCGAACGGAGAGCGTCGACCCCCGACGCGATGAACGCCGAACCGAGGAGCGGGCGGGCGAGCTTGCGGAGCAACATTGAACTTCGGCCTTTCGTCGCGGAAATAATGACGTGCGTGCTGCTGACGGTCCAGTTCCTCTGCTCGTCGAGGATGCCGAACCTGGCAGTCCGTCAGGAACGAACGCAGCGTCCGCACCTCACGTTACAGATTTCGGATCGTCGAGGAAGCAGACCCGGCGGGGCCCGGCCCGCCGGATCACCAGCCGCGTTCGCGCCACTTCGGCAGATCGGCCCGTTCTGCGCCCAGCGAGGTGTCCTTGCCGTGACCGGGGTAGACGACGGTGTCGTCGCCGTGACGCGCGAAGAGCTTGGCCTCCACGTCGTCGATGAGGGTCTCGAAGTCGTCCGGCTGCCACGTCTTCCCGATTCCGCCGGGGAACAGCGAATCGCCCGTGAACAGGTGGGTGCGGCCGGAGCCCTCGGTGAGCGCGAGTGCCACCGACCCCGCGGTGTGGCCGCGCAGGCCGATCACGGCGAGTTCGAGGTCGCCGACCCGAACGGTGTCGCCGTCGGTGAGCAGAGTGTCGGCGGTGACGGGGAGTGCCTCCGCGTCGTCGGTGCCGACTGCGGTCGGCACGCCGAGGCCGGCTCGAACCTCCTCGAGCGCCTGCCAGTGGTCCGGATGGCCGTGCGTGGTGACGATCTGGCGGACGGTGCCGGGAATCTGCGCCGCTAGGGTCGTGAGAACCGATGCGTCGTTCGCTGCGTCGATGAGGAGGGCGTCGCCGGTTGAGGAATCGATCACCACGTAGGCGTTGTTGTCCATGGGGCCTACCGAGATCTTGACGACCGTCGCGTTGTCGAGGACTCGTCGCTGGGCCCGGTTCTGCTGGTCGTCGCCGGAGGGGGAGACGTCGCCGGTGTACTCGTCGGAAATCTGGATCTGCTGGGTCATGCCCCCACGTTAGCTGTCGGATGGGGCCCCACTGGGCGGGAATTGTCGTAGCTCCCGCGTAGTCTTGGCTGCCGGGGGAATCTGTCGTGATAGTGAGGAAAGCTAGTGGTTGATCGCCTGATCGTTCGTGGGGCACGCGAGCACAATCTGCGTGGCGTCGACGTCGACCTGCCGCGTGATTCGCTGATCGTCTTCACCGGTCTGTCCGGGTCGGGGAAGTCGTCGTTGGCGTTCGACACGATCTTCGCCGAGGGGCAGCGCCGTTACGTCGAGTCGCTGTCGGCGTACGCACGCCAGTTCCTGGGGCAGATGGACAAACCGGATGTGGACTTCATCGAAGGTCTGTCGCCCGCCGTCTCGATCGACCAGAAATCGACCAACCGGAACCCGCGGTCGACGGTGGGCACCATCACCGAGGTCTACGACTACCTGCGCCTCCTGTACGCACGTGCGGGCAGCGCGCACTGCCCGACGTGCGGTGAGAAGATCGCTCGGCAGACGCCGCAGCAGATCGTCGACCAGGTTCTCGAGATGGACGAAGGCGTCCGTTTCCAGGTGCTGGCGCCGGTGGTCCGGACTCGTAAGGGTGAGTTCGTCGACCTGTTCTCCGACCTGCAGACCCAGGGGTTCGCGCGTGCCCGCATCGACGGTGTGGTGCACCAGCTCGCCGATCCGCCGAAGTTGAAGAAGCAGGAGAAGCACGACGTCGACGTCGTGGTCGACCGACTGGTCGTGAAGCCGTCGGCCCGGCAGCGGATGACCGACTCGATCGAGACCGCCCTGCGTCTGGCCGATGGCATCATCGTCCTCGATTTCGTGGACGTGGATGAGAACGCTCCGGACAGGGAGCGCCGTTTCTCCGAGAAGATGGCGTGCCCCAATGCGCACCCGATCGCGATCGACGACCTGGAGCCGCGTGCCTTCTCGTTCAACTCGCCGTACGGCGCTTGTCCCGTGTGCGACGGCCTCGGCGTGCAGAAGGAGGTCGATGAGGGACTCGTGGTCCCCGATCCGGAGACCACCCTGCGCGACGGGGCGATCGCGCCCTGGTCAAACGGGCACAACGCCGCATACTTCCTGCGGTTGGTCGAGGGACTGGGCGATCAGATGGGCTTCGACGTCGACACCCCGTGGAGCAAGCTGCCGCGCAATGCGCGCAAGGCGCTGCTCAACGGCTCGGATCACCAGGTGCACGTCAAGTTCCGGAACCGCTACGGCCGGACCCGCTCGTACTACACCGAGTTCGAGGGGGTGATGGCGTTCCTGGCCAGGCGCGCGGACACCACCGATTCGGAGCAGATGAAGGAGCGCTACGAGGGGTACATGCGCGACGTCCCCTGCCCGACGTGCAGCGGCACTCGTCTGCGCCCGGAGATCCTCGCCGTGACGCTCGACCACCCGGTGCACGGCGCCAAGTCGATAGCCGACGTCACCGCGCTCTCGGTGGCGGACTGCGCCGAGTATCTCGACGGACTCCAGCTGGGCGAGCGCGAGGCCGCGATCGCCGGCCGCGTCCTCAAAGAGGTGCAGGCGCGCATCCGCTTCCTCCTCGACGTCGGGCTCGAGTACCTCTCGCTCTCGCGGGCCGCGGGTTCGCTGTCGGGCGGTGAAGCCCAGCGCATCCGCCTCGCGACCCAGATCGGTGCCGGGCTCGCGGGCGTGCTGTACGTGCTCGATGAGCCGTCCATCGGTCTTCACCAGCGCGACAACCGCCGTTTGATCGACACCCTCGTGCGGCTGCGGGACCTCGGCAACACGCTGATCGTGGTCGAGCACGACGAGGACACGATCCGCTCGGCCGACTGGATCGTCGACATCGGCCCGCGTGCCGGTGAACACGGCGGCCGAGTGGTGCACAGCGGCGATTACGGGGGACTGCTGAAGAACCAGGAGTCGTTGACCGGCGCCTACCTGTCGGGTCGGGAAGAGCTGGAGGTTCCCGCCATCCGCCGTCCCGTCGACCGCAAGCGTCAGGTGACGGTCGTCGGCGCAACCGAGAACAACCTCCGCGGCATCGACGTCTCGTTCCCGCTCGGTGTGCTCACCACCGTCACGGGCGTGTCCGGTTCGGGTAAGTCGACGCTGGTCAACGACATCCTCGCGCGAGTGCTCGCCAACAAGCTGAACGGTGCACGCCAGGTGCCGGGTCACCACACCCGGATCAAGGGGCTCGAGCACCTCGACAAGCTCGTGCAGGTGGACCAGTCGCCCATCGGGCGCACTCCGCGATCCAATCCGGCGACCTACACGGGGGTGTTCGACAAGATCCGCACCCTGTTCGCGGCGACGACCGAGGCGAAGGTCCGCGGCTACCAGCCGGGTCGATTCTCGTTCAACGTCAAGGGCGGCCGCTGCGAAGCGTGCATGGGCGAGGGCACGATCAAGATCGAGATGAACTTCCTGCCCGACGTCTACGTGCCGTGCGAGGTGTGCCACGGTGCGCGCTACAACCGTGAGACCCTCGAGGTGCATTACAAGGGCAAGACGATCTCCGAGGTTCTGGACATGCCGATCGACGAGGCCGCCGACTTCTTCGAGCCGGTCACGTCGATTCACCGCTATCTCAAGACCCTGGTCGAGGTCGGCCTGGGCTATGTCCGCCTGGGGCAGCCGGCGCCGACCCTGTCAGGCGGCGAGGCGCAGCGCGTGAAGCTGGCTGCCGAACTGCAGAAACGCTCCACCGGCCGTACGGTCTACATCCTCGACGAGCCGACCACCGGCCTGCACTTCGAGGACATCAGGAAGCTGTTGCTGGTGATCAACGGTCTGGTCGAGAAGGGCAACACGGTGATCGTCATCGAGCACAACCTCGACGTCATCAAAACCGCCGACTGGATCATCGACATGGGCCCCGAAGGCGGTGACGGCGGCGGCACCGTCGTCGCACAGGGGACACCCGAGGACGTTGCCGAGGTCGACGCGTCGCACACCGGTGTCTTCATCGCGGATCTGCTGTCCGGGGCGGACCAGATGGTGGAGGTCGGCTGATCGACCCACTCGTCGCAACGCTGCGTTCCGCGGGCTGTGTGTTCGCGGAGTCGGAGGCGCGTGTGCTGCGACGGTGGGCGTCCGGCGACGATGAACTGCGGGCGTGGACGGCACGGCGGGTCGCCGGTGAACCACTGGAGCAAGTGGTCGGTCGCGTCGAGTTCGACGGTCTCACCCTGGAGGTGGGTGCGGGTGCATTCGTTCCCCGGCAGCGCTCGGTGCTGCTCGCACGGGTCGCTGCGGGACTGTCCGCGGAACGCGGTGGCGGCACCGTCGTCGAAGCGTGCTGCGGAGTAGCCCCGATCGCGGCGGCCGTGGCTCGGCGGGTGCCGTCGGCCCGCCTCGTAGCGTGCGATTCGGATGCGGCGATCCTGGAGCTGGCCCGCCGCAATGTGCCCGACCTCGAGGTGTTCGAGGGAACGGCGCTGTCGGGTCTGCCCGCTGAACTGCGCGGGCACGTGGATGTGGTGGCCGCCGTGCCGCCGTACGTGCCGACGGGTGCCGCCGGACTGCTGCCGCGCGAGGCGATCGATCACGAACCGGGGGACGCGCTGTTCGGTGGGGGCGACGGGCTGGAGGTCGCAACTGTTCTCGTCCGGGATGCGGTGGATTGGCTCGCCGACAACGGTGCAGTCGCGCTGGAACTGCACCGGGATCAGGCGCCCGCGGCGATCGGCGTCGCGTCCGACCTCGGATACGCAGCGAGTTCGGTGGTCGGTGACGACGGGCAGACCGCGGTGATCGTGGCGGTCGCCGAAGGCCGTGCGCAGCACGAGTGGGTGCGCATACCGTGAACGGATCGGGGTAGCAGGCGAGAGGCAGTGGGTGCGGTGGTCCGGAGGTCGGCGTTACGGATGGCGATCGCGGTGGTCGTCGCCGCTTCGATCGGTGTAGGACTGCCTGCGCCGGCCGCGACGGCGCGGCCCCGTCACGTACGACTTTCTCACCGGTATCCGCGCGGAGCTGACCAACCCTGGCGGCTCCCTTCCCGGGACCAACGACTTCCACTGCAGGCCGAGCGACGCTCACCCGCGCCCCGTGCTCCTGCTGCACGGAAGCGGCGGTGGCAGGCAGACGAACTGGGGGACGCTCGCTGCAGTCCTCGTGCGGGAAGGCTACTGCGTCTTCGCGCCGACGTACGGCGCCCTCTCGACGGTCTGGCCGGTCTCGGCGATCGGCGGCATGGGGCCCAAGATCGACAGCGCGTGGCAGGTGAAGCGGTTCGCTCAGCGGGTGCTCGCGGCAACCGGGTCGCGGGACCTCGATATCGTCGGGCACTCGCTGGGAACAGAGATACCGACGTACTGGATGAAGTATCTCGGCGGGCGGCATGACGTCGCGCATTACGTGTCCCTTGCGCCCTACTGGCGTCAGGGACCGGACGGCGACGATGTGCGTGGTGAGGAGATCGCGCGGTACCGCCGACTGCTGGGTGTCGCCTCGCCGGGACGGCCGGACTGCCCGGAGTGCACAGCGCCGCCGCGTGGCCTGGATTTCAACCGCGCTGTGCGAGTGCCGACGCCGTACCTGACGGGAGTGCATTACACGAACATCGTGACTCGGTACGACGGCATCGTCACGCCCTACACGGCGGGAATCCTGCGCGGACCGGCCGGAACCGACGTCGAGAACGTGGTGGTGCAGGACGGTTGCCGCCTCGACCACTCCGACCACATGTCGATCACGTCGAACCGACGCAGCGCGGCGATGGTGCTGAACGCGCTCGACCCCGCGCACCGAAGGCAGGTCCCGTGGGTGCCGGTCACACCTGTGCGGGGCGCTGGATCTCTCGGCAGCACGGGTCGGTAATGGGGATGCGAGCCGCAGGCGTCGTAGTTAGGGTGGTGGGCATGTCATCGTGTGCAATCGCCGTCACCAGGAACCGCCGCCTGTAGGCGGCGGAATCTCCACCGAAGGTCACTTCCGCCGTACCGGAGTCCAGCCGGGCGGCCGTCTCTGCACGCCCGGACGCGCAATCACGGAAGTGTCCTCACACCATGACTTATCACGGAGGCCGTCATGAGCACGGCCAGAACTTTCTCGCCCACCAGTCGACGATCACCCGGATCACGCGCCTTGTCGCGGACACGGAGGGACCTATCGTCGAGGTCGGTCCCGGATACGGGTCACTGACCAAGAAGTTTCAGAAGCTCGACCGGCCGCTGACCGCCGTTGAGATCGATGGCCGTCTCGTCGATCACCTCACCGCCGTTCTGGCTGCGGAGGTCGAGGTGGTGCATGCAGACTTTCTGACCTGGAAACTGCCACGGCGGCCCCATGTGGTCGCCGGAAATCTGCCGTTCCATCTGACGACGGCGATCCTCCGGAAGATCCTTCACACGCACTCGTGGACGCACGCGGTTCTGCTCGTCCAATGGGAGGTCGCACGGCGACGTGCCGGAATCGGCGGGGCCAGCATGATGACGGCCCAATGGTGGCCGTGGGTGAGCTTCGACGTCGACGCCCGTGTCCCGCAGTCGGCGTTCCGGCCCGCGCCGACTGTCGACGGCGGTCTGCTCCTCATGGAGAAGCGGTCGGCGCCGCTCGTCGACCCGGCCTATCGGAAGGAGTACCGGCAGTTCGTTCACGATGTCTTCACGGGGAGAGGACGGGGCGTGGCGGACATCGTCGCCAGGCGCTCACGTCACAGTGCGATGAGTGCCCGGAACGTGGTCACCGACGCGGGTGTCCGAGCGCGTGCACTGCCGAAGGACCTGACGCCGGTGCAGTGGGCGGACCTCTTCCACGGGATCATCAGCTGACCGGTCAGAGGCCCATCGACTTGCGGATCTCGTCGAGCTTGTTCTGCGCTGCCTTATCGCGCTCGGCCATCGCGTCGTCCAGCGCCGCGGACTCGCGGCCCATCTCGGCGAGTTCCTGACGGCCGATAGCGGTGGTCGTCCGGTGCTCGATCTTGTCGCGGACGAAGTCGAACGTCGGGACGCCGGTCGCGGTGTACCCGGTCACGTCCTCGACCGTCGGGGCGTCGACGTCCGGAGCGAGATCGGGCGACCCCACCGACTCGACGATCTCGGCGTCGATGGGTTCGGAATCGGATGGGTTCGTCATGTCTGCGAGGTTAGTCGCAGCCGAGCGCCCGGGTCAGCCCTTGACCGGCCCCGTGTACTTCTCGCCGGGCCCTTCGCCAGGCTCGTCGGGATGGGCTGACGCCTCACGGAAGGCGAGCTGCAGGGCCTTGACCCCGTCGAGGATCGGCTTGCGGTGCAGACCGAGGTCGGGGGACGCCGCGTTGAACAGGCCGCCGAGTGCGTTGATCAGGGTGCGCGCCTCGGGGAGGTCCTTGTGCTCCTCTTCGCCTCCTGCCTCGGGGCCGATCTTCTCGGCCGCGGCGCTCATCAGCATGACGATCGCGCGGGTGGTGACCTCGACCGCGGGAATGGTTGCGAGTTCGCGGACGTTCTCGTCTGTGGACCCACCTGGTGCTACGTGCGTATGCGCGTCGTCTGAGGAGGGGCTGCCGGTCGAATAGGAGTTAGCGCTCACGGCTGTTAGACTTTCACAGCATGACCGCTCCGGCTGACGCCGGGGTAGCAAGAGGAACGTTCGAGTCCCACCGTACGACGCGGGGTCGCAAGATCCGAGTTGTTGTCCGGTTCCGGTCACACCGTTGCGAGACGACGGAGCGTCACCAGCGAGCGATCGCAGAAGGTGAAGCCTCGCGCGTGATGGTGTTCGTTCGGTCTCGATCTCCTCGAGCTGCCAGTTCTCCTGGCCGGCCACGTGAGTACACATTTATCGAGGAGGCCACATCAGCACTGAAACCCGCATCAACGAGCGCATCCGCGTTCCCGAGGTCCGACTTGTCGGTCCCGGGGGAGAGCAGGTGGGCATCGTGCGTGTTGAAGATGCGCTTCGTCTGGCTTACGAAGCCGACTTGGACCTGGTAGAGGTCGCGCCCGACGCGCGTCCGCCGGTGTGCAAGATCATGGACTACGGCAAGTTCAAGTACGAGGCAGCGCAGAAGCAGCGCGAGTCCCGCCGTAATCAGCAGATGACCGTCGTCAAGGAGCAGAAGCTCCGCCCGAAGATCGACGACCACGATTACGAGACCAAGAAGGGTCACGTCGTCCGGTTCCTCGAAGCGGGTTCCAAGGTGAAGGTCACCATCATGTTCCGCGGACGTGAGCAGTCCCGCCCCGAGTTGGGCTTCCGGCTGCTCCAGCGTTTGGGTAACGATGTCGCCGAGTACGGCTTCGTCGAGACCTCGGCCAAGCAGGACGGCCGCAACATGACGATGGTTCTGGCGCCGCACAAGGGCGCGAAGACGCGGGCCAAGGCCCAGCAGTCGGTCAAATAGCCGACGAGCAGAGAACAACTCCGCACCAGCGGGTTCGCACTGCACCGCACCGCGGTGCCGTACGAGTTCGCCCGAATGAAGGACAACCATGCCGAAGAGCAAGACCCACAAAGGCACCGCGAAGCGTTTCAAGGTGACCGGCAGCGGCAAGATCGTTCGCCAGAAGGCGAACCGTCGCCACCTCATGGAGCACAAGTCGTCGCACCGCACGCGTCGCCTCGAAGGCACCACCGTGGTGAGCGACAAGGACGCCCCGCGCATCAAGCGACTGCTCAACCGCTGATCTTCACTGACGATACGTAGAAGGATTCAAGACTAATGGCACGTGTGAAAAGGGCCGTCAACGCCCAGAAGAAGCGTCGCTCCATCCTGGAGGCATCGAAGGGCTACCGCGGGCAGCGGTCGCGCCTGTACCGCAAGGCGAAGGAGCAGCAGCTCCATTCGATGACCTACCAGTACCGTGATCGTCGCCAGCGCAAGGGCGACTTCCGCAAGCTGTGGATCACCCGCATCAACGCTGCGGCGCGCGCGAACGACATCACGTACAACCGCTTCATCCAGGGCCTCAAGCTGGCCGAGGTCGAGGTGGACCGCAAGGTTCTCGCCGACCTCGCCGTCACCGATCCGGCAGCCTTCACCGGCCTCGTCGAGGTGGCTCGCAAGGCTCTCCCGGCCGACGTGAACGCGCCGGTCTCCTGATCTCATCCCCGAGATCTGCTCGTCGAGCAGACGCGAGCAGCGGCCTCTCGTCGAGAAGAGCATGAAGTGAACTCGCAACGACCCGCGACAGACGTTCTCACCGAACGATCGTCGCGGGTCGTCGCGTTGGCGAAGCTTCAGCGCGCGTCGGTCCGGCGCAGCGAGAAGCGTTTCCTCGTCGAAGGATTCAACTCGGTCGACGCTGCGTTGGCCACCGGCCGTGCACGCTCGGTACTCGTGCGCGAGCGCGATGAGGACCGCCATGCCGCTCTCGTGGAACGTGCGCAGGCAGCTGGTCTGCCGATTCGTCGATTGTCGGACCGTGCCGCCGACAAACTCTCGGAGACGACTACCGCCCCGGGTGTCTTCGCGGAATGCGACATCCTCACCGCGCACCTCGTCGATGTGCTCGGGGAGGCGCCACAGTTCCTCGTGGTGGCCGTCGAGCCCCGTGAGCCCGGCAACCTCGGAACTCTCCTGCGATGCGCGGACGCCATGGGCGCAGATGCGGTCCTGGTCCTCGGTGACGCGGTGGATCCGCACAACGGAAAGTGCGTCCGCGCATCCGCGGGGAGCGTTTTCCACATCCCGGTGGCCCGCGACCCGGATGTGGCGGGCGCGCTGAGGGCGATCGCTGCGACCGGTGTCCGCACGATCGCCACCACGATCGACGGAGAGCTCTCCGTGGACGACGCCGATGAACTCCTGGGGTCGCCGCACGCGTGGCTGTTCGGAAACGAGGCCCACGGACTGCCGGAGGTTATCGCGGCCGGCGCCCACCAGCGTGTGTCGATCCCGATTCGCGGTCGCGCCGAGAGCCTGAACCTCGCCGCGGCCAGTGCGATCTGCCTGTACGCCAGTTCGCGCGCGCAGAATCGCTGACGGTCTCCCCGGCGGCCCTCGCAGCCTGATCGCGGTCGGCCACTGCAGGTCGACTATCCTGGGAGTGTCCTTTTCCGCCCAGGTGTAGGAGATGCGAGCCAGGTGGCCGACGCGCAGAATCCCAACGAAGTCCCGGAATCCGGGAACGAGTTCCCGACCGAGGCCCAACTCGAGGCTGTCGTCGCCGATGCGACCGCAGCATTCGCGGCAGCCGCCGATCTGGACCAACTCGCACAGGCGAAGATCGCTCATGCGGGTGACAAGTCACCGATCGCGCTCGCCAGGCGTGCCCTCGGATCGCTTCCGAAGGAACAGCGGTCGGGTGCCGGCAAGCTGGTGAACGACATGCGGGGTCGCGTCAGCGCCGCGCTCGAGGACCGGACCGCAGTCCTCACCGCCGAACGGGACGCTGCCGTACTGGTCGCGGAGACGATCGACGTCACGGTGCCGGCGAACCGTCGCCCGCAGGGGGCTCGCCACCCGATCACGGTGATCTCCGAGCAGGTCGCCGACGTATTCGTCGGGATGGGCTGGGAGATCGCCGAGGGGCCCGAGGTCGAGACCGAGCACCACAACTTCGATGCTCTCAACTTCCTTCCCGACCATCCGGCCCGCTCGATGCAGGACACCTTCTACATCGCGCCGGAGGGTTCCCGACAGGTCCTGCGCACCCACACGTCGCCGGTGCAGGTGCGGACGATGCTCGATCGCGACGTGCCCATCTACGTCGCATGCCCGGGACGCACGTTCCGGACCGACGAACTCGATGCCACTCACACCCCGGTGTTCCACCAGATCGAGGGACTGGCGGTCGACAAGGGGCTGACACTGGCCAATCTGCGCGGGACCCTCGAAGTGTTCGCGAAAGCGCTGTTCGGGCCGGAGACCACGACCCGCATGCGGGCGAGCTACTTCCCGTTCACGGAGCCGTCGGCGGAGGTCGACGTCTGGTTCCCGGCAAAGAAGGGCGGGGCCGGCTGGGTCGAGTGGGGTGGCTGCGGCATGGTCAATCCGAATGTCCTGCGTGCCAGTGGAATCGATCCCGACGAGTACTCCGGCTTCGCCTTCGGCATGGGACTCGAACGCACCCTGCAGTTCCGCAACGACCTTCCCGACATGCGC
Source organism: Gordonia zhaorongruii (assembly GCF_007559005.1). Lineage (GTDB taxonomy): Bacteria > Actinomycetota > Actinomycetes > Mycobacteriales > Mycobacteriaceae > Gordonia > Gordonia zhaorongruii. The sequence continues at coordinate 1,830,922 of NZ_CP041763.1, read as the reverse complement.
GACATGGTGGAGGGCGACGTCCGATTCACCGTCCCGTTCGGCCCGGCGTTCTGACACGCCGCCACTAGCTCCTCGAACCAGTTCGACACGAAAGAAGTTGGTTACCCCGTGCGACTCCCACAGTCCTGGCTGACCGAAGTCCTCCGATCCGGTGCTCCCGGCTGGACGGCGACGACCGAAGACATCGATGCGGGCTTCGTCCGGGTCGGCTTCGAGATCGAGGATGTCGAGCCGTTCCCGGAGATCACGGGTCCGCTCGTGGTGGGGCGGGTCGCCGCGATCGAAGAGCTCACGGAGTTCAAGAAGCCGATCCGCTTCTGCCAGGTCGAGGTCGGGGAAGACGCCCCGCGCGATATCGTCTGCGGCGCACGCAATTTCGGGGTCGGCGATCTGGTGGTGGTCGCGTTGCCGGGCACCGTCCTTCCTGGACCCTTCGAGATCGCGACGCGTAAGACGTACGGGAAGACCTCGGACGGCATGATCTGCTCGGTTACCGAACTCGGTGTCGGCGACGACCATTCGGGCATTCTGGTCCTCGCTCCGGGGACGGCCGAGCCGGGTGCCGACGCACGCGAGGTGCTCGGACTGGACGACACCGCGATCGACGTCAACGTGACGCCGGACCGCGGGTACGCCTTCTCGATGCGCGGTCTGGGCCGCGAGCTGGCGAGCGCGTTCGAGGTTCCGTACGTCGATGCGGGTCTGCCTGCCGACGCGCTCGAGGCGTCCGTCGACGGCGATCCGTGGCCGGTGTCCATCGACGCCGACAGCTCGGCGGTCCGTTACACAGCGCGCGTCATCACCGGCGTCGACGCGACAGCCGGGTCTCCGTGGTGGATCGCCAAGCGGCTGCTGGTCGCCGGTATCCGGCCGATCTCGGCGATCGTCGACGCGACGAACTACGTGATGATCGAACTCGGTCAGCCGTTGCACGCCTTCGATGCCGACAAGGTGCGGGGAACCGTCACCGTCCGGTCGGCTCGTGCCGGAGAGACGCTGGAGACTCTCGATGGTGTCGTCCGGACTCTCGATCCCGAGGACGTGGTCATCGCCGACGACTCCGGGCCGATCGCCCTCGCGGGTGTGATGGGCGGTGCGGCGACCGAGGTCGGCGACGACACCACTGAGATTCTGCTGGAGTCCGCCAACTTCGACCAGGTGCGGGTCTTCCGCACGGGTAAGCGACACAAGCTGAGTTCGGAGGCGCAGAAGCGCTTCGAGCGCCTCGTCGATCCGGAACTGACCGCAGTCGCCTCGGACCGGGCCGCGGCACTGATCGTGGAGCTGGCGGGCGGCCGCGTCGCGGGGGCTCTCACCGACGAGCGCGCCGAGACCGCACCGGTACTGGTCATCGACATCGCACCCGAGCAACCGGATGTGACCGCCGGCGTCGAGTATCCGGCAGGCACCACCGCTGCACGGTTGCGGGAGGTGGGATGCGACGTCGAGGAGTCGAACGGACAGCTGCGCGTCACGCCGCCGTCGTGGCGTCCCGATCTCCGGCAGCGTGCCGACCTCGTCGAGGAAGTGCTGCGTCTGGAGGGACTCGAAGACATCCCCGCCGTGATTCCGCGGGCCATCGGAGGAACCGGACTCACGCCGGTTCAGCGTCGTCGGCGCGCCATCGGTGTGACTCTGGCCGCCGACGGATTCGTGGAGGTGCTTCCGTACCCGTTCATGCCCGCAGGCGTGTTCGACGCGTGGGGGCTGCCCGACGACGACGTGCGGCGCAGGACGGTGTCGGTGCTCAACCCGCTGGAGTCGGACCGGCCACAGCTCAACACCACACTGCTTCCCGGGCTCCTGGAGATGACCGCGCGCAACATCGCGCGCGGACGGCGCGACCTCGCGCTGTACACCGTCGGTCAGGTGGTCCTCGGTGGGGAGCCGGGCCCGGTGGTCCCGGCGCTCGACGTGGAGCGGCGCCCGAGTGATACCGATCTCGAGGCGCTGGACGCGTCGTTGCCGGACCAGCCTCTGTACGTTGCCGCGGTTCTGACCGGTCTGCGTGACCCGGCGGGACCGTGGGGCCCGGGGCGGGCGGCCGATGCACACGATGCGTTCGAGGCCGCTCGTGAGGTCGGATCCGCGGCCGGTGTCGATCTCGATCTCGTCGCCGACGACCTGCTGCCGTGGCATCCCGGTCGATGCGCACGCATCGAGGTCGACGGAGTCGTCGTCGGACACGCAGGCGAACTGCATCCGGCGGTTCTGGAACGTGCAGGCCTGCCGAAGCGCCTGTGCGCATTCGAGATCGATGTGACGGCGCTGCCGCTGACCCAGACGCTGCCGTCGCCCCAGGTGTCGCCGTTCCCGGCCGTCCTGCAGGACGTGAATGTGGTGGTGGCGCGCGAGGTTCCGGCCAAGCAGGTGCATGACGCGCTCGCCGCGGGTGCGGGCGAGCTGCTCGAGGCGCTCACACTGTTCGACGTCTTCACCGGAGAACAGGTCGGCGAGGGCAACAAGTCGCTGACATTCGCGCTGACGTTCCGGGCGGCTGACCGGACACTCACCGAGGATGAGGCGTCGGCCGCCAAGATGGCGGCCGTCGACCGGGCGGCGGAAGAGGTCGGGGCCCGCCTCCGGTGATCCGCATCCTCGTCGCGATCGTCATCGCGGCACTCGTCACCCTCTGGTTGCATCGCAGGCTCGTGCGCGCCACCGGTCTGGGCTCTCGCGTGGCGATGGCGGCAGATGCAGTTCTGGTGGTGCTGGCGGCGTGCACGGCAGTCGCGTTCCAGGTGGGTGGACTGCTGGACCCGGCATGGGCGCGGCCGATCGGCTTCATCGGCTACACATGGGCCGGGGTGGTCTTCTACCTCGTCATCGGGACGGGGGCGATCGGTCTGCTGAACCTGGTCGTCCGGTTCGTCCGGCGGGCCCGCTCCGGATCGGGGTCGGGTGGCCTGAGTCGGCCCGTGATGGCGAGTGCGACGGCGATCGTGGTGGTCGCGTCGCTCGGTGTCACCGGATATGGACTGTTCGAGGCGGCGACGCCGCGAATCGTAGAGCGCGATGCGCAGATGCGGAACCTGCCCGAGTCGTTCGACGGCGTGCGCGTCGCTCTGGTGACCGACGTTCACGTGGGTCCGGCCCGTGGCGCGGACTTCACACGGAAAGTCGTCGACCGAGTCAACGGGCAGAGCCCGGATCTGGTCCTCCTCGGCGGTGACCTCACGGACGGGACGGTTGCCGAGGTCGGCCCCGATCTGGAACCGCTCCGCGACCTGCGCGCCCCGCTCGGCGTGTTCGCGGTGACGGGAAACCACGAGTACTACGTAGACAGAGACGGCGGGGCGTGGGCCGATCACTGGTCGACTCTGGGCATCCGGGTCCTACGGAACGAGCGCGTGGAGATTCGGCGAGACGGGGGAGTCATCGACCTCGCCGGCGTCTCCGACCTCACGGCCCCCGAACCGTACGAGCCGGACTACCGTGCGGCTCTGGGGGGCCGCGACCGCTCGCGTCCGGTGATCCTGCTGGCCCATCAGCCGGCGCAGGCGGAGGGTGCCGCGGAGTTCGGGGCCGACCTTCAGCTGTCCGGGCACACGCACGACGGGCAGATGTGGCCGAACACGTACCTGGCGCGGATGCGCAATCCGGTGACGGCCGGTTGGGGCGAGGTCGACGACGTACCTGTCTACGTCACGCGAGGGACCGGTGCCTGGGGGCCACCCGTCCGGGTACTCGCGCCGCCCGAGATCACGATCCTGACACTCCGGCACTGAGGCCCGCATGCATGGATTTGCGCTCTAGTGCATAATGATGACATGACGATCAAGGTAGCGGTCGCGGGTGCGAGCGGATACGCAGGCGGAGAGATTCTCCGCCTGCTGTGCGGTCACCCCCGCCTGGCCTCCGGAGAATTGGAGATCGGCGCGCTGACGGCGGGCGGTAACGCGGGTTCACGCCTCGGAGCGCATCACAAGCACCTGCTGCCGCTGGCCGACCGGATCCTGCAGGAGACGACGCCGGAGACTCTCGCAGGCCACGACGTCGTGTTCCTCGGACTTCCGCACGGACAGTCCGCGGTCATCGCCAACGCCTTGCCGCCCACCACGTTGATCATCGACTGCGGCGCCGACTTCCGTTTGCAGGACGCCGACGCTTGGACGCATTACTACGGTGGCGAACATGCCGGCACCTGGCCGTACGGGATGCCCGAACTGCCAGGTAACCGGGAGGTCCTCGCGGACGCGACGCGGATCGCGGTGCCGGGTTGCTACCCGACGGTGTCCATCCTCTCCATGTTGCCCGCGGTGGCTTCGGGTCTGGTCGACACGCGGGTCAACGTGGTGGCCGTCACCGGCGCATCGGGCGCAGGCCGGTCGCCGAAGGTCAACCTGCTGGCCGCCGAGGTCATGGGCTCCGCGCGTGCATACGGGGTCGGCGGGGTTCATCGGCACACTCCGGAGATATCTCAGGCGTACTCGGCTGCCGCGAACATGCCGGTCGATGTCACTTTTCAGCCGATCCTCGTGCCGATGTCCCGCGGGATCCTCGCCACCTGCACAGCGCGGACCGATGCCTCACTCGCTGAGATGCGAGCGGTGTACGAGGAAGCGCTCGCCGATGAACCGTTCCTGTTCCTGCTGCCCGAGGGAGAGTTCCCGGAGACCGGGGCCGTCGTCGGGTCCAATGCGATCACCGTCGGCATCGCCGTCGACGAGCGGAGCGGCACCTTCACGGCGGTCGGCGCCGTCGACAACCTGACGAAGGGGACCGGCGGTGCGGCCGTTCAATCCATGAACCTGGCGGTCGGCTTCGACGAGACCGACGGTCTCAGCGTGGTGGGAGTCGCGCCATGACCGAGACGCACTCCAATCCGCCGCTGGAACCCGTCGAGTACGACGAGCCGACGACCGGCGGGAAAATGGTTCGCCGACAGGGGATCACCGCGCCGCTCGGCTTCCGGGCAGCCGGGATCGCCGCGGGGATCAAAGCGAGCGGCAAGCCGGATCTGGCACTGGTCTTCAACGAGGGGCCCGAGTACGACGCTGCGGGAGTCTTCACCACCAATCAGGTGAAGGCCGCGCCCGTCCTCTGGTCACAGCAGGTCCTCGCCGACCGGCGACTGCGCGCGGTCATTCTCAACTCGGGCGGGGCCAACGCGTGCACCGGCCCGGCCGGGTTCCAGGACGCGCACGCCACCGCGGAGGCGGTCGCCGAATCGCTGTCGAACTGGGGAACCGAGACCGGCGCCGCACAAGTGGCGGTCTGCTCCACCGGACTGATCGGAGACCGGCTTCCGATGGACCGGTTGCTGCCCGGAGTCACCGAGATCGTGCACGACATGGGCGGCGGCATCGAAGGCGGCACCGACGCCGCGTACGCGATCATGACGACCGACACCATCCCCAAACAGGTCGCCCTGCATCATCCGGACGGCTGGAACGTCGGCGGGATGGCCAAGGGAGCGGGGATGCTCGCACCGTCGCTCGCCACCATGCTCATCGTGGTGACCACCGATGCCAAGGCGACCGCCGACCAACTCGACATCGCACTGCGTCGCGCCACCGCGCGGACGTTCGACCGGCTGGACATCGACGGCGCGATGTCGACCAATGACACGGTCCTTCTGCTGTCCTCGGGGGCGAGTGCCCTCGATGTGGCCCAGGAGTCGCTCGACGACGCGGTCTTCGCCGTGTGCGACGATCTCGCAGCACAGTTGCAGAACGATGCGGAAGGCGTCACCAAACGGGTGTCGATCACCGTCGCCGGCGCGCGCACCGAGGACGATGCACTGGTCGTCGCACGGTCGGTAGCACGTGATTCGCTGGTGAAGACGGCGCTGTTCGGCTCCGATCCGAACTGGGGCCGGGTACTGGCCGCGATCGGCGTCACCCCGGTGCGGATCGATCCCGACCTCATCGCCGTCTCGTTCAACGGTTCCACCGTCTGTGAGAACGGCACCGGTGCGCCGGGAGCCCGGGACGTGGACTTGAGCGGTGACCGGATCGAGGTGGTCGCCGACCTGAACCTGGGCGATGCGCAGGCGACGGTCCGAACGACCGATCTGTCGCACGCCTACGTCGAAGAGAACTCGGCCTACTCGTCATGACCGATCAACAGGAAGCGGCGTTGGCGAAGGCCGCGGTGCTCGCCGAGTCGTTGCCCGCTCTCCAGGCGTTGCACGGCAAGCGGGTCGTCGTGAAGTACGGCGGAAACGCGATGATCGACGACGATCTCAAACGAGCGTTCGCCGCCGACATGGTGCTCCTTCGCGCCTGCGGCATCCACCCGATCGTCGTGCACGGCGGCGGCCCGCAGATCTCCGCGATGCTGAAACGGCTCGGACTGGAAGGCGAGTTCCGCGGCGGCTTCCGGGTCACCACGCCGGAAGTGATGGACGTGGCCCGGATGGTGCTGTTCGGCCAGGTGGGCCGAGAGCTCGTCGGGCTGATCAACCGTCACGGCCCGTACGCGGTGGGCATCACCGGCGAGGACGCGCACCTGTTCACCGCGGCGCGGCGGCAGGTCCTCGTCGACGGTGCTCCCACCGACATCGGACTCGTCGGCGATATCGCAGCGGTCAACACCTCGGCTGTCGACGACCTGATCGGCGCAGGCCGGATTCCGGTGATCTCGACGATCGCGCCCGATACCGCCGGCGTCGTCCACAACGTGAACGCCGACACCGCGGCGGGCGCGATCGCCGGCGCGCTGGCCGCTGAGCACCTGGTGATGCTGACCGATGTGGAGGGCCTGTACACCGACTGGCCCGACCGTTCGTCGCTGGTGTCGACGATCACGCACAGCGAGGTCGCGGAACTGCTTCCGAGTCTCGACTCGGGCATGGTTCCCAAGATGGAGGCTTGTCTGCACGCGGTGGAGGCGGGAACGCGCGAGGCCCATGTCATCGACGGACGGCAGCCGCACACCGTGATCGCAGCACTGCTGACCAGGTCGACGGCGGGCACGACCGTGATCCACGACGACCGGAAGGGCGGACGAGCATGACCGCACCACTGCAGGACCGCTGGTCCGCGTCCCTGATGAACAACTACGGCACCCCGCCGATCGCGCTGGTCCGCGGCGAGGGAGCCGTTGTTCACGACGCGGACGGCAAGGAGTACCTCGACCTTCTCGGCGGGATCGCGGTGAACGCACTCGGCCACGCGAACCCCGAGATCGTCGAAGCGGTCAGCCGCCAGCTGTCGACCCTCGGACACGTGTCGAATCTCTACATCTCGCCGACCGTCGTCGAACTCGCGGAACGGCTTCTCGCGGCGTTCGGTCACGACGGCCGGGTGCTGTTCGCGAACTCAGGGGCCGAGGCCAACGAGGCGGCGTTCAAGATCGCGCGGCGGACCGGCCGTCCGCAGATCATCGCGGCCGATGGAGGCTTCCACGGACGGACGATGGGGGCGCTGGCGATGACCGGGCAGACCGGGAAGCGCGCACCGTTCGAGCCGATGCCCGCGGGAGTCGACTTCGTCCCGTACGGCGATGTCGAGGCGCTCGCCGCCGCGGTGTCCGAGCAGACGGCTGCGGTCATCCTGGAGCCCGTTCAGGGGGAGAACGGCGTCGTGGTTCCCCCGGCGGACTATCTCGCCGCGGCGCGTTCGATCACCGCAGAACACGGCGCATTACTGATGCTCGACGAGGTGCAGACCGGTGTCGCCCGAACCGGCACGTTCTTCGCGCATCAGCGAGCCGGCGTCGTTCCGGATGTCATGACCCTGGCCAAGGGACTCGGCGGTGGACTGCCGATTGGGGCCTGCATCGCCACCGGCCGGGCAGCCGATCTCTTCGAACCGGGTCAGCACGGCACCACTTTCGGTGGGAATCCGGTCTGCGCGGCCGCCGCGCTCGCGGTCCTGCGCTACATCGACGAGCACGTGCTGATCGATCACGTGGAGCGGCTCGGCAAATCCATCGCGGCCGACATCGAGGCGCTCGGGCATCCGCTCGTCAAAGGTGTTCGGGGAACCGGGCTGCTACTCGGCGTCGTTCTGACACAGCCGATCTCGAAGTCCGTCGACCTCGCCGCCAGGTCGGCGGGTTACCTCGTCAACGCCCCGGCGCCGGACGTCCTCCGCCTCGCCCCGCCGCTCATCCTCACCGACGACCAGGCGGCGGCGTTCATCGCCGACCTGCCGGCGATTCTCGATGCCGCATCCGATGCGAGCGCGAAAGGCTGATATGACCGACACGACCGATACAGCGGCCACGATCCGGCACTTCCTGCGCGATGACGACATCTCGCCTGCCGAGCAAGCCGAGATCCTGGCGCTGGCCGCCCGTATGAAGGCCGACCCGTACGCGCTGCGCCCACTCGAGGGCCCCAAGACCGTCGGGGTGATCTTCGACAAGAACTCGACACGCACGCGCTTCTCGTTCGAGGTCGGCATCTCCCAGCTCGGCGGTCACGCGGTGGTCGTCGACGGTTCGACCACCCAGATGGGTCGCGATGAGTCACTCGCGGACACCGGGCGCGTCCTCTCCCGGTTCGTCGACGCGATCGTGTGGCGCACCTTCGGTCAGGATCGCTTGACCGACCTCGCTGAGTTCGCCACGGTCCCGGTGGTCAACGCCCTCAGCGACACCTTCCATCCGTGCCAGATCCTCGCCGATCTGCAGACGATCGTCGAGCACAAGGGTCGGACGTCGGGGCTGACGCTCACGTACCTGGGCGACGCGGCGAACAACATGGCGAACTCCTTGATGATCGGCTGCGCGATCGCGGGGATGCACGTGCGGGTCAGCGGTCCGGCCGGCTTCGCACCCGATCAGACGATGGTGGACGCCGCACAGATTCACGCTGCGCAGACCGGCGGCAGCGTCCAGGTGATCGGCGACCCGCAGGCGGCTGCTGCCGGTGCCGACGTCCTGGTCACCGACACCTGGGTATCCATGGGGCAGGAGAGCGACGGCCTCGATCGGGTCGGCCCCTTCCGTCCGTATCAGATCAACGCCGAGCTGCTGGCGCGTGCAGCCGACGACGCGATCGTCATGCACTGCCTGCCGGCGCATCGAGGAGAGGAGATCACCGATGAGGTGATCGACGGACCTGCGAGCGTGGTGTTCGATGAGGCGGAGAACAGGCTGCATGCGCAGAAGGCACTGCTCGCGTGGTTGCTGGGGCACCGATGACGGCGATGTCCTCGCCGCAGCACGGTGCCGAGTCGTCACGACTCGCGGCGACCCGAGCGGGCCGCCACGCGCGCATCGTGGAACTCCTGGCTGCCGAACCCGTGCACAGCCAGGCAGATCTGCAGCAGCGCCTCGCCGATACGGGAGTCGAGGCCACCCAGGCCACGCTGTCACGCGACCTCGACGAGCTCGGGGCGGTTAAGCTCCGGGCTGCCGACGGGGGAGCGGGGGTCTACGTGGTGCCCGAGGACGGCAGCCCCGTGCGGGGCGTGTCCGGCGGCACCGACCGGGTGTCGCGGATGCTCGCGGAACTGCTCGTATCGACCGACGCGTCCGGTGACATGGCAGTGCTGCGCACTCCGCCCGGCGCCGCGCAGTACCTGGCCAGTGCGCTCGATCGGGCACGGCTGCCCGGCATGGTGGGGACCATCGCGGGCGACGACACGGTCTTCGTCCTGGCGCGGCGTCCGCTCACCGGTTCCGACCTCGCGCAGCAGATCGAGGACCTGGTCTGACCACCGCGTGACGGCGTCCGAGTACCGGTGAGCGCGGGGGCCGGTTACAGCGCACTATGATTCCCGCACCACTCGAATCCAGAACCACTTCCGTCAAGGAGAGCGAACACCGATGGCCGACCCCGTAGCCGACGAACCTGCCAACGAGGCCGCCCGCAAGGAGGGCACCAACGAAGGCTCGCTGTGGGGCGGCCGATTCGCGGACGGTCCGGCCGCGGCGATGGCAGCGCTCAGCAAGTCGACGCACTTCGACTGGGCGCTCGCGCCGTACGACGTCGCCGCGTCGAAGGCGCACGCGCGCATCCTGAACCGTGCCGGTCTGCTGACCGACACCGATCTCACCGCTATGCACGCCGGGCTCGACCGGTTGGCCGCCGACCTCGCCGACGGCACGTTCGTCGCCGCGGAGTCGGACGAGGACGTCCACGGTGCACTCGAACGGGGCCTCATCGAACGGGTCGGTGCCGAACTCGGCGGCCGTCTGCGCGCGGGCCGCTCGCGTAATGATCAGGTCGCCACCCTGTTCCGGATGTGGTTGCGCGACGGCATGCGGCGCGTCGGCGAGGGCCTGCTCGACCTCGCCGAGGCGCTGGTTGCGCAGGCTGCGGCCAACCCGGGCGTCGTGATGCCCGGAAAGACTCATCTGCAGGCTGCGCAGCCGGTCCTTCTCGGGCACACCCTGCTCGCCCACGCGCAGCCGCTGCTGCGCGATGTGGCTCGGCTGGTGGACGCCGACCGGCGCGTCGCGATCTCGCCGTACGGATCCGGAGCGCTCGCCGGCTCGTCACTCGGGCTCGATCCGGCTGCCATCGCCGCGGATCTAGGATTCGACGGCGCGGCAGACAACTCGATCGACGCGACCGCATCGCGTGACTTCGCCGCCGAGGCGGCATTCGTGTTCGCGATGATCGGTGTCGATCTGTCTCGCCTCGGCGAAGACGTGATCCTGTGGAGCACTCCGGAATTCGGATATGTGACGCTGGCGGATGCCTGGTCCACCGGCAGCTCGATCATGCCGCAGAAGAAGAATCCCGACGTCGCCGAACTCGCCCGCGGGAAGTCCGGCCGTCTGATCGGCAATCTCACGGGGTTGATGGCCACTCTCAAGGCGCAGCCACTCGCGTACAACCGCGACCTGCAGGAGGACAAGGAACCGGTCTTCGATTCGGTGGCCCAGCTCGAACTGCTGCTTCCGGCGATGACCGGGCTGGTGGGCACGCTGACTTTCCATCCCGAGCGGATGGCAGAACTTGCTCCGGCGGGATTCACGCTCGCCACGGATATCGCCGAATGGCTCGTGCGACAAGGGGTTCCATTCCGTGTCGCGCACGAGGTGGCCGGTGAGTGCGTCCGAGAAGCAGAATCCCGCGGGGTGGGCCTTATCGATCTCGATGACGACGTTCTGGCGGGGATTCATCCGTCACTCACACCCGACGTGGCGGAGGTGCTCACCGTCACGGGGTCGATCGAATCACGAAACGCGCTGGGTGGAACCGCATCGACGCAGGTCGAAAGGCAGATCGAGGTGGCGGGACAGACCATCTCCGATCTACGATCCCAGCTTGCCTGACCGAGCCACCGGTCAGTTCACGGATTCGGCGAAGCGGCCGGTCCGATCATGTGTATAACCGAAATATACGGGTATTGTCAGCCGCGTTGAAAGCAGCATCTGCGGCTGTGGATGCATGACCGGGAGAGAGGGACCACTGTGGTGGGTCTGCCCAGGGTAGGGGCCGCTGTCGGCCGTGTGGTGGCGACAGCGCAGAACGGTTTGGAAGTAATCCGGATGGGTGGCTTCGACACCGGAACCAAACCTGCGCCCTACAAGGTCGTCGAAACCGAGAAGATGTACCGCTTGCGGCGCTACTTCCCGAACGATGCCGGCACCGACGCCCCGCACGTCATTCTGATCCCGCCGATGATGGTCTCGGCGAACGTCTACGACGTGACCGAGGACAACGGCGCGGTGTCGGTCCTGCACCGCCACGGCATCGTCCCGTGGGTCATCGACTTCGGGTCTCCCGACAACGAAGAGGGTGGCATGGAGCGCACCCTCACCGACCATGTGGTGGCGATCAGCCGCGTCGTCGACCTCGTGCGGCGCGTCATCGGCCGCGACGTGCACATCGGCGGGTACTCGCAGGGCGGTATGTTCGCTTACCAGACGGTGGCCTACCGCCGTTCCGAGGGCATCGCCAGTCTTGTGACTTTCGGCAGCCCGGTCGATATCACCGCGGCCCTGCCACTCGGGCTGCCCGCCAATCTGGTGGTCCCCGGCGTCGAGTTCCTCGGCGACCGCGTCTTCAACCATCTCTGGGTACCGAGTTGGCTGGCACGTACCGGTTTCCAGCTCGCCGACCCGGTGAAGACCGCGCGCAGCCGCATCGACTTCCTGCGCAAACTCCACGATCGCGACGCGCTGCTACCACGCGAGGATCAGCGCCGCTTCATCGAGCAGGAGGGGTGGGTGGCCTGGTCGGGGCCTGCGGTCGCCGAGTTGCTCCGTCAGTTCGTCGTCCATAACCGCATGATGTCCGGCGGGTTCGTGATCGACGGTGACGTCGTGTCGATGACCGACATCACCTGCCCGGTCGTCGCGTTCGTCGGCGAGACCGACGACATCGGTCAGCCCGTTGCCGTCCGCGGCATCCTGCGCGCCGCACCCGACGCCGACGTGTACGAGGTACCCGTGCCGGCGGGACATTTCGGCCTGGTCGTCGGATCGACCGCGGGGAGACTGTCGTGGCCGTCGACCGCGCAGTGGATTCTGTGGCGTGAGGGCGCAGGCCCCAAGCCGGAGGCCGTCGTTCCGATGGAGGCCACCGAGTCCAGCGGTACCGGGATCAGCTGGACGAGCCGACTCACCTACGGCGTCGGTCAGGTAGCCGGTGTGGGCGGTGCTGTGTCGCGAGAGTTGATCGATGCGGTGTCGTCGATCCAGCGCACCACGAGTGCGGTGGCCAGCGAGTCCGTGCGCACGGTGCCGCGATTGTTCAGGCTGGGTCAGATTCAGCCGTCCACGCGGATCTCCCTGGCGAAACTGATGAGCGAGAACGAGCGTCGGACCCCCACGAACGAACTGTTCCTGTTCGAGAACCGAGTGCTCACCCATGAACAGGTCAACACGCGTATCGATAATGTGGTCGCCGGCCTCATCTCGTGCGGCGTCCGACCCGGTGAGCACGTCGGAGTGCTGATGGACACGCGTCCGTCGGCGCTCGTCGTCGTCGCGGCGCTGTCCCGGCTCGGTGCGGTCGCGGTGATCCTCTCCCAGGGCAAGGACCTGCAGGAGATGCTGAGCCTCGCGGAGACCAGCGTCATCATCACCGATCCGACTCACCTGGAGGTCGCGGCGACCGTGAGCGACCGGGTGCTCGTTCTGGGCGGCGGCAGCGGCGACTCCCGGGTCATCGAACGTGCCGACGGCGAGACCGTGGTCGACATGGAGCAGATCGATCCGGAAAGCGTTCGGATCCCGGTCTGGTACCGGCGCGACCCCGGGCTGGCGGGCGATCTCGCGTTCATCCTGTTCACCAAGACCCAGGGCCGCATCTCGCGCTGGTCCATCACCAACCACCGGTTCGCGATGTCCGCATTCGGCGCCGCCGCCGCTGCCGGTCTGACCAATCACGACACGGTGTACTGCCTGCCACCGCTGCATCACGCCTCGGGCCTTCTGACGACGCTCGGCGCCACAGTCGCCGGTCGCTCGCGCATCGCATTGTCGAACGGCGTGGATCCGGAGAAGTTCTCGTCCGAGGTCCGTCATTACGGCGTCACGGTGGTCTCGTACACCTGGAGCATGCTCGCCGCGGTGTTCCGGTCCGAGAGCTTCGACCCCGCGCAGCTCGGCGCGGTCCGCCTGTTCATGGGGTCCGGTCTGCAGGCCGGGTCCTGGCGCGACATCCACAAGCAGCTCCCGGGATCGAAGGTTCTCGAGTTCTTCGCAACCGCCGACGGCTCGGCGATCCTTGCGAACGTCGACGGCAACAAGGTCGGATCGATGGGGCGCGCACTTCCCGAGACGAGCGATGTCCGGATCGCGGCGTACGACTCGACTACCGACCGGCTCCTGGTCGACGAAGACTCCGGATTCATCCGCGAGGCGACGACCGGCGAAGTCGGCATGCTGGTCGCGCACGCCGGACAGCGCTTCGACTCGGCCGGGCTGGTGCTGCGCGACGTGTTCCGCCGACATGACCGCTGGGAGGTCACCGGGAGTCTGTTCCGCGCGGACGCCGACGGCGACCTGTGGTTCATGGGTTCGGCCCAGTCGGTCATCCGCACCGCGCGGGGGAACGTGTACCCGGTCCCGATTCAGCAGGGCCTCTCGCGTTTGAACGATATCGATCAGGTCGTCGTGTACGCAGTCGGAGAGCCGGGACAGCAGGTGAGCGTGGCGGCGTTCACTCTCCGGCCGGGCACCACGTCGATCACGCCGACCGTGCTTCGCGTCGGACTGGGAGAACTCGAGTCGAGCGAGCGCCCGGACCTGGTCCACCTGGTGGACGAGATCCCGATGTCGGAGTCGTTCCGGCCGATGAGCAGCGCTTTCGCCGCGAAAGGTCTGCCCAAGCCCGGACCGAAGGTCTGGTACCACGACGAAGGCGCCCGCTATCGGCGTTACACGGCTTCGGCGGCGAAGAAGATCGACTGGACGCGACCGCACCCGTCGTCGGTCGGTGCAGGCACCGATTCGCCGGCAACCGATTCGCCGGACATCGGCGGATCCGCACCGGAATCGAAAGCGCCCGACTCGGTCGGCACGACCGCCGAGTAACCTGTGCAACCATGACCACACGCGCTGAAAGTCTCGATCCGGTCGTGCGTGACCGGCTCGTCTGCCCGCAAGATCTCGGTGAACTCCTCAACGCAGGGGATGAGTTGTACAACCCCCGGCTGCGCGTCGCGTACGCGATCGACGAGTTGGGCATTCCGAACATGCTGATCGACGATGCGCGCACGGTGACCGACGACGAGCATCGCGCCATCACCGGCGCAGCCGAGCAGTGAGGCCTGCAGTGGAGATGAACATCCTCGACGATCTGGCTTGGCGTGGGCTGATCGGGCAGACCACCGATGAAGCTGCACTTCGGGACGCTCTGGCAAACGGACCGATATCGCTCTACGCAGGCTTCGACCCGACGGCATCGAGCCTGCACGCCGGTCACCTGGTGCCGCTGCTGACTCTGCGCCGTTTCCAGCTCGCCGGGCACCGACCGATCGTCCTGTCGGGCGGTGCGACCGGACTCATCGGCGATCCGCGTGACGCCGGTGAGCGCACCATGAACACCACTGACACCGTTGCGGGGTGGGCCGACCGGATCGTCGGACAGCTCGAACGTTTCGTCGACATCGACGACTCGCCCACTGGGGCACTCCTGGTGAACAACATGGATTGGACCGGCGAACTGTCGGCGATCGAGTTGTTGCGTGATGTCGGGAAGCACTTCTCGGTGAATGTGATGCTGGCCCGCGAGACAGTGAAGCGCAGGCTCGAGTCCGACGGCATCAGCTACACGGAGTTCAGCTACCTGCTGCTTCAGTCGAACGACTACCTGCAGTTGCATCGGCGCCACGGTGCAGTCCTGCAGATCGGCGGGTCCGATCAGTGGGGCAACATCGTCGGCGGAGTCGACCTGATTCGCAAGGTCGACGGGGGATCGGCCCACGCGATGACCGTGCCGCTGGTGACGTCGTCGGACGGTAAGAAGTTCGGCAAGTCGACGGGGGGCGGAAGCGTCTGGCTCGACCCCGAGCTGACCAGCCCGTACGCCTGGTACCAGTACTTCGTTAACACCGCGGACGCCGACGTGATCGGTTACCTGAAGTGGTTCACGTTCCTGACCCGTGGGGAGATCGAGGAACTCGAGCAGGCAACGCAGGAGAAGCCGCACCTGCGGCTCGCCCAGAAGAAGCTGGCCGCAGAACTGACGACGCTCATCCACGGTCCGGACCACACAGACGCCGCAGAGCTGGCTAGCAAAGCACTGTTCGGCCGCGCCGAACTCGACGGCATCGACGACGGGACGCTGTCGGCCGCATTGTCCGAAACCGGCATCGCCGAGTTCGAGGCCGGCACGCAGCCGACGATCGTCGAGCTGTTCGTCGAGTCCGGCCTGGTCACCGGTAACAAGGCTGCGCGGCGGGCGATCGACGAGGGCGGTGCCTACGTCAACAACGT
The DNA here is from genome assembly GCF_007559005.1 of Gordonia zhaorongruii. GTDB lineage: Bacteria > Actinomycetota > Actinomycetes > Mycobacteriales > Mycobacteriaceae > Gordonia > Gordonia zhaorongruii. The sequence continues at coordinate 1,815,127 of NZ_CP041763.1, read as the reverse complement.
CAAGGTCACCGATGCCGAATGGACTCCCGGTGCGGACGACCTCCTTCACGGACAGTGGCTGGTGCTGCGCCGGGGAAAGAAGACCTTCGCAGGGGCCCGCTTCAGCTCGTGACAGTCGTACGCGGTCGGCCGAGAATGGGATGAAAGGGCCGTGACCTGCAGATTTGGCAACCGCGCGACAGCTGTGTAACTTAATCGAGGTCAGCGCGACACCGCGCAGACACCAACGGTCCGCCCCGCGGTTGAAAGATCGCACAGCGGTCGGGTACAGTTGGTTTTCGCTTCGGCAATCGGAACTTTCTTTCTGGAAACAGAGAAAATTCACGCCTTGCGTAGCGGACTCCAGTCTAGTAGGCTGGAGGAGTTGGCCCGAAAACGGTCAGCAAATAATTCAGCTCTCTGGAGTTCGGCCCTTGTTTGTGGGGTTGGTGCTGGTGGGTGTGTGTTCTTTGAGAACTCGATAGTGTGTGATGGATTTTCTTGTGCCACATTTATTTTGTTTTGTGGCTGAGGATTTCTGTTTGTGACAAGGATGAATCTTGCTGCTTTTTTGGTGGTGGGGTTTGTTGTTTTTGTGAGTAGATTTTTATCAGTCAGTTTTTTTGGATTGGTCAGGTTTTGCTTTCTGGCTTGTGTTGAAACTGCCGGCTCTTTTGGGGTTGGTGTTGTTTTGATGTTTTTTGTTGGAGAGTTTGATCCTGGCTCAGGACGAACGCTGGCGGCGTGCTTAACACATGCAAGTCGAACGGAAAGGCCCAGCTTGCTGGGTACTCGAGTGGCGAACGGGTGAGTAACACGTGGGTGATCTGCCCTGAACTCTGGGATAAGCCTGGGAAACTGGGTCTAATACCGGATATGACCACATGTCGCATGGTGTGTGGTGGAAAGCTTTTGCGGTTTGGGATGGGCCCGCGGCCTATCAGCTTGTTGGTGGGGTAATGGCCTACCAAGGCGACGACGGGTAGCCGACCTGAGAGGGTGATCGGCCACACTGGGACTGAGACACGGCCCAGACTCCTACGGGAGGCAGCAGTGGGGAATATTGCACAATGGGCGGAAGCCTGATGCAGCGACGCCGCGTGAGGGATGACGGCCTTCGGGTTGTAAACCTCTTTCGCTAGGGACGAAGCGCGAGTGACGGTACCTGGAGAAGAAGCACCGGCCAACTACGTGCCAGCAGCCGCGGTAATACGTAGGGTGCAAGCGTTGTCCGGAATTACTGGGCGTAAAGAGCTCGTAGGCGGTTTGTCGCGTCGTCTGTGAAATTCTGCAGCTTAACTGCAGGCGTGCAGGCGATACGGGCAGACTTGAGTACTACAGGGGAGACTGGAATTCCTGGTGTAGCGGTGAAATGCGCAGATATCAGGAGGAACACCGGTGGCGAAGGCGGGTCTCTGGGTAGTAACTGACGCTGAGGAGCGAAAGCGTGGGGAGCGAACAGGATTAGATACCCTGGTAGTCCACGCCGTAAACGGTGGGTACTAGGTGTGGGGCTCATTTCACGAGTTCCGTGCCGTAGCTAACGCATTAAGTACCCCGCCTGGGGAGTACGGCCGCAAGGCTAAAACTCAAAGGAATTGACGGGGGCCCGCACAAGCGGCGGAGCATGTGGATTAATTCGATGCAACGCGAAGAACCTTACCTGGGTTTGACATACACCAGACGACTGCAGAGATGTGGTTTCCCTTGTGGTTGGTGTACAGGTGGTGCATGGCTGTCGTCAGCTCGTGTCGTGAGATGTTGGGTTAAGTCCCGCAACGAGCGCAACCCTTATCCTGTATTGCCAGCACGTGATGGTGGGGACTTGCAGGAGACTGCCGGGGTCAACTCGGAGGAAGGTGGGGATGACGTCAAGTCATCATGCCCCTTATGTCCAGGGCTTCACACATGCTACAATGGCGCGTACAGAGGGCTGCGAGACCGTGAGGTGGAGCGAATCCCTTAAAGCGCGTCTCAGTTCGGATTGGGGTCTGCAACTCGACCCCATGAAGTCGGAGTCGCTAGTAATCGCAGATCAGCAATGCTGCGGTGAATACGTTCCCGGGCCTTGTACACACCGCCCGTCACGTCATGAAAGTCGGTAACACCCGAAGCCGGTGGCCCAACCCTTGTGGGGGGAGCCGTCGAAGGTGGGATTGGCGATTGGGACGAAGTCGTAACAAGGTAGCCGTACCGGAAGGTGCGGCTGGATCACCTCCTTTCTAAGGAGCAGACAACATACTCATTGCGTGCCCGTTTGTGGTGCGGTGGGTGTTTGTTCATGGGTGAAACACAAGATGCCTCCGTTGTTGGTGGCCCTGGATGGGTTGCCGGCTGGGGGTCGATCGCTGGGTGACTGGCGGTTGGTTTATTGCACACTATCGGGGTTCTGAGGGAACACATGTTTGTGTTGTCTCTGGCTGCTCATGCGTTTCCGCCCATAGTTTTGTGGGTGTGGGGTGTGTGGGTGTGTGTTGTTTGAGAAGTGGATAGTGGATGCGAGCATCTTGAAATATAGGTGTGTATTGCAATTTCAAAGTTTTTGTTGTGATGTCCACATTCGTGCCGCACGTGTGTGTGGTGTGTTTGTGGGTGTTGTTGTAAGTGTTTTAGGGCGTTCGGTGGATGCCTTGGTACCAGGAGCCGATGAAGGACGTGGTAGGCCGCGATAGTCCTCGGGGAGTTGTCAAACGAGCTGTGATCCGAGGGTGTCCGAATGGGGAAACCCAGCACGAGTTATGTCGTGTTACCCACTCGTGAATGTATAGCGGGTGTGGAGGGAACGTGGGGAAGTGAAACATCTCAGTACCCACAGGAAGAGAAAACAATAGTGATTCTGTGAGTAGCGGCGAGCGAAAGTGGATGAGGCTAAACCATGCGTATGTGAGACTCGGCAGGGGTTGTGCGTGTGGGGTTGTGGGGGCATTGTTATCTGTTCTGCCGGGCAGGTGGTCAGTGATAAATTTTCGTGTTAGGTGAAGTGGCCTGGAATGGTCTGCCGTAGTGGGTGAGAGTCCCGTAACCGAAAGCGCGTTGACTGGCTTCAGTGTTGCCCAAGTAGCAGCGGGCTCGTGGAATCTGCTGTGAATCTGCCGGGACCACCCGGTAAGCCTAAATACTCTCTGGTGACCGATAGCGGACTAGTACCGTGAGGGAAAGGTGAAAAGTACCCCGGGAGGGGAGTGAAATAGTACCTGAAACCGGACGCTTACAATCCGTCAGAGCCCTCGTTGTGGGGTGATGGCGTGCCTTTTGAAGAATGAGCCTGCGAGTTAGTGCTCAGTGGCAAGGTTAACCCGTGTGGGGTAGCCGTAGCGAAAGCGAGTCTGAATAGGGCGTTGAGTCGCTGGGTCTAGACCCGAAGCGGAGTGATCTACCCATGGCCAGTGTGAAGCGACGGTAAGACGTCGTGGAGGCGCGAACCCACTTCAGTTGAAAATGGAGGGGATGAGTTGTGGGTAGGGGTGAAAGGCCAATCAAACTCCGTGATAGCTGGTTCTCCCCGAAATGCATTTAGGTGCAGCGTCACGTGTTTCTTACTGGAGGTAGAGCTACTGGATGGCCGATGGGCCCTACAAGGTTACTGACGTCAGCCAAACTCCGAATGCCGGTAAGTGAGAGCGTGGCAGTGAGACTGCGGGGGATAAGCTTCGTAGTCGAGAGGGAAACAGCCCAGATCGCCGGCTAAGGCCCCTAAGCGTGTACTAAGTGGAAAAGGATGTGGGATTGCGAAGACAACCAGGAGGTTGGCTTAGAAGCAGCCATCCTTGAAAGAGTGCGTAATAGCTCACTGGTCAAGTGATCCTGCGCCGACAATGTAGCGGGGCTCAAGTACACCGCCGAAGCCGCGGCACTCACACATGTACATCGGTGCACCCTTTGGGTGTGTCTAGTGGTGTGGGTGGGTAGGGGAGCGTCCTGCATCCGTGGAAGCGCCGGAGTGATCCAGGTGTGGAGGGTGTGGGAGTGAGAATGCAGGCATGAGTAGCGAAAGACAAGTGAGAAACTTGTCCGCCGAATGACCAAGGGTTCCTGGGCCAGGTTAATCCGCCCAGGGTGAGTCGGGACCTAAGGCGAGGCCGACAGGCGTAGTCGATGGACAACGGGTTGATATTCCCGTACCCGTGTATCCGCGCCCAATGGTGAATCATCTGTACTAACCATCCAAAAGCACCCTTTGTGCTCCTTCGGGAGTGTTTTGGGTGTGGCTGCATGGGACCTTGGATGTAGTAGTCAAGCGATGGGGTGACGCAGGAAGGTAGTGGGGCCAGTCAGTGGTTGTACTGGTGTAAGCCTGTAGGGCGAGATATAGGTAAATCCGTATCTTGGGTGCCTGAGAGGTGATGCGTAACCGTAGTGGTGAATTCCATGATCCTATGCTGCCGAGAAAAGCCTCTAGTGAGTTGGTACACGGCCCGTACCCCAAACCGACACAGGTGGTCAGGTAGAGAATACTAAGGCGATCGAGAGAACTGTGGTTAAGGAACTCGGCAAATTACCCCCGTAACTTCGGGAGAAGGGGGACCACGGCTGGTGATCGACTTTTCGTTGTGAGCTGGTGGTGGTCGCAGAGACCAGAGAGAAGCGACTGTTTACTAAAAACACAGGTCCGTGCGAAGTCGTAAGACGATGTATACGGACTGACGCCTGCCCGGTGCTGGAAGGTTAAGAGGACCGGTTAACCACCTTGTGTGGTGAAGCTGAGAATTTAAGCCCCAGTAAACGGCGGTGGTAACTATAACCATCCTAAGGTAGCGAAATTCCTTGTCGGGTAAGTTCCGACCTGCACGAATGGCGTAACGACTTCTCTGCTGTCTCAACCACAGACTCGGCGAAATTGCAGTACGAGTAAAGATGCTCGTTTCGCGCGGCAGGACGAAAAGACCCCGGGACCTTCACTATAGCTTGGTATTGGTGTTCGGTACGGTTTGTGTAGGATAGGTGGGAGACTGTGAAGCTATCACGCTAGTGGTGGTGGAGTCGTTGTTGAAATACCACTCTGATCGTATTGGGCTTCTAACCTCGGACCCTGATCGGGTTCAGGGACAGTGCCTGGTGGGTAGTTTAACTGGGGCGGTTGCCTCCCAAAATGTAACGGAGGCGCCCAAAGGTTCCCTCAGCCTGGATGGCAATCAGGTGTTGAGTGTAAGTGCACAAGGGAGCTTGACTGTGAGACGTACATGTCGAGCAGGGACGAAAGTCGGGACTAGTGATCCGGCACCGGCAAGTGGAAGCGGTGTCGCTCAACGGATAAAAGGTACCCCGGGGATAACAGGCTGATCTTCCCCAAGAGTCCATATCGACGGGATGGTTTGGCACCTCGATGTCGGCTCGTCGCATCCTGGGGCTGGAGTAGGTCCCAAGGGTTGGGCTGTTCGCCCATTAAAGCGGCACGCGAGCTGGGTTTAGAACGTCGTGAGACAGTTCGGTCTCTATCCGCCGCGCGCGATTAGAAACTTGAGGAAACCTGTCCCTAGTACGAGAGGACCGGGACGGACGAACCTCTGGTGTGCCAGTTGTCCTACCAAGGGCACTGCTGGTTAGCTACGTTCGGAAGGGATAACCGCTGAAAGCATCTAAGCGGGAAGCCTGTTCCAAGATGAGGTTTCTCACCAACTTTGTTGGGTAAGGCCCCCTACAGACCATGGGGTTGATAGGCCAGAACTGTACGCACAGTAATGTGTTGAGGTGACTGGTACTAATAGGCCGAGGACTTACTAACAACACTCACATTATTTTTTGTGTGTCTCGCATCCACTATCTACTTTCTGAAACAACACACCCATCCATGACCCCGGATTTGGGGTTTGTGGGTGGTGGATAGTTTCATATTGTTTCGGTGGCCATAGCGGAGGGGAAACGCCCGGCCCCATTCCGAACCCGGAAGCTAAGCCCTCCAGCGCCGATGGTACTGCACCCTAACCAGTGTGGGAGAGTAGGACACCGCCGAACTAATTGTGAGTAGAGCCCCCACCACTGGTGGGGGCTCTACTGCTATCTGCACACGATTTCTACATTCACCTGTTCGCGATAGATTGGACGTCATGAGTAAGCGAGAACGTGGTCAGGGGCAGAGCAGTTCGCCGTCGCCGGCAGGTGCCGGGGACGAGCCGCTCGTGCCGGACTACGTGAAGGCGTCAGATCTCGATCCGGACATCCGCCGGGACCTGCAGGCGCTCGATAAGACAACGGCGGACCGCGTTGCCCGGCATCTGGTTGCCGTCTCCGATCTGCTCGCCGAGGACCCGGAGGCAGCGCTCTCCCATGCGCGCGCGGCGCGTGCGCGTGCCGCGCGGGTCGGAGTCGTTCGGGAGACGGCGGGCATCGCGGCGTACAGCGCCGGCGAATGGCAGGAGGCCATCACGGAGTTGCGAGCCGCACGTCGCATGACGGGTGCGGACGCACTGCTTCCTCTCATCGCCGATAGCGAACGGGGACTCGGTCGTCCGGAGCGTGCGATCGAGATCGCGGGCGGTGCGGACGCGGAGCGTCTCGAGGGCGAGGACGCGCTCGAGATGTTGATCGTTGCGTCCGGTGCTCATCTGGATCTCGGTGAAGCGGAACTGTCGGTCAGTGTCCTGGAGAAGGGGGACCTCCGTCCCGGGCGAGTTGGGACCGATGCTGCCCGGCTCTTCTATGCGTACGCGTCTGCTCTGGAGACGGCAGGTCGCCGGGTGGACGCGCGAACGTGGTTCCAGAATGCTGCTGCGGCCGATGTCGAGGATCTGACTGATGCCGAGTTCCGTCTTATGGAGCTCGCCGAGGGAGTCAACGGGTTGGCAGCGGTGTCGGCGGCTTCCGGGAGGCCCGGCGGGGATGGCGAGTCGACTGAGGTGGAGAACTCGTTCGCTGCCGGGTACGACACGCTCCTCGTCGATTTGGACGGCACCCTGTTCGCCGGTAGGTCCGCGCTTCCCAACGCGGTCGAGACCGTGAACGGTGCGTCATCACCGGTGCTGTTCGTGACCAACAATGCGAGCCGTTCGCCCGACGCGGTGGCCGAGCACCTGGAGAGCCTGGGCGTCCGGGCATCGGCGGACCAGGTTGTGTCCAGCGCTCAGGCGGGTGCAAGCCTGCTCGTCGAGCGTGTGCAGGCGGGGAGCCGGGTACTGGTCGTCGGTGCGGACGCATTGCGCGACGAAGTGGCCGAGCGTGGTTTCGTCGTGGTCGACAGCGCGGATGACGAGCCGAGAGCTGTTGTGCAGGGGCATTCGCCGGACACCGGCTGGGCGCAGCTGTCTGAAGCGGCGCTCTCAGTGCGTGCCGGTGCGACGTGGATCGCGTGCAACGTCGACACGACGCTGCCGAATGAGCGCGGGCTCCTTGTCGGGAACGGCTCGATGGTGGCGGCCGTCCGATCCGCGACCGGGCAGGATCCTCTGGTGGCGGGTAAGCCGGCCGCTCCGATCATGCGGGATGCGCTCTCTCGCAGCGAGGGACGTCGCCCATTGGTGGTCGGCGATCGCCTCGACACCGATATCGCAGGTGCGCGCACCGTCGGTTTGGACAGCTTGCTGGTGTTGACCGGCGTATCCGATGCCGCTGCTCTTCTGGCATCGGAGCCGGAGTCACGGCCCACGTACGTGGCTGCCGGACTGGAGGCGCTGAACGGCGATGCCGAGGATTACCGCATCGGTGCACATGGCGGGTGGAAGATCCAGGTCGTCGAAGAGCACGTGACCATCGCTGCTCGTAATGGCGCAACGCCGGAGACGCTACTGCCGTCGCTGGCGCACGCGGTCTGGACGGCGGATGTGGCCGATCGTGATCTGCGGATCGCGGCTTCGGATGACGCGGCCGCGGAAGCGCTCGCTTCGGTCGGTCTGACCCCACTGCGTTAGCCTGGAACGGTTATGGACGAAGCCACAGGCGCCTCACCTGGAGCATTGGCTGCACAGGCCGCGGCGCGGAATGCGAAGCCCGGGGATCCGGCGGATCATCCGGTCATCTCGTCGGTCCACGAACTGCTCGAAGAGGTCGGACAGATCCGCGAGAGCGCGGGCGATGAGTTCGATCTCGGTGCGGTATCGCGGCAGACCGAGCTGCTCACCGAGGCTCATGACTCGCTGTCCGGTGCACTGGAGGACGTGGGTCGTGGCTGAGCGGGGCGTGTACTGATGGCGCCTCGTGCGCGTCTGGACGCCGAGCTCGTGCGTCGAGATCTGGCGCGTTCCCGTGAGCAGGCGCGGGAGCTCATCGACGCCGGGAAGGTGAAGGTGAACGGCACTGTCGCCTCGAAAGCGGCGACCAATGTCGCGAAGGACACCCCGGTGCTCGTCACCGAACCGGACCGCGATTCGTGGGCATCGCGCGGTGCGCACAAGCTGATCGGTGCCCTTGAGGCCTTCGAGTCCGACGGGGTTTCCGTCGACGGCAGGCGCTGCCTGGATGCGGGTGCGTCGACCGGTGGTTTCACCGATGTACTGCTTCGTCGCGGCGCTCGTGAGGTAGAGGCTGTCGACGTCGGCTACGGGCAGCTCGTCTGGAAGCTGCAGACCGACGAGCGCGTTCACGTGCACGACCGGACCAACGTCCGGCACATCACGCCAGAGCTCATCGGCGGTGAGGTGGATCTGATCGTCGGGGACCTCTCGTTCATCTCCCTGCGTCTGGTGCTGCCTGCCTTGGCTGCATGCCTGAAGCCCGGTGGCGACGCGCTGCCGATGGTGAAGCCCCAGTTCGAGGTCGGGAAGGACCGTGTCGGTACCGGGGGCGTGGTCCGCGACACCGCCTTGCGTGCGCAGGTCGTGGCCGACGTCGCGGCCGCTGCGCAGGCACTGGGGCTGCAGACCCGTGGCGTGGTGGCCAGTCCACTGCCCGGACCATCGGGGAACGTCGAGTACTTCCTGTGGCTGAGGAAGGACGAGGACGGTGCAACCGGTCACCCCGAACCGGCCCGCACCGCGCCGCCCAGCGCAGATGCGGATACCGTTGGTGCGTCGACCGTCGACGAGGACGTCCGCCGGATGATCGATCAGGCTGTCGCCGACGGCCCAGCGTGACCTATGGAAGGTGGATCCGATGACTGAACGCACCTTCCTGGTGGTCGCGCATACCGGGCGCGACGTGGTGACGACGACACTCGAGACGATCGCCCGCCGCTGTGCGGACGCCGGTATCGGACTGCGCATCGTCGACCATGACACTCGCCGCGCAGCTGAGCCGTTCATCCAGACCCATCCGGTCGACCCGGAGATGCTGCGACGGACCGGAGCCGATGTCGAGGTCACGCAAGCGGGCTCGGCGTCGGCCAAGGGGTGTGAACTGGTGATCGTCCTCGGCGGCGACGGCACGTTTCTTCGGGCCGCGGAGCTGGCGTTCCCCGCGTCCGTGCCGCTGATGGGCATCAACCTGGGTCACATAGGGTTCCTCGCCGAAGCTGAGGCGCACCGTATCGACGAAGTGCTCGATCTGCTGATCTCCGGTCGCTACCGAGTGGAGGATCGGATGGTGCTCGACGTCGCGGTCACCGACCAGGGGGCGTCGCAGCCGCGTAGCCGGACCTGGGCGCTCAACGAGGTCGTACTCCAGAACAGGTCGCACAACGGTGTGCTCGAATTGGTGACCGAGGTCGATGGCCGACCGGTGTCGGCGTTCGGTGCCGATGGCCTGCTGATCGCGACGCCAACCGGTTCCACCGCGTATGCGTTCTCGGCAGGGGGACCGGTCATGTGGCCCGACTTGGAGGCGATCCTTGTGGTGCCGAGCAATGCGCACGCGTTGTTCGCCCGTCCGATGGTGACGAGTCCGCGCTCGAAGGTCGCAGTGGAGGTGCACCGTGACGGACGGGCAGGTGTGGTGGTCAGTGACGGGCGACGAATCATGGACGTTCCCGCCGGTGCCCGGATCGAGGTGTCGCGTGCCTCGCGTGCGCTGCGCTGGGTGCGCATCGACTCGGAGCCTTTCGCCGACCGACTCGTTACCAAGTTCTCGCTGCCCGTGACGGGCTGGCGAGGAAGGAGCTGACCGGACTTGCTCGAAGAACTGTCGATCAAGAGTCTCGGAGTCCTGGAATCGGCGTCGGCCGAGTTCCATCCGGGGTTCACCGCGCTCACCGGCGAGACCGGTGCGGGCAAGACGATGATCGTCACCAGTCTGCGATTGCTGTCGGGTGGCCGCGCCGACGCGGGCAGGGTGCGCTCCGGCGACGACAAGGCGTTCGTCGAAGGACGTTTCCGCCTGCCGGCCGAACGGGACGGCGTGATCGCCGACCTGCTCGATCAGACCGGTGCCGATGTCGATGATGACGACACCGTGATCGCGGCGCGCACCGTGAACTCGGACGGCCGCTCGCGTGCGCATCTCGGCGGCCGCAGCGTGCCGGTGGGCACGCTCGGAGCGCTGTCCGGTGAGCTTCTGGCGATCCACGGACAGAACGATCAGCTGCGGCTCATCCGCGGTGACCAGCAGCGTGCGGCCCTCGACCGATTCGCCGGTGCGACCACAGCGCGGACGCTCGCCAAGTACCGGGACGCGCGTTCGCGCTGGATCGCCGTTCTCGATGACCTGGACCGGCTTCGTTCCGATTCGCGTGATCTGGCACAGGAGGCCGACCGGCTGCGGTTCGGTGTGGAGGAGATCGACGCGGTGAACCCGACACCGGGCGAGGACGCCGAGATCGTCGACGTGGTGCGCAGGCTGACGGATCTCGAGGACATTCGCGGTGCGGCATCCCAGGCGCAGGATGCTGTCGCCGGGTCGGACGGCTCGGTCGTCGATGCGCTGGGTACCGTCCGGTCTCTGTTGGAGGCGGCGGGTGACCAGGCGCTGCGTGATCTGCTGCCGCGGGTGTCGGAGGCGCTGGTCGTCGTCGGCGATATCGGCGACGAGTTGACGGGATTTCTCGCGGGCCTGCCGGAGGATGCCGCCGATCTGGATACGATCCTGACTCGACAGTCCGAACTGAAAGCGCTGACGCGCAAGTACGCGGCCGATGTGGACGGCGTCCTGCGCTGGCGGGAGGAGGCCCAGGCCCGGCTCGCCGAGATCGACGATCCGCAGGCGAGGATCGATGAACTCGAGGCTGAGTCACTGGCCATTCGCGACGAGGTCGCAGCGCTCGCGTCGAAACTCCACTCACAGCGGACGAAATCTGCGAAGTCGTTGTCGTCCAAAGTATCTGCCGAACTAGCCGGTCTGGCGATGGGCGGGACCGAGTTGGCGGTCACCGTGGCACTGCGCGCCGCCGAGGACTCCCGGTTGCGCATCGATGTGGACGGTACGGCGCGTGAAGCCGGCAGCGGAGGGGCCGATCGAGTCGATTTCGGTCTGGTCGCGCACAAGGGCGCGCAGCCTCTGCCGATCGGGAAGTCAGCGTCGGGTGGCGAGCTGTCCCGTGTGATGCTCGCGCTGGAAGTGGTTCTGGCAGAGCCTGATTCGGGATCCGTGATGGTGTTCGACGAGGTGGATGCAGGTGTGGGCGGTGCTGCCGCCGTGCAGATCGGTGCTCGGCTGTCCCGGCTGGCACGCCGCCATCAGGTCATCGTGGTGACGCACCTGCCGCAGGTGGCGGCGTTCGCGGACAACCACCTGATCATCGGCAAGCAGGGTGGTGGAGCCAAGGGGCGTCAGCGTTCGACGCTCGCCACCCTCGATCGGGACGAACGGGTGGCCGAGCTCGCCAGGATGCTCGCCGGCCTCGGTGATTCGGAAACGGGCCGGGCGCACGCAGAGGAACTCCTGGAGACTGCGGAGGCTGCGCGCAACACCGACTGAAACTCATGACACAGGTGAGATCTTGTGATGTTCATGTGACAAAAGTTGCCATTGTTACGGCGCGCCTCCGTGTTATCGGGTCGCCGTCGGCCCACGATGTCATTCATGAGGATGCCAGCCCTGCTTTCGCGCCAAACCGATGAACTCCCAGGTCTGATCGGCATAGTCCGCATCGACAAGAACACCAAGCGTCTGCTCGAGAGAGTCGGCGAAGACGAGATCATCGTGCTCGCCGAAGAGGACCTCGAGCGCGTCACCGCCGATGTGCTCATCGAGGCGGGCGTCGCCGCAGTAGTGAACGCGTCGGCGTCGATCACCGGCCGCTACCCGAACCTGGGACCGGAGGTTCTCGCGGCATCGGGGATCCCGCTCCTCGACTCGGTGGGGACCGAGGTCTTCTCGCGGCTCAAGGACGGCCAGAAGGTCCGCCTGCACGACGGTCGGCTGTACGTGGGCGATCGGGTGGTGGCGCGCGGCGAGGAACTGGACGAGCGGATCGTGGCCGATCGCATGCTCGAGGCGAAGACTGGACTGGTAGATCACCTCGAGGCGTTCTCCGGAAACACCATCGAGTTCATCCGCAGTGAGTCGCCGCTCCTCATCGACGGTGTCGGCATCCCGGACGTGCACGCACGACTCGAAGGTCGTCACGTCGTGGTGGTGGCCGAAGGCACCGGTCGCGGCACGGATCTGAAGGCGCTCAAGCCGTTCATCAAGGAGTACCAGCCGATCATGATCGGTGTCGGCAAGGGCGCCGACACGTTGATGAAGGCGGGCTACCGGCCGACGCTGATCGTCGGCGATCCCGACGAGATGACCACCGAGACACTCAAGTCCGGTGCTGAACTCGTGCTGCCCGCCGATCCGGACGGGCATGCCAACGGACTGGAGCGGATTCAAGACCTGGGTATCGGTGCCACCACGTTCCCAGCTGCGGGATCGGCTGCCGACCTCGCTCTGCTGCTCGCCGATTTCCACGGTGCCGACCTCATCGTCACCGCGGGACTGGGCGGAACCCTGAACGAGTTCTTCGACCGTGAGCTGCGCGACCAGATCCCGTCGACCTTCCTCACACGCCTGAAGGTCGGAGCGAAGCTCGTCGACGCTCAGGCGGTCGCCACCCTGTACCGCAGCCGGGTCAGCGGCGCGACCGTTGCGATGCTGTTGCTCGCCGCTCTGATCGCGATCATCGCCGCCGTCGTCATCGCGCAGGGCGGAAGCGATATCACCGGCTGGATCACCGGCCGTTGGGACGCCCTCGTCGAGTGGGTCAGCGGGGTCTGGAACAAAGAATGATCACGCAACGTCAACACGCGATCTCGTTGATCGCGGTATTCCTCGCGCTCGCACTCGGAGTGTTTCTCGGCTCAGGTTTCATCGGTGACCGGGTCAACGCGCTCACTGGAACGGACCGGGACAAGATCGGCACCCTGCAAGAGGAACGAGACAATCTCTCGGATGAGGTGAGCGCGAACAAGGCGTTCACCTCGGCCATCTCCGGACGTCTCACCAAGGGGCTGCTGAAGGACAAGTCCGTTGCTGTCGTGACGTCTCCAGATGCTGCCGAGGCGGACGTCGAAGCGCTCAAGGGCCTGGTCAACGACGCCGACGGCACTTTCGCCGGTCAGATCGATCTGACGACCAACTTCGTTCAGGACCAGAACGCGTCCAAGCTGCGCACCGTGATCGACCAGTCGATCCCGGCCGGCAGTCAGCTCCGCGTCGAGTACACCGATTCGGGCTCCCGTGCGGGCGACCTTCTGGGCGTCGCGATGCTGCATCGCGACGGAAAGCGTCCGGCTTCGGATTCCGATCGAGGTACGGCGCTGGCGGCCCTGAGCGGCGGTGACTTCATCGAGTACTCGGAGGGCACCATCAAACCGGCCGATCTGGTGCTCGTCGTGACCGGCGGCGAGATGGGCGGGAACTCCGGGGCCCAAGGCCGGACTGTCGGCCGACTCGCCGCGGCGATGGCGACACGCGGACAGGGCGGTGCCCTCGTCGGCCGTAGCGGATCGGCAGAAGGCGGATCTCCGATCGGCGTGATCAGATCCGACCCGCAGCTCGGCAACGCCGTCACCACGGTCGACGACGTCGAGAAGGACACGGGCCGACTCACTGCCATCCTCGGACTCGGCGAGGAGGGCAAGGGACGTTCGGGTGCTTACGGGAGCGGTCCGGGTGCGACGGCTGTCACGGTCGGCGCCGCACCGGTCGAGTAATCGCCGCTGCGGGCCGGAGTGCTGTTAGGCTGAAGTCCCGTAGGTCATCAGGTATTCCTCAGCCCTGATACACCCCGACGGGAGAATCTTTTGCGATCACTGCGTTCCGAGCAAGTCGCCGCCAAGCACATCTTCGTGACCGGCGGAGTCGCGTCCTCATTGGGCAAGGGGCTCACTGCTTCGAGCCTCGGGCAACTGCTCACCTCACGCGGTATCCGGGTCACCATGCAGAAGGTGGATCCGTACCTGAACGTCGACCCGGGAACGATGAATCCGTTCCAGCACGGCGAGGTCTTCGTCACCGAGGACGGCGCCGAGACGGACCTGGACATCGGTCACTACGAGCGTTTCCTGGACCGGAATCTGTCCGGTACCGCCAATGTCACGACCGGTCAGGTGTACTCGACGGTCATTGCGAAGGAAAGGCGCGGCGAGTACCTGGGCGACACCGTGCAGGTGATTCCGCACATCACCGACGAGTTGATGTCCCGCATGCTGGCCATGCACGAGGCCGACTCGAGCGGCGAGTCTCCGGATGTCGTCATCACCGAGATCGGCGGAACGGTCGGTGACATCGAGTCGCAGCCGTTCATCGAGGCGGCACGTCAGATCAGGCACGACCTGGGCCGCGACAACGTGTTCTTCCTGCACGTCTCGCTGGTTCCGTACCTCGCACCATCCGGGGAGCTGAAGACCAAGCCGACCCAGCACTCCGTCGCCGCACTGCGCAGCGTCGGCATCCAGCCGGATGCGTTGATCCTCCGATGCGACCGGGCCGTGCCGGACGGCCTCAAGAAGAAGATCGCGCTCATGTGCGACGTCGACATCGACGGGGTCATCTCGACTCCGGATGCGCCGTCGATCTACGACATCCCGAAGGTCCTGCATTCCGAGCAACTCGATGCATACGTCGTGCGGCAGCTGGCGCTGCCGTTCCGGGACGTGGACTGGACCGTGTGGGGCGACCTTCTGGACCGCGTGCACACGCCGCGCGAGACGGTGACCGTCGCACTGGTCGGCAAGTACATCGACCTGCCCGATGCGTACCTGTCGGTGACCGAGGCGATCCGGGCGGGCGGCTTCGCCAATTACGCGCGCACCGAGATCAAGTGGGTCGCATCCGACGACTGCGAATCGCCGGAGGGTGCCAACGCGGCACTGCGCGATGTGGACGCGGTTCTCGTCCCGGGCGGGTTCGGCATCCGCGGCATCGAGGGCAAGCTCGGTGCGATCACCTACGCGCGAGAGAACGGCATCCCATTGCTCGGCCTGTGTCTCGGCCTGCAGTGCGTGGTCATCGAGGCCGCCCGCTCGGCGGGGCTCGCCGACGCGAGCTCCACCGAGTTCGATCCAGAGACCGCGACGCCGGTGATCGCCACCATGGCCGACCAGGAGGCAGCCGTCGCCGGTGACGCCGATCTCGGCGGCACCATGCGTCTGGGCGCGTACCCGGCCGTGCTGACGGCAGGCACACAGGTGGCGAAGGCCTACGGAAGCACCGAGATCAGTGAGCGGCACCGTCATCGCTTCGAGGTGAACAACGCGTACCGCGAGACGATCGCGAAGTCGGGTCTGCAGTTCTCCGGTGTATCACCGGACGGTCATCTCGTGGAGTTCGTCGAATACCCGAAGGACGTGCACCCGTTCCTCGTCGCCACTCAGGCGCATCCCGAGCTCAAGAGCCGCCCCACTCGTCCGCACCCGTTGTTCAAGGCGTTCATCGATGCCGCGTTGCGGTACAAGTTCGCGACGCGTCTTCCCGTCGAACTCGACGGCTACGACTCGGCGGACGGGCCGACTGCTGATTCGGTGAGCCCGGATTCAGTGAGCCCGGATTCAGTGAGGTCGACGGCCGGCGAGGCGAGCGCGGAGTGACATCGCCGGGATCGCACCGATTCGTGACACGGTCCTCGCAGACCGTCTATTCGGGTGCGATCCTGGCCCTGCGCCTCGATGAGGTCGAGATGCCCGGTGGCCGGACGGCCGAACGGGAGGTGGTGGAGCATCACGGTGCGGTCGCGGTCGTCGCGCGTGACGAGTCGGGCGCGATCGCGATGATCCGTCAGTACCGGCACCCGGTCGGCCGGCGGCTTCTGGAACTGCCCGCAGGACTTCTCGACGGCGGACCTGACGAGGATCCGTTGGCGGCCGCCCAGCGCGAGTTGGCCGAGGAGGCCGACCTGGCCGCGACTTCGTGGCAGGTACTCGTCGATCTGGTGGTGTCACCGGGATTCACCGACGAGGCGTTGCGTGTGTACCTGGCCGAAGGCCTCAGCGTGCTTCCGGCCGCCGAACGTGAGGACGAGGAGGCCGACCTGTCGGTGGAGTGGATGCCGCTCGCCGACGCGGTACGGCAGGTTCTGGCCGGGGAGATCGTGAACGCCACAGCCGCCGCCGGCGTGCTCGCGGTGGCGGCAGCGGACGGTACCGGTGCCTCACTGCGCGGTACGGACCAACCGTGGCGCGACGAGCCCACCGCGTTCCCTGCACGTGACCGGCGCCGTTGATGGCGGGACGGACGGGCGTCGACAGCAGGATCGGGGTGAATGCCCTGCTGGACCGGTATCTCGACCACCTGACGGTGGAGCGCGGGGCCGCCAAGAACACCATCTCCTCGTATCGCCGCGATCTGCAGCGGTACCGGGACTTCCTGTGCCGCAACGGCATCACCGACCTTGCCGACGTTCGCGAGGAGACCGTTCGTGAGTTTCTCGTCTCCTTGCGCCGAGGTGATCCGGAACACGAGGTGGTGCCGCTCGCGGACAGTTCGGTGGCGCGCACCCTGGTGTCCGCTCGTGGCTTCCATAAGTTCGCCGCGGCCGAAGGAGTCGTCGTCGACGATGTGGCGCACGCCGTCCGTCCGCCGAAGGCGCCACGCAGGCTTCCCAAGTCGTTGCCGGTCGATGATGTGCTGGCGATCCTCGCCGCGGCCGGCTCACCGGAGGGGCCGCGCGCCCTGCGCGATCGGGCGCTCCTCGAACTCCTGTACAGCTGCGGGGCGCGTATCTCCGAGGTGACGGCGCTCGATGTCGACGACATCGACATGGCGCACCGGGCCGTCGTGCTGCACGGTAAGGGTGGCAAGGAGCGGATCGTCCCGGTCGGACGCCCCGCCATTGCGGCGGTCGACGCCTACCTGGTGCGTGGTCGGCCGGCACTGGTGAAGAAGGGGACGCCTGCACTGTTCCTGAACATCCGCGGCGGCAGGCTGTCCCGGCAGAGTGCCTGGCAGGTGCTCGTCGACGCTGCCGGTCGGGCTGGGATCGACAAGGACGTGTCGCCGCATACGCTGCGGCACAGTTTCGCGACGCATCTCCTCGACGGCGGTGCCGATGTGCGTGTGGTGCAGGAGCTCCTCGGCCACTCATCGGTCACGACCACGCAGGTGTACACGCTGGTCACGGTGAACACGATGCGTGAGGTGTACGTAACGGCGCATCCGCGAGCCCGGTAGGAGCACGCGCGGCACGCCGACCGCCTCGCGCAGCACGATCACCGGACCCACTAGAATCGGGGAGGATACGGTCGGTAATCATGCAGAGAGCTTCTCTGCATGCGGGCGGCGCAGACCAGACGGCTGCGGGAAGGAGCATCGGACAGGTGGACCACAAAGCCGGTGCCAAGGCCCAGCAGGGGGCACTCGACGTTCCCGCTGACAAGCTCGGTCCCACAGGCCGCCCGTACCGCGACATCCCGGATCCGGCGCCCCTCGACCGCCACGGTCCTGCGGTGATGATCGCCATGTGCAACCAGAAGGGAGGGGTCGGCAAGACCACGTCGACCATCAATCTGGGCGCTGCGCTCGCTGAGAACGGCCGCCGGGTGCTGCTCGTCGATCTCGACCCGCAGGGCGCGCTGTCGGCGGGCCTCGGCGTCGCACATCACGAACTCGAGCAGACCGTCCACAATCTCCTGGTGGCGCCGTACGCGTCCACCGACGACGTCCTGATGCGGACGCGGGTCGACGGACTCGACCTGCTGCCGTCGAACATCGACTTGTCGGCCGCCGAGATCCAACTCGTCACCGAGGTGGGCCGTGAGCAGGCGCTCGCGCGGGCGCTGCATCCGGTCGCGGATCGGTACGACTACATCCTGATCGATTGCCAGCCGTCGCTGGGACTTCTCACCGTGAATGCGCTTGCCTGCGCAGACAACGTGGT
The DNA here is from genome assembly GCF_007559005.1 of Gordonia zhaorongruii. GTDB lineage: Bacteria > Actinomycetota > Actinomycetes > Mycobacteriales > Mycobacteriaceae > Gordonia > Gordonia zhaorongruii. The sequence goes on along the minus strand of NZ_CP041763.1, from coordinate 1,797,051 downwards.
GATCCCGATGGAGTGCGAGTACTTCAGTCTCCGCGGACTCGCACTGCTGACCGACACGATCGACAAGGTGCACGATCGCCTGAATCCGCGACTGGAGTTGGGCGGCATCCTCGTCACCATGTTCGATCAGCGGACACTGCACTCGCGCGATGTGATGGCGCGCGTGGTCGAGGTGTTCGGCGACGCGGTGTACGACACCGTCATCAACCGCACCGTCCGATTCCCCGAGACGTCCGTCGCCGGTGAGCCGATCATCACGTGGGCGCCCAAGTCGACTGGCGCGATCGCGTTCCGGAACCTGGCGCGCGAGGTGATCGCGCACAACGAACGCAGCGCGTGATCGACGTGACCGAGGTGGATTCCGTCGTGTCGCCCCACGACGATTCGCCGCCGGTCGACGCGCTTCCAGCCGATTCGGTGCCGACTGATTCAGTGCCGACCGATTCCGAGTCCGACGAGTCCGGATTCCGGGTCAATCTCACCAATTTCACCGGGCCGTTCGACCTGCTGCTCGATCTCATCAGTCAGCACCGGATGGACGTCACCGAAGTGGCGTTGCACGTGGTGACCGACGACTTCATCGCGTACACCAAGGCACTCGGGGCCGAAGCCGACTTGGAGCAGACCACCGAGTTCCTGGTGATCGCGGCGACTCTGCTGGACTTGAAGGCAGCCCGGCTCCTCCCGTCGGGCGAGGTGGAGGATCCCGAGGACCTGGCGATCCTAGAGGCCCGCGATCTGCTGTTCGCCCGATTGCTGCAGTATCGCGCGTACAAGCAGGTCGCTCTGTTGTTCGCCGAACTCGAGGCTGCTGCGTTGCAGCGCTACCCGCGGGCGGTATCGCTCGACGAGCGGTTCGAGGATCTCCTGCCGGAGGTCCGGATCGGTGTCGACGCCAAGCGCTTCGCCGAGATCGCGGCCGCAGCCCTCACGCCCAAGCCGACGCCGACCGTCGGTCTCGACCATCTGCACGGTTCCCCGGTATCGGTGCCCGAGCAGGCACGCCGCATCTCCGAACTGCTGGCCGAAGCGAACGGGGAGTGGCTGACATTCGGCCAGATCGTCGCCGAATGCGGCAACGGACTGGAGGTGGTGGCGCGGTTCCTCGGGCTGCTGGAGCTGTACCGCGAGCGTGCCGTCGCCTTCGATCAGCCCGAGGCGCTCGGCGAACTGAAAGTCGGCTGGACCGGTGACATCGACGCCGAGGAAGTCGATATCGAGATCGACGAGACGGAGGACTACGGATGAGCGACGAACTCGATCCAGCCCCAGGTTCGGACACGGCTGATGGCGATGAGCTGGTCGAGGAGCACGGGAGGCTCGACGACGCCGAACTGCGCGCGGCGTTGGAGGCCGTCCTGCTCGTGGTCGACACTCCGGTGACCGTCGAGGAACTCGCGTCGGCGCTCGACCAGGAATCGGCGCGCATCGCATCCGCATTGACGACGATGAGCGCTGACCTGACCGAGGCCGGGAGCGGAATCGATCTGCGTTACGCCGGCGACGGCTGGCGCTTCTACACCCGGTCCGAGTACGCGCCCTATGTGGAACGTCTCCTTCTCGACGGGACTCGGAGCAAGCTCACACGTGCCGCACTCGAGACGTTGGCCGTGGTCGCATACCGGCAACCGGTCACGCGCGCCCGGGTGAGTGCGATTCGCGGGGTCAACGTGGATGGAGTGATGCGCACTCTGGTGGCCCGCGGCCTGGTCAACGAGGTCGGTAACGACCCGCAGACCACCGGAACCCTGTACGGCACGAGCGAGCTGTTCCTGGAGAGACTGGGGCTGGCGACGTTGTCGGACCTACCCGATCTGGCGCCCCTGCTCCCGGACGTCGACGTCATCGACGATCTGGGCGACGAGTTGCTCGACGACCCGCGATTCGCCAAATTGGGTGCTCAGACGGCAGAATCGGGACCTGACGCGTCTTCCACGGCGCTGGCGGAGGCTGACGAGGAGTGAGTCTGCGTCGATGACACGGCGGGGTCGTACGACTGACCGGCGCCGACAACTGCACAGCAACGCAATCGAAGGATTCACTCATGGCATCCGCTAGCCGAGACGGCAGACCGGGACGAGACCAGCCAGGACGACCCAATTCCCGTGGTCAAAGCAAGTCCGGTGGTAACAGCAAGTCCGGCGGTCAGAAACCCACGGGCAAGAAGCCCGGTGGCAAATCGTCGGCCTCAAAATCACCTGGAGCCAAGCCGTTCGGGCCCAAAACCTCTGGTGCGAAGTCCGGCGGAGCGAAGAACTCGCGGGGGACCGGTGGGAAGAACCCCGGCCAGGGCACTCGCAAGCCGCACCGCAAGGGGTCGCGTCCCAACGTGGAGACGGGCAAGGTCCGCCTCAACAATTCACGACCCGCACGCCACCAGGTTCCCGTCGTCGAAGGCGACGGTGCCACGTATGTGTCCGACGGCATGCGCCTGCAGAAGGTGCTCGCGGCGGCCGGCGTCGCGTCGCGCCGTGGCGCCGAGGAGATGATCGCGGCCGGACGCGTCGAGGTCGACGGTGAGATCGTCGTCGAGCAAGGTCTGCGCATCGATCCGAACGCGGCGATCATCAAGGTCGACGGTGCCCGCGTCGTCATCGACGAGTCCAAGCAGTACCTGGCGCTGAACAAGCCCAAGGGCTGGCAGTCGACGATGAGCGACGACTACGGACGCCCGTGCATCGGCGACATCGTTGCCGAGCGGGTGATGGCCGGCCAGCGTCTCTTCCACGTCGGTCGTCTCGACGCCGACACCGAGGGCCTGCTGCTGCTGACCAACGACGGCGAGCTGGCGCACCGTTTGATGCACCCGTCCTTCGAGGTGCCGAAAACCTACATGGCGACCGTCCGCGGCGAGGTCGGCCGTGGCCTCGGCCGCCGTCTGCGTGAAGGCGTCGAGTTGGAGGACGGTCCGGTCTCGGTCGACTCGTACACGCTGATGGAGCTCCACCAAGGCGAATCGTTGGTGCGCCTGACTCTTCACGAGGGCCGCAAGCACGTGGTGCGTCGCATGATGGAGGCTGTCGGCCACCCGGTGCAGCGATTGGTGCGCACTGACATCGGTGCTGTGCACCTGGGAGTGCAGCGGCCGGGAAGCCTGCGCGCACTCGACAAAAAGGAGATCGGCGCGCTGTACAAGGCGGTGGGACTGTGAGTACCGATGCATGCGAGCGCACGGTAACCCACCTCGTCGTGGCGATCGATGGGCCTGCGGGCACCGGAAAGTCGAGCGTTGCACGACTGCTCGCCGATCGGGTGAATGCCCAGTACCTGGACACCGGCGCGATGTATCGCGCGGCGACGCTCGCGGTCCTGCGCGCTGACATGGACCCCGGTGAGGCCGGCGTCGCCGATATCGTCGCGTCGGCGGACATCCGGCTGATCGCCGACGACGGCGGCGACAACGTCGTCACGCTCAACGGTGACGACGTCTCGCAGGAGATCCGGGCCGACGAGGTGACCGGCGCGGTGTCGGCGGTGTCGGCGAATGCCGCCGTTCGCGCACAACTCGTCGAGATGCAGCGAAATCACGCGAACGAGGCGCTGCTCGTCGTCGAGGGCAGGGACATCGGCACGGTCGTGTTCCCGAACGCCGCCTTGAAGATCTATCTGACTGCAACGCCGGAGGCGCGCGCCGAGCGCCGCCATCGGCAGAACATCGCGGCAGGCCGCGAGAGCATTCTCGATGAGGTGCTCGACAGCGTGAACCGTCGCGACCATCTGGACTCGACTCGCGCCGCATCGCCGCTTCGTGCGGCGGACGACGCCGTGCGCGTCGACACCAGTGACATGACGTTGGACCAAGTTCTCGACCGGCTCGCCGAGCTCGTCGAGACGCGTATCGGAGGACAGCGATGAGCGACTTCGCGGACGACGCCGATCTCGGCGACCTGGATCAGGCCGCAGGAGACGGGGTATGGAGCAGCGAGTCGGATTGGGACATCAGCGATTTCGTCTCCGATGAGGATCAGGTGGACGGTCCGGCGGCGCTGCCCGTCGTAGCGGTGGTCGGGAGGCCGAACGTCGGCAAGTCGACGCTCGTGAACCGTGTTCTCGGACGCCGCGAGGCCGTCGTCGAGGACGTGCCGGGGGTGACCCGTGACCGGGTCTCGTACCGGGCGGAGTGGACCGGCCGGTCGTTCATGGTCACCGATACCGGTGGGTGGGAGCCGGACGCGAAGGGCATGGGGCAGTCGATCGCCATGCAGGCTGAGCTCGCGATGCGGTCAGCGGACGTGATCGTCGTCGTTGTGGACGCCACGGTCGGTGCGACGGCTACGGACGAGGCGGTGGCTCGTGTCCTGCGCCGCTCCAAGGCTCCGGTCCTGTTGGCTGCCAACAAGGTCGACTCCGAGCGCGCTGAGGCAGATGCCGCGGTGCTGTGGTCCCTGGGACTGGGGGAGCCGCACACGATCTCGGCCGCTCACGGTCGTGGAACCGCTGATCTTCTCGATCGGATCCTCGACGTGATGCCCGATACGCCGCGTGCACGTCCTGGCGTGGGCGGTCCGCGCCGCGTCGCTCTGGTCGGCAAGCCCAACGTCGGCAAGAGCTCACTGCTGAACAAGCTGGCGGGTGAGGAACGCTCGGTGGTCGACAACGTCGCAGGCACCACCGTCGATCCGGTCGACGAGGTGATCGAACTGGGCGGTAAGCCGTGGCAGTTCGTCGACACCGCGGGACTGCGCCGCAAGGTCCGCACGGCGAGCGGTCACGAGTACTACGCCTCGCTGCGCACGCGCGCCGCCCTGGAATCGGCCGAAGTCGCGTTGCTGCTGATCGACGCCAGCGAGCCGATCACCGAGCAGGATCTGCGCGTGCTGTCGCTGATCGTCGAGACCGGTCGTGCTCTCGTCGTCGTGTTCAACAAATGGGATCTGGTCGACGAGGACCGGCGTGAGGTGCTCGACAAGGAGATCGATCGCGAACTGGCACGAGTGCCGTGGGCGCGTCGCGTCAACATCTCGGCCCAGACCGGCCGCAGTGTGCAGAAGCTGGTTCCGGCGATGGAGGGTGCCCTCGATTCGTGGGACCGTCGCATCTCGACGGGCCAACTGAACAACTGGCTCAAGGAGCTCATCTCCGCGACTCCGCCGCCCGTTCGCGGCGGTCGTCAGCCACGGGTCATGTTCGCCACACAGGCTGCGACTCGGCCGCCGACGTTCGTCCTGTTCACGAACGGGTTCTTGGAAGCCGGCTACCGCCGGTTCCTGGAACGGCGGCTACGTGAGACCTTCGGCTTCGACGGTTCGCCGCTGCGGGTCAACGTGCGCGTGAAGGACAAGCGGGAGCAGCGTCGGAAGTAGCTGCCGGCCTTGATGAACGCGTGCTGACGTACCGGTGATGACCAGGCGATTCGTTCTCGCGTGAGGGCGTGGGCTAAGGTAAATCTCGCTTCGGTTCGCCGGGGCAACGGGCTGTGGCGCAGTTTGGTAGCGCACTTGACTGGGGGTCAAGGGGTCGTGGGTTCGAATCCCGCCAGCCCGACAGAAGCGCACAAGGCAAAGCCCCTCCTGGATACTCCGGGAGGGGCTTTTCTTAGCAGCGTCCTAGAACACGTCGCATGTTCGCTGCGCGGCTACATGACCGTTACGCGCAGTCGGAACAGATCCTCTCGTTGCCCTTCTCAAAGGCGAGCCGCGTCCGGTGGTAAACGAGAAAGCAGCTGGTGCAGGTGAACTCGTCGTCCTGCTTCGGGACGACTGGTACCGACAGCTCTTCACCGGAGAGGTCGGCGCCCGGCAGCTCGAATGCTTCGGCGGCAGTCGCCTCATCCTCGTCGATGATCTCGACCTGTTCGCGGGTGGTCTGCTTTTTGAGCGCGTTCAGAGTCGTGTCGGTGACGTCCTCGTCGCTGTTGCGTCGTGGTGCGTCGTAGTCCGTTGCCATATTGAGTCTCCCCGGTATTTCAGTTATCACGTGTTGGGTTTCACTTCTCCCCGGATCGGGAACATTAGAGGAGTGAGCTACAGGTTTCAACGGTCGACGGGCTGATCTCATTGCATATGTGCTGATGATCACGCTACGAACGCGAGGTACGGAGCAAGTGCCAGCAATGCGACGATCAGCGCGCATTTCAACGCCCGCGTCGGCAGTGCGTGAGCGATGCGCCAGCCGATGAACACGCCGAGCAGTTCTGGAAGTCCGATCACGGCGGCGAGACGCCAGTCGACGGCGCCGTGCGCTGCGTAGCCCACCGAGCCGATCGCCGCGATCACAACCGACTGGACCTGCGCGGCCGCAAGCGACTCGAGGACCGGCGTCCCGAGTGCGATGAGAATCGGGACGGTCAGCATCGGCCCGCCGATGCCGACGATCCCGCTCATCAGTGCAACTGACAAGCCGACAGCCACGATGACTGTCGGTGGCGGATTGCTTGTGGCTTGCGAGACGCGTGACTGGCCCTCGCGGACCCACAGGAGTATCGCGGCCCCGACCGCTAACCCTGCCAGAAGTACGCCGAACACGCGGTCTGGCACAAGCGTGTTGACCCAGACACCGACTGGAGTTCCGACGACGGCAGATCCCGCAAGGATCGCCGCGGTGTGGCGAGTATCCGCACGACGGAGCTGACCTGATTTCCAGAACGCGGCTGATCCGGCGAGTCCGGTGGCTACGTGGGTCACGATGGCGGTGCCGGCGACGGCGGGCGCCGAAAGTCCGGTGAGGGTGAACAAGCCGATGGTCGGCAGTACTCCGCCCGGCCCGAGCGCAGTGATGCCGATGCCGCCGGCGAGACCGAGAACGATCAGAGCGAGAACAGTCGCTACCCCTGCATCGGCCATGTGCGGACCCTCCCATACCTGGAGTGAGGGAGGCCGGCCGGGTCATGCCCGACGGGAGAGTAGACTACGCCCTGCGGCTTCGTCGCAGCCGGTTGATGACGATCGGTGAGTAGGCGAGGGCCTCGGGGTCGTCGACGAGCTGGTTCACCCGGTGAAAGTACTCGGTGAGTGAGAGTCCGAGTTCGTCACGCACGGCGTCGGCGTGTGCGTTGGGTGATCGGTACTGGCGCCGCGCGACGTCCAGGAGAGCTCGGTCGGTCGCGGACAGTCCGCTCATCGGCGCACCACCGCAGGCTGTGCTGCGATCATGGCCGAAGTGTATCCACTCGGCCGCGAATGAGACTCAGGCGTCGGTGTCGAGGTGGTCCCGTACCGCGGATACGAATTCGTCACCGTACTGGAATACTCCACCGTGGCCGGAGTCCGGATAGACGATGAGTGTGCTGCCGGGGATGCGCGCGTGCACGTCGTACGAGAGCGCGGTGGGCACCATGCGATCGTTGTCGCCATTGGCGATGAGCGTCGGGATGCAGATACGGGAAAGATCTTGCGGCGCAGTATTTCCCCACGCTCTGATCGCCATGATCTGGCGATGGAAGGCCGGCACTGCGATCGGCTCGTCGCGATCCATGACCCGTTCGCTCAGCCTCGAGAGGTAGGCAGCGGCCGCGCTCTTGCCCGAGTGCGTGCGGGGAAAGAACAGGAACTCCTTGGCATCGGTGCGCGCCAGCGCGGCACGGACCATGTCCCCGTAGATGTACGCCGCACCGGTCGGGCGCTCGATACCCTCGCCGCCAGCGGGGCCGGTACCCGCCAGGACGAGTCGACGCACGAGGTCGGGCCTGTCGAGGGTCAGTTGTTGTGCGACGAAGCCGCCGAGCGAGAAACCGAGCACATCGATCTGTGCCAGCCCGAGGGTGGCGATGAACTCCTCGACAGATCGGGTCATCGCGGCGACGGTTCCGGGAACGCTGCCGGTGGACCCACCGATTCCAGGTTGGTCGAAGGCGATCACCCGGCGGTCTTCGGCCAGTGCATCCACGAAGCGGGGGTCCCACTCGTCGAGCGTGGCGCCCAGGTGGGCGAGCAGAACCAGCGGGACACCGTCCTGCGGGCCGAGATCGCGGTAGACGACGGTGCGCGAGCGGACGACGAGGCGTTCGTTGGGTGCCGTGGCCCAAGTGGTCGGGCGACGCTGGGAGAGTGGTCCGGTCGCCGCCCCCGGCTCCGTGGTGACCAGAACCTTGCCGCGATTCCCGCCGCCGACCACATCGGCGAGAGCTTGGGGAGTCTGGCCGAACGGCAGCACGTGGTCGATGACCGGTCGAATAGCGCGCTCATCGACGAGTTCGGCGAACCGGCGCAGCACGGCGCCGTCCGGGGAGATGAACAGAAACCGGTAGTCGACGCCGAGTGAGCGGGCCCTGCGACGAACGCGTGCGCTCATGGCACGGATCGCGAGCTTCACCAACGGATTGACTCCGACGCGCTGCGCGAACCTCGGGTCGGGAGGTCCGGAGATGCCCACTGCGGTGCCACCGCGGCGCAGCACTCCGAGCGACGCCAGTAACGTGTTCCCGCCCTGGGTGTCGAGGACGAGATCGACGGGGACGCCGGCGAGTCGTTGCGAGAATTCCTCGCTGCGGTAGTCGATGACGATGTCGGCTCCGAGTTCACGGGCTGCTTCGACATTCGGCTCCGACACGGTGGCAGCGACTGTGCAGCCGAGATGCTTGGCCAGCTCGATCGCGATCGATCCCACGCCGCCGGTGCCCCCGTGAATCAGCACGGTCTGACCTGCTTTCACGTCGCCTATCTCGACCAGTGCCTGCCAAGCGGTGAGGGCAGCGACGGGAAGGGCTGCGGCCTCGGTCAGGCTCACCGAACGCGGTGCAATGGAGACAGTGGAGGCATCGACGGCGATGAACTCGGAGAGGGCGCCGGTGGCGGCCAGATCGACGTAGCCGTACACGGCGTCGCCCACCGCCGGAGCGGTGACGGCGGCACCCGCCGCGACGACCTCGCCCGCGAACTCGCCGCCCATGACCTTGGGGAGTGGGAAGGGGAAGATCGCCTTGAACTCGCCCGAGCGCAGCCGCTCGTCGGCGGGGTTCACACCTGCTGCGGCCATGCGCACGAGCACCTCACGCGGTCCGGGGGTCGGTACCGGCATGTTCGTTTCCCGCAGCTGTGATCCGTACTTCTCAAGGACGAAGGCCTTCAATCGAGGCTCCTTCAGCTTCAATGTGGTAACAATCTGTTACCAGTCGCTGTACCTTAAGCGCGACTAGTAACAGAATGCAACCACATCGGAGATGTTGTGATCACCACGCCGCGGTCGACCTGCCCGATCAACCGAGCCCTTGAGATGCTCGGGGATCAATGGAGCCTGCTCATCCTGCGCGACATCAGCCTGCATGATCGGCGCTCGTTCCGCGATCTTCTGGCGGGCAGCGACGAGGGCATCAGCGCGCCAGTCCTATCGCGGCGCCTCGCCGACCTCACCGCGGCCGGCTTCCTCAGTAAATCCCAGGTTGGACGAGGGAAGCAGGGGCGGTACTCGCTGACCGAACTCGGTCTGACCGCCGTCCCGGTACTGGTCGAACTCGGCCGGCTGGGCACGACGATCGACCCGACCACTGCCGAGCACGCACCGTACTTCGATGCGGAGGGACCGGGAAGCCTCGACGGACGGATGAGCGCGCTGCGCGCGACTCACCTCTGAAACGTCGCCGGAGTCGGCGCTCGCCGCGCCATCGGTGGGTGTGAACTCAGGGGAACCGGATCGCCATCGTGGCGAGACCGAAGATCTTCTTGCCGTTCGACTTCGCGACGACGAGGACCACGCCAGTACGCGTCTCCGGATCGAGCGACTTGATCTTGCCGCTGTACTCGATGCTGCCGCCGTTCTCCGCGGAGACGATGGCAGGTGACGCCAGACGCACACCGAATCGTGTGGCGGCACCGGGGTCACCTGACCACGAGGATACGAATCCGGCACCGAGGCCCATCGTGACCATGCCGTGGGCGATCACATCGGGAAGTCCCGCAAGGCGAGCGATCTCCTCGTCCCAATGGATCGGATTGGCGTCACCCGCGACACCTGCGTAGTTGACGAGGTCGCCGCGCGAAAGGCTTGCGTTCCTGACCGGGATCTCGTCACCGACCGTCAGATCATCGAACGACGGGCTTCCGGGAACTCGTGCGTCCTCGGCGACGTGGACGTCGCCTTCGGGCCGCGCGGCCGGCGTGTACGCCGCGTCGGAGTCGTCCTTCGCGAGCACGCTGACATCGTGCATCATCACCTTGCGCACCGACTCGGTGATAGCCGGGTCGACTTCCTCGGCCGTGACGCCGGCGACGGTGGTGTGCATCGTGTGCACCTTCTCGCCCTTTGTGTCGGTGAACGTATTGGTCACCGTGATCAGGTCCTTGCCCGCGATCCGTCGGACGCTCGACAGCTCGACGTCGGTGATCAGCTCATCGCCGACGACGACCGGTCGGTGCTGCTCGAAAACCTGCTCGGTCTGCACGTACGTGTCGTACCCGACGATCACCGACTCGAACAGATGCCGGTTGGCGGCCATCGCCGGGATGGACGTGAAGGTCAGCGGCGCGACGAGGCCGGAGTAACCCAACGCGGCCGCGGCCTCGGGGTCCCAGTGGGCGGGGTGGTAATCCTGCACCGCGCGTGCGTACTCGCGGATCTTCTCCCGACCGACCTGGAACGTGTCGTTCATCCGGTAGTAGTGGCCGACGCGCGAAGCGACCGACGAACCGGTGTCGGCGGCGTTATCTGGGGTAGGGGGAGGTGCAGTCACATGCTCCAAACTACTGGTGGAGACCGTCGGCCGCGAAATTGAGTCGGATGATCCCCGGCTCGACACGGCGAAACCGCGGCCGCGGAGTGCCCGTGGCGGGCTGAATCCGGGCGTTCGGTCGCGCATGGATTCCGGCGCGGCGCTGACCTGGAATAGTGAAGCTGTGCGTGTGCTGGTGGTGGATGACGATCGCAACGTCGCGGAGACGGTTCGGCGGATGCTGGCTGCCGAGGGATGGGTCGTCGACGTGGTCCATGACGGCGTCGCCGGACTGGAGAAGGCGACGACCGAGGCGTTCGACGTCGTCGTTCTCGACATCATGATGCCTGGTCGCAACGGGTACGAAGTGGTCCGCGACCTGCGGGCGGCCGGCGTGTGGACTCCGGTGCTCATGCTGACGGCGAAGGACGGCGAGTACGACCAAGCCGACGCGTTCGATTTCGGTGCCGACGATTACCTCACCAAGCCGTTCTCGTTCGTCGTCCTGATCGCCCGTATGCGTGCGCTCGCGCGCCGGGCCGCACCGGAACGGCCATCCGTCCTGTCTGCGGGGAGCCTGCGGCTGGATCCGGGTGCGCACACAGTGCACCGCGGTGAGGTCGAACTGTCCCTCACACCGCGCGAGTTCGGGGTGCTCGAGTACCTGATGCGCAGACGTGGCCAGGCCGTCACGAAGACGGAGATCCTCGATTCGGTGTGGGACATCAACTACCGGGGGAACGAGAACGTCGTCGAGGTCTACGTCAGCTACCTGCGGAAGCAGATCGATGCGCCGTTCGAGTGTGCCGCGATCGAGACGGTGCGCGGCGTCGGATACCGCCTCGCGGCCGACGGTGGCGGCTGAATCCGGTGTCAGGTGGTCGGCAGCGCGAATCCGACCATGGCGCCGCCGGCACTGGAATCCGTGACGATCACGGTGCCGTGGTGTGCGCGGACGATCTCGCTGACGATGGCCAGTCCGAGACCGGAGCCGCCGCGCGTCCGTGCACGTGCGGTGTCCAGACGCACGAAACGGTCGGTGACGCGGCCCTTGTCGGCATCCGGAATGCCTGTCCCATTGTCGGAGACGGTGATGGTCGCGGTGCGCGCCACCGCATCGTGGGTCAAAGAGACGGTCAGCGAATCACGCGTGTGCCGGACGGCGTTGTCGGCGATGTTGCGCAAGGCCCGACCGAGTTTCTCTCCGTCTCCGTTGATTCGAACCGCGACGATCTCGGCGTGAACCGTGAGGTCCGTGATGGCCTCCAGTCGGGCGATCTCTGCGCTGACGAGTTCATCGAGGTCCACGATGCGGGTCGTCAGCGGCACCCCGCTCTCATCGGATCGAGCAAGCAGAAGCAGGTCGGCGACCATCTGCTGGAGTCGGAGCGCATCCGGCAGCATCACCGAGTTCACGGTTTCCGTATCGATGGGCTCGTCCGTGGCGCGGGCCAGGTCGAGCAGACCGACGAGTGTGGTCAGAGGGCTGTTGAGCTCGTGCGATGCGTCGTTCACGAAGCGGAGTTGCTGCGTGCGCGCAGTCTCGATTCGATCGAGCATCTCGTTCATCGTCGTCGCGAGGGTGGCGATCTCGTCATCCGTCTCGGGGACGGGGACTCTCTGGTCGATGTCTCCGCCGGAGATTGCATCGACACGTTTCCGCATGTCGTCGACCGGGCGCAGCGCCCGCCCGACGAAATGGTGTGTGAGGAACGCGATTCCGATGACGATGAGCGGGAAGGCGATGCAGCACAGGATCGCGACGATGACCGCGGTTCGGTTGAGAGGCTCCTCCGCGGCGGCGACAGCGACGCTGAATGTCCCCTGCGGCGACTCCACACCGAGCACAGTTGTGCGGAACTCGTCATCGGATCCCCGCATCGCGTGCGCGCCGTGCACCGTGGCGCGTCGCCCCGGGAGCACGGGCGCGGAGAGAGCTCGGTCGTACTGGGGTTGATTGGCGAACCGGATCCGGCCCGTCTTGTCGATGACCTGGATGACCGAGATGTTCTGCCCGGTGGTGAGTAGGTCCGGGTCGACCCTCGACGGTCCGTCGTGCATGATCTCGTCGGCGATCTGCTCCGCACGCGTCGACGTCGACGCGTCTGCCGACCTCAGTAGAACCTGGTGCAGCACTCCCACCATCACGGTTGCCGCGATGGCCAGGGCCACGGTCACGAGTCCGGTCGCGAGCAGGGTCAGCCTGGTCCTGACGGGACGCAGCCATCTCCGTACTCGCTGGTAGACCGTGGTCGACGCGGTGCTCACGGCTCGACACTAGCGCGACGCGATGCGTGGCGGCGCCTCGGTTGACGACTGCTCGATTCGATCCACTCGGGTGGCAGACAGGTAGCCGACCAGAGCGACGATGACGACGAGGAACGCGACGTTCGTGGCGGTGGCGCCGATGCCCAATCCGCCGGCGTCGGCAGGCTGGGTGAGCAGGTCGCCGAGGGACGCGCCGAGTGGACGCGTCACGATGTACGCCGCCCAGAAGGCGAGCACCGCGTTCAGCCGCAGTGTGTAGTGCGATGCGGTGAGCGCGGCGATGACGGCGACGAAGATGATCAGGGAGATAAGATAGCCGAGTCCGAGACGCTCCGATATGAGATCGCCGGCGGCGGTGCCCAGGGCGAAGGTGACGAGGACGGCGAGCCAGTAGAAAGCCTCGCGTCGATGGGTGCGGATCGAGTGAATCGACAGCGTCCGTTCGCTCGCGTACCAAGCAGCGAACACCGCTACGAGTGCGACGGTGAACACCACGGTCGACACGGTGAGCGGGACGCCCCACTTGTCGGTCAGATTATCTGTGATCAGGGTGCCGGTCACACTGATCAGCAGCACCGTCCACCAGTAGAGAGCCGGGACGTACCGACGTACCGCGAACTGGGCGCAGAGGCTGATGGCGAGCAGGACCACCGTGACCACCGTGGTCTTCTGCAGGCCCAGGCCCAGAGTCATGTTGAGGTAATCGGCGGCGGTCTCGCCCACGGTGGTCGCCAGGATCTTGATGACCCAGAAGTAGAGGGTCACTTCGGGGACCTTGCTCAACGCAGCTCGCACCGCATCGGGGGTGCGGGCAGGGGAAGTGGTCATGGCTGCGGCCTTTCATCGAAGCGTGCTGAACAGGAGAGGGGCGATCGCTGCGGCGCCGCCTGCGACCCGGCGTCTGTCGAGAGGTAAGGACGGAGGAGTGGCGGCGAGTGCTGCGCGATGACCGGCTCGAGCGCCGTCGCCCAGACCGGCACGATCAGCGACGCGGCGATGCCCAGTGCGATGGCTGCGGCGACGTCGGTGAGCCAGTGAGCTCCCAGGTACAGGCGGGTGAACGCGGCGACTGTCACGATCACCGGTGCGACGAACCGGGCGGCGCCTCGCACGGCACGCCCCGAACCAGCCGTGGTGACCAGTAGCAGGGTCAGGACGAAAGCAGTGGTGCCGAGGACGTGCCCAGACGGGTACGAGAACGCCGCCTCGTGAGGCCCGAGCTGAACGGTGGCCGGCGGGCGGTGGCGATGCACCGTGATCTTGAGGATCTCACCGACGACGCCTGCCACCGCGACGGTCGCGACCAATGGGAGTGCGCGGTGAACAGTCCTGTCGCGCAGGAGGAGCAGAACAGCGGCCAGCATCGTCCACGCCGAAACGGCGACGGGACTGCAGGCGAGAGTGACTGCCGAAGTGATCGAGGTGAGCAGTGGGATTCGGTGGCTGACGACGGCATCCGTGACGGCGCGGTCGAGGGCGGGTACCGAGTCGTCGAGTGCGATCCAGATACCGACAACGCACACGGCGGTGAAGAGGAGGAGGCCCGCGATCAGCCGAGGGTTGTTGCGCATGTGCACAGAATGCGCGGGGGTCGCTTAGGAGACGCTGAGTCGACGATCGCGGACGGGTCTCGCGAGTGCACAGGCAGGTCTGGAGCCGGCGGTTCGCTCCGACCGGAGTGGATCAGGCGACGCTGCTGGGAACGGCCGATTCGAAGCGCTGGTCTGAGGTCGGACGTGCCGATCCCATCTGTTCCGAGTCGCACAGGAAGGACGCGAGGTCGGCGAGAGTGTCCGCCGACGGGCGTGGCCGATGGCCGAGTTCGGTTGCGGCCTTGCTGATGTCAACGGTCGGTTGGGCGACGAGTGCAGCGATCGACGAGCGCGAGACGAGATCGGATCCGAGGAGATTGCTGATCGGTTCGGCGATCGGCACGATGAGCTTGATCAGGCTCAGGGGGATGGCGAAGAGCGGGCGGAATCGCCCGCACAGGCCGGCCATGGTCTGCATCGCGTCGAACAGCCGTACCTGGGATCCACCCAGTAGGTAGTTCTGGCCGGTGACGCCGTGCTGGGCGGCGAGAGTCAGGCCGCGAGCGACGTCGCGCACGTCCACGAGGTCGAAGGTCCCCTCGACGAACACCGGAACCTTTCCTTGCGCCGCGTCGCGAAGCATGCCGTTGATGCGCGACAGGCCGTGATCGACAGGGCCGTACACGCCGGTGGGATTGCAGATCACCGCGTCGAGGCCGTCGGCGATCACCTTGTGGAGTTCCTGTTCTCCTGCCCACTTCGAACGGTCGTAGACGGGCAGGCCCGGATCGACCGACCGCGGCGATGTCTCGTCGACGAGTCCGTTGTCGGTGTACTGGTCGAAGGAGTGAATGGAACTGCAATGAACGAAGCGGCGGACCCCGGCCGTCAATGCAGCCCTGGCCGTCGATGCGACGCCCTCGGTGTTCACGCGCCAGGCAACTTCGTCGCTCTGCTTGAGAGTGATCATCGCGACGAGGTGATACACGGTGTCGACCCCGGAGAACGCGTGTGCCAGTGACTCGGAGTCGAAGATGTCGATCGAGGTCCAGGTCACCTGCGGGTGGGTCGAGTCGTGCGCCGGTGACACGCGATCGATAGCGACGACGTCGTGACCGTCGGCGACGAGTTGATTGACCAGATTCGTGCCGACGAAACCGGCTGCTCCAGTGACTGCGACCTTCATGTGAGTTCCCATGCTCGACGAAACGGAGGGCTCCAGTGAGCCCGGCGCTGTAAATAGAACGTGTTCTAATTTGACCGAGATTAACACACCGGGTGCGTGTGACGGTCTGATCCTTTTCGGCGGCGTCCATCGACGTGGGGCGGCTCGGTGTGCCGGCGGCGGGAGATCTCCATGAATGCGGTGGCGGTGCTCAGGTGTCCGAGGCTCGGGTTTCACCTTCAGGTGTGTCCGCCGGTTTCGCGCTCACCAGGATCAGGTGGATGAGCAGCAGTGCCGCAGCGATCATCAAGCCGCCATCGAGGTAGTGGCAGTACATGGCGCCGAGATAACTCGGACCGCCCCACGCATTGGTGACGAAGGCCGGGTCGAAGCCGGCGAATACCTGCATCCCTGCGCGCCACAGCCCGTATGCGGTGAATACCAGCAACAGGACGACCGGAACCATGCGCAACGGAGACAGGCGTGCGGTCCGGCGAATCCGACACTCCGCCCGCGTCCCGAGCGGGGTGAGAATCAGCGGTGTTCTCGCACGGCCCGACCGGCGACGCAACAACCAGACGGCGAGGATCAAGATGAACGCCATCGCGGTGATGACCAGGTGGACACCCCAGGCATTGCTTCCCGGGATGTGTTCAACGCGTTCATCGTGGCTGACGAGCCCGGTGATTCCTCCCGAGAGCAGCCCGCCGGCGAGAACAGTGACCGCGGCCGCGCAGAGTGGGCGGGAGAGGCCTTGGCGTGACTGGGATTCGAGGCTCATGGACTTCCATCGGTGGTGGGCGGCGGTGATCCGGAATCGGACCGGCGCAGTTGAGTTCACCGTAGGAGTCCGTCCATCGGTGTGCTGGTGAATCGGAAGCTGCACACTCTGGCACCCTGTGGGAGAACCCCGGCGAGGAGGATCGATGGCGTGGACTGGTGATCCGGTCTGGCTCGCAGATGTGCTGCGTGCC
This sequence comes from Gordonia zhaorongruii, assembly GCF_007559005.1. GTDB lineage: Bacteria > Actinomycetota > Actinomycetes > Mycobacteriales > Mycobacteriaceae > Gordonia > Gordonia zhaorongruii. Next base: position 1,780,530 of record NZ_CP041763.1, on the reverse strand, counting down.
GAAGGGCTGAGGGTCGTGGAGCACGATGGATGGCGTGGTCGTGGGCATGGCGACTTCCGGAACATCCTCGGTGTCCTCTGTCACCACACCGCAGGTGGTGGAGCCGACGACTGGCGCGTCGTGCAGTACGGTAGGCCAGACCTGCCCGGTCCGCTCGCGCAACTCGTGCTCGAGCGAGACGGCACCGTCCGGGTGATCGCGGTGGGCGTCTGCTGGCACGCGGGCCGTGGATCCTGGCCAGGATGGCCCACCGACGATGCGAACTGGCACACGATCGGCATCGAGGCGGTCAACGACGGGCGGGGTCAGGTGTGGCCCGCCGTCCAGCTGGACGCCTACAAGCGGATCTGTGCAGCGATCGCGCGCCGCGTCGGATTCGGTGCCGGAATGGTCGTGGGGCACAAGGAGTACAGCTCCGAAGGGAAGATCGATCCGGCGGGGATCGAGATGGCGGCGTTCCGTGCGGACGTGGCATCGCTGATCTCCGAGGGCGCGCCGAGATCCGGCGAAAGCCAGATCGCTTCTGAGGCGGCGACGGCCGCCTGGTTGGGCGATCGGATCACGGACGGGGTGACGCCCACCCGTGACGGGGTCGGGCGTTTCGCCGAGTTCCGGAACGGGGCCGTCTACTGGAATCCGCGAGTGGCGGGCGGCGCTGCGATCGCCGTACCGTCGCACGTCCACGACGTGTGGCAGAAGAACGGCTGGGAGCAGGGATTTCTCGGCTACCCGGTGCGCCGTCACGCCGTTGTCGAAGGGGTCGGCGACATCCAGGCGTTTCAGGGCGGCGTGGTCTACCGCCGTTACGGTGAGCCGGGTTTCCCGGTGCGAGGAGTCATCGGCGATCGGTGGGCGATGGAAGGGTACGAAGTCGGGCCGCTCGGCTGGCCCGTATCCGACGAGTACGCCTACGACGGCGGTAAGAAGCAGGATTTCGAGAACGGTTCGCTCGTATGGCACCCCTCGGGTGCAGTCAAGGAGCGGCGGGCCTGACCGGCCGCCGATTCACTGCGCCTTCTTCTTCTCGGCGCGGATCAGCCCGCCTCCGACGATCAGCTGCTGGATCTCGCTGGTGCCTTCGTAGAGCCGGAGCAGCCGGACGTCGCGGTAGATGCGTTCGACGGCGACACCGCGCATGTACCCGGAGCCGCCGTGCACCTGGACGGCGAGGTCGGCGACCTTCCCGGCCATCTCGGTGCAGAACAGCTTGGCCACAGACGGAGCGATGCGGCGATCGGTCTCGTCCACCCACGCTCGCGCGGCATCACGCACGAGTGCCCGGCCGGCCATGACGCCGGTCTGCTGATCGGCGATCATGGCCTGAACGAGCTGGAAGTCGCCGATCGGTGTGCCGCCCTGCGTCGCCGTGGCGGCGTGGGCAACCGATTCGTCGAGGGCGCGCTGAGCCTGCCCGACGGCCAGTGCCGCGATGTGGACGCGTCCGCGTGCCAGGGACGCCATCGCCGCCCGGTAGCCCGTCTCCGCATCGCCTCCGACAAGCGCGCCGGCCTCCACACGGACATCGGCGAAGGTGACGTCGGCAGTACTCGACCCCGCCTGTCCCATCTTCGCGTCCTTCGCTCCGACCTCGAGGCCAGGGCTGTCGGCAGGAACGAGGAAGACGGCGATGCCGGTGCCGTGATCGGGTGCGGGGTCGGTTCGGGCGAACACGACGAACAGGTCCGCCCGCGTGGCGTTGGTGATGAACTGCTTGCCGCCGTTGATGATCCATCCGTCGCCGTCTCTCCGCGCGGTCGTCTTCAACCCGGCGGGATTGGATCCGGCGCCCGGCTCGGTGAGCGCGAAGGACGCGACGACGTCTCCCGACGCGATGGCGGGCAGCCACCGATCGCGTTGCCGGTCGGTTCCGAACCCGACCAGAACCTGACCGGCGATCCCATTGTTGGTCCCGAACATGGAACGCAACGAGATCGCGGTGTAGCCGAGTTCCATGGCGACTTCGACGTCCTGACTCAGGTCCAGTCCGAGGCCACCCCATCGCTGGGGGATCGCATACCCGAACAGCCCCATGGCCTTGGCCTGTTCCCGGAGGTCGTCGGGAATCTCGTCTGTCGACGCGATCTCGAGCTCGCGGGGAACGGCCCGGGTCCGCACGAACTGCGTGATCTGCGTCAGGACTTCGGCGAAGACGTCATCGGGAACTTCGGGATTCTGGGGTGCCATGGCGTCAACTATCGTCGCGTCGCGGCGATCGGTCCACCGGCCGATCCGCCTCCACGTTCCTCGTCGGGATTCGAGACCGGGTCTTCGGGGCGTCAGCTCGTCTGCGGCTTCACCGCGACGATCTCGATCGCTGCGAGGTTGCGCTTGTACTTCGTGAATACGGACCGCATGTCCACGATGCGCTTGCGGGCTGCAGGCTCGCGGATGACGTTCACGACGAACCTCAGAGTTCGGCCGAACCCCTCGTCGGCGATCACTCGGCGAGGTTCGAGAAGCGACATCGGTGCGAATCGGACGCGCTCGATGGTGAATCCGGCCTCGGTGAAGAGCGCACGCCACTCGTCCTCAGTGAGAGGCCGGGCGTTGACTTTGATCGACCGTGCGAGTGCGCGCCGGATATCGGTCTTCTGGTCGTTACTGAGGGTGTCCGGGTTCAGCGACATCTCGTGAATCGCGTAACGGCCGCCGGGGCGGAGGATGCGGAACGCCTCGGCGACGATCTCAGCTTTGTGCTTGTCGGACTGCATCGTGAGCATGGCCTCAGCTACCACCGCGTCGGTGCTCGCATCGTCGATCCCGGTGGCGGCACCATCGCCGGAGACCACGCGGCCGCGGCCGCCGATCGCACTCTCGGTGAGTGCGGCTGCGGCGGGATCGGATTCGACGCCCACGTAGTCGCGGGGCTTGCGGTCCATGATCGACGCCGCGGTCTTACCGAGTCCGGGGGCGAGTTCCACCACGTCGGCGTCGGTGAGCGATGCGTCGTCGAGGAGCTGTTCGGTCATCACACGGCCACCGGGCCGAAGCACCCGCTTGCCGAGTCGGGCCAGAAGCCAGTGTCCTGGCAGGTCCTCGACCTTGCGTTCAGCGAAGGGAAGATCGTCGGGGGAGGTGTTGGTGCTCGTGCTCATGGCGGGCTCCGATGTGGTGGCGAATCTAACGGACATCACCATGATAATAGGGTTGCCTAAACTAAACCCGGGCGCTCGATTCGCGAACCGAGCGAAAGCAGAAGTGCTTGTGACCGGTGGGTGTTGCAGGTCGGTGGCTACGACGTGGAGAAGTGCTCGGTCAGTTCGGTGATGATCTGGTCCCACAGCGGCTCGGGGATGTCGTGTGCCATCCCGCCGACCATCGAGAGCCGGGCATTCGGGACGGTTCGTGCGATGGCGTGCGCCCCGGACGGCCGCATCAACTTGTCGTGCGACCCGTGCAGAACCAGTGTGGGTGCCTTGATGCGCTTGTCGTAGCCGACGAGCTGCCCTGAACCGAGGATCGCCGCGAACTGACGGGCGAATCCTGCCGGGTAGTTGCAGCGGTCGTAGTACTCGGTGGCGCGAACCCGTGCTGTCTCCGGCGTCTGCGGATAGACCGGGCTGCCGATGATGCCGCTCATCTTGGCCGAGTTCGCGATGGCCGCCTCTCGGCCGCTCGGTGGCCGGGAGATCAGGGCGAGAAGCTGCCGTGGTCCGGGCGGCGGCAGGAATCGGCGGTTGTTGCTCGACATGATGACGGTCGCGGTCAACGTGCGGTCGGCGTGCTCGGCGGCGAACACCTGCGTGATCATGCCGCCCATCGACGCGCCGACGATGTGCGCACGGTCGATGTTCAAGTGGTCGAGAACACCTGCGGCATCGTTCGCGAGATCGAGCAGGGTGTAGGCGGATCCCTTCACCGGGAGCCCGACGAAGAACTTGGCCATCTTCACGAGGAGTGGGTCGCCGCCGGCTCGAACTCCGTCCAGCTTGTCCGATAGACCGCAGTCGCGGTTATCGAAACGGATGACGCGGTAACCGGCGGCGGCGATCTTCTCGCAGAACTCGGTACGCCAGAAGACCATCTGGGCACCGAGGCCCATGATGAGAAGTACCGCCGGATCCTCGGGATCGCCGAACTCCTCGTAATGCAGTCCGATCTCTCCGACGGGAGCAGTGCCGGTTCGCGTGGTCATGCAGATATCATCGCCGATAAGGCACACCCGCGAAAATCAGCGAGGATATGCGTTTGGCGCCGGAACGTTGCGCAGATGCGCGTCGATCCAGTTCATAGCCTCGGGGGCGCCGGTCGGTGCCTTCGGACACCGACCACGGGACCGCCCTTGTGTCGGCCGTATCTCCCGATTCTCCTCGCCTGCTCGCCTCGTCGAGCGTGCGATGATCGAACAGCGGGCCCGCGCCGGCGCCGCCCAGGTAACAGGGAGCAGCGATGGAATTCGATGACGTCATCCGGACAACCTTCGCGGCACGGCAGTTCACCGACGATCCGGTGTCCGACGAGGCGCTGTGGCAGATTCTCGACGTGGCGCGTTTCGCTCCCAGCGGCGGCAATCGACAGGGCGCGCACGTCACCGTCGTGCGTGACGACGAGGTCAAGCGTGCGATCGCGGATCTGAGCAAGACCGGTGCGCGCCGCTACCTGGCGCAGCGCGCAGCGGGGGAGAGCCCGTGGAATCCGATCGAACCGTCTGCCGTCACCGCCGATGCTCTGGAGTCGGTTCCCGGAGTGGATGCATTCGTCGCCCCGCTGGCTGCAGCGCCGGTGCTGCTCGTCGTCTCCGTCGATCTCGGCGCGGTAGCGGCGATGGACCAGAATCTGGACCGGGTCGGCGTGGTCAGCGGCGGATCGATCTACCCCCTCGTGTGGAACATTCTGACCGTGGCCCGGTCACAGGGATTCGGCGGAACGGTCACGACCATGGCCGTTGTAGAGGAGGACGCTGTACGGGGACTGCTCAGTATCCCGGCAGACCACGCCGTTGCGGCGGTGGTGCCGATCGGGCGACCGGTGAAGCAGTTGACGAAACTGAAGCGAGCGGCGGTCGACGACTTCGTGACCCTCGGCGCATTCGACGGGCCGGAACTGGCTCCACCGGACCGGTGAGCGAGAGCACTGGTCGGGCCGACTCGAGGTCGGGGCCGGTCACCTGCCACCTGATCGCACTCAAATCACAGACGAGTCGGATCACCGTGCGCCGGTCGGCGTGCACGCGACGCAGGCAATCGGCATTGGCCGTCGCAGTGGTACCGCTGACGGTCGGCAACCCGCTATAGGGCGCTCCCGCTCGGCAGCGGTACCACTGCGACGACGGATGCGGTCCATGCAGTCGGCCGAAGCGCCGCGCTAGCCGACTAGCCTGACGAGGGACCGTATCGCCGCGGCCCCGACATCAGACCAAACGAAGGACACCGGTACATGGTTCGATTCCGATCAGCGGAACGTCTGTGGTCCGGGGACGGATTCCTTGCCGGTGACCGGCCGGCGGAACGCGGAGAACCGGTGCGGGTGGACGCCTCGACCACTCCACGCGCCCTCGTGTTCAGGACGGTGTGGGGAGCCAACCGGTACACGCTGCCTGGAATGATCCTGATGATCGGCCACTTCGTGGGTGAGGCGATGGTGCCATTCGTGATGGGCCGGGCCATCGACCTGGCCATCGTCCCGCAGGACCGGTCCGCCCTGATCTTCTGGCTCGCCATCCTCGCCGCAGACTTCCTCCTGCTGTCGGTCACCTGGCGGTTCGGCGAGCGCATGGTGGCCTACGCGGTTCAGGTGATCGAGCACCAGTTCCGGATGCGGGTCACCGATCGAATGCTCGAGCCGGTCGCCGTCGACGGGCCGTCCCGGCTGCCCGGCACCGCGTTGAGCATCGCGACCTCGGACGTGTCGCGGCTCTCCCGGGCGGTGCTGCTGGCCGTGCTGCCGGTCGGGGAGATGTTCGCCGTTCTGGTCGCGGGCGTCGTCCTGCTGTGGATCTCCTGGCCATTGGGCCTGACCGTGCTCATCGGTGCGCCGGTTATGTTCTGGATACTCGACCGAGCCGGCGCTCCGTTGCGCCGGCGTACCGAACGCCAGCAGGAGAACATCGGGCAGGCCGCAGGCACGGCTGCCGACCTGGTGTCCGGATTGCGGGTGCTGAAGGGGATCGGCGCGGAGAACGAAGCGGGGAGGCGGTACCGCGGCGCGAGCGGCCGCGCACGGGATTCGGCGATCGCCGCGATGCGCACGGAAGGCGTCTACGTCGCGGTGCTGCAGACCGTGTCGTCACTGTTCGTCGTGGTGATCGGCGTAGCAGCCGGTGCATCGGCGGTGTCCGGAGCTCTGACCGTGGGGGAGCTCATCACCGTCGTCGGACTGACGCAGTTCGTCATGGGCCCGCTCAACGCGATCGGTACCAACGTCGGCATCGTGTGGAACGCGGCGGTGGCGAGTGCGACCCGGATCCTGGCAGTGCTGCAGGCTCGGCCGGTCGTCGAGACGGGCGATGAGCGCCCGCGGACCGGGGATCTGGCGATCACCGGACTCGAGCCGGCCGTGCCCGACGTGCGGATCGCGTCGCGCGGGCTGACCGTGATCGCTGCGGATCGGACCACGGGTTCGATGCTGACCGGACTCCTGTCCCGGGACACGCCGCCGGGTGACACTCTGGTGCGGGTCGGCGGGGTCGATCTGTTCGCTCTCGATCAGCGAGTGGTCCGTGCAGCCGTGCGCGTCGTACCCCACTCCCCACATCTGTTCGAGGGGACGGTTCTCGAGAATATCGCCGCCGCCTCCGATTCGGACTCACCTCACAGCGACGAGCGCTGCACCCGGGCTGTTTTCGCAGCTGCCTGCGACGATGTGGCCGAGGCGCTGGTCAACGGATTGGACACTCCGGTGGGTGAGGCGGGCCGCATGCTGTCGGGCGGTCAGCGGCAGCGCGTCGGACTGGCGCGCGCGCTCGCCGCGGACTCGTCGTTCCTGGTGCTCACCGACCCGACGACCGCGGTGGACTCGGTCACCGAGGCGACGGTGGCCGAGCGGGTGCGACGTGCGCGCGCAGGCGCCGCGACCGTCGTCCTCTCGCGGTCGCCCGCGTGGCTGGCGGTGGCGGACACCGTTATTCGGATCGAGTCAGATCGGCACGGCGCCGTCGCCGGACGGCCTGCGACGGGAGACGGGGCCCCAGGATGACGCTGCCCGTCGCAGACCGGCGCCGCACCGCCGCCCGGCTGATCGCAGAACTTCGCCCGCACCGGACCCGACTCGCCGTGATCGCAATGGCGATGACCGCATCTGGCGCGTTCGGACTCGTGATCCCACGACTCCTCGGCTCGATCGTCGACGTGGTCGCCGACGGTGGGGACTACTCCGATGTCGCAGTACGCGGAGGCCTCATGGCGACCGCCGCCATCTTGTGCGCCGTCTGCGCTGGAATCGGAATCGCGACCACCGCATCGGTGTTCGAATCGGTTCTGGCGACGCTGCGGGAGTCGATGCTCTCGACGGTCCTGGGACTGCCCATGGCGCGGACGGAGGCGGTCGGCAGCGGGGACGTGATCTCCCGTGCCACCGACGATGTCGACAAGGTGAGCGAGGCGATCGGGAAGTCGTTGCCCCCGGTGCTGCTGGCTCTCGCAGGCGTCGTGGTGACCACCATCGGACTGGGGGCGCTGGACCGGCGGTTCCTGCTCGTCGCAGCGGCGACCATCCCGATCTACGTGGTGTCCGCGCGAATGTACCTGCGGACAGCGCCGGGGATCTATGCCGCGGAGCGTGCGGCGGCGGCCGAACGCGCGCATCACGTCCTCGGACCGGTGCAGGGACTTCCCACTGTGCGCGCGTTCGATCTCGGCGGCCGACTGAGTACACGGATCGACCGGCACTCGTGGAGCGTGGTCCGGTGGTCGATGCGCGCGAGCGTGCTCAACGCGCGGCTGGCCGGGCGGCTCAACCTCGCTGAATTCGTCGGTATGGCGGTGATCCTCGTCGTCGGATTCGTCCTGGTCGGCGACGGTCAAGTGTCGGTCGGCGGAACCACTGCGGCCATGCTGTACTTCCTCGCCTTGTTCGATCCGATCGGGCGCCTCATGTTCGTGCTCGATGCGCTCCAATCCGGCGCCGCGGCTCTCGGTCGCATCGTGGGCGTCATCGACGAGGCGGACGAGACCATCCGTGCGGGCGCCGAGCGGCCGGTGATCGAGTCGGGACCCGACGATGGTTCCGGCCTGGTCGCGGAGCAGGTCGGCTTCGGCTATTCACCCGACCACCGCATACTGCACTCGGTATCGGTCGCCGTCCGCCCCGGGGAGCACGTCGCACTGGTCGGAGCCTCCGGCGCCGGGAAGAGCACTCTCGCGGCACTCCTCGCCGGTATCCACCAGCCAGATGAGGGAAGTGTTCGGATCGGCGGCCGCCCGGTGACCGACCTCGGTCAGGTTGTGCGAGCCCGGCGCATCGCCTTGCTCACGCAAGAGGTGCACGTCTTCTCCGGAACACTGCGCGACGATCTGCTGCTCGCCTGTCCGGACGCAGGCGACGACCGGGTGTGGGCGGCCTTGGAGAAGGTCGGTGCTGCGGCGTGGGTGCGCCGGTTGGACCGGGTGCTCGACACGCCGGTCGGCGGACACGGGCACCAGCTCGACGCGATGTCGGCGCAGCAACTCGCCTTGGCGCGCATCGACCTGCTCGATCCGGACGTGGTGATCGTCGACGAAGCGACCGCGGATGCGGGCAGCGCGGGCGCGGGCGCACTGGAGGAGGCTGCTTCTGCGGTCCTGGCCGGACGGTCGGCCCTCATCATCGCGCACCGGCTCAGTCAGGCTGCGGCAGCCGACCGCATCGTTCACCTGGAACGCGGGCGGGTGATCGAATCGGGATCTCACGACGAGCTGGTGAGTGCCGGAGGTCGTTACGCGATGATCTGGGAGTCCTGGTCGCGCGGTCGCGCCTGACCGGAGGGCGCGCTGTGTCAGGCTGTGGACATGGTTCTCACCCTCGCCGATGTGATGCCATCGGTCGCAGCTTCGTTCGGAGTCGGTACGGGCGCGAATCCGCTCGCACTGGAACCGAATCGGGATGTCGTGGTGCTGCTGGTCGATGGCCTCGGCGCCGAACTGCTGGCCCGCCATGCCGACGTCGCTCCGACTCTCGCGGCCCGGGTGCAGGGCACCATGCGGGCAGGGTTTCCGGCGACCACCGCCACCAGCCTGACGAGCCTCGCCGTCGGTGCGCCCTGTGCCACACACGGCGTGATCGGATACAGCTTCGCACTCCCGGAGCCGGACGGCCGTCGGACCCTGAACGCCCTCCGATGGCGCTTCGACACCGCGGACGGCATCGATGCGCGCGACATCGCGGAACCGGAGACGGTGCAGCCGGTGGCGAGCAGGCTCGAGCACCTGGTGGCGGCGAGCGTCGACGTCCACTACGTGGTGCCCGGCTATCAGGCCCGCTCCGGGCTCACTCGCGCCGCGTTCCGAGCAACGGGAACCGTTCACCCGGCGGCGACCCTCGACGAGTTACGCGACGGGATTCTGGCCGTCGCCCGCCACGACGGTCACGACCGCAGATTCGCCTACGCGTACTACCCCGACCTGGACATGCATGGACACATCCACGGCCCGGGTTCACCGGAGTGGCTCGCCGTGCTTCGCGACGTCGACGCGTTTGCGGCCGACCTGTTCACGGATCTGCCACCGACGTGCACCGTGCTCATCACCGGCGATCACGGGATGATTCGCGCCGGGAACACCGTCGACCTCGACGCGGCACCCGATCTGCATCGCGACGTCGCACTGATCGCGGGAGAGGCCCGCGTCCGTCACGTTTACGTCGATCGTGCCGGGGCATCGGCTGACGTCGCGACGACCTGGGCATCGCACCTGGGCGCCGATGCGCGCGTGGTGACCCGCGAGCAGGCAGTCGACGAGCATTGGTTCGGACCGTCTGCACCGGATCCGGACATCGCCGCGCGGATCGGTGACGTGATCGCGGTCGCGGAAGGGACCGCTGTGCTCGTCCGTCCGGCAGCCGAGCCGATGGAGTCCGCGATGACCGGACACCATGGAGCGTGGACCGATGACGAACAGGCTGTACCGCTGATCACCAGCCGGTGAGCCTCGCTGCCGGCGGCGTCAACGGGCGATGAACCGGCTCAACCGTGTCTCCAGCCGCCCTTGGAACATCGACAGCACCAGACACACAACCCAGTAGTAGACGGCTGCGGTCGCGTACAGCGCGAAGAACTCGAACGTGGGCGCCGCGGCGATCTGCGCTACGCGCAGCAGTTCGGTCACCAGGATCGTCGACGCCAATGAGGTGTCCTTGACCAGTGAGATCAGGGTGTTCGACAGACCGGGAACGGCGATACGCGCTGCCTGCGGCAGCACGATCTGGCTCATCGTCGTTCGATAGCCCATGCCGATCGACTTGGCGGCTTCGCTCTGTCCGTCGGGGACGGATATGACCGCGCTCCGGATCACCTCCGCCGCGTAACCGCCGACGTTGAGGGAGAACGCCACGACCGCTGCTGGGAAGGGCGGCACCTTCATTCCGAGTTCGGGCAGGGCGTAGAAGATGATGAACAGCTGCACCAGCATCGGGGTGCCTCGGATGATCGAGATGTACGCCCGGGCCAAACGCGAGAGCACGGCCTTCCTCGAGATGCGTCCGAGGGCGACGAACAGCGCGATGACCAGCCCGATTGCAAAACTGATGGCCGCGAGCGGGATCGTGGTGGTGATGGTGGCCTTCGCCATCGGCCACAGGTTGTCGGCCACCAGCTGCCAGGTGGAGCGCTGCTGCGGCGCCTCCGGGGCGGAGCCGCTCGCATCGGCGCGCAGGTACCGCTGCGAGATCTCGGTCAGCGTGCCATCGGCCTGCAACTCGTCGATCGCTTTGTCGATACCCGGAATCAGCGGGCTGCCTTCGGGGGCCGCGAAGGCCTGCTCGCTCTTGTCCCCGGTGTTCGCGGCGATCTTCACGGTCTCATCGCCGGTCTCGGCGAGATACGCGTAGACGGCGATGCTGTCGTTGACGGTCGCGTCGACGCGACCCTGCCGGAGCAGGGTGATCGCCTGAGTGAATCCTTCGACTGTCTCGACCCGGGCGCCCGAATCGCGGGCCACCTGGGTCCAGTTGCTGGTGGCGGACTGCGCTGACGATCGGCCCGCGAGATCGTCGAGGGAGGTGATCGAGTTATCGTCCGCTCGCGTCACGATCACACCTTCGCCGATCGCGTACGGCTTCGACATCGCGTAGGTCGCCTGTCGCTCCGGAGTGATCGTCACCTGATTGGCCACCACATCGAATCGGTCAGCGCCCAATGCGGCGAACAGCGAATCCCACGGGGCCTCCACGAACTCGGCTCGTTTGCCCATCTTCTCGGCGACGGCGTTCGCGACGTCCACGTCGTACCCGGTGAGTTCGCCGGTGGCCTGATCGTGGTAGCTGAACGGGGCGTACGTGCCTTCTGTGCCGACCCGCAGCACATCCGAATCCGACGGTCCCGAAGCGCCACCGGACGAGCATGCCGACAGCAGTCCCAGGACCAGGAACATCGACGCGAGGAGCGGCGCAATCGCCCGGATACGCGAACTCATGGTTCGAGTAAACGCGGTCATCGGCGACGGCGGAGCGTTTGGGGTCAGCCCGAGTGAACCGGTGCTCCCAGATGCGGCCGGGAGACGGTCCCATGTAACACTCGTGGGGTGACAGACGATGAGCAGAGTTCCCGAATCCCCGCGGCGGTGATCACCGTCTCCGATCGGTGCGCCGCCGGTGTCCAGGAGGACGTGTCCGGCCCCGTTGCGGCCCGACTCCTCGATGATGGTGGATGGGACGCAGCCATCACGGTGGTGCCGGACGAGGTCAACGCTATCGCCGCCGCCACCCGCCGTGAGATCGACGCCGGCGCGCGGCTGGTGGTGACCACCGGAGGAACCGGTGTCGCGCCGCGTGATGTGACCCCGGAAGCCACTGTCGCGCTCCTGGACCGCGAGGTGCCCGGCGTCGCCGATGCGGTCCGTACGGCGGGTGCCGGCTCGCTCCCGCAGGCGATGCTCTCGCGCGGGGTCGCGGGAATCTCCGGTCGCGCGCTCATCGTCAATCTCGGCGGATCGGCAGATGCCGTCCGTGACGGTATTCCGGTGGTACTCCAGGTCGCGGGGCAGGCGATCGCCCGACTCGACGGCGCCTGATTCATCCTGCTTGATCGCGGCTTACCGGCCAGCGTATTCGGGACGTGAAGCGCTGGTGCACTGGCGATCACGTCGCCGTCACCTCGCGTTAGCCTGCACGACGACCGGGCCGGGAATGCTGGCGCAATGACCGATCCCCAGCATCTGGATTCCGACTCCACGTCCGCCCGGCCGCCTCGACCGGTGTCTCGTCGGACCGTGCTGAAGGCCACCGCGGCCGGCGCGTTGGTGATTCCGGCCGGCGTGGCGACTGCCTGCGGAACCGCGGACGAGGCGCGCTCGCCCGGGACACGGCGCGACCGCCCCATGTTGACGCACGGCGTCGCAGCGGGCGGCATCACCGCGAGCGGGGCACTCATCTGGGCGCGATCGAACACGCCCGCCCGGATGATCGTCGAGACCGCGGCCACCGAGTCGTTCGCGAACCCGAGGAGATTCACCGGCCCCCAGGTGACTCCGCGATCGGATGGCACCGGGCGCATGCGCATCGCCGGCCTCGAGCCCGGCAGGCAAGTGCACTACCGGGTGACCATGGAAGGGGAGAACGGTGCGCAATCGGAACCGGTGACGGGTGTCTTGGTGACGGCACCGACGGCGCCGCAGGACATCCGGTTCGTGTGGTCCGGCGATGTCGTGGGACAGGGATGGGGCATCAACCCGGACATGGGTGGAATGACGATCTTCGGTGCGATGGCCGATAAGCATCCCGACTTCTTCATCCACTCCGGTGACGCGATCTACGCGGACGGGCCCGTGGCGCCGACGCAGAAGCAGAACGACGGGAAGATCTACCGCAGCCAGACGGCAGCGGCCAAGGATCAGCCGGCGCAGACTCTCGACCAGTTCCGCGGCAACTACGCCTACAATCTCACCGACTCTCACTACCGACGCTTCAATTCCACAGTCGCCCAGATCGTCCAGTGGGACGACCACGAGGTGATCAACAACTGGTTCCCGGGGGAGAACCTGGCCGGGCAGGAGCGCGAGGGCTACACCGAGATGAACGTGGACGCACTGGCGGGGCGGGCCCGGCAGGCGTGGACGGAATGGCAGCCCGTCGAACTCGGTGACCGGAATCGCCTGTACCGCAAGGTGTCGTACGGGCCGCTGCTCGACGTGTTCGTTCTCGATATGCGCACGTTCAAGGACCCCAACCCGAACGCATGGGCCGCGTCGAACGATGCCGGCATCCTGGGCGAAGAGCAGACAGCGTGGCTCATCGATGAGCTCGGGCGGTCGACGGCGACGTGGAAGGTCATCGCCAACGATCTGCCGATCAGCATCGTCGTTCCCGACAAAGCGACGCGTGAGCCGGGGCGACGACCGTCGATGGAAGCGATCGCACAAGGGGACGACGCCCGCCCACTCGGCCGGGAGATCGCGTTCTCACGGATACTCTCGGCGACCAAGGACGTGACCGGCATGGTGTTCCTGACCGCCGACGTGCACTACACCGCGGCGATCTCGTATTCACCTGACCGGGCCGGATTCACCGACTTCGCGCCGTTCTGGGAGTTCGTGTCGGGACCGCTGCATGCGGGGGCGTTCCCGACGAGTCCGCTCGACGGGACGTTCGGCGCACGATACGAGTTCGTTCACGCGCCGACCGAGGCCGACACGTCACCTGCTGAGGGATTTCAGCACTTCGGAGAGGTCACCATCGGCAAGGACGAACGAACGATGACCGTGGACTTATGCGATGCGTCGGGAAAGTCGTTGTATCGCAAGGTGCTGCAACCGACCTGACAATCTCCTCGCCCACTTCATCAGGTCGCGCCGACCGGGCCTTGCGGCAGTCCCGAGGCGTCATCGTCGGTCGGCTCGACGGTCAGCCCAGGTAAGGGGTCACCACTCCGATGCCGTTCACTTCACCGATCCGTCCCGCGACCTGCCAGATCATGAGTGCGGCGTTGTCGTCCGGGTCCAACTCGAGAGTCTTCGGGTCGAGCGGGCCCAGCGCTCCGGCCTGACGGTCGGGCACCTCGTGGGCGCCCGCCACGCTGAAGGCCTCAGGCAGGGTCCGTCCGAGGTACACGTACCGTGCCGATCCGGCACGGCCGTCATTCGGTCCGTGCAGCTTGCGCATCACGAACTCGTCGGCAGGCGGGGAGAGACTCTCGACAGGCCGCTTCTCGACGAGCTCGTATACCTGCAGTCCCGTGCTGAACAGCCACGAGTACGGGGCGCTGGCGACCTGGTGCACCATGTCCTGGGTGTCGGGCTGTGCGTCGGCTTGCGGTGCGAGGACGAGCGCACCGGTGGAAGCGAGCACGGTTGCCGCTCCCACGGCTGCGATACGAGTTCGGACGGTTCTCATGTTCATGGGTGCTCCTAGACGGATATCCGGACGTGGACCCCGACCACTCCACTGTCCCACCGTGGGCGCGTGCTCGTGAACAGTTGCCGGGGACATATTCGAGAGGGGTGCGAACGCGCCCGGATGGGCTAACGTCTGAGCTATGAAGGGAAGCACGGGACGGCGAACGGTGGTCGCCCTTGCGGTCTCGCTGATGGCAGCTTCGATGGCGGTCACGTCCGTCGTGGCCCCCGCGTCGGCGGCACCTCGATCCCGGATCCTGGGCATCGCGATGGCGCCTGGAACTGCGGGACTCACTCCGCAGCTGACCGCGACGTACACATGGGCGTACCGCGACGCGCAGCGTGGCGGCGTCCCGATGTACGTCAACTCCGGGAAAAGATCCTGGGCCACGCAGCACTCGATGTGGCGACAGGGAGTCCGTGAGTACGGCAGCGCGGCGCGTGCGCAGCGCTGGGTGCTACCGCCGAACCGGTCGACGCACGTCAGCGGTGAAGCCGTCGACGTGGGGCCGCGCGCCGGTGCCGCCTGGCTGCAGCGAAACGGGTGGCGGTACGGGCTGTGCCGCACGTTCGACAACGAGTGGTGGCACTTCGAGCTCGTCACGTTGCCGGGTACCCCGTGTCCGCCACGACTTCCGGACGCCAGTCGACGGTGAGGGTCCGGCCCGACACCGCTGCCGAATGCCCTCCACCACTAGGCGGCGCGCGTGCAATGCGTCACCATGTATACGTGCCAGACAACGTGACTTCCGACGACCTCACCGCAGACGAACCGACTGCCGGTGACGAGCGTGTGGCCGAAACCGCCGCGCAACAGGCCGAATCCGGGGAGCAGATCGCCAAGGAGCTGGCTCGGGAAGCTCCGGATTCGCCTGGTGTCTCCGAGGACGGCAGGCCGTATCTGACCTACGAGCAGTTCGGCCGGCGGTTCTTCGAGGTAGCGGTCACCGAAGAGCGCATCGCGTCGGCCTTCACCTCCATCGCCGGTGAGGAGTTCCGCGTGGGGCCGTTGGCTTCCGGGCCCGGCGGGGTCGCCAAGGTGTGCGCGGATGTGAAGATCGCCGAGCCGGAGATCACTCGGCAGGTTGGTGAGTCCATCACGTTCATCGTCAAACTGCCGCTGTTCATCGCACTGCTGGTCGATCTGAAACTCGACCGGATCCGTTACGACGTGGACGGCCTGGTCACCCTGCCCCTCACCGTGCGCTGCGCCGAACCTCTCCAGTTGCGAATCGAGGTGGACACACCACGTCCGCGTGACGTGTTCGTCGATGTCGCATCCCACAACGTCCGCGGTTCGATCATCCGGAATCTGGCACAGGTCGACGACGAGATCCGCCGCGTGATCGCCAAGTTCGTCGCCGACGAAGTGGACAAGCCCGAGGTGCGGGACGCTCGCCTGATCGACGTGGACGTCGAACTCGGTCGAGCGTTCGAAGGCATGTGAGAATCACACCAATCGCAAGGGAGTGAAACGATGACCGACGATCAGACCGGTGCCGGAGAACAGGGCACCTACGTTCTGCCGAATCAGCCGTACGAGCGCGACACCCGCTACATCGAGACGCGGATCACCCGCGACGCAGCGGACGGGTACCCGCTGGAGGCGGGTCGATACCGCCTCGTCGTCTCCTACGCGTGCCCGTGGGCCAACCGCGCCATCATCGTGCGCCGCCTGCTCGGGCTCGAGGATGCGATCAGCATGGGGGTCTGCGGACCGACGCATGACAAGAGGTCGTGGACCTTCGATCTGGATCCCGGCGCCGTGGACCCGGTGCTCGGCATCCCGCGACTCCAGGATGCCTACTTCGAGCGGATCCCGGGGTACGAGAAGGGGATCACGGTGCCGGCGATCGTCGACGTTCCGTCCGGTGCCGTCGTCACCAACAACTTCCCGCAGATGACCATCGACTTCTCGCTGGAGTGGCAGGATTTCCATCGCGAGGGAGCGCCGGAGCTGTACCCGGAGGACCTCCGAGCCGAGATCGACGAGGTGAATGCGCACGTCTACCGCGACGTGAACAACGGCGTATACCGCTGCGGGTTCGCCGGCTCACAGGAGACGTACGAAGCCGCCTACGATCAGCTGTTCGGACGGCTGGACTGGCTCAGCGAGCGGCTGAAGAACCAGCGCTTCCTTGTCGGTGACACGATCACCGAAGCAGACGTGCGTCTGTTCACGACCCTCGCGCGCTTCGATGCCGTCTATCACGGACACTTCAAATGCAACCGCGAGAAACTGTCGGAGATGCCGGTGCTGTGGGCGTACGCCCGCGATCTGTTTCAGACTCCCGGCTTCGGTGACAGCACGAACTTCGCGCACATCAAGAGCCACTACTACGAGGTGCACCGCGACATCAACCCGTCCGGGATCATCCCGAAGGGGCCCGACCTGTCGAACTGGGAGCAGCCGCACGGTCGCGAGAAGCTCGGCGGTTCGCCGTTCGGGCGAGGTATCGCGCCGGCTCCGCTCTAGCGGATGGGGTCGGCGGCTCCGACCGGCTCCTCGTTGAGCTTCCGGACCGCCGGGATCGCGAGAGTGATCGCGGCACCGACCAGTGCGGCGACCGTGCCGACGAGGAAGCACAGCTTGAAAGCGTCGTGCGTCGGGATGTCGCGGCCTGCCAGATCGAAGGTCGAGCTGGTCAGGATCACCGCCATCACCGCAGAGGAGAGCGTGGTGCCGACTGACCGCATCAGCCCGTTCAGACCGACCGCCGCACCGGCTTCGGACATCGGGACGGCGCCCATGATGAGGGTCGGCATCGCGGCGTAGCCGATGCCCACGCCGGCGGAGCCGACGACCGAGGCGAGGGCGAGCTGCCACGGCGCATTCATCAGGAAGTACGCGCCGAGGTAGCCGAGTCCGAGGACGGTCGCGCCGACGGCAAGGGTTATCTTGCCGCCGAATCGGTTCATCATGATGGCCGAGACCGGTGCGAACACGAGCATCATGAGGCCGCCCGGCATCATCCACAGGCCGGCCTGCAGGATGCTCTGGCCCATGCCTCCCGCAACCGTGGGCAGCTCCATCAGCATCGGCATGACGACCGCCTGGGCCATCATGCCGAAACCGACGGCGACGGCGGCGATGTTGGTCAGCAGTACGGCAGGCTTGGCGCTGGTGCGCAGATCGACCAATGGGTCGGATTGACGCAGTTCGAACGTGCCCCATACGAGCAGGACCACCAGGCCTCCGATGAAGAACCCGAGGGTGGTGCCCGATGTCCATCCCCAGTCGTTGCCCTTGGTGACCGCGATCAGAGCGCTGCACAGGCCGACGGCGAGGCCGATGGCGCCGGGCAGGTCGAAACGTCCGCCGATCGCGTCGTCCACGTGCGGAACGACGGTGAACACGAGGATCGCGATGATGACGGCCATTCCTGCGGATACCCAGAACAGCGCATGCCAGTCGAAGGACTGGGCGATCCACGCGGATAGCGGAAGGCCGATTCCGCCACCGACGCCGAGCGTGGCGCTCATCGCCGAGACGGCGACGTTCGTCAGCCGTGGAGGCATGACCTCGCGCAGAAGACTGATGCCGACCGGAATGAAGCCCATCGCGAGTCCCTGCAGGGTACGTCCGACGATCATCGGCACGAGGCTTGACGACAGGGCGCAGACCACCGAGCCGATGATCAGGAGAATCGAACTGGCGACCAGAACACGTTGCTTGCCGAACATGTCGCCGAGGCGTCCGGCGATCGGCATGGCGATGGCGCCGCCGAGAAGAGTGGCGGTGATGACCCACGAGGCGTTCGAGATGCTCGTGCCGAGCAGAACGGGGATCTCCGGCTGAATCGGAATGATCAAGGTCTGCATCAGTGCGGCGACCAGACCGCCGAAGCACAGGACGACGGCCGTGGGCATGGGGGACCCGGCCGGCGACTTCGCCGGAGCGTCGTTGGTGGACATGTCGCTCGTGGACATAGCGGGAGCATCCTTCGCATCGTCGACGCGCCGAAGTCACGGTGACGACGCCGGTTTAGAGTATGCAACCTACATATGTACGATGCATAAGCAAAATCGGACGACAGAATCTGGGAGCACCACGTGAGTTCGGAATCGTACGGCGAGGTGTGGTCGTCGCCGGTTCACCACGGGCTCGTCGACGAGCTCCTACGGATGCGGAGGCGCCGCAACGGCGTTTTCGACGGGGCGATCCTCGATACGTCCGCATTTCACATCCTGTGGCTCCTCGCGGACGGGGAGGCACGCACTCTCCGCGATCTCGCGGACGGTCTGTGCCTCGAGCAGTCGACGGTGAACCGGCAGGTGAACGCCGCGATCAAGCGTGGTTACGTCGAGCGGTTCGAGGTCGTGGGACAAACGAGCCGGCTGCACCGGCCGACTGATGAGGGTCAGCACGCGTTCGAGCATGACGGGCACCTGCGAGCGGAACGTCTCGAGAAGGTCTTCGCCGATCTCGCACCGGGAACGCCGGAGGCGTTGCTCGCTGAACTGCGTGCCTACAACGACGCCTTCGACCGGCAGACGCGCGGTGACGCGCGATGATCGTCACATCTGGCCTCCAGCCGACCGGTGATGCCGGGCCCGAGGTTCTGCACCTCGATTCGGTGACCTTCCGCCGTGACGGACGCGAGATCCTGCACGGCGTCGATCTCACCGTCCGCGCGGGCGAGCACTGGGCGCTGCTCGGTGCGAACGGTGCGGGCAAGACCACGATCGTCGGGCTCTGCGCCGCCCAGACGCACCCGACGACCGGAACGGTCGACGTCCTCGGTAAGCGTCTCGGTCGAGTGGACATGCAGGAACTGCGCAGGCACATCGGGCATGTGAGTCCGCGGCATCCGTTGCGCTCGCCGCTGACCGTCGCCGAGGTGGTGCTGACCGGCATCACCGGGACCATCGACATGCCGATGCGGTGGACGCCGTCCCCGGAGCAGATCGAGCGGGCCCGCGCACTGATCGCCGACGTCGGGATGAGCGATCACGCCGATGCGCGGTGGCCGACGATGTCACAGGGGGAGCGGGGTCGCGCGCTGATCGCCCGCGCGCTCGCCGGAGAGCCGGACCTGCTCCTCCTCGACGAACCCACCACAGGTCTCGATGTCGCGGCCCGGGAACAGTTACTGGAGACGATCGACGACCTCGCGCGGCGCGTGCCGGACATGGCGTCGATCATCGTCACGCATCATCTCGAGGAACTGCCCGAGACGACGAGTCACGCGCTGGTGATCGCGCACGGCCGCGAAGTGGCGTCCGGGGACGTGCACGACGTGGTCTGCACAGACGTGATCTCGCGGGCGTTCGAGCACCCGATCGCCGTCGGTCACCAGGATGGACGGTGGAGCGCCCGTGCGGTCAGGGCTGCAACAGCACCTTGATCGAGCGGCGATCGTCCATCGCGCGGTAGCCGTCCGCGGCGTCCTCGAGCGGCAGCGTCGAATCGAAGACCCGGCCCGGATCGACCTTCCGTGAGGCGATGAGATCCATGAGTTCCGGCAGGAACCGGCGGACCGGTGCCGGACCGCCGTGCAGGTGCACCGCCGAATAGAACAGCTTGTCGCCCGGCAGCTCCACACCGTGCGAGACGCCGACGAACCCTACGTGGCCACCCGGTCGGGCCGACCGGATGGCCTGCATCATCGACTCCTGGGTGCCGACCGCCTCGATCACCGAGTGCGCGCCGTGACCGTTCGTCATCTCCCTGATCGCCGCAACGCCCTCACTGCCGCGCTCAGCGACGACGTCCGTCGCACCGAACTCGCGGGCGAGGGCCTGACGGTCCGAGTGACGGCTCATCGCGATGATCCGTTCGGCGCCGAACTCGCGGGCAGCGAGCACCCCGAGCAGGCCGACCGCGCCGTCGCCGACCACGGCGACCGTGGAACCCGGCTGCACCTCGGCGGCAGCGGCGGCGAACCAGCCGGTTCCGAAGACGTCGGACGCGGCGAGGTAGCTGGGGATCAGGTCGTCGTCGGGCGCTTCCGGCGTCGCGACCAGAGTGCCGTCGGCGTGCGGGATCCGCGCGTACTCGGCCTGTGTGCCGATCCCGCCCATCGGCACCACATGCGCACATCGCGACTGATATCCGGCGCGGCAGATCTCGCAGGTGTTATCCGAGGACATGAACGACCCGACGACGAAGTCTCCCTTCTTGACGGTCCGCACGTCCGGGCCGATCTCCTCCACGTAGCCGACGTACTCGTGTCCCATCGGCGCATCGTGGACCTCGTTGGCGCCGCGATACGGCCACAGGTCCGACCCGCAGACACACGTGGCCGCGACCTTGATGATCGCGTCCGTCGGCTCGACGATCACCGGGTCGTTCCGATCGACGACGGCCACGTTCCCGGGCGAGTGCATGATTACTCCGCGCATGAACGCCAGGGTAGTCGCGCGGAGCGGCACACCGCAGGGAATGAACGGGCGTCCGAATGCGTTGAACTCAGTCTGCGGCGGGGACGACTGACGGGAGAGCGGCGGCGTGACGAGTGGGAAGACGACGATGTTCGCTTCCCTCGCTGTACCGAATTTCCGGACCTATGTGACCGGAGCGTTCGTCTCCAACATCGGCACCTGGGTACAGCGCGTGGCGCAGGATTGGCTGGTCCTCCAGCTGTCCGGTGGTTCGGCGTTCGCAGTGGGTCTCACCACTGCGCTCCAGTTCCTGCCCTCCCTGCTCCTGTCACCCGTCGGTGGTCTGCTCGCCGACCGCCTGGACAAGCGCAGGCTGCTGATGTTCACGCAGTCGTGGATGGCGCTGTCCGCCGTGCTGCTCGGAGTGCTCGCGGTGAGCGGCGTCGCGAACACCGGGCACGTGTACGCCCTGGCTTTCGTGTTCGGAATCGGATCGGCGATCGATGTCCCGGCCCGGCAGGCGTTCGTGTCCGAGATGGTGGGTCCCGATCGGCTCACCAATGCGATCGGGCTGAACAGTTCGTCGTTCAACGCCGCTCGCCTGATCGGGCCCGGCGTCGCCGGTCTGATCATCGCCGCTTTCGGCAGCGGGTGGGCCATCCTCACCAACGGTGTCAGCTACCTCGCGTTCCTGATCGCGCTGCTGGTCATGGACGAGTCGAAGCTGGCCCGGAGTGAGCCGTTGGCGCGTGCGAAAGGGCAGGTGCGCGAGGGATTCCGCTACGTCGCGCAGCGGGCCGATCTGCTGATCGCGCTCGGAATCGGGTTCGCGGTCGGCACCTTCGGGCTCAACTTCCAGATGACGAACGCGCTCATGGTCCGGAACGAGTTCGGGATGGGCGCCGAGAGTTACGGTCTGCTCGGCTCCATCGTCGGGATCGGGTCCTTGCTCGGCGCGCTGCTCGCCGCCCGGCGAAGCGGATCGCCGAGCCTGAAGTTCGTCGTCACCGCTGCGTCCGTGTTCGCGATCCTGATCCTCCTGTCGGGCATCGCGCCGACCTATCTGCTGTACGCGGTCAGCCTGCCGTTCGTCGGTCTGAGCGCCCTGATCACGCTCACTTCGACCAACATGTACGTCCAGACGCACGTCGATCCCCAGGTACGCGGCCGGGTGATGGCCCTGTACATGACCGTGCTCATGGGTGGTACGCCGATCGGCGCTCCGCTGCTGGGAGTGCTCGCCGAATGGCTCGGCCCGCGTGCGCCGCTCGTCGGAGGTGCACTTCTGCAGGGGCTGGTGATCCTGACCGTGGTGGGAGTCGTGCGGAGGTTCGTCGGACGGCCCGGGCCCGAGAGCGTCGAGGCCGATCAGACGGTGCCGACGACTCCGCCCGACGCCAACCGCTCGCAGGCGTCCGCCGGATAACCCAACTCGATCAGCAGGGTGCGCGTATCCGCACCCAATGCGGGCACCGGACCCATCGGCAGTTCGACATCGTCGAACTGCATGGGCGGAAGGATCCCCCGCACCGGGCCCACCGGAGTCTGCACGTCCCGCCAACGGTCCCGAGCGCTGAGCTGGGGATGATCGACGAGTCCGGCGACATCGTTCAGGACGGCGGCGGGAACGCCTGCGGCTTCGAGACGCGTGGACAGTTCGGGCGCCGTGTAGCGGGCCGTCTCGGCGGCCACCGCCGCATCGCATTCCGCACGGTGCGCCACCCGATCAGGGTTGGTGACGAAGCGGGGGTCGTCGGCGACGTCCGGTCGCGCCAGCACGTCGGCCATCAGGCTGCGCCACCCCCGGTCGTTCTGGACCCCGATCAACAGGCGCCCGTCCGCGGTGGGGAATGAGTCGTACGGGACGATTGTCGCGTGTCCCAATCCCATGCGCGGCGTCTGCGTGCGGGTGTGCATCTGCACGTACAGCGGGTGACCGATCCACTCTGCGGTTGCGTCGAACATCGACACGTCCACCCGCGCGCCGCGACCGGTGCGCATCCGCCGGAACAAGGCGGCCAGGATCGACTGCGCCAGGTACATTCCCGCGGAGATATCGGAGACCGGTACGCCCGCTTTCGCCGGTTCGTCGGTGCTGCCGGTGAGTGACGCCAGCCCGGTCTCCGCCTGGATCAGCAGATCGTAGGCCTTCCGGTCGCGGTACGGTCCGGCGTCGCCGTAGCCGGTGATGCTCGCGACGATCAGTTGCGGGTGCGATTCGGCGAGGTCCTGCGGACCGAGTCCGAGGCGATCGGCCGCACCGGGGGCGAAGTTCTGCAGGAACACGTCCGCCTGGTCGATCAGCTCATGTGCGATCCGAACGCCGTCTGCCGATTTGAGATCGAGGGCGATCGACTCCTTCCCCCGGTTGAGCCACACGAAATGACTAGCCATGCCGTCGACCGCGCGGTCGTAGTTGCGAGCGAAGTCGCCCTCGCCGATGCGCTCGATCTTGATCACCCGTGCGCCGAGATCGGCGAGATGCCGCGACGCGAGCGGGGCTGCGACGGCCTGCTCGAGTGCGACCACCGTCACGCCTTCCAGAGGTAGGTCGGAAGCCGGTGCACTCATGCTTCACCACGATAGCGGCAGCGCCGTCGAAGCCTGCGCATCCCTTCGGTAGCCTGCATCCGGTGACCACCAACGCGCCCGCCGAGACCCTGCCCGTCGAGACCGTCAACACCCGTCTCGCCCGAGAACTGGGCGTCGCCGAACGGCAGATCGCAGCCGCCGTCGCCCTACTCGACGATGGATCGACAGTTCCGTTCATCGCTCGCTACCGCAAGGAGGTCACGGGCACTCTGGATGACGCACAGCTGCGTCTGCTCGACGAGCGACTGCGCTACCTCCGGGAGTTGGACGAACGTCGCGCTGCCGTGATCACGTCGATCGACGACCAGGGCAAGTTGACCGACAGATTGCGGGCGTCATTGCTGGCCGCAGAGACCAAGGCTCGGGTCGAGGACATCTACCTCCCGTACAAGCAGAAGCGTCGGACCAAAGCGCAGATCGCTCGCGAAGCGGGACTCGATCCGCTGGCCGACGCGTTGCTCGCCGATCCGTCACTGGTGCCGGAGGAGGCCGCGGTCCCGTACGTGACGGGCGATGTCACCGACTCGTCCGTGGCACTCGACGGAGCCCGGCACATCCTGATCGAACGCGCTGCCGAGGATGCCGAACTCGTCGGTGCCGTTCGTGCCCGGTTCTGGGATCAGGGGCAGCTACGGACTCAGGTTCGCGTGGGCCAGGAAACAGCTCAGGGAGCCCAGAAGTTCCGCGACTACTTCGACTTCTCCGAACGCATGGAGGACATGCCGTCGCACCGCGTGCTGGCGGTGCTGCGCGGCGAGAAGGAAGAGGCGCTGAGTCTGATGTTCGACGGCGGCGAGGACGAGCCGTACCAGGCACTCGTCGCACAGACCCTGGGGGTCGACCTGTCGCACCCGGGAGCGGCAACCACCTGGCTCGGCGGCGTGGTGCGCTGGGCGTGGCGCACCAAGCTGATGATCACCGCCACCATCGAGGCCCGAATGCGTCTGCGGCAGCGGGCCGAGGAGCAGGCGGTCACGGTCTTCGCCACCAACCTCAAAGATCTGCTGCTCGCGGCCCCAGCCGGAACGCGCGCCACACTCGGGCTCGACCCCGGCTTCCGAACCGGCGTGAAGGTCGCCGTGGTGGATGGGACCGGCAAGGTCGTCGACACGTGCGCAGTTTTCCCGCACCAACCGCAGAAGCAGTGGGACCAGGCCAAGGCGGCGCTGGGGGCGCTCGTGGCGCGGCACGGTGTGGAACTGGTCGCCATCGGCAACGGCACCGCATCCCGTGAGACGGACGCGTTGGCAGCCGAACTGCTCGCGGACATCGCGAGATCGGGTGCGAAAGCGCCGGCGAAGGCCGTCGTCAGTGAAGCCGGCGCTTCGGTCTACTCGGCGTCCGAGTACGCGTCGCAGGAGTTGCCGGACATGGACGTGTCGTTGCGTGGCGCGGTGTCGATCGCTCGCCGCCTCCAGGACCCGCTGGCCGAACTGGTCAAGATCGACCCGAAATCGATCGGAGTGGGGCAGTACCAGCACGACGTCGCACCGGCGACTCTGGCCCGCAGCCTCGACGCCGTGGTCGAAGACGCGGTGAACGCGGTGGGCGTCGACCTCAACACCGCATCGGTGCCGTTGCTGTCCCGGGTGTCGGGTGTGACACCGACTCTCGCCACCGCGATCGTCGGGCACCGCGACGAGGTCGGCGCCTTCGGCAGCCGGACCGCGCTGCTCGACGTGCCCCGCCTCGGCCCGAAGGCCTTCGAGCAGTGCGCGGGCTTCCTGCGCATCCGCGACGGTGCGGATCCCCTCGACGCTTCCGGCGTTCATCCCGAGGCGTACCCGGTCGTTCACCGGATTCTGGAGGGTGCTGAACGTGGTCTGAGCCAGCTCATCGGCGATACCGAGGTCCTGCGGTCATTGCGCCCGGCCGATTTCGCCGACGAGCGTTTCGGTATCCCGACCGTCACCGACATCATCGCCGAACTGGACAAGCCGGGTCGTGATCCGCGCCCCGCGTTCGAGACCGCGACGTTCGCGTCGGGTGTCCAGAAGGTCGCCGATCTCGAGCCGGGCATGGTTCTGGAAGGCGTTGTCACCAATGTCGCCGCGTTCGGTGCGTTCGTCGACGTCGGTGTTCACCAGGATGGGCTCGTCCACGTCTCGGCGATGGCCGACAAGTTCGTCTCCGACCCCCACGACGTCGTCCGCTCCGGTCAGGTCGTTCGGGTGAAGGTCCTCGAAGTGGACACCGATCGTCAGCGCATCGGACTGTCGCTGCGTCTCAGCGACGAGCCGGGATCGAAGTCGCGTTCCGGGGAGGGGCGCGGCAGCGGTCGCGACGGTGGACCCCGGAAGGGTTCGGGTAAGAACGGGAGTGGCAGGCCGGGAGGTCAGAAGGGGCGCCAGAGCGCGGCGAGCACACGGCGCGAGGACAAGCCTGCGACCGGTTCCATGGCAGACGCGCTGCGCAACGCCGGTTTCGGCCGGTGATGGTCTGACCCGCCGCCCGCAGTACCAACCCGTAGATCGGCGCATTCGGCCTGCGTGATCCGAGTGGACGCCGCATACGGGTTGGTGATGCGGGATATGAAGATCACGACTGCTATCTGCGCAGTCGTGCTCCAGCGGGGTAGATCCGTTGCGCCAGCGCACGTTTGGCTGTGATGTTGGCGCGGACCGATTCGGGGGAGTATCCGCCGGATACCGGTCGTCCGGGAATCTCGGTGGTCTCGCCCGACACGATGGTCCACCGCGAGCCGGCGTCAGCGAGGGCCCGGTGCTTCGTCGCGTAGTAGTCGGGGCTCGACGAGATCGCGATACCCGAATCGCCGCCCGCCGCGGCGAGCAGATGAGGGTGATAGCGAGTGGAGATCCACGTGGACCCGTGGCCGACCGGGAACCGGTTGCCACTCCAGCCGTCCCGGAACGGGACCACCGTCGCGCCGTCGAGTCGATCACCGAGCATGGTCGGAATGGTGTAGTCGTGTCCGGGCATGCACTCGACCACGGTGACGGCACTTCCCGGCACCTCCCAGGCATCCAGCGTGGCGCGGATGAACGCCGTCAGACCGTCCGGCCCGGTCCGGCCGTCCCAGACGAAGGATTCGGTGAGGTCGCTCTGGGCGCACAGTGTGACGCGCTCGGTCCGCTGCTGTGTCTGGCGGCGTGGAAGGCGGGGAGAGAGCCACGCGTCATCGCCCGTGCGAGTCAGCCCGGGCACGCCGGCGAGCAGTTCCTCGGACGGGCGGTCGCGGACGTCGAAGACGTCGAATCGGGCGGCGTCGGCGAGCATGCGCTCCAGTGCCGGGCCTTCCACCGCAGGCGCCAGGCCGGCCCCCGTGGCGACGGCGGTTGCCCCCGAGCGCTCGGTCACTGCGGCAGCCGCGGAGACGAGCGCCACGTGATGAGGCCACATCGAATTGATATATCCGCCACCCACGATATGAATCATGTTGGCGTTCAGCAGCATCGCTATTCCGGTGTCTTCGCGGGGCGACACTCCGAGATGGCTGGCAGCGTGCGCGACCCAGTCCCACGGCGCATCCGGGTCGATGTCGGGATGACCGTCGGCGTTGCCGTTCGCGAAGTGGACGAGCTGCCACAAGGTGTCGACGAAGACGGCTCGCCGATTCGCGTGCCCGAGAAGCAGGGATGCCTGGCCGGGGCGTGGCGAGTCGACGATCACCCGCGCCATCGGGCGGCGCACCGCGAGGAGGCGCAGCCATGCCTCGGTGATGAGCTCATCGCCGTAGTTGGGGAAGCCCGCAGTGGTGACCAGGTAGATCACCTCGGTGGCGGGCTTCGCGTTGAGCAGTCGATCCGTGAAACCGCGCAGATCGGTGATCGTCGAAGCCAGAGGACTGGTGGGCATGGTGAAAGAGGGTTCTCCCGGGGATCAGTGCTCGGTGTCGCCGAGCAGGTTCCCGACGTGGTCGGGAACGAACTTCGACAGGGAGCGCGGCGGTCGGCGATAGTTGCCGGAGGACACCGGCCGCTTCGGCAGTTTCACGGTCGGCCGCTCGACGTGCTCGTACGGGATCGACGACAGCAGGTGAGCGATCATGTTCAGCCGGGCGTTCCGCTTGTGGTCGGATTCGACCACGTACCACGGGCTGATCGACGTATCGGTGTGCACCATCATCTCATCCTTCGCCCGCGAGTAGTCCTCCCAGCGGTACACCGACTCCAGATCCATCGGGCTGAGTTTCCACTGCCGGACCGGATCGTCGCGACGCGCCCGGAAGCGGCGGAGTTGCTCTGCATCGGACACTGAGAACCAGTACTTGCGCATGATGATGCCGTCGTCGATCAGCATCTGCTCGAAGATCGGAGTCTGGCGAAGGAAGCGGGTGTGCTCTTCCGGTGTGCAGAATCCCATTACCTTCTCGACGCCGGCACGGTTGTACCAGGAGCGGTCGAACAGCACGATCTCGCCGGGTGCCGGCAGTTCGTGAACGTAGCGCTGGTAATACCACTGGCCGCGCTCGCGGTCGGTAGGGGCGGGCAGTGCGGTGACCCGGCAGATCCGGGGGCTCAGGTACTCGGCGACGCGCTTGATGGCGCCGCCCTTCCCGGCTGCGTCCCGTCCTTCGAAAACCACGACGACGCGTGCGCCGGTCTCGCGAACCCACTCCTGCAGTGCGACCAACTCGGTTTGGAGACGGAACAGTTCCGCTTCGTATGCGCTCTTCGGGAGTTTCGGTTCACGGACCGGCTTCTTAGCCATGAACCGATTCTAGTTCCGTGCCCGACGGCCAGGCCGGTAAGGGCCGCTGACGGCGTGCCCCCATATCTCTCGAGGAGGCGAGGCTACTTGCCCGACGCGGGGCTGGTGGTCAGCCGCAACCCGATAGAGGGGTCCTTCCGGTTGGTCAACCGCAGTTCGTCGCCGTCGACCTCGGCGATCGCCCCACCGTCGAGCACGTCGAGGATGGTCCGTTCGATCTCGCCGATCTCGGGTCCGCATGCCTTCCGGGTGGTGGCGATCGGCCCGGTCTCGACGATCTGCGACTCGCCGTCGCGCGTGACGGTGGCTTCGCCGTGCATGTTGTTGCAGCCCGTCCAGCCGCGCAGAGTGGCATCGGCGCCGATCGTGACGGTCGGCTTGGCGCGCTCGATGGCGGCCGAACGGCTCACCGCCCGATCCCGGACGAGCGCGGTGACACGCCACGTCGTCCCTGCGACGGCTCGGTCGACCCGCTGGTTGAGGGTGACCGTCAGATCATCGCGCGTGAGTTTCAGGGTGCGCCCGCTCAGACTCCACTGGAGCGGTCCGGTGAACAGGGTGGACACCCACTTGTCGATGGTGTCGCGTGGCGGGGGACACGCCATCATGGTGCCCATCAGCGGGCCCGCCGTCATCGTGTCGCCGGTGAAGGTCACGTCACCGCCGTGCCCGTTGCAGCCTGCGTTCGCACTCAGGTTGCCGCCGGCGTTGAAGGTGAGGACCAGCGGCCCACCGCCCGGGATATCGCGATTGGTCGCGTCGTCGGAGACGTATGTCTTGCCGATCAGGCCGGCTGGATCGGGAGACGATCCGGACGAATCCGCGCCGGAGCCCGAGCCGCACGCCGTGGCCGCGACCACGACGGCAGCGGACAGCAACGTCGTGGAGACCATCGTTCTGGGCCGACGCCGCGTGTGCCTGCCCCGTCCATGGTCTCGTCGCCGTTGCATACTGCAACGGTAGTCCAGTCGCACCGGTGAGTCTGCAGAGCGGCCGCGTACGGTAGACGACGATCGGCCATCGACCACAGTGAGGAACAGGTAGCAGTGGGAAAGCTCACGAACGCCATGTGGCGCATGCTCGGCGCTCAGGCGTCGCGCAATCAGTCGCAGTCCATCGCTCTGATCGAGCAGTCCCACGAGCACGACTCGTGGGCTCAGGAGCTGGCGGACACCGAGTTCGCAGACAGTGCGGCGAACTTGGACATCGAGTCGTCGGAAGGTCGCGCGAAGTTCCTCGCGATGATCCGTGAGGGCGGTGGCCGGGTGCTCGACATGACGCCGTTCGACGTGCAGTTGCAGGGCGCGCTCCGGATGCTCGACGGAGACGTCGTCGAGATGGCGACCGGTGAGGGCAAGACGCTCGCCGGGTCGATCGCCGCCATCGGCTACGCGCTCGAGGGTCGCCGCGTGCACGTGGTGTCGGTCAACGACTATCTGGCGGACCGCGACGCGAAGTGGATGGGCCCGCTCTACGGACTGTTCGGCATCACGGTGGGGACGCTGTCCGAGCACTCCACACGCGAGGAGCGGCAGAAGGCGTACGCCAGTGACGTCACCTACGCATCGGTCAACGAGATCGGCTTCGACGTCCTCCGTGACCAGCTCGCGTTGCACGACGACGACCTCGTGTCGCCGGAGCCCGACGTGGTGATCGTCGACGAGGCGGACTCGGTACTCGTCGACGAGGCGCTGGTACCCCTCATCCTGGCGGGCTCCACCGAAGCGGAGACGCCGAACAGTGCGATCCACGAGGTCGTCTCGCACCTGAAGAGCCGTCACTACGAGGTCGACACCGACGGCCGCAGTGTGTTCCTGACCGAGGAGGGCGCCCGGTTCGTCGAGGACACGCTCGGGGGCATCGACATCTACGGGGACGAGCACGTCGGAAGCACTCTCATCCACGTGAACGTCGCCCTCTACGCGTACTACCTGCTCGAGCGCGACGTCGACTACATCGTGCGCGATGGCGGGGTGCACCTCATCAACGCAGCTCGTGGCCGCGTGGCACGCCTGCAGCGCTGGCCGGACGGAGTTCAGGCGGCCGTCGAGTACAAGGAGAACCTCAAGCCGACCGCGTCAGGTGAGGTCATCGACACGATCACGGTCCAGGCGCTGGTCGGCCGGTACCCGCGGGTCGCCGGGATGACCGGTACCGCGATCGCCGCGGGCGAGCAGTTCCGTCAGTTCTACGGGCTCGGTGTCTCGCAGATCCCGTCGAACAAGCCCAATGTCCGTGAGGACGAGCCCGACCGCGTCTTCGACAGCAAGGCCAACAAGATGGAGGCCGTCGTCGACTTCGTGAAGGAGGTGCACGACACGGGCCAGCCGGTGCTGATCGGAACGCACGACGTGGCGCAGTCCGAGGAACTCGCGTACTTCCTCGACCGCGCGGAGGTGCGGTCGGTGGTGCTGAACGCGAAGAACGACCGCGAAGAAGCCGCGATCATCGCCGAGGCGGGTCGCAAGGGCGTCGTAACTGTCTCCACGCAGATGGCGGGCCGCGGCACTGACATCCGTCTGGGCGGTTCGGACGGTGACGGCGACGCGCGCGCCGAGGTCGTGGACCTCGGCGGGCTGTGCGTGGTCGGAACCGGCCGCTACGACACCGCACGACTGGACAGTCAGCTCCGCGGTCGTGCGGGCCGTCAGGGCGACCCGGGCCGGTCGGTGTTCTTCTCCAGCCTCGAAGACCCTCTCGTCACCAAGAATCACACGCACGTCCGGGATTCGCGTCCGGTCTCCAGCGACGGTGCCATGGGTGCTCGCGGCGTCGAGGTGGTCGAGCAGGCCCAGCGCATCGCCGAGGGGGCGATGCTGCAGACGCACGGCAACACGTGGGACTTCAACAAGCAGGTCAACGAACAGCGCAACTCGATCGTGCGCCGCCGGATGACGATTCTGAAGTCCGACCGGGCGCTGCAGGACCTGAAGGAGCACGAGCCGGAGCGTTACGAGGAACTGTCCGAGACGGTGAGCGACGAAGTGCTCGAGGACGCTGCACGGCAGATCGTGCTGTACCACCTCGACCGCTCATGGGCAGATCATCTCGCGTACGCGGCCGACGTTCAGGCGAGCATTCACCTGCGTGCGCTCGGGCAGCAGAGCCCGCTCGAGGAGTTTCACAAGCTGATCTTCGCCGAGTTCACCAAGCTGTTCGACGAGTCGATGGAGGCCGCGCGTGAGACGTTCCGGACGGCGACGATCACCGAGGACGGCCTCGACACCGATGATGCCGACATGCACCGGTCGACCATGACGTGGACGTACCTGGTGCACGAGAACCACTTCGCTTCCGCGGGCGCCCAGGCGATCCAGGGGATCGTGGGAATCTTCCGGTGACCGACGAGCCCGGCTCGTCGCCGCACTCGACGCGAGAACCCGCAGAGCGCAGTGATGCGATCGTCACGATTCCGAACGCGCTCAGCGTGCTGCGACTCCTGCTCATCCCGGTCTTCGTCTGGCTGCTGCTGGTGGAGGAGTCGGCGGGCTGGGCCTTCGTCGTGGTGTTCGTTTCGGGCTGGACCGATTGGCTCGATGGAAAGCTAGCCCGGTGGCTCGATCAGTCCACCAAATTGGGTGCGCTGCTCGATCCGGCGGCCGATCGCCTGTACGTCATCGTCATTCCGATCTGCTTCGGCTTGCGCGATTTCGTTCCGTGGTGGCTCATCGGTCTGATCATCGGCCGCGACGTGCTGCTCCTGGCCACGGCGCCATTGCTCAAGTCGCGTGGGGTCACCGCGCTATCGACGCTGTACGTCGGCAAGGCGGCGACGTTCGCGCTGATGAGTTCGTTCCCGTGGCTTCTGGCCGGGCACATCGACGGCATCATCGGAACCATCACCTACCCGATCGGCTGGGCGTTCCTGATCTGGGGGGTCGGTCTCTACCTGTGGTCCCTCGTCTTGTACTGGATTCAGACGTTCGCCGTGGTTCGGCAGATGCCGCGGGTTCATGCATCTGGGGCGTCGGCCTGACGATAGAGTCATTACCGTCCCGTCGGGGCATCGACGAACCGGCGTTCCTGCGCCAGAAAGGCATTCCGTGAGCGACACCAAGATCCCGGAGAACCTGAACTACACCGCCGAGCACGAGTGGATCGACAAGGTCGGCGAGAAGACCGTTCGCGTGGGTATTACCGATTTCGCCCAGGATTCGCTGGGTGACGTCGTCTTCGTCCAGCTTCCCGAGGCCGATGACGCCATCGAGGTCGGCGAATCGTTCGCCGAGGTCGAGTCCACCAAGAGCGTCTCGGACATCTTCGGTCCGCTCAATGGAACCGTCTCGGCGATCAACGATGCTCTCGAGGGCGCTCCCGAACTGGTCAACTCCGCGCCGTATGACGGTGGATGGCTCGTGGAGATCACGGTCGGCGACGACGTCGATCTGGACGAGGTCCTGGGAGACCTCCTCGATGCGGCAGGGTATGCCGCCGCAGTCGGAAGCTGAACGATTCGCTAACGATCTGTCACGTCAACGGCGACGGACCTGCCGCGAGGCGGTAGGGGCGGATATGATTTCGTTGTGATTCCTTCGTTCCCGACATCGGGCGACGGGGGAGCAAAACCGGTAGGTTCGGAACTGAACGTCCGTCCTGCCAGCACCGAGAAGTTTCAATGGCGAGACGCGCAGGGTGCACACGAACAGGCGAGTGGTCGCGACCCGGGATCCGGGAGAGCGATCACAGTGGTTAAGGAGATGTGGTGACCGGTAACGACAACGGTTTTGAAGCGCCCGTGGAGACGACTTCGGTGTTCCGAGAGGACTTCATCAAGGAGATCGACGCTCCGGCGACTTCGGCCGAGCCCGGTGATACCGGTGTGGAGCGACTGTCTCCCGGTACGGCGCTGCTGGTGGTCAAGCGCGGCCCCAACGCGGGTTCGAGGTTCCTGCTGGATCAGTCGGCGACCTCATCGGGCCGCCATCCGGACAGTGACATCTTCCTCGATGACGTGACGGTCAGCCGTCGCCACGCTGAGTTCCGTCGTGACGCCGACGACTTCCAGGTCGTGGACGTGGGCAGCCTCAACGGCACGTACGTGAACCGGGAACCGGTCGACACGGCGACGCTGGCCAATGGAGACGAAGTGCAGATCGGCAAGTTCCGTCTCGTGTTCCTGGCCGGCCCGCGTGCCGGGGAAGCCGACAACACCGCATCGTGACCTCCTCTGCCGCGCGATCCGACGCCGGTGGCGAACGGACGATGTCCATCGGCGCCGTGCTCGCGGTCCTTCGTGAAGACTTCCCGGATGTGACGATCTCCAAGATCCGATTCCTCGAAGCGGAGGGCCTCGTCACGCCCGATCGGGCGCCGTCGGGTTACCGCCGATTCAGCGACGCCGATTGCGAGCGGTTGCGGTTCGTGCTCACTGCGCAGCGCGACCGCTACCTTCCGCTGAAGGTGATCCGCGAGCAGCTCGACGCCATCGATGATCAAGGTGCGGGTGCGGCAGGCAGCGCACGGCTCCTGTCGTCGGCACGCACCGCAGTCGCCCCGGCGACCGACTTCTCCGCACGCGGGGGACGGGTCGACCGCGAGACGCTCATCGAGCGAACCGCCGTCGACTCGGCATTCATCTCGGAGCTGATGCGAAACGGTCTGCTGACGGCCGGCCCCGGCGGATTCTTCGACGAGGACGCGGTGCGGTTGGTGGAAGCGGCCGCAGCGCTCGCGAACTTCGGCGTGGAGACGCGGCACCTTCGGGCATTCAAAGTCAGTGCCGAACGCGAGGCCGGCCTGGTAGCGCAGATCGCCGGACCGATCGCGAAGGGTAAGGGGACCGGTGCGCGCGACCGGGCAGAGGAGCTGGTCCGTGAGATGGCTGCTCTCTCGGTCACGCTGCACACGCAATTAGTCAAGGCGGCAGTCCGCACGGCACTGGACTGACGTTTCACAGGTCGGCTGCTCTGCAGCCGACGGTCACGGGCTCTGCCGGACGGTCGTCCGATGCAGGTCCGGCAAGAGAGGGGCACGACGATGGGCGAGATGCGAATCGTGGGAATCCGAGTGGAGCCCCCGCAGAATCAGCCGGTACTGCTGCTTCGCGAGGTGACAGGGCTGCGCTACCTGCCGATCTGGATCGGGCAGAGCGAAGCCGCGTCCATCGCGCTGGAGCAGCGCGGCGTGGAGCCGCCGCGACCCCTCACCCATGACCTCATCGCGCAGTTCTTCGACGCGTTCGATCGCACCCTCGTGGAGGTGCGGATCGTCGACATGCAGGAGGGCACCTTCTACGCGGAGATGGTGTTCGACGGTGACGTCATCGTCGAGGCGCGCCCTTCAGACGCGATCGCGGTCGCGATGCGCGTGGAGGCGCCGATCATCGCTTCCGACGATGTCTTGGACGATGCCGGTCTGCTGATCCCCGACGAGGAAGAGTCCGATGGCTCGGAGGGGGAGGAATCCAGTGAAGAAGAGGTCGAGGCGTTCCGCGAGTTCCTCGATCAGGTTTCTCCCGAGGATTTCCTCGGTCCCGAGTCCGGACCTGAGTCGAAAAGCTGACGAATAGGGCATAGGTAATTCACATGAGTCACATGAGTAACACCAGCCCCGTTGGTAACAGTCTGGTCACTGGTCGATCACCATTGACCGTCGACTGAACCTGAAGTTGAGGTTTACGGTGTGTTGCATTGATTGCGAGTCCGCGGCCCCCTAGTTTCAATCGCAACGCCAATGCAGACGCAGCGGCATCACACACACCGGCCGTGTGCAGGAGTACCCTCAGTTGAGGGACTAATGTCCCGGTCCAGTTTCGCGAGGGAGTTACCGTGGGCGAAAAGCCGACCGATCTTCGGCCCGATGCCACCACCGAACCGGTGCAGGGCGGGCTTGATGACATCGCTCCGGGTCTGTTTCCGAACGACACCGTGCCCGACGATCTCGTCGGCTACCGAGTGCCCAGCGCGTGCCAGATCGCGGGCATCACCTACCGTCAGCTCGACTACTGGGCTCGCACTCAGCTCGTCGTCCCGTCGATCCGCGGCGCGGCGGGCTCTGGCAGCCAGCGTCTGTACTCGTTCAAGGACATCCTGGTCCTGAAGATCGTCAAGCGGCTGCTCGACACCGGCATCTCACTGCAGAACATCCGTGTCGCCGTTGATCACCTTCGCAAGCGCGGCGTCGAGGACCTCGCACGCATCACCCTGTTCTCGGATGGGACGACCGTCTACGAGTGCACCTCCGCAGAGGAGGTCGTCGACCTCCTGCAGGGTGGTCAGGGCGTGTTCGGCATCGCGGTCTCGGGCGCGATGCGCGAACTCAGCGGCACCATCGCCGACTTCCCAGGCGAGCGCGCTGACGGCGGATTCAGTGAATCGGCTCCGGAAGACGAACTCGCTGCACGGCGAAAGAACCGCACCCGCCAGACTGGCTAGATTCGTCGGTACGCCGGAGTTGGTACTCTGACCGTGCGCCGCTGCGCCACGGGAGAGCGTCGTCCGGAAAGAACGGACGACCGCCGAAGGAGCAACACCTCTCCGTCAAACTCTCAGGCACCCAGGACCGTGGCACGTGACGGCGTCTCTGGAAAGTGGTGGGTACGCACCCATCCGCCCACGGTGAAAGGCGTAGCTCCGCAACGCCGAATCTCTCAGGCGCCGTTCGTGCGGCATGACAGAGGGGGAGGGCCCCAGCCCGGGGCGTCAGTCCCGGACCGACAAGATTGGTGCCTTCCGTGCCGAACGCATCCCGTCCGATCTCCGCTACGTTCGCGTCGCGCCACATGGGGCCCGACTCCGACGAGCTCGCCAGGATCCTGGAGCTCCTCGGTGTCGACTCCCTGGACGAGCTCGCCCGCGAGGTAGTTCCGGAGACCATCGCGGACAGCAGCGCGAACGGTGTCGCGTCCGGCCTCGACGCCTTGCCCGCGCCGCTGAGTGAGGCAGACGCCACGGCAGCCCTGCGCTCACTCGCGAACCGGAACGTCGTCGCACGGTCGATGATCGGCCTCGGCTACTACGACACGCACATCCCCGCGGTCATCAAGCGCAACATCCTCGAGAACCCTGCCTGGTACACGGCCTACACGCCGTACCAGCCGGAGATCAGCCAGGGACGTCTCGAAGCTCTCATCAACTTCCAGACCATGGTCGCGGACCTGACGGGGATGGAGGTGGCGAACGCGTCGATGCTCGATGAGGCCACCGCCGCGGCCGAGGCGATGACACTGCTGCGCCGTGCGGGCAAGTCCAAGTCGCCGCGCATCGTGGTCGACGCCGACCTCTTCCCTCAGACGCGGGCCGTGATCGAGACCCGCGCGCTCCCACTCGGCATCGAGGTCGTCGAAGCCGCACTGGACCCGGCGGCCGCAGAGGCCGGCCTGCCCGAGGGCGAGTTCTTCGGTGTGATCGTCCAGACTCCGGGTGCCTCCGGCCGGATCGTCGACCTCGCACCGATCATCGAGGCGGCGCATGCGCGCGGCGCGCTCGTCGCGGCCGGTGTGGACCTGCTGGCGGCCACTCTCATCACCGCACCGGGCGAACTCGGCGTGGACGCCTGCTTCGGCACTACTCAGCGATTCGGCGTCCCGATGGGATTCGGCGGACCGCATGCCGGATACCTGGCCGTGCCCACCAAGGTGACGCGGCAGCTGCCGGGCCGGCTGGTCGGTGTGTCGAAGGACGCTGACGGCCATGTGGCCTACCGATTGGCGTTGCAGACCCGCGAACAGCACATTCGCCGGGAGAAGGCCACGAGCAACATCTGCACTGCACAGGTGCTGCTCGCGATCATCGCCGCGATGTACGCGTCGTACCACGGGCCGGAGGGCCTGAAGACCATCGCGCAACGAGTCCACGGGCACGCAGCGGAGCTCGCCGACCGGCTCACCGGCGCCGGATACACAGTCGAGCATGCCTCGTTCTTCGACACCGTCACGGTGCGAACCGACGGTCGCGCGGCCGACGTCGTCGCAGCCGCGAAGGACCGCCACGGCGTGAATCTGCGCCTGGTGGATGCGGATCGTGTGGGAGTCGCCTGCGACGAGACGACCGGCGCAGCGGACATCGCAGCCGTCCTCGACGCTTTCGGCGCCGCCGACGCCCCGGCGACGGCGTTCGCCGCAGGCATCGAGACCCGCGAGAGCGACTACCTGACGCACCCGGCGTTCCACGCTTACCGGACCGAGACGGCGATGCTGCGGTACCTGCGCGCATTGTCGGATAAGGACATCGCGCTGGATCGCAGCATGATCCCGCTGGGCTCGTGCACCATGAAGCTGAATGCGGCAACCGAGATGGAGCCCATCACCTGGCCGGAGATCGGCGGACTGCACCCGTTCGCGCCGACGGCCGATTCCGAGGGCATCCGCGAATTGATCACGACGCTCGAGGACTGGCTCGTCGCCGTCACCGGCTACGACCGGGTGAGCCTCCAGCCGAACGCCGGCTCGCAGGGCGAGTACGCGGGACTGCTGGCCATCCGCAAGTACCACCAGTCGCGTGGGGACGAAGCCCGCGACGTGTGCCTCATCCCGTCGAGCGCGCACGGCACCAACGCCGCCTCGGCGGTGATGGCGGGACTGCGGGTAGTGGTGGTCGCCAGTCGGGACAGCGGTGACGTCGACATCGACGACCTGCACGCCAAGATCGAGAAGCATCGCGACGAACTGGCCGCGATCATGATCACGTACCCGTCGACGCACGGCGTCTTCGAACACGAGGTCACCGACATCTGCGAGGCGGTGCACGCGGCAGGCGGTCAGGTGTACGTCGACGGTGCGAACCTCAACGCCATGGTCGGCCTGGCCCGTCCGGGACGGTTCGGCGGCGACGTCTCGCACCTGAACCTGCACAAGACGTTCTGCATTCCGCACGGCGGCGGCGGTCCCGGTGTGGGCCCGGTGGCGGTCCGCGAGCACCTGGCGCCGTTCCTGCCGGGGCATCCGCTCGCCTCCGAGCTCGATGCGACCGGCGTGACGATCTCCGCGGCGCCGTACGGTTCGGCGTCGATCCTGCCGATCACCTACGCCTACATCGCGATGATGGGTGCGGAAGGGCTGCGTGCGGCTTCGCTGACCGCGATCGCGTCGGCCAACTACATCGCCCGCCGACTCGGTGCGTACTACCCGGTCCTGTACACCGGAGAGAACGGCTGGGTGGCGCACGAGTGCATCCTCGACCTGCGCGGGCTCTCCAAGGAGAGCGGCGTCAGCATCGACGACGTCTCCAAGCGACTGGCAGACTACGGCTTCCACGCTCCGACGATGAGCTTCCCGGTCGCGGGCACGCTGATGGTGGAGCCGACGGAGAGTGAGAACCTGGCGGAGATCGACGCCTTCATCGATGCCATGATCGCCATCCGCGGTGAGATCGACAAGGTGGTCGACGGTACCTGGCCTGCCGACGACAATCCGCTTGCCGGTGCACCGCACACGGCGGAGAGCCTGGTCCGCGACTGGGAGCACGCGTACGACCGGATGACGGCCGTCTACCCGAACGGTCTGCCGTCCAGTGGGGCCCGCACGAAGGTGTGGCCGGCTGTGCGCCGGATCGACGGTGCCTTCGGCGACCGCAACCTGTCGTGCAGCTGCCCGCCGTTGGACGCGTTCGCCGAGTAGTTCGCATTACCCAACCCGTATCGCCGCAGATCTCGGTCAGGCTGCCGGGACTCCGACCGTGACGCCGAGTCGTGATGCGACGTCGTGCACGATGCGGATCAGGTCGTGTTCCAGCGGCCCGCGGAGGGTGACGCCGTCGGCGACCCGCGCGGCGTCGATGTCGCTGAGCAGGCGGGCGAGAGTGGACGCGGTCCCCGGGTGAACGATCGTGCCGACGTGCGCACCAGGCGACCACCCGGGGTTCCGGGCGCGGTACTCGGCGAATGCCGCTCCGACGGAATCGGCTACGACGACGTCGATGTCGACGAAAACCGGCCGGGTGGACCGAGCCGTGGCCTGCGCGGCATCGCCGAGACCGTTCACCCGGATCCGGTGGAGCGGGACGTCGTCCTGCGGCACGGTCAGCTCACGCCAAGCAGATTCGTCTGGCTCGACGGCGATACGCAGCGTCATTCGGCGATCTCCTGCTCGAGACGCCGGAACCGGCTGTGATGGAACACGAGTGGGGCCGCTGACAGCTGGGCGAAATGGTCCTCCACCTCGAGAAGCGCGATCAGATGATCGCCCGCCGGAAGGGTCTGCACGACCCGGGTGCGCAGTCCCGCGCTCGCGCCGTCGAGGTGAATCTCACCGGTGGATGTCGACGTCCAGCTCACACCGTCGAACCTTTCCGATGACGGACGCCGGAGCTGATCAGCGACCTCGCCCTGGTGCTCGGCGAGAAGGCTGACACCCCAGTGCTCTGCGGTCTCCAGCAGGGGCAGGGTCGTCGAGGTACGAGCGATGTTCACCGAAACGAGGGGAGGTTCGAGCGATACCGACGTGAAGGACGAGACGAGCAGTCCCGCAGGGCCGTCCGGACCGAGGGCTGCCACCACGGCGAGGCCGGACGGGAAGTGGCTGAACACCCGGCGCAGCTGGACCGGGTCGGCGACGGGCGATGATTCGAGTGAAGTGGTCATGATCTCTGCCTCCTGAGCAGTGGATGCGGTCAACGGGCCGTCGGGACGAACGGCGTCCCGGTCGAGATGGGTGCCGGGCGGATGTCGTTGCGGTACAGGCCTCGCCGCGTCAATTCGGGGATCACGCCTTCGCCGAACCAGAACAGCTCCTCGAGATGGGGATACCCGGACAGGACGAACTCGTCGATGCCGATGGCCTTGTACTCCTCGATGCGATCGGCGACCTCGGTGTGCGATCCGACGAGGGCGGTTCCGGCGCCGCCGCGAACCAGTCCGACACCCGACCACAGGTTGGGCGCCACCTCCAGGGTGTGAGGATCCTTCCAGGACCAGCTCGCGCGGTGCGCTTCGTGCAGTTCGCGCATCCTTGCCTGCCCGGTCGACTCGCTGCGCGCCAGGCCGCTCTGCACGGCCGTGACGGTGTCCTCGTCCAGGGCCGACAGCAGACGGCCGGCTTCGGACCATGCCTGCTCACTGGTGTCTCGGCTGATCACGTGCAGACGGATACCGAATCGGACCGTCCGGCCCTCGCGTGCGGCGAGCGCGCGGATCCACTCGATCTTCTTCTCGACGGCCGCTGGCGGCTCGCCCCACGTCAGGTAGACGTCGCTGTGCCGAGCAGCGACGGGGCCGGCCTCAGGTGAGGATCCGCCGAAGTAGATCGGGGGAGTCGGTGTCGGTGCGGAGGGAATCGTCGCGTTCTCCACCGAGATGTGCTTGCCGGAGTAGGTGACGGACTCGCCGTTCCACAGGCGCCGGACGATGGTCAGGAAGTCGTCCGTGCGCTCGTAGCGAGACGCCTTGTCCAGATGATCGCCGTACGCGCGTTGCTCGGCGGGTTCACCGCCGGTCACCACGTTCAGCAGAATACGGCCGGGGGCGTGCTTGGCGAATGTCGACGTCATTTGAGCGGCGAGCGTGGGACTCACCAGGCCGGGACGGAAGGCGACGAGGAAACCGAGGTTGCTGGTCTCGCGGGCGATCATCGCGGTGGTGATCCAAGCGTCCTCGCACCAAGCGCCGGCGGGGGTCAGTGCAGAGGTGAAACCGAAGCCCTCGGCGCTGCGCGCGATCGACGACAGGTAGCCGATCGACGCGTCGCGGTCGCCGCCCGCCGATCCGGCGGGCAGTCCGTGGCCCCCGCCGACGATGAAACGGGAATCGCCGTAAGTCGGCAGAAACCAGTGGAGTTTGACGGTCATTGACGTGTACTTCCTTACAGATTGCCGTGGCTGGGCGGACGCAGACGGTCCAGTGCCCAAGCGCCAAGGTGCTGGAGTTTCCAGCGTTCGGGGTCGTGCAGGGTGTGCGTCCGGGCGTCGCGCCAGTAGCGAGAGAGGTTGGCCGAGGCTGCCGCGGTGCGGGTTCCGCCGAAGTCGAAGATCTCGGATCCGGCGCGGCGTGCCGCGCGGCCTGCGGACACTTTCGCCGCAGCGGTGGCGAGTGCCGCCTCGGTGAAGGCGCTCGGACCGGGTGCCGTCTCGGCATCCTGGATCCGCGCCCCCGCAGTTGCCAGCAGCGACTCCGCAGCCCGGACTGCCAGCTCCAGGTCGCCGGCCTGAGCGATGAGCAGCGGATCGTCCGCCGCACGGTCGACACCGGCCTCGAACCACGGACGCGCCTTCTCGGCGAGTCGCCCGATCGTGTCGAGGGCGCCGCGGGCGACGCCGACGTCGATCGCGGCGTGGAGGAGCTGCGCACGTGTCCCGTAGGTGCTGCGCTGCGCGAAGATGCTCGTGAAGTCGAGGAGCAGACCGGGATCGACCACGACGTCGTCGAGGACGACGCTTCCGCTGCTGGTGGTGCGCTGCCCGAGGGCGTCCCAGTCGGAATCGATGGTGACGCCGTCGGAAT
This sequence comes from Gordonia zhaorongruii, assembly GCF_007559005.1. GTDB lineage: Bacteria > Actinomycetota > Actinomycetes > Mycobacteriales > Mycobacteriaceae > Gordonia > Gordonia zhaorongruii. Next base: position 1,739,113 of record NZ_CP041763.1, on the reverse strand, counting down.
CCGCCGGCACGTAGACGATCACCGTGCCGCCGTCCGGCCCGAGCGCCCGGACCGCCAGGATGTCGGCGAAGACCGCACCGGTGCAGTAGTACTTGGTGCCCGACACGACCAGCTCGCCGTCCTTCCGACGGAGCCGGGTCGCGTCGTCCAGCACGGTGGCGCCGCCGCGCTCGGTCTGGGCGTTCGCGATGCGCTCGCCCGCGAGGACGCGCCGGAACAGACTGCGCTGCAGCTCGATTGATCCGACACGACGAGCCGCGTCGAGGAAGACGAAATGGCTGTGCGGGATCTGCGCGAGACTGGCGTCGGCGGCCGCGATCGTGGCGATGACGGTTGCCACGGTCGCGGCCGGAAGGTCCGGACCGCCGAACTCCGCGGGCACTGTGATGGCGAGCAGACCCGACGATGACAGTGCCTCCACCTGATCGAATGGGAGCGACTTGCCGACGTCCCGTGCGCTCGCATCCGCCGCGAAGGCGGGTGCGAGGACACGGGCGGTCTCGATTGCGGCATGACTGCTGCCGATGACGGGGACCACGATCAGCTGTACAGGCTGAACGCGGGGGCGCGGCGGTTCAGCGTCCAGTCACCGATCTCACGCGCTTTGTACGAGACCGGGTCGTGCACGGTGTGCGTGCGCAGATTGCGCCAGTGCCGGTCGAACCCGTACTTCGTGGTGGTGGCCCGCGCCCCCTGGATCTCGAAGAGGCGCGACGCGGCTTCCAGTGAGACCTTGGTCGTCACGTACTTGGCCTCCGCGATGGCGATGGCTGTCTCGGCACGTTGATCGGCGCTGAGCGCGGGACCGAAATCGAGCGACTGCTGCAGAGCGTCACCCGCCCGGTCGGCGAGAAGAGCGGCTCCGGTGACCTGGGCGCGCAGTTCACCGACGAGTTCGAGGATGTACGGATCCTCGGTGGCCGACTCGAGGCCGGAAGTCTCCCACGGGCTGGCGTTCAGGCGCGTCCAGTCGAGGGCCTCGACGAGGGCACCTTCGGCGGTGCCGATGTAGAAGTTGACGAAAGCGAGTTGCCAATGCGGGGTGACGAGCGTCTGGTACGGCGAGAACGCAGGAGGCGAGTCCGGGTCGCCCAGGATCTCGCTGCGTTCGATGCGGGCGTCGCGGAACACGACGCCACCGGAGTCGGTGAGTCGCTGTCCGATGTTGTCCCAGTCGCCTGCGGGTTCGAAGCCCTCACGATCGGTGGGCAGCGTCAGGAACACGAGGTCGCCGTCCAGGGATGCGGTCACTGAGAGATGGTCGGCTACGCCGGCCCCGGAGGCGAAGGTGCGTCGGCCGTTGAGTCGGAAGCCGTCCCCATCGCGGGTCAACACCAGGCCGTCCGCGCCACGAGGGTTCTGGACGCCGCCCCAGAAGAGCTTCTCCTGGGCGTTGCGCCGCGAGATCGTCTCGGCCTGGTCCGCGGTGCCGAACAGATGGGGTATCCGCTGCTGAGCGAAGTGATATCCGATGAGATGCGCGATGGAGGTATCGCCGCGCGCGATATGGCGCGTGATCTGCTGCGTCTGTGCGTAGTTCAGACCAGCACCGCCGAACTCGACGGGTTCACCGACCTGCAGGAGATCGTTCGCGCGCAGTAGTTCTATCTCGGCGGTGGGATCTGCATTCGCACGATCGCGTTCGGCGGCGGTCGCACTCAGCTCGGCGGCGACCAGGTCTGCACGCCGGAGAGCGTCCTGTAGCGCGGACTCGTCGACGGCGGTGTGCTGTGTGGCGGAAGCGGTGGAAGTCATGGGGTCCTCCGGTAGGGGAATAGTGGAAGCGAGCAGGGATTCAGGACGCGGGAGTCAGAACGCCGTTGCGGGCGAGCTCGGACTCGAGTCGGCCGCTGGAGATCAGATCCGCTTCGAGTTCGCGGATCAGGGGGAGGATGTGTGCGCCGAAGTACTCGACGTCGTCGATGAAGTGCAGGAAGCCCAGCAGGAAGAGATTCACGCCTCGGGTCTTGTAGGCGACGATCCGCTCCGCGATCTGCTCGGGTGTTCCGATCAGACCGGTTCGGAAACCGTCGTTGTACTGCACGAGATCTCGGAACTCGGAGTCCTGCCACATGCCCTTGCCGTCGCCCGTCGACGTGCCCGCCTGCTTGACGGCTGAACCGAAGCCCTCCACGGCGGCGCGATCGGCCTTGTCGACGATCTCGTGGAGCACATCACGGGCCTCGGCCTCCGAATCACGACCGATCAGGAAGCCGTTGAGCCCGAATCTGACCGTGCGTCCGTGCCGGGCCGCCTCGGTGTTCACGTCGAGAACCTGCTCGGAGAGTCCCTCGAAGTCCTTGCCGTTGCTGAAGTACCAGTCCGAGACGCGGCCCGCCATCGCCCGGGCGGCGGTCGAGTTGCCGCCCTGGAAGATCTCCGGGTGGGGACGTCCGGGGACGTCGAGTGGTTTCGGCTTCAGATCGAAGTCGTGCAGCCGGTAGAAGTCCCCGGCGAACTCGGCGTGCTCGTCAGTCCAGATGCTGCGCAGATAGGTGATGAACTCCTCGGCGCGACGGTAGCGCTCGTCGTGTTCGAGCCACGGCTCGCCGAGCTTGGTGAACTCGTCCTTGAACCAGCCGGACACCACGTTGACGGCTGCGCGTCCGTTCGAGAGGTGATCGGCGGTCGTGAGCCATTTGGCGAGAACACCCGGCTGCCACAGTCCAGGGTGGACGGCCGAGATGACCTTGAGACGCTCGGTCGCCAGCAGTAACGCGAGGGAGAAGCTCGTCGACTCGTGCTGGTACGCGGCCCCGTAGGACGAGATGTAGCGCACCTGGGTGAGTGCGTACTCGAAGCCGTTGTTCTCGGCGGCCACCGCCAGCCGTCGGTTGTAGTCGTAGCTCCAGTCGGTGCGCTGCTCGATCTTCGAGACGACGAGACCGCCGCTGACGTTGGGCACCCAATAGGCGAACTGCAAAGGCGCGGCAGCGGTTTCGAACCGCTGCTCGGAACTGATTTCGGGCATGACGAGACAGACCTCCTGAAGGTCGTGTGATGGGGATTGGACCCGGTTCGACGGGTCGGCGATCATGTCAGGCGGTCAGCGACATCGCCGGGGCCGTTGGGTGATCATGCTCAAAGTGTGCGCGACCGGGCCCTCCGGGTCGACTCTTGAAATCGCGGTGGTTATAACAAGGATGACCACACGCGAAAACACCTCTGCCGGACCGTTGTTCACGGACCGGCAGAGGTGTGGGTGCGTAGTTCGAGAGGCTAGATAGTTCGAGAGGCTAGGGCGCCGCGGCAGGAAGAACGATCTCGCTGATCCTGAGCGCAGCCGCCGGTTCCGGAGCCGGTAGCGGGTCGGTGACCTCGCCGAAGGCGACGGTGGCGGTCTTCTGCGGCAGTGGACCGCCGCCGCGGAAGCCCATCTCGGTGAGCACCTTCATCTGCGGTGGCTTCCGCGCGAAGGTCAGGAACTCGGAGATGGCGTCGCCGAGGAATGCGGGCACCTGCGCGCCGGCGAGTTTGATCACCGGGTAGTCCGCAACCGGCGTCGAACCTTCGGGCGCGACGGCCGTGACCGGCGCGCTCTCGTCATCCTTGGTGAGCGTGTACAGCCGCTGCTCGGTGACCGGGACGGCGCGTACCTCGGCATCTGATGGGTCATCGGCCTCGCCGATCGCCTTGATCGCAGCACTGATCGAGCCGTCGCCGGGCTTCGGCGGCGCCGACAGCAACTGCTCGACGGCCTGGGTGACGCTCGATTCGCCGACCTGCTCCTCGGTGAGCGAACCCTTCTCGTCGGCGATTGCCGCTGCGACGCCCTGAGCGGCGAGAGCCGTGGCGTCGGACTGCGGACCGTTCGGCATCGCCATGCGGAGTGAGCCCCAGGTGGGCTGGCCGTACGCCTCAAGGGAGCTCGCCCTCGTCAGCTCGGGCAGGTCACCCCATCCGATGCGTCCGTCGGCAGCCTCCGCGAGCTCTTTCTCGACCGCCAGTCGAACAGGGGAGGAGACCAGTGATTCCGGCGGTCCCTGCAGTGCGGCAGGTTTGCCGGTCTGCAGCGCCGCGGCCCAGACGGACGACTCCGGGATCCACGCCCCGGGGAAGGGCCCGAATGCGGCCGGGTCCCACCTGTCCGCCGTCAATCCTTCGAGAGTGGCGCGGGCATCCGCGGGACGGACCTCCACCTTGATGCAATGGTCCCGGACGATCGGCGAAGTCGCGTTGTAGCTCTGCGCGATCTTCTGCAGTCCGGGAGCGAGCGCCGGATCAGCGACGATGGGCACCGCCGCGTTGCCCTCGACGCACTGATCCGCCGAGTCCGTCGCCGACTCCTCGATGCGGTCGCCCAATCCGACCCACGCCGTGATCACCGCGGCGATCAGAATGACGATGAGTGCGCCCGCCACGAGCGGCCGCGAGACGAACTGACGGTTCTCGACGCCTGTCCCATGCTTCGACACCGGGTGTCCTCCTCCAGCCCGCAGCGCTGCCGGGCATCGTCCGATGAGACCGAGCCCGGACCGAATCCGGTCCGGGCTCGGTGACTACACCATTGGGTATATCAGGCGTTCGCCGCCTTGTACTCGCGGCGCGCGCGGTGAAGGATCGGTTCGGTGTAACCGCTCGGCTGGGTGGTGCCCTGCAGAATCAGGTCCTTGGCGGCGTTGAACGCGATATTCGTGTCGAAATCGTCCGACAGCGGACGGTACTCGGGGTCACCGGCGTTCTGGCGGTCGACGACCGGCGCCATGCGCTTCAGCGCAGCGACGACGTCATCCTCGACGACGATCCCGTGATGCAGCCAGTTGGCGAGCAGCTGGCTCGAGATGCGCAGCGTGGCGCGGTCCTCCATCAGTGCGACGTCGTGGATGTCGGGCACCTTGGAGCAACCGACGCCGTGATCGATCCACCGGACGACGTAGCCCAGGATCGACTGGCAGTTGTTGTCGAGCTCCTGACGCTTCTCCTCGTCGCTCCAGTCGGTGCTGGGCGCGAGCGGGATGGTGAGGATGTCGTCGACGGACGCCGGATCGCGCTTGGCGAGCTCGTCCTGGCGCTCGAAGACGTCGACCTCGTGGTAGTGCAGTGCATGCAACGTGGCTGCGGTCGGCGACGGGACCCATGCCGTGTTCGCGCCGGCCTTCGGATGGCCGCCCTTCTGGGCGAGCATGTCGGCCATGAGATCGGGCATGGCCCACATGCCCTTGCCGATCTGCGCCTTGTGCTCGAGTCCGGTGTGCAGACCGACGTCGACGTTGTTGTTCTCGTATGCGTTGAACCAGGTCTGGCCCTTGATGTCGTCCTTGCGGACGAACGGTCCGGCCTCCATCGAGGTGTGGATCTCGTCGCCGGTGCGGTCCAGGAAGCCGGTGTTGATGAAGACGACTCGCTCGGCGGCCGCGTGAATGGCGGCCTTCAGGTTCACCGACGTGCGACGCTCCTCGTCCATGATGCCGACCTTGATGGTGTTGCGCTCCAGGCCGAGGATGTCCTCCACGCGGCCGAACAGCTCGGCGGTGAAAGCGACCTCATCGGGCCCGTGCATCTTCGGCTTCACGATGTAGATGGAACCGGTCCGCGAGTTCTGCTGACCCTCGGGGCTCATGCCGTGGATGCCGATCGCCGAGGTGATCAGGGCATCCAGGATGCCTTCGGGAACCTCGTTGCCGTCGGCGTCCAGCACCGCCGGGTTGGTCATGAGATGACCGACGTTGCGAACGAACAGCAGCGAACGGCCGTGCAGTTCGACGTCCGAGCCGTCGGGGCCCGTGTAGGTGCGGTTCGAGTTCAGGACACGGGTGAACGTCTTGTCGCCCTTGGTGACCTCCTCCGCCAGGTCCCCCTTGTTCAGGCCGAGCCAGTTGGTGTAACCGAGCACCTTGTCGTCCGCGTCGACCGCGGCGACCGAGTCCTCGAAGTCCATGATCGTGGTGATCGCGGACTCGACGAGGACATCCTTGACGCCTGCCGCGTCGGTCGATCCGATCGGCGAATCGGCGTCGATCTGGATCTCCAGGTGCAGACCGTTGTTGCGCACCAGAACGCCGGTCGGTGCCGAGGTGTCGCCGGTGTGGCCCGCGAACGCGTCGGGGTCGGCGAAGGTGGTGGTCACGTCACCGACGGTGACGACGGCCTTGCCGTCGGCGACGGTGTACGAGGTGGCGTCGGCGTGGCTGCCCTGCTCAAGCGGGACCGCACGGTCGAGGAACGACTTCGCGAAGGCGATGACCTTGTCACCGCGCACCTTGTTGTACGAGGAGCCCTTCTCGGCGCCGTCGGTCTCCGGGATCGCGTCCGTGCCGTAGAGGGCGTCGTACAGCGAACCCCAGCGGGAGTTCGACGCGTTCAGCGCGAAGCGTGCATTGAGGATCGGGACGACCAGCTGCGGGCCGGGGATGCGGGCGATCTCGTCGTCCACGTTGGTCGTCGAGATCTCGAAGTCGGCAGGCTCGGGAACGAGGTAGCCGATCTCGGTGAGGAACGCCTTGTACTCGGCGAAGTCGAAGTTCTTGTGGTCGCGGTGCCACGTGTCGATCTTCGTCTGCAGCTCGTCACGAACCGCGAGCAGCTCGCGGTTGCGGGGTGCGAGATCGTTGATCACGGCGGCGGCGCCGGCCCAGAACTTGTCGGCGTCCACACCGGTGCCCTGCAGGGCCTTGTTGTTGACGAAGTCGTAGAGGACCTCGGCGACTTGCAAACCGTTGACGGTGACACGATCGGACATGACGACCTTTCCCTGAGCGATATGAGACGAATGGTGCAACGTCGTACGTTGTTCTCTCATTCCGGACGCGGACTGCCCGGCGTCGGCTATTCTACCGCCCGCACCGCGGTCACGAGCCGTCGGGCCGGGCGGCGGACAGCAGTGATCGGCACGTTTCGAGCATCGCCTCGCGGAGACTGCTCCCACGGTCGGCGAGCGCCGTCTGCGCCTCGATGTACTCCGCACGGCCGTGCGGAGTCTCGATGGGGACGGGGGTGTACGGACGACCGTCCATGTCGAGGACTCCGGACAGGTCGTAGGGGCCGGCTCGCATGTCGAGTTCGCGTGCGCGGAGCGCGGTCTCGAAGCAGTCGGCGAGCAGCGACGAGCTGATCAACGGGGATAAGCGGAGTCCGTACCGGTAGAGGTCCATCGTCGCGTGCAGGCAACCCGGTTGCTCGTTCGCGGTGGCGGTGTCGTGGGTCAGCTCGGTGGCGTTGCGCGGTCGAGCGGGCTCGGTGAAGAAGCGGAACGCGTCGAAGTGTGTGCACCGCAGCCCGGACCTCTCCACGACCTCGTCGGTGCCCGCCGCACCCAACCGCAGCGGATGAGGGTGTCGTGTCTCGTCGGAGCGGTAGACCATCGCCCACTCGTGCAACCCGAAGCACCCGAGGAGCGGGCGCCGCGAGCGGATCGCCGTGGAGATGTCGATGACTGCGCCGATCGTCCCGAGCCGGGAGTTCAGGAAATCCCGGCCGACGGTCGCGCTGCCGTCGTCGCCTGCCTCGTAGCCGCGGAAATCCGCGTACTCCGGTGCGTCGAGGAGCGTCGTGCCGTAGCCCGGATGCCACCGGGTGAGCTGGGACGGGCGAGTCGAGTAATACGTGAACAGGAAGTCGATGACCGGGTGGGTCGCGCCTGAGCGCCGGTCGTTCAAGTAGGGGCCGATTAGAGTGTCGATGCGCGCGCGGTGATCCGCTGCTCGTGCCGACCACTCGTCGCGGCGCAGCCCGGTCCGAATCGGATCCGCCCGCGTCGGATCCGTCGCCATCAGATTCTGTTCGTCGCGTCGCGGACGTTGCCGACGAATGCCTCGGCGAGGTCGGCCAGTGCGATCATCCCGACTGTGGTTCCCGACGAGTTGACCACCACGCCCAGGTGCGCACTGGCGCGCTGCAGCTGAGTGGCGGCCTCGTCCAGCGGCACCGCGGCGCCGATCACCGGCAGCGGCCGGATCTTGTCGACCGCAACGAGAGAGTCCGAGTCGGTGTCATCGTCGAAAACGTCGTCGAGAACATCCTTGAGATGCAGGTACCCGATGTACGAACCGTCGAGACCGCGAACGGGGAACCGGGAGTAGCCGGTGTCACGAACGGCGTCCTCCACGTCGCCCAGACGAGGGCCGAGTCCGCCGGTCGCCGGATCGGGTCGTACGCGCACGGTCTTCACGTCGGCGAGCGGGATCATCGCCTCGTCCACGGTGCGCTGGACGGTCTCCAACGCTCGTGTCAGGCGCTCGTGCTCGCCCGCGTCCAGCAGGCCGAGTTCACGGGACTCGCCGATCATCTGGGCGAGCTCGGTCTCGGTGACCGTGGTCGCCAGTTCGTCCTTGGGCTCCACTCGCATCAGGCGAAGGGAGCCGTTGGCGAGTGCGTTGTAGATCCAGATGAGCGGTTTCGTGATGCGAAGGAACACCAGATGCGGAGGAATGACCAGCATGGCCACTCGCTCGGGGCCGGCGAGCGAGATGTTCTTGGGCACCATCTCTCCGACGAGGATGTGCAGGACCACCACGATCATCAGCGCCAGGGCGAAGGCGATCGGATGCAGCAGACCCTCGGGCATGTTCACCAGGTCGAGGGGCCTCTCGATCAAGTGCGCGATCGCGGGCTCGCCGACCCGGCCGAGCAGGATGGAGCAGATCGTGATGCCCAACTGACAACCGGCCAGCATCATCGACAGGTGCTCAGATGCCCGGATCACGGTGCGGGCCCGCTTCTTCCCGGACTCCTCGAGAGCGACGAGTCGGTCGCGGCGGGCTGCGATCATCGAGAACTCGGCCGCGACGAAGAAGGCGTTCGCGGCGAGCAGGAGCACGGTCAGCAGAACTGCGCCTAAGTCACCCATCGTTCTCACCCCGATCCTCGCTGCCCGCGTCGACGGATGTGAGCCACACCTGATCGACGCGCCTTTGCTCCATGCGGACGACGGTGCCGCGCCACTGCTGGATCCTGCTCTGCCCGTCCTCGTCGGAGACTGATTCCCGCTCCGGAAGGTCGACGACGTCGCCCACCGCCGGAATCCGTCCGAGCCGGAACATCACGAGCCCGCCGAGCGTCTCGTAGGCGCCCTCCGGCGCTCGATAGCCGATCGCGTCGTTCACCTCGTCGAGCCGAAGGAGTCCGGCGCACCGGAAGCCGTTGCCGACACGGACCACTTCGGACTCCTCGTGATCGTGTTCGTCTGTCACATTGCCGAGGATCTCCTCGATGAGGTCCTCAGAGGTGACGATTCCCGCGGTGCCGCCGTACTCGTCGGCGACGACGCATACCTCGAGTCCGTCGGAGGAGACCCGGTCCATCAGCGCATCGCCGTCGAGGGTGGCAGGCACCCGGCTGACCGGACGCACGAGTGATCGCACCGAGGTGCCGGACTGCGCCTTCGCCTGCACCGTGAACGCCTGCTTGATGTGCACCACGCCGAGCAGATTGTCGAGATCGCCGTCCGGGGCGACCAGGAACCGCGAGTGACCGGTACGCGACGAGGCGGCGATCAGGTCGCGGACGGTGTCGCCGGGCTCGAGGCTCTCGACCCGGACTCGCGGGGTCATCAGGTCCTCGGCCGAGAGGTCGCCGAAACGGAGGGACCGCTGCACCAGTTGTGCGGTGTCGGCGTCGAGTTCACCGTGCAGTGCCGAGTTCTGCACCAGCGCCGACAGTTCCGCAGTCGATCGCGCGGATTGGAGCTCTTCGGTCGGCTCCACCCCGAGTCGTCGGACGAGTCTGTTGGCGGTGCCGTTGAGGCCGTTGATCGCGTACTTGAAGATCCGCGAGAAGACCATCATGGGGGCCGCGGTGAACCTGGCGGTGGCGAGCGGCTCGGCGATCGCGAGGTTCTTAGGGATCAATTCGCCGAGGACCATCGACAACGACGTCGCGATGATCAGGGCGAGCGCCAACGAGATGCCGTCGGCGAGGGAGCCCTCGATGCCGATCGCCTCGAGGACCGGGTTGATCAGTCGGGCCAGTACCGGTTCGGCGATGTAACCGGTGATGAGTGTGGTGATCGTGATGCCGAGCTGCGCCGCAGACAGCTGGAACGACAGTGTGCGATGCGCTCGGTCGACCGCTTTGGCCCGTCGGTCGCCGCGACGCGCGACGTCGTCCGAGATGGTCGACCGTTCGAGAGCGGTCAGCGAGAACTCGCCGGCGACGAACAGCGCAGTGCCCAGAGTCAATGCCAGGAAGCCGATCAGGCTCCCGACGATGATGAGGATGTCCACCGGAGTCGGTCACCAGCCCCCGGGAAGCGGACGGCCCTCGGCGAACCCGGCTGCCGACTGGACTCCGAGGACCACTTTCTCGTGCAGTTCGGGCAGCGAGGTGGCTCCGGTGTACGTCGCGGTGGAGCGCACGCCGGAGCAGATGTGGTCGATGAGGTCTTCGACGCCCGGATGCTCGGCGTCGATGCGGATGCGCGACGACGAGATGCCTTCTTCGAAGAGCGCCTTGCGGGCACGGTCGTAGGCGCTGTCGGCGGCCGAGCGAGCGGCGACGGCACGCTTGGACGCCATGCCGAAGCTCACCTTGTACTCGCCACCTCCGTCGGTGTGCAGGTCGCCGGGCGATTCGTAGGTGCCGGCGAACCACGATCCGACCATGGCGTTCGACGCTCCGGCCGCGATGGCCAGTGCGACGTCGCGCGGATGCCGGATACCGCCGTCCGCCCATACCGACGCACCGCGCTCGCGTGCGGCGTCGGCGCACTCGACGACTGCGGAGAACTGGGGCCGGCCGACGCCGGTCATCATCCGGGTGGTGCACATGGCGCCGGGACCGACACCCACCTTGACGATCGATGCGCCGGCCTCGATGAGGTCGATGGCGCCCTGCGCCGAGACCACGTTGCCCGCAGCGATGGGCACGCCGAGGTCGGCACCGGCGACCGCCGAGAGGGACGAGAGCATCTTCTCCTGGTGGCCGTGCGCGGTGTCGACGACGAGCAGGTCGGCACCGGCATCGACGAGCGCACGCGCCGTGCCGACCACGTCGCCGTTGATGCCGACGGCAGCCGCGATTCGCAGGCGGCCCCGATCATCGGTGTTGGGCCGGTAGATACCCGAGCGCAGCGCGCCGGTCCGGGTCAGCACGCCGACCAGTGAACCGTCGGTCTCGACGAGGACGGCGAGTTCGGCGCTGGCGTCGGTGAGCTTCTCGAAGACCGCCCTAGGGTCGGTGTCGACCGGCAGCGTGACCGGGATCGAGACCATGTTCTCCCGTACCGCGGCGAACATGTCGACATCGTGACCGGACGTGTTGCGCGGAACCAGACCGATCGGACGTCCGTCCTCGACGACGACGGCCGCCCCGTGCGCGCGTTTCGGAATGAGTGCTTGGGCGTGTCCCATCAGATCGTCCGGACCGAGCGTGACCGGCGTGTCCGCCACCAGGTGGCGGCTCTTCACGAAGCTGATCGTCTCGGTGGCGGCGTTGAGCGGAACGTCCTGCGGGAGGACCACCAGCCCGCCGCGCCGCGCGACGGTCTCCGCCATCCGCTTCCCGGCGATCGCGGTCATGTTCGCGACCACCAGCGGGATGGTGGTGCCGGTTCCGTCGTCAGTGCTCAGGTCGACGTCGAAGCGCGAGGTGGCAGCTGAGCGATTAGGGACGATGAACAGATCGTCATAGGTCAGGTCGTGGTCAGGATCGTGCCCGTCCAGGAATCGCACGGAGCGCCTTTCGGTCGTGAAGAAGTCGGTCGTGAAGAAGGAGGTCGGGTCAAGCGTGTGAGAGGAGCCGGTTCAACTCGGTGAGCCACGGAATGGCGACCGCCAGAGTCGGCACCACGAGGATCGCCACCGCCATTGTGTACGCCGTCGCAGAGATCAGCGGCACCGGGCGGAGGTAGGAGAGCCGGCGGACGCGGATCAGAGTCGTCGGGCCGCCGACAGCCATGGCCCCGCGAGGTGCCGTGGCGTCGGCACAGGCCACGAGGGCGCGCCCGACCGTGGTCGGTGCAGTGGCGCGGGCGGCCTGGTCGTCGGCGAGCGCCTCGGCGAGCAGCTCGACGGAGCCGAGCGCGGAACGGGACCGGACGAAACGGGGGAACGCGGCGTGGAGTGCGATGAAGGCTTCGAGGACGAGGTCGTGCCGGGCACGCAGATGTGCCCGCTCGTGCTCGATGACCGCGGAGAGTTCGTCGTGGTCGAGGCGGCTCAGCACACCTTCACTGAGTACGACGCGCCTGCGCAGGCCGGGGAGACAGTAGGCGAGGGGAGCGGTGACATCGAGGATCCGGATGTCGCGACCATCCCGGTGCATGTCGACGCGGTCGACGAGGTCGATCATGCTCCGATGCACGTTCCGCCGGGCGCGAGTGCGGTAGCCCACGCGGACGATCGCGTACATCAGTCGGGCTCCCACCACGAGAGTGAGAGCGAAGATCACCACGTAGACGCTCCACGTGAACCACCCGAGTCGGCTGATCTCGTCGACCGGGTTGGTAGTGGGAGCGCCGTCGGCTCCAGGGGCGAGGAGGTTCGCCGCGATCGCGAGTCCGGTGCTGAATGCGGAGAGAACGGCGGCGAGTGCCACCGCCTGCCACAGCGTCATCGCAGCTCGTGGCGCATACATCGGCCAGGTGGCGCGGGATAGCGCCTGCGGGATGGGGCCGACCAGAGCGATGGTGAGGATGCCGAACAGCAGTGCGGTCATCGGCGTTCCTCCGGTCGTGCGGGCGAGCGGCCGCTCACCCCGGGGCGGTGTCGACTCTAGTGTTTCGCGGTGCGGGACGACTCGAGCTCGTCGAGGGCCTCGCGCAGGGCAGCGACTTCGTCGGCGTCGACCTGTTCGACGAAGGAGACCAGCGCGGCATGGCGCGCTCCGGAGGCTTCCGCGCCCTTCAGAGCATCCACCATCAGGCTGGCGACAAGGTCTTCGCGAGGACGGGCCGCAGCGTATCGGTGGGCCCGGTCGTCACGGAGCTGGTTGACGAGATCCTTCTTGGTGAGGCGCTGCAGAACGGTCATGACCGTCGTGTAGGCGAGGGACCGTGTCCGGGAGAGCTCAGCATGAACCTGGCGCACCGTCTGCGGCGTCGCCGACGACCACAGCGTGTCCATCACGGCTCGTTCGAGCTCACCCAATCCGTTCATCTTCTTCATTCTACGACGGCTCCCTTCGAAGTTCTCACATGCCCGACCAGTCGCCTTGCTCACTCAGTCGATCCACTCTCTAGCTGAACGTGTCGGAGGCCCGGATAGTTCCGAGCGCCCGGCCGCCGCGCCCGGGCCGGCAACCATTTGACACCAAAGTAAGGCTAGCCTACATTCTGTGGTGGGTCGCGTGAGTGTCCTGAGGGCTGCAGAGACCCCCGATCCGTGACAGTGACCCCCGTGTTCGAGCCGAACACGGGGGTCACTGTTATCTGATGGGTGCCAATGGCATCGTGCAGGTATGACGAATGACCGTGAGCAGGATCTGAAAAAGGCAGTCGGACTCGACGCACACCTCGGGTTCGAGATCGAAGAAGTGTCGGGGGACGGGATCCGCGGTGGTCTCACCATCACGGAGAATCACCACCAGCCTTTCGGCATCGTGCACGGCGGCGTCTATTGCGCACTGGCTGAGAGTGCAGCGAGTGTCAGCGGATTCTGCTGGTTGCAGGAGAAGCGACTCGGCGGAACGGCGGTCGGCGTCAACAATTCGACGGACTTTCTGCGTTCGGTGCCGCAGGGGCGGATCTTGGTGACGACCACGCCGGTTCACCGAGGCCGACGGCAGCAGCTCTGGCAGGTGGATATGGCCGATGACCAGGGGAGACTCCTCGCCCAATCTCGGGTTCGGCTGCAGAACATCGAACTCCCGGCAGGCGCTGACGGGTCGTCGACACCGTAACGAGACATTGCAATTGCACGCATGCCGCGTTTGCCCGCATCACCACGGTGTTAATGTCGGAACGCTGATTCATCGGACATGACGTCCACGCAGAACCTCGGGGGTTCCCAAGGGATTCCGGTGGTTCCTACGCTGAAGGAGCCCAGTGTCAATATCTAGTCGACCCCGGAAAGCGCCGGGCCGCGATTGGGTCGTATTCTCCATCACCGCGCTGATCTCGATCGCTTTCGTGGTGTGGGGATTTCTTGATCAGTCGACCCTTTCGACGGTGTCGGCGAGCGCCAAGGACGGCGTCATCAAGAACCTCGGATGGCTGTTCGTCTTCGCATCCACCGGGTTCGTGATCTTCGTGCTATGGCTGGCCGCGAGCAAGTACGGGCGGATTCCCCTCGGAGCTGACGGCGAGAAGCCGGAGTTCCGGACGCACTCGTGGATCGCGATGATGTTCAGCGCCGGTATGGGCATCGGACTGATGTTCTTCGGCGTGGCGGAGCCGCTGACGTACTACGTCTCGCCGCCACCGGGGACCGCCGATCCGGAGACTGTCGAAGCGTTCCAGACCGCCATGGCGACCACCATGTTCCATTGGGGTCTGCACCCGTGGGCGATCTACGCGGTCGTCGGCCTGGCCATCGGTTACGGAATGTACCGAAAGGGTCGCTCACAGTTGCTCTCGGCAGCGTTCACCTCGCTGTTCGGGGACCGGGCGAACGGTCCTCTGGGTAAGGTCATCGACATTCTGGCGATCTTCGCGACGCTGTTCGGTACCGCTGCGTCCCTGGGCCTGGGCGCTCTCCAGATCGGTGACGGACTGGAGTTCGCAGGCTGGGTCGGCACCGTCGGCACCCCGGTCCTGGTCACGATCATCGTCGTCCTCACGTTCTGCTTCATTCTGTCGGCGGTGTCCGGCGTGGCGCGCGGCATCCAATGGCTTTCGAACATCAACATGGTGCTGGCTCTGGTGCTCGCTGTGTTCGTGTTCGTCGTCGGACCCACGCTCCTGATCCTCAATCTGCTGCCGAGCGCCCTCGGCGACTACATCCAGCAGTTCGTCGGGATGAGTAAGCGGACAGACGCCGACGGTGACGCCGCCCTGGCGGAGTGGCTGTCGACCTGGACGATCTTCTACTGGGCCTGGTGGATCTCCTGGACCCCGTTCGTCGGTCTCTTCATCGCGCGGATCAGCAGGGGTCGCACCATCCGTCAGTTCGTGAGCGGTGTCCTGCTGGCGCCGACCATCGTGAGCCTCGTGTGGTTCTGCGTGTTCGGTGGAGCGGCGATCAACCGGCAGCACGAGTTCGGTGACCTTGCGACCGGTGGCGAGGTCGAGTCGACCGGTGCGCTGTTCGCATTGCTCGACACCATGCCGTGGGCCGGGATCACCGCGGTGATCGTGATGGCGCTGGTAGGGATCTTCTTCGTCTCGGGTGCGGATGCCGCATCGATCGTGATGGGGTCGCTGTCCGAACGCGGCGCCCACGAGCCGAGACGGTTGACAGTGGTCTTCTGGGGCGCGCTCACCGGCGCGGTCGCGGCGGTGATGCTCGTCATCGGCGGTGGCGGTGACAAGGCGCTCACCGGGTTGCAGAATCTCACGATCCTGGCGTCGGTGCCGTTCGTGATCGTGATGCTCATGCTCTGCGTGGCGTTGTACCGTGACCTGCGTACGGACCGAATGGTCCTGGTCGAGGATCGCAGCTCGGAGCTGGTCGAGCGTGCGGTGGTGATCGGTGAGGACAAGCACGGAGATCACTTCGATCTGGTGACTCGCGAATCCGCGCCGGATCCGGTGACGCCATCGGACGTCATGGAGGAAGACCGTCCAGACGGCGAATGGACGGACACTCCGACGAAGATGGAGTGATGCCGTGAGCGGGTGAGCAACTCGACGGAGAAGGCTCGGGTCCGATCGGACCCGAGCCTTCTCCGTGCGATCGGCAGGCTACTCGCTGATCGGGGGCCGGCCGGCATGTGAGCTCGGTTTCGACTCGCTGCGCTCGCTCAACCGGCGAGGGACTTCAGTCGGCCGCCCACAGGAGGCCCGCAACAGCGAGGGATGCGTCTCGATCAGCGAGCGACGTCGCGCAACGCTCGCTCAATCGCGGGCGCGCACGATCAGGCCGAACCCTTCCGCTCTTCCAGGCTGCGCTTGACCTCGGCGCGTTCCTCATCGGCGAGTCGCAGTCGCTGGAGATACGCCAGTTCGCTCAGCGCGGTGCGGGCGTAGACCTGCTGCTCGGTGACTGCCAACTGGCTGCGCCCACGAGTGCTGAACGCGAAGAACCAGTTGACGAAGGTGTTCAGCCTGTTGCGGAAACCCACCAGGTACACCAGGTGCAGTGCCAGCCAGCCCAGCCAGGCGAAGTAACCCTCGGTCTCGAATTTCTTCTTGGTGCCGGGGATCGGCACCTGCATCACGGCGCTGAACCGTGAGACCGTGGCCATCGAACCCTTGTCGAAGTAGCTGAACGGCTTGCGTTCGTCGGGTGTCTGGCCCTTCATCTCGGCCTTGATCGCGTCGGCGGCGTAGCGGCCGCCCTGGATCGCACCCTGAGCCACGCCGGGGACGCCGTCGACGAACATCATGTCGCCGACGACGAAGACGTTCGAATGTCCCGGGATCGTGAGGTCCGGCTGCACCTTCACCCGACCGGCGCGGTCGAGTTCGGTCTCTGACTGCTCGGCGAGGATCTTGCCAAGCGAACTCGCCTGGACGCCGGCCGACCACACCTTGCACTGGCTTTCGATGCGGCGCTCGGTCCCGTCCTTGTCCTTCACCGTGAGGCTGTCGTAGTCGATGTCCGTGACCATCGCGCCGAGCTGAACCTCGACGCCGAGCTCCTCGAGGCGCGCCTTGGCCTTGTGTCCGAGCTTCTCGCCGAACGGGGGCAGCACTGCGGGTGCGGCGTCGATCAGGATGACGCGTGCCTTCGTCGGATCGATGTTCCGGAACGCGCCCTTGAGAGTCTTATCGCTCATCTCGGCGATCTGGCCCGCCATCTCCACTCCCGTGGGACCGGCACCGACGACGACGAAGGTCAGGAGTTTCTCCTGCTCTGCCGGGTCGTTCGAGAGCTCGGCCTGCTCGAAGGCGCCGAGGATGCGGCCACGCAGCTCGAGAGCGTGATCGATCGTCTTCATGCCGGGGGCGTACTCGGCGAAATGGTCGTTGCCGAAGTACGACTGGTCGGCTCCCGCCGCGACGATCAGGTCGTCGTACGGCGTCTCGGTGATGCGCTCGAGTAGCTGCGACCGGACGATCCGTTCCTTCAGGTCGATGTCGAATACCTCGCCGAGGATGACGTGCGAGTTGCGCTGCTTACGGAGCACCACGCGGGTCGCGGGGGCGATCTCTCCCTCGGCGACGATGCCGGTGGCGACCTGGTACAGCATCGGCTGGAACAGGTGGTGGGTGGTCTTGGCGATCAGCGTCACGTCGACGTTGGCCTTCTTGAGGCGCTGCGCCGCGAACAGGCCGCCGAATCCCGAGCCGATGATGACGACCCGTCGGCGCCGCATGGGATCGGTGGCAATTTCGCTCATCGGTTGTCTCCAGAGTCGTCGATGCTGAGTGTTGCGCTTGCGTTACAACGGTAATACCCGGCGATCAGGCCGGCATCCCGGTGGTGCTGGTCGGCCGTCGATGCCGGCCGGCGGGTGGCCGCACTGCGCGGCGGCCGCGGGCCGCAGCCCACTGCTCGTGGAGAATCTCGTACTCGACGTCGTGCTCATCGTCATGACCGGACAGCTGGCGGGCGGACAGGCCTGCGGGCGACAATCGCATCCCGAGTTTGCGCATCACCGCCTGGGACGAGTTGTGGTCGCTGTGCGTGCTGGCGAAGATTCGCTCGGTGTCGGTTGACAGGAAGGTGACGGCGATCAGTGCGCCCGCAGCCTCAGCGGCCAGGCCGTGTCCCCAGACGCGCTGATCGAAGCGGTAGCTGAGCTCGAGTTCACGGACTGTGCTGTGGCGCGGAAGGCGCAGTTGAACCCAGCCGATGAAGTCCCCTCCACGCCGCAGGCGGGCAGTCCACATACCAGTCCCGTGAGTGCGGAACTGCGTCTGGGAACGCGGTACCACCCATTCTGCGATGGTGTCGCGGGCGGTCGGCCGACCACCGTTGACGAACCGCATCACATTCGGATCGGAGTCGAGTTCGTGCAGGCTGTCGACGTCTGCGGGCGTCACGGGACGCAGTCGCAGACGCTGGGTGTCGATGGCCACGTCCGGCAGTCTATCGACGCGCGTCCGCTGGTGTCGCAGGCGGGCGATATGGTCATCGCGTGTCGGATACAGAGAGCGCCGCAGTGCCGGAACCGTTCGTCGTCGAGGTCGCGATGCGGTGGGGTGATCAGGACATGCTCGGGCACGTGAACAACGTGCAGATCGCCCGGATCCTCGAGGAGTCCCGGGTCCGCACGATGCAGGCGTGGTTCGGCGACCATCCGCCGTTCGCCTTCGTGCTGGCGCGTCAGGAGATCGAGTTCACGTCGATCCTGCACTACAGCGAGGACCCGACCCGGGTGCAGATATGGGTTCCGCGCATCGGGAACAGCTCGTTCGACTACGGCTACCGCCTGTTCGCACCGACCGGCGAGCTCGCAGCGCTCGGTGAGACGACGGTGACCGCTCTCGATCTGAAGACCGGACAGCCGTTGCCGCTTCCCGATTCGGTGAGGGTCGCCCTGGCCGAGCGCTCGGGTGACGAGGTGCCGCTGCGTCGCAGGCGCTGAACCACGGAGGTGCTGCTGAACCACATAGACACTGCTGAACCACGTAGACGCTAGGGGAGAGGTGCGGCGATGCTGACGGTCCACAGAGCAGAACGTGCCGACACGCTCGTCGGTGTGCTCGCCGACGTCCTCGCGACGCCACTAGCCGACCCGATGCGCTCGGAGATCGTCGCCGTCCCGGAACGCGGCGTGGAGCGCTGGCTGCGCCAGCAACTGTCGTTGCGTCTCGGCGTCGCTGCGAACATCGATTTCGATTCGCCCGCGGCACTGCTCCGCCAGATCACCGTCGCGCTCGCCGACGACCCGGAAGCCACGGACAGTTGGTACGGCGATCGTTTGAGGTGGCCGGTTCTGCGAGTTCTCGATGCGAATGTGCACGATCCGCGGCTCGGAGTGCTCGCAGCGCATCTGGGCGTCACGTCCGACGACCCAGAGCCCACCGAACTGCGTCGCGGACGCCGGTACTCGACGGCGTCGACCATCGCACGGCTGTTCGCGGCCTACGGCTGGCAGCGTCCGGCGATGATCGCCGACTGGGCCGCCGGACTCGACACCGACGGTGCCGGAAATCAGCTCGCCGACCATTTGCAATGGCAGCCGTGGTTCTGGCGGCTGGTGCGCGAGGAGGTCGGCCATCCGCACCCGGCCGAAGGACTCGAGCAACTCGCCGCGCGAGTGCGGGCGGACCCGGACCTGGTTGACCTCCCGGATCGGCTCGCACTGTTCGGCCCCACCCGCATCCCGCAGACACTCCAGACCGTTCTCGGAGCACTGAGCGCTGAACGGGAGGTCTCGCTCTACCTGCCGCACCCTTCAGATGCGCTGTGGCGAACCATCTCTGATCGCGGTAGCCAGCCGCGACGTCGACGCTCGGAGCGCGACGCAGTGGTTCCTCGGCACCCGTTGCTCGCCGCGCTGTCCCGGGACGTGCAGGAGCTGCAGGAGGTTCTCGAACCGTCGATCGATGCGGTCATCTACCACCCCGACACGACGGCAGAGGTGTCCACCGTGCTTGGTGCATTGCACGAGGGTCAGCGGCGGGACAGCCTCGACACTGCCGGACTGCCGGCTGACACATCTGTGGAGGTGCATGCCTGTCACGGTCCGGAGCGGCAGGTAGAGGTACTCCGCGACCGGCTGCTCCATCTGTTCGACGCCGATCCGACGCTCGAGCCGCGCGATGTGCTGATCATGTGTCCCGATGTCGAGGCCTACGCCCCGCTCATCCGCGGCGCCTTCGGGCAGACCGGGATGCACCACCCCGCGTACTCGCTGCGTGTACGTCTTGCGGACCGTGGAATCCGGGAGTCGAACGCGGTTCTCGACGTGGTGGCGCGAGTGCTGGACCTGGCGGCAGGACGGGTACGGGCGGGCGAGCTCCTCGATCTCGCGTCGTCATCGCCGGTGCGGACTCGGTTCGGTTTCACCGACGACGATCTGGACAACCTCGCCGGGTGGATCCAGCGATCGGGGATCCGGTGGGGTGTGGATACGGCGCAACGTGCCCGATTCGGTCTGGCCGGCTTTCCGCAGGGCACGCTCGCCACCGGACTGGACCGCATGCTGCTGGGCGTGGTCGCGGAGGAGGCCGAGAACGAATGGCTGGCGACCGCGTTGCCACTGGCGGGGATCGACTCCACGGATACCGATCTGGCAGGACGCTTCGCCGAGTTCGCCGACCGTCTGTCGTCCCTGATCGAGGCGGCGATCGGCGAGTGCACCACCACCGAGTGGGCCGACCTGCTCATCGGCGCGGTCGACGGTCTCACCGACGTCGACGACGAGACCGAGTGGCAGCGTGCGCAGGCGGTCGGCCTGCTCACCGATGCGCTCGCCGGCTCCGATGAAGGCCGCGAACTGCGGCTCGAACTCGCCGACGTCCGGGACCTGATCAGTGGGATCCTGGTGGCACGGCCGACACGGTCGAACTTCTGCACAGGAGAGCTGACCGTGTGCTCGATGGTTCCGATGCGCTCGGTGCCGCATCGCGCGATCGTGATTCTCGGCATGGATACGGGCGCGTATCCCAGAGCGTCGTCGCTCGACGGCGACGACGCCCTTGCAGTGGCTCCGATGGTGGGCGAGCGAGCAGTTCGCGACGAGGATCGGCAGATCTTCCTCGATGCCGTCACCGCCGCGAAGGATCACCTGTTCGTGTTCTACTCAGGGGCCGATCCGCTGACTGGAGCGGTGAAGCCTCCTGCCGTGGTGGTGAGCGAACTGGTCGACGCCGTAGACGTGATCATCGGTCACTCCGGCCCAGACGAATCGCCCATCGTCCGGCGGCACACGCTGCACGCGTTCGACGAGCGGAATTTCCGGTCGGACGCCGCGGGCGGTGTCGGACCGTTCAGCTACGACCAGTCCCTGCTCTCCGGCGCCCGCGCGCTGAGCGCGCTGCGGCGCTCGGATGTGCCCGCGGCCGCTCTCCCGCGCGTCGCCGACGCCGATCTGCCGGCGCCGGAACGCGGCGACGTCGACTTGGACGAACTCATTCGCTTCCTGACTGCGCCGGTCGAGGGATTCGCACGTCAACGGCTCGGGATCGGGCTGCCGGACGACGTCGACGAGCACCCGGATCAGCTCGCCGTCTCGCTGGACGGCCTGGAGCAGTGGGGCGTGGGCAACAGATATCTGCAGGCACTGCTCGATGGACGCGACCCGCAGGCGGCGCAGGGGGCCGAACTGCGACGCGGCACCCTGCCGCCGTTCGCGTTCGGTACCAAGACTTTCGGACCGATTCGGGAGAAGGCGCAGGCCATCGCGACCGCGGCGGCCGGTTACCGATCGGACTCGTCCGACGCCGTCGACGTTCGCGTGGAACTACCCGGTGGGCGCCGCCTGTACGGCACCGTCGGGGACGTGTTCGACCGGCGGCTGGTTCCGGTGTCCTATTCACGGTTGGGCGCCAAACAGCGAATCGCCGCCTGGATCAGACTGCTGGCCATGGCCGCGGGATCGGCCCGGTCGGTGCCGGAGGCCGTCGTCGTCGGCAGCGGAGGCAGCCGCCCGTCGGCGAGGATGAGCCGGCTCACCGCGCCGGATGACGCTGCGGAGACGCTGGCGTTACTCGTCGCCATTCGGGACGCCGGACTGAGCGCCCCGATCGGACTGACTCTCGATGCAGCGGAGGCCGCCGCATCGGAACTGGACCGCAGCGGAAACGGACGGCGGGCGATGCAGCGGGCGCGACGTGCCTACAGCGGGTCGTACGGCGACAAGAACCGCTACGCCGGATTGGTGTTCCACGGCGACCCGTTGATCGACGTCTCCTTCGATGAGCTGTCGTGCGCCCAACCGGAGCAGGCGGCTTTCGCCGGTCTCGCGCAGGCACTACCCGGCGACGACTCGACTCCCATGTTCGCGCGTCTGGCGGCGGCCGTGTTCGGGCCGCTCCTTCGGAACGAGGAGGCGCAATGACCGACACCGCCGATCGCACATTCGACCTTCGGGATCCACTGCCGACCGGCACAACGGTTCTCGAAGCCAGTGCGGGTACCGGTAAGACGTACGCGATCGTCTCGCTGGCAGTCCGGTACATCGCCGAAGGCGTGCCGGTGTCGCGACTGCTCATGGCGACCTTCTCCAATGCGGCGTCGGCCGAGTTGCGTGATCGGACGAGGTCCCGGATCACGGAGTGCCTGTCCGCTCTCGACGAAAACGAGGGAGAGGCCCGCGAGGCTGACGTCCTGATCGGCTGGATCGTCGACGCGCCGCCCGACACCGTGGAGCGGCGTCGCGCGCGTCTCGTCGCGGCGCTGTCGGATTTCGATGCGGCGACGATGGCCACGACTCACACGTTCTGCAACCGAATGCTCGCGGCTCTGGGGTTCCTCGGGGAGCGCGAACAGCAGTACCCGATCGTGGAGGACGTCGACGACATCGTCGCCGAGATCGCACGGGACGCGTACGTCGCCCGATTCGCCGGCGACCCGGATGCAGCACCGGAGTTCGCCGAGGCTCTCGGTATCGCGACGGGCGCGGTGCGGAACGCGAACGCGATCCTGGCCCCCGAACGGGACGACGAGCGCAGCGACGATTCCGATCTGCGCGTTCGGATGGCGACGCACATCCGGCAGCAGACCCAGCGCCGCAAGCGCGCGGCGCGCCTGCGAACGTACGACGATCTCCAGAACACCTTGTTCCGGATCGTCACCGACCCGGACATCGGCGACGCGGCCTGCCTGCGGATCCGCGACCAGTTCTCAGTGGTCCTGATCGACGAGTTCCAGGACACTGATCCGCAGCAATGGGAGATCGTCCGGCGGTGCTTCCACGGCGGGGTGCCCCTCATCCTGGTCGGCGACCCGAAGCAGTCGATCTACGCATTCCGGGGCGCAGAGGTGCTGAGCTACCTCAATGCGGTCCAGACGGCGCAGGACCGCCGCCTGCTGACGGTGAACCGACGGTCCGACGAAGCAGTGGTGAACGGACTCGGAGTGCTGTTCGCGGGCGCGACCTTCGGCCATGACGAGATCGCGTACCACCCGGTCGGGGCACACCACGGCGGCACCCGGATCCACGGTGCGCCTGCGGTGCGCATCCGCGGGTTCACGAAGAACGACTTCTCGGCTTTCACCAGGGACGGCACGTCGCCCCTGGTAGGCGGGGTGCGTGATCGGGTGATCGACGATGTGGCAGCGGATGTCGCCGCACTGCTCGCCTCGGAAGTCACCGTGGACGTCGACGGGGTCACCCGCCGCGTGCAGCCGGGTGACATCGCCGTCCTGTTACGTGCCAATCGGACGATCGAGCCGCTGCAGAAGGCCTTTACCGAACGCGGCGTCGCGTCGGTGGTCACCTCCGGAACGTCGGTCTTCGCGACCGATGCGGCGCGCCACTGGTGGCACGTTCTGACCGCCATCGACCAACCGTCCCGGCAGCCACGCGTGCGTCTCGCAGCTCTCTCACCACTGGTCGGTCATACCGCCGAGAAACTGGAGACGCAGGGGGACACCGGTGTCGGGACATTGGCGGGGCAGTTCGCCGAACTCGGACGTGTGTTCGCCGAAGGCGGGTTCGCGGCGATGTCGTCGCGCTTGTTCGACGAGTTCGAGACCGCTCGCCGGCTACTCGGGTCAGCGCGCGGTGAACGACTCCTGACGGACGTACGGCAGGTGGCCGACGTCTGCAACCGGTACGCCGCCGAGAGCGGGGCGGGCCTCACGTCGATCACCGAATGGCTGGGCGAGCAGATCGGTGAGCGGTCGTCCTGGTCGGGTCGAGGAGACGCCACGCGGCGGCTCGACCGGGACACCGCCGCGGTGCAGGTGATGACCGTGCACGCCAGCAAGGGCCTCGAGTTTCCGATCGTCTACGTGCCGTTCGGGTGGGACGGCGCGTCCCACCCCAATCCGTCGACGTTCGTCTTCCACGAGGACGACGGGCGACGGTATCTGGACGTCGGAGGCAAGTCGGCGCGCGGTTACCACCGACGCGATGCTCGGTCCCGGCGTGAGGCGGCGGGGGAGGATCTCCGTCTGATGTACGTGGCGGCCACCCGGGCGCGCTCGCAGGTCGTGCTCTGGTGGGCGCCGAGCACCACGACGGCGCGCGGTGCACTGCACCGCCTCCTTTTCACAGCCGCGGACCGGACGGCAGCTGCGGCGACGAACATGGTGGCGCCGATTCCGGATACGGTTCCGATCCCCGCCGAGGACATCGACTGCGTGGGCGTCCTTCGCGACGTCGCGGCGCGCAGCGACTCGATCTCAGTGGAACCCGCTGGCAGGCACCCGCACACGCGTGCACCACGTTCGGCGCAGAGCGGCACCGCCGTACCGGAACTCGAGGTCGCACGGTTCACCCGGCGGATCGACGACGGATGGCGCCGGACGTCGTACTCGGCGATCGTCGCAGCCGCGCATGCGGCCGCTCACGCTGTCTCGGTGACGCATAGTGCAGACGTGATCCGGACGGGCAGCGAACCGGATGAGGTGGAGCGGTCGGACGAACCATCGGATATCCCGGATCCGACCGCCGGTTCGGGTGACGCGGGCGAGGGACGGCCGTCCCCGATGAACGGATTGCCGTTCGGTGCGGCATTCGGGACCCTCGTGCACGAGGTCCTCGAGCACGTCGACACGTCGGCCACCGACATCGATGCGCATGTCGCACGCCTCTCCGCCGAGGGAGCCGCAGGACGTGGAGTCGCCATCGATGTGCCGACGCTGAGTGCCGCGTTGGTCAAGGTTCTGACCACTCCGCTGGGATTCGGTGACCTGTGGAGTGTGCGCCCGTCGGATCGGCTCGCCGAGCTGGACTTCGAGCTGCCGCTGTCCGCGAACGGAGGCGGGTTCGGGCTCGATGCTGTCGGCGCCCTGCTCGCCGAGCATCTTCCGTCCGACGACCCGCTGGCCCCGTACGCCGAGTCGGTGCGCACGGTCTCGGACGAGAAGTTTCGCGGATTCCTCACGGGCAGCATCGATTCCGTGCTGCGAACGCCGGACCGACGATTCGTCGTCGTCGATTACAAGACGAACCGGTTGCGTCCCGGCGAGCTGACCGTCGAGGACTTCGGTCGGGAGGCGATGGCCGCGGAGATGATGAGCTCGCACTATCCGTTGCAGGCGCTGCTGTATTCGGTTGCGCTGCATCGCTATCTGTCGTTGC
The DNA here is from genome assembly GCF_007559005.1 of Gordonia zhaorongruii. GTDB lineage: Bacteria > Actinomycetota > Actinomycetes > Mycobacteriales > Mycobacteriaceae > Gordonia > Gordonia zhaorongruii. The sequence continues at coordinate 1,713,994 of NZ_CP041763.1, read as the reverse complement.
GATTGCCGGAGTACCGCCCCGAGCAGCACCTCGGTCCGGTTCAGTATCACTTCGTGCGCGGCATGGCAGGTCCGGGAACTCCGGCCGGGTGCGGGGTGTTCGAGTGGCAGCTTCCCGCGGGTCTCGTCGTCGACATGAGTGATCTGCTCGCCGGATCGGAAGGAAGGGCACGATGATCGTCGAATCCGAGTCCGGAGCGCTCGCACCGTTCAACGACGCCGGCATCCTGCAGGCCGCCGACGTCCACGTCGCCCGGCGAATCGCCGCGCTGTCGGGCGCCGATGTGAACGACGACGTCCTGCTCGCCACGGCCCTCGCCGTGCGTGCCGTGCGGACCGGATCGACGTGCGTGCAGCTCGACGCCATCGCAGGCACGGTCGCCGACCGCCGCTCCGACGCAGACGGTGATCAGCCGGAGGACCTTCCGTGGCCACCCGTCGACCGTGTGGACCGCGCGCTGCGCGAATCGGCGCTCATCACCGGCTGCCCGTCCGGTCCGCTGAAGCCGTTGGCGCTTGCAGACTCCGCGGACGGTCCGCTGCTGTACCTGCGCAAGTACTTCCGCCAGGAGCAGAGCATCCGCGCCATTCTCGACGAACGGTCGCAGACGCGGCCGGTGGTCGATGCGGACTCGTTGTCCAGTGCGCTCGACGAGGCCTTCGACTCGGCGGACGGCGACGCCTACGACCGGCAGCGTGCGGCCGCGGCGCTGGCGGCCACCAGTTGGACCACCGTGCTCGCCGGCGGGCCAGGGACGGGTAAGACCTACACGGTGGCGCGCGTCCTGGCGGTCATGGAGACGCTGCTCGGCGAGGACGTCCGAATCGGACTCTGCGCCCCGACCGGTCGGGCGGCGGCGCAGTTGCAGACGTCCATCGGCGACTACAGCCGTACGCGACATCGCCTGCGCAGCGACCCGACAGCGGTGACGGTGCACCGGCTCCTTGGCTCGCGACCGGATGGGACGTTCGTGCGCGGCGCGGGCAACCGCCTCCCGTACGACGTGGTGGTGGTCGATGAGACCTCCATGCTGCCGGTCACCATGATGTGCAGGCTCCTCGAGTCGCTGCGCCGGGACACCCGACTCATCCTCGTGGGTGATCCTCACCAGCTGGTGTCGGTGGAAGCGGGTGCGGTACTCGCCGATCTGGTGGAGCGCGACCCCGACGGAACCGATTCGGCGGAGCTCTCCGACGCTTTCGCGGCAGCGGCAGCGCTCGCCGACGCCGACTTCGGCGATGCCGAACTATCGGCGCTGACGGGAGGCGTCGTCACTCTGCGCCGCGGTCACCGGTACGGCGATCGGATCGGCGAGGTGGCCGAGGCGGTGAACCAGGGCGACGCCGACCGGGTGCTGGAGCTCATCGGCGACGGAACCGACACGGATGGTCCGGTCACGCTCGTCGATCCGGAGGATCTCGACGGAGTCCGCGGCACCGTCGTCGACTGGGCCGGGCACCTGAGAGGCGCCGCAGAAGCGGGTGACGACCGGACAGCGGTCGCGGCGCTGCGCACCCATCGTGTGCTGTGCGCTCACCGGGCGGGGAGGTTCGGGGTCGCCGGTTGGTCACGCCGGATCACCGGATGGATCAGCGAGGATCTCGGTCTGGACGCTCACGGTTCGGCCTGGTATCCGGGCGAGCCGCTGCTGGTCACGGCCAACGATCGCGCGCAGGGTGTCTACAACGGCGACTCGGGCGTCGTCGTCCGGGGAGAAGGCGCCTCGTTGGCCGCGGTGTTCGAGCGCGGAGACGACATCAAGACACTTCATCCGAGCCAGCTGGCCGACGTGGTGCCGGTGTACGCGATGACCATTCACCGGAGCCAGGGCAGTCAGTTCACTGAGGTGACGGTGGTGCTGCCGCCGGCCGATGCCGAACTCCTGACGCGGGAACTCCTGTACACGGCCATCACGCGGGCCGAGAAGCGCGTCCGGATCGTGGGCACCGCGGATGCACTGCGGGCAGCGGTGGGCCGTCGGGTCGCACGGGCGAGCGGGCTCCGTTCGCGCCTCACCGAGGTGTGACTGCCGGAATCAGAACAGGCGGAATCGGAACAGGCGGAATCGGAACAGGCCTGAATCAGAACAGATCGACCCCGCCGGGCACCAGATCCCGACGCAGATACGACTCCCACCCGAGGAAGCGGTGCTGCGGCTCGTAGGGCAGCGCCGAGAACTCACGCATCGAGGAGCTGCGCTGCATCTCGGTGGCGTGCGCTGTGATCGCGCGGATCTTCGCGCCCATCTGGGCGGTCACATCGACCGTGATGTGCAGATCGGCGTCGGGTGTGCCCGCCGTCGGAAGGTGCGATCGCTCGGCGAGATGCGGACGGAGCAGGTCGAGAAGGCTCGTCGGAATGGTGATGAAGTACAGGGACTCGACCTGCCAGGGAGCGCCGAGATCGGGCCGGTAATGGGGGAGCGCGGCAGCGTCGGCCGCTGCGCAGGTGAGGCGATTCACGTGGATGTGGTCGGGGTGCCCGTAGATTCCGAAGGGGTCGTAGGTGACGGCGACGTCGGGACGGAGGCGTCGGACCTGCTCGACGAGGATCGCCACCTGCTCGTCGAATGGTGCATCCAGGAGCGAGGTCGCGCCCGGAGCGGATTCGGGCACGAAGCTGTCGGCGTAGCCGAGGGCGATCGGCTCCCGCGGAAGCCCGAGTGCCCGGGCGGCTTCGCTCAGTTCGGTGTGTCGCGGGGTGCCTGCCGCCCACGTCCACGTGATCAGGTCGCAGTCGCCGCCGCGGGCAGTGTGCGCCGCGATGGTGCCACCGGTCCACAGCGACTCGTCATCGGGGTGCGCGTGGACGAACAGGGCCCTCGGGATGGCGGACACACCGGTAAGAGTACGCGTAGGTCCGTCGGTAAACTGGTCGGCGCCGACCGGCGTCAGGGTCCCGGTCGGGAATGAAAGGAGTACCGCGTTGTCGTCACAGGTGCACGAGTTCCAGGCGGAGGCCCGCCAGTTGCTCGACTTGATGGTCCATTCGATCTATTCGAACAAGGACAGCTTTCTGCGAGAGATCGTGTCGAACGCCTCGGATGCGCTCGACAAGCTTCGTATCGAAGGCCTCAGGGACAAGGATCTCGACGCGGACATCTCCGATCTGCACATCCGGTTCACACCCGATTCGAAGTCGCGGACGCTCACCGTCGCCGACAACGGCATCGGCATGTCGCGCGATGAGGTGATCGACCTGATCGGCACGGTCGCGAAGTCGGGTACCGCCGAGGTGCGCCGCAAACTGGCAGAAGCCGACGAGGCGACGGCAGAGGACCTGATCGGGCAGTTCGGCATCGGCTTCTACTCGACGTTCATGGTCGCCGAGAAGGTCACTCTCGTCACGCGGAAGGCCGGCGAGAGCGTCGGTACCCGCTGGGAGTCGACCGGTGACGGCACGTACACCGTCGACGACGTCGCCGACGCACCACAGGGCACCTCGATCACCTTGGCGCTCAAGGACGCCGACGAGGACGACGCAGTCCACGATTACGCCGACCCGGCAGTGCTGCGGTCGCTGGTGAAGCGGTACTCGGACTTCATCGCCTGGCCGATCCGGATGCTCGGTGCCGCACCCGAGCCGGAGGAGCCTGCCGACGGTGAGGAGGCGGCCGAACCCGCCGCTCCGACCGACGAGGTCCTGAATTCGCAGCGTGCCCTCTGGTCGAAGTCGAAGTCGGAGGTCAGCGACGAGGAGTACGCGGAGTTCTACCGCCACATCTCGCACGCCTGGGATGAGCCGCTGGAGACCATCTCCCTGCATGCCGAGGGCACGTTCGAGTACCAGGCGCTGCTGTTCCTTCCGACGCAGGCGCCCTTCGATCTGTTCATGCGGGAGAAGTCCGCGGGAATCCATCTGTACGTCAAGCGCGTCCTGATCATGGAGGACTGCGCGGAACTCATGCCGGAGTACCTGCGTTTCGTGCAGGGCGTCGTGGACGCATCCGACCTCTCGCTCAACGTCTCCCGGGAGATCCTTCAGCAGGATCGTCAGATCCGTGCGATCCGTCGCCGGCTCGTGAAGAAGGTCGTCTCGACAATTCAGGAACTGGCGGACAAGCGGCCCGACGATTACCGCACTTTCTGGGACAACTTCGGCCGCGTCTTCAAGGAAGGCCTCGTCAACGATTCGGATAACGCGCAGGCGATCCTCAAGGCGTCGATGTTCGCGTCGACGCACAGCGAGACCGAGCCGACCCGCCTGGCCGATTACGTGACGCGCATGGCCGAAGGCCAGGACGTCATCTACTACATGACCGGCGAGTCACGAGAGCAGATCCTGGGCAGCCCGCACCTGGAGGCGTTCCGGGCGAAGGGCATCGAGGTTCTGCTGCTGACCGACCCGGTAGACGAGGTATGGGTCGGTGCGGTCCCCGAGTTCGACGGTAAGAAGCTGGTGTCCATCGCGAAGGGCGTCGTCGATCTGGACGGCGACGATGCCGAATCGGCCGACGAGGAGCGCGATGCCGCATTCGCTCCGCTCTTGGAGTGGATGGGCGAGACGCTGAGCGACGACGTGACCGAGGTGCGCACCACCTCGCGCCTGACGGACTCGGCCGCGTGTCTGGTCGGTGACGAGTTCTCGATGACCCCGCAACTCGAGAAGCTGTACCGGGCGTCGGGCCAGCCGGTCCCGCACAGCAAGCGGACCCTCGAACTGAATCCGGATCACCCTCTGGTGATGAAGCTGCGTGATTCCTTCGGTGCGGCCGACGACGACCACTCGAGGCTGGAATCGACGGCGTCGCTCGTCTACGCGAGTGCGGTACTCGCCGAGGGCGGCGACCTCCAGGACCCGGCGAAGATCGCGAAGCTCATCGCTGCGCAGCTCACTGAATCTCTGAGCTGACGCACGTGGGAATTCTGACGCGGCTGGCGATCTGGATCGGGTCGTTCGCCTGGCTGCCGCCGCATCTGCCGAAGATCGTGAAGGTGGATGCGCTTCTGCAGCGGTGCAGTGGCGGTCGCATCGACATGCTCACGATCGCCGGCCTGCCCGGTGTGACGATGACGGTCGTCGGACGCCGGAGCGGCGCCGCGCGCACCACGACGGTGCTCGCGGCGCCGGACGGCGACGACTGGATTGTCGCGGGATCCCACTTCGGCGGTCCGAAGTCGCCCGCGTGGGTGTTCAACGTCCGCGATGCGGAGACGGTCGACGTGCGGGGAGTCAAGGGGCCGATGGTGCCGGTCGAGCTCGACGGTGATGCGAGAGCCATTGCCTGGCAACGGCTTCTCGACGTGTGGCCCAACTTCAGGCTCTACGAGGAGCGCACCGACCGCGTCATCCCGGTGTTCCGGCTGAGCCCTGCCCTGTAGGTGGCTGAGTAACCGAGCGTCACTCGCCCTTGAACTCGGGCTTGCGCTTCTCGAAGACCGCGGCCATCGCCTCGCCGAGGTCGTTGCTCGGCAGGAAGGCTGAGTTCCAGGCCGCGACATAGCGGAGACTGTCGTCGACGGCGGAGCGGCGCGAGTGGTCGAGGACGTCCATGACGCCCTGAACGACGAGCGGCGGGTTGGCAGCGATGTCGGCGGCCGTCGCGCGGGCAGCCGCGAGCGCGGCTTCCTGGTCGTCGTGCACGTCGTTCACGAGGCCGATCCTCTCGGCGCGTGCGGCGTCGATGTCCTTGCCGGTGAGGGCAAGTTCGCGGGTGTGTCCGTCACCGATGATCCGGGGGAGGCGCGCCAGGCTGCCCATGTCGGCGACGATGGCCACCCGGACCTCGCGGACACTGAACTTCGCATCGGCACTGGCGACACGGATATCGGCTGCGGTGATTAGATCGACTCCGCCGCCGATGCACCAACCGGAGATCGCGGCGACGACCGGCTTGCGGCAGTCGGCGACTGCGTTGATGCCAGCCTGCATGCGCTTGATCATGGTGTGGAACGTGGTCCGCGGTCCGGCCTTCGCATCCGGTGCGAGGACGGGGCCGAAGTCGCCGGACATGGCGGGCAGGTCGAGACCGTAGGAGAAGTGCTTACCCGATCCGGCGATCACGACGGCCCGGACGTCGGGGTCGGCGTCGAATCCCTCGAAGATGGGGACCAGTTCGGACCAGAAGTCTGGACCCATCGCGTTGCCTTTACCAGGGCCGATCAGCGTCACCTCCGCGACGTGGTCGGCGACGGTGATGTCGAATGCACGGTACTGGTCGCTGTTGCGGTAATCGGGTGTCGTCACGTCTTCGCTCACAATCACTATGTTACTCACGAGTACACACGTCGTGGAGGGCCGTCGGCGGGCTCACGACGAACCTACTCGGTGACCCGCCGTATTCGGCACGGAAGTCGGCCGGCCGGAGCCGTCCTGGACGAGCCGGTCCTGTGCCACGATGACATTGTGAGCCAGGACGAGAGCACTCATCGAGATCGAGCGGCATCCGACCCGCTGGCCGCCTCGGACATCGGTTTCGGAATCCCCGTCGCCGATCGAGCGAAGGCGACCGACCTCTACCGGGCATTGCTCGGTGAACCGATCGCCACCGGGTTGTGGGCGGCGGCCAACGGCACCGTCACCCTCTTCGACGAGGGCGAGTCACCGGCGGTCGACTTCGTCGTCGCCGACCTCGACCGGTCGTTGACGCTGCTGAATCGCCGGGGCCTGCCAACGGTGGAGCGGTTGCCGGGCTCGTTCTCGGTCGACGGGACAGGCCCGCTCGGAGTGACGGCTCGGGTCAGTTCGGCACGCGACGCTGCCGCCATCGATCACGTCGTTCTCACCCACCCCGACGCCGAAGCCGCCGTGGCGCTGTACGGCGGCCGACTCGGCCTGGACCTCCGGCTGGTGAAGTCGCTGACCGATGACGTCTCCCAGTTGTTCTTCCGCACTCGGACGGCGATCGTCGAAGTGGTGGCGGGGCCGGCGATGGCGGAGCAGGACCGGTTCGGCGGTATCGCCTGGCGCGCGGACGACATCGACGCGGAGCGGCGCCGCCTCGTCGATGCCGGGCTGAACGTGAGCGAGGTGCGGTCCGGTCGAAAGACCGGCACCCGGGTCTGCACGGTGCGCGAACGGGACCTCGGTACCCCGACGCTCATCATCGAGCAGACGCTGCGTGCGCCGGGCGGCCGTCGAGCATGACCGCGATGTTCCCGCTCGGATCGGTACTCCTCCCGGGGGAGACGCTGCCGCTGCGGATATTCGAGCCGCGATACGCCGACCTGCTCGACGATGTCCTCGCCGGCGACCGCACGTTCGGCGTCGTACTCATCGAGCGCGGCTCCGAGGTCGGTGGCGGCGACGAGCGGGGAGTGGTCGGCACGCTGGCGCGGGTCGACGAGTCGACTGCGACCGGCCCGCGCCGGTACTCGGTGTCGTGCGTGGGCATCGAGCGGATCCGGGTGGAGGCATGGGATTCCGACGATCCGTACCCGCAGGCCCGCACCTGCTCGCTGCCCGATGCGCCGTCGCCGCCGATCGACTTGTCGGGTGTTCTCGCCAAACGGGCCCAGCTGCAACTGCTGTGCGGGCAGGGCGGTCGCATGGACCCGCAGCTGCGCTGGGTCGCATCGCAGCTCGCCCACCCGGTCGACTACACCGGACCTGATCCGACGGCGGACACCTTCCGGGCCGCGTCCGACCTTCCGCTGGGCGCCGCCGATCGGCAGCGCGTCCTCGAGGCGCCGGACGCGGCCGCACGCGTCGACGTCATCGACGCTGCCGTCGACGACCTGATCGCGGCACTGCGGTTTCGACTTCAAGTCTGAACGGACCACGAGAACGCCTAGTGTGGTGTCATGAGCAATCTCGACCCGCACCCTCAGGAAATCGATTGTTCCGGAGCCCCGTTCGCGGGAGTCGAAGTGGTCGAGCCCCGCGTGGTGCCGTTGGGCGGCATCCGTGCGCTGCTCGTCAAGCGGACGCTGCCCACGAGAGACCGGTCGATGATCGGTGCATGGTGCTTCGCTGACCACTACGGTCCCGAGCCTGTCGCCCAGAGCGGCGGAATGAACGTGATCCCGCACCCGCATACCGGATTGCAGACGGTGAGCTGGCTGTTCGAAGGCGAAGTCGAGCACATCGACAGCGCCGGGGTTCACGCCATGGTCCGACCCGGCGAGATCAACCTCATGTCGGCCGGTCACGGCATCAGCCATTCGGAGGTCTCGACTCCGAGCACGGATGTGCTGCACGGTCTGCAGTTGTGGGTGGTGCTGCCCGATGCGGTCCGCGACGACCAGCACGGATTCCAGCACCACGAGCCCGAGCCGGTGCCGCTGGCCGGCGTCGACGGTGAGTCGACCGGAACCGTTCGGGTCTTCGTAGGTGAGTTCGCGGGTGTCCGATCGCCCATCGTCACCGCGACCCCGATGCTCGGCGCCGAGTTGCTGCTGGATGCCGGCATGAGACTCGAGATCGCGGTCGATCCCGCATTCGAGCACGGCGTGCTGCTCGATACCGAGGAGCTGATCGTCGAGGGCGCGGACATCGGACGTTCGAGCCTCGCCTACGTCGGCCCCGGCCCCGAACGGCTGACATTGGAGAATCCGACCGGCGAACCGGCCCGCCTGATCCTGCTCGGCGGAGTCCCGTTCACCGAGGACGTGATCATGTGGTGGAACTTCATCGGCCGTACGCACGATGAGATCGTCGAGTACCGAGAGGAATGGGAGCGCCACTCCGAGCGTTTCGGCACAGTGGAGACGTGGGGTCCCGACGAGCGGATCCCGGCACCGCCGCTCCCCAACACCCGGCTGAAGCCGAGAAGGAGACCCGGACAATGACCGAGTCCGAGCAGACCGACGTCACACGCAACGACGCCGAGGGACGTTACGACATCACCGTCAACGGCGAACTCGCGGGATTCACGGAGTTCGTCGACAAGGGGCGGCAGCGCATCTTTCCGCACACTCAGCTGGACGATAAGTTCTCCGGTCGAGGATTGAGTTCGGTGCTGATTCGCGACGCGCTCGCCGACACGAGGGAGGTCGGCCAGCGAGCGGTCGCCGTCTGCCCGCTGGTGGCCCGGTACATCTCCAAGCACGACGAGGTCGCCGACCTCGCCGACCCGGTCACGCCCGAGATCCTGGACTTCCTGCGGTCGCGCCAGCCCTGACGTCGACGCGGGTGCAGCGCCGCGAATCCGTCAGCGTGGCCGCACGTTGTGGACGCTCATGATCGATACACGATTGAAGGCGTTCATGGCATTGGCTGCCCAGATGACGGTCGAGAGCTGGTCGGCGTCGAGGATGTCCGCGGCACGCTCGTACGCGCACTGCATGTCCTCGTGGCCGGGAAGCTCGGTCACCGCCTCGGTGAGATCGAGCGCCGCGCGCATCTGATCGTCGTAGATGAACGGCGCTTCCCGCCACGCCGGCAGCACCGCGAGCTGCTGCTCGGTGACTCCGGCCTTCACCGCGTCGTCGTGGTGAAGGCTGAGGCAGAACGCGCATCCGTTGATCTGCGAGCACCGCATGTTCACCAGCTCGATGACCTGGCGGGACAGACCCGCCTCCGCAGCCGCGTTCTTCACCTCGATCGACACGGCCACCAGCGCCTTGTAGATGGCGGGGTGCTGCTTATCTATCTTCACGCGTTGTGACGGCATGTCCTTACCGTAAGCGCTGGCTGGAGAGCGCGTCGGCACTGCACCGAAGACACACGGACAGCAGACCTGCCACTATCGAGAGATGAATCCTCGCGCCGACCGTGAACCGGAGAGCCTGCGATCACTGACTCGGAAGATCGACCGAGAGGGCGACCGTCAGCTGCTCGACGAGGTCTTGGACGACGCCCTCACCGCCACGCTGTCGACGGTGGTCGACGGGTGGCCGTGGTCGGTACCGCTGGTGTTCGCGCGCATCGGCGACGATGTGGTGGTGCACGGCTCGACCGGTGCAGGCTTGCTCCGACACGTCGACGCGGGAGCGCCGGTCACCCTGACCGCGTACGTAGTCGACGGCCTCGTCGTAGCGAACACGCTGATGGATCACTCGGCGAACTACCGTGCCGCGGTTGTGCGCGGTGTCCTGCAGCCAGTGGACGACGAAGAAGCCGCACTCCGAGCGCTGACCGACCGGATCATCCCCGGGCGGTCGGCGGAGACTCCGCCGATGGCGGCTAAGGACATCGCTGCCACCCGCACGCTGCGCCTGGCCATCACCGACGGCATGTGGATCGCCAAAGCTCGCACGGGAGGAGTGGGTGCCGACACCGATGACTGGACGGGTGTGGTGCCGATGCGCACGGTCTTCGACGCACCGGTGACGGAGTCGGGGACGGCCGTCCCCGACTCCGTGCGCCGTCTGGCAGCGGGGGACTAGCTCCGCTGCTCCGGAACCGAGACCGCCGTGGTCGTCGAGTCGTCGTCCGACTCGCCGAGATTCGTCAGCATGCTCGCGACATCGATGCCGGTCGTGCTCCGGATGACCTCGAGTGTGCTCGCGACACCGGTGCCTGCGCTGCGGGTCAGCGGGCTCACCGAGTCGCCCACGAGCGTGATGTTGGATTCGGACAGCGGCTCGGATGCTGCGCTGACGATGTCGGGCAGTTTGCCGAGCACCAGTTCGAGCTGGCCCACGTTGTCGAGCTTGCCCAGTGCGGCGGCGCGCTTCTCGAGAGCCTCCGCCTCTGCCTCGCCCTTGATGCGGATGCTCTCGGCCTGCGCCTCGGCCTCGGCGGTGATCTCCGCCTTGCGCGCCTCGGCGCGCTGCTGAGCGGCGAACAGTTCGGCCTCCGCTGGACGGCGAACCTCGGCGTCGAGTTCGGTGTCACGCAGACGTGCGTTCTGCTCGGCGACCTCATTGTCCTTCTCCACCTGGATCCGCAGGCGCTCGGCCTCGACCAATGGGCGAACGGCATCGGCCTCGGCGCTCGCACGGTCGGTTGCCTCACGTGCCGCCTCCCGTTGGATGTCGAGTTCCCTCTGCTGCGCGATGATCGCCTGCTCGTTCGCGATGCGGCTCTCCTCGGCGACACGGTGTGCTTCGGCACGCGACTGGGCGGCGATCGCAGCCTGATCCGAACGCTCCTTGGCCGCCAGGTCGCTGAAGTACTGTCCGTCGGAGTCCTGGACGTCGTTGATGGAGAAGCTGTCGAGCAGCAGACCCTGGTTTCCGAGGATGTCCTTGATCGACTGTGCGACCTGGTCGACCAGCTGCTGGCGGTCGACGAGAATGCTCTTGGCGGTCATGGTGCCGACGATCGAGCGGAGCTCGCCCGACAACTGCTCGGTGACCAGCATCTTCACTCTGTTCAGGTCGTCGCCGAAACGCGGTCCCGCCTTGAGGATGTCGTCGGGGGTATCGCCGACCTTCACCACGGCGACGCCGCGGACCTTGAGTTCGATGCCGTCGTTCGCCGGTGTCGACGTGTCCAGATCGGCCTTGATGGACGACAACTGAACTCGGGTGGCACGCTGCACGACGGGCAGGACGAACGTCCCGGTACCTCGGTACACCTTGCCCTGGTGTCCCTTGCCGGTGCCGGTGACGATGAACGCCTCTTCGGCTCCGGGGACGCGGTATCGCGAGAGCAACAGTAGAACGATGATGACGACAAGGATCGCCACGACTGCGACGGCCGTGATGATGGTGGTCATTGGGGATTGCGCCCTTCTTGGTGGGTGGTCTCGTCGAAGGTGATCGACGAGACGTGGAAACCGTCGTGATCGGCGATTCGTTGGATGATGACCGCGCGGTCATTGTGGGCGAGCGTCTCGTCGGAGGTGACGGTGACGTGACGGGAGCCGATCGGTGTGTGAACTTCGGCAGTGCCGAGCCGCCCGTCCGAGACCGGTTCGACGATCCGAACGGTGGCTCCGATCAGGTCGTACGACGGGAGTTCCTCCTCGGATCCGACGAGATAGCCGAGGACGGCCACCGCAACCAGGCCCAGGACGATGCCGGCCGCCAATCCGGCGAGCAGTGCCACGAAGACGCCGGTGTCCCCGAAGACCATGAGTCCGCCGGCGAGCAGTCCGAAGCCGGTGACGAACGGGGTGGTGACGGACATCAGTCCGATGCCCGAGTCGCCGAACTCGACGTCGAAGTCACCGAACTCGAATCCGACCAGCGAGAGGACGGTCAGCAGAAGACCGACCAATCCGATTGCCAGCAAGATGATTCCGAGCATCGGCACCCCAGTCCGTGTTGCGCTTCGCGTGTCTCCATCCTCTCACAAGGTGAAAGTGCCGCGTTTCGGTCACATGAGGGCGAGCATGATCCCGACACCGATGAAGAGCAGGCCGAACAGCACGTTCAAGCGCCGCCGCGCACGCGGGGTGGAGGTGATGCGCGCGAAGGCGTGGCCGAGAAGCGCGAAGAACAACGACATGACGAGCACATCCACCACGACCACCGTGACCCCGATGACGGCGTACTGAACGAGGAAATCGCGGTCCGGAGCGACGAACCCCGGAATGAACGCGAGGAGGAAGACGATGGCCTTCGGGTTCAGCAGATTCACCCAGACTCCGCGGGCGACGATCGAGGACGCCGATTCGTCGGCGCTCGCTGGGGCGGCACCGCCGTCCTCCTGGGCCGAGTCGGCGAGTATCTGCCGGAAGCCGAGATAGGCGAGGTAGGCGGCGCCGGTGTAGCGCACCACGTCGAACGCGACAGGCGAGCGGGCGATGACCACTCCGAGGCCTGCGGCCACGATCGCGAGCTGAACGAGAAGTGCGGCCTGCTGGCCGAGGATCCCCCAGAGCGATCGCCGATAACCGATGGTGAGTGCGTTGTTCATCGTGTTGATAGCTCCCGCCCCGGGGGTGAAGCTGATCAGGATGCAGGCGCCGAGGAGAGCGAACCAGGTGGACGTGCTCACGTGGATCCGGTGTCCGAGTCGGAATCCTGGCCGAGCGTGAAGCGACGCTCGGATGAGGCTGGTGCGGCGATCACTCGGTCCAGCCTAGTGTCGCGGCCCGGACATCGGATCGGCCGCACTGCCGGAACGGGTTGGGACTAATCTAGAGGTGTTGCTCGCCGGCGACGGGTCGAATCGACGACGCTCGTCCGTGCGCGCACCGGAACGATCTGTATCCCGCGCCGGACCCGCAACCCGGGTCAGCGACGCGACGCCTGTGCGGTAGCTCGCATTCTGTGCGTCTGGTCGCACTGAGTCACAATCAGCGGGAGAATGGATCCGATACCTATAACGAGTTCCACAAGAACGCCGAACAGGAAGAGGCTGTTACATATGACCTCGCAGAAGCAGACGATCATCTACACGCTGACCGACGAGGCGCCGCGCCTCGCCACCTCGGCGTTTCTGCCTATCATCAGGACTTTCTCCGAGCCCGTCGGGATCGATGTCGATACCAGTGACATCTCGGTCGGCGCGCGCATCCTGGCTACGTTTCCCGATTATCTGACCGAGGAGCAGCGCCTTCCCGACAATCTCGCGGAGTTGGGCCGGCTGACCGGCGAAGCCGACACCAACATCATCAAGCTCCCCAACATCAGCGCCTCGGTCCCGCAGCTGCTGGCCGCGATCACCGAGTTGCAGGACGACGGATACGCGATCCCCGATTTCCCGCAGACGCCGAAGACCGACGAGGAGCGCGAGATCCGTGAGCGGTACTCCACCTGTCTCGGCAGCGCAGTGAACCCGGTTCTGCGTCAAGGAAACTCGGATCGTCGCGCACCCAAGGCGGTCAAGGAGTACGCACGAAACAATCCGCACAGCATGGGCGCGTGGTCGATGGCTTCGCGATCGCACGTGGCGCACATGAGGCACGGCGACTTCTACCACGGTGAGAAGTCGATGACGGTCGACCGCAAGTGCGATGCGCGTATGGAGGTCGTGACGAACAGCGGCAAGACCGTGGTGCTGAAGGAGAAGGTTGCGGTCGACGAGGGCGACGTCATCGACAGCATGTTCATGAGCAAGAAGGCGCTGCTCGACTTCTACGAGGAGCAACTCGAGGATGCCCGTAAGACCGGTGTCATGTTCTCGCTGCACGTGAAGGCGACGATGATGAAGGTCTCGCACCCGATCGTCTTCGGTCACGCGGTGAAGGTCTTCTACAAGGAGGCGTTCGCCAAGCACGCGGACCTCTTCGACGAGCTCGGTGTGAACGTCAACAACGGCCTCGTCGACCTCTACGACAAGATCGAGACCCTGCCGGCGTCCAAGCGCGAAGAGATCGTTCAGGACATGCATCGCTGCCACGAGGATCGGCCCGAGCTGGCCATGGTCGACTCGGCGCAGGGCATCTCGAACTTCCACTCGCCGAGCGACGTCATCGTCGACGCTTCGATGCCGGCGATGATCCGCGCAGGCGGCAAGATGTACGGCGCGGACGGGCGGCAGAAGGACACCAAGGCCGTGATGCCGGAGTCGACGTTCGCCCGCATCTACCAGGAGATCATCAACTTCTGCAAGACCAACGGCCAGTTCGATCCGGTCACCATGGGCACCGTTCCGAACGTCGGTCTGATGGCGCAGAAGGCGGAGGAGTACGGCTCGCACGACAAGACATTCGAGGTCCCCGAAGACGGCGTCGCGAACATCGTCGATGCATCGACCGGAGAGGTGCTGCTCGCGCAGAACGTGGAGCAGGGCGACATCTGGCGCATGTGCACCGTCAAGGACGCGCCGATCCGGGACTGGGTGGCGCTCGCCGTCGCGCGGGCCCGCGAATCGGGGATGCCCGCGCTGTTCTGGCTCGATCCCTACCGTCCGCACGAGAACGAGCTCATCGGGAAGGTCAAGGCCTACCTGAAGGATCACGACACCGAGGGCTTGGACATTCAGATCATGTCGCAGGTCCGGGCCATGCGATACACGCTCGAGCGCCTGATCCGCGGCCTCGACACCATCGCGGTCACCGGCAACATCCTGCGTGACTACCTCACGGACCTCTTTCCGATCCTGGAACTGGGGACCAGCGCCAAGATGCTGTCGATCGTGCCGCTGATGGCCGGCGGAGGTCTGTACGAGACCGGTGCAGGCGGTTCCGCGCCGAAACACGTCAAGCAGCTCGTCGAGGAGAATCACCTCCGTTGGGATTCCCTCGGTGAGTTCCTGGCACTGTCCGTCAGTCTCGACGACCTGGGCCGCAAGAACGAGAACCCGAAGGCGAGTCTGCTCGGGGTGGCGCTCGACAAGGCGACCGGCAGGCTGCTGGAGAACCGGAAGTCGCCGTCGCGTTCGACCGGCGAGCTGGACAATCGCGGAAGCCAGTACTACCTGGCGCTGTACTGGGCGCAGGAGCTGGCCGCTCAGACCGAGGATGCCGACCTCGCCGCCTACTTCGCGCCGCTCGCGGAGAAGCTCGCAGCGCAGGAGGAGACGATCGTCGGTGAGCTGCGAGACGCACAGGGCCACGCCGTCGACATCGGCGGCTACTACCTTGCCGACCCGGAGAAACTGGCGGCGGCGATGCGTCCCAGCGCGACTCTGAACGAGACGCTGGCCGGCGCAGGCAACTGACACCCGAGCGGCGTCCGTCCGGCTGATCTCTCAGCTCGGGTAACCGTTGTGGTTGCGTTCGTATTCCGCAGACTCTTCGTGTTGCGACGAGTTGGCGCACCCTGGTTAGTCGGGTTGAGTACAGAGGAGCGCTCACGAAACGCCGAAGCGGGAAGTCTCAGATTGGTATCGATAAAGGATGGCGGAATGTGCGGTGTGTCCTGCAGTTATCAGTGCTGAGGCTTTCAGCGAAGGGCTGATTACCCAGGAATCGGTATGGACTCAATACAGGGCTGGGCTGACGGAGCGCAGAATGTTCGATACGCTCCCAAGCGGGTCGATGCTCCGCATTGCTCATTGAGAGGTACTTCGGAAACCGAAAGGAAATCATGAGGCAGACCATGCGCCGGGCAGCCGGTGTGACTGCAGCATTGGCAGTTACCACTCTGGTGGCCGCTGGATGCAGTGACGACACTGTGGACAAGGCGAAAGACGCTGCAGGCTCGGCGGCGAACTCAGCTTCGCAGGCCGTTGATCCGAACGCATCGGAAGGTGCAGGCGGTAAGGAAGGCCAGGAGAACGCAGGCAAGGACGTCGAACTCGACGCTGCCGACGGCTCCAAGGTGAAGCTCACCGGTTCGATCGCAGAGAAGTTCAACACCGCCACCGAGAAGCAGAAGACGGATCTCGGTGCTCCGCTGACGGGCCCGGAGGCCTCCGGCAAGAGCGAGAGCGGCGTTACCTTCCAGCAGTTCGACGGTGGCGTCATCAGCGCGAAGGCCGATGGTCCCGCATACATCACCTGGGGCAAGATCCGCGACGCGTGGAACGTGAAGCGCGACGACAGCGGTAAGCCCGCCGAAGACGGCAAGGGCGGCTCGGACGGGCCGCTCGGCGCTCCCACGAGTGATGAGACCGAAGAAGGCACAATGAAGAAGTCGACCTTCGAGAACGGTGAGATCACCTGGGACTCGAAGGGCGATAAGACCGAGGTCAAGGTCAAGGACGAAGTCGTCCCCGCCGAGTGATTCTCTGAATCGAAGAGATCGCCCCTCCTGATGACAGGAGGGGCGATCTTTTTATTCGGAGGTGCGCGCCGCTGCTGATTCTTTCAGGCTTGCGCAATACGTTCGGCCGCCGGGTAGTCGGTGTACCCGTGAGCGCCGCCCCGGTAGAACGTGGAAGGCTCGGGATCATTGAGGGAGAGCCCGTGTTCCCATCGCTGGGCCAGGTCGGGATTGGCGATCAGCATTCGGCCCACCGCGACGGCATCCGCGATGCCGCTCTCGACGACTGCAGTCGCGTCTTCGCGCTGGGTCACCTCGCCGAAACCGGTGTTGAAGACGAGGGGAGCGGGTGACTTCTCCCGAATGAGGCGGGTGATGGCGCTCTGCGGTTCTTTGTGCAGCAGCGAAATGTACGCCAGCGGCAGGTCGGCGATGTCGTCCAGAAGACGTCCGTAAGTGGCGAGGACGTCCGCCTCATCGTCTTCGACGGTTCCCTGCACGTTGTGCTCGGGGGAGATGCGCACTGCAGTGCGATCGGCGCCGACCTCATCGGCGACGGCCCGGATCACCTCGGTGAGGAGTCGAGCCCGGTTCTCCGGTGATCCGCCGTAGAGGTCGGTGCGGTGATTGGAGGTCGGTGCGAGGAACTCATGGAGGATGTAGCCGTTTGCGCCGTGGATCTCCACGCCGTCCAGACCGGCGTCGACAGCCCGGCGCGCGCCCTCGACGAACTCGCTCACGATACGGGGAATCTCATCCGTGCCCAGCGCGCGGGGGACCGGCGCATCGAAGGTGCCGTCGAATGTGTGGACTCGCGTGCCCGAGGCGATAGCGCTCGGAGCTTCTGGCACCA
Source organism: Gordonia zhaorongruii (assembly GCF_007559005.1). Taxonomy (GTDB): domain Bacteria; phylum Actinomycetota; class Actinomycetes; order Mycobacteriales; family Mycobacteriaceae; genus Gordonia; species Gordonia zhaorongruii. The sequence goes on along the minus strand of NZ_CP041763.1, from coordinate 1,696,774 downwards.
CGCCACGCGTCAGTGATTGATGGGACATCCGGCCGCCGTTCATGATCTGCATGAAGATGCGGCCTCCGCGGTCGTGGACCTCGTCGGCGACACGACGCCAGCCGTCCTGCTGCGCCTGGTCGGCGATGCCGGCCTGGCCGGGGAACGCACGATTGGTGAACGCGGGGAAGGTGCCTTCGGTGACGACCAGGCCTGCAGAGGCGCGTTGTGCGTAGTACTCGACGTGAAGGTCCGTCGGAACGCCGTCCTCCTCGGCGCGCTGGCGGGTCAGTGCCGCCATCGTGACGCGGTTGGGAAGGGTCAGACGACCGATGATCAGGGGTTCGAACAAGCTCATGGTGGCCACAACGATGCGGCTACCCGCCGGTATTCCCGGAACAGCCTGCGGTCTGACGCGAGTAGGCTCGCGGACGACAGCCAGGAGAGGACAGTCCATGCCCATCGCATCGATCAATCCGGCCTCCGGGGAAACCGTCCGCATCTTCGACGAGGCGAGCCCGGAACACATCGACAATGCGCTGAATGCTGCGCTCGAACGTGCCCGAGCGCAGCGGACGACGAGTTTCGCCCAGCGCGCCGAATGGGCCAGGAACACGGCCGACCTGCTCGACGACGAGGTCGGTACGACTGCGGCGATGATGACCCAGGAGATGGGGAAGACCCTGAAGTCGGCCCGCGCCGAAGTCGGCAAGTGCGCCAAGGCATTCCGGTACTACGCGGATAATGCAGAGCAGATGCTGTCGGATGATCCGAAAGACATCGAAGCGGTGGGTGCTTCGCGTGCGTACACGCGCCACCAGCCACTCGGCGTGATCCTCGCAGTGATGCCGTGGAACTTTCCGCTGTGGCAGGCGGTGCGGTTCGCCGCGCCTGCACTGATGGCAGGCAATGTCGGAGTTCTCAAGCACGCCTCCAACGTGCCGCAGACTGCGCTCTATCTAGCCGACGTGATCGCTCGTGGCGGCTTCCCCGAGGGGAGCTTTCAGACGCTGCTGATCGGTTCCGGAGCGGTCGACGCGATCGTCCGCGATAAGCGGATCGCCGCAGTCACGCTCACCGGCAGTGAGCCTGCCGGCCGGGCAGTCGGAGCAGCCGCTTCGGATGAGGTCAAGCCGTCGGTGCTCGAACTCGGTGGCAGCGACCCGTTCGTCGTCATGCCCTCGGCCGACGTGCAGGAGGCGGCGAAGGTCGCGGTCACCGCACGCGTTCAGAACAACGGGCAGTCGTGCATCGCGGCGAAGCGGTTCATCGTGCACACCGACGTCTACGACGAGTTCACCGACGCCTTCGTCGCCGGTTTCGAAGCGTTGACGGTGGGCGATCCGATGGATGCCGATACCGACGTCGGGCCCCTGGCGTCCGAGCAGGGACGAGCCGACCTGGAGAAGCAGGTGGAGGCAGCGGTCGCTGACGGTGCCGAGATCCTCACCGGCGGTGGCCGTCCCGACCGCGCGGGCTGGTTCTTCGAGCCGACGGTGATCGCCGGGATCAGTGAGACGTCCAGCCTGTACCGCGAGGAGGTGTTCGGTCCGGTGGCATCACTGTACCGAGCGGGCGATATCGACGACGCGATCCGGATCGCCAACGACACCGACTTCGGACTCGGCTCCAACGCGTGGACCGCCGACGATGCCGAACAGGAGCGGTTCATCAACGAACTCGAGGCAGGCCAGGTCTTCATCAACGGCATGACGGTCTCGTATCCCGAGCTGCCGTTCGGCGGAATCCGCCGGTCCGGCTACGGGCGCGAGTTGGCGCAGAACGGCATCCTCGAGTTCTGCAACATCAAGACCGTGTGGGTGGGTTAGGGACGTCCCGTCCCGGAATCGAGCGCGCTGCGGAGCCGTTCCAGCGCGGCACGAGCATCCGAAACCTCCTGTGTCACGGAGGGATCCGCAGAACCGGCATCGAGGGCAGCGACCCAATGGGGAAGTCGTTGCGCCAAGACCGCATCGGTGGACGCCGTACCGGGAGAGCTCAGCGTCGTGGCGAACTGCATCACGCGGTACGGCCAGTGAGTCGTGGTGTTCCACTGCGAGACCGACAGCCCGATCCCGTTCGGAACGTCCAGTCGTGAGCCGGGAACGATGTAGCCGCCGTACGCCTGGGCAACCACCCCGGACGGGTGGTCCTCGTTCGACCAGTCGCCGGCTTGCGTGATCGGCGTGGCTTTAGTGCGCCGCTGAACGTCGTCGAGAGGGCTGTCGAGGACACGGTAGGAGAGTCCACGGTCGGAGATGCAGTATCCGCCGAGTACCCAGCCGACGCGTCCACCGTCGGACAGACGTCGAAACGTAGTCTCGCGCCACAGTTCGCCGTCGGGCGTGATGACCGTGGGTTCGTTGCCCCATGCCCACGTTCCGTCGCGGAATCCCCAGCCGAAGTAGGCATCCCGATTCCCGATGTCGGAGGGGCGAACCGCGCGCAGGATCATTCCCGAGCCGGACTGGAACGCCGTGGAGATCACGTACACCCATCCGTCGTCCGGGTTGAAATCCCACGCCCAGGATTGGGCGAGTCCGTGGTGGAGGTCGGCCGCGAACGTGGCGTCCGGACCCATGTGCCCCCAGGTGACCCCGTTGTCCTCCGATCGCCAGATCTCCGTCCACTGCACTGTGGGGAACCCTTTGATCACCATCACGTGCAGGTACAGGTCATCGCCGACACGGAGGATGTCGCTCGGGATCACCGTCGAGAAGCCGCCGTTGCGCCAGGGAGGAGAATCGTGAATGTACGGCCACAGTTGGCGTGCGTAGTCCGGGTCCGGGCCTCCGGCGTGCTTCCACTGGACGCGGCCCGCGGAGTCCCGCTCGCCGACGAGGATGACCGGCGATCGCCAGTCTGCTGATCCGGCCCGTGGTTCCCGGTAGGTATCCCCGAACACGGCGACAATGTCGCCGTTGGGAGCCTCGACCATGGTTCCGAGATCGGCCGCGCCCACCCCGAACCGGGTCGACAGGTGGGGGCCGGTCAGGTCACCGACCTTCACTCCGCCGCTGTCGGGTTGGTCGCGGCGCTTCCACATCATCGAACTCCTGTCACAGGTCAGGTACGTCGATTCGAGCTGCTGATGCCCACGCTACGTAAACGAGATCTGTCGCGGATCCGTTCTGCGAAGGCAGTTGTGCAGTCGGCGTCGAACTACTTCGGCAGCGTCGTCGGTTACAGATAAGCCAGCGCCGCGACGACGAGAGCCTGCGTTCCGGTATCGAGGGTGGGCTGAATGACCGGCGCGAATGTCGCGGAGTGATTCACCGGGATATCGTCCGACACCCGGCCGGCCGCCTCGGCGGAACGGTACGTGTCGGGGTCGGCACCACCGATTCCCCAGTAGGTGTAGGGAACGCCGAGAGCATCGGGGATATCGCTGAAGTCCTCGCTGGCGGTCTGCAGGGGAAGCGTCTCGCTGCACTCTCCGAAGTGTCTGTGGAATGCGTCGGCGACGCGCTCGGTGACGTCCTCGTCGTTGACGGTGGCCGGAAAGCGGTCGTACAGCTCGAATTCCGGCTCCCTCGGCGAACCCGAGGCCTGGCACTCGGCCTGGACGATCCGCTTCACGGCGTTGAGGACGGTGTCACGGCTGTCGGCACTGTACGTGCGGACATTGAGTTCGAGGACCGCGTGGTCGGGGATGATGTTGCTCTTGCTTCCCGCAGTGACGCTGCCGACCGTCAGCACAGCAGGTTCGGCGGGAGCGAGCTCGCGGGAGACGACAGTCTGCAGACGGATCACGATCATCGACGCAAGGACGACGGGATCGATGGTGGCCTGGGGCATGGATCCGTGCCCTCCGCGTCCGTGGACGGTGATCCGCATGCTGTCCGCAGCTGACAGTGCCGAACCCGGCCTGGTTCCCACGATGCCGGCCGGGAAGGGCAGTACGTGCTGAGCCAAGGCCACGTCGACGTCGCCGATCAGATCGGTCAACCTGTCGTCGAGCATGGTGCGAGCGCCGTCGCCGGTCTCCTCCGCCGGTTGGAAGAGGAGCACCGCCGTGCCGGTCCAATGATCGGTGGCGTCGGACAGCAACTGAGCTGCACCGAGCAGACAGGTGACGTGCACGTCGTGGCCGCAGGCGTGCATCACCGGGACTTCGCTGCCGTCCGCATCGGTCGTCGTCGCCGTGCTGGCATAGGGGAGTCCCGTTGCCTCGCGAACCGGCAACGCGTCCATATCGGCCCGCAGGAGCACGGTGGGACCGTCGCCGTTGCGGAGCACCCCGACGATGCCTGCGCCGCCGATGCCGTCGTGGATGTCGAACGACGTGTCGGCGAGTCGCTCCGCCACCTGGGTTGCGGTGCGATGCTCCTGATGCGACAACTCCGGATGCTGATGGAGGTGCCGGTAGAAATCCTCCTGCCACCCGCGGGTCCCGGCCAGCCCGTCCAGCACAGTCTTCAGATCAGATTCCGTCGCCATCCGCCCGCTCCTTCTCGAATGCGTTCTTGCGGTTCCCTGTCGCCATCGAGTCTGCCACCGAATCCGGCTCACCCGAGGAGAGCGTTGAACACCTCGGCGTAAGCCTTCGCGCTCCGCTGAACGCGGTGTTGGACTCAGTCCAATCAACATAAGCGATAGCTCGTGCGATACAGGTCACCATTACGCTGGCCTGATGTTCTTTCTGTTCGGGTACGGCACGAAGCGAAAGCGTCTTGGAACAGGCCATAGCCGGTCTTGTCGGAATTGTCACAATACGACAGATTGGTTGCGAATCCGGGAGTACAAGCAATTCACATTGTTCTTCATTCCGGTCGCACGCTGGAGTCGTCGAGAGTTCGAGGAATGCGGCATTTGCGGCGCCGTCATAGAGGCCTGAACGCGCGCGGTTAGCTGCGTATAGGACCATCGTCTAGGGTGGTGGACTCGGGCGACCATTTCCTCGTGCTCACGCTGTCTGCTGCGCTTGTCGCAACGGTTTAGTCGCGGTCGGCCAGAGCGCGAGTGAATCGGTCGGATCATCGGGAATAGCGCTGATGTTCGGAATGTCGATTCTCGCTCGTCCTTTGCAAGGTCGCCGACTGGAGTCTGTTGAATGATGCGAAACCTGCCGTCTGGGAAGGAACGCTTGTTATGGGCGATTCCGGTCTCGGTGAACGCCGTAGCGTTGGCGGTGTGGACCGCAGTCTGGCTTCTCGGTCGAGAGGGCGAGGGCTTCATCGATCTCGAGGTCTACCGGATCGGTATCCACACGCTGGGCGCCGGTGGAGATCTGTACGGACAGCTGCCTGAGACCGCAGCCGGGGCGGAACTGCCCTTCATCTACCCGCCGTTCGCGGTGGCGGCGCTGGCTCCTTTCGCGTTCAGCCCGTGGGGTGTCGCGTCGGCGGGACTGATTCTCGCTTCGATCGGATCGCTGGCTGCCGCGACCTACGTCGTCCTGCGGCGAATGACCTTGCTCTCGGTCCGACGCGCCGTGTGGGTGACGGCGACGGCGACGCCGGTCATGCTCAGCCTGGAACCGGTTTCCGAGACCTTGATGTTCGGTCAGGTCAACTTGCTTCTGTTGGGTCTTGTCGCCGTCGACTGTCTCGCCCGAACGGCGAAGTGGCCCCGCGGCATGCTGGTCGGACTGGCTGCGGCGATCAAGCTGACTCCGGCGGTCTTCGTGCTGTACTTCCTGATCCGGCGGGAGTATCGCGCCGCGGCTACTGCTGCGGTCTCCGGCGCGGTCGCTACTGCGGTGATGTTCTTGGTGCTGCCGCACGAATCGGTGAAGTACTGGTTCGGCGGGTTCGGTCAGATGTCCGGTTTGAGCGGCTCGCCGTATGCAGCGAACCAGTCGATACAGGCGGTGCTCGCGCGACTGGGCACATCCGAGCCGATGTTCACAGTGTTCTGGCTGGTGTTGAGCGGACTGGTCCTGGCGGTCACCGTCGTAGCCATGCGGGAGAGTGCTCACATCCCTCCGCTCGCACTCGTGTGCAATGCGATGTTCGCGCTCCTCGTGTCACCGATCTCGTGGTCGCATCACTGGGTGTGGCTGGCTCCGGCGCTCGTGGTGGGCACGGTGCTCGCGGTCGAGCGACTCTCGGAGTCGAAGGGATGGCTGGTGGTTCCTGGAGTCATCGCATCGGTCGCGGTGGTCGGCGCGCACAGGTTCTTCCCGAACTCGCACCAACGTGAACTCGAATGGCTGTGGTGGCAGCAGATAGCCGGCAGTTCGTACGCGCTGCTCGGAATAGCGGTTCTGGTGCTCGCGATGGCCTCGAGGTCGGCTCGCCCGGGTCCCGAGGTCCCGGTCCCCATGACGCGATCCATGCGGAAAGCCGGAGCTGGCAGCTAGACGTAGCTAACTGCGAGGCCCGTACTTCTCTGCGTACGTCCGGTGCATCGGCGCATCCCGTTGCCGTTTCATCTCGTCGGCGATATCCGGATCGAGGCCGTGCTGATCCAGCCGGTGTCGGCGCCACACCCGGTTCAGTGCGAACGAGAAGTAGACGAACGGAATGAGAATCGGCAGCGTCATGCTCGCGTACACGAACAGCGTTGTCGGAATCAGGAACAGCGGCAGCAGAACCAGTACGCACAAGGCACTCCAGCGGACGACAGTTCGGCGTACGGCACCGGGGCCGCCGAGGTCGTTGCGTACCCAGCCCCGCATCGAGTCGGGTAGACGTTTCCCGTAGCAGTACAGGATGTACTCGACCGCGTTCGGCCGGTCCCGTTCGGGGCTGATGCTCATGCGCAGTCCTCAATCACGTGGCAGGGTTTCTACCTGCAGATATTAGCAAAGAGGGCAAGTCGGGTCCCCAGGCCGCCAGGCCTTTCGGGTGGGCATGGAAGAACGCTCCGCAGCGTCATTCTCGCGCGAGTTCGGCGGCGAGGGCGTCGACGCGTGCGGCGATGTCGTCGCGGACCAGGCGCATGCGCTCGATTCCGCCGATACCGCGTTCGGAGGGTTCGTCGGTGTCCCAGTTGACGACGGTGATGCCGGGGGCGTCGATGACAGCTTCGCGGCCGAGGGTGATGACCTTGTCGGCGCTTCGCAGCAGGTATGGGTCGATGCTGGTCGGTGTCTGCGTGCTGATGTCGACGCCGACCTCGGCGAGTGCTTGGGCTGAGAGCGTATTGATGGCGTTGCCGGGATGGGTGCCCGCTGAGTGCGCCTCGACTGCGTCACCGGCGATCTGGCGCATCAGGCCAGCGGCCATCTGTGACTTGCCGCCATTCTTGACGCAAATGAACAAGACTGAGGGTGTCATGGCATGTCCTTTTCGGCGGCGTTAGCGGGTGTGAAGCGGTTACGGAGGGCGAGGGAGACGTAGACCAGGGCGACCAGGACGGGGACCTCGATGAGGGGGCCCACAACGCCCGCGAGGGCTTGGCCAGAGGTGGCGCCGTACGTGCCGATCGCCACGGCGATCGCCAGTTCGAAGTTGTTGCCAGCTGCGGTGAACGCAAGGGTGGTGGTGCGTTGGTAACCGAGTCTCAGGAGTGCACCGAGGAGGTACCCGCCGCCCCACATGATTGCGAAGTAGGCCAACAGCGGCACCGCGATGCGGACGACATCGCCAGGGCGAGAGGTGATCTGCTCGCCCTGCAGGGAGAACAGCAGAACGATTGTGAACAGCAGTCCGTACAGTGCCCACGGCCCGACGCGGGGCAGGAACGCCCGCTCGTACCAATCGCGGCCGCGCCGGCGTTCGCCAATCCGGCGACTCAGGTATCCGGCGAGCAGTGGGATGCCGAGGAAGATCAGCACTGATTTGGCGATCTGCCACGGTGAGGCGTCAATGGTGGTCTGTTCCAGCCCGAGCCAACCGGGCAGAACCGATAGGTAGAACCACCCCAGGACTGCGAACATCACAACCTGGAACACAGAGTTGATCGCTACCAGCACTGCGGCAGCGTCGCGATCACCGCAGGCGAGGTCGTTCCAGATGATCACCATGGCAATGCAGCGGGCCAGTCCGACGATGATCAGCCCAGTCCGGTATTCGGGTAGGTCCGGCAACAGTAGCCACGCCAGAGTGAACATAAGTGCCGGGCCGACGATCCAATTCAGGACCAATGAGCCAACGAGTAGTCGGCGGTCGCCGGTGACGGTGCCGAGGCGATCGTATCGGACCTTCGCCAGCACCGGGTACATCATTATCAGCAGGCCCACGGCGATCGGTAGGGAGATCCCGTCGATCTGAATCTTCTCCAGTGCGGTGTTCAGTCCGGGGATCAGGCGCCCGAGTAGCAGGCCGGCGACCATCGCCAACCCGATCCACACAGGCAAAAACCGATCCAGCGTTGACATCTTCGCCGCAACGTTCCGACCTGGTGCGTGCAGGCTCATGCGATCGCCATTCCGGTCAGCGGCACCACGATGTCGGCGACCACACCGAGGGCGTCGGGAACCACCCGGTAATGAACCCACGACCCGCGGCGCTCGGACTCGAGTAGCCCCGCAGTCCGCAGGACCTTCAAATGATGCGACACCGTCGGCTGCGACACATCCACAGCTGGCAGGATGTCGCACACGCACGCCTGACCGCCCTCGTGGCTGGCGATGAGGCTGAACAACTGCAAACGCACCGGATCGGCAAGTGCCTTAAATACCGCGCACGCCTCCACCGTTCGCTCTGGCGTCAGGGGCTCTCGTGCCAGCGGCGAACATCGTGCCGGGGCGATCTCGACCTCGAGTGACTTTGACATATATCGATATTGACGTATGTCGATATAAGCCGCAACACGAAGGGGTGCCGCTCATCAGAGCGACGCCCGTCGAAGATCGACCTAGGTTGACGAGGTTGGAGTGCAGCACGCCGACGCGGTCTGCGTCAGCCCGAGGTCGGCGCCTGCGGAATCGGATGACGCGATCGGCGCTTCGCCGAAAGTGTCCGCGTCAGACAGGACGGTGTAAACCTCCCAACGTTCCCCGTCGGGTGCGCCGACCCACACCTTGTCCTGAGTAGCGAAGCAACAGGTTGTGTTGATCTGTTCCTCGGTGAACAGGCCTTCGCTGGACAGTCGAGCAATCTCGCTGTGAACAGCCTCGCTAGCGTCCACCTCGACGCCGAGATGGTTGATGGTGCCACCCTCGCCGCGGTTCTCGAGGAGCACCAGCTTGAGTGCCGGCTCAGCTATGGCGAAGTTCGCATACCCGGGTTTGACCTTGGCGGGCGTGGTGTTGAAGAGCTTGCTGTAGAACGCAATCGACGTCTCTAGGTCGTCGACGTTGAGTGCGAGTTGGACGCGGGACATGGGGGCCTCCAAGAATTTGACAAATGTCTAAGCAATCGACGTCTCCGTTGTAACTCATTACTTTGATATATGTCAAAGGTATGGGTAGATTCGAGACTATGCCCAAGTCTCTGCCCGTGATGGACATCAGCGCCCCGATCTGCTGTGCACCACTGGCCGCCGGCCCAATGCCAAGCGATGACGCCGTCGAGCTCGCTCTCCGGCTCAAGGCCCTCGCTGATCCAGTCCGGATTCAGATGGTGTCGCTCCTGATGGGTGATCCGGACCTTGAGATGACCGCTAGCGCCATCGCCGCCGCCGTCGGCATCTCCGGGGGCACCGCATCTCACCACCTCAACCAACTCCGGGGCGCAGGCCTGGTCACCTCGCAACGTCGCGGCGTCAACAACCTTTATCGTGCTGAGCCAGCCAACCTAGAAGCACTCCGGGCGGTCCTCAACACCTGCTGCTGAACCACTATCGAAACCGGAGACATCAAGCGCGAGCCGCGCACACCACCAATGTGCTTTTAGAACGTCTAAGGCTTACCCGGCTTGACTGGTGCATAGAACGATGGCTGATCCAGGCCAGGCGTAGCGTAGGAACCCCGAGCTACCAGGATGTGAACCATGGATATGAATGTAAGCCCACGGGTGGTCTGGACCGCTCTGGCCGCATCGGTTATCGGTGCTGCAAGTCTGTTCGGCACCGCCGGGCCAGCGTCCGCTGACGTCGCACCCGGCGCCTACACGTCCACAACGTTGTCGTCCGGAGCTGTGCTGCTCCAGCGTGACGCCCATGTCTCGGGCCGGGACCTGGTGCTCATTGGCCGCTACCGGATTCATCCGACGGCCAAAGGCGGTTATGTCGACTTGTTTCCGGGGCACCGAGTTTTCCTGAACCGTGATGGACACGGCGGATACAAGGGGCCGGCGTATCTAGGCGGCGTCAGGATCGGCTCCATCACGTTGACGCCTCATCGGTGATCGCCGATGTCGGCTACCGCCGAAACAGCTATCGGCTGGGCGGGCAACGATTCGATGATTCGGGTAGGTCGCGAAGTTAGCTGGACTGCGTTTACGGCTTAGTCACGTCAACCATTCCTCAGGTGTGCTGATGAGTGCGCGCAGGTCGTTGACCAGCCGGGCCAGGTGATAGCCATCGGCCGCTGCGTGATGGATCTGCAACGCGAGGGGCATCATGAGGGTGTCGCCGTCCTCGCGGTACCGACCGAGTGTGAACGCCGGTGCGAAGTGGTCCCACCCGGTCTGCATGTGCAGCGAGACGCTGGTGAATGAGGTCCAGGGGATGCTTGAGACGTCGAAGAGATTGGGAGGCGGCGGGAACCCCTGAGGGAAAGGCGTTGTCGCACTCCGATGCTCGTCGATCAGGTGTGCGGCCCGATCATGGAATGCCGGGAAGTCCTCGTACGACGCCCAGACATTGCAGAACGTCTCCAGATCCGGGTTGAACACCGTGAAGGATGGGTCGACGGCGTCCCAAATTCCTGGAGCACCGTTCTCGTCGAGGGCCATGCGGAACTGCGGGTACCTGTTGACTACCGTCGCCAACGCCCAGACCTGTGCCGGATAACTGCGAAGGCCGGCCGCCCGAACCGCAGGGACCAGCTGCGACACGTCGATGTCGACCGTCATCGAACAATACGTAGGACGGCGGTATCGATAGTGCTCGAACCACTCGCGACGCGTCCAGTGATCGGTGTCGACGGGTCGTAGGACAGCCATATGCGCGAGTCTGCCCGTTTAGCGGAGTGGTGGGCAACCGGTTTGTCGTGTTCAATTCCTGATCGGGCGGGGTGGTCTCCGCGGATCGAGGTCCTGGACCGGGTTGGCACCGGTGCGATTCCGGCGGTTGGCAGCGCAGTGGCTCGGACGGCGAGTCCGGATGGCGCGCCGCGTGAAGGTGCGCGACGGGCTGCGCGCTGCGTCACCGCACGTTCTCGGCAAGGAAATCGAGTTGGTCACCCACCACTGTCGAGAAGAGTGGATCGACATACGGATCGAAATGACCACCCGCATAGGTACGAACCGTGGCATTGCGCATCTTCTCTGCGGTGCGTTGTGTGACTGCGGCTGGAGTCACTACATCCTCGGACATGATCTGGACCAATGTGGGGCATCCGATCGCTGCCGCTGTTCGCCCGGGGGAGTACCGCCAGATTTTCAACAGTATGCGTGCGGCGACAGTCTCGGGGTAGTCGCCGACGACTAATCCTGACCCGCGCAACAGTCGATCGCGTCCGGTAATCGCATCCGGTGAGACCATCACTGCATGCGATCCAGGTAGGCCGACACTGTCGATATAGCGCGGCGGGCGTCGAAGAAGTGCTCGGATGCCGTCGCTGATAGCCGAAGGTCCGACTCGTAGCGCGTGCCGGAGTCCGACTGCACGGACGGCGGCGACGCCGTTGACATGGGGTACTTGCGCGATGACAGCGGCGAATTCGAGTCCGTTGCCCGCGAGGGTGAGTACGTGGCCGCCGGCGAAGGACGTGCCCCACCCGACGATCCTGTTCTCGTCGACTCCATCGAGCGTCCGTGTGAAGTCGACAGCGCCGCGCCAGTCGACGAGTTGTTTCGGTATATCCAACAGCTGCCGTGGTTCGCCGTCGCTGTCCCCGAAGTGCCGGTAGTCGAATACACACACGATGAAACCCGCCGCTACGAACTGCTCCGCGTACGCGTACAGGCGCATTGCCCGGGGTGTACCGAATCCGTGCGCCATCACGATCGCGGGGAGTGGCGCTACGTGCGCCGTCGTGGGCCGAAACACTGTTGCTGCGCACCGGACACCGTCCGAGGTGAACGAGGTTTCAGAACGCGTGAAATGGGCGTGATCGTCAGTGGCCATCTGATAATTCCCCTGTTCTGTGGCGGGATGCACGGTGCGACCGGTGATGAGGACTATCCGTTCTCTTGAACGGCTCTCAAGAACCGTATCAGCACCTTGAACGGTGTTCAAGATAGGATGTAGACCATGCCCAGAAACCGCGGACTTCACAACAGGGAGGAAAAGCGCGCAGACATCATCGGCGTCGCGCGCGACCTGTTCGTGTCCGAAGGTTTCGAGCGCACGTCCATCACCCGGCTAGCCAAAGCCGTTGGCATAACAGCAAATACGTTGTACTGGTATTTCGAGGACAAGGATGACATCTTGGTGGCCGTCCTGTCGGTCATCGTGACCGAGGATACGGAGGACTACGCGGCCGTTGCGGATCGCTCTCTCGCCGAGCGGCTCGAATGGCTGGTGGAGCGACTGCAGCGGGTGGGTCCGTTGGTGTCGACCGTGCACGAGCGTGCGGCCAAGTCGACAGTCATCGATGAATGGCACAATGGCTTTCACGCGTACACTGAAGCGCTCTTCTCTGACGATATCGCCGCCGCAGGGCTTTCGGGACCGGACGCGGACGCCGTGATCCGCATCGGGACGTTCGTCATCGAAGGTCTTCTTACGCACGCCCCGCCGCCCCAAGTATCCCGGGCAGTGATCGAACAACTCGTCAACGCGATAACCCATGGGCCCACTTCGGAAGTACTGGCAGCGCAATGACTCGACACAGTGGAGTATTCGGGCCAGCAGTGTACGGCTCAGGTTTGGCACATCAGGCGTGAGTCGTACCAGGGCAGGTCTCACCTCGCTGTCACTGAGGCTCAGCTAGGAGATCAAAGTCCCACAGCGCGTTGGCATCCGGCACGGCGAGCAGCGGGCGATTGCTTCGCCCGGTGCAACATGTAGAGGTTTACTGGAATCCCTGTGCATCACTCTTGGGTGTATCGCCTCTGGAGTTCGCATCGATATGAGCGTCGATAAAGGCGACTGAGCGCCACGCTCAACTGCCCGAGGCGTATGCGAGCACTTGTCGGCGAGGTCGCCGAGCACAGTCCTCGTCTACCGAGCCGGGAGGCTCTGGCACGCGATTTGCGCAGAGAACCGGCGCGGGTCGATACGTGCGCGCGTAGGGTCGGATCAGGACACCGGGTCGGTGATTCTCGCAAACCCAACCATTGACTTCCAACTCGATACAACTCGCGAAACGCCCTGCCGACGACGGACTCCTACGCCCATCCAAGCCACATCGAAGGAGTGGGGGAAGCTGTGACTGTGCGATTCGGATACACGCTGATGACCGAACAAGCCGGTCCGAAGGATCTCGTCAGATATGCGGTGGACGCCGAAGCCGCCGGATTCGACTTCGAAGTGTGCAGTGACCATTATTTCCCGTGGCTCTCGGCGCAAGGGCATGCGCCGTATGCGTGGTCGGTACTCGGCGCCGTGGCACAAGCGACCAATGATGTCGAGCTGATGACGTATGTCACGTGCCCGTCGATGCGGTATCACCCGGCGATTGTGGCGCAAAAGGCCGCCACAATGCAGATATTGAGCGATGGTCGATTCACTCTGGGCCTCGGTAGCGGTGAGAACCTCAACGAGCATGTAGTCGGGGAGCGATGGCCGTCGGTTGAGGAGCGGCACGCGATGCTTGCCGAAGCGATATGCATTATTAGGTCCTTGCACACGGGCGAGATGGTGGACCATCGCGGCGAGTTCTTCCAGGTCGACTCGGCGCGCATCTGGGATCTGCCCGAGGGTGGCGTCCCGATCGGCGTGGCGGTCTCGGGGCCGAAGGGGATCGACACGTTCGGTCCGCTCGCCGACCACCTGATCGCCACGGAACCGAATCGGCATCTGGTAACCGCTTGGAACGAAAATCCAGATACCGGAACGGTTGGTGGGCAGGCGCGCGCCATCGGACAGATTCCGATCTGTTGGGATGAGGACCGAAGCCAGGCCGTCGAACGGGCACGCGATCAGTTCCGGTGGTTCGCCGGAGGCTGGGATGTGAACGCCGACCTGCGGACAACAGCGGGGTTCGCTGCCGCCACCAAATTCGTGACGCCCGACGACGTCGCCGATTCGATACCCTGCGGGCCCGATCTCGACCAGACCGTCGATGGCATCCGTCGGTACTGGGAAGCGGGTTTCACCGACATCGCATTGGTTCAGATCGGCGGAAGTTCTCAAGACGCCTTCCTCCGTGACATCGCGCCCATATTGCTCCAGAAGCTGCGAGGCGCTTCGTCCGAGGCTGATTGACGACCGCGTCGAAATTCGCTCAATCGAGGAAATGGAGGCACGACATGCCGCAGAAGGATCCTGGTCCATCAGTGAAAGACGATGAGCTGTACGAGAGACTGCGTGACGAAGGCGATTCAAAAGCGAAGTCGGCCAGAATTGCGAACGCGGCGGCCAACCGTGGCCGCTCTGCGGTCGGGGCGGCCGGTGGCCATTCGCATCGTTACGAAGATTGGACGGTCGATGAGCTGAAGTCACGCGCGAACGAACTGGGGCTCACCGGCTATTCATCGCTAAACAAGAACGAGCTGGTCGAGAGGCTACGTGACCACTAGAAGTATCTCACAGACAGCGGGAGCTGTCGCTACTCTGCGTTCCGCGGAACGCGACACCGGGCTGAGTCTAGCTCGGCTCGGAATAGCGCAGACGCGCCACGGAGTTGAACTGAAGTACTGCGGTGGGCTGGCTCCTGCGAGTGCGGTGCCCCGTCCTTCGCAGTGTGTCGAATCCGAATTTCGTCTGGCCCTTAGGAGCATACAAACGTGTCAAAGATCCTCTTCGTGATGACCGGTGTCGACTACTTGACGCTCGCCGACGGTACCAAGCACCCGACCGGCTTCTGGGCCGAAGAAGCCGTCGGACCGTTCGAGGTCTTTACGGAGGCCGGCTACGACGTTGTCGTTGCGACCCCGGGCGGTGTGATACCCAGCGTTGACGAGGGCAGCCTCAGCGCGGAGGCCAACGGTGGCGAGACCAACGCCGCGCAGGTCAGGGCCACTCTCGATTCCATCACCGAGTTGCGGCATCCGATTGCGCTCGGAGACGTAGACCTCGACGACTATGTGGCGGTCTTCTATCCTGGCGGGCACGGACCAATGGAGGACCTTGCGGTCGACCACACCTCTGGCGAGCTGCTGGTCGCCGCCCGCGATTCCGGCAAGCCACTCGCGATCGTCTGTCACGGACCGGCCGCAATGCTGGCCGCCACGATCGAGGACGGGGCCAACGCGTTCTCCGGGTACCGGGTGGCCGCCTTCACCAACGCCGAGGAATCGCAGGCGGGCCTCGCAGACAAGGCGAAATGGTTGCTCGAGGACCGACTGACAGAAGCGGGCATTCAGGTCGAGGTCGGTGACCCCTGGGAGTCCAACGTCGTGACTGACCGCGGCCTGGTCACCGGTCAGAACCCGGCGTCGTCCCGGCCGCTGGCTGCCGAGGTGGTCTCCCGCCTCGCCTGAGCTGAGACCGCTTCACTGGTAGTCTGCCCCGTCCACTGGAGATAAGTGGACGGGGCGGACTGTCGGACGCACCAGTCGGGGGAGGCCGGCTGGTTGTAATAGATGCGGTAGGAGTCATCTGGTGCAATATGCAGTACTCAAGATGACATAATGTATCTTATCGGCATTAAATCAAGACGTGTTCGACCAGGTGCGACGGAAGGCTCCGTTGCGCCGGATCTGTCACTGACAGATCCAGGATGGATCAGAGCAGGCAGCGAACGTGTGAAAGTCGTCCGACCCTGAATCCTGCTCCGAGAAAGATCTGGCGGTTCGGACGGTTCTGGCCGGCGCCCGCGCCTCAATTCGGGCGGAGAATCATCTCCTCGGGATATTGTCGGTCCAACTCGTCGCTGGTCGCCCATTGCCTCAGGGGCGGCCACCTCACGCCAATACGTCACTGTGACGTAATACCGGGCCGGGATGGGGTCCTGACCATCACGGCGACATTCGCAACGTATCGAGTAGTCGCTGAGTATCGATTGCGTACTGATCGAGCGACACCCCGCTTCGCTGAACCAGATCACTGAACCGCGAGTCCAGCAGTGTGCGGCATCGCTCGACCACCTCTGCGCCCTCGGTAGTCAGGCTCAGTTTCTTGCGGTTGCCGCCGCTCGGGTCCGGGCCGACGGCAAGCAGGCCCGTCTCGGCCAGCACCCGTGTCATGCGGCTCGCCGAGGGCTCCGAGACTCCGAGTTCCTCGGCCACTGCTCGCTGCGTTGCCGGGCCGAGGCGCCCCACGATCAACAGGATTCGGAACCGGCGATACGACAGCCCCGAGTCGGCGCGCAAGATGCGGTCCGCCGAGCGATCGAGTTGGGCGGTCAGACGGTGCAGGTCGAAGCTCAGACTCCTTGACATACCACTAACTTAGCAAGGTAAGTTAGTATTGCAATACTCTCTAACGGCCTCCAGGGAGGTCCGCCATGATGCACACCGTCCTCCTTCTGGGTCATATCGTGGTCGGCGCCGCTGCCCTTGTCGTCGGACCCTTCGCCATGAGACAAGACGTCCGGCGCTTCAACGCCGGTGAACGCGCCACTGGACCGATC
Source organism: Gordonia zhaorongruii (assembly GCF_007559005.1). GTDB lineage: Bacteria > Actinomycetota > Actinomycetes > Mycobacteriales > Mycobacteriaceae > Gordonia > Gordonia zhaorongruii. The sequence continues at coordinate 1,680,180 of NZ_CP041763.1, read as the reverse complement.
AGTGCCAGCTACCGCTGGCTCGTGCTGACCGTATGCCTGAGTGCGACTGCGCTCGTGATCTCATACCGGACGGAGCTCTGGTGGCTGATTCCGGTCTCGCTCCTCACTTATGTTCTGGCGCTCCTTGCCCGTGTTTCCGCCGACCACCGCTTCCCGGGCTGGAGTCACGGTTATGTCCACGGTCAAGGTGGCTCGTACATAGCGCTGGTTACCGCTCTAGTAGTGGTTGCCCTGGTCGTTGACGGCCCGATGGCCGGTTCCGCCGCATTGATCCCGTGGCTGGTGCCGACGGTGATCGGCACTGTGCTCATCGAAATCTGGCGGCGTCGTCTGCTGGCCAACTCCGATCGCGAGGCCGACTGCACGAGGCGTGACCGCGCTCTTCCAGACCTCGGTCGGCGCGGCGAATGTGGACGCTAGACCAGTACGGACGGGGGTCGTCATCCTGGATTTGCAGAGAATCGGATTCTCGCGGTGATCAATGATGGGGTGCTGGTTCCGACGGACGTGCGCAGTCGAGCGGTTCGTCGTCTGACGCGAAGACCGACCGATGTGCAGTTCGCCTAGCGATGTGGTCGAGATTCCCTCGCCTGGTGCGCCGTCAATCCGAGCCTGCGCACCGGCGTCATCTAGACGGTTCGATGACTCACGTTCCCCGAGAGTGTGCGCGAACTGTGGCCTGGCGCGTATAGGTGGGACTCGGGAGGTTGCTTTGGCAGAGTGATGGTGAAGGTAGCTCCTCCCCCAGTGCCGCGACTGGTGGCGGTGAGGGTGCCACCGTGTGCTTCGGCAAGTGCGCGGGCGATGGTCAAGCCGATTCCGCTGCCCCCAGCATCGCGGCTCCGAGAAGTATCAGTGCGGTAGAACCGATCGAAGATGTGGGGCAAGTGGTCAGCTGGTATCCCATCGCCGTTGTCCTCGACTGTGATGTTGATGTGGCTGTTGTCGCGTCGGTGACTACCTACTGCGACTGTGCCTCCCGTCGGTGTGTGCCGAAGGGCATTGCTAAGTAGGTTCGCCAAGGTCTGACCGATCCGGGCTCGGTCCGCGTCAATGTAATCGTCGACGGTCGAGCCGACGGCCAAGGTCACGCCCGCGTTATCGAACCTAGTCTGGGCTTCGCGGGTTGCCGCCACGATGATCTCGTTCACCGCAGTTGGCTCCGGGGTCGTCCGTAGTTGCTTTTCGCCGGCACGAGAGACCGCGTCGATGTCGTCGGCGAGACGTCTGAGGCGGTCAGTGGCGCCGCGTATCACCCCATACATCTGGTCCCCCGGCGCCCGGATACCGTCTTCCGCGGCCTCGACCTGCGCAACGATGGTTGTGATCGGTGTCCGTAGCTCGTGGGCGAGATCGGAGAGCATCTGCTGGCGAACCTCCTCGATACTGTCGAGCTGGATGGCTAGCTGATTGACGCTTCTAGTGAGGTCGCTGAACTCCCTCCCCAACCGGCTCGGAGGTACACGAACTGCGTGGTTACCTGCCGCGATGTTCGCTGTTGAGGTGACTACTGCGCCGATGGATCGTTCGACCAGGCGAGTGATCAGCCAACTGACCACCAGCGCTAGGACTACCGAGCTGAGTAGTGCGACAGATACTGACACGAGAAGGGAGGAAGTGAACGCTTCCTCGACGTGGTGTGCCTGCGAGGACGTCGACGATAACCCCGCGTGTTCAAGGTGAGTGTGAAACAGCTGTGGTGCTACCGCCCAGGCGACAAGAGCTGCGATGCCTGCGCCGGCGGCGATCACCACCGTTTGCGCGATGAAGAGGCGCGGAGCAAACCCAGTTCGCGACACGGCTGGACGTCGCCAGTGGAACCGCTGCCGACTCATTGCGGTGATGCTCCCTCGCCCATCCGGTACCCAACACCCCTGATGGTGCGGATATAACGACGGACGGTAGAGGTGTCTCCAAGTTTGCGTCGCAGGCTAGCGATGTGGACGTCGACCACGTGCGAGTCTCCGACCCACGTCGGCCCCCACAGTTCGGCGAGTAGCTGATCGCGGCTGAAGACCATCCCGGGTCGTCGCGATATGACGTCGAGAATGTCGAACTCGGTCCGGGTGAGTTCGATCGGCGCTCCAGCGACCGAGACTTCACGTGCATGGGGGTCGATCGTCAGGTCGCCAATGCGGCGTTTCGCGGACGGAGGCGCCCCGGGGGCGCTGACCGTTCCGGCCCGGGGCCTGCGCAGCATCGCTTCGATGCGAGCGATGAGCTCGCGCGGGCTGAACGGTTTGGTCAGGTAGTCGTCGGCCCCAACAGACAATCCAACGAGAGTGTCCACCTCATCAGCGCGGGCGGTGACCATAACCACGTAGGCGTCGCTGAATGTGCGTAACTGCCGACATACTTCGACGCCGTCGACGGATGGCAGTCCAAGATCGAGGACCACCACGTCTGGGGGGTACTGATTCGCGGCCACAACCGCTGCAGCACCGTCATTGCTGATCGTGACTTCGAACCCGCTGCGTTGCAGGTAATCAGCGATTACTTCAGCGAGGTCTGACTCGTCCTCGATGACCAACGCCCGTAGCCCCGATTTGGGTCGTGGCTCCGTCACTGCCGCAGGGCTGGGGTTGGCAACGATCGCATCCATGCACTCCATCGTGACCGAATGCAGGTCGCCGTTCGACCTGCGCTGGGGATCTTGAGGAAATCTTGATCTTGAGCATACGTAACGACATGGGTAGCGCACGCACAGTCAAGGGGCGTCAGAACTTCATCCCTGATCGCAACCGAGTTGCTCGTCCGACCGGACGAGCAACGGGCATGTCGCCCACCATCGCGGGCGCTGACTCGCCGCATGTCTGCGGGTGGCCTGCTTCGCGACCGAAAGGACCACTACGTGAGCATTGACGTCACTACCGACACTTCTCCGAGTCCGCTGCCATCCCCGCGTCATGTATTCACTGAACACACATCCATGTATGGGTGCCCGGGCGCCTTGGTGGGCCATACCCCGGTGATGCGGATCGCGGAGCCCTTCTCGCGGAACGGGCATGGTTTCTGGGCCAAACTCGAAGGATTCAACCCAGGAGGGATGAAGGACCGGCCCGCGCTCCACATGGTCGAACGGGCCAAATCTCGCGGGGAACTCGCACCAGGCGCGCGAATCGTGGAGTCGACTAGCGGAACGCTCGGTCTGGGTCTAGCGTTGGCTGGCATCGTGCACGGACACCCCGTCACATTAGTCACCGACCCCGGTCTAGAGCCGATCCTCACACAAATGCTCGCCGCGTACGGCGCCCGAGTCGAGACGGTCACCGAACCCCACCCAACCGGTGGGTGGCAGCAAGCCCGTCGAGAGCGAGTCCAGGCGATCCTCGCCGCAGACCCAACCGGCTGGTGTCCGGATCAATACACCAACCCCGACAATGTCAGCGCCTATCAACCGCTCGCGCTGGAACTCCTGGCCCAGTTAGGGCACATCGACGTGCTGGTCTGCTCTGTCGGCACCGGCGGGCACTCTGCTGGAATCAGCCGGACCTTGCGCCAGTTCCTACCGGACCTCGACGTCATCGGTGTCGATACGGTGGGATCGACGATCTTCGGTCAGCCCGCTCGCAAGCGCCTCATGCGAGGCCTGGGATCAAGTATCTATCCCGAGAATGTCGACTACTCGGCGTTTTCGGAGGTGCACTGGGTCGCTCCGTCAGAGTCGGTATCTGCATGCCGGAGTCTGGCTTCGACGCATTACGCCACTGGAGGATGGAGCGTCGGCGCGGTTGCGTTAGCGGCAGGCTGGGTGGCCGGCACGCGCTCGCCAGGCACGGTGGTTGCTGGTGTGTTTCCGGATGGCCCGCAGCGGTATTACGGCACGGTCTACAACGATGCGTTCTGCAATGCCAACGGCATCGACCCGACGATCGATCTCCCTACGGCCCCGTTGACAATCGCTGACCCCGCAGAATCCGTCGTCACCCGGTGGTCACGTTGCAGCACCGTCTACCACCCCTTGGCCTCGCGATGAATGGGCCGGTCGCAACCTTCCGCACCTTTGATCGACCCAGTCAAGTGTTGATGGTGAACCAGTTCACCATCAACCTGGGCTTCTATATGCTGATGCCCTATCTCGCCGGATACTTGGCCGGTCCTCTCGGACTCGCCGGCTGGGCAATCGGACTCGTGCTGGGCATCCGCAACTTCTCTCAGCAGGGCATGTTCCTCGTTGGTGGGACCCTGGCAGATCGGCTCGGGTACAAACCGCTCATCGTTGCCGGATGTCTCCTACGAACTGTCGGGTTCGGACTGCTCGCAGCCGTGGATTCACTGCCCGCAGTCCTGATAGCGTCCGCGGCTACAGGATTCGCAGGCGCCCTGTTCAACCCGGCGGTGCGCGCCTATCTGTCCAAAGACGCTGGCGACCGTCGCATCGAAGCCTTCGCGGTATTCAACATCTTCTATCAGGCCGGTATTCTCCTCGGCCCGTTGGTCGGGGTCGCATTGATGGCGTTGGACTTCCGAGCCACTGCCCTCGTGGCCGCTCTGGTCTTCGCCTTGCTCACTGCTGCGCAGATCCTCGCGTTGCCACGCGATCGTGAGCACCGCACAGCTGAGCCGAGGCGGTCTGTCCGCTCTGACTGGCGCACGGTCGCCGGGAACAAGCGATTCATTCTCTTCTCGTGCGCAATGATCGGCTCTTACGTCCTGTCGTTCCAGGTGTATCTCGCGCTGCCCCTGCACGCGGCGTCGATCACCTCCAGCGAGAAGGCAGGGTCCTATCTCGTCGCCGCGGTATTCGTTGTCAGCGGAGTGATCGCTGTGGCGGGACAATTGCGAATCACGACATGGTTCCGCCGCCGCTTCGGGCCAACACGCAGCCTCGGAGTCGGGATGGCGATTATGACCGCAGCCTTCATTCCACTGCTGTTCGTGCCGACGGCGACCCTTGCCGGACAGGTCGCGGCGGTGACCGCGTTGCTGATGGCGGCCGCTGGTCTCGCTGTCGCGACAGCGACAGTCTTCCCGTTTGAGATGGATACCGTGGTCAACCTGTCCGGGGACCGACTAGTCGCTACGCACTACGGCCTGTACAACACCGTTGTCGGGGTCGGAATCCTGGCCGGAAACCTGGGAACCGGAGCACTGCTCGGATTAGGGCATCAAGTGGGGTTCCCCTCGTTGATCTGGGCAGTTCTCATCGCCATCGGCGTCGGGGCGACGCTCGCGTTGCGTGTCCTCCACCGAACAGGTGCGCTTGTCGGACCGGGGTCACCGAAGGGACAAGGCGACGGTTCGAGTGCGCCGCACGTCGCGCGGCAAGTCCCGCAACGCTCGCCGACCGCATCGTGACGTCAGCGACCAGCGATGGCAGCGCTTGATCGATACCCTGGAGGGGTATACGGTAAATATGACAAACAAGGAATGGAGTTCACATGCGAAAGCGATTCACCGCGGCGATTGCAGCAGGCGTCCTCGGCGGTGCGCTGGTACTCGCCGGCTGTGCTTCCGGCGACCAGGAGCAGGTAACGCCGTCGAAGTCAGGGAGCCACCAGGAGCACGGGAGTCAGGGTCGCAGTGGTGGCGCTGCAAGCAGTTCCGGAGGAATGGATCATTCGGCTATGGAGCATCCGATGGATGGAGGGCCGGCGCCCGAAGGAATCGAGACCGCGGCTGCCCCCACATACCCCGTTGGCACGAAGGTGAAGCTCACCGCCGACCACATGGAGGGCATGAACGGAGCGACCGCCACAATCGCCGGCGCGTACCGGACCTATACCTACGCGGTGAACTACACCCCCACCACCGGCGGAGACCCGGTTGAGAACCACAAGTGGGTCGTGCAGGAAGAACTCAAGGACGCGGGGGGCCAGCGCCTGTCCGACGGCACCGAGGTGACTCTCCTCGCCGAGCACATGAAGGGCATGAAGGGCGCGACGGCCACGATCGCCAGTTCGACTGACGAGACCGTGTACATGGTCGACTACGAAGCCGACGGCATGAAGATGACCAACCACAAGTGGGTCGTCGAGAGCGAGATCCAGCCAGTTTCCTGAGTCGAATGTGAGCGGCCGGTGGTGCCCATGTCGGGCGTGATGCCCTGAACCAGGTGGGAGAACGACGAATGACTGACCCTGACATGCATCAGCACCATCACGAGAGTGCCGCCCACACGCATGCGCATGACGGGGCACGGGCTTCTCACGATCAAGCGGTCAATGCCGACACGCCCCACAGTGGCCACGGCATGGGACATGGGGAGGTGCGCGAGCGCGACGTGCATGGCGGCCACAGCGGGCATGACGGTCACGGCGACCATGTTGGCCGGTTCCGCAGGCTGTTTTGGATCAACCTGGCTGCAGCAGTGCCGGTCGTCGCCTTCTCTCCGATGTTCGGCATGCTCGTGGGGTACTCGGTGCCCGGATGGGCGCAGTGGGTCGCTCCGGTACTGGGCACCTTCATGTACGTCGGGGGCGGTCGACCGTTCCTCAGCGGCGGTTGGGGTGAACTCAGGAGCCGCAAGCCGGGAATGATGCTGCTGATAGCGCTAGGCATCACCGTGGCGTTCTTCGCCTCCTGGGCCGCCACGCTCGGGATCGTCCACCACGAGCTCGAGTTCTGGTGGGAGCTGGCGCTGTTGATCGTCATCATGCTCCTCGGTCATTGGATCGAGATGAGGTCTCTTGCTCAGACGACTTCGGCGCTCGACTCCCTCGCAGCGCTCCTCCCCGACAGCGCCGAGCGAATCGAGGACGACCAGGTAGTCAAGATCGACCCCGCCGACCTGATCGTGGGCGATGTCGTGATCGTCCGGCCAGGCGGCAGTGTCCCCGCCGACGGAACCATCATCGACGGCCGTGCGGACATGGACGAGTCAATGGTCACTGGCGAGTCGCGAGCGGTAGGACGGGGCCAGGGCGACGCTGTTACTGCGGGAACCGTCGCGACGGACTCCGGCTTGCAGGTCAGGATCACGGCCACCGGCGACGACACCACTCTGGCAGGTATCAACCGGCTCGTTGCAGCGGCGCAGAACTCCACGTCACGAGCTCAGCGCATCGCCGACCGTGCCGCCGCGTGGCTGTTCTGGTTCGCGCTCGCCGCCGCTGTGATCACCGCTGTGGCCTGGACTCTCGCCGGAAATCCCGATGACGCAGTCGCGCGCACCATCACCGTGCTCGTGATCGCCTGCCCCCATGCACTGGGACTCGCGATCCCGCTGGTGGTCGCGATCGCAACTGAGCGCGCCGCACGCGGCGGCGTCCTCGTCAAGGACCGACTCGCTCTCGAATCCATGCGCCAGGTCGACGCAGTCCTCTTCGACAAAACAGGCACCCTCACCGAAGGAGAGCCCGTTGTCACCGGAATCGAGCCGGCTGGGGACCTGAACGCCGCCGACGTTCTTGCGCTCGCAGCGGCGGCCGAGGCTGATAGTGAGCACCCTTTAGCCAGTGCCATCGTCGCCGCAGCGGAGAATCAGGATCTGCAATTCGCGCGGGCCAGCGGATTCACGTCCTCCCCCGCGGTAGGCGTGACCGCGACAGTGGCCGGCCAAGAGATCCGGGTCGGCGGACCGCGCCTCCTCGAGGAGACCGGACAGCCTCACATCGATATCGCAGATGCGTGGCGCGACGAGGGCGCGATCATCCTGCACGTCCTCCGAGACGGCCAGATGATCGGCGGGCTCAAACTTGCTGATGAGATCCGGACAGAGTCTCTTGCCGCCGTCGATGCACTCCGTGAGGTTGGCGTCGAGGTCGTCATGATCACCGGTGACGCTGAGGCCGTCGCGTTCAAGGTCGGCGACGAGTTGGGCATCGACCGTGTGTTTGCGGGAGTCCGTCCCGAGGACAAGTCAGCGAAGGTCGCCCAGTTGCAGCACGAGGGTAAGAAGGTCGCGATGGTCGGCGACGGCGTCAACGATGCCCCGGCGCTCGCCCAGGCCGACGTTGGAATCGCGATCGGCGCAGGCACCGACGTCGCCATCGCCTCGGCCGGAGTCATCCTGGCCAGTTCTGACCCGCGCAGCGTCCTGTCTGTCATCGAGCTGTCCCGGGCCGCCTACCGGAAGATGAAACAGAACCTATGGTGGGCTGCTGGCTACAACCTCGTATCGGTGCCTCTTGCTGCCGGCGTCCTGGCGCCGGCGGGCTTCGTGCTCCCGATGTCGGTCGGAGCAGTCCTGATGTCGCTGTCCACCGTCGTCGTAGCGCTCAATGCTCAACTGCTTCGGCGCATCGACCTCGGGCCAGCCAAGTTCGCGGCCGCGCCTGACGCCGCCAGGGCCGTCAACTGAGTCCCGTCAACCGCAGATGCTCTGTCCTCGGCATCGATCCGTGCGACGTCACCGCAGAGCCTGGGGTCTGTGGTCAGGATTCGGTGGCGAGAGAGTAGTCGCCGCCGCAGGCCTCGGCGAGTTCTGCTCCGAACAGCTCGGCGGGTGTATACACGCCGGGCGTTCCGCGACCGGTCGCCAGGCGCGACGCTACTTCGGCTGCCACGGATGCGGTCACATCGTTGGCGTCTCCCAAACGCAGCCAGCCTTCACTGGCTGCGCTATCCGGCCATTCGACGCGTGCGTGGGCCCACGAATGGCGTCGTGGAGCTGCGCGTTCAGTCGTCCGGACTTTTGCCAGAAGCCGAATTGCGCGGCGTCGTAGCGGGGTCACGTACATCAACGGCAGGATGCCTCGCACGACGAAGCGGGTGACCCCCGAAGGTGCTTCACTCGAGGCGGACTCGATGGAGGGTGCATCCGAAGCGCGTTGGGCGGCGAGTAACTCGCCCAGCGGCATCAGGCCCGTTATTGCAACGTCGTCGTCAGGGGTGACAAGCGAGGTGGCGTTGCCAGCCAGGCGTGCAGCGGTGAGCTTCCCATCGGCGATAGCGCGGGCCTGGAATCGTCGCCCTCCCGGGATGTCCGGGATGCCATCGAGAAGGGATCCTGCCAGGGCCTCACCGACCCGACCGGTCGTGGAGGCGATCGATGGGATCATGTCGATTCGCACCCTGCTGGGGGTTGGGCGGTCAGCCATGAGCCACGTGAGAACGCTTTCGGTTGCAGTTACACCGAACCCCGCCCCTGTGACGACAGTGTGGCCCGCGCGTCTAGCAGCCGCGTCGCGCCTACGGTGAGACAAGATTGTGGGCAGGTCATTCGCCAAGTCGACGTAGTGGCCCGCGGGCAGGACGGCATCTGCCAGTTCGTCGGCAGTCAGCCGGAATGGGCCGACCGTATTGACCACTACGGCCGGGCGCTGCTGTCGGATCACCGCAGCCATCTCGGCAGGCGAGCTCGCGACGACTGTCCGTGATCCGGTCGCCTGCGATGCAGCATCCAGCTTCTCGCGGCTGCGCCCGACGAGGACTGGTGCGATTCCGCGCTCGGTCAGCTCCCGGGTGATGGCCTCCCCCATTCTGCCGGTAGCGCCTAGTACCCACACATCGTTGGTCATGGTTCCCCTTTTGTTCTGATGACATGGTGTGACATCACGATAGCAGGTGATGTCAGGAAGTGTCATCAGTTAGAGTGTGGCCGTGGCTAGATGGGATCCCGATGCCAGCGGACGTTTAGAGCGCGCCGCGATCGAATTGTTCGCGCAGCACGGCTACGCCGCCACGACCGTCCCGCAGATCGCCGAGCGTGCCAGGGTGACCACCCGTACCTTCTTCCGATACTTCGCTGACAAGCGTGAAGTGCTGTTCGCTGGAGAGGAGGGGCTCGCAAGTCTGTTCGCCGAGCTCATTGAAGCCGCGCCGCCCCACCTCTCTGCGCTGGGTACGCTCGAGCACGCGCTGCGCGCGGTTGCCGAGCAGTACTTCGAGCCGCGGCGCGAGTGGATGTGTCGATGGCGGGAGATCATTGCGGATGAGCCGGCCCTGCAGGAACGTGGGTTGAGCAAACAACAGTTGGTCGTCGCCGCGGCCGTCGAGGCGCTGCGCGGACGTGGAGTCGACTCACCGGCCGCAGAGCTCGCTGCCGGGATTGCATTCGTGGCGTTCCAATCAGCGGTCGCGGAGTGGGCTACGGCCGCAACTCCCCGACCGCTGGCCAGTTATCTTGATGATTCATTCGGTCAGATGCGCCAGCTGACTTCGGATGCTCAGGGGGACGGAGCTGACCGAGCCAGCGGGATACGTCAACGGAGTTGACCGCTCGCCGTCGCAGTGAGCGGTCACGAGTGTGCCCTGATTTTCGGAGATTCGTCGCGTCATTCGCTCAGTAGCCGGAGCGTCGTGGCCGCGGCCTCGTCGCTGACCATGCCTCCGGTCGACCCGCTGCCGTATTTCCCGCGATAGGCGTCGTCGATCTCGGCTCCGACTTCCGACAGTCCGAGGGCGATGTCCTCCACCCGCACATCGGCCTCCACTCCGGGAGCGCGAACACGGGCCCGCCCGGTGCGCAGAACCAGACCGAACCAGCCTGTGTCTCGGCGATACCAGGTTCGGACATAGACGCCACCGGCGCTGCAGACCACCCAGATCGGAGTCCACGGACGAAGCGTGCCATCGTGGCGACGTACCGCGATCTCGAGTTCACGAGCGGCGTCGAAACGTTCGAGCTGATCCCTGGTCCAGGCCACGATTCAACACTGTCGCGGCGACCCACAGATGTCCAGGACTGGTTTTCGAATCGCGGTCATCTCGGCAGACCAGCAGTCGTTTCACCGAACGCGTCGAGCTGTGTCGCGACGTTCCTCCGGCCGCAGGTACGGTGACGTAATCTGCCGCCTCGACGCGGCCCGGATCGATCAACCCAGGAGACCACCTTGCCGACGACGTCGCATAGTCCCGAATGGTCACTGGGCGACGCACCCGATCAGTCGGGCAAGGTCGCCGTCGTCACGGGTGCGAACTCTGGAATCGGGTTCGAGGTGGCGCGTGGTCTCGCCTCGCTCGGTGCCACGGTCGTCATGGCGTGCCGGAATCCGGAGACAGCGGCAGCCGCGCACCAGCGGCTCACGGACGAGTACCCGAAGGCGACTGTCGACCACCTGTCCCTCGACCTCGCGGACCGTGACTCCATCCGGCGATGCGCCGAGCAGATCGCCGAGCGGCACGAGGCGATCGACATCGTCGTTGCGAACGCCGGCTTCATTCCCAAGCGGATCGCTTACTCGGCGGATGGCATCGAACTCGGGCTCGCCACCAACTTTCTCGGTCACTTCACGTTCATCGGTCATCTCGATGCTCAGATCGCGAGGGCGCAGGCCGCACGCGTGGTCACCGTGGGAAGCCTCGCGCATCGAAACAAGCGGATCGACGCCGACGACCTGCAGTCGACGAGTGAGACACGACCGTTCCGCGCGTACGCGAGATCGAAACTGGCCCAGCTGATCTTCGCTCAGGAGCTGAACCGCCGGTTGACGGCCGCAGGTACCGCAGCGATCTCGGTGGCGGCCCACCCGGGTTCATCACGTACCGGTGTGATGCGCGAGCGCAATCAGCTCGTTCAGCGTGCCTATCACAGCAGACTGACCCGGCCGCTGCTGAAGTTCTTCGTTCAGGAAGCGAATGCCGGTGCGCTGCCGATATTGCGGGCGGCGACGGACGAATCGGCCAGGGGCGGAGACTACTTCGGGCCGTCGGGTCGTTTCGAGCTGGTCGGCTCCCCCGCCCGGGTTCCGAGCGTCGCGCAGGTTCTCGATCCGGCAGTAGGCGAACGTCTATGGAACTCAGCTGAACATCTTGCAGGGGTTCAGTTTCCCAGAACTTCCTAACTACTCGAGTCGCGCGTTCTCGTTCGCCGCCACCACACGAGCAGGGCCGCAGCGACGACGATGATGGCGACGATGTCGACTACTGGATCGGATAAGACGGACACACCGTCCTGAAGGCGTAACTGCGTATCGGCATCGACCGGCTCGGGAAGGCTGATGAACCCGTTGGTGAACCAGAAAGCCACGCCGACGACGATGAGCAGTACGCCCGTCACGAGATTCGTGGAATGAATGCGCATCCGGCCGACGGACAGTTCACGTCCCCGGAGGACCCGTCGGACCCGCTCCCCCAAGCGATCCCACACCGCTGCGATCGCCATCAGCGGGACGACCATTCCCAATGCGTAGATACCGAGAAGCACGCCGGCCCCGGCCATTCCACGGGAGGCCGCCATGGTCAGAACCGCGCCGAGGATCGGACCGGTGCAGAATCCCGCTACGCCGCTCACGGCACCCAGGATGAGTGTCTTGACGAACCCCGCGCGTTCCACAGACTGTTCCTGAAGCCGTGAGATCCCCGGGATCGCCCGGCTGATGTCGAAACCCCGTCCGACGAGTTGGATCACGCCGAGTACCACGATCACGATCGACGCGACGGCGATGATCGCGGTGCGGTGCTCGGCTACGGTGCCGGCGAGAGCCCCGACTCCGATCCCGACCGGTAGAAGCGTGATCAGCAGGCCTATGTAGAAGACGGCCCCGTGTACCAGCAGCTTGCCGCGCGCGCCGACCGTCGAGGCGAAGAACGCCGGCAGGAGGAGCGCCGCGCACGGGCTGAGCAGCGCGAGGACTCCGCCGGCGAACGCCGCCGCCATCCCGATGTCCACGTGCTCAGTTTCCGTCCACTGGCAGCAGGGAGTCGAGCTTGTCCAAGTAGGTCTTGGTCGGTCCGGCTCCTGCCATCGGCTGTCCGCCGAGGATGAACGACGGTGTGGAGTAGGCGCCGACAGTGGCGGCGTCCTCCTCATTTCGATCGACTGCAGCCTTCGTCTCCGCGGAGTTCATGTCTGCACGGAAGCGGTGGACGTCGAGCCCGAGGCCGGCCGCGGTGCGAACGAGTGCGTCCTGGGTCAACTCGTTCGGCGGCCGCTTCTGTCCGTCGGCGAAGAGTGCATTGTGGAAGTCGAGATACCGATCCTGTCCCGCTGCGGCGTATGCCGCCTCCGCAGCGCGCCGGGACGGCTCCCCGAACACGCTCAGGTCACGCATCTCGATGCGCAGCTGTCCCCTGTCGACGCGCTCCAACATGGCGGGCAGTGAATCACGCGACCATTTGGCGCAGTACGGACACTGAAAGTCGCTGAACGCGACCATGGTGATCGGAGCGTCGACACGGCCGATCGCCAGTGGATCGTGCGCGTCGCGCCGCTCGATTCCGATGTCGTACGGATAGACCTCGCTCGTGTCCGCCTCGCTCGCCGACGGTTCGGTGCCACCCGTGTTGTAGACCACCACGAATCCGATGAGCGCTGCAGCGACGATCACGATCAGGCTGGGCACCAGCCATGACGGCCAGGTCGAACGGCGCTCGGTCATGCACACTCCATCTCACGACATTTGATTACTAATCTAGGTAGTAATCAACTATGCACGATAGTCGAGAATCGTGCATACTCGTGGCCATGGTCTTCTCGGCAGAAACCTCGCGGGCGGTCCGCGACTCGCCGCGGCTCGTGTCGCGTGCGATACGCACCGCAACATTTCGCCAAGCAGTGACCGCCGTGACAGTGGCAGGCGTCGTCGGAGTCCTCATCGGGTGGGTGACGGTACTGATCCCGAACACCGTCTTCGGCCGTGACATCGCACCCGTCGCCTGGAATTACCCGGTTCTCGTCGCGACGGCGATTCTGTCCGGCCTGCTAGCCGCCACCTACGTGCGAACCGACTCGGCCGGGCCGGCACCGGGCGACGATGATTCCGCGGGCGCACGCTCGGGCAGGTTGGGCGCACTCGGAGCCGTGGCCTCCTGGTTCGCGGTGGGCTGCCCGGTCTGCAACAAGTTCGCACTCCTGGCGTTCGGGTACACGGGGGCGCAGACATGGTTCGCGCCCTTTCAGCCGCTGCTTGCCGCACTCGGCCTGGGTCTGCTCTGGATCGGACTCGCGATCCGCCTGCAGAATCAAGAACGCTGCATGGTCCCCGCAGAATGGAGCTCGCCGTGACCGATGGTCAGCCCGTGCGACTCGGTCCACTCGAACAACAGGTGATGGACATCCTGTGGGACGGTGGCCCGTCGACCATCCGACAGATCATCGACGCGCTGCCGAACGCCGCCGCGTATACGACGATCGCGACCGTCCTGCGGAACCTGGAACGCAAGAAGCTGGTCGGCGCACAGCGCAGGCGCCGTTCGGTCCAGTATCGCCCGCGCTACAGCCGCGACGTGCACACCGCGAACCTGATGAACCAGGCTCTGGCGTCGAGCAAGGACCGGGCGGCGTCGATCCTGCACTTCGTCGACGGAATCTCCGACGATGACGCCGCGCTGCTTCGCGAGTACCTGACACGCGCTCACCCCGAGGACCGCGCGTGAGCCCGTCGATCCTTCCAGTGCTGCTCGTCGTGGCACTGCTGACCACAGCGCTCAGCGGACCGCGAATGGTCCGCGCGGCCGCGCCTGCGCTCACACGATCTCCGCGGGCCGCGGTCGCGATCCTGGCCGGAGGCGTCGCCGTATGGTCGATCGCATTCATGGCGATGGGACCGCTGACCGCATGGATGGTGACCGGAAAGGGCGGCGGCGACTCCGCAGGGATCTGCCGCCGATGTCTCGAATCGTCGAATCCCTGGGCCGAACCCGTCTTTCACACCGGTATACCCACGACCGTGCTGATGTCCGGCCCCGCCTTACTCGTCGCCGTCGCGGTCATGGCCGTGATGATGCGCGCGGTCCCCGGTGCGATCGCCACCCGACGAAGTGCCGCACGTGTTCGCGCGCGGGCGCACACCGAGATCGTCCGCGGACACCGCGTCCTCGTCACTTCAGACGTCCATCCGCAGGCCTACGCGCTGTCCCGGCGGCACGGTGGGATCGTGGTGAGCGCCGGGGCCCTCGACGCACTCGAACCGGAAGAGCTCGATGCGGTTCTCGCCCACGAAGCAGCGCACCTTCATCAGCGTCACCACCTCATCGCGATGCTGAGCAATCACATCGCGCATGTGCTGCGGCCGATCCCGCTCATTCACGCTGTCGCATCTGCCATCCCGCTGTACCTGGAGGTGGCCGCCGACAATGCGGCTCGTGAGCAGACAGGAACCCGTGCGCTGGTGACCGCGCTGCTCCGCCTGGCGAGAGACGAACCTGATGAGGCGTCGACGCCGACGCTGTCGCCCGGTGCCGCACTCCACGCGGTCGGCCCGCACCGCATCCGCACGCTGGTCGGCTGCGAGACGTCACCCCGCAGCCATGCGACGGTGATCGCGACGTCTGTGCAAAGTGCTGTGCTCGTCGCGCTCAGCGCCGCAGTCGTCCTCCCCTGGCTCGCCGCGATGACGAGTGGTTGCGCATGATCCAGCCGACGAATCGCCGATCGATTCTGATCGTCGCGGCGGCCATCGCGGTCGCCGTCCTGGCGGTGCTTCTCGCCACGCAGTTGCGGGAGCCGTCGGCGGCTGAGGACACGGCTTCGCCGACGGTGATGAACGTCAACACCGGCACTGCCGGGGACGTGCCACGACGCAGCACGGACGATCCCCTCGTACTCGGAGACGATACGGCGCCGGTCACGATGGTCGTCTTCGGTGACTTCACGTGCGAGTACTGCGTGCACTTCGCGACGCAGCTCCAACCGAAGATCATCGACGAGTACGTGAAGCCCGGTCGGCTGCGGATCGAATGGCGTGACGCTCCCACCTCCGGTCCAGCGGCGCGGTTGGCGGCCCGCGCGGGCCGGGCCGCCGCCGGGCAAGACAGGTTCTGGCCTATGCACGACGCGATCATGCACGCACAGGCCGCGAACCACGCGCAGCTGACCGCGGATGCACTCGTTCGTCTCGCCGGCGACTCGGGCGTGGACGATCTGGAGAAGTTCCGTGACGAGATGACGGGCGCCGACTTCGATGCCGAGATCGACTCCGATCTCACGTTGGCGCAACGGCTGTTCATCCCGCCGTCGCCCGCCTACTGGATCGACGGGTCTCCCCTGCTCGGCGGCTACCCGCTATGGGCGTTCGAGAACGCGATCGACGGGAAGCTCAAGCTCGGCGCACCCTGACGTCACCGGGGAGTCAGTGTCAGTTGCAGGCGCTTCGGGAGCGCGGTCAGGCGTTCTACCGTGCGAAGCTCGTGGTCCGGCGATGTCTGGATGTCGTAGCGCCGCAGGATCGATGCGAGCACGAGGACCGATTCGTGAATCGCGAACTGCCGCCCGATGCACGAACGCATCCCGGTGCCGAACGGCTTGTACAGATGCCCGGGTCTCGACCGCACTGCGGCGGGAAGGAACCGGCTCGGGTCGAACTCATCGACGTTGCCGCCCCACAGCGGATCCCGGTGCAGGCGCCCGGTGAGAACGAGGAACCACTCCCCTGCGCGCACGGGGTGTCCGTTGGTCAGTTCGGTATCGGCGATGGCGCGCCGAAAGTACGCGGGCACGGTCGGATGAAGCCGCAGTGTCTCGTCGAATATGCGGCGGACAAGGCGGAGCTTGGGAACCTGAGCGAACTCGAGCCGGTCCGACTGGCCCCATATCCCATCGATCTCCGCCCGTGCCGCGTCGGCCAGATCGGGACGTTGCGCGAGGTGATGTAGGGCGAACGACAATGCGCCTGCCGTGGTTTCGTGTCCGGCGATGAGGAACGTGATCAGCTGATACCGGATGTTGAGGTCGTCGAGGGACTGCGTGCCGTTCGGTCCCGGCGAGAGCATCAGATCGAGCAGATCGCCGTCCGCGGCGCCCATGCCCCGGCGTTCGGCGATGATGGTGTCGGCGATTCGATTGAGGTGTCCGGCATGCCATTCCGTTCGTTTTCGGGCGACGGTGTCTATCGACCGCGGCAGCCACGTTCGGCGCAGGAACGATTCGATCAGACTGCCCTTGAGGAGTCCGACCATGTGGGTGACGAACGGATGTCTGCGGGGTGCGTCCGCAGTGAAACTCTCGAACGTGTAGCCGGCGACGGACCGGGCGATGGACTCCAGCGCGACCCGCGTCATGTCGGCCGGAACGTCAACAGCGTCGCCGATTCGGCTGTCCCACTTGCGGGTCAGCTCGTCGATCACGTCGAGCATGATCGGGTGGTACGTGTGCATCGCGCGCTGACTGAACGCCGGCATGAGCAACTCGTGGGCGGTCCGCCACGCCGGGTCCTCACTCTCCGCGGTGAACAGTCCATTGCCCGCTGCCGGTCGCAGGCCGACCAGTTCGGGGCCGACGTGTTTGGTGAAACGTGCGTCGTCGTTGATCTCGGCTACCAGGTCCGCCCCTGAGACCACGACGTACCGCGCGCCCAGCAGCGACGTCTCGAAGATCGGGCCGGTCTGTACCGCCGTCCTCGCCAGACTGGTCAACGGCGCGCTCGGTGACTGGTCGAGGACATCGCCGATCACCGGCAATCGGTGCGCGGGGTGCGGAAGTGACATGCGAGCCCTTAGTGGACGTGTGTGTACTAGCTCTCAATCTTCGCTACTGTCGGATACGTGTCAAGTAGTGATCACGGAGTCCAGCGTCGGCGGTTATCGCCGGACCAGCGTCGGGCCGAGTTGATCGGCGTCGGCATCGAGCAATTCACGACTTCCACGTACGACGACGTGCGGATGGATGAAGTCGCGCGGGCCGCGTCGGTGTCACGCGCGCTGCTGTACCGCTACTTTCCCGACAAGCGCACTCTGTTCATCGCCGTGGTGGACGAGGTGTCCGACAGGATGCTCGAGAAGACGGCCGCCGGTATCGACCCCATGGCGACCCCGTTCCAGCAGGCGCGAGCCGCGGTCCTGGGGTACCTGGAGGCATACGAGCAGTACCCGACCGTTGCCCGGGCGATCTTCAGTGACACCGTCGCTTCCGATCCGCGAATGGTCGAACGCGACCACGCGGAGCGTCAGCAGCTCTCCTCGATAGTCGTCCGGCAGATCGAGTCCATCAATGGACGACGACTTGACCCTCCCGACGACCGCCGCCTGTCCATGGTGGCCACCGCGTGGATGGGCTTCATCGAGCAGGCGATCCACGACTGGGTGCACGATCCGGTTCTCGATCGCGCGGTGATCGCTGATACCTGCGCAGATGTGCTGCTGGACGCCGTCGTGCGGATCCCCGGCATCTCGGACTCGGCGAAGCGGACGATGATCGCCCGCGACGTCGAACCCCGCTGACCCCGGTTCGCGCTGTACCGCATCTAATCTGAACCCGTCCGCGTACGGTCAGAAGTAGTCGTCACGATCACACGGCTTCTGAGCCCCTTCCGAGGCCGCGTGCGCTAGGCGGAAGGTGGACACTCGCGATGAACTCGAACAGTTTCAATGCGCAGGACCGGCTCGAGGTGAGCGGGAAGTCGTACGAGATCTACCGTCTCGACCGGATCGACGGATCATCCCGGCTTCCGTACAGCCTCAAGGTCCTCCTGGAGAACCTGCTCCGCAACGAGGACGGGCAACTGGTGACCGACGCGCAGATCAGAGCCGTGCGGGACTGGGATCCAGTATCGGAGCACAACCCCGAGATCCAGTACACCCCGGCACGCGTCCTCATGCAGGACTTCACCGGTGTCCCGTGCGTCGTCGACTTGGTCGCAATGCGCGACGCAATGACCGCTCTGGACGGCGATCCGGCGAAGATCAATCCGCAGATCCCAGCAGAACTCGTCATCGATCACTCGGTCATCGCCGACGCATTCGCCAGGCCGGACGCGTTCGGCATCAACGCGGAGCTGGAGTTCGAACGCAACAAGGAGCGGTACCAGCTGCTGCGCTGGGGACAGCAGTCCTTCGATGACTTCCTGGTGGTTCCCCCCGATACCGGAATCTGCCACCAAGTGAACCTCGAGTATCTGGCGCGCGTCGTCTTCACCCGCGAGCGTGACGGCGTTACCCAGGCTTACCCGGACACCCTCGTCGGCACGGATTCCCACACCCCGATGGTGAACGGCATCGGGGTGCTCGGGTGGGGCGTCGGCGGTATCGAGGCGGAAGCCGCCTTGCTCGGCCAGCCGATGAGCATGCTCATACCCCAGGTAGTCGGGATCAAGCTCAGCGGCGAACTACGTGAAGGCACTACCGCGACCGATCTCGTCCTCACCGTGGCCGAACTGCTGCGCGGCATCGGCGTGGTCGGAAAATTCGTCGAGTTCTTCGGACCGGGCGTCGCCAACGTGCCGTTGGCGACCCGCGCCACCATCGGCAACATGAGCCCCGAGTACGGATCCACTGCGACGATGTTCCCGGTAGACGCCGAGACGGTCGACTATCTGCGTCTGACCGGACGCGACGAGCATCAGATCCAGCTCGTCGAGGCCTACGCACGGGAGCAGGGGCTGTGGCACGATCCGGACCAGGTTCCCGACTTCTCGCGCGTGGTCGACCTTGACCTCGCCTCGGTCGAGCCGTCGATCGCCGGGCCTACTCGTCCTCAGGATCGGATCCGGCTCGGCGACGCTCCTCGAACGGTGCTGGGCCTGCTCAACGAGAGTTCGAGTCGATCGCGTTCCGGTAGCGGCGGGGTCGACAACGCGTCCGCCAGTTCGTTCCCGGCGAGTGATCCCATCTCGCTGGGGTCCGGAGACGGCGATGACCTGCCGCCGCGCACGATGTCGGACGACCAGCTCACTGCGAACGCGCAGCTCGGCTGGCCCAGCGATCCGGCTGACGTCGTCATCGACGGTACGAAGGCGATCGTCGACCACGGCGACGTCGTCATCGCAGCGATAACCTCGTGCACCAACACGTCGAATCCGTCAGTGATGCTCGGTGCCGGGTTGCTGGCGAAGAAGGCCGTCGAGCGTGGACTGCGCACACGACCGTGGGTCAAGACCACCCTTGCGCCGGGATCGCGCGTCGTCACCGACTACTTCGAACGATCGGGACTCACTCCGTATCTGGACGAACTCGGATTCAATCTGGTGGGCTACGGCTGCACCACGTGTATCGGGAACTCGGGTCCGCTGATCTCCGAGGTGAGTCAGGCTGTCGGCGACAAGGACCTGAACGTCTCGGCAGTGCTGTCGGGCAACCGCAACTTCGAGGGCCGCATCCATCCCGAAGTGAAGATGAACTTCCTCGCTTCTCCTCCCCTGGTGATCGCGTACGCGCTCGCCGGCAGTCTGCACACCGACCTGCTGTCCGAGCCTCTCGGCGCCAACGCCGACGGTGAGGACATCTACCTGCGTGACATCTGGCCGACGGATGAGGAGATCAAGCAGGCGGTCGACGAGAACGTCGAGGCGCGGATGTTCACCGACGGTTACTCGGATGTCTATGCGGGCGACGACAATTGGCGCGGTATGAACGTCCCGGAAGGCGCCGTCTACGACTGGGACGACGCATCGACGTATATCCGGCGGCCACCGTACTTCGACGGCATGTCTCACGAGCCCGAGCCCGTTGCGGACATCGCGGCCGCGCGGGTACTGGTGAAGTTGGGCGATTCGGTCACTACCGACCACATCTCCCCCGCTGGAGCGATCAAGACCGACAGCCCCGCAGGCCGCTACCTCGCGAACAAAGGCGTCGACCGAACGAGCTTCAACTCCTACGGCTCCCGTCGGGGGAACCACGATGTGATGATCCGCGGGACATTCGCCAACGTGCGACTACGCAACGAACTCGTGCCGGGAGTGGAGGGCGGCTTCACCACGAAGTGGCCCGAGAACGACCAGACGACGATCTACGACGCGGCGATGGCGTATCAGGAGCAGGGCGTTCCGCTGCTCGTGATCGCCGGAACGGACTACGGGTCGGGCTCGTCGCGTGACTGGGCCGCGAAGGGAACACGCCTGTTGGGCGTGCGCGCAGTGATCGCGAAGTCGTTCGAGCGCATCCACCGATCGAACCTCATCGGAATGGGTGTGCTGCCCCTGCAGTTCCACGATGGCGAGGATGCTGAGTCGCTGAGTCTGGACGGCGATGAGATCTATTCGGTCTCCGGGATCACCTCTGGAGAAGGTCTCGCCGATGAAGTCACGGTGACCGTCGAGAAGGACGGCCGGAGCCGCGAGTTCACGGCGACCGTCCGGATCGATACCCCGGCCGAGGCCGCCTACTACCTCAACGATGGGATCCTGCCCTACGTGCTGCGGAAACTGCTGGCCGACGCCTGACCCGGCACCCCAACGGGTCACCGTCCATTCGGTGGGGCCACGAGACGTGGTTTCAACCGACCAGGTTCGAGATCGACGCCTCGGCGCAGCTCAGCGCTCAGCTCGTCGGCGTAGGAGATCAGTCCGGCGGCGTCGATTCCGTACGGGACGGGGCCCTCGTGGAGTCCGATCCGCCTGGTGGCGCGTTCGAGCAGTGAAAGCGCGCCCTTGGGGTTGCCGCGCTGAACGTGTGTGACGCCGACTGCGAGCTGCGCCAGGCCCTGCCACAGCATGCGCTCGTCGTCGGGGCAACTCTTCCACGCGCCTTCGAGGACCTCGTGTGCGTTGAAGGCGAGTCCTCGATCGAGCAGTTCCTGCGCCCAGGTCAGCGATTCAGCCGGCGGGAGGTCCAGATCCTCGGGAATGCGTTCGACTCCGACGCTGCCTGGCGGGAGTGGACGTCCGAGTTCATCGCGGGGGCGAGCGTTCCGTGCACGGCCGGCCTCGTCACGATCACGGTCGTTGCCGTTCGAGGTGCGCATGCGTCCATCGTCGCATCCTGCGACTGAAGGCGGTCGTATGCTGCCGAGTCGGCGGGTAGCGTCGGGTCATGACTCAACGACGCGTCAGTGTGTGGCAACCATTCTTCCTCGCGGGTGACAGTCGGACGGCAGTCGTCGACGCTGCGCGCGAACTCGAGGGGCTCGGGTACTCCAGAATCTGGTCGTCGGGCGGCTTCGGATCCCGTGTGCCGCCACGATTCCGGGAGATCCTGGACGGGACTTCGCGCATCGAGGTCGCCACCGGAATCCTGAGTATCTGGCACACGCCGGTCGCCGAGGCCGTCGCGTTCACCGATGACGCGACGCGCGTGCACCCGGGACGTTTCCTGCTCGGTCTGGGAACCAGCCATGCCGCACTGGTCGAGGGCGATGGAACCGACTACCGCAAGCCGTACTCGAAGATGGTCGAGTACGTGGCGGCTCTAGACGCCGCCGGGCAGTCTCCCGAGCAACGAGTGCTCGCTGCCTTGGGGCCGCGGATGCTCGAACTGGCACGCACTAGTTCGGCCGGCGCGCACCCGTACTTCACCACCGTGCCGCACACCGCACAGGCGCGTGAAGCGCTCGGGTCGGGTGCACTGCTGGCACCGGAAGTCGCCGTGGTCCTCGACGAGGACCCGGCTACTGCGCGCGCCACGGCCCGGCAGTACACGACCGGCTACCTGGCTATGCCGAACTACACCAACAACTTGCGTCGATTCGGATGGACGGATGCGGACTTCGCAGACGGTGGAAGTGACAGCCTCATCGATGCGCTCATCCCGTGGGGTTCGATCGACCGGGTCACGGCCGGCATCGAAGCGCATTACGATGCCGGTGCGGACGAGGTCGCGATCCAGGTTCTCAACGGTGGCGATGCTGCGAACTTCCCTGCCGAGGCGTTCCGGACGCTGGCGACCGCGTTGATCTGATCGCGGAGGTTCGCCACATGAGCACCTCAGCGTCCGACTCGACGAGTGCCGACTCCGACCTGTGGCATCGGTTTCATGACGTGCGCACGTTGACCGATGCTCTGACCTCCAGGCTGTCCGCAGAGGACCAGACCCCGCAGTCGATGACCGAGGCCAGCCCCGCGAAATGGCACCGGGCGCATGCCACCTGGTTCTTCGAGGAGTTCGTCCTTCGGCGGACCCCGGACTACATCGCCTACGACGAGACCTACCGCTACCTGTTCAACAGCTATTACGAGGCAGTCGGTGATCGGCATCCACGACCGGACCGTGGACTGGTCACCCGTCCCGGAGTCGACGACATCGCCGAGTACCGGCACCACGTCGATACGGCGATGAACGGCGCACTGTCCCGAGGGACGCTCGACGACGAGGCCCTCGAACTCGTGGAACTGGGGTGCAATCACGAGCAGCAACATCAGGAACTCCTCCTGATGGACATCAAGCACCTGTTCTCGACGGTTCCGCTCACTCCGGGGCCGGTGTACGTCGACCGCGAGCCGGACGCGCCGCAGGCGTGCCGACCACTCTCCTGGCACCCGGTGGAGGGTGGTATCGCGCGCATCGGAGCAACGGGTCCGGGCTTCGCCTACGACAACGAGGGCCCGCAGCACCGTGTGTTCCTCGAGGACTTCGAGATCGCGTCACGTCCCGTGACGAACGCCGACTGGATGCAGTTCGTCGCCGATGACGGATACCGGCGACCGGAACTATGGCTTTCCGACGGTTGGGCGCACATCGGTCAGGCTCGATGGCGTGCCCCCGGCTACTGGCATCCCGACGGTGACGGGGTGTGGACCACTTTCACGTTGTCCGGCCGTCGGCCCGTGGTGCCCGACGAGCCGGTGGTGCACGTGTCGTTCTACGAGGCGGACGCATATGCCCGATGGGCGGGCGCACGCCTGCCGACGGAGTTCGAGTGGGAGGTTGCGGCGGCGCAGTTCGGGGCTGATCGTGGCGAGCTTCTCGATCCGAACCGATGCCATCCGCGGTCTGCCGGGACGGCGATGGTCGGAGACGTGTGGGAGTGGACGGCCAGCGCCTACCTCCCCTACCCGGGGTTCATTCCGGCGAACGGCGCCGTCGGTGAGTACAACGGAAAGTTCATGAGCGACCACCATGTGCTGCGCGGTGCGTCCGCCGTCACGCCGCGCGGGCATGAGCGGACCACGTACCGGAACTTCTTCCCGGCGAGATCCCGTTGGGCGTTCTCGGGTCTGCGGCTCGCCCGGTGAACGTGGCCGAACCGTGCAGTGCGGAGATCCTCGCCTCGGCGCGACGTTCGCTCGTCAGGTGGTGGCGGATGAGTTCCCGGTGTGCGATTGGTATCTCATGCATGCGACGCCGTTGCTGAATGCCAGGTGATCGACGAGCTCCAGGGTGGGGATCTCATGACCTTCCGGGAAGAGCGCGCGTCCTCGCCCCTGCACCACCGGGTAGATGAAGAGCCGGTACTCGTCGACGAGACCTGCGGCGATCAGGTCGTGGCAGAGCGAGATGCTGCCGGTCGCGACCATGTCACGGCCGGGCTGCTGCTTGATGCGTCCGACCTCGTCGATGACGTCGCCGGTGAGGATCGTCGAGTTGACCCAGCCCGGATCGGTCAGCGTTGAGGTCGCGACGTACTTGGCGACCTGATTGAGTTGGTTCGTCACTCCGGTCTCGTCGTCCGTCTGCGCAGGCCAGTACCCACGAAAACTCTCGAATGTGCGGCGCCCGAGTAGGACCGCGTCGCAGGTCGAATCCTGCCGGTGCAGCTCCTCGAGCACGTCCGGCGTCTGGTCAGCGGGATCGAACCAGTCGCCGAGCATCTCCACTCGGCCGTCCACGGTGATGTTCTGCGTGATTACCAATCTCGTCATCGTGCTCCCCTATCGTGGCTCCGTCGGTCAAGGGTGAATCCCCTTGTATGTACAGACCGGTGACGATCGCGAAAGTGATCGGTCTCAGCGCACGATCACCACGTGCAGATTTCGGGGGCCGTGGACGCCTTCGACACGTTGGAGCTCGATGTCGGAGGTGGCGGACGGTCCGCTGATCATGGTGGTCGGACGCTCCGGTACGAGGCGCGTGAGCGCCTCCGGAACATTCACTTCCACAGCCGACAGATCCACGACGCAGACGTGCAGGTCCGGTACGAGGGTCAACGCTCGGCGCCCTTGGTCCGGGCTCCCGTCGAGGAAGATGGTGCCGGTCTCAGCGCAGGCCACCCGGGAGCCTGTCACCACACCGTCGAGTGAATCGAGTTGCGGAGCCGACACACACGGTGAGTCGACCACCACTTCCCCATCGAAGTCCGCGATCCACCCGTCGTCCAGGCCTGCAGGGACGCCCACACGCTTGCATCCCGCTTCCCGGAGAACGCGCGCGACCGTCGCGGGAAGCTCTGCGGCTTCGCACGGATGAACCGTCGCCTTGTAGTCCACCAGACGGTCGGTCAGCAGCTCTTCCAGTTCGCCCTTCGGCATCGCGCGTCCGGTGCGGTACTCACGCGGGATCTCCTGCTGCACAGGAGGTGCCAACGCCAGTGCGTCGCGGATACGTCCGAGGATCACGTCCCGGGAGCTCATTCGTGTGCCTGTCTGCGTGCGTCGGCGATCTCGCGCTGCCCCTCTGCGGAACCCCACCACTGGCGAAACGTCTGCTTCGGAGGCTTCGGGATGTCCCGAGCGTCGGTCCAGCCGCTCAGCGGTGGCGGTAACGCCGAAATCTTGCCCTTCTTACCTGCGATCAGGCGACCCAGTCCCGCCGCCTTCTGCGCCACGGTGAACTTCCCGGACGACGACATCGCAATGGACGCCGCCCGCATCGCTGCAGCCTCGGATCCGAACGCCGCCTGTTCCACCTTCTGGTGCCGCAGCTCGACGAGCAGCGACGGGATGTCGATCTTGACGGGACACGCGTCGAAGCAGGCGCCGCACAGGCTGGAGGCGAACGGTAACGACGAGTTGGGGTCGTGACTGCCGTGCATGCCCGCCAACTGAGGGGTGAGGACCGCACCGATCGGTCCTGGATAGGTCGACCCGTATGCGTGGCCACCGGTGCGCTCGTATACCGGGCACACGTTGAGGCACGCCGAACAGCGGATGCAGTTGAGGGCCTCCCGGCCGATCTTGTCGGCGAGTGCCGCAGTTCGGCCGTTATCGAGCAGGACGAGGTGGAAGCTCTGCGGTCCGTCCTCGGGTGTGACGCCCGTCCACATCGACGTGTAGGGGTTCATCCGCTCGCCCGTCGACGAGCGCGGCAGCAACTGCAGGAACACCTCCAGATCGGCGTACGTCGGAATGATCTTCTCGATGCCCATCACGGTGATGAGCGTCTGCGGCATGGTCAGGCACATCCGGCCGTTGCCCTCGGACTCGACGACGCCCAGAGTGCCGGTCTCCGCGATGCCGAAGTTGGTGCCGGAGATGGCGACCGGCGTAGTCATGAACTTGTGGCGGAGGAACCGTCTGGCCGCCGCCGCGAGGCTCGCCGGATCGTCGTCCAAGTGGGGATCGACGTCGGCCATCTCGTTGAGGAAGATCTCGCGAATCTCCGATCGGTTCCGGTGAATCGCCGGAACGAGGATGTGCGACGGGGTGTCGTGACCGAGCTGGACGATCAACTCGGCCAGATCGGTCTCGTACGCGCGAATCCCCTCCGACTCGAGATGTTCGTTGAGTCCGATCTCCTGAGTCGCCATCGACTTGACCTTGATGACTTCCTCGGAGCCCGTCTCGCGGACCAGACCGGCCACGATCTCGTTGGCCTCAACGGCGTCCTGCGCCCAGTGCACGACGCCGCCCCGGGCGGTCACTGCAGCCTCGAACTGCTCTAGCAGCTCAGGAAGCCGGTTCATCACGTCGGTCTTGATCGCCGATCCTGAGTCGCGCAACTGCTCCCAGTCGGGTAGTTCGCCGGTGACCTGCAGCCGCTTCTCGCGGATCGTATGCGTGGCGTTACTGATGTTGCGCCGCAACTGGGAGTTCGCGAGCTCGTGGTGGGCAGCGTCCGGAAAGCTCTCGCTGCCCCGTAGATTGCCTGCACCCTCCGGGGCGCGCGGCGGAAACGCGGGCGAAGGCAATGCCACCCGGGTCATGCGGTCGCTCCGGCATGATCCTCGACAGATGCCAGAATTTCGGCGAGATGAACGGTCTGCGTGCCCATCTGCAGCCGTGTCATTCCCCCACCGATGTGCATGAGGCACGATGAGTCACTTGCACAACAGTATTCCGCACTGGTGCCGCTGATGTTTCGGATCTTGTCGGCGAGCATGGCGGTCGATGTCTCCGCGTTCTTCAACGCGAACGTGCCACCGAATCCGCAGCATGAGTCGGCTTCCGGCAACTCCACAAGGTCGATGTCGCGGACCGCGCGTAACAACTGCAACGGCTTCTCTCCCACCCGGAGCATCCTCAACGAATGGCACGTGGGATGGTAGGTGACCCGGTGCGGATAGTAGGCCCCTACGTCGGTCACGCCGAGCACGTCGACCAGTAGTTCGGAGAGCTCGTAGGTCTTGGCTTTGAGGGTTTCCACCTGCCCGCACAGTCTCGGTGTTCCGTACCGGGACGCAACGACTTCGTGCTGGTGGCGCACCGAGCCGACGCACGACCCGGAGGGTACGACGACAGCGTCGATCGATTCGTCGCCGAAGCTCTCGACGTAGTTCTCCACCAGCGGAAGTGCGTCCGGCTGATACCCGGTATTCACGTGCATCTGACCGCAGCAGGTCTGACCGGGTGGGAACACCACTTCGTGCCCGAGCCGGGTAAGAAGTAAGGCCGTCGACTTGACCGCGTTAGGAAACATCGTGTCGCCGATACATGTGGCGAACAGGGCGATTCGCATGCAACAACTCCGAGATCGTCGGGAATCACTCCACGGTAACGCCGGACCGAACCGGCACGCCCGATATTCGGCAACACCTGCGGCGCTCGGTACGCCGGGGCGTATTGTGATCTCGGTCATATCGGCGTCATGGCAGTCCGACCACCGGTATCGGTGCCTGCTAGCCGCACCCCTGCGTCCGGATCCAGGTGTTTCACATGGCAGGAACTGCACTCGCAACGACGTTCGCGCCCTCGACCGACGCGGTCGCGGGGAACCTCACCGCATCGGCGCTCGTCGGGATCATCCCGTTGCTGACCTTCTTCATCCTGCTGGCTGGATTCAAACTCAAAGCCTGGTACTCCGGCCTCGGAGCGCTCGCAGTGGCGATCGTCGTTGCGATCTTCGCATTCGACATGCCGGTCTCGCTCACCGCGTTGTCGGCGGCTCAAGGAATCATCTTCGGCCTCTTCCCAGTGATGTGGATCGTCGTTGCGGCGATCTGGTTCTACGAGCTCACGGTGGTGAGCGGTCGCTTCGAGGACCTCCGTCGGGTGTTCAACTCGATCGGCCGCGGGGATATCCGCGTGCAGGCCATGCTGATCGCATTCTGCTTCGGCGGCATGCTCGAAGCCCTCGCCGGATTCGGCGCCCCCATCGCGATCACCGGTGCCATGCTGATCGCT
The DNA here is from genome assembly GCF_007559005.1 of Gordonia zhaorongruii. Classification (GTDB taxonomy): domain Bacteria; phylum Actinomycetota; class Actinomycetes; order Mycobacteriales; family Mycobacteriaceae; genus Gordonia; species Gordonia zhaorongruii. The sequence goes on along the minus strand of NZ_CP041763.1, from coordinate 1,652,272 downwards.
CTGGGCATGCCTCCGCTTCGCGCAGCCGTCACCGTGCTGGTGGCGAATACCGCCCCAGTCGCCTTCGGCGCCATGGCGATTCCGATCACGACCGCCGGGAGCCTCACCGGAATCCCAGCTACCGAGATCGCGGCTACGGTCGGGCGTCAGACACCACTGCTCGCGCTGTTCGTGCCGCTGCTGTTGCTGTTCCTGGTGGACGGTAAGCGCGGACTTCGGCAGGCGTGGCCGATAGCGCTAGTGACCGGGGTGGTCTTCGCGATCGCGCAATTCTGGTGCTCGAGTCACTTCTCGTACGAGTTGACCGACGTCGTCGCCTCCCTCGCCGGATTGGCCGCCGCCATTGTGATGCTCCAGTTCTGGCACCCATCGACACCGGACGACCAGTTGTCACAGGTGGAACCCGAGCGACTGAGTAAGTCTCGAGTGGGCCTCGCACTGTTCCCGTACCTGCTCGTCATCATCGTCTTCGGCGTCGCCAAGCTGTGGACCATCGGATTCGACCTGCCGTCCTGGCTCGACGGCACGGATCGCACCGTGGAGTGGCCCGGCCTTTACGGAAACCTGGTCACCGGTGACGGCAGTCCGTCTGAGAGTGCGATCTACAAGTTCTCATGGCTCTCGAACCCCGGGACCCTGCTTCTGATCTGCGGCGTGCTCGTTGCGTTGGTGTACACCGTGTTCACGCATTCCGGTCGATTCCCGATGAGCATCGGGAGGGGCGTGACGGCGTTCGGCGCGACCGTCGCGAAGATGTGGCTGGCGATCGCCACCGTTGCGACTGTCCTCGGACTGAGCTATGTGATGAATCAATCCGGGCAGACGGTCGCCATCGGCACCTGGTTGGCCGGCACGGGTACGGTTTTCGCCTTCTTCTCGCCGATTCTCGGCTGGATGGGAACCGCAGTGACGGGCTCCGACACGTCCTCGAACGCATTGTTCGCGAAACTGCAGCAGGCGGCAGGACACACCGCCGGTATCGACCCGACGCTGCTGGTCGCCGCCAACACCTCCGGCGGCGTCGTCGGCAAACTCGTGAGTCCGCAGAATCTGACCATTGCGGCGACGGCGGTGGGACAACCGGGCTCTGAGCCGATTCTGCTGCGCAAGGTCATCGGCTACAGCGCGGTGATGCTGCTGCTCCTCTGCACCCTGGTGTACCTCCAGTCCACGCCGATCCTCTCGTGGATTCTGCCGTGATGGTGTGTCACGGATTTCGCCGGCGTGACGGTGGATGCGTACGCAACCGGCGTATTCGATCGATTCCGGTCGTACTGTGTGGGCATGGCTGATGACGTGGAGAACCCAGACGCCTCGATGCGATACGGATCGAGTGCATCGAACATCGCGGATGTCTTCGAACCGGCCGAGCCGACGGACTCGCTGGTGCTGCTTCTGCACGGAGGCTTCTGGGACGCGCCCGACCGGTTTCGAACGTGGGCTGCCGGGCATGCGCTGGCTGCTGCCGGACATCTGACCGCATCGGTCGGCTACCGGCACGGCGCAGGTGGCTGGGCATCGGCGTTCGACGACGTCGTCACCGCGATCGACCAGATTCAATTGAGTGGGCGGGAGTGGACCCTCCACAACGAGGCCCCGCGCACCATCACCCTTGTCGGTCACTCCGCGGGCGGGCATCTCGCGTTGTGGGCGGCGAGCCGGTCGAGCCTGCCCGGTGGTGCCCGGTGGAAGACCGAGAACTTGCAGGTTACGGGAGTCGTCGCTCTAGCTCCCATCGCCGATCTCGCCCGTGCTGCCGACTTGGACATCGCAGACGGGGCTGTCGAGCGATTCATCGGCGGAACGCCGACAGAGGTCCCCGATGCGTATTCGATGGCCGACCCAGCCCAGCTCAGTCCGGCGATTCCGGTTCGCCTTCTCCACGGGGCGGATGACGACATCGTGCCCGTCGAACTGTCCGAACGGTACGCGCAGAAGGCCGGTTCCAAGGCCACCCTGGACGTGGTCGACGGGGTGGGCAACGCAGAGTGGGGCGACCCGTCCTCGGATGCCTGGCAGCGGCTGACCGCCGCGATCGACGAGGTGACCCGCTAGCGGCATTCGGCCGGCTCAGCTCTCGGTCGGCTCGCGCGACATGCACACCACGACCACCAGTGCGACGGCCGCCGCTAGCACGGCTAGGGCGATACCTGAGTGCAGCGCTGCGACGACTGCACCGGACGCCAACCCGACTTGCTGGGTCGTACCCAGAGCCGCTGCCCCTCCCAGTGGGCGCGATGTCGCCACCATCAGCGCTCGATCGTTGACGATCGGGAAGACGACTCCGATGCCGAGCCCGACCGGAACAGTCGCACCGATCAGCGCCAGCGGCGTATCCGGGACCACGGCGATGCCGGCGCATCCGACTGCGAGGGCGATGCCGCCGAGAGTCAGAAGCCTCCCCGATCGGCCGGAGTGGGACCGCCCGACGATCACCGCGCCCGCCGCGGCCGCGGCGTTGAGTGCGAGAAAGGCCAGCCCCGTCGACATCGGGGTCCATCCGTGATCCTGCTGAAGCGCGAAACTCGCCGTGATCACGGTGGCACTCAGCACGGCATTGGCCGCGACCACCGAGACGAAAGTGCGAACCGCGCCCGGGCGTCCGAGACCCGCTGCGCCATGCGCGACCGACGTGCTCTGGTCCGTGACCGCGCGCGTTTCCGCAGCTGCGCCGCCGACCGCACCTCGGATGGCCCGCCATCCCAGCGCGCAGACCATGGCGGCTGACCCCACGGCCCAGAAGCACCACCGCCAGGAGGCAGTCGCGATGGGTGCCGCGATGAGCAGAGCTGCCATCGCCCCGGCCCCGGAGAGCACCGAGAAGATCGCGAAGTCACGGGTCCGGCGGGACGAGTGCATCGTGACCAGGTGCAGGGAGGCCAGTACGCACGTCGTCGCCACCGCAGCTGTGGCGCCCTGCGCGGCTCGCGCTGCCACCAGCCAGGCGACCGACGGCGCGAGTGCTCCGGCCGCCGCACTCACGGCGAAGGCGACCGCTGCCGGCCCGACGGCGCGGCGCGGGTCCAGCCCACGTAGTGCGAGGGCAGTCAGCGGAAGCAGCATCACGAACGCCGCGGCGAACGGCGTGATGAGCAGGTGTCGGATCTCGTCGCCGGTGGCGAACTCGTGTGCCACCTGCGGGCCGAGGAGAGCGATCGCCGTCTCGTCGACCACGATCACGAACTGGACGGCGGCCAGAACGGGGACCGCGAACCGTATCGTGCCGTTGCGGGTCGGAGGTGTCGGTCGGTTACCGATCACTGTGTGATGCACTCACCCATTGCCGTCACCTCGGTCATTGCGTCGCAATTTATGCGATCCGTCGCACATCGGCGAAATGGTGGATCTGCCGCAGCGACAGAATGCGACGGTCTGGCGGCGAGGAGTAAACTCTGTACCATCACCGTTGAGCACTGAGATCGGCCCGCGAACCAGTAATGGTCCACCCGGGCACGGAATTACCGAAACGTCCGGACTCGCCGGATCGTGATCGCGAGAGTGGGAGGTCATGTGTCCTCTTTTCCTGCACAGCTGGACGATTCGACGATCGGATCAAGTCTACTGATCGAGAATGACGCGGCCAATGTCACTGAGCCGCGGATGCCGATGCCGACGCCACGGGGCCCGGTGAGCGGATGCCTGATCGCAGCGCTCGAGGACCCACTCCGGTCCCGCGACGACCTCCATCTCGCTGTTGACGACGCGGTCACCGCAACCGTCGACATTCTCGCCGACGACGACCTCCAGCTGGCGCTCACACTCCTGTACGAACTGCATCTTCGTGGAATCGAAGGGATCGACGACGCCGCGGAATGGGACGTCGACCTGCTTGCGGTGCGTGCTCAGATCGAGCAGCACGTCGGCGCTGCGCTGGACGACCTCGTCGGTTCGGTGGACGATCCCGGCGACGTGACGCAGGCGTTGTTCCGGACCGGCGAATCGTCCGACGGCCCGCCGCTCGCGAAGTACATGGCGCGTTCGGCGACCATCGAGCAGTTCCGCGAGGTCGTCATTCATCGCTCCCTGAATCAGCTTCGAGAAGCCGACGTGCACACGTTCGCTATTCCGCGTTTACACGGACGTGCGAAAGCCGGACTGATCGAAGTGCAGATGGACGAATACGGTGGTGGCCGACTCGATTACATGCACGCGACGCTGTATGCCGCACTCATGCGCGGTCTCGGATTGAATTCGGAGTACGCCCATTATCTGAATGCGATTCCGGTTCGGACACTGACCGCGGTGAACGTTCTCTCGTACTTCGGATTGCATCGCTCGCGAATTCACGAGTTGATCGGGCATCTGTGCGTAGTGGAAATGACTTCGGCGATCCCCAGCCGCGAGTACAGTCGCGGCCTCCGTCGCCTCGGAATCGGCGCGGACGCGCGCATCTTCTTCGACGAGCACGTCGAGGCGGATTCGGTCCACGAACAGCTCATCGTTCGCGAGGTCGCAGGCACGCTCGGCACAACTCCGGAGGCACGGATCGGTCTCTTGCGCGGTGCCCTCATCTGCAGCGCGGTGGAGGGACTCGCGACGCGCCACATCTGGGACTCATGGGAGGACGGCCGGTCATCGCTGATACCCGTGGACGCGTGATGCTGGCGAAAGGCGCTTCAGCTGCGACCGCGTCCACCGATCAGATCCTCGCCCAGGTGCCGATCGAACGGCCCAGGATCGCCGTCAAAGCCGGCGTCTACGCGCCGGCCGTCGATTCGGCGATGCTGTGCCGACGCACTGTCGCCGAGGTGCTGGCGTCCCCCATCGAGCATCCCCGGGTGATCGAGTTGTGCGCCGGCAGCGGTATCGCTTCGGTGTACGCCGCCCGCGCAGGTGCGCGGGTCACGGCCGTCGACGACGCACGCGGCGCCATCGAAACGGTGAAGGCGAATGCGTCGGCCAACGGCGTCTCGATCGACGTCGTGGACGCAGACGTAGGCGTGCTGCCCGCGCTCGCGCCCGCCGATCTGGTCATCACCAATCCGCCTTACGTTCCGGCTCCGGACAGCGCGACAGACGGGCACGCCTGGAATGCCGGGCCCGACGGCAGGAAGGTCGTCGACGCGGTCATCTCTCGACTACCGCAGCTCGTGCGGCCGGGTGGAGTGGTGATCATCGTCCACTCCACCGTGACCGGGACCGAGCGGACACTGGCGGATCTGCGCGCTCTCGGGTTCGACACGGCGATCTCCGACGAGGAATCGCTCGAGTTCGGGCCGGTCATGACAGGTCGAGCGCGCTGGCTCGAAGACCAGGGGTTGATCGAAGCAGGACAGCGCACGGAACGACTCGTCGCGATTCGGGCTGTGAGGGCGGGAGCCGAGTGAGCATGCGGCTGAACCGAGCTCAGCGCGCTCTCTGGTACGCACAGGCGGTACTCGGGGACGATATCCCCATCTCCATCGCTCAGTGCCTGGAGATCCGTGGCCGCGTGGACCCGCGTGCCATTGTGGATGTCGCAAACGAGGTCGCCGCCGACCTGGAAGTGTCCACAACGCGCGTGATCGTGGTGGATGGAGCACCACAGCTGCGGATCGACGACTCGGCGCAACCCGACATCGTCGAGATCATCTCCCTGACCGATAGCGCAAAACCGGTGGCGACCGTGGAATCGTGGATGGCGGCGGAGACTGCCGCTGCGATGCCATTGGACGGACCGTTGGTCCGGTCGGCACTCATCGAGGTGTCCGCCGATCACTGGATCTTCTACGCCCGTGCGCATCACATCCTGCTGGACGGCTTCGCCGCTGGACTGCTGATTCGACATGTGGCACATAGGTATTGCGTGACAGTCGGCGCCGACGCCGGGGCTCCTCCCCCCGCGCCCTCGTCGGTGCAGTCGATCCTCGATCACGAGGAACGGTATGCGGGGTCGCCCCGACAGGAGCGCGACCGGGCCCATTGGGCCGAGGCGCTCGCCGAGTTCGACGAGCCATTGCACCTCACCGACCGCGCCGCGGCCCCCTCATTGGATCGGCATGTGGCGACGACGGACCTGAAGGCGGCGACACTGGGCAGCGTGCAGACGGTCGCTGCCCGATCGGGTGTCCCCCCGGTCGCGGTTCTGGTGGCTGCGACAGCGATGCATCTCGCCAGAATCCGGGACCGACCGGTCATCCCCCTGACATTGGTCACCTCGGCGCGTACCACGGCGGCGTTGCGTGCTGCGGCCGGCACGATGTCGAATCTTCTGCCGATCGTGGTTCCGCGGGCGATGGACAGCACCGTCGACGATCATCTGCGCGCGGTGGCCGCACTGTTGTCCGGAGCGCTGAGGCATCAGCAGTTCCGGTATGAGGAGATGCTGACCGGCAGTGCGGGCAAGCGTGCCGGCTTCGCTGAACACGGGTTCCTCACGAGGCTGGGCCCAGTGGTCAACATCGCGCCGACACCGCCGTCCATCTCACTCGGCGCCGACACACAGGCGAGTTTCCGCGTTCTGTCGACCGGCCCGGTCAGCGACGTGAACGTCAACATCTATCCCGGGCACATCGGTGACCTCCGGGTCGAGGTGGAAGCCAACCCGCAGTGCCACTCCGTGGAGTCCGCAGAGTGGTTCCTCGCCGGCATCAACGAGTGCGTCGATGCTCTCGCCACTTCCGCGGAGTCGGCGACGATGACCGACCTCTCCCCCGGTGCGATCGCCTCACCGATCCGGAATCCCTCCACCGGGGAGCGTTCGACCCTCGCCGCCGAGTACCTCCGGCATCGCAGCAGTGACGAGCCCGCCGTGATCACAGCCACCGGGGTCCTCTCGTATCGCGAGATCGCCGATCGGGCCGCAGGGATCGCCGAGGCGCTGCGTACACGCGCGAACGGCGGTTCCACGGTCGCTGTCGTCGTCGAACGGTCGGCCCACAGCGTCGCTGCCGCGTGGGCTGTCTCGGCGGCGGGGATGTGCGTGGTGCCGATCGACCCGACACTGCCGGAGCGGCGGAAGGCGATGATCCTCGCCGACTGCGCCCCTGCGGCTGTGCTGACCGATGGTCCGCACACGTGGCCCGGTGCTATCGACCTGCGGACGATCGAACCCGTCGACGGTGCGCGGCTCACCATCGCCTGCGTGGCGGCCAATGCTCCGGCCTATCTCCTGTACACATCGGGAACGACGGGGAAGCCGAAGGGAGTCGTGGTGTCGCACAGCGGCATCGCCGACCTGATCGCCGAGGTAGATGAGCACTACGCGCTCGACCGCCGCAGCGTGGTCGCGCATTTCGCGTCGCCCGGGTTCGATACCGCGATCGTGGAGATGCTCGCCGCGGCGCACGTGGGTGCTGCCCTCGCTGTGGTTCCGACCGATGTCCGGGGTGGAAGGGAGCTAGCCGAGTTCCTGACCGAGCACTCGGTCAGCCATCTGCTGGTCACCCCGGCGGCCCTGGCGACCATTCCCGAAGACGAGGCCTCGACAGTCACTCATCTCATCGTCGGCGGCGATGTGTGCCCGGCGCCGTTGATTCGACGCTGGGCGAGGAGTCGTTCGGTGCGCTGCGCGTACGGTCCGACGGAGACCACCTGCAGTGTGGCCCTCACCGACGCCATCGCCGCTGATTCCGGCGAACCCACGGTGCCCTTGGGGCGTCCGATGCGCGGCGTGGATCTACTGGTGCTCGACCGCCGTCTTCGCCGGGTGCCGCCGGGTGGCGACGGTGACCTGTACGTGGCCGGTCCCAGTCTCGCGAACGGGATCCTCCATCAGCCGATCACGACCGCCATCCGATTCGTCGCGTGCCCGGATGGCAGCGGACGGCGCATGTACCGGACCGGCGATCGGGTGCGGCGCGGCGCCTCCGATGAGCTGTGGTTCCTGGGCCGAGACGACGACCAGGTGAAGGTCCGGGGCGTGCGCGTGGAGCCGTCCGAGGTCGACCGAGCGGTACTCGAAGTCGGAATGGTGAGCACGAGCGCGACAGTCGTTCACCGGACGGACCAGGGCGCACGACTGCACACTTACGTGGTCGCGCGTCCCGGTGTGGACGCGTCGACATTGCCTCACGGACTGCGGACCGCACTTCGCGGCATGGTCGGCCCCGCCTCGGTGCCCTCGGGAGTCACTGTCTTGGACGAGCTTCCGTTGACGGTGAACCGCAAAGTCGATCGGGGCAGGCTTCCAGCTCCCGCGGTGATCGAGCGAACCGGACAGCCGGGACCCGAAGACGACGATCAGGCCAGGACCGTCGCGGCCTTCGAATCCGCGCTGGGGATCAGCCCGATCGGCATCGACGACGATTTCTTCGACCTCGCCGGCGACTCGCTCACCGCTACGGCCGTGGCCGCAGAGACCGGTAGAGCGTTCGGCGCGCAGATCGGTGTGCGGGACGTCTTCACCGCAGCTACGCCGCGCGCGTTGGCGTTGCTGGCGACCCACCGTGGGCAGATGCAACCGTCAGCACCTGTGACGACGGAGTCCGGATGTGCACAGCGGGTCCCGATCGCGCCCGCGCAACGGAACGTGTTCTCACGGCGTGCCGGTGTGGATCATCTCGTCGCACTTCGCATCACGGTGCCGATGGCGCTCGATCGGGCCACGCTCGAAGCCGGGATCGGCGCATTGATCAGCCGACAGGCGATGCTTCGCAGTATCACGACCGACGACGGATTCTTCAGTATCGATCCGGATGCGGATCCGAGCCGGTGGTCGGTCGATGCGATAGACATCGCAACCCCGGATTGGGCACGTCGATTCGCACACCGGCCGATCCGGGTGGCGGAGCGCTACCCGTTCCGGATCGGCGTCGCTCCCGGTGACGGCGGTGCCACGCACATCGTTCTCTGTTTTCACCACCTCGCAGTCGACGGGGCATCCCTGCGTTTGCTGCTGTCCGAGCTGCTGCACCTCGACGCTCCTCCCCCGGCGCTCGGGTACGTCGACTACGCAGAGTTCGCGCGAGCGCGGGCGGAGGAGCGTCGCACGGCCGACATCGCATACTTCACACGGACGGTCGACACTGATCGATGTCTGGCCCTCGTGCCCGTCGACGATCGGCCGCAGGATTGGCGTCCCGCAGCAGCACGCTCCCGAATCGACCTGCCGACGGACGTCTGGTCCGAGGTTCAGAGTGCGGCGCATTTCCATCGGGTGCCGACCCTGACCGTGTTGCGATCGACGCTAGCGGAGGTCCTCGCCGCACGCACGGGCGACGAGGTGATCCACATCGGTGCGCTGACATCCGGTCGTGACGACGCGCGGTGGAGCGACGTGGTCGGCATGTTCGTGAACACCGTGTGCGTCGCTTGCAAGATCGGCGCCACTCGCAGCGAGACGATCGAAGCAGTACACGAGTCGGAGAACGACGCATTCGCCCATTCCGCAACTGCCTTCACCGACGTCGTCGACGGGCTCGGACCGCACGACTCCGACCGCCACCCGCTGTTCCAGGTGATGCTGACGGTCGATGAGCCGTACTCCTCGGTGGCCGCGTCCATGGGCTGGACGATCACTCCTCTGCCGGTCGACCTGGCGCATTGCGACCTTCACGTGTCGGTGGTTCCACCACTGGACGGTTCAGCCGGCAGCATCGAGATTCTCTATCCGGCGGCGATGTTCGAGTCGTCGATCATCCAGGGCATCCTCGACGAGATGCGCCGCGGTTTGATCGAGTCCAGCGTGCGCTCGTAGCCCCGGTCCAGGGGTCGTGCGGTCAGCTCGGTGCCAGGTCTTGCGAATGCAACGTGCCCGAGCCGGGGCACGTGCACAATCGAATCCGGACCGCGCCCGTTTCTCGGCGGCGGTTCGTGACCGAATACCCGACGTGCAAGAGGTGTTAAGTGCTCGACAAGTTCCAGCTCGACGGCAAAGCCGCGATCGTGACGGGTGCCGGGCGCGGCCTCGGCGCGGCGATCGCGATCGGCCTCGCTCAGGCAGGTGCAGACGTCGTCATCTCGGCGCGCACCACCGCGGACCTTGAGAACGTCGCCGCTGGGATCGAGGCAGCGGGACGGCGCGCAGTCCAGGTTCCCCTCGATCTCTCGAAAGACGATCCGGCCGGTCTCGTCGGCACCGCGATGCAGGAACTCGGCCGTGTCGACATCGTGGTCAACAACGTCGGCGGCGCGATGCCCAAGCCCTTTCTCGACACGAGCGTCGCGGATCTGGAATCCGCGTTCTCGTTCAATGTCGGCACAACCCACGCGCTCACCGTCGCCGCCGTACCGGAGATACTCAAGAACGCGGACGGAGGCTCGATCATCAACGTGTCGTCGGCGATCGGACGCCTAGCCGGTCGCGGCTTCCTCGCCTACGGAACGAGCAAGGCGGCCGTGGCGCATTACACTCGGCTGGCGGCGGCAGACCTCTCGCCTCGCATCCGGGTCAACGCGATCGCGCCCGGTGCGGTACTGACCTCCGCCCTCAGCTACGTGGCGGCGGACGACGAGATGCGCGGAGCTATCGAAGGGCAGACTCCGCTGCGGCGGCTGGGCGATCCCGACGAGGTAGCCGGAACTGCTGTCTTCCTGGCGAGTCCGGCCGGCGCCTATCTGACCGGCAAGGTGATCGAGGTGGACGGCGGTATCGGCGCCCCGAACTTCGAGCTGCCCCTTCCCGATCTGTGATGAGTCTCCACGACGACCTCCGCGACATCGAGGAACTCAAATACCGCTACCTGCGTGCGGTGGACACCAAGGACTGGGACGGTCTCGAACGCACGCTCACCGAAGACGTCCGCACCGACTACGGAACGAAGGTCAAGGGCACACCCCTGGTGTTCACCGATCGAGCCTCGGTTCTGGCGTACTTCCGGAAGGCGATGAGCGGGACCATGATCACCGAGCATCGCGTGGATCATCCGATCATCCGCATCGACGGAGATACCGCGACCGGCACCTGGTACCTCCAAGATCGGGTGATCGTTCCCGACTACGACGTCATGATCATCGGTGCCGCGTTCTATCGCGACACGTACCGGCGGGCCGGCGATGGCGATTGGCGTATCAGCTCCACCGGGTACGACCGAACGTATGAGATGACCGGCAGCCTGTCCGCCGGGCAGTGGCAGCTGACGGCTGGGAGCGCGCTCGCGCCGTAACCGAGTTCACCTCGGGATTCATCGATGGCAGTACGGTCAGATGATGATGCACCGTAAGGCTTTCGAGACGGACTTCATCGCGGAATTCGACGAGCTGCTGCGGTGGCGACGCGACGTGCGCCGATTCCGGACGGAGCCGATCGAACCCGGGCTCCTCGACGAGATGCTTGATTCGGCCGAACTCGCGCCGTCGGTGGGAAACAGTCAGCCGTGGCGCTGGGTCGAGGTCCGGTCGACGGCACCGCGGGAGAAGGTCGCCGCGTCGTTCGAGCGATGCAATGCGGAGGCGCTCAAGGGATATCGAGGAGACCGCGCCCGAAGATACGCGACACTCAAACTGTCAGGACTGCGTGATGCACCGATTCACCTGGCTGTGCTCTGCTCCCCGGACAGCGAACAGGGGCACGGCCTCGGTCGGCGCACCATGCCGCAGACGATGGAGTACTCGGTCGCGACAGCTGTCTCGACCCTGTGGCTCGCGGCGCGCGCCAGAGGTGTGGGCGTCGGCTGGGTGTCCATCCTCGACCCCGACGACGTCACAGCTGCCCTGGCCGTACCTCACGACTGGGCTCTCGTCGCGTACCTGTGCATCGGGTACCCCGAGGCGGACGATGACGTTCCCGCACTCCAACGATCGGGATGGCAGACTCGCACGGACTCCCGAGAACGACGAAGTGTCGTCTGAGAGCCCGTGCGGGTGAGGCGTCAACCGGCGGCTTGTACCGGCATCTCCTTCAGTTCACGCAGAGCCGTCCGCAAGCCGCGTCGCCTGCCGGTGGCCGGATCGACGCCGAACTGCTGCTGGACGCCCTCGCGGACGGCGAAGCGCAGTTCGGATGCGGTCTCCGGAGCGTCGTCCGCCGTCGCCTTCAGGAAGGCATTCGGCAGTGCCAGCTTCGCGATCGTGCGGAACGACTGTCCGTACTGAACGAAGATCGATCCCGTCGTGTACGGAAGGTCGTACTTCTCGCACAATGCGCGTACCCGTACGCCGATCTCCTCGTACCTGTTGCTCGGCAGGTCCGGGTACAGATGATGCTCGATCTGATGGCTCAGATTTCCGGTTGCGAACCGCATCACCGGCCCGGCATTGATATTGGCCGAGCCCAGCATCTGCCGCAGGTACCAGCGCGCCTGATCCTCGGTCTCGTACTCCTCGACGGTGAACTTCTCCGCCCCGTCCGGGAAGTGACCGCAGAAGATCACCATGTACGTCCAGTAGTTCCGGATGATGTTGGCCGTGACGTTCGCGGTGATCGTCGTCTTCCAGTTCGGCCCGGACAGCACCGGGTACACCAGGTAGTCCTTGGTGGCCTGTTTGCCCACCTTGCGTCCGATGATCCGGAGATCCTTCCACGCCTGCCGGAGCGTCTTCTGCTTGTTCCGCAGCTTCTCGGTCTCCACATGGTGCAGCGCGACGCCGAACTCGAAGAATGTGCCGAGCATCAGGTTGTAGAAGGTGTTCCCGATGTTCCACCACTCCCACGGCTGGTCCCGGGTGACTCGCAGAATTCCGTAGCCCACATCGTCGTCGAGGCCGACGATGTTCGTGTACTTGTGGTGCACGAAGTTGTGGGAGTGCTTCCATTGCACGCTGGGGCAGGTGCTGTCCCACTCCCAGGAGGATGAATGGATCTCCGGGTCGTTCATCCAGTCCCACTGGCCGTGCATGACGTTGTGGCCGAGCTCCATGTTCTCGATGATCTTGGCCGCGCCCAGGGCCGCCGTGCCGATGACCCAGGCCGACTTCCGGTTACTGAACATCAGGGCGACGCGGCCGCTCGCCGCCAACCCGCGTTGCAGGGCGATAGCACGCCTGATGTACCGAGCGTCTTCCTCTCCTCGTGACTCCTCGATGTCACGACGGATCTTGTCGAACTCGGCACCGAGAGCCTCGACGTCCGCTTCGGTCAGGTGTGCATACTGATCGATGTCAGTGATTGCCATTTCGCCTCCTTACAGGTCGATGGTGCATTCGCCGGAGACACTGCTGACGCACGTCTGGATCCGCTCGCCTTCGCGGTGCTCGTCTCCACTGCGCAGGTCTCGCACGTAGCCGCCGGCGAGCGGTACTACGCATGTCTGACAGATGCCCATTCGGCAACCGAAGGGCATCTGCACGCCGAGTTCCTCGCCGGCTTCGAGAATCGTCGTCGCGCTGTCGATCTCCGCCGACTTGCCGGACTTGGTGAAGGTGACGGTGCCGCCCTCACCGCCGACGTCGGTGCGCGCGATCGCGAACCGCTCGATGTGCAGGCGGTCCCGCATGTCGGCTGCGGAGTAATGATTCTCCACCGAGTCCAGAAGTGCGACGGGGCCGCAGGCCCAGCAGATCCGATCCCGCCAGTCGGGAACCCGGTCCTCGAGTTCGGCCGTGTCGAACTTGCCCTGCTCGCGCGTCATCTGCAGCCGCAGGTCGTACGATGCCATGTCCGCGCTCAGGCTCTCGAGCTCGTCGCGGAAGATGACGTCGTCCTTGCTGGGCGCCGAATGGATGTGGACGATGTCCACTGCTGCGGACTGCGCCTTGATGGACCGCAGCATGGCCATCACCGGCGTGATTCCGCTTCCCGCTGTGACGAACAGGATCTTGTCGGGCAGCGGCTCGGGCAGATGGAAGTCGCCCTTCGGGGCGGCCAGGCGGATGACGGTACCGCGTGCGACGCCATCCACCAGGTGCGTCGAGAGGAAGCCGTCCGGGTTCGCCTTCACGGTGATGGTGATCACGTCGTCGACGGCATCACCGATCGACGTCAGCGAGTACGACCGCCAATGCCAGCGGCCCTCGACCTGCAGTCCGATCCCCACGTACTGGCCCGCTTGGTACGACGACGGGAAGCCCCACCCGGTCCGGATGGTCACAGTGGCCGAGTCCTCGGTCTCCCGCTTCACATCGAGGATCTCCCCGCGCAGCTCACGTGCCGACCACAGTGGGTTGATCAAGTGGAGGTAGTCGTCAGGCAGCAGCGGCGTGGTCGCTCGTGCCAGCAGCCCCCGCACGATGTTCGCGGTCGGTGTCTTCGCCTCGACGCCGGCTGCTGGGCGCTTACTCCACTTCAACAAGTCCACCGGGACTCCTCTCCTGCAATTGATTGCGACCTTACACATCGGATGAGTGGCGCCCATCACGTTTCAGCATATGCTCACCGCGCTCCGCGATCGACTGCTCCGGTCCGCGCGCGGAGTCGGCTCAGATGGTGACGAATCCCTTCGCGACCATCCAGTCGCGCGCCACTTCGGCGGGTTCGATCCCTTCGACGTCGACCTGCCGATTGAGTTCGCTGATCTCCTCGGACGTGAGCGCGCTCATCACCGGCGCGGTCACCTGACGCAGGATCGGATAGGCGTCCGCCGTCTCCTTGCGCATCGTCAGTGCGGCGTTGTAATTGGGGAAGAAGCTCTTGTCGTCCTCGAGCAGGGCGAGGTCCAGCGCCTTGATCCGTCCATCGGTGGTGAAGACCTCGCCGAACGCGCAATTGCCGTTCGCGGTGGCCTGGTAGATGATTCCGGTCTGAAGAATCTGAGTGTGCGCCGCGCCCGGATTGAAACCGTATGCGGCAGCCATACCGGGGAACCCGTCCTGGCGGCTGCGGAACTCGGTTTCGAGGCAGGTGCTCGCGGCGCCCGGATCACGCTTCACCAAGTCGGCGTACTGCGAGAGCGTGTGCACGCCGGTCTTCTGCTGATTCCGCTGATTCACGGCCAGCGCATACGTGTTGTCGAGCGGTGCGACGTTCATCCACACGACGTCGTTCTGCTTCAGGTCTTCGTCGCGAACCGCGTCGAACTGCTCCTGCGCACCGGGGATCGGCTTCTCATTGCCGAGATAGTTGATCCAGCCGGTGCCCGTGTACTCGATCGCAAGGTCGACCTGACCGGCGAGCATGGCGTCCCGAGCCGAGTTCGAGCCCTGGATGTTGGTCAGATCCCGGACGTCGGCGCCTGCTGCCGATAACGCGAACTCGAGAATGTAGCCCAGGATCACCTGCTCGGTGAAGTCCTTCGATCCGACTGTCAGCTTCACGTCCTGAAGTTCGGGCTGTTCGGTGATCGATCCCGGCTCGACCGGCAGGGGAACCGCACCGCCGGACTGCAATCCGCACGCGGCAGCCGAACCCACCATGACCACCGCGAGGAAGGTTGCGACCAGTGCACGCAGTGGGCGGGGGCGACGTCTGATTCTCACCGGAGTCCCTTCGGTCCCAGATAGCGTTCGGCCAAGGCCCCGAACCAATCCACGATCAGCGCCAGACACACCGCCAGAATGGCGCCGGTGATCAGCGTGACGTTGTCGCGCAACTTGTACCCGGTGTCGATCAGGATGCCGAGGCCACCCGCGTCAACCAGAAAGCAGAGCGTGGCGGTGCCGACTGCCAGCACGAGGGAGGTCCGCAGGCCTGCGAGGATGAATGGAACGGCCAACGGCAGCTCGACCTGCCGCAGGACCTTGCCTTCGGACATCCCCTGCCCTTTCGCCGCATCCTTGGTCGCCGCATCGACCTCGTTGAGCCCGAGGATGCTGTTGCGCAGCACTGGCAGGAGCGAATAGAACGCGACTGGAAGCACTCCGATCCAGAACCCGGTGGTCGCCGTCCACAGGAAGAACAGAACGAGCAGGCCGATCGCCGGCGCCGCCTGGCCGATGTTCGCGACACCGATGAAGATCGGTGCCAACCACCGGAACCGGCTGCGCGTGACGAGAACCGCCACCGGTACGGCGATGAACAGCACGATGGCCGTGATCGCGATCGTCAGCATCAGGTGCTCGCCGGTCAGCTGCCCGATGTACGAGGTGTTGATCGTCGCCTTCTGCGTGTCCGTGAGATCACGAGTGAACGCCCAGATCAGCACACCACCGGCCAGTACCGCCACGACGAGGGGCTGGGCGAGCAGCTGGACCACGCCGGCGCGGCCGACCTTGGCTTCGGCGGATGCGGTCGAGGCGGTCATCGCCCGGGGCCTTCGGTGGTTCGTGCGTCGCCGATCGCCGGCTCGGAGATCGGCGGATCGTCCTGGTGCTCTTCGCGCAGGGATCGGATCGTCTCCACCAGCGTCTCGATGGTGATCACCCCCGCGTACCGGCCTCGCGATCCGGTCACGACGGTGGAGGCGTTCCGTTCGGCGAGGATGGCCTCCAGCGCGTCCTGCAGAGTCGATGCGGTGGTGACGATCTCGCCGAGCGGAAGCCCGACGTCCTTCAGCGACGAGGCGTTCGCGAGGTGATCGCGATCAGTCCACCGGATCGGACGATCCTTGCTGTCCAGGATGACGCCCCAATCCTGAATCCGGTCGAGGAACTCGGCGACCGAATCGTCCTCGTGAGCCGTGGGGCGCTGCTCCACCTCCACGTCGCGCACCCGAGTGAGATTGAGTTGCTGCAGTGCGGCGCCCTGCCCCACGAATCCAGCGACGGTCTCATTGGCGGGATTGGCGAGGATCGCCTCGGGCGAGTCGTACTGCAGGATCCGGGACTGCTCGCCGAGAACTGCGATCCGGTCCCCCAGCTTCACGGCCTCGTTGAAATCGTGGGTCACGAACACGATCGTCTTGCGGAGCTCGGCCTGCAACTGCATCAGCTCGTCCTGCAGCAGACCTCGCGTGATGGGGTCCACCGCGCCGAACGGCTCATCCATGAGCAGAACAGGTGGATCGGCGGCCAGCGCCCGCGCGACACCGACGCGCTGCTGCTGACCTCCGGACAACTGGCGTGGGTAGCGCTCGGCGAACTGCGCCGGGTCGAGTCCGACAAGATCGAGGAGTTCGTTGACACGGTCGTCGACTCGCTTCTTGCCCCATTTGAGGAGCTTCGGCACCACGGCGATGTTCTGGGCGACCGTCATGTGCGGAAACATCCCGCCCTGCTGAATCGCGTAACCGATGCTCTGTCGGAGCTTATTGGCGTTGAGAGACAGAGCGTCACGACCACCGATCGTGATCGTGCCCGAGGTGGGCTCGATGAGCCGGTTGATCATTCGCATCGTGGTGGTCTTGCCACTTCCGGACGGCCCGACGAATACGACGATCTCACCTGCCGGGATCGTCATCGACACATCTGCGACTGCGGGGGCCTGCTGTCCCGGGTACGTCTTCGACACGTGATCGAGCACGATCTCCACGCCGGAGACTCCGTTGCCCGATGGTGTGCTCTGTTCGCTCAACGGATGCCTTTCGACGTGGTGAGACGGCCGATCAGAACGTAGATCCCATCGAGGACGAGAGCCAGGATCACGATGAGAACCGTGCCGGTGAGTGCTTGTGGAATGGCAGTGGGGCTGCCCACCCGCGAGAGGCCCGAGAAGATCAGGTTTCCCAGCCCCGGGCCCTTCGCGTACGCGGCGATCGCCAAGATGCCCATGGCCATCTGCGTGCTGACGCGCATGCCGGTCAGGATCGACGGCCATGCCATCACCAACTCGACACGGGTGAGGACCCGGACACGGCTCATCCCGATGCCGCGCGCGGCGTCGGTGACCGCCGGATCGACGGCGCCGAGGCCGACGATGGTGTTGCGCACGATCGGCAACAGCGAATACAGCGTCAAAGCGATCACCGTCGGCGGCACGCCGAGACCGAGAACGGGAATCAGCAGACCCAGCAGAGCGAACGACGGGACCGTCAGGATCGTGCTAGCCAGCGCCGTCGCTGCGGCGGAGCCGGCCGGACTCCGATACACCAGAATCCCGACCGTCACGCCGATGACCGTTGCGAGAAGCAGGCATTGGATGACGGCACTCACGTGCAGGTAGGAATCGACCACAAGCTGCGACTTGCGATTGCTGATGAACTCCCAGATGCCGTTCAGTGGTCCACTCCTCTGATCTGAGAGTCAGGCTAGACCAGATTCTTTCAACGCACAGACGACTCCGCGCATTGAATCCGAATCCGCGACAACGTCATTGACGGCCTCCCCTGAAGGATCCGGGCGGGGTCAGTCTGCGGCGACCCTCATCGACAGACGAGTGCACGTGTCCGCGAGTTCCGCCGGACTGACGTCGCGCTCCACGAGCCACGCCTCGATCAGCCGGTTGACGCCGCCGACGACGAATCGAACTGCCTGGAAGCTTGTCCGCTGACCGGTGTTCTCCCCACCGGCCCGATTCCCCGGCAGGTCGGACAGCTGCTGCAGAATCACCTCGGCAACGAGATCGAGGGTGTCCTGCCGTCGCCGTTGCATCCCGTCGATCGCGGATACGTCCGAGGTCATGATGTGGAACATCTGCGGATCGTCGCCGATGGTCGTGAGGAACGCGGTCAATGCGCCGCGCAGCCGGTTCGCGATGTCGCCGCCCACCTCGGTGCTGGACCGGACGAGCGTGGCGACGAGTTCGTCCCGGACTTGGTCGGCGACGGCGAGTACCAGCGCGTCCCGGTTGGCGAAGTGCTCGTAGAAGTAGCGGTACGCCAATCCGGCTTCGCGGGAGACGCCGCGGACGGTGATCTCCCCCAGTCCGTCCTCGCCCCAGGCACGCCGACCGGCCGCGAGCAGCTTCAGTCGCCGGAGCTCTCGACGGTCGTCGGCACTGACACCGCCGTAATCGCGCACTACCTCGTTACGGGCCATTGACTGGCATTCTAGTCACGCCTACGATTTGGGTAACGGTCGTTACCCAAATAACCGAGTCACTGGAAGGTCCGTGAGGACATGCCCGACGATGATGCTGCGACGCAGGTGAAACCTCTTCCCGCCCGACACCCGGATGCGCCGCGATCGGTGCCGCCCGGTGTCGCGATCTTCGCCCGCGCAGTGGGCGTGCGGGGTCCGAGCGACGACGAGTTCCGCCGTATCGGGGAGGCGCTTCACGAAGGCGACCCGCTGATGGACGGCCTCGTCGCGTGGATGGCCGGCGTCGGGATCAAGGAGACCCGACCGCTGTTCGAAGAGGCCCTCGAGTACGGCATCGCCAACGTCCCCGATGCACCGGAGCCGCTGCGTGAGTTCTTCGCGGTCGTCGAGGACACGCCCGATTGGGTCGACTCCGAGAAGCTGCGGATCGCCGCTCAGACGATGAACACCGGCGGGGCCGACGGGCTGTACATCGCACGCGACGTCGCGCTGGTCGGGGGGTACACGTACGCGGGTTTCAACCAGACTCTCCTCCGGACCGGAGCCCTGGAGAAAGGGTCCAACAAACGGTTCGCCGAGACCTCCCAGTGGGCATTCGACCTCATCTCCGACGGCGGCCTCGATAAACACGGTGTCGGTTATCGATCCACCCTGCGGGTGCGATTCATCCATTCACTGGTTCGGCGGCACGTGACGGCCATGCCCGACTGGGATGCGGACAAGTGGGGCCTGCCGATCAACCAGGCCGATATGGCGGCGACCATCGTGGGGTCCCTCGTTGCTCCGTCGGTCGGCGGACTGGGGATGGGCCTGGTAAGCAGGCCGTCCGAGTACGAGGCGATCGCCCATCTGACGCGCTACGCGGGCTGGCTCATGGGCATCGACGATGAGTTCCTGCCGCGCGACTTCCGGGAATCCATCCGCGTCCTGCACCACACGTCGGCCGCCCTTGCGAATCCGGACGAGACGTCACCCCAACTCGCGCGTCCGATGGCGACCGACCCACTCGGCTGGAACTACTCCCGTTGGCAGCCCCTTCGGCGACGCCTGGCGCAGTCGCAGCACCTATCGGTGAGCATGTTCTTCCTCGGCGGGAAGACGATGACTCAGCTCGGACTCCCGTCGCGGACACTCCCCTGGTATCCGATCCTCCGGACCCCGGTGAATCTCGCCCGGTCGGCCGCCAAGCTGCTGCCCGGCGGCCGCGAACGAGCGGCGATCCGCGGTCGTGCGCAGCAGATGCGGTTCATGCGCACGATGGAAGCGGCGCCGGTCACGATCGGCGAGACGACGCACCTCTCGCAGCACGCAGCCTGACCGTCTCAGGCGCCGATGTACGCGGCGAGGTGCTGGCCGGTGAGCGTCGAACGGTCGGCTGCGAGCGCGGCAGGCGTCCCCTCGAATACGAGTCGGCCGCCCTCGTGTCCTGCGCCGGGACCGATGTCGATGATCCAGTCCGCGTGCGCCATCACCGCCTGGTGATGCTCGATCACGATCACCGATTTTCCGCTGTCGACAAGACGGTCGAGGAGCCGGAGGAGTTGCTCGACGTCGGCGAGATGGAGGCCGGTCGTCGGTTCGTCAAGGACGTACGTCGTCGGTTTGTCGGCCATTGCGGTGGCCAACTTGATGCGCTGCCGTTCGCCGCCGGACAGCGATGTGAGGGGTTGGCCCAGGGTGAGGTAGCCCAGGCCCACATCGGAAAGGCGAACCAGGATCCTGTGCGCCGCAGGAGTTCTGGCCTCCCCGTCTGCGAAGAACGTCACCGCTGCGTCGACGGACATCGACAGCACCTCACTGATGTCTCGTCCGCCCAGCGTGTACTCCAGCACGTCGGAACTGAAACGCCTGCCCTCGCACTCGTCGCATGGCGTCGCGACACCGGCCATCGTCGCCAGATCGGTGTAGATCACCCCGTTGCCCTTGCACGCAGGACATGCGCCTTCCGAATTCGCGCTGAACAACGCAGGTTTCACTCCGTTCGCCTTGGCGAAGGCTTTCCGGACGGGTTCGAGCACACCGGTGTACGTAGCGGGATTGCTTCGTCTCGAGCCGCGGATCGCGGTCTGGTCGATGGTGACCACATCGGCGTCGGACGGAATGGACCCGTGGATGAGCGAACTCTTCCCGGATCCGGCGACGCCGGTCACCACGGTCAGAACCCCCAACGGGATGTCCACATCGACGTTCTGAAGGTTGTTGGTGTCTGCGCCCCGGATCTCGATCGCTCCTGACGGTGCCCGGAACGTCTGTTTCAGCGAACTGCGGTATCCCAGATGGCGGCCGGTGACGGTATCGCTCGCAGTAAGCCCGGCGACGTCCCCCTCGAAGCAGATCTCACCGCCGTCGCGGCCGGCTCGCGGCCCGAGGTCGACCACATGATCGGCGATGGCGATCGTCTCCGGCTTGTGCTCGACCACCAGTACCGTGTTGCCCTTGTCCCGTAGGCGCAGTAGCAGGTTGTTCATGCGCGCGATGTCGTGCGGGTGCAGGCCGATGGTCGGCTCGTCGAAGACGTAGGTGACGTCCGTCAGCGCCGACCCCAGGTGGCGGATCATCTTGGTGCGCTGTGCCTCGCCGCCGGAGAGGGTGCCCGTCGGACGCTCCAGGGCGAGGTAACCGAGACCGATCTCGACGAACGAGTCGAGGGTCCCGCCCAGTTTCTCCAGCAGCGGCGCGACTGACGGCTCGGTCAAGTCGTCGACCCAGTCGGCCAGGTCGGCGATGGACATCCGGCAGGCATCGGCGATGCTGATGTCGTCGATCCGGCATTCGCGGGCGTGCTCCGCCAAACGCGTGCCGTCGCACTCCGGACAGGTGTCGGCGGTGACGGCACGCTCGATGAACGCTCGGACGTGCGGCTGCACCGAGTCGATGTCCTTGGACAGCATGGATTTGGAGATACGCGGGATCAGGCCCTCGTAGGTGATGTTGATTCCGTCGACCTTGATCTTCACCGCTTCCTTGTAGAGGAGGTCGGCGAGTTCGCGATCGTCGTACCTCCCGATCGGCTTGTCGGGGTCGAAGAATCCGGAACCGCCGTACACGCGGCCGTACCATCCGTCGGAGCTGAACCCGGGAATCTTGATCGCTCCCTCGTTGAGGGATCTGTCCGCGTCGTAGATCTCCGTCATGTCGATGTCCGAGACTGCGCCCATGCCCTCGCATCGTGGGCACATGCCACCGAGCCGATCGAAGGTCGCCTTGGTCTTCTTCTTGGTACCGACCTGGATGGCACCCGAGCCGCTGACGGTGGGCACGTTGAAGGACAGCGCATTCGCCGTCGGAACGGCGGGGCTCCCCAACCGGCTGAAGAGGATGCGAAGCATCGCATTGGCGTCGGTGATGGTGCCGACCGTCGACCGCGGGTTGCCTCCGATCCGCTCCTGATCGACGATGATCGCCGTGGTGATTCCGTCGAGCAGGTCGACGTCGGGGCGCGCGAGCGTCGGCATGAATCCCTGCACGAACGCGCTGTACGTCTCGTTGATCAGACGCTGCGATTCGGCCGCCACGGTGCCGAACACCAGGGAGCTCTTACCGGAACCGGACACCCCGGTGAACACCGTCAAGCGACGCTTCGGCACTTCGACGTGGACGTTGCGGAGGTTGTTCACTCGGGAGCCGTGAACGCGGATCATATCGTGACTGTCGGCGGGGTGCGGGGTGTGAGCCATGACGGTCATTCTTCCGCATGCCGCGGGTACGACGTGGAGCTCCGGCCACAGCTGCGACATCAGCCAGAGGTACCCGGACCGCGCAGCCGGCACCCTTCGTCGATTCGCACGACCACCGACCCGAACCTATCCAGCAGTGCCGACGCACCGAGGGCTGCGCCCGCGCCGACCAGGAAGCCCGCGATGGCATCCGACGTCCAGTGCATTCCGAGATAGACGCGACTGAAAGCGCTGAGTCCGGCGCCGATAGTGGCGGCCGCCACCAGGGCGCCCCGGGTCGCACGGCCGGCACGAGGCGCGACGAGGACGGCGAGGCTCACTGCGAGTGCCGTCGCGGCCGATGCGTGCCCGGACGGAAACGACATCGCCGACTCCGGCGGTTCGAGTTGTATCTCCACCGGTGGACGACTGCGATCGATGAGAAGCTTCAGGATCCACGTCAGGGATGCGGAGCCGATGACGGCCCCCACCAACGCCAGCCCCCGACCGACCGACCGGTCCCGGAGTATCAGAACTGCCCCGATCACCACTGCGATGATCGGCGCCGTCAGCGGACTGATGATGCTCGAGAAGCCTGCAGCTGCGTCCGTGACCCAGTCGAGCCGGTGCCCCACGAGGTATCGGGTCCACAGCCGATCGCTGCGCAGCGGGCGATGGATGATCGCGATCGCGAGGGTCACGACCGCCAGCGCGGAGAGGGTGGACGCCGCGCCGGACGGCGCCTGGCTCCGCTCACGGTGGGAGGGCACCGGTCAATCATCCTCTACGTGCCGACGGTGCATCCGGTAGGTCCGAACCGCCCTCGCGACGCCGGGTCACGCACTAGCGTTGTGCGTGAGCCGAGTCCGTGGGAGACGCGGCCCTGACGAGAGGTCACATGGACCGCATCAACACCGTCACCGGCACAGTCGGGGCGGACCAGCTGGGGACAGTGCTCACCCATGAGCACGTCTTCGTCGTCCAGGAGGACTTCCGGCTGAACTATCTGCACGACTGGGACGAGGATGCGCAGATCGACAACGCGGTGGCGACGCTGACCCGGCTCAAGGAATCCGGAGTGGACACGATCATGGACGTGTCCGTTCTCGGTATCGGCCGGAACGTGGAGCGAGTGGCCGAGGTGGCTCGTCAGGTCGAGCTGAACATCATCGCCGCAACGGGGCTCTTCACCTTCAACGACCTGCCGTTCCAATTCCACTACACCGGTCCGGGTCTCGGTTTCGACGTCACGGATCCGCTCGACGAGATGTTCCTCCGCGATCTCACCCGCGGTATCGGCGCCACGTCGATCAAGGCGGGATTCCTGGTCTGCGTGATCGAGGCGGAAGGTCTCACGCCCGGGGTGGAACGGGTGATGCGGTCGGTGGGCCGGGTCGCCGCCCAGACCGGGGTGGCAGTGGTCGTCCACACGAATCCGCACACCAAATCGGGTCTGATCGCACAGCGGGTGCTCGCCGAGGAAGGTGCCGATCTGACGCGTGTGATTCTCGCGCACAGTGGTGACACGACCGATCTGGACTATCTGATGCGAGTGGCCGATGCCGGTTCGGTTCTGGGCCTGGACCGGTTCGGTCTCGACGTGCTCCTGCCGTACGCCGACCGGATCGACACGCTGGTCGCGCTCGTCGAACGCGGCTATTCCGACCGAATCGTGCTGTCCCAGGACGCGTTCTGCTCCAGCGACTGGTTCGACCAGACTGCGATGCTGCAGGTGGCTCCCGACTGGGACTACTTCCAGGTGACCGGCCGGGTGGTCCCCGAGCTCCGGGCGCGGGGGGTGTCGGAGACGGCGATCGACTCGGTGCTGTCCGGTGTGCCCAATCGGCTCCTGACTCCCGCAGCGGTCGACCTGCCGAAACCGGGGGCAGCACGAGTTTCTTCGCTGCAAACTGGACTCAGTCCAAATAACCACGCATAATCGACGCATGGTCACCACCGAGCACATCGCAGCCATCAGGGCCGCCGGTCTGCGTGTGACCAAACCGCGGCTCGCCGTACTGGAGGCCGTCGATCAGCACCCGCACGCCGACACGGAATCCATCCTGTCCGACGTTCGGAGCGCCCTCGACGGCGTCTCCCGCCAGGCCGTGTACGACGTGCTCCGGGCACTGACGGAGTCGGGGATCATTCGGCGGATCCAGCCCACCGGGCAGGTCTCGCTGTACGAGACCCGTATCGGCGACAACCATCATCATCTCGTGTGCCGTACGTGCGGCACCGTCGTCGACGTCGACTGCACTGTCGGCGCCGCCCCGTGTCTCGGTGCGTCCGATGATCACGGCTTCCTGATCGACGAAGCCGAGGTCGTCTTCTGGGGCACCTGCGCCGATTGCACCACCGCTCGCTGAGCACAGCGCATCGAACCGAACCCGCCATCCCGATGGGCCCGCACCTCGACAAGCAGGCTCGCTCACCTTCGAAAGGAACACCCATGTCCGAACAGCAGACCACCCCTCCCGAGCCCACGGGGTGCCCGATGCACGCCGGCCGGATGGAGACCCCCGCGGCCGGCGGCGGCAGCCGCGACTGGTGGCCGGATCAACTCAACCTCAAGATCCTGGCGGAGAACCCTGCCGAGGGAGATCCGAACGGTCCGGCATTCGACTACGCCGTCGAGTTCGAGACGCTCGATCTCGACGAGGTCAAAGCCGACCTCAAGGACCTCTTCCGTCACTCGCAGTCGTGGTGGCCGGCCGACTACGGGCACTACGGACCGCTCTTCATCCGGATGGCGTGGCATTCGGCAGGCACTTATCGGGTGACCGACGGACGTGGGGGCGCGGGCCACGGAATGCAGCGGTTCGCGCCGTTGAACAGCTGGCCGGACAACGCAGGTCTGGACAAAGCGCGCCGTCTCCTGTGGCCGATCAAGAAGAAGTACGGCCGCAAGCTCTCGTGGGCCGATCTGATCATCTTCGCCGGGACCGTCGCGCTGGAGGACATGGGACTCGAGATCTACGGACTCGCCGGCGGACGCCCGGACAAGTGGGAGCCGGAGGAGGTCTACTGGGGCCCGGAACGGGAGTGGCTCGACGATGAGCGCTACTCCGGTGACCGCGACCTCGAACATCCGCTCGGAGCGGTGCAGATGGGACTGATCTACGTGAACCCGGAGGGGCCCAACGGAAATCCGGATCCACTCGCCTCCGCCATCGATATCCGGGAGACGTTCGCCCGCATGGCGATGAACGATGAGGAGACCGTGGCGCTCATCGCGGGCGGGCACACCTTCGGCAAGACACACGGTGCCGCGCCCGACACCAATTGCGGCCCGGAACCCGAGCGTGCCCCGCTGGAGCAGATGGGCATCGGCTGGAAGAGCTCGCACGGCAGTGGCGTCGGAGTCGACGCGATCAGCTCCGGCATCGAAGGGGCGTGGAACAGCACTCCGGTCACCTGGGACAACAACTTCTTCTGGACCCTGTACGGCTACGAGTGGGAGACGTACACCGGCCCCGGCGGCGCAACTCAGTGGCGTCCGAAGTCGAACGCGGGCTCGACGAGTGTTCCCGACGCCGCAGACCCGGAGACGCGCCATCAGCCGATGATGCTGACAAGCGACATCGCGCTGCGCGAGGACCCGGTCTACGGGAAGATCTCGCGCCGCTTCCTGGAGAACCCGCGGGAGTTCGCGGACGCGTTCGCGCGTGCCTGGTACAAACTGACCCACCGTGACATGGGGCCGATCGAGCGTTACCGCGGCAAGCTCGTTCCAGACGAGGAGCTGATCTGGCAGGACCCGGTCACCAGACCCGTCGGCCCCACCGTGAACGACGACGACATCACCGAACTCAAGCGCCGCATTCTCGCGTCGAGTCTGTCGGTGAGGCAATTGGTGAAGACGGCGTGGGCCGCGGCAGCGTCGTTCCGCTGCAGTGATTACCGCGGTGGAGCGAACGGGGCCCGAGTCCGCCTCGAGCCGCAGCGCGACTGGACGGTGAATGAACCGGAGTCGTTGTCCGAGGTCCTGCCGGTTCTCGAGAAGATCGCCGAGGACTTCAACGCAGTCTCGGAGCGCGAGATCGCGATCGCGGACGTCATCGTCCTCGCCGGCGCCGCGGCGATCGAGAAGGCGGCGGCCGATGCCGGGCACCATATCGAGGTGCCGTTCGAGGCGGGTCGCGGCGACGCCACCCAAGAGCAGACCGACATCGAGTCGTTCGAGGTGATGGAGCCGCAGTGGGACGGTTTCCGCAACTGGGTGGCCGACGGCATCGAGACCGACGCCGAGTATCTGCTGCTCGATCGCGCGTACCTCCTCGATCTGACGCCACCCCAGATGGCGGTGCTCGTCGGCGGTCTGCGCGTGCTCGGAGCGAATCACGGCGATTCGCCGCACGGCGTGCTGACCGATCGGCCGCAAACGCTGTCGAACGACTTCTTCACCACCATCGTCGACATGAACGTCGACTGGGCCGACGCGGGTGACGGAACGTACATCGGCACGGACGATGCAGGTGTGGAGAAGTTCACGGCGACCCGAGCGGACATGGTGTTCGGTGCGAACTCTCAGCTGCGTGGCATCTCGGAGGTGTACGGCGCCGACGATGCCGGCCGGAAGTTCGTCGACGACTTCGTCACGGCCTGGAATCACGTGATGAACGCGGACCGGTTCGACGTGCGCCGCTGAGTGCGCAACTGAACTCGCACAACTGAATCGGCACTGACGCGAGCGGAGCGACCCTGACACGGGTGGCTCCGCTCGCGTTAGATTGGCGGTATGAGACTCGGACTTCAACTCGGATACTGGGGCGCCACTCCACCGCACAACCACGCCGAACTCGTCGCCGCTGCCGAGGAGCACGGATTCGACGCGGTGTTCACGGCTGAGGCGTGGGGCTCGGATGCGTACACCCCGCTCGCCTGGTGGGGCGCCTCCACCGACCGGGTCAAGCTCGGCACCTCAGTGCTGCAGATGTCGGCACGGACGCCCACCGCGTGCGCGATGGCCGCGCTGACCCTCGATCATCTCTCGGGCGGCAGGCACGTCGTGGGCCTCGGAGTGTCGGGGCCGCAGGTTGTCGAGGGCTGGTACGGCCAGAGTTTCCCCAAACCCCTCGGTCGCACACGCGAGTACATCGACATCATGCGTCAGGTGTGGGCGCGTGAAGCTCCGGTCACGAGTGAGGGTCCGCACTATCCGCTCCCCGTCTCCGGACCCGGGACCTCGGGCCTGGGTAAACCTCTCAAGCCGATCGTCCATCCGCTGCGTCGTGACATCCCGGTGTTCCTCGGCGCGGAGGGGCCGAAGAACATTGCGCTGGCCGCGGAGATCGCGGATGGATGGCTCCCGCTCTTCTACACGCCCCGGATGGCGGATCAGTACAACGAGTGGCTAGACGAGGGCTTCGCCCGCTCCGGCGCTCGCCGTACGCGCGAGACGTTCGAGATCTGCGCGACCGCCCAGATAGTCCTGACCGACGACGTCGCGGCCGCGTACGCGGGTATCAAGCCGTTTCTCGCGCTCTACATGGGCGGCATGGGCAGTGAGGAGACGAACTTCCATGCCGAGGTGTACCGCCGGATGGGATATGCGGACGTCGTGGACGAGGTGACGTCGCTGTTCCGGGCCGGGCGCAAGGACGAGGCCGCGGCGATCATCCCGGATGCTGCCGTGGACGATTCCGCGATCGTCGGGGACGAGGCCCACGTTCGCGACCAGATCAAGGTGTGGGAGGCCGCAGGAGTCACGACGATGCTGGTCTCCCCCGGCTCACCGGCGGAGATCGAGCGCCTAGCCTCGCTCGTCGACCGACCCGACTGAACCGCGTGCGACCACGAAACCGAAGGTGAACGGAGTGTGAACACGCCGGTAATGAGAGTTGACTACGAGTGGACACTTGGTTACCTTGGTGTGGACTGAAGATAACCGGAGGAGGGCTCCACAATGCGTAATCGCACCAGTCCGACCTTCACCTCGACGCTCCGCGGCTATGGCCGTCGGATCAGCACGGTGATGAACCTGAGCACCGCAGACCGCGTACAGCTCCAGCTGTCGAACTCGCCGGTCGCCGTACTCGGCCCAGCCCCGCGTCGTCGCTGACGCGCACAGCTGAATACCCAGTGAGGCCCCCGACCATCCGGTCGGGGGCCTCACTGCTCGTGGTGCTGGTCGGTCGGGTCGGGACGGTCAATCGGGTCTCGGTACCCCGCTCGTCAGGTGCCACGACCCGCATGCGCACTCGTAGCAACGCAGGGATCGCGACCGCGACTGCCGGGTGATGGCGAGGATGGCGCCGGTGACGGCCGCCAAGTCCTCGTAGGCGATCTTCTCCGGGGTCGGACAGGTGAACACGACATCGGGGACCTCTCGCCGAGGCCGGCTGCGCCGGGCATGCGCCGCTGCGGTCCCGGCTTCGATGCGCCGGTAGTACCGCTCGAGCTCATCGTCGTCGAACATCGCCACACCGCACCATTATCCTCGTACTGCCGCCGGCACCCGCTCGCCGTCTTCGTCGTAGCGCGGAAGCACCCGGTACACGAGGAGCTCCTTGGGTACTCCTTTCGCGCGGAACCGGCGCTTCCGGATCACGTAGCGGCCGGTGTCCACGACCGCGATGGTCGTGTCGCTGGCGAACACCTCGCCGGCTCCCGCGCCATCGCACACCCGTGCGGCGATGTTGACGTCGATTCCGAGATAGTCGTCGCCGACCGCTCGGGGGCTTCCGGTGTGGAGTCCGGCGCGCAGCGCCGGCCGATGCCCCCCGACGGTGATCGCGGCGACCGCCTCACCGCATTCGTAGGCGGCCTCGATGGCCTGACCCGCGTCCACGAACACGGCCATCGTTCCATCGCCGAGGGTTTTCACGACCTGTCCCCCACGACGGCGGATGACCCCCGCACTCGCGGCGTTCACCTGGCCGAGCAGATCGAGAACCTGATCGTCGCCTGCCCTCAGCGCCCACGTGGAGAATCCGACGAGATCGGTGAACAGGATGGTGGCGGGAACCGGCTTGGAATCGACGTCGGCACGGTTCCGGCGGCGTTCGACCAGGTTCTGCCAGACGGACACCGATGCCAGACCGAGCTCGCGGACCGCGCTGGGACGTGTCTGCTCCGCGTTGTCGAGATAGCGAGCGAACCGATCGGACGGCCGATCGGTTCCGGGTCGCATGGGTTCGGCGGGAACCATCTTGCGGGCGAACCGTGCAGCTCGCAGGGCCGCATCACTCGTGTCGGTCCGAAGGAGTAATTCTTCGGCCCGGCGCCAAGGTGACGATGCACCGTTCCCGGGCGGTTCCGAACTCGGTGGGTTCACGGTGCTGAGTCTACGGGGCGGTTCCGACGTCCGACCGGTCCGAGCCCGACTGCTCGTCCGAGTTCGGCTGGTCGTCGGATCGGGCGTCCCGCCTGTTCGCCCAGATACTGGAGACCGTCGCCGCACCGATGAAGGCGACCCCGATCAGACCGGTGATGAGCTCGGGTACCTCTACGTGAATGCTCACGAGCATGATCGTCGCGAGCGCGCCGATCGCCCAGTGCGCTCCGTGCTCGAGGTATCGGTACTCGGAGAGCGTTCCGGCACGCACGAGGTAGATGGTGATGGAGCGAACGAACATCGCGCCGATGAACCCGAGGCCGAGGGCGATCAGAATCGGGTCGGACGTGATCGCGAAGGCGCCGATCACACCGTCGAACGAGAACGACGCATCGAGCACCTCCAGGTACAGGAACAGGAAGAAGCCCGCCTTGCCGACGGCCTGAGTGGCCTTCGTCGGACCGCCCGGACGCGCTGAACCTGCTTCGTCACTGCCTGGTTCCCCACTGCCTGGTTCTTCCGACTCCATGAATCCCGTCAGGCCGTTGACGACCAGATAGGTCAGGAGTCCGAGGATTCCCGCAGTCAGGACCGTCGTCGTGTCACCCGGTTCGGCGAACTGCACGGCGATGATGAGGGCACCCAGTGCGATGACGGTGGGTACGTTCGGGAGTCGACCGACCTTGCTCAACGGGTCTTCGATCGGACTGATCCAGGTGAGGTTCTTGCTGGTGAGCACGAAATCCAGGAACAGCATGATCAGGAACATGCCGCCGAATGCCGCGATCTGCGGATGCGCGTCGGTGAGGAGGGTCTCGTAGCTGGGACTTCCGTCGGGGAAGGCCGGCGCGTCGTTCGCGGGCGGATTGAGCGCCAGGTCCATGGCCTGCACGGGATTGAGTCCAGCCGTTGCCCAGACGATCGCCAGGGGGAACAGCAGACGCATTCCGAACACGGCGATCAGGATGCCCACGGTGAGGAAGATCCGCTGCCAGAACGGACTCATGCGCTCGAGCACGGTGGCGTTGATGACGGCGTTGTCGAACGAGAGCGAGATCTCGAGGATGGCGAGGATCGCGCAGATCGCGAGACCGGACATCCCCGCGTAGAGATATGCGGCGATGAGCGCCAGGATGGTCACGACGAAGGATGCGCCGAATACACGGACTGTCATCGAAGCCTTTCCGATTCTTCCGCGAGCCGGACCAGATCGTCGGTCATGGCTCTCAGGGTTTCCGGGTCTGCGTTCTCGGCGAGGGCCGTCTGCAGGTCCTGCGCCGCGCATCGAAGCTCGAACAACCGGTCACCGAGTGCTCCGGCTTCATCGACCGAGAGGATCAGTGCGTCCGGGGGAATAGAAGTGCCCTCGACCAGTGTTCTCTGTTCGTACGCGCGTTGGCGGCACGACCGCTTGCAGTACTTGCGGCGCCGCCCGGTTTCCGAGTCGACCATCTCCCGCCCGCACCATGCGCAGGCGTACGGACGTTTGCGTGACGACGTCTCGGACACTGCAACGACGTTACCGGTCCCCGGCGGTGCAATGGCCACTGACTTGGCCGAGCGCGTAGAATAGGTATGTTCATCCGTCTTTTGAGAGGACCCGTTAATGGCTGATCGAGTACTGCGCGGTAGCAGGCTCGGAGCGGTGAGCTACGAGACCGACCGCGACCACGACCTCGCACCGCGGCGGATCGTCCAGTACCGCACCGACAATGGTGAGATCTTCGACATCCCGTTCGCCGACGAAGCGGAGATCCCGTCGAAGTGGCCGTGCAAGAACGGCATGGAAGGCACCATCCTCGAGGGCGCAGATCCCGAGGAGAAGAAGGGCAAGCCCCCGCGCACCCACTGGGACATGCTGCTGGAGCGACGTTCGGAGGAAGAGCTCGAGGTTCTCCTCGCCGAGCGGCTGGATCTGCTGAAGCAGCGTCGCCGGGGCGGGACCGCCTGAGTCACACGCCGCAGAAACACGAAGTACGACGGGAGCCCCGGCCGGATAGGTCGGGGCTCCCGTCGTACCGAGTTCAGGCCGTGCGCGGCGTTCAGTGCCGCAGTCGGGCCAGGCGTCCCTGGATCCCCCACCGTGCGACGTTGATGAACGATTCAGCGATGACGCCACCGTCCATCTTCGATTCCCCGATCGCCCGTTCGGTGAACGTGATCGGGACCTCGCGAATCACGAAGCCGTGCTGCAGGCTGCGCCAGGCGAGGTCGATCTGGAAGCAGTAACCTGCCGACTCGACCTCGTCGAGCCCGATCGTCTCGAGGACCTCGCGCCGGAAGGCGCGGTAACCGGCAGTGATGTCCTTGATTCCCGCACCGAGCGCGATCCGGGCGTAGGTGTTCGCGCCTTTCGACAGGAGCTGACGACGTTTCGGCCAGTTAACCAGGGCGCCCCCGGGAACGTATCGCGAACCGATGACCAGGTCGGCGCCGTCGTTCACGGCGTCGAGCAGGCGATGCAATTGCTCCGGTGCATGGCTGCCGTCTGCGTCCATCTCGACGACAACTCGGTAATCACGCTGCAGACCCCAGGCGAATCCGGCGAGATACGCCTTACCGAGACCGTCTTTCGCCGTCCGGTGCATCACGTGGATGCGGCCTGCTGAGTCGTCGGCAGCGAGTCGGTCGGCCACCTCACCGGTGCCGTCGGGGCTCGAGTCGTCGACTATCAGGACGTGAACGTCGCCGAGCGAGGTCAGGAGTCGGTCGACGATGAGCGGCAGGTTCTCACGCTCGTTGAATGTCGGGACGACGACGAGTGCTCCGGCACCGCGCGATCCGATCAGACCGCCGCCACTGGAAGCACCCTGCTCAGTGCCGCTCAATGCTGCTCCTTCGTCCCTTCGGCCGCCCGAACCTCCGTGCGGCGAACATGTCGAGATTAGTCGCTCGTGCCAATGCGTACAAAAACCCGATAAGGAGGGCCAGTAGTGCGAACCGCTCGGGCCACGGCCCGAGTACGACTGCCGGCGTCCTGCCGTCGCGCAGCTCGAGTGAATCCTGAAGCGTCGCAGCCTCGAACAGACCCGACTGCTCGACGACGCTGCCGTCCGAGGAGATCAGCGCGCTCAGACCGCTCGTCGAGACCACTGCGACGTCGCGACCGGTCTCGACGGCCCGTACCCGTGACATCGCCAGCTGCTGACTGCTCATATCGGTGAGCCCGAATGTCGCGTTGTTCGTGGGCACGTAGAGCATCTGCGCGCCATCGTCGACCGCCTTTCGGGTGGAGCGGTCGAAGGCGACCTCCCAGCAGGTGGAGACCCCGAGTGACACGGGTCCGGACGGGGTCACCGGGGTGATGACGGACGATCCGGTGCCCGCGGCGAAGTTGCCCGCCCGGTCCGCGTACGACGAGAAGTGACGGAAGAAGTCGCGCCATGGCAGGTACTCGCCGAACGGCTGGATGATGTGCTTGTCGTAGCGCCCGGACGGTGCCTGGTCGGCGATCCGGTCATGCACGCCCCACAGCAGGACGGTGTTGGTGGGCTGCCCGTCGTTGGGCATCAACGTGCCGAGAGCCACCGGAACTCCGACGGCGGTGACGGCTGCTCGGATCAACTGGGTGGCGTCGGGATTCTCCAACGGCGGGATATCGGACGCGTTCTCCGGCCATAGGACCAGGTCGGGCGTTGGGCGTTCACCCGCGGTGACCTCACGCGCGAGCGCCATGGTCTCCTGCACGTGGTTGTCGAGGACGGCCCGACGTTGTGCGTTGAAGTCCAGTCCCAGCCTGGGCACGTTCCCCTGGACCGCAGCCACGTCGATCGGCGACGTCGCGTGCGTGCCGATCGGACCGGCCGCGGACACCACCGAGCCCAGGATCAGCGGAACGAGAAGCACCGCGAGTGCCACGAGCGGACGCGTCCGGTAAGTGCCCGACCGTCGTGCGTCGATCGCCGACAGCGCAGTGGCTCCGGCCGCCGCACCGACGACCGCCACGAGAAACGACAATCCGGGGACGCCGACCAGCGACGTCAGTGGCAGGAGCAGCCCCGAGGTCTGGCTGAACGCGGCGCGGCCCCACGGGAATCCGCCGAACGGGAACGAGGACCGGATCGCCTCGAACCCGGTCCACGCGACGGCGAACCACAACGGCGCGAACCGAAGACGCATCACGATCGTCGCGACGGCGCCGAAAGCGGTCAGGTACAGCGCCATCACCACGGCGAGCGCCAGCCACGGCAGCGGTCCGACGTACTCTCCGATCCACGGAAGCAGAGGGACGAAGAACGCGAGACCGAAGACGAACCCGGCGGCTGCTCCGGTGCGCGGTCGCGGCGCACCGGCTCGCAGGACGACGTACAGGAAGGCGAGCGAGATCGGGGCCAGGAACCAGAGGTCACGGGGCGGGAACGCCGCGAACATGAGTCCGCCGCCCGCAGCCGCGCCTGCGAGACGCAGCACCCAGAGCGGCAGCTTCACGCACCGGGCCGTTCGTAGATCGTCACGCCTGCGGAGACGGTTCGCACGCATTCGGGAAGCCGTGCGCCGGGTGACACGTCGGGCAGTGCGGGTACCCGCGACCGCGGGTCGGTCGACCATCGCTGAACCCCCTGGTGGGAGGCGGCGACGACGAGCTCGTCGACGTTCCAGACCGCGTAGTGCGCCGGGGCTCCGGGAACCAGGGTTCCGGTGAGACCGTCGTTGACGCCGGCGGCACGCCAGCCGCCGCGGGTGCATGCGGCGAAGGCCGCTCGCGGCGAGATGCCGTTGGTCGGCGTGTGGTGATGCACCGCGGCCCGAATCGAGGTCCACGGATCGATGGCGCAGACCGGGGAATCACTCGAGAAGGCGAGTGGGACACCCGCCTTGGCCAGCGCCGCGAAGTTGTTGAGAGTCGGCGCCCGGTCCCCCAGTCGCCGGATGTACAGAGCGTCGTCGCCGCCCCATTCGTCGTCGAACAACGGTTGCATGGACGCGACGAACCCGCACCGTGCGAACAGTTCCGCCTGTTCGGTCGTCACCATCTCCGCGTGCTCCAGCCGGTGCACGCAGCGCGCGAGCGCCGGCGTTCCGAGTTCATCGGCCACTTGTTCGAGCGCGACGGCGATCGCCGCGACCGCGGCGTCGCCGATGGCGTGGAATCCGGCCTGAACGCCGGCGAGCGTGGTGGCTCGCAGGTGGTTGGCGATGGTCTCCTCGTCTAGGTAGCTGACGCCGTACTCGCCGGGGCTGTCGCTGTACTCCTCGCTGAGCCACGCGGTCCGTGATCCGATGGCGCCGTCGACGAAGAGATCGCCGCCGATCCCGTCGGCCCCCATCGCTGAGACGACGGCGCGAGCGCCCTCGAGCGAACTCACCGGCTGGCCCCAGTAGCGGCGCACGGATACGCCGTGATCGAGTTCGGCGAGTGAGCGGAAGTCGTCGACACCGCTGATATCCGGACCGCCGTTCTCGTGCACCGCGACCACACCGCGCGACGCGGCGTGATCGAGTGCTCTGCGCTGGGCGCGGCGACGGGCTTCCGGCGTGATCAGGGCACGGGCGGCAGCTCGGACGCGATGATGGGCGGTGGCCACGAGCGGTGACTGGGGTTCGAAGCCGTTCGCCCCCTCGATCCCGTGAACCAGTTCCCGCAGCGCACTCGACGCCGCAGCGGAGTGCTCGTCGACACGGGCCAGGTAGACGGGCCTGCCAGGAGCCACCCGGTCGAGGTCCTCGGTGGTCGGGGGCATGTCCTCGCCCGGACCGCCGGACCAGGTGGAGGCATCCCAGCCGAGGCCCCAGATGATGGCGTCGTCGGAGTGCGCGACGAATTCGGCGAGCCGATCGAGGCAGTCCGAGCGGCTCGTCGCGGCCGTGAGGTTCAGGCCGATCAGTCCGAGACCGGTATCGGTGAGGTGCACATGGGAGTCGACGAACGCGGGTGCGACGAAGTGTCCCTCCAGATCGACGACCTCGGCGTCGGGGTGCAGTGCCCGCCCCACGTCGTCGGATCCGACCCACACGACGATTCCGTCGGTGATGGCGATTGCGGTGGCATCGGGAACGTCGGGCGAGGAATAGACCATCCCGCCGACGAGCAGCTGAGTCGTCACCTGATCGATTGTGTCAAAGACCGACGGATCCGGTGCGCGTGGACCCATCGGTCCCGGCCGGTATCAGTTCCAGTCCGTGCGCGCTCTGGGCAGCGACGGACGCTCGACACGGACCGTGCCGTCGGGATTGCGCTCGGTGATGTCCTCGACGTCGGACGTCTCGTCAACCACGTCGCCTTCGACGGTCCCGTCGACCGTGCCTCCTCCGGTGGCGCCGAAGCGCCGGCCGGAGCCGCCGGCGACGGGACCGCCACCGACGAGGAGGGTTGCGCGTTTGGCGGCGGAGGCTGCGATGACCGGGCGGAGTGCGCGCCGTGCGGCAGGCGTCATGATGATCAGTCCGACGATGGTGGATACGACGCCCGGAAGAATCGTGAAGAGCGCAGCTCCGGCGAACAGTGCGGTATCGGTGAGCGGTCTGCCTGCTCCCACCTCTTGACGCGAGGCCTTGCGCAGGTCGGACGTCAGACCGCGCGCCCGACGCCCGAGGAGGGCGTAGCCGAGCGCAGCGGCGCCGAGGGTGATGAGCAGCGCCCAGCCGAATCCCAGGAAGTGAGCCAGCGCCCAGAACGCCGCGACCTCGACGATCACGTAGGCGGCCAGGAGAAGTCTGATCATTTGCGCGTCACTCCGATTCACCTTCTGTGGGGTTCACTGTGGTGTGTTCTCTACGGTGTAACGAACGAGCAGGCGGTTTTGCTCCCGAACCGGGGATCCGAGTCCGGTGACGGCGCTCGGGTCAGTCGTCGCCGCGACCCTCGATGTCGCCTTCGGCTTCCAGATAGACGCGGCGCAGGGCGTCGAGCATGTCGGCGGGAGGTTCGTCCCACATATCCCGTTCGGCGGCTTCGAGCAGGCGTTCGGAGATGCCGTGCAGGGCCCACGGGTTCGACTTCTCGAGAAACTCCCGGTTCGTCTCGTCGAGGACGTACTGCTCGGTGAGCTGCTCGTACATCCAGTCGGCGACCACATCGGTGGTCGCGTCGTAACCGAACAGGTAATCGACGGTCGCCGCCATCTCGAACGCGCCCTTGTAACCGTGCCTGCGCATCGCGGAGAGCCACCGGGGGTTGACGACGCGTGCACGGAACACCCGTGAGGTCTCCTCGTGCAGGGTGCGCGTGCGAACGGCGTCCGGCCGCGTGGAATCGCCGATGTACGCCTCGGGGTCCGAGCCGGTGAGCGCACGAACCGTGGCGACCATGCCGCCATGGAACTGGAAGTAGTCGTCCGAGTCGGCGATGTCGTGCTCACGGGTGTCCGTGTTCTTCGCAGCGACCGCGATCCGGCGGTACGCGGCCCGCATGTCGTCGACCGCGGCCACGCCGTCGAGGTCGCGGCCGTACGCGTATCCGCCCCATTCGGTGTAGACGGCGGCGAGATCGTCGTCGGTGCGCCACTGCTTGGAGTCGATCAGTTGCAGCAAGCCGGCTCCGTACGTGCCGGGACGCGAGCCGAAGACGCGCGTCGTCGCCCGGCGGGCGTCGCCGTGCTCGGCGAGCGCTGCGCGGGCGTGCGCGGCGACGTAGTTCCGATGGTCGGGTTCATCGGCGTCTGCGGCGAGACGCACCGCATCGTCGAGCATCGTCACCACGTGGGAGAAGGCGTCCCGGAAGAAGCCGGAGATGCGGATCGTCACATCGATGCGCGGACGGCCGAGTTCCTCGAGTGCGATGAGTTCGAGGCCGGTGATGCGGCGGGACGCCTCGTCCCAGACGGGCGCCACGCCGAGGAGTGCGAGGATCTCACCGACATCGTCACCCGAGGTGCGCATCGCGCTGGTGCCCCACACCGACAGCCCGACCGACGCGGGATGGTGGCCGTGATCGGCGACGTAGCGGTCGACGAGTGAGTCCGCCATCGCGCGGCCGGTCTCGAAGGCCAGCTGCGACGGCACGGCCTTCGGATCGACCGAGTAGAAGTTGCGGCCGGTCGGCAGGACGTTGATCAGTCCGCGGAGCGGCGATCCGCTCGGTCCGGCTTCGATGAAACCGCCGTCGAGCGCGTGCAGCACCTGTGTGATCTCGCGGGAGGTGGCCCGCAGGCGCGGAACCACCTCGTGGGCGGCGAAGGCGAGGATCTCGGCGACCTGCGGCGGGTGCCCGGCGGTGGCCGCGGTGACCGCGGAGTCCGACCAGTCCCCCGCTGCGCACGCGCTGACCAGGCCGCGAGCGATCTGCTCGACGCGGTCGACGTCCGCACGCGCGGACTCGTGCTCGACCAGGCCCAGCGCCTCACGGAGTCCGGGCAGGCTCTGCGCTCCGCCCCAGAGCTGGCGGGCGCGCAGCATCGCGAGGATCAGGTCGACCTCGGTCTCGGCGTCCGGCGCCTGCCCGAGAACGTGCAGCCCGTCGCGGATGGCAGCGTCCTTGATCTCGCAGAGCCATCCATCGACGTGCAGCAGCATGTCATCGAACACCTCTTCGTCGGGGCGTTCGGCAAGGCCGAGATCGGCATCCATCTTGGCGGCAGTCAGCAGCGTCCAGATCTGCTGCCGGATGGCGGGCAGCTTGCCCGGATCAAGTGCCGAGATGTTGGCGTGCTCATCGAGAAGCTGCTCGAGACGTGCGATGTCGCCGTAGCTCTCCGCGCGGGCCATCGGCGGGATCAGGTGATCGATCAGGACCGCGTGCGCACGCCGCTTGGCCTGCGTGCCTTCACCGGGATCGTTGACCAGGAACGGGTAGACGAGCGGAAGGTCGCCGATCGCCGCGTCCGTCCCGCAGTCCGCCGACATGCCGAGTGTCTTGCCCGGTAGCCATTCGAGGTTGCCGTGCTTGCCCACGTGCACCACGGCGTCGGCCGCGAAGCCCCAGCCGTCGGTCTCCGGTCGGGAGGCGAGCCAGCGGTAGCTGGCCAGGTAGTGATGACTCGGCGGCAGGTCGGGGTCGTGATAGATCGCGACGGGATTCTCCCCGAAGCCGCGGGGCGGCTGCACCAGCAGCACGATGTTCCCGAAGGTCATCGCTGCGATGACGATGTCGCCGTCGGGGTTGGCCGTCCGGTCGACGAACAGCTCGCCGGGCGGCGGTCCCCAGTGCTCGACCACCGAGGACCGGAGTCCGTCGGGCAGCGTCCGGAACCAGTCGGTGTAGTCGGCAGCCGGCACACGCACCGGGTTGGCCGCCAGCGCCTCCTCGGTCAGCCAGTCGGCATCCTGACCGCCGGCGTCGATGAGGGCGTGCATGAGCGCATCCGGGTCGTCGGCGTCCGGGGTGGCCCCGAGCCCGGGAACAGCGTCGTCGCCGGTACGCGGGCCCAGGTCGTAACCGGCCTCGTCCAGGGCCCGCATCAGATGCACCAGGCTGCGCGGGGTGTCGAGCCCGACGGCGTTGCCGATCCGCGCGTGCTTGGTCGGATACGCCGACAGCAGGAGGGCGATCCGACGTTCCGGAGCAGGCAGGTACCGCAGCCTCGCATGCCGTACGGCGATCCCGGCAACCCGAGCGCACCGTTCGGCGTCGGCTGCGTAGTACGGAAGGCCGCGGTCGTCGAACTCCTTGAACGAGAACGGGACGGTGATGACGCGGCCGTCGAACTCCGGGACGGCCACCTGGCTCGCCACATCCATCGGCGAGACGCCGTCGTCAGCGGCGTCCCAGTCGGCGCGCGAGGTCGTCAGGCACAGTCCTTGCAGAATCGGGACGTCGAGGGCCGCGAGCCGTTCGACGTTCCACGCCTCGTCGTCACCGCCTGCGCCGGCCGTCGCCGGCGTGGTGCCGCCTGCGGCGAGCACCGTCACGATCAGGGCGTCGAACGTCCCGAGATGACCGATCAGCTCGTCATCGGCGGCACGCAGCGACGCCGTGAACACCGCCTCGGCGGTGGCGCCGTGACCCTCGATGGCGGTGCACAGGGCGTTGACGTACTCGGTGTTCCCTGCCAGGTGCTGCGCACGGTAGTACAGCACCCCGATGCGGGGGCCCGGCTCCCCATCGGGCTCCGGGCCCCGATCGAGGGTGCCCCACGACGGGGTCTCGACGGGGGGGTCGAATC
Source organism: Gordonia zhaorongruii (assembly GCF_007559005.1). Lineage (GTDB taxonomy): Bacteria > Actinomycetota > Actinomycetes > Mycobacteriales > Mycobacteriaceae > Gordonia > Gordonia zhaorongruii. The sequence goes on along the minus strand of NZ_CP041763.1, from coordinate 1,612,709 downwards.
CGAGTCCGGTGAGCAGGATCGTGTCGGACAGGAAGTTGTGCACAGCGATCAGGTTCTCCGCGCCACCTGCCACGAAGTAGCTATGGGCCTGTGCCGCGACACCGGTCGGAACCGTGGAGAGCGCCATCAGGTCCGGGTCCGGGTTGAGTTCACCGGAGAGAACGACCACAGGCGTGCGGCGCGCCAGGACTGCGTCGAGTCCTTCCTCCCACGCTCGCCGTCCGCCGAGGATGCGGACGACGACGAGGTCGGCGTCGTCGACGAGGCCCGGAACGTCGTCCACGAGGATCCGGCTCGGATTGGCCACTCGGTAATCGGCGCCGCAGGTCGCGGCGGTCCGCAGGTCGGTGTCGGACGTGGACAGCAGAGTGATCACGGCTACTCCTCGCCGGGAAGGCGCGCCCGGCATAGTGCGGACGACCGAGGCTCCTCGGCCGTTCGACGTGGGTCTGGCTCGAACGTGTGCGAGAGGGTTCCCGACTCGTTCATACAGTGGCGCGTCCGCACCGGATTCCCACCGGGTTTCCACATCGTGTTCGACGCCAAGACTAGCCGTCGCGGTGCAGGCATATCCTGGACGGGTGACCGTGCCCGATGATCGCTGTCCCGGAGTCTTCCGGACGCATCCTGCCGCCGACGGACGCCTCGCCCGTATCCGACTTCCCGGCGGGGTGATCGAGGCGGCTTCACTCGAAGCCCTTGCGCACGCAGCGGAGGAGTTCGGCGACGGGGCGATCGAGATGACCGTCCGCGGCAACCTGCAGGTACGGGCGATCGCCGATGAGGACACCGACGCCTTCGCCGCCGCGATGACCGACGCGGGTCTGGTCTCGACGTCCGCGCACGACCTGGTCCGCAATATCGCGGTGTCGGCGTTCACCGGCCGGGTGGGCGGACGGTCCGACCTGCGGCCGGTCGCCGCAGGATTGAACGACGCCCTGATCGCAGCTCCGTGGGCGGCCGGGCTGTCCGGCCGCTTCTGGTTCGGTCTCGACGACGGGCGCGGCGACGTGCTCGCGCGAGCAGCCGACGTGACCGGAGTGGCTCTCGGGCCCGCATCGGGAATCGTGGTGGTGGACGGGGAGGCCGTCGGTGCGCCGGTTCCGCTCCACGAACTGGCGCACGCGATGCTGACTGCCGCCGCGCAGTTCGTCGCGGTTGCCGACGGCTCGTGGCGCGTTCGCGACCTGTCTGCGGCGCAGCGGGAATCGTTGATCGGCAGGCTCGGTCGCGCCCGGGTGACGGTGCCGGAACCGTGTGCCCCGGATCCCCGCGTCGGCTGGTTCGACCAGCACGACGGCGAGGTGCTGCTCGGCGCTGTGCTGCCATTCGGCCGGATCACCGCCGAACAGGCCCGGTTCGCGGCGGCGATCGGCGGCCCGGTCGTCGTGACACCCGAACGTGAGCTGCTCTTCGGCGATCTCGACGAGGCCGTGGCCGACACCGTGATTCGGGTACTCGCTCCACTGGGTTTCGTTTTCGACGCCCGCTCACCGTGGGTGGCACTGTCCGCGTGCACCGGATCACCGGGTTGCGATAAGTCGCACGCGGACGTGCGCGGCGATCTCACCGCATACGTGGGGCGCCTCGATCCGGAGTCCGCCGATCTCCACGGTCGGGAGCACTGGGTCGGCTGCGACCGCGGCTGCGGGTCGCCGGGACCCCCTCACGTGCGGTTCGCGGCCACTCCGGACGGTTACGTCCGGAGCCGTCGCAACTGACGAGTCCGCGGTGCGTAATGTTGGCCGCACCATGAGCGAGAATGTCCGCGGCGATTACGTCCGCGATGGAGCCGAGATATACCGCCAGTCGTTCGCCACCATCCGTGCCGAATCCGATCTGGCGCGCTTTCCCACCGACCTGGAGTCGGTCATCGTCAGGATGATCCACGCGTGCGGCCAGACCGACCTGACCGACGACGTGGTCGCGACTCCCCGAGTGGTCGCCGCCGCGCGTGCGGCGCTGGCGGCCGGCGGGCCGATCCTGTGCGATACGCACATGGTGGCGTCGGGCGTCACCCGCGTGCGGCTGCCTGCCGACAACGAGGTGCGGTGTCATCTACGCGAACCCGGCATCGCCGAACGCGCGGAGCGGATCGGAAACACCCGAACCGCAGCGGCGCTCGAGTACTGGCGCGCCGATCTGGAGCGGTCCGTGGTCGCCATCGGTAACGCCCCGACAGCATTGTTCGCACTTCTCGACCTGATCGACGACGGGTGGCCGCGTCCCGCCGCCATCATCGGCGCCCCGGTCGGGTTCGTCGGGGCCGCGGAATCGTGCGCGGCCCTCGCCTCCCGAGACGATCTGGAGTTCATCACGATCACCGGCAGGCGCGGCGGATCGGCGATCACGGCGGCGGCGGTCAACGCGCTCGCGAGCACCGCCGAATGAGCGGCAAGCTGTGGGGCGTCGGACTGGGACCAGGCGACTCCGAGCTCGTCACCGTCAAGGCCGCCCGGATCATCGAACAGGCCGACGTCGTCGCGTACCACTGTGCACGACACGGGAACTCGATCGCCCGATCCGTCGCTGAGCCCTACCTTCGGGATGGCCAGGTGGAGGAACGCCTCATGTACCCGCTCACGGTGGAGACCACCGACCACCCCGGCGGATATGCGGGCGCGATGGCGGAGTTCTACACGGAGAGCGCCCGGCGACTCGCCGAGCATCTGGAGGCGGGCCGTGACGTAGCGCTGCTCGCTGAAGGCGACCCGCTGTTCTTCAGTTCGTACATGCACATGCACAAGCGGCTGCACGACCGCTTCGAAGCGGAGATCATCCCCGGCGTCACCTCGGTCAGCGCGGCGTCCGCCGCGATCGGCATTCCACTTGTCGAGGGCGAGGAGACGCTGACCGTGCTGCCTGGCACGGCCGAACCCGGTGAACTCGTCACCCACATCCGTTCGGGCGAAGCGCTCGCGGTGATGAAGCTGGGCCGGACGTTCGAGAAGGTTCGCGACGCCCTGCGGACTGCCGGGCGGCTCGACGAGGCCTGGTACGTCGAGCGTGCTTCCACGCAGCGTCAGCGAGTCGAGCCGGTCGTGGACGTCGACCCGGGCACGGTGCCCTACTTCTCACTGATCGTCGTACCGGGACGCCGCAACAACCCGCTTGCCAGACAGCCGGATCCGCACGTCAGCTCGGCGCAGACGGGCGAGGTCGTCGTAGTCGGTCTGGGTCCCGGTCCAGTCGAGCAGACCACGCCGCAGGTGTCCGCGGAAATCGCCGCCGCAACGGACCTCGTCGGGTACGGCACGTATCTGCGCCGAATCTCGGCCCGTCCAGGGCAGCGGGTGCACGCGAGCGATAACCGGGTCGAGGCGCAGCGAGCCGAATTCGCGCTGGACCTCGCGTCGCGCGGGGCCCGCGTCGCCGTCGTATCGTCGGGTGATCCGGGCGTGTTCGCGATGGCTGCAGCCGTCAGCGAGATCGCGGCCGAGCCGCGATGGCGCGAGGTGCCCGTGCGCGTGGTTCCCGGAGTCAGCGCCGCCCATGCAGTGGCCGCCGCGGCGGGAGCCCCGCTCGGGCACGATTTCGCGGTGATCTCCCTGTCGGACCTTCTGAAGCCGGGCGCAGTGATCGAGAAGCGGCTGCGGTACGCGATCGCCGCGGATCTGGCGGTGGCGATCTACAATCCGGCGTCCTCCAGGCGGACGCAGCAGGTGACCCGCCTCAAGGAGTTGCTCACCGAGCTCGTCCCCGCTGACCGGGTCGTCATCCAGGGCCGCGACGTCGGCGGGTCGGGCGAGTGCATCACCGTCACCACGTCGAGCCGTTTCGATCCGTCGACTGTCGATATGCGCACCCTGCTGATCATCGGATCATCGACGACCACGGCCGTGGATCGCTCCGGCGGACAGCTCGTCTACACGCCGCGTCACTACAGCAGCGAACGGACTCGCTGAACCGCATCCTCCACGGTGGCGGCACGGTCGATGCCCGCAGGTTCGGCCGGGCGGTCGACCATGATCACCTCGAGGCCGCGCTTGGCAGCCGCTGCCAGCTTCGCCGACGTCAGTGCTCCGCCGCTGTTCTTCGTCACGACCAGATCGATCCCGTGCCGATCGATCAGGGACAACTCGCCGTCCAGTGAGTAGGGGCCGCGCGAGCGCAGCATCTCGTGGCGCGATGGCAGCTCGGAGTCGGGAGTCTCGACGACCCGGACCAGGAACCAGGCGCCGGTGACCCCGGCGAACGCCGCCACGTCCTGCCTGCCGGTCGTCAGAAGCACCCGGCCGCCCCGATCCGCGACGGCCGCCGCTGCCGCGTCGATGTCCGGTACCCGCGTCCACCGGTCGCCGGGCTCAGCACTCCACGCCGGTCGCGCGAGTCGCAGATACGGAACCTCGGCCTCGGCGGATGCCGACACCGCGTTGCCGGTGATCCGGGCAGCGAACGGATGCGTGGCATCGAGCGCAACCTGGATCGCATTGTCCTGCAAGAATTGTCGGAGTCCGTCCGGGCCTCCGAAACCGCCGACCCGGACGTCGCCCACCGGAAGCCGGGGAGCGCTGACACGCCCGGCGAGCGAACTGATCACCTCGAGACCGGCATCCACGAGGGCGGCTGCGGCGGCCCGCGCCTCGGCGGTACCGCCGAGGATGAGCACGTCAGCCATCGACGCCGGACCGCGGTTCCCGGATCTTCGCCATCCGCTCATGCGAGTACAGATAACTCTCGACGAGCCCTGGATGATCCAGTCCGGCGAGCGCTTGGCCGACGAAGATGACGGCGGTCTTGGAGATACCGGCATCCTGGAGCGCCTCGTGGAGCCCGGCCAGCCGAACGCGGACGATCGCCTCGTCGCCACGCGATGCGTAGGCGACGGTCGCCGTCGGGCAGTCCGGACCGTAGTGCGGTGTGAGGGCTTCGACGATCTGCTCGGTGCGGTGCGCAGCCAAGTGCAGTGCCAGTGTCACGCCCGTGCGGGCGAGCGAGGCGAGGTCCTCCCCCGGCGGCATGTCGGTCGAGAGAGTCGATACCCGGCTGATCAACAGGCTCTGTCCCACTCCCGGCACAGTGAGCTCGGTGTCGAGCGCCGCGGCGGCAGCGGCGAACGCCGGTACCCCGGGAACGATCTCCCACGGAATGTCGAGCGCTCGCAGACGTGCCGCCTGCTCGGTGAAGGCCGAGTACAACGACAGATCGCCGGAATGCAGCCGAGCGACGTCGTGGCCCGCTGAATCGGCCTTCACGATCTCGGCCATGATCTGCTCGAGCGGCATGCGCGCCGTATCGATCGCGACGGCGTCCATCGGCAGCCGGTCCAGCAGCTCGGCCGGGACCAGCGAACCCGCATACAGACACGTCCGGCAACGCGCCAGCGTCTGCGCCCCGCGCACCGTGATGAGATCTGGCGCACCGGGCCCCGCACCGATGAAGTACACCGTCATGGCTTCACCGCCGTCCACTGCACGATCGGGAGCGCGGGCCGCCACGCGGTGGATCGCCCGAGAGGTGCTGCGTACTCGATGCCGATCCGCACCATGTCCCCTCCCCACCGGCGCGACGCCTGGTCCACGATCCGCTCGGTCTCGATGGTGACGGCGTTGGCGACGATGCGGCCGCCGGGGAGAAGGGCGTTCCACGCAGCGTCGAGGACCTCGACGGACATTCCGCCCCCGATGAAGACGGAGTTCGGCCGGGGTGCGTCGGCGAGAGCCGCGGGCACGCCTGCCCGCACCTCGATCCGATCGACCACCCCGTGTCTGCGGGCGTTCTCCACCACGTTGACGGCGCGTTGCGGATCGGCCTCGAACGCGACGACGTGTCCTGTTCGCAGCGTCGCGAGCCATTCGATGCCGATGCTGCCCGAACCCGCCCCTATGTCCCAGAGGCATTGGCCCTCAGCTGGTTCGAGAACGCTCACGCTCAGCACGCGAACAGGCCGCTTAGACAGCTGCCCGTCGTTGAGATACGCGTCGTCGGCCCGTCCGGGCGCGCGCGAACGCGGCGGGCCGGCACATTCGACCGCGACGATGTTCAGGGCGGACGAGGTCCCCCGCCACCCGTCCGCGTTGCCCCACAGGATGTGCTCGTCCGGCGCCCCGACGTCTGAGAGCACCGCGAGGGACGATCCGCCGTAGCCGTACTCGCACAGCAGATGCGCGACCGCCTCCGGGGTCGATGCGTCGGTCGAGAGGACCAGCAGCCGTGCCCCGTCGGTCAGATGCCCGACCATCGACTCCAACGGCGCCGTCACCAGGCTCACGACCGTCGCGGACGCGAGATCCCACCCGAGGCGAGACGCTGCGAGCGACACGCTCGACGGTGCTGACAGCACCCGCACCCGATTCGCTCCGACGGTCCGGACGAGCGAGGCGCCCAGTCCGTGGAACATGGGATCGCCGCTGGCCAACAGGTGCACCGGCTCGGATGTCTCGGCGGCGGTGACATCGGCCAGATGCTCCGACATGGGGCTGCGCCATTGAATCCGGGTCGCGGACACGCTCGCGGGCAGCAGGTCGAGCTGACGCTGCGAACCGTAGACGGTGCGCGCTGACTCGAGTTCACGGCGCGCGGCGGGGGTGAGTCCGTCCCAGCCGTCGGCGCCGATCCCGACGACGACGAAGAGGCCGGGAACGTGGTCGGTGCTCACCGAGGCAACCTCCGCCACACCGCACGCGGGAGCAGTCGCATCCCGAAGAAGATCGGGCGAAGCCGTCCGGGGATCCAGACCTCGCCCCGCCCCTTCCGGTACGCGGTCGCGACGGCGTCGGCCACCTGATCGGCGGTGACCGACATCGGTGCCGGTTTCACACCGGAGTCCATCAGTTCGCGCGTCATCGCACCGATGACGAATCCGGGGCGCGCGAGCAGCAGCCGCACGCCGCTGCCCTGCAGCGCGTCGGCGAGCCCCGAGGCGAATCCGTCGAGCCCGGCCTTGGTGGACCCGTAGACGTAGTTGGCCTTGCGGACCCGGACGCCGGCCACCGACGAGAACACGACGATCGTGCCCGACCCCTGACGGCGGAGTGCGGTCGCCAGCGGTGTGATCACGCTGATCTGCGCGTAATAGTCGGTGTGCGCGATCTGCAGCGCGTGCTCGACATCGGTCTGAGCGCGGGCTGCGTCTCCCAGGATCCCGAAGGCGATGATGGCTGCTTCGATCGGACCGTGTTCGGCGACGATTCGCTCGATCAGTGCGGTGTGCGACGACGTGTCATCGGCATCGAACTCCGTTGTCACTACATCGGTAGCCCCCGCGGTGCGGAGGACCCGGGATTCCACCGCCAGGTCGTCCGCCCGTCGACCCGCGAGGATCACGCGTTTACCTGAAGCTAGCCGGGCCGCTGTCGCGACACCGATCTCGCTCCGTCCGCCGAACAGCACGATGGTTCCCACACCTGCAGTATTCCAGTCGCCGTTACGGCACTGCACGGGCCCACCGCCGTAGCGGATATGCGTGCGCACCGCGTATGCGGCGCCCCGTCGCACATATCCCTCGCCGACTACAGTCGGAGACCATGCAGCGCACCGTCTCCGACCTGAGCCCACTCGCCCGGGACTTTCTGTCCGAATACCACCTCGCGAGCCTCGCCACGACGCGGACTGACGGCACGCCGCATGTCTGCGCGGTCGGGTTCACCGTCGACTACGACGGCGGAGTCGCCCGGGTCATCACATTCGAAGGCAGCCAGAAGGTCCTCAACGCGGAGCGCAGCGGCTACGCCGCATTGACCCATGTCGACGGCCCCCGCTGGCTAACCCTCGAGGGGCCTGCCCGCATCGCACGGGATCCGGCGTCGGTGCGCGATGCGGAGGAACGGTACGCGACGCGGTACCGACGGCCGAAGCCGAACCCGCGGCGCGTGGTCCTCGAAGTGACCATCACCAGGTTGATGGGGTCTGGCGTGATGTTCGCCGATCAGCCGTCGAGCTGAACGAGCCCGTGCGGACGGGTGTTGAGTGACTCGCAGCCGTCTGCGGTGACGACGACGATGTCCTCGATGCGAGCTCCCCACGAGCCCGGGAAGTAGACACCCGGCTCGATGCTGAACGCCATTCCCACACGCAGTGCGTCATCGTTACCGCCCACGATGTACGGCTCCTCGTGGACCGAGAGACCGATTCCGTGTCCCGTTCGGTGGATGAAGGCGTCGCCGTACCCCGCCTGCGTGATCACCTCGCGTGCCGCGGCGTCGATGCTCTGCGCCGTCGCACCGGGACGCACCGCCGCTACCGCAGCCGCCTGCGCCTGATGCAGGACGTCGTAGATCGCTGCGACCTCGGGATTCGGCGGGCGGAAACAGTACGTGCGAGTCGAGTCCGAGTTGTAGCCCGGCTCCACCGGTCCCCCGATGTCGATCACGACCACGTCGTCCCGGGAGATCACCCGGTCGGAGTGCTCGTGATGCGGGTCGGCCCCGTTGGGCCCCGAGCCGACGATGATGAACTCCGCGGCGGTGTGCCCCTCGGCGAGGATCGCCGCGTCGATGTCCGCTGCGACCTGAGCCTCCGTGCGGCCCGGCACGAGGAACTCCCCCATCCGTTCGTGGACTCGATCGATCGCGGCGCCGGCTCGGCGCAGGGCGGCTATCTCGGCATCGTCCTTGATCATCCGCAGTTCCCGCAGCACTGCAGTGGCGAGTTCGGGGGCGCGAGTCGTGCGCGCGGCCAACGGGATCACGTGCAGGGCGGGAAGCGAATCCGATACGGCGACACGCGCATCCGTCGGCAGACCAGCCGTCGCCAACTCGTACGGGTCCTGACCGTCGACCCAGTCGACCACGTCGATGTCGAGGTCTGCGATCGCCGACTCGCGCAGAGCGGCCAACTCCAGTCGGGCCGCCACCACGTGCGCCCGCCCACGCGCCGGGACGATCAGCGCGGTGAGCCGTTCGAACGTATCGGCACCCGATCCGGTCAGATACCTGAAGTCCGGGCCGGTGCCCACGACCAGTGCGTCGAGACCCGCTTCGCGGGTGAGATCAGCGGCGCGCTGCAGGCGCCGTGCGTAGACGTCGGAATCGAATCGGCCTGACATGCCTCCAGCGTATGGGAGAGCACCACACGTGCCCCGCTCACGTGTGGAACAGTGGTTCACCATGACCGGATCGGTGATGCTCCTCGACGGCGCGAGTCTGTGGTTTCGTTCGTTCTTCGCGTTGCCGGAGAAGATGACGTCCCCCGACGGGCGCCCCGTCAATGCCCTACGAGGGTTTCTGGACACCATCGCAGCGCTGGTGACCGAGCATCAGCCGACCCGACTGGTGGTCTGCCTCGATCTCGACTGGCGACCGGCCTTCCGTACCGACCTCATCCCGTCGTACAAGGCGCACCGGGTCGCCGACGGTGACGCGGAGGACGTACCCGACACGCTGACTCCGCAGGTCGACATGATCCTCGAAGCGCTGCGCTGCGCTGGCATCGCGACCTCTGGAGCGCAGGGCTGCGAGGCGGACGACGTGATCGGCACTCTCGCCTTCTCCGAAGCGGACGATGCCGTGCTCGTCGTGAGCGGAGACCGCGACCTGCTGCAGGTGGTGGCCGACGACCCGGTTCCGGTGCGTGTTCTCTACGTCGGACGCGGCCTGCGCAATGCCGAACTCATGGGACCGGAGGAGGTGGCGGCGAAGTACGCGGTACCCGCCGAACGCGCCGGGACCGCCTACGCGGAGATGTCCATCCTGCGCGGAGACCCGTCCGACGGTCTTCCAGGTGTACCGGGCATCGGAGACAAGACCGCAGCCAAGCTCATTCGCGAGTTTGGCGACCTCGATGCGCTGGAAGCCGAGGCCTATCGTGACGGATCGACGATCGCTGCACGCGCGAGGAACTCGATCATCGCGTCGAAGGACTACCTGTCCGCAGCGCGAACCGTGGTCGCGGTACGCACCGACGCCGCCACGCTCGAGAGCCAGGACGACGATCGAGTGCCCACCGGGCCCGCCGACGCCGACGGATTGCTGGCCCTCGTCGCCGAACTCGGCGTCGATTCGAGCGTGAAGCGTCTCGCCGACGCCTTCGGGTGGGCCGACTTCGCCTGACTGACGACAGGCGGGATCAGTTGGTCGGCCGCGATACCTCGAACGTGCCGTCCGAATCCTTCACCGTTACGGTGACGTTCTTGTTCGCGCCGTCCACCGAGACCGAGCAGGTGAACGTGACGCCTTCTTCAGCATCCTGCCCACTCGGGCACTCGACGTCCTTGACGTCCTGGATTCCGTAGCCGTCGGGCTCCGGCTGGTTGAGGATCGACTGGACGCCGGACTCCACGGACTCCTGAGACAGTCCGCCCTTAGCCCAGTTCGGCCACACGAAGGCGGTGATCAGGATGATCGCAGCGAGGAGGGCGAGGACGCCCCCACCGATGGCCAGCAGCTTGCCCTTGCCCGAACCGGACGTCGCCGTCGCCCGGGGACCGAACGGCTGACCAGCCGGATCGGCCCCGTACGGAGGCTGGCCCGGCTGACCGAACTGCTGCTGACCGAACTGCTGCTGACCGTATGGAGGCTGGCCGTACTGCGGAGGGCCGTACTGACCGGCCGGTTGCCCGTAGTGGGGCTGCCCCGGCTGTCCGTAGGCCGGCGGGCCGTACTGGTTGGGCTGCTGCGACTGATTGGGCTGGCCCGATGGGCCGTAGGCCGGAGCCCCGTATGCGGGAGCCCCGTACTGGGGTAACTGACCGTACTGGGGTGCCTGACCGTACTGGGGCGGCTGGCCCCGTGCGTTCTGATTTCCCGGGCCCTGCGGTGCACCCGTCTGGCCGATCCCGAAGGTCTGCGCCTGCTCCGGCGGTATCTGCCCGTACTGCCCCGGCTCCATCATCTGGTTCGGCGGTGCCGCGTTGCCGGCGGGCATCTGCTGCCCCGGATTCTGCTGCCCGGAACGCTGCGAGTCAGGACTCTGCGGGTCGGAATTCGGGGGCACCGGCGGCACCGTGGTGCCATCCGACGGATCGTTCGATGTGGGATTCGTCGGCTGATCCGACTCGTTCGGCTCGTTTCCGTTGGTCATCCTCGGCGGTCTCCTCAGTAGTCGAATCCCAGTCGGCGTTGCGTGTCAGGCTACCGCAGCATCACCCGGTCCCCTCGATACGGAAACGGGTGTCGCGGTGGTTCAGTCGAGCTCGGACGCCACCACTCCGCGACGAACCCCGGAGACGGCGCGTTTCGCCGAACCGGCGAGCGGAGACGAAGGATCCACGCTGCTGCGGATCTGCTCCAGAAGGTCGATGACCTGGCGGTTCCATCGGACGAAATCACCGGGTGAGAGTTGCTGTCCGGACTCGGCCGCTGCCTGCATGGCCTCCCGCAACGACCGGCCCGACGCCCACGCTGAGATCGCCGCGCAGAAACCGGTATCCGGTTCGCGGGTCTGCGCGACTCCGTGACGATCCTGGACCCGGTTGGTGTCCTCCCACACGCGGAGCGTGCCGGTCAGGGCGTCCCGCATGGGCGATTGCCGGGCATCGTGTCGACGCCACCGCCGTACGAGTCGCGGCGCGACTGGAACAGCACGGCCGACACCACGGCCGCCAGGTCAGGAGGTGACAGTGCGTCCCACACGCCCGCTCGAATGCACTCTGCGACCAGCAGATCGCTCTCACTGTAGATCCGGCGGAGCACGCTTCCGGTCGGCGTGACGTGCAGGGTGTCATCTGATCGGGACTCACTCGCGCGAGGAGCGCCATCTTCGAGATAGTCGAGGTCGACGAGCACGGCGACCACGGCGTCGAAGTCCGTCTCCAGCTTGGACGTGCGTTCCCGCACTGCTCGTTCGAGCGAGGTGACTTCGCGAAGCAGACGGTTCCGGCGCTCGGACATCCGGAACAGATCGTCCAGGCCTGCCGCCTTGTGCACCGGGTGCTTCTTCAGCCGAGTGCGCATCTGCAGCAGTTCGTGATCCGGCGGCGCCTGCTTCTTCTTCACGCGGCCACGGGGCTTCTCGATACCGGATGAGCGGAGCGCAGCGGCCAGCTCGCGTCGTGCATGCCGGCTCCGGGTGTCCGCGGCCTTCGGAACGCGTAGATGCCCGATCACCTCGGGCGGGTTCACGAATTCATCGGTGCCGACTCGGCCGACCCAGCCGTCCTCACTGAGTACGAGCGGCTTCGGGTCCGCGCCCTTCCAGGCCGGGTCCAACACGACTGCGAGCCCGCGGTGCCTACCCGTCTGAACTGCGACCACATGGCCGCGCTTGAGTGAACCGAGGTCTTCGGCCACCGCGTTCTCGCTGCTCATGCGCCGGATGAACTTCTGCTCCCGCTCCCGTCGGCGGATGTCCTCGCGCAGAGTCACGTAGTCGGTGAAGGCGTCGGGCTCGAGGCCGTGCCGAGCGGCCGCCGCCTCCAGTTCGGCGTTCACCTTGCGCAGGCTGCGTTCCGAGTTGTCCAGTTGACGGGCCTGCCCGACGACCGACCTGTCGGTCTGGAACTGGGCGAAGGACCGTCGCAGCAGCGCCCGGGAACCTTCCGGTCCGAGACGATCGATCAGATTCATCGCCATGTTGTACTCCGGCGAGAACGAACTGCGCAGGGGGAAGGTGCGCGCCCCGGCGAGGCCCGCAACCCGGTCGGGCGCCACTTCGGGTGTCCACACGACGACGGCGTGGCCCTCGACATCGATTCCACGGCGTCCTGCACGGCCGGTGAGCTGCGTGTACTCCCCCGGCGTGAGGTCTACGTGCGACTCGCCGTTGAACTTGATCAGTCGTTCGAGGACCACGCTGCGTGCGGGCATGTTGATGCCCAGAGCGAGTGTCTCGGTCGCGAACACGACCTTCACCAGCCCCCGCGTGAACAGCTCCTCCACCGCCTGGCGGAACGTCGGGAGCATGCCGGCGTGGTGCGCAGCGAATCCGCGGCGCAGACCGGCGCGCCAGTCCTCGACGCCCAGGACGTCAGCGTCACCGGGCGCCAGCTCGGTGAGATGACTGTCGATCACATCGTCGACCAGGGTCGCCTCCTCCGGCTCGAGGAGGTGCAGGTCGGACCGAAGGCACTGCGCCAGCGCCCCTTCGCATCCCGCGCGGGAGAAGATGAATGAGATGGCCGGGAGCAGTCCTTCGGCGTCGAGCATGCTGATCAGCCGCGGCCGGGAGACACCGCCGCCCCGGTTGCGCCTGCCCCGCTCACGGGCGAGTCGGTCCCGGTAGCTGCCGACCGCATCGGAGCCGAGAACGCGGTGCTTGATGTACCTCGACAGTTCCGGGTTCACCTCGCGCTTACCGTCGCCGTTCTGCCGCCGGTCGAACAACTCGAACATGCGGTTGCCGACCAGCATGTGCTGGTGCAGCGGTACGGGACGGTGCTCATCGACGATCACGGCGGTGTCACCCCGCACCGTGGTGATCCAGTCCCCGAACTCCTCCGCGTTGCTGACCGTCGCCGACAGGCTGACCACCCGGACGCCCTCGTCGAGCCCGAGGATCACCTCCTCCCACACCGCACCGCGGAACCGATCGGCCAGAAAGTGGACCTCGTCCATCACCACATGTGAAAGCCCTTGGAGCGCACTGGAGTCCGCGTAGATCATGTTCCGAAGAACCTCGGTGGTCATGACGACCACCGGAGCGGACGAGTTGATCGAGTTGTCACCGGTGAGCAGACCGACGTTCCGGTCTCCGTGCACGTCGACGAGATCGCGGTACTTCTGGTTGCTCAGCGCCTTGATAGGCGTGGTGTAGAAGCACTTTCCACCTCGGGCCAGCGCCAGGTGGACGGCGAACTCGCCGACGATCGTCTTGCCCGCGCCGGTCGGTGCGCAGACCAGCACTCCCAGACCGTCCTCGAGGGCGGCGCACGACTCGACCTGGAACGGGTCCATTCCGAAGGCGAGCCGGCTTCCGAAAGCGGTCAGTTCAGGTCCGGGGGTCGGCGCGTCGGTGCTCATCCTCTACAGGATGTCATCGAACGCCGAATCGTCGCGCACCGAAACGCGATTCCGAGTGGCGCCGATCGAGCCGGACGCCGCGACCGGTGCCGGTCGCGCGACGGTGGAGGCACGCTCCTGGCTCGCAGGCCCCCCATCGAGAGGCGATGCCTCGTCGTCGGACACGTTCATCCAGTCAGGATCGCGCTTGGCCTTGCGCCGATCGTGCAGCCGCGCGATCTGGATCGCCAGTTCGAGCAGCACGGTCAGCGCCAACGCCAACGCCAGCATCGTGAACGGATCCTGGCCGGGCGTGACGACTGCGGCGAAGACGAACATCGCGAAGATCAGGCCCCGCCGCCATGCCTTGAGTCGCGCATAGGTGAGGACCCCCACGATGTTCAGCGCGACGATGAACAGCGGAAGCTCGAAGCTGATGCCGAAGATGATCAGCAGGTGCAGCATGAAACTGAAGTACTGGTCACCGGAGAGCGCCGTGACCTGAACGTCGTTGCCGACGGTCAGCAGGAATTCGAAGGCCTTGGCGACGACGACGTAGGCGAGGATCGATCCGGCGACGAACAGGACGGCGGCCGAGGAGACGAAGCTGACGGCGTACTTTCGCTCATTCGTCCGCAGGCCGGGCGTGATGAAGCGCCACAGCTGATAGAACCAGATCGGGCAGGCCAGCACGATACCGGCGGTGAGTGCGACCTGCAGACGCAGCATGAACTGGTCGAACGGGCCCGTCGCGAGGAGCCTGCACTCACCGTCGGGGGTGAGCGTTGCGCGAGTAGAGGGTGGAAGCTCGCAGTAGGGACTGCGCAGGAGTTCGCCGAGGGACTCGATGCGCCAGGGCCCGTGGCTGTACCAGAGGAACCCGACGATGGTCGTCACGACGATCGCGGCGAGGGCCGCAAGCAGGCGGTAGCGCAGTTCGTACAGATGCTCGGACAACGGCATGGAGCCGTCGGGGTTGACCTTGCTGCGGCGTCGACGGGGGTCGAGCCGGCCGAAGTTGATTCGCACGCGCTGTCAGGTGCGCGGCTACGCCGACTTCTTGCGGTCGACGGACCTGTCGCTGACGTTCACATCGACGTTCGCACCGGATTCTCCTGAGCCGGATTCTCCTGTGTCGGATCCTCCTGCGGTCAGTTCACGCGGGGAGTCGATCGTCGACGCCTTCTCGTCCTCGGCGTCGTCGGCGGCCTTCTTCTCGTCCTTGCCGTCGTTCGCCATCTCCGACATCTCCGATTTGAAGATGCGCATCGAACGGCCGAGTCCGCGAGCCGCCTCTGGCAGCTTCTTCGAGCCGAAAAGGACGACCAGCACAACCAGCACGATTGCCCAGTGCCACCAGGAAAGGGCACCCATTACGAACCTCCACGCGAGAACTTGATGTCCGGTCCGACTCTACCCGCTGGGGGTCGATTCGTCCCCGCCAGAGGTCTGCAGGAGTTGAGTGCGGCGGTCAGTACCGCGCTCGGGCGGCCTTCGCGGTGGCGCGCGTCGATTCCGCGACACCGGCGCTGTCGGAGGGTTCGAGCAGTCGCACACGGCCGCCGAACCCGAGGAGGAAACGTTCGAGCCATTGCGGCGACCCGTAGCGGAGGGTCGCCGCCACCGGGCCTTCCGGTTCACCGTCCAACTCGGTATCGGCTTCGGCCGAGTAGTACTCGAGGAGCCACAGGGCCTCGGGATCGATCTCGACCCGGACCGTCGGAAGCTCGCCCGGCAGGACGGACGTCCCGTTCTCGAACGAGACGGGAGCGGCCGCATCGGTCGGCGGATCGGACGGCTCGTCGAGCATCCGAGCCGAGTACACCCGATCGAAACGGAACAGGCGGACCCCTTCGGAGCCGCGGCACCAGGCCTCCAGGTAGCTCTGACCGTCGATCGCCTTGATCCGGATGGGATCGACGACCCGGTCGGTCACCTCGTCCCGGCTCGGCGTGTAGTAGCGGATGGCCAGCGCCCGGTCGGCGGCGACCGCGTCGCGCAGTGTCCGGCGCTCCGCGGAGTCGGCGTCGTCCGCACCGCCCGGCACCGGGATCACCGAGTGGTGCGAGGCGCCCATGGCCTCTTCGATCTTCGCCATCGCCCGGCGTACCGCATCGGCGTCCACAGCCCCGGCGTCGAGGAGCATCCGCAGTGCGATGAGCAGGACGTTCGCCTCGGTGCCCGTCAATCGGAGCGGCTTATCCATCCCCGCGGTGAACCCCACGGTGACGTAGCCGTCGTAGAACTGGATATCGATCAGGTCGTCCGGCATGTACCCCGGCAGACCGCAGACGAACAACTGCTCGAGGTCCTTGGTCAGCTGCTTCTGCGTCACGCCGAGGTCGGCTGCGGCGGTCGCTACTTTGATGCCGGGCCGGGCGAGGAAGTACGGGACCATCGCCAGCAGTCGCGACAGTCGCGTGGGTGCAGTCGTACTCATCGCGTTCCCCCGCTCGTCCCGGCGAGCCGGTCCAATTCCGTGATCACCGTGGCCCGGAGATCATCCGGTGCTAATACGACCGCATCGGTTCCGGCGGCGAGCACGGCCCGTACCACTCCGGTTCGCGACCGGACGTCGATCTCGGCGATGTCACCGGCCTCGCCCGCCAGTTCGCCGGGTTCCACCGAGCGAGCCATGCGTCGCAGCCCGTGCGCCCGGTCCTGGGCGAGCCAGACCGTCGCCGTCGGCCCGGTGTCGTCGCCGGCCGCCGTGACCGACGCCTCGACCAATGCGTTCAGATCGGCGTCGGCAGGTACGTGAACCGCGCCCGGATCGCCCGACGGCTCGACGTTCTCGACTCGCGAGATACGGAAGATCCGCGTCGCCGCGCGGTGCAGGTCATGCCCCACGACGTACCAGCGTCCCCGATTGCTGACGACGCCCCACGGTTCCAGGTGCCGTGCGGCGCGCCCCTTTGTGGAGCGGTGCGTGAAGGTCACGGCCTGGGCGTCGTCGATGGCGGAGATCAGCGCGCGGATCGCCCCCTCTGATCCCATCGATCGGCCGCCGCCCGCCTGGGTCACGCCGAGTTCGTCGGGCGCGACCACCTCGACTCCCGCCGCCCGCAGTTTGAGGACGGCCGTCTGAGAGACGACCGCCACTTCCGGTTCGTGCCAGACGGCCGCCGCTGCCGCCACAGCCGCAGCCTCGTCGCGCTCGAGCGTGATGTCGGCCAACGCGTAATGCTCCGGTTTGATCCGGTATCCCTCATCGCCGGCCAGCGGATTGCGGCCGGTCTCGACCGGGATGCCCAGCTCGCGGAGCTCGTTCTTGTCGCGTTCCATCATCCGCTTGAACGTGTCCTCGGACTGCTCGCCCATGTATCCGACGACGTTCTTGCGCAGATACTCGGCACTGACGTATTGCCGAGTCGACATCAGACAGATGACCAGGTTCAGCAGCCGCTCGGCTTTCGGGGTGGTTGCCACGCGGCCAATCCTAGAACCTAGAGCGACGCGATCAAGCGTTCGACGCGCTCGTCGACGTTCCGGAACGGGTCTTTGCAGAGCACCGTGCGCTGCGCCTGGTCGTTGAGCTTCAAATGGACCCAGTCGACGGTGAAGTCCCGCTCGGCCCTCGTCGCCGCGGAGATGAACTCACCGCGCAGTCTGGCCCGCGTGGTCTGCGGCGGCGTGGACACGGCCGCATCGATCTCCTCGTCGGTGACGACCCGTGCTGCCAGCCCCTTTCGCTGAAGGAGGTCGAACACGCCCCGGCCGCGACGGACGTCGTGGTATGCGAGATCGAGCTGAGCGATCTTCGGGTCCGTCAGCTCCATCGCGTACTTGTCCTGGTATCGCCGGAAGAGCTTCTGCTTGATCACCCAGTCGACCTCGGTGTCGACGGCGCTGAAATCTCCGGTCTCCACCGCGTCGAGCATGCGGCCCCACAGGTCGACGACCTGTTCCAACACTGGATCGGGGGCGCGGTTCGCCAGGTGCGTGACCGCCCGGGCCTGGTACTCCCGCTGGATCGACAACGCGGTCGCAGTACGGCCGCCCGCGAGCTTGATCTCGCGGCGTCCAGTCACGTCGTGACTGATGTCGCGGATCGCACGGATGGGGTTGTCGAGCGCGAAATCGTGGAAGGAGATACCCGACTCGATCATCTCCAGCACGAGCAACGCCGACCCGACCTTCAGCATGGTCGTGGTCTCGGACATATTGGAGTCACCGACGATGACGTGCAGCCTTCGGTACTTCTCCGCGTCCGCGTGCGGTTCATCCCTGGTGTTGATGATCGGCCGGGATCGGGTGGTCGCCGACGACACGCCCTCCCAGATGTGGTCTGCTCGCTGCGACAGGCACATCTTGGCCTCGTTGCCGACTGTGAGTACCTTGCCTGCACCGCAGATGAGCTGACGGGTGACCAGGAACGGCAGCAGGACGTCGGATACGCGACCGAACTCCCCCATCCGGCTCACCAGGTAGTTCTCGTGGCACCCGTAGGAGTTGCCTGCGGAGTCGGTGTTGTTCTTGAACAGGTAGATGTCACCGCCGATGCCCTCGTCGGCCAATCGTTGCTCCGCGTCGACCACGAGATCCTCGAGGATGCGCTCACCCGAACGGTCGTGCGCGATGAGCTGGCGGATGGAGTCGCACTCCGCCGTCGCGTACTCCGGATGAGACCCCACATCCAGGTAGAGGCGCGCACCGTTCTCCAGGAAGACGTTCGACGATCGGCCCCACGCGACGACTCGCCGGAACAGATAGCGCGCCACCTCGTCCGGACTCAGTCGGCGCTGACCCTTGAAGGTGCAGGTGACACCGAACTCGGTCTCGATGCCCATGATTCGACGTTCCACGTCAGTCCTGTCCGAGTAGGTCGTTCACCGCGGCGTCGGTCAGCCGCTTGAACGCGCGGCGCGGTCGGTTGTGATCCAGGATCGCGACTTCCAGTTGATCGACGGGAAGCCGCGGCGGCGTGGCACCGCTCCCCTGCTCGTCCGATGCGCCCTCCGCGCCGACTGCGGCGAGCGACCGCGATGCCGCCTCCACCGCCTCGGCGAGCGGCATGTCCGATCGGTAGGAGGACTTCATCGCGGTGACGATCGGTTCGGTCGCACCGCCCATCACCAGGAACGAGCGCTCGTCGACGATGGAGCCGTCGTAGCCGATCCGGTACAGCTGAGCCGGCTGCTCGGTGCCGACGCGTCCGACCTCGGCGACGCACAACTCCACCTCGAACGGCTTGGCCTGTTCGGTGAAGACGTTGCCGAGGGTGTTCGCGTAGGCGCTGGCCAGGGACAGGCCGGTCACGTCGGCGCGATCGTACGAGTAACCGCGCAAGTCGGCGAGCTGGATGCCCGCCTTCCGCAGGCTCTCGAACTCGTTGTACTTGCCGACCGCGGCGAACCCGATGCGGTCGTAGATCTCGCTGATCTTGCGCAGAGTCGTTGACGGATTGTGCGCGACGAAGAGCACGCCGTCGGCGTAGGTCACCGCAATGACACTGCGGCCCCGGGCGATGCCCTTGCGTGCGAGTTCCGACCGGTCGCGCATGATCTGCTCCGCGCTGGCGTAGTACGGGAACGTCATCGAGGGTCACCTCCCTCCGCATCGGCGGCAGCGGACCGGCCGTCGATCACCGACTGGGCGGCTTCGGCGATCTCGGCCTCGTCGACGTAGGCAGCGCCGTCGTCGTCGATGCGGACTGCTGTGGGAAAGATCCGCCTGATCAGATCGGGTCCGCCGGTAGCCGAATCATCGTCGGCGGCGTCGTAGAGCGCCTCCACTGCGAGCGACAATGCGTCGGAGCCCGACAGTTCCGAGCGATACAGCTTCTTGAGTGACGAGCGAGCGAACACGGATCCGGATCCGATGGCCTCGTAGCCACCGCGCTCCTCGTGGCGCGAGCCGGCCACGTCGAACGAGAAGATCCGGCCGCGTGGCGTCTCGGAGCCCACGCGCGGCGGTTCGTAACCCACCAGCAGCGGGATCGCGGCCAGTCCCTGCAGGGCCGCACCGAGATTGCCCCGAACCATCGAAGCGAGGCGGGAAGCCTTGCCGTCCAACGTGAGTGGAACGCCTTCGATCTTCTCGTAGTGCTCCAGTTCGACCGCGAACAAACGCACCATCTCGATGGCGATACCGGCGGTGCCCGCGATTCCCGCAGCGGAGTACTCGTCGGTCGGGAACACCTTCTGCACGTCGCGGGTAGCGATGAGATTGCCCATCGTCGACCGCCGATCACCTGCCAGGAGGACTCCACCCGCGTAGCTGATCGCCACGATCGTGGTGCCGTGGGGAATCTGCTCGGCAGCGGTGGGCGGTGTATCGACGCCGGCCGAGGCGCCCGGAAGGTTGTCCGGCGCGTGCACCCTCAGGAACTCGGTGAACGACGAGATGTCGTGTCCCGGATGCCCGCCGGAGCGAGCGATCACTGTCCGCCCTTCTGAACGTAGGCGCGAACGAAGTCTTCGGCGTTCTCTTCCAGTACGTCGTCGATCTCGTCGAGCAGATCGTCGGCCTCACCGGTCATCTTCTCGCGACGTTCCTGACCTGCGGCTCCACCGCCGACCGCGTCGTCGTCGTCCGAACCGCCGCCGCGCTTGGCCTGCTCCTGCGCCATCATCGCCTCCTGAAGAGTGGTAGTCGTCTCAACCCTACCGGTGGGACTCGGATCGATGGTCGCCGAATCGCCGCGTCACTGCGCGGTGAGACGCTCGACCAGCTCGGCTGTCGACGTCGCCGATTCGAGTAGTTCGCCCACGTGCGCCCGCGTGCCGCGCAGCGGCTCGGGCATCGGAATGCGCACCATCGAGTCCGTCCCGACGTCGAAGATCACCGAGTCCCAGCTGGCGGCGGTGATGTCCGCGCCGAAGCGCCGCACCGACTCGCCGCGGAAGAAGGCTCGCGTCGTCTCCGGAGGGGTCCGAACCGCAGCCATGACCTGATGTTCGGTCACCAGTCGTTGCATGGACCCGCGGGCGACGAGCCGGTTGTAGAGGCCCTTGTCGAGCCGCACGTCCGAGTACTGCAGGTCGATCAGCTGCAGCCGGGACGCCGACCACGTCAGCCCCTCGCGGCGACGGAACCCGTCGAGCAGCGCGAGCTTCGCAGGCCAGTCGAGGATATCCGCACACTCCATCGGGTCCCGTTCGAGTTTGTCGAGGACATCGGCCCAGGTGGCGATCACGTGCGCGGCGCGCTCGTCGTCGGAATGATGCTCGTCGTGGAACGTCGCCACCCGGTCGAGGTACTCGCGCTGCAAAGCGAGACCGGTCAGCTCACGGCCATCCGCGAGCGCCACGGTGACGCGCAGCGTCGGGTCGTGACTGATGGCGTGCACGGCGTCGACCGGCCGGGCCAGTGCCAGGTCGGAGAGGTCGAGGCCCGCTTCGACCAGATCCAGAACCAGTGCCGTGGTACCGACCTTGAGGTAGGTGGCCGTCTCGGCGAGATTCGCGTCACCGATGATCACGTGCAGACGGCGGTACTTGTCCGGATCGGCGTGCGGCTCGTCGCGGGTGTTGATGATTCCCCGCTTGAGCGTGGTCTCCAAGCCGACCTCCACCTCGATGTAATCGGCCCGCTGGGACAGCTGGTATCCGGGCTCCTCGCCACGCTGGCCGATGCCGACGCGTCCCGATCCGCAGATCACCTGACGCGATGCGAAGAAGGGCATCAATCCGCTGATGATCGAGTCGAACGGGGTGTCCCGCTTCACCAGGTAGTTCTCGTGGGTGCCGTATGAGGCGCCCTTCCCGTCGATGTTGTTCTTGTAGAGCTGCAGGCGGGGCGCTCCGGGCACGCTGGCCACGTAGCGAGACGCCTCCTCCATCACCCGCTCGCCTGCTTTGTCCCAGATCACCGCGTCCATCGGGTCCGTCACCTCCGGTGCCGAGTACTCCGGATGGGCATGGTCCACGTACAGCCGTGCGCCGTTGGTGAGGATCATGTTGGCGGCACCGATCTCGTCGGCGTCGATGATGGGCGCCGGCCCGGAATGCCGTCCGAGGTCGAAGCCCCGGGCATCGCGCATCGGGGACTCCTCCTCGAAGTCCCAGCGGGTCCGGCGGTCGCGGCGCGGCACAGCAGCCGCAGCGGCGTAGGCGAGCACCGCCTGCGTCGAGGTCATGATCGGGTTCGCGGTGGGATCTCCGGGAGCCGAGATGCCGTACTCGACCTCCGTGCCGATGATGCGCTCCATGGATCCCAGCCTAACCGCCGCTGCTGCAGTCGAAGCCCGGGGATCGACGCCTACAGGTACTGCCCCGTATTCGACTCCGTGTCGATGGCTCGGCTCGCGCCCGATCCCTTACCGGTGACCAGAGTGCGGATGTAGACGATCCGCTCCCCCTTCTTGCCGGAGATCCGAGCCCAGTCATCGGGGTTCGTGGTGTTCGGCAGGTCCTCGTTCTCCGAGAACTCGTCGAGGATCGAATCGAGCAGATGCCCGATGCGCAGACCGCGCTGACCGCTGTCGAGATGCGCCTTGATCGCGTACTTCTTGGAGCGGTCGACGACGTTCTGGATCATCGCTCCCGAGTTGAAGTCCTTGAAGTACATGATCTCTTTGTCGCCGTTCGCGTACGTGACCTCGAGGAATCGATTGTCGTCGGTCTCGGCGTACATGCGCTCGACCACCCGCTGGATCATCGCATCGACGCACGCCTTCTCATCGCCCCCGAACTCGGCGACGTCCTCGGGGTGCAACGGCAACTCCGGTGTCAGGTACTTGGAGAAGATGTCGACGGCCGACTCGGCGTCCGGACGCTCGATCTTGATCTTCACGTCGAGACGGCCCGGACGCAGGATGGCCGGATCGATCATGTCCTCGCGGTTCGACGCACCGATGACGATGACGTTCTCCAGACCCTCCACACCGTCGATCTCACTCAGCAACTGCGGGACCACCGTGGTCTCGACGTCGGACGAGACGCCCGACCCGCGTGTGCGGAAGATCGAGTCCATCTCGTCGAAGAAGACGATGACCGGCGTTCCTTCGGAGGCCTTCTCGCGCGCACGTTGGAAGATGAGCCTGATGTGACGCTCTGTCTCGCCGACGAACTTGTTGAGGAGTTCGGGGCCCTTGATGTTCAGAAAGTATGATCTCGCCTCATCGGCGTCATCTCCGCGTGCATGGGCGATCTGCCGGGCGAGTGAATTCGCGACGGCCTTCGCGATGAGGGTCTTGCCGCAGCCGGGCGGCCCGTACAGGAGAACTCCCTTGGGCGGACGCAGCGAGTACTCGGCGAACAGATCGTTGTGCAGGAACGGCAGTTCGACCGCGTCGCGGATCTGCTCGATCTGTCGACGCAGGCCACCGATGTCCTCGTACTCGACATCCGGCACCTCCTCCAGAACGAGGTCCTCGACCTCGGCCTTCGGGATCCGCTCCAACGCGAATCCGGCCTTGCCGTCGATGAGCAGTGAATCGCCGGGACGCAGTTTGCGCTCGGACTCGCCGCCTTCGCCCGCGTGCACGAGCGCATCGGCGAGTTGCACGACGCGCTCTTCGTCGGTGTGCCCGACGACAAGCGCCCGCCGGCCGCCGCCGAGGATCTCACGGAGCGTGGAGATCTCCCCGACTTCGTCGTAGCCGAGGGCTTCGACGACGGTCAGTGCCTCATTGAGGCGGAGCGACTGGCCGCGCCGCAGGGTCTGGGTCTCGATGTTCGGCGACAGCGTGAGGCGCATCTTGCGGCCGGAGGTGAAGACGTCGACCGTGTTGTCGTCGGCGATCCCGAGAAGGACGCCGTACCCGCTGGGCGGCTGGCCGAGGTGATCGACCTCTTCGCGCAGCGCGATCAGCTGCTGCCGAGCCTCCTTGAGTAACTCCGTCAGCTTGGCGTTGCGCACGTTCAGGTTCTCGACTCGCTCCTGAAGCGACTCGTCGCGCGCCCCCGGCGCCGAACCGGACTCCGCTGTCGGACTCATCGGACCTCCTTCTTCCACGTGCCTGTGATCATCCACGCTACCCGCGCGTCGGTCGGCGCTGCACTCGCAATGTCTCGGTGCCGTCAGCGAGACGGCGCGCGGTGATCAGAAAGGCGGTGTGGCCCTGCATGCGGTGCTCAGGCCGGACCGCGAGGCCCACCGCGCTCCATTCCCGGACAAGGGACTCCCACGCCCGTGGCTCGGTCCAGCACTGCTGCTCGCGCATCCCCTCCATCACCCTCGACAGCTGGGTGACGGTGGCGACGTACACGATCAGCACACCGCCGGGCCGAAGCGTCTTCGAGACCACGTCGAGGCAGTCCCACGGTGCGAGCATGTCGAGGATGACGCGGTCGTACTGGTCGGCTGGATCGTGATCGGCGAGGTCGCCGACCCGCAGCTCCCAGTTGTCCGGCTTTCCGCCGACGAAAGTCTCGACGTTGCGGACCGCGTGCTCGGCGTGATCCTCACGCACCTCGTACGACAGGACCGAGCCTGCCGGTCCCACCGCGCGCAGGAGCGCGAGGGTGAGTGCGCCCGACCCGGCGCCCGCCTCCAATACGCGTGCCCCCGGGAAGACGTCGCCCTCGGTGACGATCTGCGCCGAGTCCTTCGGATAGATCACCTGGGCACCGCGCGGCATCGACAGCACGTAATCGGTGAGCAGGGGGCGCAGGGCAAGATACTGCGTCCCGCTCGTCGCCGCGACCATGCAGCCCTCGTCGTTTCCGATCAGGTCGTTGTGGGAGATGGCGCCGCGATGCGTGTGGAACTGCTTGTCCGGTTCCAGAACGACGGTGAACTTCCGTCCCTTGGCGTCGGTGAGTTGAACACGGTCGCCCTCGGCGAATGGGCCGGTAGTCGGCATCGGTGTGGAGATCCTTCGGGTGGACGACTGAGATGAATCGTCCTCCAGCATAGAGTGACGCTCATGTTGAGCAGTGCGGCGGCAGCGCCCGGCTACTACGAACCGATCTCCGTGCCCGGTGGCGCCGACCCCGGATACGAGTACTTCCAACCGACCGGTGCCACCGTCAGCGTCTGGTCGCCGGACATCCAGCACGGCGCACCGCCCGCAGCACTGATGGTGGGAGCGATGCAGCGCGCCGCACCGGAGGACGGCCAGGTCTTCACCCGGATCACCACTGAGATCCTCGGCGGCATCGGACTCGGCGTGAACCGGGTCCGCACCGCGATCCCCCGGCCGGGCAGACGGATCTCGATGGTGACCGCCGACTTGGAGGTGCTGGGAGCAGACGGCGAGTTTCGTCTGGTCGCCCGCACATCCGGATGGCGCATGATCGTGAACGATTCGTCGCCTGCGGCCGCCGCACCGCGGCCTCCGCTACCGGCCTTACCTGACGATCTGCAGCAGATCGAGGGCTTTCCGCTCGACGGGGACGATGCCGTTCCGTGGGGCCGGGAAGGCTACATCGGCACCACGGTCACGGCGCGCCAGGACGGCCGCAACGGCACCACCCCGGCGATCTGGATCCGCGCGGGGGTACCGCTGATCGTCGGACGCGAGATGACGCACCTCGAAGCGATATTCGCCGTGATCGACGTCGCGAACGGCGTCGGGACGCAGCTGGACCCGCGAGACTGGACGTGGATGAACCTCGACACGACCGTGCACCTGGTGGCTCAGCCGAGCAGTCCGTGGGTCGGCATCGACGCCGATCTGGCGATCGGCCGGGACGGGTACGGTGCGTCGTTCGCCGACCTCTACGACGTCGCCGGGTTCCTGGGGCGGTCGGCGCAGACCGACATGATCGCACCGGCCGGCTGAGGCCCATCGGTCAGAAGCGGCACGAGCGGATGTCCGACGCCAGAATGGCGCGGGCTCCGATCTCGGACAACTCGTCCATGAGCGACTGATGCCGCTTGCGCGGAACCATCGCGCGCACCGCGACCCAGTCAGCGTCGGCCATCGGCGAGATGGTCGGCGACTCGATGCCGGGCGTCACCGCGACCGCGGTGTCGAGGAGCGTCTTCGGGCAGTCGTAATCGATCATCACGTACTGCTGTCCGAAGACGACTCCCTGCACGCGTGCGATGAACTGACGCGCCGCCTTCGACGCCGCAGGCAGCTCCGGATTGCGGATGAGAACCGCCTCGGAGTCGCACAGTGAATCACCGAACGCCGCGAGGCCCTGCATACGCAGTGTTCGACCGGATCCGACGACGTCTGCGATCGCATCAGCGACGCCGAGCTGGATCGAGATCTCGACCGCACCGTCGAGGCGGATGATCTCCGCGTCGATCCGGCGCTCGTCGAGGTCGCGACGAACCAGGTTGGGGTACGAGGTGGCGATGCGCTTGCCTGCGAGATCCTCGACGCCCCACTGCTCATCGGACGGCGCGGCGTAGCGGAAGGTCGACGCCCCGAAACCGAGCCCGATCTCCTCGAGCACCTCGGCCCCGGAGTCGGCAGCCAGATCACGGCCGGTGATGCCGAGATCGAGGATGCCCTCGCCGACGTAGATCGCGACGTCCTTCGGGCGCAGGAAGTAGAACTCGACGTCGTTCGCGACGTCGATGACGGACAGGTCCTTCGGGTCCGATCGCTTGCGGTATCCGGCCTCGGTCAGGATGGCGGAAGCGGCTTCGGAGAGTGCGCCCTTGTTGGGCACTGCGACACGCAGCATGAGTCGTGATCTCCCTAGAGGTAGCGGTAGATGTCGGCCGGGTTGAGACCGCGTTTGATCATCATGACCTGCAGCCAGTACACGAGTTGGGAGATCTCCTCGGACAGAGCCTCGTCGGACTCGTGCTCCGCGGCCAGCCACACCTCGCCGGCCTCCTCGATGATCTTCTTGCCGAGAGTATGAACGCCGGAGTCCAGAGCGGCCACGGTGCCGCTGCCTTCGGGGCGGGTCTCGGCCTTGTCGGCCAGCTCAGCGAAGAGTTCGTCGAAGGTTTTCACGGTAGTGATTTTCGCACGTCGCACCGACCACTGCCCGTTCGGGGCGGTTCCGTCGCCGATCCTCAACCGGCAGCCGGACGCATGGCGTCGCCGAGGTCGCTCAGGGTCAGCCCCACGAGCGACTCGCGAAATGTGAACGTCGGCCGCGGCGGCACCGGGATCGCCGACGGAATGACGATCGCCGGCACTCCGGCCGCGAACGTCGCAGCCGAACCCGCGGGCGAATCCTCCACTGCGAGACAGTCGTTCACGGGCAGGCCGACGAGTTCGGCGGCCCTCCGGTAGATGTGCGGCGCGGGTTTGCCCGCCTCGACCTCGTCGCCGCACACCGTCGCCACGAACCGGTGACGGCCGATGGTATCGAGCATCACCTCGGTCACCTCGCGCATCGTGTTGGTGACCAGTTCCATCGGGATTCCGGCGTCCTGCACCAGATCGAGGGCCTCGGTCGCACCCGGACGCCACGGTAGCTCGCCGGCGAAACGCTCGAGAACCCTCTCGACCATCCACGCCTCATCGGTCTCGTAGTCCCGGCCGTGGTCGGGCACCAATGCCGCGTCGTACACCTTGGTCATCGCGTCGCCCGAGCTGTTGCCCATGGTCGACTCCCGCAGCGCGGGCGTCATCACGGCGCCGACGCGCGCCGCGAAGTCGGCCAGGACGCCCTCCCAGAGAGGCTCGGTGTCGAGGAGGGTTCCGTCCATGTCCCAGAAGACCGCACCGGGAAGAGTCGATTCGGGCACCGCAGATCTCCTACGTGTTGAAGTACTTCGCCTCAGGATGATGGAGCACGAAGGCATCCGTCGACTGCTCGGGATGCAGCTGCAGCTCCTCGGACAGCTCGACGCCGATACGGCCGGGTTCGAGCAGGTCGACCATCTTGGCCCGATGCTCGAGGTCCGGGCAGGCGCCGTAGCCGAACGAGTAGCGGGCGCCCCGGTACTCGAGGTCGAAGAACCCCTGCGGCCGATCGGGGTCGTCCGCGGACATCGCGCGATCGGTGAACGTCAGCTCACCGCGCACGCGCTGATGCCAGTACTCGGCGAGCGCCTCGGCCAGCTGCACGCCGATGCCGTGCACCTCGAGGTAGTCGCGGTACGCGTTGTCGGCGAAGAGCTTGTTCGCGAAGTCGGCGATCGGTGAACCCATCGTCACGAGCTGGAAAGGCAGCACGTCGACGCGGCCGTCGGCCTGTGCCTGCTCGCGGGAGCGGATGAAGTCGGCGATGCACAGGAACCTCGACCGCTGCTGGCGCGGGAAGTCGAAACTGTGCCGAATCGGCGACGACGGATCCTCCGATTCGAGCACGTGGACAACGTCGCCTTCGCTGACTGCCGGGAAGAAGCCGTAGACCACGGCTGCGTGCTGCAGGATGCCCGCGGTCGACAACCGATCGATCCACTCGCGCAGCCGCGGACGCCCCTCGGTCTCGACCAGCTCCTCGTAGTCCGGCCCATCGTCACCGCGAGTCCCGCGGAGTCCCCACTGCCCCAGGAACAGGGCCCGCTCGTCCAGCATCGACAGGTAGTCGGCGACGGGGATGCCCTTGACGATGCGGGTGCCCCAGAACGGCGGCGCGGGCACCTCGTTGTCGGCGGCCACATCCGATCGGGCCGGAACCTCGATCGGGACCTCGTTGGCCTTCCGCTTCGCGGCGATCCGCTGGGAACGCTCGCGCCGGGCCTTCCGCTCGGCGACCTTGGCAGCGGCGGCCTTCGCCTCGGGGCTGTCGGGATCGGGGCCCTCGCCGCGTTTGATGGCCATGAGCTCGTCCATCAGCGTGAGGCCCTCGAAAGCATCACGCGCGTACCGCACGTCGCCCTCGTAGACGTCGGCGAGATCGCCCTCCACGTAGGTGCGGGTCAGTGCCGCACCGCCGAGCAGGACCGGGTACTCGCTCTTACCGCGCGAGTTCAGTTCCAGCAGGTTCTCCTTCATGACGACGGTCGACTTCACCAGCAGTCCAGACATGCCGATGACGTCGGCACGGTTGTCCTCGGCCGCGGACAGGATGGTGGCGATCGGCTGTTTGATGCCGATGTTCACCACGTCGTAGCCGTTGTTGCTCAAGATGATGTCGACCAGGTTCTTGCCGATGTCGTGGACGTCGCCCTTCACCGTCGCGAGCACGATCCGGCCCTTGCCGTCCTCGTCGGTCGCCTCCATGAACTGCTCGAGGTGGGCGACCGCCGCCTTCATGACCTCGGCGGACTGCAGGACGAACGGCAGCTGCATCTGGCCGGACCCGAACAGCTCCCCGACCGTCTTCATTCCGGAGAGCAGAGTGTCGTTGATGATCTTCAGCGGTGGCACTGTCGCCCGGGCCTCCTCGAGGTCATCGACGAGTCCGTTCCGCTCGCCATCGACGATGCGGCGCTCCAGGCGCTCGAACAGCGGCAGCCGGGCGAGCTCGGCGGCACGTGACTCACGCGCCGAGGCCGCCGATACCCCCTCGAACAGCGCCATCAGCTTCTGCAACGGGTCGTAGCCCTCGCTGCGGCGGTCGTACACCAGGTCGAGTGCGGTCTCGCTGTGCTCATCCGGAATGCGTGCCATCGGCTGGATCTTCGAGGCATGCACGATGGCCGTGTCCAGACCCGCCTGGACGCACTCGTGCAGGAACACCGAGTTCAGCACCTGCCGTGCGGCCGGATTCAGCCCGAACGAGATGTTCGAGACACCGAGCGTGAAATGCAGCTCCGGGTGCGAGTTCTTGAGTCGGCGGATGGCCTCGATCGTCTCGATGCCGTCCCGTCGGACCTCTTCCTGACCGGTGGAGATCGGGAACGTGAGGGCATCGATGATGATGTCCTCCTCGGCCATTCCCCAACCAGTGGTCAAGTCGGTGATGAGCCGCTCGGCGATTGCGACCTTGTGGTCTGCGGTGCGCGCCTGCCCCTGCTCGTCGATCGTCAGAGCGACCACGGCGGCACCGTGCTCGACGACCTGCGCCATGATCCGCGCGAAGCGCGAGTCGGGGCCGTCGCCGTCCTCGTAATTGACCGAGTTCACCGCGCACCGGCCGCCGAGGTGCTCCAGTCCGGCCTGGATCACCTCCGGCTCGGTGGAGTCGATCATGATCGGCAGCGTCGACGACGTCGCCAGACGACTCGCCAACTCGGTCATGTCGGCGGCGCCGTCACGACCCACGTAGTCGACGTTGAGATCGAGCATGTGCGCACCGTCGCGCGTCTGCTCCTTCGCGATATCCATGCACTTCTGATAATCCCCGGCGATCATGGCCTCGCGGAACGCCTTGGAGCCGTTCGAGTTGGTGCGTTCGGCGACCACCAGGAAGCTGGCGTCCTGATCGAACGGAACCGCGGTGTACAGCGACGACGTCTCCGAGATGTGGTCGGGCGTGCGCGGGACGGCTTCGAGCCGTCCGACTGCTTCGGCGACCTGGCGGATGTGCTCCGGAGTCGTGCCACAGCACCCGCCGACGAACTGCAGGCCGTAGTCGGTGACGAAACCCGCGAGCGCATCGGCGAGCTCCGGCGCGGTGAGCGGGTACTCGGCACCGTCCTTGCCGAGTACCGGGAGCCCGGCGTTCGGCATCACCGACACCGGAACGCGCGAGTGCTTGGACAGGTACCGGAGATGCTCGCTCATCTCTGCGGGGCCGGTTGCGCAGTTCAGTCCGATGACATCCACGCCGAGCGGTTCGATGGCCGCGAGAGCGGCGCCGATCTCCGAACCGATGAGCATGGTCCCGGTGGTCTCCACGGTGATGTGCGCGATGATCGGCAGATGCCGTCCGAACTGGTCCATCGCGCGCCGGGCAGCCACGACGGCGGCCTTCAACTGCAGCAGGTCCTGGCAGGTCTCGATCAGGATCACATCGGCGCCGCCGTCGAGCATGCCGAGCACGCACTCCACGTAGGCATCCCGGATCTGGGCGAATGTGGTGTGACCGAGGCTGGGAAGCTTGGTGCCGGGCCCGATCGAGCCCATCACGAACCGGTCGGTGCCGTCGGCCGACGGGCCGAACTCGTCGGCGACGCCCCTGGCGATGGCCGTGCCCTTGTAGGCGAGTTCCCGGATGCGGTCGGCGATGTCGTAGTCGCCGAGGTTGGAGAGGTTGCACCCGAAGGTGTTCGTCTCGACGGCGTCGGCCCCCGCCTCGAAGTAGCGGCGATGGATGTCGGCGAGAACGTCCGGTCGGCTCTCGTTGAGGATCTCATTGCAGCCTTCGAGTCCGAGGAAGTCACCGTCGACGGTCAGATCAGCTGCTTGGAGCATCGTCCCCATGGCCCCGTCGCCGATCAGAACTCGACGCGACATCGCCTGCAGGAATGTCGAGTCGTACTTATCTTGGCGGGTCACGGAGTAAGGCATGCCCTCCAGGGTAGTTCGCCGCAGAACGACGCTCCCCGTAGGCTCGACACTGTGAGTTCCCCACGCCCCAACGGATTGCCCGCCCTGCGCCGGCCAGTGATGATCGCAGCCTTCGGCGGATGGAACGACGCGGGCGACGCGGCTTCCGCGACGGTCGAGCATCTCGCTCTGACCTGGGACGCCGTCGACCTCACGGAGATCGACGGGGACGATTACTACGATTTCCAGTCGACTCGCCCGAGTATCGCCCAGATAGACGGTGTGACCCGCCGAATCCAGTGGCCGGTGACGTCGGTCTCCTACGCGCGTATCCCGGCGGCGGATCGCGACGTGGTGTTCGTTCTCGGTCCGGAGCCCAACCTGAAGTGGCGGACGTTCTGCGCACAGCTCGTCGATCTCGCCGAGACCCTCGACGTGGAACTTGTGGTGATGCTCGGATCGCTCCTCGCCGACACCCCGCACACGAGGCCGGTCCCGGTGTCCGGGTCAGCCGAGACCAGCGCCGCCGCAACACGATTCGGGCTGTCGCCCAGCCGGTACGAAGGACCGACCGGTATCACCGGAGTGCTTCAGGACGCGTTCGTTCAGGCTGGGATCCCCTCGGTGTCCCTCTGGGCCGCAGTTCCCCACTACATCGCGCATCCGCCGAATCCGAAGGCCGCCGTCGCCCTGCTGCGCAGGCTCGAACCGATCATCGAGGTCCCCGTTCCGCTCGGCACCCTGCCCGACCTGGCACAGGAATGGCAGGAGGCCGTCGACGAGATGATGTCGGACGACGAGGACATGAACTCCTACGTCGAGGAGCTCGAAGAGCGTGAGGATGCGGAGAAGGACATCGACGCGACCATGTCGCAGGTCGACGGCGACGCACTCGCGGCGGAGTTCGAGAAGTACTTGAAACGGCGCAACGAAGGCCACGAGTAAGGTCCCGCGGCAGCTTCAGCCGATCCGCTCGATCTCCACGACGGGCGTGGTGATGCGCCACGTCCGGACATCCGGATCGTCGGCGGCGGTCACCCAGAACTGGGCGGGCTCACCCACCCGGCACTCCTTGACGCCGAGCAACGGGATGTCCTCGGAGTCGCGGCGGAGTTCGCTGACCTCCCACCGCTGATCCTCGGCTCGTCCGACACCGGGAGCACGCAGGAGTGTCATCTGCTCGAAATCCAGGACATACGTGGAGGTGTGGGTCACCACGGTCCACACGCCGTCGCCGGTGGTCGCCGGGATATGCGTCTGTCGGGTCATCGCGGGTCAGCCTTTCGGGCCGATGTCCACACCGAGGAGCGCGTCCACGGCTGTTGCGATGAGGGCCGGGGAGGTGGTCGATGACCCGATACCCAGCAGGGCGTCCTCCGCCCAGGCGTCGACAGCGGCGAGCGCCTTCGACGTGTCCAGATCGTCGGCCAGGTGCTGGCGCAGTCGATCGACCGTATCGGTCGCGTCCGGAGCGGTGCCGACGGCAGCGGCGCGGCGCCAGACGGACAGGCGACGTTCACCGTCGGCCAGCACCTGATCGGTCCACATCCGGTCGCCCCGGTAATGCCCGGACAGCAGACCCAGCCGGATCGCACCGGGGTCGACCCCGTTCTCGCGAAGTTTCGACACCTTGACGAGGTTACCGAGACTCTTCGACATCTTCTCGCCGTCGAGACCGATCATTCCGGTGTGCACGTAATGGCGGGCGAACCGCCGCTCTCCGGTGACCGCCTCGGCGTGTGCGGCGGAGAACTCGTGGTGCGGGAAGATCAAGTCGTTGCCACCCCCCTGCACGTCGAACGCCATGCCGAGACGGTTGAGCGCGATGGCAGAGCACTCGATGTGCCAGCCCGGCCGCCCGCGTCCGAACGGCGACTCCCATGCGGGTTCACCCGGCCGTTCGGCACGCCACAGCAGTGCGTCCATGGGATCCCGCTTGCCCGGCCGGTCGGGATCTCCGCCGCGTTCGGCGAAGAACCGGGCCATCGTGTCGGCATCGTAACCGGACTCGTAACCGAACTGCGGGGTCGCGTGGATGCTGAAGTACACATCGCGGTACTCCGGATCGTCGACGACGTAGGCGGCACCGGACTCCAGGAGCCGGCCGACCGCCTCGATCACCTCGTCGATCGATTCGACGGCGCCGATGTAATCGCGCGGCGGCAGCACGCGCAGGGCCTCCATGTCGGTGCGGAACAGGTCGATCTCACGCGTGCCCAGATCGCGCCAGTGCACGCCATCGCGCTCGGCACGCTCGAACAGCGGGTCGTCGACGTCGGTGATGTTCTGAACGTAGTGAACCTCGTGTCCCTGATCCCGTAGCACCCGGTTGATCAGGTCGAAGGTCACGTACGTGGCGGCGTGTCCGAGATGGGTCGCGTCGTACGGGGTGATTCCGCAGACGTACATGGTCGCGATGGGTCCGGGCGCCAGCGGCGACACGGCACGATCGGCGGTGTCGTAGAGGCGCAGGGCTGCGGATGCGCCGGGTACGGACGGAACGGAAGGCGACGGCCACGACTGCATGGCTCAACTGTATGTCCCGCACCCGGAGACGTCCCCGGGTGGTCGTCAACCGGGCTCAGAACGGCGGCCACGGGATCGCCCGTTCGCCCGGCGGGACCGGCATCGTCCCGCCTGTCACCAGGCTGCGGCACCGGTCCGCGATCGCCGCCACCTCCGCGGGCGTGATGAGAGCCTCCAGTCGCACCGTCAACGGGTCATCGGCGTCGTCGAGCCGGCCGGCGAGCGATGTCAGGTCGGCTGCCGCATCGTCCGGGACCGGTTGCCCGGCCCAGCCCCACAGCACGGTGCGCAGCTTGTCGTCGGTGTGCAGGCAGATCCCGTGGTCGATGCCGTACATCCTGCCGCCTGCATCGGTCAGGATGTGGCCGCCCTTACGATCGGCGTTGTTCACCACGACGTCGAACACGGCGAGCTTCCGCAATTGGGCGGAGTCGGTGTGTGCCAGAGCGACGAGAGTGCCCGTCTCGTCGTACGCCTGCAGGATCGGGAGCATGTCCGCGGGCACGGCATCGATCGGAACCAGGTCCACCGGGTCGGATTCGGACTCCTCTGCCGCGGAGATCCAGCGCTGCAGCATGCCCGGACCGAGATCGGCGTCGGCGGGTCCGTCGGCGCGCATCACCGTCTCCGGAACGAGGTGCCAACCGAGCGCCTCGCTCACCAGGTAGGCGGCCACCTCACGCCCGGCGAGGTCGCCGTCGGGGAAGTCCCACAGCGGCGCCTCTCCCCGGATCGGCTTGTAGACGCATGCGAACTCGTCCGCGCCGTCACGGACCCGGCACGCGAGCGTCACGTTGCTGGCGGTCGGGATCATCCCGAGAACCGTGAGGTCCCCACGGGTGAGGACCTCGATGACGCGGTCGGTCACTCGTCCCGGTCGTTCGCGGAGCCGTCGTTTCCGGAGTCATCGTCGTGTCCGGAGTCATCGGTATCGGGGTCCACCGCATCGGGCGTCTCCCCCGGGTCCTCCTCTATCTCGAACGCCGCGTCGAACCCGGGCACGATCCGACCGAGAGAGGCGAGAACGTCCGGGTCGATGAAGTCGACCGATCGCGAGAACTCCACGTCGCGCTTGTAGCCGTTGCTGCGCGCGCAGATGTGTCCCGCGGGATCGAGCGGTTGGTTGCACAGGGGGCACAGCGGCCGCCCGGCCGAGACCACGCGCATCGATCGCGCACTGAACTCGCGGGCGGCGTCTGCGGTCAGGAAGATCCGCACTGTGTCCGGACCCTCTTCCGTGTCGTCGAGGATCACGCTCTCGTCGAGGGGCTGCTCGGTTATCGCAAGCAGTTCGACCACCACCGATGCAGCCTCCGCATCCCAACCCAAACCCATTGAGCCCACGCGGAACTCGGCGTCGACGGGATTGTCGAGGGGTGCGGTGTCGGCGACTTCCTCGGTCTCGGGAGGAATCGACGTCCCGAATCGGCGGCCGACCTCGTCGAGGAGGTATCCCAGACGGTCGGCGAGGATCAGCACCTGCTGCTTCTCCAACTCGACGCTCATCACGCGCAGGTCCTGGGAGACCTGCAGGAAGAACGTGCGATCGCCGGGTTCGCCGACGGTCCCGGCCACGAAACGACGCGGACTGCGGAACTCATGAATGGTACGTGCCACTGCTCTCCCGCCTCACTGACTGACAGACCTCACCGTACTCGTCGGGCCAGGCCCTCCGGCGATCACGCACCGGCGTCACCGCCGACGACCGCATCGGTCCGGGCACGGTGCGCGGGAGCGACCAGCGCCCCCGGATTGTTCACGGTGTGAACGTACGGACGGTCACCCGTGTACCGGACGACGCTGATGGAGGCCGGATCGACGACGACCCGCTGAAAAGCATCCAGGTGCATGCCGTATGCGTCGGCGATGATGCTCTTGATGACGTCACCGTGCGAGCAGATCAGCCACAGCCCGTTGCCGTCGTCTCCCCCGTGCAGGCGATCGAGATCTCGGACGGCGCGGGTGGCGCGCCGCGACACCTCGGCCAACGACTCGCCGCCCGGAAACACAGCCGCCGACGGGTGACGTTGCACCGTCCGCCACATCGGCTCGTCGACGAGATCGGCGAGCTTGCGTCCGGACCAGTCGCCGTAGTCCACCTCCGCCAGATCGTCGCAGACCTGCTCGGGCACCTCATCGAGGCGGGCCACGAGCGGCGCCACGGTCTCGGCGCAGCGCTGGAGCGGGGAACGGACGATGGCGGTGAGCCTCCCCGCGGCGTCCCCGAGTCGGCCGATCAGGTCGTCCGCCTGACTGCGTCCGAGTTCGTCCAGTCCGACACCCGGGGTCCGTCCGGCCAGCACTCCCGAGGTGTTCGCGCTCGACCGTCCGTGGCGCACCAGTATCACCGTCATGGTGACCAGGTTACCGGTCAGGTGGTGATGACCCCGCCTGCCAGCAGACCGATCACCAGCAGACCGAGCGCGATCCGGTAGCCAGCGAACCAGGTCAGCGAGTGGTGGGAGACGAACTTGAGCAGCCAGGCGATGGAGACGTAGCCGAGCACGAACGCGATGAACGTGGCGACCAGGATCTGCGGACCCGACGCGCTCACTCCCTCACCGGTCGGCTCGAACGCGTCCTTCAAGCTGAACAACCCGGAGGCCAGAACGGCCGGAATCGCGATCAGGAAGGAGAACCGGAACGCTGCCTCGCGCTTCATGCCCGCGAACAGACCGGCGCTCGCCGTGGCGCCCGACCGGGAGACGCCCGGAATCAGCGCCAGACACTGCGCCAGGCCCATCGCCACGGCGTCGCGCCGCGTCATCTCCTCCAGCGACTTGGTGCGGGTGCCGATCCGCTCGGCCAGGATGAACACGAACGAGAACGCGATCAGCATGCCCGCGATCAGCCAGAGGTTGCGGCCCGCCGTCCGGATCTCGTCTTTGAACACGAAGCCGAGGAGACCGATCGGGATGGTGGCGAGAATCACGTACCAGCCGACCCGGTAGTCGAGGTCGCGGCGCTGCGGGTCCCGCAACCCGGCGAACCAGGAGACCACGATCCGGCCGATGTCCTTGGCGAAGAAGAGAAGCACGGCGAGTTCGGTGCCCAACTGCGTGACCGCTGTGAACGACGCGCCCGCGTCCTGCCCGAACCACAACTGGGAGGCGATCCGCAGGTGCCCGGAAGACGAGATCGGTAGGAATTCGGTCAAACCCTGCAGGGCGCCGAGTACGACGGCCTGGAGCCAGCTCATGGTTTCGGTCACGGGCGTTCATGCTACCCATCGCACGGCTCGGGCCGTCTATCGCGCAAGATGGAAGCCATGCGTGTGCGAACCAGATGGACGGCCGGACTGGTGGCCGCAGTGATGGCGGTGACCCTCACCGCGTGCGGTGGGTCCGATGACGACGCGGGGAACGTCCAGACTGTTCCGCCTGCCGCTCCTGCGGAATCACCGCATACCGACGCAGCACCAGCCGGGCACGTGATTCCGCAGGCTGCCGGAACGCGTATCGCGCAGTTCGGTGAGACCGTTGCCGTGCTCGGATCGGACGGCAGCACGGTGACCCTGCACGAGACGTCCGGCGCACCGGCACCGCGTGAGGTCAAGCTCCCGGTCGACGGCCTCGTGGATCTCACTGCGATCGGCGGCGCGTTCCTCGCTGTCGGCCCGCAGGGACTCGTCCGGATCGGTCCGGACGGCCGGTTCGATCTGCGGCGGCATGCGATCGACTCACCTCTCTCGATCGCACAACGCGGCGGCGAATCTCTGGTCGGGACCGCGACGGGCTCGATCCTGGTGTTCTCTCCCGAGGGCGAGTACCAGCGCGAGATCGGCGGTTTCGTGCGCGTCGACGACATCCTCGTCGTGCCCGACACCCCCGAGACCGACTCCACCGACGTGTCGGGTCAGGTGAGCGTGCTCGACCGCGCCCAATCCGCGGTGCTGCCCGTCGACATCGACACCGGCGATCACAAGGCCGCCCTGCGCGCCGGTAACGGTGCAACGAACGCCGTCGTGGACCATTACGGCCGGATCAGCGTCACGGGCACTCGCGACAACGAGATCTACGCCTTCTACGGGCAGCCGATCGTGATGCGCCTGCGCGCACCCGCCCCTGCCAGCCCGTACGCGATCGCCTACGACGACACCCGGGACGTGCTCTGGGTGTCGTCGACGGCGGACAACGTGGCGGTCGCCTACGACCTGTCCGGTGGCGACGCGGTGGAACGCGATCGCATCGCCACGGTCGGTCAGGTCTCCTCGATGGCGGTGGACCCGACCGACGGCACCCTGCGGATGGTCTCCGGCCGGGGCGACGGCCTGCAGGTCGTCCCAGCCGACGCAGTGAAACTCTGAGAGGCAGACATGCTCAGTGCAGTGAACCGATACGCCTACCCCGCTCTGCTCGCCGTGATGTTCCGGGTTCCGCCGGAGCGAATCCACCGGATCATCGCGGCCGCCATTCGGGTCGCCGGTCGGGCACCCGGGGTCCGGACGGTCCTCGCCCGGATCTTCGCGGTCGACGACCCCGCGCTGCGCAGCACCGTCTTCGGTGTCGACTTCCCCGCCCCGGTAGGACTCGCAGCGGGGTTCGACAAGTCGGCATCCGCAGTGAATGCCTGGGGGCAACTCGGGTTCGGTTATGCCGAGGTCGGCACCATCACGGGTCGGGCCCAGCCCGGCAACCCTGCTCCACGCCTGTTCCGGCTGCCGGCCGACCGTGCGCTGATCAACCGGATGGGATTCAACAACCCGGGCGCTCACGCCGCCGCAGACAGTCTCGCGCAGTCCCGTCCGGGACCGGTGCGCGCGCCCATCGGCGCCAACATCGGCAAGACCAAGGTGGTGCCGATCGACGGGGCCGTCGACGACTACCGGCTCTCCGCGAGCCTGCTCGGGCCGCTCGCCGACTTCGTGGTGGTCAACGTGAGCTCACCGAACACTCCCGGCCTGCGCGACCTGCAGGCTGTGGAATCGCTGCGACCGGTGCTCAGCGCCGTACTCGAAGTGACGACGGTCCCGGTGCTGGTGAAGATCGCGCCCGACCTGAGCGACGACGACGTCGATGCGGTTGCAGATCTCGCGGTCGAGCTGGGTCTGGCGGGAATCGTGGCCACCAACACGACCATCGCGCGCGAGGGTCTCACCACTGCGGCCGATGAGGTGGAGTCGATCGGCGCGGGAGGTCTCTCCGGTCCGCCGGTCGCCGATCGGTCGCTCGATGTCCTGCGTCGCCTCCACAGCCGCGTCGGCGGTCGTATCGCCCTCGTCAGCGCCGGTGGTATCGAGACTGCCGATCAGGCGTGGCAGCGCATCTGCGCGGGCGCCGACCTGCTGCAGGTGTACACCGGCTTCATCTACGGCGGCCCGGTGTGGCTCCGCGAGCTCCACACCGGAATCGCCGACCGCCTTCGCGCCCACGGCTTCTCGAACATCGAAGAAGCGGTGGGATCAGCCGCTCGCTGAGCCCACCGCCCTCGATGCCCGGTACTACGACGTCCGGTGCCGGATGAATCAGTTCTCGCCTGGCAGCTCGAAGACGCCGGTGAGCGATCCCCGTGCGATCGCCCGGGAGTAGAGGTTGAAGCCGAGGAACGCCGGTGTGGAGCCTTCTGGCAGTTCCAGCGACTCCACCTCCACGGCGTGCACCACGAAGATGTAACGGTGCGGACCGTGCCCTGGAGGCGGTCCCGCACCGACGAACTGAGCGAGACCCGCATCGCCCTTGAGCGTCACGGCGCCGTCCGGGAGATCAGCGGAGTCGGGTGCGCCCGCGCCGGCAGGCAATGACGTCACCGACGCCGGGATGTCGGCGACGGCCCAGTGCCAGAATCCGGATGCCGTCGGGGCATCGGGGTCGAAACAGGTCACCGCGAAGCTCTTGGTCTCCGCCGGGAACCCCGACCAGGACAGCTGAGGTGAGACGTCGTCGCCCCCGGCACCGAAGATCGCGGAGACCTGCGGCGTCGGCAGCGTCTGACCTTCGGTGAAATCGGTGGACGTCACGGTGATCTCGGGAAGCTGCGGGAGCGCCGAGTAGGGATCGACTGCGGTCACGATCGTTTCCTTTCGCCTGGTGCACCACCGGTTCAGTATCGATCAGCAGTGATGCAGGAAATGCTCAAGAACGTTGGTACCGAACACCAGCGACTCTACCGGCACTCGCTCGTCCACTCCGTGGAACAAGGCGGCGAAATCGAGTTCCGGCGGCAATTTCAGCGGTGCGAATCCGAAGCATCGAATGCCCAACCGGGCGAACGCCTTGGCATCGGTTCCCCCGGACAGCATGTAGGGCACCGTCCGGCCCGCGTCGTCGTACGCGAGCACGGCCTCGTTCATCGCGTCGACGAGGTCGCCGTCGAACGTCGTCTCGTAGGCGTCGAGGTGCATCACCCATTCGCGCTGCACGTTGGGGCCGATGAGTTCGTCGATCGTCCTCTCGAACTCCGCCTGACGTCCGGGGAGCACACGACAGTCGATGACCGCTTCCGCCTGCTGCGGAATGACGTTCGCCTTGTATCCGGCGTTCAGCATCGTCGGGTTCGCGGTGTCACGCAGCGTGGCGCCGATGATCCGCGCGATGTTCCCGATCTTGAACAGCGCCGACTCGAGGTCGGGGGTGTCCGGGCTGAAATCCAGGCCGGTCTCCTCCGAGAGCGCCTTCAGGAACTCGGATACCGATTCGGTCATCACGAGTGGAAACTGATGCGCGCCGATGCGGGCGACGGCGGAGGCGATCTCGGTGACCGCGTTCTCGGCCGCCAGGAACGAACCGTGACCCGCTCGGGCGTTGCAGGTGAGCTTCATCCACGACAGGCCCTTCTCTGCCGTCTCCACGAGGTACAGACGACGCGGCGTGCCGTCGGGACGATCGACGGTCAGCGAGAACCCGCCGACCTCGCCGACGGCCTCGGTGACCCCCTCGAACAGATCCGGCCGATTGTCGACGAGCCAGTGCGAGCCCCATCTACCGCCGGCCTCCTCGTCCGCGAGGAATGCGAACACGATGTCCCGCGGGGGAACGTAGCCCTCGCGCTTGAACTGGCGCGCAAGGGCGAGAGCCATACCCGCCATGTCCTTCATGTCGATGGCGCCCCGGCCCCACACGTAGCCGTCCTGGACCGACCCGGAGAACGGGTGGACGCTCCAGTCCTGCGCCTGCGCGGGCACCACGTCGAGGTGGACGTGGATGAGCAGCGCCCCGCGCTCGGGATCCGCGCCCTCGAGTCGAGTGAAGACGTTGCCGCGACCCGGCATGCCCGACTCGACGTACTCGGTGACGTACCCGACCTCTTCCAACTGCCGCGCAACCCATTCGGCGCACTCGCGTTCGCCGACCGTCGTCTCCGCCACCCCGGTGTTCGAGGTGTCGAACCGGATCAACCGGCTCACCAGATCGACTACTTCGTCCGTTGCCTGCATGCCCTCGTCGCCCGTCACACCCCTATTACTAGGGGATTTGGGATACCGGGGCAACCTTGGTTATGGTTATCCGGCGCGAGCGAAAGCCCGCGACAACTGAATGAGTCCGAGTGGCGGAATGGCAGACGCGCTAGCTTGAGGTGCTAGTGTCCTATTAACGGACGTGGGGGTTCAAGTCCCCCCTCGGACACTCATCGTGATGAGCCGCGACATCGTTTACAGACGGTGTCGCGGCTCGTTTCTTTCCTTGGCATCGGTATCGAGCCTCGGCATCGGTATCGGCGTCGACGAAGTCAGGAATCCGGTCAGCAGCGATCCGGTTCAGAACCCGGCGCGCTGCACCAGCTGCTCGGCGGCGAGCGCGGGAGTGAGATCGCCGTCCAGGACCGCGTCCTCGATCGCGCTACGTGAGTCCCGCACTCCCGGGGCGGCCTCGATGCGGTGCAGGACGGTCTCGCGCACCATGCTCCACATCCAGTCGACCTGTTGCTGGGCGCGCCGGCGCGTGAACTCGCCGGCCTCGGTGAGGACGTCCCGATGCTTCTCGACGGCCTCCCAGAAGCTGTCGACGCCGATCTGTTCGATGGCGCTCATCGTCAGCACGGGCGGCGTCCACAGCGCGTCGTGCGGGTAGAGGAATCCGAGGGCGTTCCGCAGCTCGCGAGCCGCTCCCCGCGCCTCGTTGACGTGCTTGCCGTCGGCCTTGTTGACGACGACGATCTCGGCGAGTTCGAGCACGCCCTTCTTGATGCCCTGCAGTGAATCACCGGTCCGGGCGAGGGTGAGGAACGTGAACGTGTCGACCATGTTGGCGACGCTCACCTCCGATTGGCCGACGCCGACCGTCTCCACCAGGACCACGTCGTATCCCGCAGCCTCGACGAGAACGATGGTCTCGCGGGTCGCCTTCGTGACGCCACCGAGCGTTCCCGCTGTCGGCGACGGGCGCACGAACGCCTCGGGGGCCGCAGACAACCGGCCCATCCGGGTCTTGTCGCCGAGGATCGATCCGCGGGTTCGCGTGGACGACGGGTCGACTGCCAGTACCGCCACCCGGTGCCCCTGCTCGATGAGGTGCATGCCGAGAGCTTCTATCGTCGTCGACTTGCCCACCCCGGGAACACCGGTGATGCCGACGCGGAACGACCTGCCGGCGGATGCGGTCACGTTCAGCAGGAGCTGCTGGGCGGCCTCCCGGTGGTCCGGCCGCGTCGATTCGACGAGGGTGATGGCGCGGGCGAGGTCGGCACGGCGCCCGGCGAGCACCCCCTCGGTGAGGGCGTCGACGTCGATCCGCCTGCGACCCCGGCCCCGCTCCCCGCTCGACGACGCGGTCATCCGGCGCGCGAAGCCAGTTCCAGGCCCAGGTTGCCTGCGAGCTTCTCGATCAGATCGACGGCGCAGTCGGCGATCACTGTGCCGGGAGGGAAGATCGCGGACGCACCCGCCTCGTACAGGTCGTCGAAATCACCGGGTGGGATGACGCCGCCGACGACGATCATGATGTCCGGCCGATCCACATCGGCCAGCGCCTTGCGCAGGGCAGGCACCAATGTGAGATGACCGGCGGCGAGTGACGAGACGCCCACCACGTGGACGTCGTTGTCGGCCGCCTGTGCCGCGACCTCCTCGGGCGTCGCGAACAGCGGGCCCACATCGACGTCGAACCCGAGGTCGGCGAACGCCGTCGCGATGACCTTCTGGCCGCGGTCATGGCCGTCCTGTCCCATCTTGGCGACCAGTACACGTGGCCGACGACCCTCCGCCTCGGC
This sequence comes from Gordonia zhaorongruii, assembly GCF_007559005.1. Taxonomy (GTDB): domain Bacteria; phylum Actinomycetota; class Actinomycetes; order Mycobacteriales; family Mycobacteriaceae; genus Gordonia; species Gordonia zhaorongruii. The sequence continues at coordinate 1,570,100 of NZ_CP041763.1, read as the reverse complement.
GAACTCGTCGACCACCGCCAGCGCCTCGTCGATGTTCGACACCGCGTCACCCGCCTCGTTCTTGTAGACACCGCTGATCGTCTTGATCTCGGCCTGGTGACGACCGAACTGCTTCTCCATGGCGTCGGAGATCTCGCCGACGGTGGCCCCGTGGCGCGCCGCGTTGATCGCCAGCGCCATCAGATTGTTCTCGAGACCCTCACCGGTGACCTCGCCGGCTGCACGCGTGAGGTCGGCGAGCGCGGCCTCCACCGCCGCGGAATCCCGGTCGGCGCGCAGTCGGTCGAGTTTCGCCAACTGCTCGGCCCGGACCTTGGAGTTCTCGACCTTGAGGACCTCGATCTCCTCGTCGTCGGTCACTCGGTACTTGTTCACGCCGATCAGCGGCTGCCGACCCGAGTCGATACGCGCCTGGGTGCGGGCGGCGGCCTCCTCGATGCGGAGCTTGGGCAGCCCCTCGTTGATGGCCTGTGTCATACCGCCCGCGTCCTCGACCTCGGCGATGTGCGCACGGGCCTTCTCGGCGAGCTGATGGGTCAGCCATTCGACGTAGTTCGACCCCGCCCACGGGTCGATCGGCCGGGTGGTCCCCGACTCCTGCTGCAACAGCAACTGCGTGTTGCGGGCGATCCGGGCCGAGAAATCCGTCGGCAGGGCGATCGCCTCGTCGAGGGCGTTCGTGTGCAGCGACTGCGTGTGCCCCTGCGTCGCAGCCATCGCCTCGATGCAGGTGCGCGCCACATTGTTGTAGACGTCCTGCGCCGTCAGCGACCATCCCGAGGTCTGCGAATGAGTGCGCAGCGACAGGGATTTCGGATTATTGGGCTCGAACTTCGCCACCAGTTCGCTCCACAGGAGCCGTGCTGCACGCAGCTTGGCGACCTCCATGAAGAAGTTCATCCCGATGCCCCAGAAGAACGACAGACGCGGCGCGAACTGGTCGATGTCCAGGCCGGCTTCGAGGCCGGCCCGGATGTACTCGACGCCGTCGGCGAGCGTGTACGCCAACTCGAGATCGGCTGTCGCTCCGGCTTCCTGGATGTGATAGCCGGAGATCGAGATGGAGTTGAACTTGGGCATCTTGGCGCTGGTGAACGCGAAGATGTCCGAGATGATCCGCACCGACGGCGTTGGCGGATAGATGTAGGTGTTGCGGACCATGAACTCTTTGAGGATGTCGTTCTGAATGGTCCCGGCCAGCTTCTCCGGACCGACGCCCTGTTCCTCGGCGGCAACGACGTACAGGGCGAGGATCGGGAGCACCGCGCCGTTCATCGTCATCGACACCGAGACGTTGCCCAGATCGATGCCGTCGAACAACTGCCTCATGTCGAGGATGGAATCGATCGCGACGCCGGCCATGCCGACGTCGCCCGCGACGCGCGGATGATCGGAGTCGTACCCGCGGTGCGTGGCGAGGTCGAACGCCACCGAGAGCCCCTTCTGCCCCGCAGCCAGGTTGCGACGGTAGAAGGCGTTCGACTCGGCAGCAGTCGAGAATCCGGCGTACTGCCGTACCGTCCACGGCTGATTCACGTACATCGTCGGATAGGGGCCGCGAAGGAACGGGGCCTCACCGGGGATCGAGTCGAGTGGGTAGCCCTCCTGTGCCACCGCGTCACGGTCGGCGCGCGTGTACACCGGGCGCACCGCGATCTGCTCCGGTGTGTCCCAGGTGATCTGCTCGGCCGTGTACCCGTGCGCTGCGGCCAGTCCCTCGGTGATCGCCTCTCCACCGCCTGCCGGGGCGGGTGTCTGCCCTGGTGCCAGATCGACGTCTGCGAAACTCGGAATCGTATTGTCGCTCATGCTTTCACGCTCCCGTGGTCACGGTGGAGGGGGTCTCGTCGCCGGGCGCGACACCTAGGCGGTCGAGAAGGTCGGTCAGCAGCGCCACCGCGTCGATACCGGCACGCAGCGAGCCGTCGACGCCGTCGGCCTCCGGCCACTCGCTCTCCGGTCCTGCCAGCAGGACCCGCTTCGCACCTGCGCCGCGAGCTGCTGCTGCGGCCGCCGGACCCTCGTCGGCGTACCGGGCTCTGGTGCCGCAGATGACCACGACCGCCGACGGCCCCGTGGACACGGAGTCGGCGATCGCATCAGCACTCAACGGTCCGGGGTTGACGGCCTCGATCCCGCCTGCCGCGAGGAGGTTCGTCACGAACGTGGTGCGCCCGTTGTGCTCGGCGATCGAGCCGAGCGGGAGCAGCAGGACGCGTGGCCGGGCACCCGCGTCGGCTGCCGCATCCGCACGATCGCGGAGCTGCTCGAAACTGTGCGCCACTCGCGCGAGTTTCGGTGCGGCCGTGGGTACGTCGACGCAACCGGCCGCTCCGGCGGCGAGCGTCGGCTCGCCCAGGTTCGGAAACTCGCTCACGCCGGTCACCGGGAGTCGCCGGTGGGCGACCGCCTCCTCGCGGGCTGCCAGCGATCGGCTCACCTGTTCGGTGATCCAGCCGGAATCCAGGGCGCTCAGGTAACCACCGCGATCCTCCACTCCGGTGAACACGTGCCATGCGGCTGCCGCGAGGTCGGACGTCAGAGACTCGACGTACCAGGAGCCGCCCGCAGGGTCGATGACGCGGCCGAGATTCGCCTCCTCGAGCAGCAGGAGCTGGGTGTTGCGCGCGATGCGGCGAGTGAACGTCGGCCGCGACGTCCGCCGGTCCGCAGGCAGCGCTGCGTCGAACGTGTGCACGGTGACCTGGTCCGCGCCACCGACACCGGCGCCGAAGGCGGCGACGGTGCTGCGGAGCATGTTCACCCACGGATCCCGCTGGGTGAACATCGTCAGATCGGTCACCGCATGAGTGATCGCCGCACCGGCATCGGGGGCACCGAGCACCTCCGCCACCCGCGCCCACACCGTGCGCAGCGCGCGCAGCTTGGCGATCGCGGCGAACTGATCGTCGTCGACGGATACGGCGAAGGTGATCTGCGACAGCGCCGCCGCGACCGAGATCCCGGAGGCCACCAGATCCCGGGCGTGGACGACCGCAGCCGCAACCGACAATCCGATCTCCTGTGCGTCTGACGCACCGGCCTGCGCGAAGTCACTGCCGTCGACTCGGAAGGTCCGCACGCCCTCAGGCGCGGCAGCCGCCAGTCGGGTGGCTGCGTCTGCGGACACCCCGTCCCGACCCGAGAACGCCGCGGTATACGGAGAGAGACCGAGACTGTGCGTCGTCGCGGCCGTGACCGGTGCGGAGTCCGGGGCCTGCGGTGCTTCCGCACGCGCGGCGAGGAATGCCTCGGCAGCGGCGATGCCATCCGAGCCGCCATCCAGCGTGACCGGCATGAGGTCGAGGTAGACGCCGGCAAGGACGGCGGCGATGTCGGCGGTTGACACGGCGTCGCCCACGCGAAGCCAGACGCCGCTCGCGCCGCTGGCGGCGGCGTCGAGGATCGACTCGTTGAGCTGACCGGCGTCGGTGGCCGGCCCGTCACCGAAACGCTCGGTCACGCGCCACCCCTGAGTGACGTCCCGGGCCGGGTCGGCGCCGCGGGCGAACGGGAACGAACCGGGCAGGCCGGGCTCGCCGGTCTCATCCTTGCGCGTGTACAGCGGACGCACCACGACGCCGTCGCCGGTGTCCGTCGACAGCAGCGCCTCCGGAGTATCGGAGAGCTCACCGGGTTCCACGCGAGCCGACTTGGCCAGCACCGCAGCTGCAGCGGTCGACCAGCGGCCGTATGCGTCGTCGAGGTGCCCACCGGAACCCGGTGCCACGAGATTGTCGCCTGCCGTCATGATTCTGCGGCCTTCCGTCGTACAGGAGGTGAAACGTGTATCAGCACATTAACCGATCGCTCGCTCGGGCGGTCTGCAGGGCAGTGACCCACGTCGTAGAATGACATGCGATGCGTCCTGGTGCATACCGATCCGGTCGGTCGATGGAAGAAGCCGTCACGCCCCGGGGCGCGCCGGATGATGGGGCGGCCCCGCAACCTGTGGCCCGCGACTGGACACGGCAGATCAGCACGCGCCGAGCCGCGACCGGGCTGGTCCTGATCGTCGTGCTTCTCGTGAGCGCCTACTTCGTGCCGTTGCCCTCCATCGGGCAGGCCCGGGAATGGTCCGAGTCGCTGGGCCCGTGGTTCACCTGGCTGTTCTTCGGCACGTACACGGTCGCGACGATCGTACCGATCCCCCGCACCACGTTCACCGTGACGGCAGGCGTCCTGTTCGGCCCGGCGGTCGCTTTCACCGGATCGCTCGCCGCATCGGCCGTGGCGGCGGTGGTCGCGTATGCCGTCGTCCGGCGCCTCGGACGAGACAGGGTCAAGCCCTGGCTGTCCAAACCCGTCGTCGCCACCGTCGAGCGGCGCCTGGAACGACGCGGCTGGCTCGCGGTCGGCTCGTTGCGCCTGATTCCGGTGTGCCCGTTCTCGATCGTCAATTACCTCAGTGGTCTGTCGTCGGTGCGTCCGCTGCCGTACACGATCGCATCGATAGTCGGAACCGCTCCGGGGACCGCCGCCGTCGTATTTCTCGGCGACGCACTCACCGGTGACCCGGATCCCTCGATGCTGGTTCTCTCGGCATCGCTGTTCGCGCTCGGACTGATCGGTCTGGTCGTCGACAATCGTCTGCCAGTCAATGACTGAACATTGATTGTTATTTAATCAAGTACACAGCATTGATATATGAATCAACAATGCTTTAGCATTGACTTACTGATCCAGTACGGACGTACGAAGGAGGCGCCTCATGTTCGTCCTCACCGCCGATCAGCGAGGAAGCAGACGCGACCGGGACCGCGTGCCCGATGTCCTCGACCGCTACTCCGGTGCCCGTACTCTTCGGCCGTTCGACCGCACCGCAGGCGACGAGCTGCAAGCGGTGTTCGATGATCCGCACGACCTCTCGACAATCGCCGTGGAACTCGCCGCATCCGGACGCTGGAGCGTCGGGATCGGCATCGGCGACGTCTCAGAACCGCTACCGGAATCCACGCGCGCCGGCCGCGGCCCCGCGTTCGAATCAGCCCGAGCAGCAGTCGAGCAGGCGAAACACGATCGCCTGCGCCTGCGGGTGGTGGGCTCGTCCCCGACAGCGGCTCACGCTCAGACTGCGGCCCTGCTGCTCGTCGAGACGATGTCCGGTCGCTCGACTGCCGGTCGTGAAGTCGTTGGACTCATGCGAACCGGCTCCACCCAGTCGGCGGCCGCGAACCGGCTCGGCATCTCCCCGCAGGCCGTGTCGGCCCGGTTGCAGGCTGCGGCCTGGGACCTGCAGACTCCGGGAGAGGAACTGTTCGCAGCCCTCCTGTCCGCAGCGGAAGGAGACGCGTGATCCCCGTCGTCCTGCTCGCCCTCGCATCCGTTGCCGCGATCGGTGCGGCCGTCGTCCGGCGCTGTCTGGCCGCCGATGCGCGCACCTCCGACCGGACCGTGCTCGCCGTCGACTCGGTGTCCGCCGGCCTGGCGCTGGCGTTCCTCATTCCGGCGGCCATCACCGCGTACACCGGCGGCCCCCTCGACGGCGCTGCGCTGATAGCCGGGCTGGCATGCACTGTCCTCGCGGCCGCCGCGACCGGCAGCAGCGTGGTACGCATGGTCCTCGCGGCGGGGTCGATTCCGACCCGTGCGGACAATCACGATGATCCCGGCGCCGACGCAGACGTTCCACCGCTCCGCGGCGGCCGCATCATCGGACTCCTCGAGCGTGTGGGCGTCACCGTCTGTCTGCTGATCGGCTGGCCTGCCGGTCTCCCGGTGATACTGGGCGTGAAGAGCCTCGCACGGTTCTCCGAACTCCGTGCTCCGCACGCCAGCGAGCAGTTCATCCTCGGCACCTTCGCGTCAGTCCTCTGGGCGTGCGGTGTCAGCGGAATCGGCTACCTGCTGGGTCAGTGACCGACGGTCACGAAGTCGATCAACTCCTCGACACTTCTCAGCAGCGGAACCTCGAGGTCGCGAAAACTCGATACCCCGGCGAGTACGCGCCGCCACCCGTCCCGGGGCGCGCCCCAACCGAGTTCACGGCAGATGCCGGTCTTCCAGTCGATTCCCATCGGGATCCTCGGCCAGGCGTCGATCCCCACGGACGCGGGCTTAACCGCCTCCCACACGTCGACATAGGGGTGGCCGCACACCAGCACGTTCTCCCCCACCTCCGCGGTGAGCTTCGCCTCCTTGGTACCTGCGACCAGATGATCCACCAGCACACCTGCGCGACGATGCGGCGCGGGCTCGAACTCCGCGAGCGCCTCGTCGAGATTGTCGAGTCCGTCCAGGCTCACCACGACGACGCCCTCAGCGCGCAGATCGTCGCCCCACACGCGTTCCATGAGCGTCGCGTCGTGCACGCCTTCGACGAAGATCCGACTCGCGCGTGCCGTCCTGGCCCGCTGTCTCGGCGCCGCCCGTGACCCGGACGCCGTCCGGGCCTCCGCCTGAGCGACGGGGCCCCGGCCCCGTGGCCGGACCAGCGTCACCGGACGGCCATCGATCAGGAACGCCGACGGGTACATGTGGAACACCCGCGTCCGGCCGTGCCGATCCTCGAGCCGGACCATGTCGCCTGCGTAACTGCGCTCCATCCCGACCACGGCACCGCAGAATCCGGTCCCCGCGTCTTCCACGACGAGGTCCCGGTCGGCCGCCACCTCGGGTGCACGGGGCTTGCTCTTACGCGGGGAGGAAAGTACGTCCCGCCCATAACGATCGTCCATCACGGTGCTCAAGGTTAGGCGAACGCACCGGCCGAATGCGGACGACGCTCCGCGTATCGTGGAGACGTCATGACCACTCCCCCGATCACCTCCTTGCGAGCGTGGCCGGCGGCCACGCTCGCCGCGTGGTCCGCGGCGCGTGGCGCACGACGCTGCGCCCCCGACGACGTCCTGCACACGTTGCACGACTTCGCACAGGCGCACGAGATCGATGTCGCGCCCAGCGCGGCCGACGTCCGGATCTCGGGTAACACGGTCCTCGGACTCCTTGATCTCCTCGCAGGCAACGCCCACCTGGCGATGCGGATGCCTGCTCCCGGTGACGCGCAGGGGCTCCCTCCCGGACGTGTGGCGGAGGCGGCGATGTCCACCGATGAGGTGCTGCTGATCGACGACCGGCCCGCCGGATCGTCGGGCCCCACCGAGGCACTCGCACTGATTCCGCGTGGCACTCCCGAACGATGCCGCTGGACGCTCATCCGCTCCGATGCTCCGATCGGCGTCGACCACCTGTCCGCCGACACCCCACTCGGTGAGGTGGAGTACGAGCTACGCGGCGCCGTCGCCGAAGCCGCCGACACCATCTCCTCGATCGCCGGAGCACGCCCGCCCTCACCCGCCGACCTGCGCGACGCGTTGGCCGGGATGACGCAGGCTCGTCGTATCGACCTGCCGCCACATGACAATCCCCGAGTCGACCGAGTGCTCGCCGCGGCGGCGCAGGTCGATGCGATCGTCGCTCTCGCCGGTTCCGGCCGGATCGGCGTCGCGGGGTCTGAAATCGGCATGGCCGATGACCGTTTCCGGAGGCTGTCGGCGCTGACCCGCACCGCCCGCACCGCGGCCGTGAACACCGTGATCACCGACTACCGACGCTGAGAACTAGCGGCGCCGGACGGGCACGCAGCAGTCCTTCCGGCAGCTCATCCCGTTGTCGCCGCAACCGAGCGCGGTCACGTCACCACCGCCGTCGCAGTACCGCTCGACGAGGTCGGCGATCATGCGGACGAAGTGCGGATCCGTTCCCACCGTCGGCACCCGGACGTACTCCATGCCCAATTCGGATGCCACGTCCGCCGCTTCGGAGTCGAGATCCCACACCACTTCCAGGTGATCCGAGACGAAGCCGATCGGGCACACCACGACCCGCGATACGCCCGATTCCGACAGGACCCGCAGGTGATCGCAGATGTCCGGTTCGAGCCACGGAACCTGAGGAGGGCCGGATCGGGACTGCCAGACCACGTCGAACCCTTCCGCACCGACCAGCGCCGCGACCGCGGCCGACGCATCGGTGACCTGACGGGAGTACAGACCTCCGCCCGCATCGGCCGGTCCGGCACTCCGGTCGGCCGACTCCGGGATCGAGTGGGCGGTGAAGACCAGCCGTGGAGCCGCACCGCCATCCGCGAACCGTTCGAGTCCCTGCCGAACCGCGTCGGCGACCGCCGCACGGAATGCCGGTTCGTGGGCGAACTGCGGGAGCTTGCGGATGGTGAGACTCACCTGCGCACCGACCCCGGCGAGGGCGTTCGCAATGTCCTCGTGATACTGCCTGCACCCCGAGTACCCGCCCCAGGCGGACGTCGGGAAGACCAGGATCCGGCGATGCCCGTCCGCCACCATCTCGGCGAGCGTGTCTGCGACCATCGGATGCCAGTTCCGGTTACCGAAGTAGATCGGCAGCGCGCTCCGGCCCCGTCGATCGAGCTCGTCACGCAGGCCGGCGATCATCTCCCGATTGAGGCGGTTGAGCGGCGAGACCCCGCCGAAGTGCAGATAGTGCTGAACGACCTCGTCCAGCCGCTCCGGCGGGACGCCGCGGCCACGAGTCACGTTCTCCAGGAACGGCCGCACATCCTCCGGCCGGTCCGGCCCGCCGAACGACAGGAACAGCAGCGCGTCGAAACCGGCGGGCACGCCCGTCACGTCAGGAGAGGAAATCGTCCGGGAACCAGGTGTTGTGGCTCGCGCCGCCATCGACGTAGACGATGGACCCGGTCGTAGCCGGCAGGTAATCCGACATCAGGGTGCACACGCTCGTGCCGACGACGCCCGGATCCTCGACGTTCCAGCCGATCGGGGACGCGCCGTCCCAGTACTCGTTGAGCATGTTGAGCTTCTTGGCGTCATCGGTCGCCGTGCCGGAGATCGCCTTGGCGGCGAGAGTCTTGATGGGTCCGGCAGCGACCAGATTGGAGCGGATGCGCTTGGCATTGCCGACCTCCCTGGCCACGTAGCGGTTCACGGACTCCAGGGCAGCCTTCGCGACACCCATCCAGTTGTAGTCCGGCAGCGCCGTGCGCGGATCGAAGTCCATGCCGACGATCGCACCGCCCTCGTTCATGACGGGCAGCGCTGCCCGCGCGAGCGATGCGTAGCTCCACGCCGAGATCTCGAACGACCGCGCCACATCGGGGCCCGGACCTTCCAGGAACGGCACCGCGTCGGGGCCCATCAGGGTCTTCGGGGCGAACGCGATCGAGTGCACGACGCCGTCGATCCCCTGCGGTGCGAGCTCGCGGAGCTTGTCGGCGAGAGCGCTCAAGCTCTCCTCGTCGGTGACGTCGAGCGGAATCGCAGGCGGCACCTCCTGCGGGAGGCGCTTGGCGATCCGATCGATCAACCGAAGCCGCTCGGGAATGCCGGTGATGATGACCGTTGCGCCCTGCTCCTGAGCCACCTTGGCGGTGTGGAACGCGATCGACGCGTCCGTGATGATGCCGGTGATGAGAACGGTCTTACCGTCGAGAATGCCGGTCACGAAAAGCTCCTGTCGAGATGAGGGATCAGTGGATGGTGCGTGATTCGGACCGGTCTCAGTGACCCATGCCCATGCCGCCGTCGACGGGCAGCACTGCACCGGTGATGTACCCGCCCTGATCGGACGCGAGGAAGCTGATCGCCGCCGCCACGTCCTCGGGCTTACCTGTCCGTCCCAGCGGAATCGCCTGCTTGGCCATGTCCACGTACCGGTCCTCCATCGCGGCGGTCATGTCGGTATCGATGAATCCGGGAGCGACGACGTTCGCCGTGATGTTGCGCGAACCGAGTTCGCGGGCGATCGATCGTGCGAGACCGATCAGTCCGGCCTTGGAGGCCGCGTAGTTCGCCTGACCGGGGATACCGGAGGTGGCCACGACCGACCCGAGGAAGATCATGCGACCGAACTTGGCGCGCTGCATGCCCTTGGTCGCCACCTTGGCGCAGCGGAACGCGCCGGTCAGGTTCGCGTCCACGACGCTGCTGAAGCTCTCCTCCGAGAGCCGCATCAACAGCATGTTGTCGGTGATGCCGGCATTGGCGACGAGCACCTCCACGGGCCCCTGATGTTCCGCGACCTCAGCGAAGGCCCGCTCCACCGACTCGGTGTCGGTGACGTCGCACTGCACACCGAACAACCCGTCGGGGGCGCCTGAGCTGCGGTGCGTCACCGCGACCTTGTGGCCGTCGGCGGCGAGCCGCCGGGCGACTGCGAGGCCGATGCCGCGATTGCCGCCGGTCACCAGGACCGAACGCGGCGTCTGAGCAGCGGGAGCTGCCGAGGACGTGTTTTCTGCACTCTCTGCCATGGTTGTTCAACCTATCTCAGGGGGACTATGGACAGGCCCGTCAGGGCAGTCTCCGGTTCAGGAACAGCGCGGCCATGCTGCCGATGATCGCGATCAGGGTTCCGGCGATCAGCCACGGCCGTGAGTTGTCGCCCCGCTGACGCTCGTAGCCGATCTGCTTCTGCAGCGTCTCGTACACCTTGTTGAGCTCATCGAGACTCGATGCGGTGAAGAAGTCGCCGCCCGACAGATTCGCGATGGTGTGGAGCGACTCGTCGTCGACCGGGACGCCGACGCTCTCGGTACCGCCGCTCGGCGATTCGATCTCGACGCGGCCGTTCAGCGTGCCGAACGAGATGGTCGAGACCGGGATCTTCTTCTCCTTCGCCTTCCGCGCCGCGGTGAATCCACCGCGCGGGTCATCCGGGTTCTCCGGCACCGTCTGCTTGCCGTCGGACAGCAGCACCACGCGGGACGGCGGCGCTGCATCCTCGCCGCCGAGGGCGGCGTTGAGCGTCTGGATCAGCTGCACGCCGGCGAAGATCCCCTCACCGGTGGCGGTCTTCTCGGCGAGACGCAGATTATCGAGCGCCTTCTTCGTCGCATCGTGATCGGGCGTCGGTGAGACGAGGGTCGACGCGGTCCCGGCGAACGAGACGAGGCCCAGGTTGATCCCGTCCGTCAGATCGTCGGCGAAGCGCTTGCCCGCCGCCTGCGCAGCCTGGAGTCGGGACGGCGCCACGTCGGTGGCCTTCATCGACTGGGACACGTCCACCACGAGGACCACCGTCGCCTTGTTCCGGGCGACGTCGCGCTCGGCCATCGGCCCGGCCATCGCGATGGTCAGCAACAGCAGGCCCACCGTGAGAATCGCGAACGGGACGTGCCGGAAGCGGTCGGCTTTCGCGGGTGCCACCGATCTCAGCACGTCCATGTTGGCGAATCTGAGCGAGCGCGCCCGCCGCCGCCGCAGTACCCAGACGTAGGCGCCGATGAGCCCGAAGACCAGCAGAACCGACAGCAGCCACCACGGGTGGGCGAACAGATCGCTCATCGACTCACCCCGGCAGCCATGCCCCGACGGCGCTCACCGACGAAGCGGACGGTGTCCGCGAGCCAGTCACGATCGGTGCGCAACGACAGCACCGGTCCGCCGACCCCACGGAAGTTCCGCAGCACCTCGCTGCGATGGTCCTGCGCGGCACTGGCGAAATCCGCCCGCAGACGCGGAGTCGCATCCACGTCGAGCAGTTCACCGGACTCCGCGTCACGCAGGGTCAGCTGACCCACATCCGGAAGTTCGACGTCCCGGGGATCGAGGACCTCGACCCCGAGGAGCTCGTGGTGCGCACCGATCGCTCGCAACGACCGCGCCCAGTCGAACGGACCGAGGAAGTCGCTGACCACGACGGCGAGTCCGCGCCTGCGCAATGGCCTGCGCATCGCCTCGAGGCCTGCGTTCAAGTCGCCGCGCACGCCGGGCGAACTGCGCTCGGTGGTCGCCACCGCCTTCAGGAGCGCGCGGTCGTGCGCCTGCCCGGATCGGGCCGGAATCCGCACGATGTCATCGCCGGTCACGATGATCGCACCATGACGGTTGCCGCCACCGGCGGTGAGATGAACGATCGCCGCCGTCGCCGCCACCGCCAAGTCGCGTTTAGTGCGCGCACCGGAACCGAAATCGAGGCTGGCCGATGCGTCGACGACGAACCACGTCTCCAGTTCGCGGTCGGCGATCATCTGTCGGACGTGCGGGGTCGATGTGCGCGCGGTGACCGACCACTCCATCCGCCGGATGTCGTCTCCGGGCTGGTACTCGCGTGCCTCCCCCGGTTCGGACCCCGGACCCGGGATCAACCCGAGGTGCTCGCCCTGCAGCACCCCGTCGAGTTTGCGGCGCACCGTGAGCTCGAGGGACTTCAACGCCGCGGTCAGCGCCGGGTCGCGAAGCGTCCCGGCGTGGAACGACGGCAGGCCGTCAGCGACCGGCATGACCCTGCTGATCCGGCTGAGGTGCCTGCACCGGTGCGGCGCTCACCTGCGGCAACCCGATGGTCTGGAGAATCCTCGTGATGATGTGGTCCGTCGTCACCTCGTCGGCGAGAGCATCGTAACTCAGGACCAGACGGTGCCGGAGGACGTCCGGAATCACTTCCACGACGTCCTGCGGCACCACGTAGTCGCGACCGCTGACCAGGGCGAGGGCCCGTGCCGACGCGACGATGCCGAGCGTCGCACGCGGTGAGGCGCCGTAGGCCAGCCACTGCTCCACGTCGTCGAGACCTGATTCGGCGGGTCGCCGGGTCGCGTTGATGACGCGGACCACGTAATCGACGAGCGCGTGGTGGACGAAGACGTTGGCGGCCTTGCGCTGCAGGCGGATGGTGGTCTCCGGGTCGAGGACCGGCGACGCTGCGGGCGGCACATTGCCCATCCGGTAGACGATCTCCCGCTCCTCCTCCACCGACGGATAGTCGACGACCACCTTGAACAGGAAGCGGTCACGCTGCGCCTCCGGCAGCGGGTAGACCCCCTCGTTCTCGATGGGGTTCTGCGTCGCCATCACCAGGAAAGGCTCGGGCATCGGGTAGGTGGTGCCGCCGATCGACACGTGGCGCTCGGCCATCACCTCGAGCAGAGCGGACTGCACCTTCGCGGGCGCACGGTTGATCTCATCGGCGAGCAGGAAGTTCGCGACCACCGGACCGAGCTCGGTGTCGAACTCCTCTCGGCCCTGCCGGTAGATGCGAGTGCCGATCAGGTCCGTCGGGACCAAGTCGGGGGTGAACTGCACGCGGGAGAAGCTGCCGCCGACGACCGTGGCGAACGTCTCCACTGCCAGTGTCTTGGCGACGCCGGGCACACCCTCGAGGAGAATATGACCCTTGGCGAGCAGGCCGACGAGGATCCGCTCCACGAGCTTGTCCTGCCCGACGATGACGCGCTTCACCTCGTACATAGCGCGTTCGAGGAGCTTACTGTCCTCCGCGCTGAGTGCCAGATCCGGACTGTCCGATGAAGTCAAGCCGTTGCTCCTGAAGATCGTCGAGTGCGTGGTACGCACCCCACAGTAGCCGCGCCGCGATTCCCGTCAGAGAAGCCGTACGGCATACGGCATGGCGCCGTTCGTGCGGATCGGCGAGATCTTGACGACGGAACCGGACTGCGGGGCCTCGATCATGGTCTTGTCATCGAGTACCAGGGCCACGTGCGCGCTCGCGTTGGCGCCGTAGAAGATCATGTCACCGCGCTTCATCTCCGAGAGCGGGACATGCGGCCCGGAGGTGTACTGGTAGCCCGTGTAGTGCGGCAGGTCGATACCGACACCCGCGAAGCCGTAGATCATCAGTCCCGAGCAGTCGAAGCCGACCTTCTGGTAGTCGCCGTAGCTGTCGGCGACGCCGCCGTCGCGAATGCCGAGCGTCGGGCCGTTCGCGTCACCGCCACCCCACGCGTACGTGACGCCGAGTTGGGACTTCATCCGGTCGACCACCAAGTTGATGGCCTGCGGGCCACGCAGTCCGGGCCGGGTGACGCCCGGTGCACCGCCGCCGCCCATGCCGCCGAGCAGTCCGCCGAGGGAGCCGTTGCCCAGCCGGGTGATCGTGTTGTTCTCACCCTCCTCGAACGGGCTGGTTCCGCCGATGCCCAGTTCGTCGAGCAGTTCCGAGTGCGGGATCTGCTGTTTGCCGATCAAGCTGGCGAGCAGCGACTGCCCGGTGTCCGCGGCCAGTCGGCTTGCGGCGTTCGCCGCCTCCGAGAGCGCATCGTCGCCTGCGACGGGGTTGCGCGGAATGCCGTCGACGGCCTTCTCCAGGCCATCGGTGACCACACCCGGCAGTCGCGGCGCGTTGCGGTTGGCACCATCACCGCGTTGACCGTTGCGGCGGGAGGGAGCGTCCGCCTTCGACTTCGGCACGCCGCCTCGCAGCTCGGCCAGCTTGGACGCCAGCTCGGTTCGCTGCTCACTGAGATCGTTCCGCTTGCTCTGCTGGTCGCGGACCGCCGACTGCGCCGCCTGGAAGGCGTTGACGGCGTCGGCACGACGCGCGGAGGCGTCCTGTGCCGCCGCAGCCGTCTGCCGCTTGGTGGCCTCACTGGCGGCCACCCGGTTGGCCTGCTGGTTACGGGCCACCTGGAGCCGACGGATCACGTCCTGCTGCTGACGCGTCGCCCGATCGACGGCCGTCATCTTCTCGAGGACCTTCGAGGGATCGTCGGAGGCGACGTACTTGGTCATGGCGCCGCGGTTGTTGCCCTGCCGGTACACCGAGCGCACGAAGCGGTCGAAGTCGCGCTGGGCGCGTTCCACCTTGCCGCTGACCTCGTCCAGCGACGACTTCGCGCCACGACTGGCCGATGCTGCGATCTGCCGTGCGGCCACGGCGTTCTGGAAGTCGACGAGGGTCCGATTGACGTTCTCCTGGCGCGCGGCGACCGCGTTCGACAGGTCGGTCAGGTTCTGGTCGACGTCGGCGATCTGATTGATCAACGACGCCACCGGGTTCTTGTTGCTCGGCTCGGCGACAGCGGGGCCGGCCGCAAGCAGGCCGGCCAGGGCGACTGCCCCGACGGCGCAGCCTCGCGTCGTCCACCGTGCGCTCGTGTCAGCGTGCATCTACCGTGTACTCCCTAAACATGTGTCCCCCGTACACCACTAGTGTCTTCTGCACCGTACGTCACAGAGTTCCCACGGGAAACCTGAACCACTGAATTACAAACGCGTTATTACCTGCGGAAATGCAACTGAGCAGCACAAAACGGACGACCATTGCGGTCGTCACAGTTCGATAACACGCATAGCACTCGCCGAATCGGTGTGCGGTGGTGCGCCCGCGAGGGCGGAATCGGAGGGTGTCAGCCCCGCTCGAATGGCTGCCGACCAGGCTGATCGGCTGTCGCGTCTGCGGCTGCAGCGGTCTCCGCCGAACGCTCCGGCGCCTTCCGTGCACGCACGCGCGTCGTCCAGAAACGGGCGATGACGGCAGCGATGATCACGACCACGATCAAGGCGATCGACACCAGCGTCCAGTTCGCATTCGGTGCGGCCGCCCCGTCGTACAGCTCGCGTGCCGCCTGAGGCACGGACGCGCCGTTCGTCACCGCGTTCGTGGCATCCTCGAGCTCCACCCGGGAAAAGTCGGTCGACGCGGTGCCCGCGCCTCCGCCGGGCCCGAACACCACGACGGTGCCGCCGGTGCTCGACTGGAGTTCGTGCGCGATGTCGCGATACACCGTGAACGGCGAGAATCCCTGATCCAGCACGACGAAGTGCACGTCGTGCCCGTCGGCGCGGGCGTCGGCGACAACCTTCTTCAGTTGCGATGCCTGATCGGCGGGCGCCCACACGCCGTCCTTCTCAAGCTTCTTCGCGATCGCAGGAAGGTCGAGGCCGTCCCAGGTTTCGGCGGGACTTCCCCCCGCTGGCGCAGGGGCGGCGACGGTGAACACAACCGGTTCCGGACTCATTCGCGGGCTTCCTCGTCTACTGGTCGCTGACGGCGTAGACGTTACGTCAGTGCCTGCGCGGTCCCCTCGCTCAGGTGAACTCGGCGCGTCGAGTAGGGATTAGCCGCAAACCAGTACGTCCGTACTGCTAAGATGGATGACGTGGCGACGCGGCCCAGCCCGTACCGACGTCGCTCACTTCACAACTTCCGTCGGCGCAGCCCGTCGACGGTTCAGACTGAGAAGAGTGGAGCACACGTGAGTATCAATTCATTCGGAGCCCGCGGCAACCTCGAGGTCGGCGACCAGTCGTACGAGGTATACCGGCTCAAGGCCGTTCCCGGCACCGAGAAGCTGCCGTACGCGCTCAAGGTCCTCGCCGAGAACCTCCTGCGCACCGAAGACGGCAAGAACATCACCGAGGAGCACATCAACGCGCTCGCCAACTGGGATCCGAGCGACGACCCGAGCGTCGAGATCCAGTTCACCCCGGCGCGCGTACTGATGCAGGACTTCACCGGTGTCCCCTGTGTCGTCGACCTCGCAACCATGCGCGAGGCGATCACCGCGCTCGGCGGCGATCCCAACAAGGTCAACCCGCTCTCCCCCGCCGAGATGGTCATCGACCACTCCGTCATCCTCGACGTCTTCGGCCGGGCCGACGCCTTCGAGCGCAACGTGGAGCTCGAGTACCAGCGCAACGGTGAGCGCTACCAGTTCCTGCGCTGGGGCCAGGACGCCTTCGACGACTTCAAGGTCGTCCCCCCGGGCACCGGCATCGTGCACCAGGTCAACATCGAGTACCTGGCCCGCAGCATCATGGTCCGCAACGGCCAGGCGTACCCCGACACCTGCGTCGGCACCGACTCGCACACCACCATGGAGAACGGCCTCGGCGTTCTCGGCTGGGGCGTCGGCGGCATCGAGGCCGAGGCGGCGATGCTCGGCCAGCCCGTGTCCATGCTGATCCCGCGCGTGGTCGGCTTCAAGCTGACCGGTGAGATCGAGCCGGGCGTCACGGCGACCGACGTCGTGCTCACCGTCACCGAGATGCTGCGTCAGCACGGTGTGGTCGGCAAGTTCGTCGAGTTCTACGGCAAGGGCGTCGCCGAGGTGCCGCTCGCCAACCGCGCCACGCTGGGCAACATGAGCCCCGAGTTCGGCTCGACCTGTGCGATCTTCCCGATCGACGAGGAGACCATCAACTACCTGCGCCTGACCGGCCGCGACGACGAGCAGCTCGCTCTGGTCGAGGCCTACGCCAAGGAGCAGGGCATGTGGCACGACCCGGAGAACGAGCCGGTCTACTCCGAGTACCTCGAGCTCGACCTCGGCACCGTAGTCCCGTCCATCGCCGGCCCGAAGCGTCCGCAGGACCGCATCCTGCTGTCGGAGTCGAAGGTCGCGTTCCGCAAGGACATCCACAACTACGTGGAGGAAGGCAACGGCACCGAGCACACCCAGCTCGACGAGGCGGTCGAGGAGTCGTTCCCGGCGTCGGATCCGGCTGCGCTCTCGTTCGCCGACGACGGCGCGGTGAACGTCCACTCGGCCGCCTACGGGTCCGAGGGTCGCCCCACCAAGCCGGTGAAGGTCGTGTCCGACGAGCGCGGCGAGTTCGTCCTCGACCACGGTGCGGTCGCGGTCGCAGGCATCACATCGTGCACCAACACCTCGAACCCGTCGGTCATGATCGGAGCCGCACTACTGGCCCGCAACGCCGTCGAGAAGGGTCTGTCGAGCAAGCCGTGGGTGAAGACCAACATGGCACCCGGCTCGCAGGTCGTCACCGACTACTACGAGAAGGCCGGTCTGTGGCCCTACCTCGAGAAGCTCGGCTTCCACCTGGGCGGTTACGGCTGCACCACGTGCATCGGCAACACCGGACCACTGCCGGAGGAGATCAGCCAGGCCGTCAACGACAACGACCTGTCGGTCACCGCCGTCCTGTCCGGCAACCGCAACTTCGAGGGACGCATCTCCCCCGACGTGAAGATGAACTACCTGGCGTCGCCGCCGCTGGTCATCGCCTACGCCCTCGCGGGCACCATGGACTTCGACTTCGAGAGCGAGGCTCTCGGCAAGGACGAGTCGGGCAACGACGTCCTCCTGAAGGACATCTGGCCGTCGGCGCAGGAGATCGACGACACCATCAAGAACGCGATCAACCAGGACATGTTCCGCAAGTCCTACCAGGACGTGTTCGCCGGTGACGAGCGTTGGAAGAGCCTGGACACCCCCGAGGGCGACACCTTCGAATGGGACGAGAAGTCGACCTACGTGCGCAAGGCGCCGTACTTCGACGGCATGCCCGCAGAGCCGGAGCCCGTCTCCGACATCAAGGGCGCTCGCGTGCTCGCGCTACTGGGCGACTCGGTCACCACCGACCACATCAGCCCGGCCGGCCCGATCAAGCCCGGCACCCCGGCGGCCCAGTACCTGGATGCGAACGGCGTCGCGCGCAAGGACTACAACTCGCTCGGCAGCCGTCGCGGCAACCACGAGGTGATGATCCGCGGTACCTTCGCCAACATCCGTCTGCAGAACCAGCTGCTCGACGGCGTCTCGGGCGGTTACACCCGCGACTTCACGCAGGAGGGCGGCCCGCAGTCGTTCATCTACGACGCGTCGGTGAACTACAAGGAAGCCGGTGTCCCGCTGGTGGTCCTCGGCGGCAAGGAGTACGGCTCGGGCTCGTCGCGTGACTGGGCCGCCAAGGGCACGGTGCTGCTCGGCGTGAAGGCCGTCATCACCGAGTCGTTCGAGCGCATCCACCGTTCGAACCTGATCGGCATGGGTGTCGTCCCGCTGCAGTTCCCCGAGGGCGAGAGCGCCAAGAGCCTGGGGCTCGACGGCACTGAGGTCTTCGACATCGAGGGCATCGAGAAGCTCAACGAGGGGTCGACTCCCGAGACCGTGCATGTGACGGCGACCAAGGGAGACGGCGGCAAGGTGGAGTTCGATGCGAAGGTCCGCATCGACACGCCCGGCGAAGCCGACTACTACCGCAACGGCGGCATCCTGCAGTACGTCCTGCGCAACATGGTCAAGAGCTGACCTCCGAGCGATCGAAGCGACAGGAAATGTGAATGCCACGGGTCAGCGATGACCGGCTTGCCGCGCGTCGTCGGGAGATTCTCGACGGCGCGCGGCACTGCTTCTCCGAGTACGGCTACGACGGTGCCACCGTGAAGCGCCTGGAAGAGACCACGGGATTGTCCCGGGGTGCGATCTTCCACCACTTCAAGGACAAGGAGGCTCTCTTCCTCGCCTTGGCGCGGGAGGACGCCGAACGGATGGCCGATGTCGCCGCACAGGAGGGTCTGGTCCAAGTGATGCGCGACATCCTCGCGCGGCCGAAGGACTTCGACTGGCTCAGCACCAGACTCGAGATCGTTCGGAAGATCCGATCGGACCCGGGTTTTCGAAAGGCATGGGAAGCCCAGTCCGAAGATCGCGAGGCGGCGACTCTGGCACGTCTGGAGCGCAAGCGGCAGGCGGGCAGTCTTCGAAGTGACGTTCCGCCGGAGGTTCTGGTCACCTATCTCGATGTGATCCTCGACGGGATCGTCACGCGATTGGCCTCCGGGCAGTCCACCGACGATCTGCATGCGGTCCTCGATTTGGTGGAGGCGTCGGTACGCCGACCGGCCACGGACTGATCGTCGCAATTCGGACCCTGCACGTAAGTCAGCTCACGCGCGTGCGCTAGCGTACTCCCGCATCACACTTTTGTCAGCGAGGAGACGTCACCGATATGGGCCGACACGCAAACGCATCACGGTCAGGGGTGACTCCGCACAACGGTTCGGGCGGACAGCCCCGGTCCGTGAGCCCGGGGCCCTTCGCGCAGACGAAGGTTCGCATCGGTCTCGCTCTGGCGCTCGTCGTCCTGCTCGTCGCCGGGACCTATTACCTGTGGCGGCAGAATCAGGATTCGTGCGGCGAGATCCGGGAGGTCTCGGTCATCACCGACGGCGACATCGACGGCTACGTGCGCCAGTTGGCCGAACGCGCCGAGGAGAGCACCTGCCTCGATCTCTCGGTCGAGGCGGTGCCCGCTAGCCACACGACCGAGCGGTTGACCGACCGCGATTCGCCGCACGTCTGGATCGCCGAGTCGCAGGCACGGATCAGGCAGGTGCGCACCACGCTCGGACAGGAGTGGTCCGACATCGGGCCGTCGCTCGGCGTCTCCCCGGTCGTCGTCGCCGGC
Organism: Gordonia zhaorongruii; assembly: GCF_007559005.1. Classification (GTDB taxonomy): domain Bacteria; phylum Actinomycetota; class Actinomycetes; order Mycobacteriales; family Mycobacteriaceae; genus Gordonia; species Gordonia zhaorongruii. The sequence continues at coordinate 1,550,208 of NZ_CP041763.1, read as the reverse complement.
CGCGGACTTCCGGAACTTCCGTCCTGGACGAAGACGCTCACCGCCCGCGGCCTGCGCACCGAGTCCCCCGGCACGAGCGACGTCAGCAACGCAGCGGTGATCGGCGCTCTCTCTGAGATGTCATCGGGGTCGCTGACGCACAAGGATCTCATCGAAGTGCTGACCAAGCGCGCACTCGCGATGAACGACGGCGGTGCGCCGCCGGACCTCGCTCGGATGGCCGCCGCCGATGCTCGGTCGATCGCCCTCACGACCGAGCGCTCGTACGCGACGTTCTCCCATGACCATCCCGACTCCGGGATCGAGGCGACCGTGCCGTCGTCGGGGACCGTCAACCTGGACTACCGCGTCACGAATGTGGCGCAACGGCCCGACCGGAAGCTCGCCGGAGAGGCGATCCGGGCCCTTGCGGAGGTGCTGCACACCGACGCCGGTAAGCAGATCCGCAGCGCTGAGGGCATTCGCGCACCCGACGGGACGCCTCTCCCCGACGGCGCGGGCGTCGCCCGCGTCACGATGCTGGATCCGCCCGACCGCGGACTCGTCGACAACGTTCTTCGCAAGTGGACGGCGTTGACGCAGCCCATCCGCGCACTCATCGTCCAGGACGTGTCCGGGTCGATGACGACACGCGATGCCGGCGGTCGATCGCGTGCGGACCTGCTGCGCGACGCAGCCCTTCTCGGGCTGAAGAAGCTGCCCAAGAACAGCGCCCTCGGATACTGGGAGTTCAGCATCGATCGCGGCGGGCAAGGACAGGACTACCGGGAACTGATGCCGATCCGGCCGCTCTCCGCCGAGCACGACGGGACCGACATGCGCACCGCCCTCGGCGACGCGGTTCGCCGCTCGCTCGGCGACCTCCACGGTGGGACCGGTCTGTACGACACGGCGTTGGCTGCGTACCGGAAGGTCTACGAATCGTACGACCCCGCGTACTCGAACAGCGTCATCCTCATGACCGACGGTCGCAACGAGGATCCGGACAGCATCAGCCTTCAGCACCTGATCTCCGAGCTCAACATCATGAAGAACCCGATACGACCCATCCCGATCGTCACGATCGGGATCTCCGACGACGCGGACACGCAAGCGCTGAAGAAGATCTCGGATGCATCCGGCGGGAGCTCGTTCGTCGCGCACGATCCCAAGGACATCGCCCGGATCCTGTTGCAGGCCGTGGCGTACCGGGCGGGCGGCGTCTGATTCGGTGCCGCCGCGGCCGGTGCGGCCGAAACCACCGAAGGCCGCTTCCGCGGTGAGTACGTTCGACCTCAAGGCGTACGTCAACCGAGGAGCCGTGCCGTGTACCCAGGAACCTTCGCAGCCACCACTCCGGACAAAGCCGCACTGATCCGGCCGTCGACCGGTGAACGCGTCTCCTATCGGCAGCTGACCGATAATTCGACGCGGATCGCACACCACCTGCGCGAACTGGGGATCGGTGAGGGAGACACGATTGCGGTCGTGTCCGACAACGATCTGCGGGTGTTCGATGTCTACTGGGCGGCGATCCGCAGCGGCATGTACGTGACGGTGGTGAACCACCACCTCACGCCGACCGAGGTGAACTACATCCTCGACGACTGCGGTGCGCAGGTCCTGTTCGCCGCGTCGAGCGTCGGCCCGGCGGTCTCCCGTGCGCACGAGGTAGGCCGGCTCGCCGACGAGTCCCGCCGCATCGCCTGGGACGGAATCGCAGGATTCGCCGACTACGCGCAGATCCTGGATGCCGCATCGGCGCAGCCGCTCAGCGATCAGCCGCGCGGGACCGACATGCTGTACTCGTCGGGAACCACCGGTAAACCGAAGGGCATCAAGCCGAACCTGCCCGGTGTTCAGGTGACCGAGGCTCCGGACATGATCACCGCGGTGTTCGGACCGGTCTACGGTTTCGAGGCCGACTCCGTGTACCTGTCCCCCGCGCCCGTCTATCACGCCGCGCCGCTGCGGTACTGCGCCATGGTGAACTCGGTCGGCGGCACGGTGATCCTGATGGACCGCTTCGATCCAGAGGAAGCGCTCTCGCTCATCCAGGAGTACCGCGTGACCCACAGCCAGTGGGTCCCAACGATGTTCGTCCGCATGCTCAAACTGCCCGATGAGGTACGCGCCCGATACGACGTATCGAGTATGCAGGCGGCGATCCACGCGGCTGCACCGTGCCCGGCCGAGGTCAAGAAGGCGATGATCGAGTGGTGGGGCCCGGTCATCAACGAGTACTACGCCGCGACCGAAGCCGCCGGAGTCACTCTCATCGGGTCGCAGGAGTCGCTGGAGCGGCCGGGTTCGGTCGGACGCTCGGTGCTGGGGCCGCTGCACATCTGCGACGACGACGGAAACGATCTGCCCACCGGCGACGTCGGAGTGGTCTACTTCGAACGCGAGGAGATGCCCTTCCGCTATCACAACGATCCGGAGAAGACCGCGTCCGCGCAGCATCCGCTCCATCCGTCGTGGGCGACCACCGGCGATCTCGGGTACCTCGACGAGGACGGCTTCCTCTACCTCACGGACCGCAAGGCGTTCGTGATCATCTCCGGCGGAGTGAACATCTATCCGCAGGAGGCGGAGAACATCCTGATCAACCACCCCGCGGTGTACGACGTCGGCGTGATCGGCGTTCCCGACGATGATCTGGGTGAGGTCGCGGCCGGTTACGTCCAGCTCGCCGACGGAGCCCAGCGTTCGCCCGAGCTGGCGGCCGAACTCCTCGAGTACACGGCGTCGCGCCTCGCCGCGTACAAGGTTCCTCGCTCGATCAGCTTCGTCGACGCGTTGCCCCGAACCCCGACGGGAAAGCTCGTCAAGGGCGAACTGCGAAAGCAGGTCCTCGGCGACTGAGGACGCGCGCCCGTCGTTCCCGCGAACGACCGTGATGCGTACTGCGCTAACGACGCGTGCCGGAGACCGATAGACCCGGTGTCGGGGCATGCAGCGTCCGCACATCCGGTGCGCTCGCGCCGACCGGGAGCCACCGACATGAGAGACCGTACGCCCACCGCGACCATCCGCGCGGTCGTCACCGCCGTCGCAGCCACTGCGGCCCTGCTCGTCGGCGGCTGCGGCAGCGACCCCGCCCCGATATCCCGCGACGCTGACGCCCAATCGCAGCTCGCCGCGCCGGTAGCCGCCACGAGCACTGATCCGTCCTCGCCTGCCCGCCTGACTGCGGCCGGCGGATCGGCGTCGATCGACCCGGTCGCGACCGACACCGCGGGGGCGCTGCTTCCGCCCCAGGACGTTGCGCGTCTCGGCTGGTGGGTGGACTCGTCGCTGCCCGGCTCCGGTAGCGGAGTCATCGTGATCACTGGCCACGTGGACGATGTGGACCAGGGCCGGGGGTTCGCCGCCCGCTTCACGCGCCTGAACACCGGGGACGCGGTCACCTTGACCGCGGCCGACGGACACCGCCATGACTACCGCGTCAGCCGGACTGCGCTGACCGACAAGCAGGGCGCAGGCAGTTCCGGTCTGCCCGTACGAGAACTGAATCGGCAGGACGGCCCGGAGACACTCGCACTCGTGACGTGCGGTGGCCCGTTCGTCGGGCCGCCGCTCGGGTACCGCGACAACGTCGTGGTGTTCGCGGTGCCTGCCTGACCACCCGGTGCCGTTCCCTCGCACCGTCATTCACCCGAACGATGCACGGCGCCGACCACGTAACGGGGTGAACGGGGGACGCGAAACTACCAGTGTCGGGGAATTCACCGGTCAGTCCGGTGCCACCGGGTCGGGGATGGCTCAGGAGGCCGACAGCATGAACCCGACACATCCGGAAGGCGTTACTCGCGTTCCTCACCGCTCTGGCGACGGTGGTGCTCGCCACTGCCTTCACGGTCTCACCCGCATTCGGTGACGCCAGTGCGCCCAGCAGCTCGACCGGGCAGAGCACCGGACAGACGCAGGGCACGACCGCTGCCCCGGCGAGCACCACGCCGTCGGAGACGACCACTCCCACGGACACGACCAGCCCTACGGAGTCCACGCCCCCGACCGAGAGCACGCCACCCACCGAGAGCACGACGCCGACCGAGAGCACGGAACCGGAATCGGATACGGGCATCGTCACCGTCGACGCCGTCGACGACTCCACGGGCAGCGCCCTCGGAGGCGTCAGCGTCGGACTCGCGGGGCCGAGCATGCAGAAGGACGTGGTCACCCCGGCCAGCATCGAGTTCGCACCCGGACACGTCATGGCAACTGCGATGGACGTGCCCGACGGCTATCACCTCGTGTCCCCGGGATCATTGAACGGGACGCTGGTAGCGGGCGGCACCATGCCGTTCACCTTCCACCTGATGCCCGGACAGGGATCCGTCGGGCAGTTGACGGTGATCAAGATCGATCGCGTCACCGGGAAGCTGCTCCCGTCCGCGATGTTCGAGATCCGCTCGTGCAGCGGGGAACTCTTCACCCGGACCACCACACTCGGTGACGGCTCGTTCAGCATCGACGACCTGCCGTCGGGATGCTGGGACGTCAAGGAGATCACCCCGCCACCCGGGTACCTGCTCGACGGCACCGTGCACCGGGTTCAGATCCCCGCGGGCGCCGGCTCGACGGTCGTCGTGTACGACCTGCCGGTCGGGTATCACGCGACTCGCGACCCCAGTGCACGAGTCCCGTTGCGGTCGGTACCGTCCGGCCGGATCTTCTGACCCGTCCACCACGATCCACCACACCGGCCCCGATCGGCGAACGCCTCCGCGGGGCCGGTTCAGGCTAGTTCGATGAGTTCCTGGTACTCGTCGGACCAGTGGTCCTCGGTGCCGTCCGGCAGCAGGATGACACGCTGCGGCTCCAGTGCCTCGGCGGCCCCCGGGTCGTGTGTCACCAGGACCACCGCCCCCGTGTAACTGCGGAGCGCCTCGAGCACCTGCTCGCGCGAGATCGGGTCGAGGTTGTTGGTCGGCTCATCGAGAAGCAGGACATTGGCTGCCGAGGAGACGAGACCGGCGAGGGCCAGGCGGGTCTTCTCACCACCGGACAGCGTACCCGCGGGCTGTTCGAGCTGCGGGCCGGTGAACATGAACGCACCGAGCAGTCCGCGCAGATCCTGCTCGCCTGCGTCGGGCGCCGCATGCCGGATGTTCTCCCACACGGTGGAGTCGTCATCGAGGGTGTCGTGTTCCTGGGCGAAGTACCCGACCTTGAGGCCACGGCCCGGATCGAGCTCACCGAGGTCGGGCTGCTCGACTCCGGCGAGGAGCTTGAGAAGGGTCGTCTTACCCGCGCCGTTGAGTCCGAGGATCACGACGCGACTGCCCTTGTCGATGGCGAGATCGACACCGGTGAAGATCTCAAGCGACCCGTACATCTTGGTGAGGTTCTTCGCCATGAGCGGCGTCTTGCCGCACGACGCGGGCTCCGGGAAACGGATGTGCGCCGTCTTGTCGGCGACGCGCACCTCGTCGAGCTCGTCGACCATCCGGTCGGCACGCTTGAGCATCTGCTGAGCCGCGGTCGCCTTGGTGGCCTTGGCGCCGAGCTTCGCGGCCTGCACTCGCAGCGCTCCCGCCTTCTTCTCCGCATTCGCGCGTTCGCGCTTCCGGCGCTGCTCGTCGGTGGCGCGCGCGTCGAGGTACCGCTTCCACCCCATGTTGTAGACGTCGGCCTCCCCGCGCACTGCGTCGAGGAACCACACCCGGTTCACCACGTCGGCCAGCAGATCGACGTCGTGGCTGATCACCACGACGCCGCCCTCGTGGTTCTGCAGGAAGGTCCGCAGCCAGGAGATGGAGTCCGCATCGAGGTGGTTCGTCGGCTCATCGAGGAGCAACGTCATATCGGACTTGCCGGAGCCGTCGGACGCCGCGAAGAGGATCCGTGCCAGTTCGATGCGGCGCCGCTGCCCGCCGGACAACGTCCTCAGGGGCTGCTCCAGAATCCGGTCGGGAAGCCCGAGGCTGTTGCAGATCCGGGCCGCATCCGATTCGGCGACGTAGCCGCCCAGCGCGCCGAACTGCTCCTCCAGCCTGGAGTACTTGCCGATCGCCTTATCGCGGAGGTTATCGTCGGCCGTCTCCTCCATGATGGTCTGCTGCTTGGCCATCTTCGCGAGGATCTCGTCGAGGCCACGGGCGGAGAGCACCCGGCTCTTGGCGAGGATGTCGAGGTCGCCCTCCTTCGGGTCCTGCGGCAGATAGCCGACCGGACCCGACGAGCGGATCTCGCCTGCATACGGTTGCGTCTCACCTGCGAGGATGCGCAGCGACGTCGTCTTGCCCGCACCATTGCGGCCGACCAAGCCGATCCGGTCTCCGGGCTGAATGCGCAGCTGGTCTCCGGGCGCCGACAGGAGAGTCCTCGCGCCCGCTCGAACTTCCAGGTCGGTCGCGGTGATCACGACGTTCGATGCTACCGACCGAACGCCGCGCACCCGAATCGGAGGACTTGAGTCACACCTGGCCTAACGTGGGAACCATGACCACACCCCACCCGAACACATCGACCGACCTGTCGAATCGATCCGCGCTCGTCACCGGAGCCAGCCGGGGCATCGGGCTCGCCGTCGCCGTCGAGCTCGCGTCCCGCGGCTCCGCTGTCGTCATCACCGGGCGCAAACCCGGGCCTCTCGACGAAGCGGCCGATCACGTCCGGTCGGTCGTGCCGGGCGCCCGGGTGACAGCCGTAGCGGGCAATACCGGCGACGCGGAGCACCGCCGGGCCGCCGTCGCCGCCACCGTCGCTCAGGGCGGGATCCACATCCTGGTCAACAACACCGGCATCAACCCGATCTACGGTGCGCTCGTGGACGCGGATCTCGACGGGTTCCGCAAACTCCTCGACACCAACGTGGTGGCCGCACTCGGATACGTCCAGGAGGCGTACCGGGCCGGAATGCGCGAGAGCGGCGGCGCCGTGGTGAACCTCGCGTCCATCGCCGGGATCCGGTCGACCGGCGTCATCGCCGCCTACGGCGCGTCGAAAGCCGCCCTGATCCGGCTCACCGAGGAGCTCGCCTGGGAACTCGGGCCCTCCATCCGGGTGAATGCGATCGCGCCGGGCATAGTCAAGACGAAGTTCGCCGAGGCTCTGGTCGCCGCCGGAGAGGATGCCGCTGCGGCCGCGTATCCGATGAAGCGGCTCGGCAGTCCCGAGGACATCGCGTCGGCGGTGGCCTTTCTGGCAAGCGATGCCGCCTCGTGGGTCACCGGTGAGACGCTACGAGTGGACGGCGGGATGCTCGCGACCGGCAGCATGTGACCGGGCACGAGTTCGATGTGGTCGTCGTCGGCGCAGGCCCCGCCGGGCGGGCACTCGCCCATCGCGCCGCAGTGGCCGGGCTCGACGTCGCACTCATCGACCCCGCGCCCGAGCGCACCTGGCCGGCGACGTACGGGATGTACACGGACGACGTCCCCGGATGGCTGGATACCTCGGTGATCGCCGCGTGGGCCCCGCAGTTCACCGTCTACACGCCTGCCCGCAGGGACATCGATCGCGGTTACGCGATCCTCGACTCAGCGAAGCTGGCGGCAGCGCTGGCCGTCGATCCGGCGACGGTGATCGTGCAGCGGGCGACTCATCTGACCGCGAATTCGGTCACGTGCGGCGACGGCCGCACCGTACGCGCCGCGCACGTCGTCGATGCCCGTGGCGGCAGCGGCGCCTCCGACCTTCCACGGCAGACCGCAGCCGGAGTGTTCGGGCACACGCCGCATGACGGACCCGCCGTCGTGCTGATGGACTGGCGGCCTGCGCCGGGCGCACCGCCCGACGCCACGCCGTCGTTCAGCTACCGCGTGCAGGTGGATGCCGGACGCTTTCTGGTGGAGGAGACGTGCCTGGCCGGCGCGCCTCCCCTCCCGCTCGAGGCCCTCGAGACCCGGAACCGGACGCGCACGCAGTTCCCGACGACGCCGTCACCCGGTGGCGAGCACGTCGACTTCGCCCTGCTGCGCGACCGCACTCCGTGGCAGCGGCACGACGAGGCTCCGCTGGGTTTCGGCGCGTCCGGCGGTCTGATGAACCCGGCGACCGGATACAGCGTCGCGCAGTCGCTCCACGCTGCGGACACGGTGGTCCGGGCGATCATCGACGGTGCGAATCCGCACGCTGCCCTGTGGACCCGGTCCGCGCGCGCCGACTACCGACTGCGCGTCTTCGGGCTCGAGGTTCTACTGAGTCTCGATCAGGACGATCTGATCGCCTTCTTCGACGGCTTCTTCCGGATCGGACCGGATCTGCAGCGTCGCTACCTGTCGCACCGTTCCGACACCGCAGGCACGCTCAGAGCGATGGCCGCGGTCTTCCTCCGCGTGCCGATGCGCCTGCGACTACGGATGGCCCGGTGCGCGATCACTCGGCCTGGCTGCTCTCTCGGATCGCCTTCTCGACATCGAGTTCCTTGATCTGGTCGATCAGCGAATCGAGCGCCTGCGGCGGCAGCGCACCGGCCTCGTTGTAGACGAGATGGCCGTTCTTGAACGCCATCACCGTCGGAATCGAACGCACGCTCGCCGCTGCGGCCAACTGCTGCTCGGCCTCGGTGTCGACCTTGCCGAACACGATCTCCTCGTGCTTCTCCGACGCTTCGGTGTACGTCGGGGCGAACTGACGGCACGGGCCGCACCAACTGGCCCAGAAGTCGACGAGGACGATCTCGTTGTCCGTGACGGTCTGCTCGAAGTCGGATCCGGTCAAATCAATCGTTGCCATGTGTAGATTCAACCCGATCCGAGGTCCCGGTATTCCAGGACGTCCCGTTTCGACCGTCAGACGGTGAAACCGAGCGCCCGCAACTGCTCGCGGCCGTCATCGGTGATCTTCTCCGGGCCCCACGGCGGGATCCAGACCCAGTTGATCTCCATATCGGTGCACAGCCCGCTGTTCACCAGTACGCCACGCGTCTGATCCTCGATCACATCCTGAAGCGGACATGCGGCGGAGGTCAGGGTCATGTCGATTCGGGCGACCGCATCCGAGTCCACCTCGATCCCGTATACGAGGCCCAGGTCGACGACGTTGATGCCCAGTTCGGGATCCACCACGTCGCGCATCGCCTCTTCGACGTCATCCTGGCTCGGCAGGGCCGTTTCGATTGCTTCCGTCATCGGTTCACGCTCCAGTCTTCTCTGCCACGGATTGCGATACTGCGTCCTTGAACGCCATCCATCCCAGTAACGCGCACTTTACGCGTGCCGGGTACTTGCTGACACCGGCGAAGGCGACGCCGTCGCCGATGAGGTCCTCGTCTCCCTCGTTCTTTCCCCGCGAGCCCATCATCTCGTTGAACGAGCCGAGAGCGACCATCGCGTCGTCGACCGTGAGACCGACGACCTGGTCGAACAGCACCGAGGTCGACGCCTGCGAGATCGAACAGCCCTGGCCGGCATACGAGATGTCGGCGACGGCGCCGTCGACGACCGACACCCGCAACGTGATCTCGTCACCGCACGTCGGGTTCACATGGTGAACCTCTGCGTCGAACGGTTCGCGGAGCCCGCGGCCGTGCGGATTCTTGTAGTGGTCCAGGATCACTTCCTGGTACATCTGATCCATGCGCATCGGGTGATCACCGCCCTCCGAAGAAGTTCTGCGCCACCACGATCGCATCCGCGAGGGCGTCGACTTCCGCTTCGGTGTTGTACAGCGCGAACGAGGCCCGGGCGCTCGCCGCGACCCCCAGCCGTCGATGCAGCGGCCACGCGCAGTGGTGGCCGACGCGGATCGCGACGCCTTCGTCGTCGAGAACCTGACCGAGGTCGTGCGCGTGCACGCCGTCGACCACGAACGACACGGCTCCCCCGCGCCTCTCGGCGTCCGACGGTCCCACGAGTCGCAGTCCGTCGATGGCGGACAACCGGTCGAGGGCACGCACCACGAGTGCGTGCTCGTGCTCGGCTACCGTGTCCATCCCGATCTTCTCGAGATACTCGACGGCCGCACCCAGGCCGACGACCTGCGAGGTCATCGGCACGCCGGCCTCGAAACGCTGCGGCGGAGCCGCGTAGGTCGATCCCTCCATCGTGACGGTCTCGATCATCGATCCGCCGGTGATGAACGGTGGGAGTTCCGCCAGCAGCGACGCACGACCGTACAGCACGCCGACCCCCGACGGTCCGAGCATCTTGTGCCCGGAGAACGCCGCGAAGTCGACGCCGAGGGCCGCGAAGTCCACGGCCATGTGCGGAACCGACTGGCACGCGTCGAGCACGGTCAGTGCTCCGACCGCTCGCGCCCGGGAAACGATCTCGGCCACATCGGCGACGGCGCCGGTCACATTCGACTGGTGAGTGAACGCGACGACCTTCACCGTCTCGTCCAGCACCAGCGAATCCAGATCGATGCGCCCGTCATCGGTGATGCCGTACCACCGGAGCGTCGCGCCCGTGCGCCGTGCCAGCTCCTGCCACGGCACCAGATTGGCGTGATGCTCCAACTCGGTGATGACGATCGTGTCGCCCTCGCCGAGCGGCGTGGCCGACGCGTGCACCGCAGCGGAACGGTCGTCCCCCAGCGTGTACGCCACGAGGTTGAGCGCTTCGGTCGCGTTCTTCGTGAACACGATCTCGTCGACAGCTGCACCGACGAAACCCGCGATCGCGGTCCGCGCGTCCTCGTATGCGTCCGTGGCCTCCTCGGCCAGCTGATGCGCGCCGCGATGCACCGCGGCGTTCCGGTTCAGCAGGAAGTCGCGCTCAGCGTCGAGTACCTGCAGCGGCCGCTGCGATGTGGCCCCCGAGTCCAGGTAGACGAGAGGCTTGTCGTCCCGCACCGTCCGCGACAGGATCGGGAAGTCCGCGCGGACCGTTGCGACGTCGAATCCGGTGGTAGTCGTCATGCGTTCACTTGGCCGCGGCAGCGGTGAACCGCTCGTAGCCGTTCTCCTCGAGTTCGTCGGCAAGCTCCGCGCCGCCCGATTCTACGACGCGTCCGTCGACGAACACGTGCACGAAGTCGGGAGTGATGTAGCGGAGGATGCGCGTGTAGTGCGTGATCAGCAGCACGCCGCCGTCCTCGCTGTCGGCGTAGCGGTTCACGCCCTCGCTGACGATGCGCAGCGCATCGACGTCCAGGCCCGAATCGGTCTCGTCAAGGATGGCGATCCGCGGCTTGAGCAGTCCCAACTGCAGGATCTCGTGGCGCTTCTTCTCACCGCCCGAGAAGCCCTCGTTCACGCTGCGATCGCCGAACGACGGATCGATCTCCAGCTCGCTCATGGCCTGCTTGGCCTCCTTGACCCAGTGGCGGAGCTTGGGGGCCTCACCGCGCACAGCTGTCGCCGCGCTGCGGAGGAAGTTCGACATCGAGACGCCGGGCACCTCGACCGGGTACTGCATGGCCAGGAACAGTCCGGCACGAGCGCGTTCGTCGACGCTCATCTCCAGCACGTTCTCACCGTCGAGGGTGATGCTGCCCGAGGTGACGGTGTACTTGGGGTGGCCTGCGATCGCGTACGACAGCGTCGACTTGCCGGATCCGTTCGGCCCCATGATGGCGTGCTTCTCGCCCGAGCGGATGGTCAGGTCCACTCCTTTGAGGATGTGGATCGGCGCCGCGTCGGCGTCGGTGGGCGTCACGTCGACATGCAGGTCGCGGATTTCGAGAGTGGTCACTGGGAATCTTTCCTTCGCGTGGTGAGAGTTCGGGTGCTCAGGCGCCGGCGATCTCGAGTTCGGCCTCGATGGCCGCCTCGAGGCGCTCGCGGAGCTCGGGGACGGTGATCTTGGCGAGGACCTCGCCGAAGAACCCGCGGACGACGAGGCGACGGGCCTGCTTTTCCGGGATCCCGCGCGCCTGCAGGTAGAACAGCTGCTCATCGTCGAAACGCCCGGTCGCACTGGCGTGGCCGGCTCCGAGGATCTCGCCGGTCTCGATCTCCAGGTTAGGCACCGAGTCGGCGCGGGCGTTGTCGGTCAGCACCAGGTTTCGGTTGAGCTCGTAGGTGTCGGTGCTCTCTGCCTCCGGGCGGATGAGCACGTCGCCGATCCACACGGTGTGCGCTTCGCCGCGCTTATTGCCCGAGGTGTCGCCCTGAAGCGCGCCCTTGTAGGTCACGCGTGAGCGGCAGTTCGGAACCGAGTGGTCGATCAGGATCCGCTGTTCGAGATGCTGTCCCGCATCGGCGAAGTACAAGCCCCACAACTCGGCGTCGCCGCCGGGCGCACGGTACTGCACGTGCGGTGACAGCCGGACCAGGTTCCCGCCCAGGCTGACCGCGAAGTGCTTGACGACCGCGTCGCGGCCGACCGACACGTGATGCGCGGCGACATGCACGGCGTCGGAGTCCCAATCGTGGACGTTCACGACGGTCAGGTGCGCCTGATCGTCCGCGACGATCTCGACGTTCTCGGCGATGGTTCCACCGCCCCGCTGGTCGAGCACGATCACGGCCCGCGAGAACTTCTCGGCGCGGATCTGCAGGTGCGCGTAGGCGACCTCGCCCTCGCCGGGACCGGTTGCGGTGATGATCACCGGATCGGCGACCTCAGCCTCACCTCGGACGGTGACGACGGTTGCCTGCTCGAACGACGAGTACGCCTGCGCGGCGATCCGGTCGAACGGCACGCCGCCGTTCCCGAGACGCGCATCATCGCGTCCGACGGTCTCGATGCTCACGCCGTCGGCGGGGTCGGTGACCTCGACGGCCATCGTGCCGGTGGCAGGCGCCTTGCCCTCATGAAGTCCGCGCAGGCGACGGAACGGGGTGAACCGCCACGCCTCCTCACGCTGGTGCGGAACCTCGAAGGCGTCGACGTCGAACGACGTGAACATCTCGCCCTTGTTGGCCACGATTCCGGGGGCGGCCTTCTCCGAGGCCGCCGAAGTGGTGTCCGTCATCAGCCGACCGACCCTTCCATCTGCAATTCGATGAGCCGGTTGAGTTCGAGCGCGTACTCCATCGGGAGCTCCTTGGCGATCGGCTCCACGAATCCGCGCACGACCATCGCCATGGCCTCCTCCTCGTTGAGGCCGCGGCTCATCAGATAGAAGATCTGATCATCGCTGACCTTCGAGACGGTGGCCTCGTGCCCCATCGTCACGTCGTCCTCACGGATGTCGACGTACGGGTAGGTGTCGCTGCGACTGATCTGATCCACCAGCAACGCGTCGCACTGCACGGTCGACTTACTGCCGTGGGCGCCCGGGTTGACCTTGATCAAGCCGCGGTACGAGGACCGCCCGCCGCCGCGTGCGACGGACTTCGAGACGATGTTGCTCGACGTGTACGGCGCCATGTGCACCATCTTGGAGCCGGTGTCCTGGTGCTGTCCCTCACCCGAGAAGGCGACGGACAGGACCTCGCCCTTGGCGTGCTCGCCGGTGAGCCAGACGGCCGGGTACTTCATCGTCACCTTGGAGCCGATGTTGCCGTCGATCCACTCCATCGTGGCGCCCTCTTCGGCCTTCGCACGCTTGGTGACCAGGTTGTAAACGTTGTTCGACCAGTTCTGGATGGTCGTGTACCGGCAACGACCGCCCTTCTTCACCACGATCTCGACGACTGCCGAGTGCAGGGAGTCGGACTTGTAGATCGGAGCCGTGCAGCCCTCGACGTAGTGGACGTACGCGTCCTCGTCGACGATGATCAGCGTCCGCTCGAACTGGCCCATGTTCTCGGTGTTGATCCGGAAGTACGCCTGCAGCGGGATGTCCACGTGGACGCCCGGCGGAACGTAGATGAACGACCCGCCCGACCAGACGGAGGTGTTGAGCGCGGAGAACTTGTTGTCCCCGGCCGGGATCACGCTGCCGAAGTACTCCTGGAAGAGCTCCGGGTGCTCGCGCAATCCGCTGTCGGTGTCGACGAAGATCACGCCCTTCTCCTCCAGGTCCTCGCGGATCTGGTGGTAGACGACCTCCGACTCGTACTGCGCGGCGACACCCGCGACGAGGCGCTGCTTCTCGGCCTCGGGGATGCCCAGCTTGTCGTACGTGTTCCGGATGTCCTCGGGGAGGTCCTCCCACGACTCGGCCTGCTGCTCGGTCGACCGCACGAAGTACTTGATGTTGTCGAAGTCGATGCCGTCGAGGTTGCCGCCCCAGGTGGGCATCGGCTTGCGATCGAAGATGCGCAGGGCCTTGAGTCGCTGCTCGAGCATCCACTCGGGCTCGCTCTTCTTGTCCGAGATGTCGCGGACGACTGCCTCGGACAGACCGCGCTTCGCGGCCGAGCCTGCGTCGTCGCTGTCGGCCCAGCCGTACCCGTAGCGGTCGAAGGAAGCGATTGTCTCTTCCTGCGATAGCTGTGGGGCGGTGGGATCGGTGACCGTCATCAGAGGACCTTTCCTTCGGGTGAATCGGCGGTGCTGGGCTGAGCACCGTCCGTCGGGTCTAGCGCGGATTGCGGGTCGGCCTGCACCGGAACGTGCGTGCTGCATACGCAGTCGCCGTTCGCGATGGTGGCAAGCCGCTGAACGTGCGTGCCGAGGAGCTCGGTGAAGACCGCCGTCTCCGCCTCGCACAGTTCGGGGAACTCGGTCGCGACGTGCGCCACCGGGCAGTGATGCTGACAGATCTGGACGCCTGCTCCGACCTCGCGAGTATCCGCGGAGTAGCCCGCTCCGGAGAGCGCGCCGGCGATCTGCTCAACCGTGGCGATCACCGACCCGGACTCGGAGACGGGCTGCACGTCGGCGACCAGTCCGCTGACGCGTTCGCGAGCGAACTCGTCGACTGCAGCCTGTCCGCCGATATCGCGCAGCGTGCGCATGGCGGCGCCTGCGAGGTCGTCGTATGCGTGCCGCAGTTTGCCGCGCCCACTGGGCGTCAGCTGGAACCACTTGGCGGGGCGGCCCCGACCGCCCTTGTGAAATCCTGCGGGGGCGACCTCGACGTCGCCCGCATCGGCGAGATTGTCCAGGTGCCGGCGCACACCGGCGGGACTGATACCGAGCCGTTCCGCGATGTCACTCGCCGTCATCGGCCCCTCGTCGACCAACAGGGACACGACCGCCTCGCGGGTCTGGCCATCGGCACCAGAACCGTCTGCGTGCTGCTGGCGCAGCTCTCGCCTCGAAGTGGTCATGCTTTTCACAACACAAGTGTGTCCTAATTGATTCCACTGTTCCAGCAAGGGTGACCTAATCAGCACCCTGACCGACTTCGGCCGCACGGGCCGCTACAGTCGTCCTGTGCCCGAACTCCAGCTGATGCGCCGCGGCCTGGACTACCTCGGCCTCACGAAGGCTCCGGCCGAGCGGACCGCCGACACCACGGGTGAATACGGCACGAACCTCGCGAAGATGCACGACGACGAGTCCGAGGTCGGTCCGCTCAACGCCTTCGAGAACAAGCGACTACGCCGCATCCAGCTGTTCGGCACCACCGGTTCGGTGCTGATCCTCATCGGATCGCTCGGCACCGGAATGCTGCCTGTCCTGCAGAACCCGATCGTCGGCACCCGCCTCCTCTCACTGCCCTCCCGCATGTACTCGACGGCACTCACCGTGTCGATCGGCGGCATGATGATGCTCGTCCTCGCCTGGCTGCTGCTGGCGCGGTTCACCGTCGGGCGGATGAAGGTCGAGGTCGCCGAGCGGCGCAGCCCCGCACGTCGGATGTCGCCCGCCCAGGCGTGGCAGACCCTGGCCATGTGGGTCACTCCCCTGCTCATCGCTCCGCCGCTGCTGAGCAAGGACGTGTACTCGTACCTGGCGCAGAGCGCGATCGCCTACAAGGGCATGGACCCGTACACCTACAGCCCGATGCGGGGTCTGGGCGTAGACCATCCCCTGACTCTGTCGGTACCGAACCTCTGGAAGGACACTCCGGCGCCGTACGGCCCGCTGTTCCTCTGGATCGGCGAGCACATCACCGCGCTGACCGGGGACAACATCACGGCTGGAGTGCTGCTCCATCGGCTCGTCGCCTTGGCTGGGGTCGGGATGATCGTGTGGGCGCTCCCCCGCCTGGCCCGACGCTGCGGCGTCTCGACGGTGACCGCCCTGTGGCTCGGCGCGCTCAACCCCCTGCTGGTCCTGCACCTGGTCGGCGGCATCCACAACGAGGCGCTGATGCTCGGCATGATGCTCGTCGGCATCGAGTGGTGCTTCCGCGCCGTCTACGGCTCCACGCGTCTGCGCAGATCCGACCGACCGCTTCCCTCGCGCGCCGGATGGCTCCTGATCGCCGGAGCGGCGCTGATCGCCGCGTCGGCCATGGTGAAGGTCGCATCGCTGCTGGCGCTCGGGTTCGTCGGGATCGCACTCGCCCGCCGCTGGGGCGCCACCCTGCCCGCCCTGCGCCACGCTCCGGTCCGCGATTGGTGGAGTCGTTCGAAGCACTCGGTCGCCGCCCTCACGAAGTCTGCGACCTCACTGCTCGCCGTCACAGTCGTCGTGGTCGTCGCCGCCTGCCTGGGAACCGGTCTCGGCTTCGGCTGGACCGGCACCCTCAGCACCGGCGGCATCGTCCGTTCGTGGATGTCGATGCCGACCTTGCTCTCCGTGGTCTCCGGACGCGTCGGACTGTGGCTCGGGATGGGCGAGCAGACCCAGGCGATTCTCGACATCGCCCGTCCGATCGGGCAGCTGATCGCGGCGATCCTGGTGATCCGGTGGCTGCTCGCCTGCCTGTCCGGCAGGATCCACCCGCTCGGCGGCCTCGGCATCGCGATGGCGACGTTCGTGTTCTTCTTCCCGTTCGTGCAGGCCTGGTACCTGCTGTGGGCGATCATCCCGCTCGCTGCGTGGGCCACCACGCGCTGGTTCCGGACCGGCACCGTGATCATCTCGGCGATCATCTCCGTCGTCGTGATGCCGACGAGCTCGGACACCAGCCCGTTGGTCGTCGCGCAGGGCCTGGCGACCGGTGTGATCATGGTCGCAGCGGCTGCCATGATCTTCTTCATCGACAGCCCGGTGCGAGTGTGGATAGCCCGGCGCAGACGAGCGAAAGCCCAGTGAGAGCCGCATCCGCGCCGCGCCGGGAGTCCTCCACCGCAGCGACCGCGCGCTGTGCACCCGCCGGTTCGCCGGGTGCGCCGCTCACCTAGTCTGAAGGGCGTGCACGATGCCCTCACCTCCCCGAACGGTCCCACCGACCGTGCTGCAGGCAACGGGGCCGCAGATGGTGCCGCTCTGCACATCCGGAACCTGATCAAACGGTTCGGTGACACTACCGCTGTCGACGGGCTCGATCTCGACCTGCGGCGCGGCGAGGTACTCGCACTCCTCGGACCGAACGGTGCAGGCAAGACCACCACCGTGGAGATCTGCGAGGGATTCGGCAGGGCCGACTCCGGCGAGGTCAGGGTCCTCGGACTCGACCCGGTCACCGACAACGACAAGATGCGCCGCCGTATCGGAGTCATGCTGCAGGGCGGAGGCGCCTACCCCGGCGCGAAGGCCCGCGAGATGCTTCGGCTGTGCGCGTCCTACAGTGCGGATCCCATCGACCCGGACTGGCTGATGGATGTGCTCGGCATCGCCGACATCGCGGGCACCCCGTTCCGCCGGCTCTCCGGCGGGCAGCAGCAGCGGCTTTCGCTGGCGTGCGCGCTCGTGGGTCGTCCGGAGCTGGTATTCCTCGATGAGCCGACCGCCGGACTCGATGCGCACGCCCGGATCATGGTGTGGGAGCTGATCTCCCGACTGCGCTCGGATGGAGTCTCCGTCCTGCTCACCACACATCACCTGGATGAGGCCGAGGAGCTCGCCGACCACATCGTGATCATCGACCGAGGACGGGCCGTCGCCTCGGGGACTCCCGCCGACCTGGTTCGCCGGGACGCGAGCGGCCAGTTGCGGATCACCGCGGAGGGCATCGACCCGCTCGCCCTCGGATCGGTGCTCCCCGAGGGGTACTCGTGTACCCGCACTCCCGGTGGCGATCATCTGGTCCACGGTGAGATCACCCCCGCCGTCGTGGCCGACGTGACGAGGTGGTGCTCCGAGCACGATGTGCTGATCACCGGGCTCGCCGTGGACACGAACTCCCTGCAGGACGTGTTCCTGGAGCTGACCGGCCGAGAGGTGCGCGCATGACCGAGCCCGCCGACGTCGCGAGTGGCACGGCGCAGAACCGCTTCCGCGCGGGGACTTTCGCACCCGCACCGGCCCCGGCCTCGCTGATTCGCATGCTCGCCGCCCAGACGCGTATGGAGCTGACCCTGCTCCTACGCAACGGCGAGCAGTTGCTGCTCACCATGTTCATCCCGATAACTCTGCTGATCGGACTGTCGATCCTGCCGATCGACACCGGCGCGGGCGACACCGCCGCCGACCGTGCGACCACCTTCGTTCCGGCGATCCTGGCTGTCGCGATCATGTCGACAGCGTTCACCGGCCAGGCGATCGCCGTCGGCTTCGACCGCCGCTACGGTGCACTCAAACGTCTCGGCGCCACGCCGATCCCCCGGTGGGGCATCATCGCGGGAAAGTCGGCCGCGGTCGTCCTCGTCGTCGCGTTGCAGTCGCTGATCATCGGCGGCATCGGCCTCGCCTTCGGGTGGCGCCCGTCTGCCACCGGGCTGGCTCTCGGCGTGATCCTGATCGCGCTCGGCACCATCGCGTTCTCCACACTCGGTCTGCTGCTCGGCGGCACCCTCAAGGCGGAGGTGGTGCTGGCACTGGCCAACCTCGTGTGGTTCGTGCTCCTCGCGCTCGCCAGCCTGACCGTGTTCGACGAGCATGTGCCCGCAGCGGTCCACTGGGTGGCCCGCTGCTCCCCATCCGGCGCCCTCACCGAGGCGCTCAGGATGGCTCTCGATTCGTCGGTGGACCTGTTCGGTATCGGCGTACTGGTGGCCTGGTCGGTCATCGGCGGCGCGCTCGCAGTGAGGTGGTTCCGGTTCGAATGAGCCAGACAGCAGAGAAGAAGTCCCTGATCGCGTCGTGGGCGGGGTTCAAAGCTCCCACCCGCCGGTTCCTGTTCGGCTGGGCGATCGCAGACCTGATCGCGAATGTCCTGCTGGTCGTCACCGGCGGTGCGGTCCGCGTGACCGATTCGGGCCTGGGCTGCCCCACCTGGCCGCAGTGCACCGCCGGATCGCTCACCCCGCACGCGGAGATGGGAATCCACGGCGTCATCGAGTTCGGCAACCGGATGCTCACCTGGTTACTGGTCGCCGTCGCCGTCGCGACGTGGCTGGCGGCCATGCGGCACCGGCCCGTCGATCGCAGAGCACGCCGTCTGGCCACCGGCATCGCACTGGGCGTACCGCTGCAGGCCGTGGTCGGGGGCATAACGGTTCTGACGAACCTGAACCCATGGGTCGTCGCCTTCCACTTCCTCGCGACGATGCTGATCATCTCGCTGGCCGCCTGGCTCGTGTTCCACACCGACCCGGCACGGGCGCGCGACATCGCCCCCACAGCTTCGCCGGTCATCACCAGGTTCGCGGTCGGCATCTCCTGGATCGTGTACGCGATCACCTGGGTTGCCGTGTATCTCGGGACAGTCGTCACCGGCTCCGGACCGCACGCCGGCGACATCGACTCGCATCGCAACGGTCTGGAACCGACCCAGGCCACGCAACTGCACGTCGATGCGGTGTGGGCTCTCGTCGGGGTCACTGCTGCGTTGATCCTGCTGACCGTGATCGCGACGCTGCCCTCCCGGCGGGCCGCGGGAACCTTCGGCGGGATCATCCTGCTGCAGGGCGTGATCGGCTACGTCCAGTACTCGACCGACCTGCCCGAGTGGATGGTCGTTCTCCACATGTTCGGTGCGGCACTGCTCATGGCGGGCGCCACGTACCTGCTGGTGAGCGCCATCCGGGACAGGGCACTCACCGACAGGTGAGCTCGCTCAGTCGAGAATTCTGCTGTTGCGCGCCTGAGGGAAACGCTTCTGCTTGGCGACCCATCCGGCCATCTTCCGCCAGTGCGCCGGACGGACATTCGCGACGGAGGTCAGCTCGCGGTCCCATTCGCCCACCTCGAGTCCGTCGACCGAATCGACCACGGCCTTCGCCGTCGTCATATCGTCGACCATGCGGTCTCCGAGCAGACCACCGTCCTCGCCCACGAGAGTGATGCGGACCCCGGCTTCGCCGACCGGCTGCAGCACGGCCGTCGCGGAACCGCCCTGCTTCTTCAGGAAGCCCCGGATGGAACCGACCACGTCGGACGGCACCTTCACCGACGGCTCTGCCATCGAGGCGCCCTCCTGCGATGCATCGGCTGCCTGTACCGAGTCCTCGGTCTGCACTGCGGTGTCCTCTTCAGTCATGCGGAGAATCATACCGGCGTGCGAAACTGAGGTCATGCGCGCGATCCACGTGTCCCGTCACGGCGGCCCCGAAGTCCTCGATCTCGTCGATGCCGACGACCCGGTCCCGAATGCAGGAGAAGTGCTCGTCCGGGTACGTGCGGCCGGCGTCAACTTCATCGATACCTACCTCAGGGAGGGCCGCTACCCCTCGAATCCGCCGTACGTGCCCGGGAGCGAGGGTGCCGGAGAGGTGATCGCACTCGGCCCCGACGTGACCGATCTCACGGTCGGCGACCGGGTCTCCTGGTGCGATTCGCCGGGCAGCTATGCCGAGCAGGCCCTCGTGCCTGCGGCGCGTGCGCTGCGGGTACCTGCGGACGTCGAGTACCCGGTGGCCGGATCCGCGCTGCTGCGGGGACTCACCGCCCATTACCTGCTCGACGGGAGCGCCCATCCGGCATCGGGCGACACGATCGTCGTGCACGCCGGTGCGGGCGGCGTCGGACTGATCCTCACCGAGTGGGCGGCCGCTCGCGGCATCACCGTCATCAGCACGGTCTCGACAGACGAGAAGGCGGAGCTCTCCCGTAAGGCGGGCGCCGCGCACGTCCTGCGTTACGACGACGACCTGGCCTCGCGCGTTCGCGATCTCACAGCCGGCCGGGGTGCGGGAGTCGTCTACGACGGGGTCGGCGCGGATACCTTCGATTCGTCGGTCGCGGCCACCGCGGTGCGCGGCACCGTCGTCCTCTTCGGCGGAGCGAGCGGTCCGGTGCCGCCGTTCGACCTGCAGCGCCTCAACGGCGCCGGGTCCCTCTTCGTCACGCGGCCGACGCTCGCGCACTTCATCGCCGATCCCGCCGAGTTCCGGTGGCGTGCGGACGAGTTCTTCGGCGCGATCGCCGATGGAACACTCCACGTGTCGGTCGGTCAGACCTTCCCCCTCGCCGACGCGGAGCACGCGCACCGGGCGCTGGAGTCACGGGGCACCACCGGGGCCACCGCACTGATTCCCTGACTCGCAAGCCGGCGACCAGGGCACACCACGTTCGGGTCAGAAGTAGTTGGCGACCGTCTGCAGGTCGAGGATCGCGTCGACGGCCAGGCCGCAGAACAACAGCGCCAGGTACTCGTTGGAGAGCAGGAAGATCTTCAGCGGCTTCAGTTCCACACCGGCGCGGGTCTCGCGGTACAGCTTGGTGACACCCCAGATGAACCAGATGCCGGTCAGGAGCGCGATGGCCAGGTAGATCCAGCCCGCTGCCGGGATGAGCACGAACGACGTGATCACCGTCAGCACCGTGTACCCGAGCATCTGGGCGGTGACCTTCTCATCGCTCGCGATGACCGGAAGCATCGGCACGCCTGCCGCTCGGTAATCCTCGCGGTACCGCATGGCGAGCGCCCACGTGTGGGGCGGCGTCCAGAAGAACACGACGAGGAACAGCACGACGGGTTGCCAACTCAATGTTCCGGTGGCCGCCGCCCAGCCGACGAGAGCGGGCATGCAGCCGGCCGCGCCGCCCCAGATGACGTTCTGCCACGTGCGGCGCTTGAGGATCAGCGTGTAGACGAACACGTAGAAGCCGATGGTGATCATCACCAGGATCGCGGCCAGCAGATTCGCGGCGAAGAACAGGACCAGGAACGACGCGATCGCCAGGACAATGCCGAATATCAGCGCGTTCCTGGTCGGCACCGCCTTGCGGGCGAGCGGCCGTTTCTGTGTGCGCTTCATCTTCTGGTCGATGTCCGCATCGGCGACCATGTTCAGGCTGTTCGCGCTCGCGGCGCCGAGCCAGCCGCCGACCACGGTGAGCAGGATCAGCCCGATGTCGATCGTCCCGCGATCGGCCTGGAGCATCACCGGGATGGTCGAGATCAGAAGCAACTCGATGACACGCGGTTTGGTGAGCGCGATGTAGGCGAGGACCGTGGCGCGCACCCGCTGCCATCCGGTGTGCGGTGCCGTCTCCGAGCCGACGCTGACGCCGGAACTCTCCCGAGTCCTCACTCATGCTCCTCATGTCGTGACCGCCGGAAACTCAGACGAACTCCGCTGACCACGTCGAAACCGACTTCTACTACAAGCGATGGTAGCCCCGGTCCACTCGCGGAGAAGAATCGGGATGAGCGCGATGCGACCGGGCCCACATCGCGCCTCCTGCGCGCGAACCGCCACCGTCCCGCTAGGCTGGACGACGTCTAAGCCGTCCGACGGGACGAACAGTATCGACGCACAGGAGAACCCACGATCGTGGCCATTACCGACGAGATCCGCGCGCTGACCCAACCGGCCCACCCCGAGAACTGGACCGAGCTGGACACGAAGGCCGTCGACACGGCCCGCATCCTGGCCGCCGATGCGGTTCAGAACTGCGGAAGCGGTCATCCGGGCACCGCGATGAGCCTGGCGCCGCTCGCCTACAGCCTGTATCAGCGCGTCATGCGCCACGACCCGGCCGATCCGGCATGGGTCGGCCGGGACCGCTTCGTCCTCTCGTGCGGCCATTCCAGTCTCACCCAGTACATCCAGCTGTATCTCGGCGGTTTCGGACTCGAACTCGACGATCTGGTGGCGCTGCGCACGTGGGGATCGCTCACCCCCGGCCACCCGGAGTACGGCCACACCAAGGGCGTCGAGATCACCACCGGCCCGCTCGGCCAGGGCCTCGCCTCCGCGGTCGGCATGGCGATGGCCGCCCGCCGCGAGCGCGGCCTGCTCGATCCGGAGACGCCTGCGGGCGAGAGCCCATTCGATCACCACGTCTACGTGATCGCGTCGGACGGCGACATCGAGGAGGGCGTCACCTCGGAGGCGTCTTCGCTCGCCGGTGTCCAGGAGCTGGGCAACCTCATCGTCTTCTACGACGACAACGCGATCTCCATCGAGGACGACACGGCGATCGCCCTCGGTGAGGACACTGCGAAGCGCTACGAGGCCTACGGCTGGCACGTGCAGACCGTGGACGGCGGTGAGAACGTCACGAGCATCGAGCAGGCGATCGAGGCGGCCAAGCAGGTCACCGACAAGCCGTCGATCATCGTGTTGCGCACCATCATCGGCTGGCCCGCACCGAACAAGATGAACACCGGTGCGGCGCACGGCGCCGCACTCGGCGAAGACGAGGTCGCCGGAACCAAGGAGTTCCTCGGCTTCGACCCCGCCAAGAGCTTCGACGTCGCCGACGACGTCATCGCGCACACGCGCAGCCTGGCCGAGCGCGCCCGCACTACTCGCACCGAATGGCAGAAGTCGTTCGACGCGTGGGCGTCGGCCAACCCCGAGAACAAGGCGCTCTTCGACCGGCTGTTCGGCGGTGAGCTTCCGGACGGCTGGGCCGACGCGATTCCGTCGTGGGAGCCCGGCGACAAAGACGTCGCCACCCGATCCGCATCGGGCAAGGTGCTCTCCGCGCTGGCCCCGATCCTCCCGGAACTGTGGGGCGGCTCCGCCGATCTCGCCGGCTCCAACAACACGACGATGGACGGTGCCACCTCGTTCGGCCCCTCGTCCATCTCCACCGGAACCTGGAACGCCGAACCCTACGGCCGCACACTTCACTTCGGCGTCCGCGAGCACGCGATGGCCTCGATCCTCTCCGGCATCGTGCTGCACGGTCCCACCCGCGCGTACGGCGGCACGTTCCTGCAGTTCGCCGACTACATGCGACCGGCGGTGCGGCTCGCCGCCCTCATGGAGATCGATCCGGTCTACGTGTGGACGCACGACTCCATCGGTCTCGGCGAGGACGGCCCCACGCATCAGCCGATCGAGCACCTGGCAGCGCTGCGCGCCATCCCCAACCTCGACGTCGTCCGTCCGGCGGACGCCAACGAGACCGCGTTCGCGTGGCGACACCTGCTCACGCGCCGCGACCACCCGGTGGGGCTGGCGCTCACCCGCCAGAACGTCCCGATCCTCACCGGCACCTCGTACGAAGGTGTGGCCAAGGGCGGTTACGTCCTCGCCGACTCCGAGGGCACCCCGGATGTGGTCCTGATCGGCACCGGCTCGGAGGTCTCGCTGGCAGTGGAGGCGCGTGACGCACTCGCCGCGGAAGGTGTGCAGGCGCGCGTCGTCTCCATGCCGTCGATCGAGTGGTTCGACGAGCAGGACGGCGACTACCGCGAGTCCGTGCTCCCGACCGGCGTCCCCCGGGTCGCCGTGGAGGCCGGCATCGCGATGCCGTGGCACGCGATCGTCGCAGGCGGCGAGATCGTCTCGCTCGAACACTTCGGCGCGTCCGCGGGTTACCGCAAGCTGTACGAGGAGTTCGGCATCACCGCCGACGCTGTCGCCGCTGCCGCTCGCCGCGCCGTGCGCAGCTGATTCGACGGCGCCCCACCAGACCGAGTCTCACCAGACGATTCACCGGACAGCGACCCACGAGAGGATTCGCAGAATGACGCAGAACAGCAAACTCACTGAATTGTCGGAGGCCGGCGTCTCGGTCTGGCTGGACGATCTGTCGCGTGAATTGATCTCCTCAGGCGGCCTCCAGGAGTACGTCGACACCCGATCGATCGTGGGCGTCACCACCAATCCGTCGATCTTCCAGAACGCCATCTCGTCGGGTGGCGGCGCCTACGCCGATCAGATCAACGGCCTCGCGGCCGCAGACACCGACGTCGACGTCACCATCACGGCGCTGACCACCGATGACGTGCGGTCGGCGTGCGACGTGCTGGCACCGGTGTTCGAAGCGACCGACGGACTCGACGGTCGCGTGTCGATCGAGGTGGATCCGCGATTGGCGAACAAGACCGCGGAGACAGTCGCGCAGGCAGTCGAGCTCTGGAATCTCGTCGATCGCCCCAACCTGTACATCAAGATCCCGGCCACCGAGGCGGGTGTTCCCGCGATCGCCGACGTGATCGCCGAGGGCATCAGCGTCAACGTGACCCTGATCTTCTCCGTCGAGCGCTACCGCGAGGTGATGGACGCGTACCTCGACGGTCTCGACCGCGCCCTGCGCAACGGTCACGATGCCGCCAGGATCGCGTCGGTCGCGTCGTTCTTCGTCTCCCGCGTGGACACCGAGATCGACGACCGACTGGACAAGATCGGCACCCCCGAGGCATTGGAGCTCCGCGGCAAAGCCGGCCTGGCGAACGCCCGGCTCGCCTACGCGGCGTACCAGGAGGTGTTCGAGACCGAGACCCGCTTCCCGGATCTGCAGGCGCACGGTGCTCTCGCGCAGCGGCCGTTGTGGGCGTCCACCGGGACCAAGAACGCGGAGTACCCGGACACGCTGTACGTGAGCGAGCTCGTCGCACCGAACACCGTCAACACCGTGCCCGGCAAGACCCTCGAGGCCTTCGCCGACCACGGCTGGGTCAACACGTCGTCGATCGTCGGCCAGGAAGGCTCCTCGCGCGAGGTCTTCGCCGCCCTGCGCGACGCGGGCGTCGACCTCGACGACGTGTTCGCCGTTCTCGAACGCGAGGGCGTCGACAAGTTCGAGAAGGCCTGGACCGAACTCCTGAGCGCTACGTCGGCACAGCTCGACGCGGCGCGGAGCTGAGACGGGTATCACGCCGATGACGGGTGCCGGCAAGCGATCCGGGGCCGAGCAGAAGTGGACCAACCCGCTGCGCGACCCGCATGACCGGAGGCTCCCCCGGATCGCGGGTCCGTCGGCACTGGTGATCTTCGGTGTCACCGGCGACCTCGCCCGCCGCAAGTTGATGCCGGCGATCTACGACCTGGCGAACCGGGGCCTGCTTCCGCCGAGCTTCGCACTCGTCGGGTTCGCGCGCCGGGACTGGGGCGACGCCGACTTCGCCGACATCGTGCGCGAGGCCGTCGAGGCGAACTGTCGCACCGAGTTCCGCGAGGAGGTGTGGGGACGGCTCGCGGAGGGGATCCGCTTCGTCGCGGGCTCCTTCGAGGACGACGCCGCCTTCGCCGAACTCCAGGACACGCTCACCGCACTCGATCGCGAACGCGGCACTGACGGCAACCACGCGTACTACCTCTCCATTCCACCGAAGGCCTTCCCGGTCGTGCTCAGCCAGCTCCGGCGCACCGGGATGGCCGATCCATCGGGCGAGAGCTGGCGGCGCGTGGTGATCGAGAAGCCGTTCGGTCACGACCTCGAGTCGGCCGTCGAGCTCAATGCGCTGGTGAACAGCGTGTTCGCCGAGGAATCGGTCTTCCGAATCGACCACTACCTCGGCAAGGAGACGGTGCAGAACATTCTGGCGCTGCGCTTCGCGAACCAGTTGTTCGATCCGTTGTGGAGTTCGCACTACGTGGACCACGTGCAGATCACCATGGCCGAGGACATCGGGCTCGGCGGCCGGGCCGGCTACTACGACGGCATCGGCGCGGCGCGGGACGTGATTCAGAACCATCTCCTGCAGCTGCTCGCTCTGGTCGCCATGGAGGAGCCCGTGTCGTTCTCCCCGAGGCACCTGCAGATCGAGAAGATCAAGGTGCTGTCGTCCACCCGGAACATCCATCCGATCGCCGAGAACTCGGCTCGCGGGCAGTACGGGCCGGGCTGGCAGGGTTCGGACAAGGTGATCGGACTCAAGGACGAGGAGGGATTCGCCGCAGACTCGACGACCGAGACGTTCGCGGCCATCGCGCTCGAGGTGGACACCCGACGATGGGCCGGGGTCCCGTTCTATCTGCGGACCGGCAAGCGGCTCGGCCGACGCGTCACCGAGATAGCGCTCGTCTTCAAGCGGGCGCCCCACCTCCCCTTCGACGACACGATGACCGCCGAGCTGGGACAGAACGCGCTGGTCATCCGCGTCCAACCCGACGAGGGCGTCACACTCCGGTTCGGGTCGAAGGTTCCCGGTAACAGCATGGAGGTCCGCGACGTCAACATGGACTTCAGCTACGGCGAGGCGTTCACCGTCTCCTCCCCCGAAGCCTACGAACGACTCCTCCTCGACGTGCTCCTCGGTGAGCCGTCGTTGTTCCCGGTCAACGAGGAAGTGGAGTTGAGCTGGCAGATCCTCGACCCGGTCCTCGCGGAATGGACGCGGGAGGGCAACCCGGACGAATACGAGTCGGGTACCTGGGGTCCGGCCTCCGCGGACGAGATGCTGAGCCGAACCGGCCGCACCTGGCGGCGGCCGTGAGTGACATGAGGAGGCTGCGATGATCGTCGATCTTCCCGACACCGACACCACCGAGGTCAGCAAGAAACTGGTCCGGATGCGCAGGATCGGCGGAGCCGTCACCCTGGGACGCGTTCTCACGTTGATCATCGACATCGACGCCAGCGACGACACCGAGGCGGCTGTCTCGGCCTCGAACCTGGCGAGTCGCGAGCACCCGTGCCGCGTGATCGTGGTGGCCCGCGACGACCATTCCGGAGATGCGCGTCTGGACGCCCAGATCCGGGTCGGCGGCGATGCCGGAGCCTCCGAAGTGGTCCTGCTGACCCTGTCCGGTCCGCTCGCCCAGCATCCGGCCGCAGTGGTGACACCGTTCCTGCTTCCCGACACTCCGGTCGTCACGTGGTGGCCCGGTCGTGCACCCGAGCATCCCGCAGGCGACCGGCTGGGCCGACTCGCGTCGCGGCGGATCACCGACGCCCGGCAGGCCTCCGACCCCCGGACATTCCTGGCGGCACGCCGATCGGGCTACGAGGCGGGCGACACCGATCTCTCCTGGTCGGCGACCACCCCTTGGCGTGCGATGCTCGTCTCCGCCCTGGATCGGCCCCCGCACACCCCGATCGTCTCGGTCGAGGTGATCGGCCCCTACGACATGCCCGGCCTGGACGTCTTCGCGGGTTGGCTCGCGCACGCGCTCAAAGTCCGCGTGGTGCGCCTATCCGGGACGCTCGGTGTCCGACTGCTGCGTGAAGACGGCGAACTCTCGATGACGGTGGACGAAGACGGCAACGGGATCCTGCGCAGCACCGGGCATCCGGACGGACGGGCGGCGTTCGCGCGTCGCACCACCGCGGAGTGCCTCGCCGAGGAACTGCGCAGCCTCGACGCCGATGAAGTGTACGAGGGCGCCCTGCACGGTCTGCCCGCCGTCGAGTACGAGGAGGAGTTATGACCGGAGTGGACCTGTGAGCGGGGCTGCGGAGACCCTGATCTTCGACACCTCCGCTGACCTCATCGAAACTGCGCGCGCCCGGTTCGTCGATGCGCTGACCTCGGCGCAGGAGGCCCGCGGCACCGCGTCGATTGCGCTCACCGGTGGCAGCAACGGCATCGGCTTGCTTCGGGCCCTCGCCGGGAACTACGGCACCGTCGACTGGTCGCGAGTCGAGATCTACTGGGGGGACGATAGATTCGTCCCGGCCACGCATCCGGAACGCAATTCCGGGCAGGCGTTCGAGGCACTGCTGAATCACGTCCCGGTCGACCCGGAACGCGTGCACGTGATGGCTCCGTCCGATGGCGCTTTCGGCGACGACATAGACGCCGCGGCCTCCGATTACGCGCGGCTCGTCGGCAGCGACACCGTCTTCGACGTGCACCTGCTCGGCATGGGAGGCGAAGGGCATGTCAACTCGCTGTTTCCCGGGACCCCGGCGACCGCCGAGGACCTGTCCCCGGTGGTCGCGGTGACCGACTCCCCCAAACCGCCGCCCCGGCGGATCACTCTCACGTTCCCGGTGATCAACCGCTCCCGCCAGGTGTGGTTCCTGGTATCGGGGGCGGACAAGGCTGACGCGGTGTCCGCTGCGCACGGCGGCGCCTCGCGCACCGACTGGCCGTGTGCGGGCGCGCACGGCACCGAGGACACCGTGTGGTTCGTCGATGCCGCCGCAGGCGCGCAGCTGGACTTGAAGTAGGCCTTGAACTCGGGCTAGCCGCTGTTTCGAAGCGCCGTCGCGAGTCCGTTCATCGTCAGTTGGATCCCGCGGCGGGTGCGCGGTGAGTCATCCCCGCTGCGGAACCGCTCCAGCAGTTCCACCTGCAGTAGATTCAGCGGCTCCAGGTACGGGAAGCGGTTGACGACAGACCGCTTCAACGCATCGTTGTCGGCGAGAAGGTCGTCGCTGCCGGTGATCCTCGCGCACCAGGCGATGGTCTTCTCGTGTTCGTCGACGATCATCGAGAACACCCGGTCGCGCAACTGCGCGTCGGGGACGAGCTGCGCGTACCGGTACGCCAGCCCCATGTCGCTCTTGGCGAGGACCTGCGCCATGTTCGACATCACCGACTGGAAGAACGGCCACCGTCGGTAGTAATCGGTGAGTGCGGCGATGCGGTCCGGGTCGTCGCCCGCCCACTCGTCGAAGGCACTGCCGGTGCCGTACCAGCCGGGCAGCATCACCCGGCACTGCGTCCACGACAGCACCCACGGGATGGCCCGAAGGTCGGAGATCGCCGCCGTCTGCTTGCGCGAGGTGGGCCGGCTGCCGATGTTGAGCGCGCCGATCTCCGACAGCGGCGTCGACGAGGTGAAGTACTCGACGAAGCCTGGCGTCTCGTGCACCAGGCGCGAGTAGGCGCGCCGGGCGGCCGCGGCGAGTTCGTCGAACACCTCGTACGCCTGCCCGGAGTCGGCGCCGAGGCCTTCGACGTCGAGCAGCGATGACTCGATCGTCGCCGCGACGAGGGATTCGAGGTTGCGGCGCGCACTCACCGGTTCGGCGTACTTGGCCGCGATGATCTCGCCTTGCTCGGTCAGGCGCAGCGACCCCTGCACCGCGCCCGGCGGTTGGGCGAGGATCGCGTCGTAGCTCGGTCCGCCCCCGCGGCCCACCGTGCCGCCGCGTCCGTGGAAGAGCCGTAATCGGATGCCCGCCGTGCGCGCGGCCTGCACCAGGTCGAGTTCGCCTCGGTACAGCGCCCAGTTCGCGGCTAGGTAACCGCCGTCCTTGTTGGAGTCGGAATAGCCGAGCATCACCTCGTGGATGTCGTCCTGATTGCGGACGAGGCAACGGTAGAAGTCGAGTGCGAGGGCATCGGTGAGGACCTGCGCGCCGGCCTGCAGGTCTTCGATGGTCTCGAACAGCGGAACCACCCGCACGCTGCAGGCCGGGGTGACACCGACGTCGTACAGGCCGGCTTCCTTGAGCAGCACGAGGGCCTCGAGCATGTCCGAGACCGACCGGCACATGCTGATGATGTAGTTGGGCACGGCCTTCGGGCCGAACCGATCGACCGCCGCGGCAGCGGCATGCACGACACCGAGTTCCTTGGCAGCCAGTTCGCTGAGCTGTGCGCCGGATCGGGTCAACGGACGTCGGGACGTCAGTTCCGCAGTCAGGACGCGTACGCGGTCGGCTTCGTCCAGCGAGGCGTAGTCGTCGCACGCCCCGGCCCAGGCGAGGAGTTCCCCGACGACCTCCTCGTGCGTCTCGGAGTTCTGCCGCATATCCAGGCCGGACAGATGGAATCCGAACGTACGCACCGCTTCCCGCAGCGCACCGAGTCGGTCGTCGGCGATCGCGTCGTCGCCGACGGCGCGCAGGGCGGCGTCGATCACGTCGAGGTCCGCGAGGAACTCGTCCGCGTCGGTGTACGGCGCGGACGTCGAGGCGACCTCGCGGTCGGCTGGGGCGAGGAAGTCCTCTCCCAAGGTGTCTTCCGCGCGGGCGAGCAGGCGGGCTCGCACCGCAGCGATCGCGGAGCGGAACGGTTCGTCGTCGACTCCGTCGGGGTACTCCGGCGCATATCCGGCACCCAGCGCCGACAGCCCATCGGTCACGCCGTGGATCAAGCGCACCGACACGGCGAGTTCCTGATGCAGATCGGTGAGTTCGTCGAGGTGATGACGCATCACCGTAGCCGCCGCCGAGGACGTCGCCTCGGTCACCACGTCGGCGCTCACGAACGGGTTGCCGTCCCGGTCGCCGCCGATCCACGAGCCCATGTTGATGATCGACAGGTCTCGGAGCCCGGCCGTCGGGAACACCTGGGTGAGCGCCTTCCGGACGTCGGTGTTCAGGGACGGGATCACCTCGAAGAACGACGCTCCGTAATAGCGCAGGCCGGTCGTTATCTCGTCGCTGATAGTGAGGCGACGCATCCGGATCAGCGCGGTCTGCCAGAGCATCAGAATCTGCCGCGAGATGTCGCGGGAGATCCGCGCCTGCTCGTCGGCGGTGAGTTCGGTGCGGCGCCGCTCCCGCATGAGCTCGGTGATGCGATTCTGTGCGTCGAAGACGCTGCGCCTGCGTGTCTCGGTGGGATGTGCGGTGACGACCGGGACCACGTGCGCGCGGTTCAGCTCGTACCCGACCTGGGCATCGGAGAGTCCGGCCCGGGCCAAGCGTGCGAACGTCGCTCCGAGCGAGGACGACTGCGGCTCGTCGCCCGCCAGCACGTGGATGCGACGGCGGCGCTCCCGGTGGAGATCCTCGGCCAGATTGGCCAACAGCGCGAAGCTGGTGAACGCCCGCACCACGGGCATGAGATCATCCACGGGGCGCTCGTCGTACCGGGCCGCGAGCTCGTCGCGGGTGACATCGGCGTAGCGGATCCCGAACGCATCGCGCCGGGAGCTCTCCACGAGGTCGAATATCTCCTCGCCGGCCTGATCGCGGATCACCTCGCCGAGCAGCTCGCCTAGGAAGCGGATGTCGTCGCGGAGCGGCTCGGTCGCCGCGCGCCCCGAGTCCTCGACCAGGATACGGTCGACCATGGGCGTCGCGATGGCGCGAACGACGGGATCAGACTCGGAGTGCGTAACGGAGACCATGCCCCGAACTTACGCGTCGAATCAAGAGAATTTGATGTCGAGTCCGACACCGATGATGAGAATCAGCCAGACGAGCCCGATGAAGACCGTCAACCGGTCGAGGTTCTTCTCGACCACGGATGATCCGGACAGGCTCGACTGAACGCCGCCGCCGAACAGGGACGAGAGTCCACCGCCCTTGGCGCGGTGGAGCAGAACCAGCACGATCAGCAAAAGGCTGGTGATGATCAAGCCGATGTTGAGCGCGAGAGTCACGAGTCGATGGTCCTGTCAGTCTGTGGGTCGCGGCCGCAGGCCGCCGGAAAAGCCACGCCGCCGGAAAAAGTTCTGTGGCAGGCTGCCCGGCACATGTGCCCGGACAACCTGCCACAGTCTACGCGATACAACCGGTGAATCAGAGCAGGGGGCCGCCGGCGGCGATCGCCGACAGTTGCGCGAAGTCCGCGGACTTGAGCGAGGCACCGCCCACCAGCGCGCCGTCGACGTCGATCTGCGACACGATCTCGCCGACGTTCTTGGCGTTGACACTGCCGCCGTAGAGCACGCGCACCGTATCGGCCGTCGCCTGGTCGGCGAGCTCGGCGAGTGCGCCGCGAACGGCACCGCACACCTCCTGCGCGTCCCCCGCGCTCGCGACGCGACCGGTGCCGATGGCCCAGACCGGCTCGTACGCCACGACGATCTTCGCGATCTCGTCGGCCGACAAGCCGGCCAGCGACTCCTTGATCTGCTCGACGTTGTACGCGACGTGCTCACCGGATTCGCGGACGTCGAGTCCCTCGCCGATGCACACGATGGGGGTCAGACCGTGCCGGAGCGCCGCCTTGGTCTTCGCCAGGACCGTCTCGTTCGACTCATCGTGCAGCGTGCGCCGCTCCGAGTGGCCCACGACGACGTACGTGCAACCGAGCTTGGCCAGGAAAGCTCCGCTGACCTCACCCGTGTACGCGCCCGAATCATGCTCGGAGACGTCCTGAGCACCGTAGGTGAGCAGCAGTTTGTCGCCGTCGACTACCGTCTGCACGCTGCGGATGTCGGTGAACGGCGGGATCACCGTGACGTCCACCTTGTCGAAGTACTTCGCGGGCAGGGCGAAGGAGATCTTCTGCACCAGGGCGATCGCCTCGAGGTGGTTCAGATTGCACTTCCAGTTGCCCGCGATGAGAGGCTTGCGGCCCATCGTCTTCTCGGCGCTCGTCTTGCTCGCCATCACTTCTCCTGTTCCAGAACCTGAAGGCCGGGCAGTACCTTGCCTTCCAGGTACTCGAGCGAGGCCCCGCCACCGGTCGAGATGTGCGAGAACGCGTCGTCCGGGATGCCGAGCGACCGCACGGCGGCAGCCGAGTCGCCGCCGCCCACCACGCTGAAGGCGCCATTGGCGGTGGCCTTCGCGATCGCCTCTGCGACCCCGCGCGTCCCCGCCGCGAACTTCTCGAACTCGAACACACCCGACGGGCCGTTCCAGAAGACCGTCTTCGCACCGGAGAGCACTGCGGCGAATCGTTCGACCGAACCGGGACCGATGTCCAGGCCCATGCCCTCGGAGAACCCGTCCGCCGTCGACGCGATGCTCGTCTGCGCATCCGGTGCGAACGAGTCGGCCACGACGATGTCGTGCGGCAGATGGATCACATCGCCGAACCGCTCGAGGAGATCCTTGCAGGTGTCGATCATGTCGGCCTGCAGAAGGGAGTCGCCCACCGGGCTGCCCTGTGCCTTGATGAACGTGAACGCCATCCCGCCGCCGATAACCAGAGTGTCGACCTTGGGCGCCAGCGCCTCGATGACACCGAGCTTGTCGGACACCTTCGAACCGCCGAGCACCACCGCGTACGGGTCGGCGACGTCGCCGGTGATCTTGGCCAGCACGTCGACCTCGGTCGCGACCAGATCGCCCGCGTAGGAGGGCAGCAGCTCGGCGACGTCGTAGACCGACGCCTGCTTGCGATGCACCACACCGAATCCGTCGGAGACGAAAGCGCCGTCCTCGCCGACCAGTTCGACGAGCGCCGCAGCGAGCTTGGCCCGCTCGGCATCGTCCTTACTGGTCTCACGCGGATCGAAGCGGATGTTCTCCAGCAGGAGGATGTCGCCGTCGGTCAGGCCCTCCGCA
This sequence comes from Gordonia zhaorongruii, assembly GCF_007559005.1. Classification (GTDB taxonomy): domain Bacteria; phylum Actinomycetota; class Actinomycetes; order Mycobacteriales; family Mycobacteriaceae; genus Gordonia; species Gordonia zhaorongruii. The sequence goes on along the minus strand of NZ_CP041763.1, from coordinate 1,516,351 downwards.
CGTGCGAGTGCGTCCGACCCGACCACATCGCCCGCCAGCTGGACGTTGCGCCCGAGCTCCTCGGACAGTCGTGCGGCGACCGGCGCCAGCGAGAGCGCGGGATCCGGTTCGCCTGTGGGGCGGCCGAGGTGGGCGGTCACGATGACCTTGGCTCCGGCCTCCACCAGCGTGCGCAGGGTCGGCGCCGACGCGATGATCCGGCCGGGGTCGGTGATCTCACTGCCGTCGAGCGGCACGTTGAAATCTGACCGGACCAGCACGCCACGGCCCGAGACACCTTCGGCGAGAAGGTCCTTGAGGGTTCGAACAGCCATCTTTACAGCGACTTCCCAACCAGACCGATGAGGTCGGCGAGGCGGTTCGAGTAGCCCCACTCGTTGTCGTACCACGACACGGCCTTCGCCTGGTTGCCGATGACCTTGGTCAGGCCGGCGTCGAACAGCGAGCTGTGCGGGTCGGTGACGATGTCGCTGGAGACGATCGGTGCGTCGTAGTACTTGAGGATGCCCTTGAGCGGACCGTCCGCAGCTGCCTTCATCGCCGCATTGATCTCTTCGGCGGTCGCCTGCTTCTTGAGCACGGCGGTGAGGTCGGTGACCGAGCCGGTCGGGATCGGCACACGGAGTGCGTAGCCGTCGAGCTTGCCCTTGAGCTCCGGGAGAACCAGGCCGATGGCCTTGGCCGCACCGGTGCCGGTCGGAACGATGTTCACCGCAGCTGCCCGAGCGCGGCGCAGGTCCTTGTGCGGACCGTCCTGCAGGTTCTGGTCCTGCGTGTACGCGTGGATCGTGGTCATCAGGCCCTGTTCGATGCCGAACTCGTCGTTCAGCACCTTGGCCAACGGGCCGAGGCAGTTCGTGGTGCACGAGGCGTTCGAGATGATGTCCTGGCTGCCGTCGTACTGGTCGTCGTTGACGCCCATGACGATGGTGATGTCCTCATCGGAGGCCGGGGCCGAGATGATGACCTTCTTGGCGCCCGCATCCAGATGGCCCTTGGCCTTGTCCCGTGCGGTGAAGATGCCGGTGGACTCGACGACCACGTCGACGCCCAGGTCGCCCCACGGAATCGCGGCCGGCCCCTCCTTGATGGACAGCGCCTTGATCCGCTGGTCGCCGACGACGATCGTGTCCTCGCCCTCGAGGCTCACGTCCTGCGGCAGACGGCCCAGGATGCTATCGAACTTCAGCAGATGCGCCAGCGACGCGTTGTCGGTCAGGTCGTTGACGGCCACGATCTCGATGTCGGTGGTCCCCAGCGCCTTCTGCGCCGCAACGGCGCGGAAGAAGTTACGGCCGATTCGGCCGAAGCCGTTGACGCCTACGCGAACAGTCACTGTGGTGCTCCTTAAGCGGTGAGTGAAAGGGTCTTCGGTTGTCGCGACCCGCTGGTCTTCAGCGTAGTGGGCCGCATCTCCGCAGTGAGCGGAAGGTCTATCGGGTCATGTCCCGTCGATCATGTTCCGGCGGTCACGCATCGTCCAGCAGTTCGGCGGTGACGGCCGACTCCGTGTCGGGCAAGCCCTCGGTGCGCGCCTTCTTATCGGCCATCGACAGCAGCCTGCGAATGCGGCCTGCCACCGCGTCCTTGGTCATCGGCGGGTCCGCGAGCTGGCCCAGTTCCTCGAGCGAGGCCTGCCGATGCGCGACGCGGAGGCTGCCTGCGGCGACGAGGTGGTCGGGCACTTCGTCGCCCAGGATGTCCAGTGCACGTTCCACACGGGCCGCTGCCGCGACGGCGGCCCGCGCCGAACGGCGCAGGTTCGCGTCGTCGAAGTTCGCCAGCCGGTTGGCCGTTGCCCGGACCTCCCGGCGCATGCGTCGCTCCTCCCACACCAGTCGGGTGTCGTGTGCACCCATCTTGGTCAGAAGTGCGCCGATCGCCTCGCCGTCGCGGATCACCACCCGGTCCGCGCCGCGCACCTCTCGGGCCTTAGCACTCACGCCGAGCCTGCGTGCCGCGCCCACGAGAGCGAGAGCGGCCTCCGGCCCCGGGCAGCTCACTTCGAGTGCCGAGGATCGGCCCGGTTCGGTGAGGGATCCGTGCGCGAGGAACGCACCGCGCCACGCCGCTTCAGCGTCTCCGACGCTGCCGCCGACCACCTGGGCCGGCAAGCCCCGCACGGGCCTGCCGCGCATGTCGAGCAGCCCGGTCTGCCGGGCCAGACCTTCGCCGTCCTTGGTGATGCGCACGATGTAGCGCGCGCTCTTCCGTGCCCCGCCCGAGCGCAGGACGTGAACATCCGAGTTGTAGCCGAACAGGTCGTGGATCTCCTGGCGGAGACGTCGCGCGACGTTTCCGAGGTCGACCTCCGCCTCGACGACCACCCGGCCCGCCACGATCTGCAATCCGCCGGCGAACCGCAGCAGGGCCGAGACCTCGGCCTTACGGCAACTGATCTGGGTCACCGCCAGACGGCTCAGTTCGTCCTTGACCGCACCGGTCATCGCCACTGGTCGTAGCCTCCTGTAACAAACACGAATTCCGTCCCCACCACACCTAGTCGGGCCCTGGAGGGAGGTGGGCGTCGACGGCGCAATGCAATTCAGACTACCGGTCGGTGTCTTCGGCCAACAGGCGCCTCAAGGTCTGCGCTGCCTTCTGTGGATCGTGCTCATGCGTTCCGGGCACCGCGAGGTCGGCGACGACCAGCCGCGCACCGAACGATGCGGCGGCTCTCTTCAGGTGCTCGCGCTCGGATCCGACGGACACCGAACCCGCATCGACCACCACATCGTCGACGCGCAGCGTGTCGGCATGCGCATGCAGCACGTGCAGATGACGCTCCACCGAGAACCCGGTGGTCTCCCCCGGCTCGTTCGCCAGATTCACGAACAGCACCTTGCGGGCGGACGTCTCGCGCAGAGCCGTGACCTGTGCGGGCACCAGCACGTGCGGAATCACGCTGGAGAACCACGAGCCGGGACCGATCGTCACCAGATCAGCATCGCTGATCGCGCTGATCGCCGCCGTGCACGCGTCGGGTTCCCCGGGGATGACCCGGACTCGTCGCACCTTGCCCGGTGTCGTCGCCACGGCCACCTGCCCGCGGATCACGCGGCTCATGCGCGGATCGGATTCCAGTCCGGTCACGTCCGCCTCGATGACGAGCGGTCCCGGCGACATCGGCAGCACGCGACCGTCGATGCCGAACAGATCGATGATGGTGTCGAGGGCCTCGACGACGTCGTCGGTGAGCTCCTCGACCCCCGCGAGCATGAGGTTGCCGACCGGATGCCCGGCGAGAGCACCGTAGCCGCCGAGTCGGTGCTGCAGTATCCGCGACCACCGGATGTGTCGCCGGGCTGCCGCCGGATCCCGCTCCTCGCGCTCCGCCAGGGCGGTCGGTGCACCCATCAGGGCGGCCAATGCCATCCGCAGATCCCCCGGCGGGATTCCGCCGAGCTCGTTCCGAAGACGTCCGGAGGAGCCGCCGTCGTCGGCGACCGTGACGATCGCGGTCACGTCAGCGGTCAGGTACCGAACCGCGGTGAGGGTGTTGAAGAGGCCGTGTCCCCCACCGAGGGCTGCGGCCTTCACTCGCGACCCAGATCGCGGTGCGTCACCTGCACCTCGTAGCGCGACTGCCCGTTCTCGTCGGCGACTCCCTCGAGGCGTCGTGCGAGCTCATGCGACATCGCCACGCTGCGATGCTTGCCGCCTGTGCATCCGACACCGATCGTCATGTACCCCTTTCCTTCGCGCAGATATCCCCGCGCGACGATTCCGACCAGCTCCACGTAGCGGTCGATGAACTCGAGTGCGTCGTCCTGTCCCAGCACGTAGTCGCGGACACGTGGCTCGCGTCCGTCGTGCTCACGCAGTTCGGGAATCCAGAACGGATTCGGCAGGAATCGCACGTCCACCACGAGGTCGCAGTCGATCGGCAGCCCGTACTTGAATCCGAACGACTGAACGGCCACTGAGAGACCCGACCCGCCGACGTGCGGGAACGTGCTTTCCACGATCGCCCGCAGCCTGGTCGAGCTCAGATTCGACGTGTCGATCACGGTGCCCGCCGCGGTCTGCACCGCCTCGAGGATCTCGCGCTCGGCCGTGATCCCTTCGCTCAGTGTGCCGTTGCCCTGCAGTGGGTGACGCCTGCGGACCTGCTCGAAGCGGCGGACCAGCACGTCGTCGGAGGCGTCGACGAAGATGACCGCCGTCTGAGCTCCGTCCGCCTCCAGACCGTCGCACAGTCCCGCGATGTCGTCGGCGAACGACGAATCGCTCCCCCGCACGACGAGCGCGATCTTCTGCGCACCCACCTCGCTGCTGCGCACCTTCTCGATCAGCTGAGCGATCAGCGACACCGGCACGTTGTCGGACACGTACCAACCGTCGTCCTCGAGGATGTTGGCGACCGAGGTCCGGCCCGCTCCGGACATGCCCGTCACGAACAAGACCGTCGTGGTCCCATTTTGGTCACTCACCGGTCGACACCTTTCTGTTCACCTGAACCCACAGTCTCGTCTCGCTCGTCTCGCAGGGCATCGTGCACCGTCTGCGCGGTAGTGACGCCGATGCCGGGAACGTCCGCGATCTCCTCGAGGCTCGCCTGCTTGAGGTTCGCCACCGACCCGAAATGCGTCACGAGCGCCGTGCGGCGCGTGGAGCCGAGGCCGGGTATCCCGTCGAGCGCCGACGCCGTCATGCGCTTGCTCCGTTTGCTGCGATGGAAGGTGATCGCGAACCGGTGCGCCTCGTCGCGCACCCGCTGCAACAGGAAGAGCGCTTCGCTGTTGCGTGGCAGGATCACCGGCTCATCATCACCCGGAATCCACACTTCTTCGAGCCTTTTGGCCAGGCCGACGATCGCGACGTCCGCCACGCCCAGCTCGTCGAGCACCGTCGCTGCCGCATGCACCTGCGGCGCACCGCCATCGACGACGAACAGGTTGGGCGGATACGCGAACTTGCGGACCCGGCGTTCGTCCGCCGGTGCCTCGCCGCTGTCGGCAGGCGGAGGGGCCGCCCCCTCGCCGGCCCGATGACGCAGGAACCGCCTGCGCGTGACCTCTGCGATCGACGCGACGTCGTCGGAGCGGCCGTCGCCTGCCGCCTCCTTGATGCCGTAATGCCGGTAATCCGATTTTCTCGGCAGACCGTCCTCGAAGACGACGAGCGAGGCCACCACATCGGTGCCCTGTACGTGCGAGATGTCGATGCACTCGATGCGCAGCGGTGCGACGTCGAGTCCGAGGTATTCCTGCAGCTCGGTGAGCGCCGCCGATCGGGTGGTCAGGTCGCCTGCCCGTTGCAGCTTGTGCCGAACGAGCGAGTCGGACGCGTTGCGCTCGACGGTCGCCATCAAGTTCCGCTTGTCGCCGCGCTGCGGCACCCGGACCTCGACACGCGATCCACGTCGCTGCGTCAGCCAGTCGGACAACCGCGCCGGGTCGTCCGGCAGGACCGGCACCAGAACCTCGCGCGGGATGCCGGAGCTCATCTCCGACTCGGCACCGTAGAACTGCGTCAGGAAGGTCTCCACCTGTTCCGCGCGGCTCGCGCTCTCCTGCACCTCGACCACCCAGCCGCGTTCGCCGCGCACCCGGCCGTCCCGGACGTGGAAGATCTGCACCGACGACTCCAGTTCATCGCCCACCATCGCTATCACATCGGCATCGGTGCCGCTGCCGAGGACGACGGCCTGCTTCTCCATGGCGCGCTTGAGCGCGGACACGTCGTCGCGCAGACGCGCGGCGCGCTCGAAATCCAAGTCCTCGGCGGCAGTGGCCATCTCGCGTTCCAGCCTGCGGACCAGACGATCCGTCTTACCCGCGAGGAAATCGCAGAAGTCCTCGACGATCGCCCGGTGCTCGTCGGCGTCCACCCGCCCCACGCACGGTGCCGAGCACTTGTCGATGTAGCCGAGCAAGCAGGGCCTGCCCATCTGCTCGTTGCGCCGGAACACGCCGGTTGAACAGGTGCGCACCGGAAACACCCGCGTCAGCAGGTCGACGGTCTCGCGAATGGCCCAGGCGTGGGAGTACGGACCGAAGTACCGAACTCCCGGTCGGCGCGGGCCCCGGTACACGAACACGCGCGGGTACTTCTCATTCAGCGTCACCGCGAGCATCGGGTAGCTCTTATCGTCCCGATAGCGGACGTTGAAGCGCGGATCGAACTCCTTGATCCAGTTGTACTCGAGCTGCAGGGCCTCGACCTCGGTGCCGACGACAGTCCATTCGACGGACGCCGCGGTCGTCACCATCTGCCGGGTGCGCGGGTGCAGGCCGGTCAGGTCCGCGAAATAAGAGGTCAGCCGGGAACGGAGGTTCTTGGCCTTGCCGACGTAAATCACTCGCCGATGCGCGTCACGAAACTTGTAGACGCCGGGATCGGTGGGAATCGAGCCCGATGCCGGGCGATAGGTCGACGGGTCTGGCACGTCCTCCAGGCTAGTCGGCCGGTACGACAGACTTCAGCGGCCACGGCGCCCATTCGCCGCCGAACTCCTTGAGCGCCCGCCGCGCGGCCTTGACCACCGGTTTGTCCTCGGGGAACACCACGCAGCGGCCCGTCCGGCTGGTTCCGGAGGCATCGAGCTCATGTTCCTTCCACAGGCGGACTGCGCCGGTCACCGACTCGCTGAGTCCACCGTCGACTACCCCGAACACCTCCGATTCGAGGCTCTCCACCTCGGTGATCACCTGTGCGTCGCAGGCATCGCACATGCAATCGGGGTGAACGAACTCGCTGAGCAGTCCACAGGTGAGGACCACCGATGACGGGTACAGATCGAAGGAGATGGGCGCCGCATGAGGACTGGCGGGAGTCAACGTCACGCGACGGTCGGGCGCAGGTCGCTCCTCGACGCGACTCTCGGCGTCCTCGTCCACCTCGACGGTCACCTCGTACCGCGCGGAGAGGTGCTCGATGATGCTGTTCGCCACGAGAACGATCCGCTCGAACCGCTCGGGATGAGAGATGGTCGCGTACGCCTCGTCGGGCGCGGGCCCGTCCTCCCAGTGATCGCCGAATCGGACCCCGTCGTCAGCAACGTACGGGTTCAGGTCGATGTCCGGACGCACGTATCCTTGCGCCGCACTGCTTCGCATGACGACCAGCCTAGCCACGTCGTCAACCCGATGGCGCAGATGCCTGGGCTCGGCGCGCCGTGCGCTCGGCTCAGCCCTCTGCCGGGCCCACCGATGCGGAGTGCTTCGCGTGCAGACTCCGGAACTCGGTCATCGCGGCCACCGCGGCGTCTCCGTCGCGCGCCTGCACGGCGAGCACCGGGATGTGCTCGTCATCCGGCAGGAGGAGCTGAGCCGAGAACCCTTTCGCCGGATACTCCAGACCGCGCACGACGTCCCAGTCGAACAGCCGTTCCGACACCAGATTCCGCACGGCGACACCGTCCGGACCTACTCGCAGACGAGCACGGAAGACCAGCAGCACCGCACCCGAGATCACCGCGCCCACGGCGATGAGACCGATCTTGTCGGCCCAGCCGATGCCGACGCCGGTGTACGACACGTCCAGCAGCAATCCGAAGGTCAGGTGGATGGCCATGATCAGGATGACCGTCCAGATCGCCGCCAACCGCAGCCAGCGCGGCGTGTAGACCAGTTCCCAGGTGTCAGTGGTGCTCACGCCAGGTCCCGAAGGATCAGCGCGGACGCGATCGCGGCCGACATGGCCTGGGCTCCCTTGTCCTCCACCGAATCCGGCAGTCCGGCACGGGCCAGCGCCTGCGCCTCGTTCAACGTGCTCAGCACCCCGTTGCCGACCGGCGTCGACTCGTCGAGCGATACCCGGGTGAGGCCGGATGTCACGGCGTCGCAGACGTACTCGAAATGCGGGGTCTCCCCCTTGATGACCACCCCGAGGGCGACCACGACGTCGTGAGTACGCGCCAGTGCCTGCACGATCACCGGAAGCTCGATCGCTCCCGCGACCCGAACGATCGTGGGAGCGGAGACGTCGGCGTTCCCAGCCGCCCGCACTGCGCCGTCGAGCAACGCCGTGCAGATCGTCTCGTGCCACTGGGAGGCGGCGATCGCCACCCGCAGATCGCCTGCGTTCTGCAGGTCGAGTGCCGGCTCTCCGTGTCCGCTCATGCCCCTGCTCCCTTTCCGTCCAGGTCGGCCGCCGGATCGAAGTCGTCGAGACCTTCGAGCATGTGCCCCATTCGATCCCGCTTCGTCTTCAGATATCTCAGGTTCTCCGAGTTGGCCCGCAACGGCATCGGCACCCGATCGGTGATCTGCAGACCGTAGCCGTCGAGTCCTACCCGCTTCGCGGGGTTGTTCGTGAGCAGGCGCATCGAGCGCACGCCCAGATCGACCAGGATCTGCGCACCGATTCCGTAGTCTCGGGCGTCCGCGGGCAGGCCCAGCTCCAGATTCGCGTCGACCGTGTCGGCTCCCGCATCCTGCAGCTGGTAGGCCTGCAGCTTGTGCATCAGACCGATGCCCCGCCCTTCGTGCCCTCTCATGTACAGCACGATGCCGCGGCCCTCGTCGGCGACCATCGACATGGCGGCCTGCAGTTGCGGGCCGCAATCGCAGCGCAGCGAACCGAACACGTCGCCGGTCAGGCACTCCGAGTGCACGCGCACCAGCACGTCCTCGCCCCCGCCGTCGGCGCCGCCGACATCGCCCATGACGAGGGCCACGTGCTCGGCGTCGTCGAACAGGCTCGAGTACCCGACGGCCTTGAAGCTTCCGAACTCGGTCGGGATGCGCGCGTCGGCGATGCGCTGGACGTGGGTCTCATGGCGACGCCGCCAGGCGATGAGGTCGGCGATGGAGATCAACGCGAGATCGTGCTCATCGGCGAACACCCGGAGCTCGTCGGTCCGGGCCATCGAGCCCTCGTCCTTCTGACTGACGATCTCGCAGATGGCGCCCGCAGAGTTCAGCCCGGCCAGCCGCGCCAGGTCGACGGCGGCCTCGGTGTGGCCGGGGCGGCGCAGCACGCCGCCGTCCTTGGCTCGCAGAGGCACCACATGGCCCGGGCGGGTCAGATCCTGGGCCTGTGCCTCCGGATCCGCCAGCAGTCGCATGGTCCTCGCCCGGTCGGAGGCGCTGATGCCGGTGCCGATGCCTTCACGGGCATCCACGGTGACCGTGTAAGCGGTGCCGTGCTTGTCCTGGTTCTCGGTGTACATCGGAGGGAGGCCGAGACGGTCGCAATCGTCGCCCACGAGCGGTACGCACAGGTAGCCGGAGGTGTAGCGAACCATGAAGGCCACCAACTCGGGGGTCGCCTTCTCGGCGGCGAAGATCAGATCGCCTTCGTTCTCGCGATCCTCGTCGTCGACGACGACCACCGCCTTGCCCGCCGCGATATCGGCGATCGCGCGGTCGACGGTATCGAAGGCGATCTCGTCGCGCGCCGTCTCGTTCTCACTCATGACCGTCCACCTTCTGTCTGGCCGGCGCCGGTCAGACGCTCGACGTACTTCGCGATGACATCCACTTCCAGATTCACTCGTGCTCCGGCCGCCACCGTGCCGAGGGTGGTCTCCGAGAGGGTCGTCGGGATCAACGAGACCTCCAGCCAATCGCCGGTGCCCTCGACCGACCCGATTCCGGACACCGTGAGGGAGATCCCGTCGACGGTGATCGATCCCTTCTCCACCACGTATCGTGCGAGGTCCGCAGGAACCGCGATCCGCACCACGGTCCAGTTCTCGCTCGGCGTGATCGACACGACGGCACCGACGCCGTCGACGTGGCCCTGGACGATATGTCCACCGAACCGTCCGTCGGCGGCCATCGCACGCTCGAGGTTCACGGACGCGCCCGCGCCGAGTCGATCGAGGGAGCTCCGGTGCAGCGTCTCCGCCATGACATCGACGGTGAACGCATCGCCGTCGAGTTCGACGACCGTCAGACAGACGCCGTTGACGGCGATCGAGTCGCCGAAGGATGCGTCACTGGTGGCTACGGGGCCGCGAATACGGAAACGCGCGGCTTCTGCGAGGTCTTCACGGGCGATGATCTCGCCGCGCTCCTCAACGATTCCGGTGAACACCGTCTCTCCTTTGCACGTGCGCGCTCGGGACAGACAGTTCACGGCTCGGTGCCGCGCTGCGGTTCTCTCGCATCCGGACTATGACCGTCGGCTCCGGAATCTCACCGGAATCTGCTGACCCTGCACCCGTGAAGGATGCAGGCGCTCGCGGGCTCGTCCCTGTGAAGGCATCACCGCCGGTGGGGAGTCTCACCCCGCCCCGAGAACTACTTCCGAAGGTAGCACGCAGTGGGCGACGAGTCGCGTCCGAGTGCTGCGTGAGACGGGCGGAAATCGCTCTCCGCGAGGCCTCGTCAGACCCGCCGCAGCCTCAGGAACAGGTCGTCTCCAAGGGTTCGCACCTCGTCGCGCGCGAAACGGCGAGCATCCGCGAGTGTCCGCTGAGTGGGATCGTCCACTGCCTCAGCTCCCGCGCCGAGCAGCAGCGGGGCGAGATAGACGTGCACCTCGTCGACGAGGCCTGCCGCGAGAAACGCGCCGGCGACACTCGGTCCGCCTTCGACGATCACCGTCAGCGCTTCGGGGAGTTCGGCCAGCACGTCGACCGGTTCGTGCGAGCTGACCTGCACAAAGCGCGACAAGCCGTCGCGCAGCTTCGCCGTACCGGGGACCTCGCGGTGCCCGAGGACGACGCGGACTGGCTGATGCGGATACAGCGCTCCATCCGGCTGCCGCGCGGTCAGTGACGGGTCGTCGGCCAGCGCCGTTCCCGTCCCGACCACGATCGCGTCCGCGGCGCATCGCTGACGGTGCGTGTGCTCACGCGCCTCGGAGCCCGTGATCCACTGGCTCGTGCCGTCGGGCGCCGCGATGCGGCCGTCCATAGTCGACGCCACCTTCAGAATCACGCTGGGTCGATCGTGCTGCTGCCGGAACAACCAGTGGCGCAGAGGGCCCCGCGCCGCCTCGTCGCGCAGCACGCCGCCGGTCACCTCGACTCCCGCTGATTCGAGTGCGGCCGCTCCCCCGGCGGCGTCCGGATTGGGATCGGCTACGGCATAGACGACCTTCGCGATCCCCGCGTCGATCAGCGCGCGGGTGCACGGTCCCGTGCGTCCGGTGTGGTGACAGGGCTCCAGCGTCACGACGGCGGTTCCGCCCAGTGCCGCATCGCCCGCGGCGCGCAGTGCCATCACCTCGGCGTGCGCCCCGCCGGCTTCCTGGGTCGACCCGGTACCGATCACCAGCCCGTCGCCGTCGAGGATGACCGCACCCACCGGAGGGTTCGGGGAACTCACGCCTCGGGCAGCCTCCGACGCCGCGATCGCCCGCCGCATGGCGTCCTCGAGTTCGGGAATCACCGGTTCTCGCGCACCTCGGTCGCCTTGCGGCGCAGTTCGGCGACGCGGGCCGACGGATCGTCGCCGCCGTACACCGCGGAGCCCGCGACGAAGCAGTCGACGCCCGCCTCCGCGGCCTGCTCGATCGTCGAATCCGAGATCCCGCCGTCGATCTCGATGAGCAGGCGGAGCTCATCACTGTCGATTCTCTTGCGGATGGTCCGCACCTTGTCGAGGACCTCGGGCATGAACTTCTGACCGCCGAACCCGGGCTCGACACTCATCACGAGGAACGTGTCGAAGTTGCCCAGGATCTCCAGATACGGGTCGAGCGGCGTGCCCGGCTTCACTGCGAGTCCCGCCTTTCCGCCTGCGGCCCGGATGTCGCGCGCCACGCTCGACGGATCATCGGTCGCCTCGGCGTGGAAGGTCACGTTGTACGCACCCGCCTCGGCGTACGGCGGCGCCCAGCGCCCCGGATCATCGATCATCAGGTGGCAGTCGAGAGGAATGTCGGTCGCCTTCAGCAAGCTCTCGACGATCGGCATCCCGAGTGTCAGGTTCGGCACGAAATGGTTGTCCATCACGTCCACGTGAACCCATTCGACACCGGGATCCACGTCGGACGGTCCGACCGCGGCCACCTCGGAAGCGAGGTTCGCGAAATCCGCGGACAGGATGGAGGGGGCGATCATCGGAGCCGGGCGGCCGCTGGTGCACATGCGGGCAATTGTAGGAGAGCCGCGCCGCCACCGCCCTCCGGCGTCCGCACCCGACAACAGACCGTTGCGAACATACGTTCGATTACAGTAATATGGAAGGCAGGATCAGGAACGATATCCGGAGGTGAGAGCGTTGACAGCGACCCTCGGCGAGACACCGCAGCGGCCCGATAGGCCGCCGGATGCCAGTACGGTTTCGGTGACTGATGACGCCATCACCATCCGGATCCCGCGACCGGCCACCACAACCGCCGAGCGATCCGATCGTGCGGGCCTGCTGCAGTTCGCCGCCCGCGCCGACTCCTTCCAGGGCCTGGTCCTCTGGCACCGCTACCACGCGATCCACACCCTCCTGCACGCAAAGTCCGCCGACCTCGACAACAACGCCGGCCGCGATTCCTACACGCGCCTCTACGATGCCCTGACCCAGACCGCAGCCTCCTACGCCGCCGTCACCGGCTACTCCCAGTACGCCGCCGAAACCTTCCTCGACCTCGCCATCGCCTGCCACGAACGCATCCCCGCCATCGGTACCCTCCTGCGCCACGGCATCCTCACCCCCGCCTGGTTCCGCGAAGCAGTCACCCAGACCACCCTCGTCGACGACACCACGACCCTGGCCCTCATCGACACCCACGCCGCCCACCGACTCGCCACCGCAGGCACACTCTCACGCCCCCGCGTACGCGACATCGTCGCCGCCATCGTCGCCGAACACGACGCCGACGCCGCCCGCCACGCACGCGAAGCCACCAAGCCCCGTAAGAAAGTCACCACCGAACCCCTCGACAACGGACTGTCCGAACTGGCGATCACCGCCGACACCGCCGACATCCGACTCTCCGCCGACACCCTCGACGCCGTCATCACGGGTGTGTGCCCCCACGACCCCCGCACCCGCCAGGTCCTGCGCTCGGACGCGGCCATCGCCCGCCTCACCGGCACCGCATTCACCTGCCGCTGCGACCGCGATGACTGCACCGCCGACCTCACCGACAACGCAACCGCGGCCCGCTGCGCCTCCATCGTCCTGCACGTCATCGCCCGCCGAGACACCCTCACCGGCGAATCCGACCTCCCCGCCCACCTCGACGGACACGGACCCATCACCGCCGACCACGCACGTGAGCTGGCCGCCCGCACGGGCACTATCCGTCGCGACCTCGATCTCGGCAAGCTCCTCGACCGCACCGCACAGCATGCCGATCCCTACCGGCCCACCGCCACCTGCGACACCGCCGTCCGCGCACTGCACGCCCACTGCACCTGGCCCGGCTGCCACCGCCCCGCCTGGACCAGCGACCTCGACCACATCACCGAATACAACCACTCCGATCCGGCAGCGGGCGGTGCCACCTGCTTCTGCAACCTCGCACCCAAATGCCGCTTCCACCACGGACTGAAAACCCACGCCACCGGCTGGATCGACGACCAGATCACCGACGCACACGGCATCATCTGGACCGAGATCACCACCCCCGAAGGCATCACCACCCGCGCCCGAGCCACCAACACCTGGCTCCTACCCGAACTCGGACTCCTCCCCTGCCAACACCCACCGCCCACCGATCCCGGAACCACGAACGAACCAGAACCCCGACGACCCATCACCCGCACCACCGCCAAACATCGTTACCGCATGGCCGCGCGCGCCCAGAACAGACGCCGACGAGAAAAAAATCATCGCCGACGACAGAGAACCACCGTTCTAGCCGGCCGTCTTCCGCAGAACGGCCAGGAACATCGCATCAGTGTCGTGCCGGTGCGGCCAGAGCTGAACGTACGGTCCGGCACCGAAAGGCTCCGGGTCGGCGGCATCTCCGGCAACCAGCGGCCGTGCATCTACCGCCTCGACACCGGAATTCTCACCGAGCACGGAGCTGATCACCTCAGTGGTCTCCGCCGGGTGCGGTGAGCACGTCGAATAGACGACGACACCGCCCGGACGGACCAGCCGCAGCGCCTCGGTCAGCAGTTCGGTCTGCAGGGTCACCAGCTCAGGAACTTCGTCCGGTGTGCGTCGCCACCGAGCCTCAGGCCGACGGCGGAGTGCGCCGAGCCCCGAGCACGGGGCATCTACGAGGATCCGGTCGTACCCGGGCTCTAGACCGGAGTCTCGACCATCAGCGACGTGAACGGTCACGGGAAGAGCGTCGACTACGTTCTCGATCAATCGCGCGCGGTGCTCCGACACCTCGACCGCGTCGAGGTGCGCACCGTCGAGATGCGCGAGTGACCCCAGTAGTGCAGCCTTTCCTCCGGGGCCGGCGCACAGATCCAGCCAGCGGCCGGTCCGCCCGCCTTCTGCGGAAGTGACATCCGCGCGCGCAGCGGCGAGCGCCACGAGCTGGCTGCCCTCGTCCTGGACTCCCGCGAAACCGTCACGGACCGCTTCGAGCTCACCGGGATCACCGTCGGGCAGGTACACGCAGTAGGACGACAGCCGGCCTTCCTCGCCGCCGCTGATGAGCGCCAGCTCCTCCGCGGTGATCTGACCGGGGCGGGCGACGAGGTGAACGATCGGACGTTCGTCATCCGCTGCGAGTGCGGCCTGCAGTTCGCCGATCGAGCCGAGCGCCCGGTGGAAGACCTCGGCGATCCAGCGTGGATGCGCGTACGAGAACGCCAGATGGCCGATCATGTCGTCGGCCATCGACGGTGCGAGCACGTCGATCCACAGCTGCTCATCGCGTTGACTCACTTTGCGGAGCACCGCGTTCACGAATCCTGACGGACCCATCCCGCTCTCCGCACGCACCAGGTCCACCGATGTCGAGACGGCGGCGTGTGAGCCGATCCGGGTCCGCAGCAGCTGATAGCTGCCCATCCGGAGCACGTCGAGCAGGTCGCCATCGATCTCCGCTGTCGGCCGGCCTGCCGCCGACTCGATGACCGCGTCGAGTACGCCGATCGTCCGCGACGTGCCGTACGTCAACTCTGTAGCGAGCGCCTTGTCACGTCGGTCCAGGCTGCGTTCCCGAAGGAGCCGAGGCAGCAGGATGTTCGCGTACGCATCGTCCTTGCGCACGGCACGAAGCACATCGAGCGCGACGCGACGAGCCCCGTCGACCGGCTTGGAACGCAGCTTCTTATCCTGGCCGCTGCGCTTGTCTGGGCCGGCGGACCGGCCTGCGCCACTGCGCGTGTCCCGACGATCCCTGCCACCGTGTGTCATGCGAAATGTCCTGTCTCGTCGAATCGCGTGCCGCGCGCCCAGTCTGCGGCGTGCATGACCTTCTTCCCCGGAGCCTGCACACTGCCGAGTTTCACCGCACCCGATGCGGTACCGATGAACACCGCCTTCTTCGTGACTCCGATCTGACCGGCCGACAGCTGTCCGGGAACAGCCGGATCGTCATCAGCGAGCGTCACCGGTCCGAGCTTGATCCGCGCGTCGCCCAGTTCGGTCCAGGCTCCCGGGCTCGGAGTGTGCGCCCGGATCGCACGATCGACGAGGTGGGACGGTAGGTCCCAGCGCACTCGTGCGTCGTCGACGGTGATCTTCGCGGCATGGGAGACGCCGTCGGGGTCCTGTGGTGCCGGCGAGAGCTCGCCTTCGGCGATGCCGTCGACGACGGCCTTCGTCAACCCCGATCCGCCGGCCGCGAGGCGCTCGAGAAGGTCTCCCGCTGTGTCGGTGTCCCGGATCGACGCGGTGAGGGTGCCGTACACGGGCCCGGTGTCCAGACCGGCTTCCAGCTCGAACACACTCGCGCCGGTGATCTCATCGCCTGCGGCGATCGCCGCCTGAACGGGAGCCGCTCCGCGCCACGCCGGCAGGATCGAGAAGTGCAGATTGATCCACCCGTGCGGCAACTGGTCGAGAATCGCCTGCGGAATCAGTCCGCCGTAGGCCACGACCACGCCGAGGTCGGGCTCCCATCGGGCCAGCGTCTCAGCGACCACCGGCTCGGACATCCGGCCCGGGGTGATCACCTCGATCCCGTGCTCGTCGGCAATCGTGCCGACAGCCGAGCGCACCGTCCTGCGGCCGCGACCCGCCGTGGTGTCGGGCCGGGTGATCACGCCGACCACGGTGTGGTCCGGCGAATCGATGAGCTCTCGAAGAGTCGGCACCGCGACGTCGGGGGTACCAGCGAACACCAGTTTCATAATCAACCAATCGTAGGTGGGTCGATCTGGACCCGGATGCCCGCGGTGTCATCGTGCCGCGCGTTCCGCAGCACCTGGCCGGCCCGGAGTGCAGCCGACAGTTCGCGGCCCACCACTCGGGGCGTCCGCAGCAGGACGCGCTCGAGCTCGCCCTCTCCGTCGAGACCCGCGGGCCTGCGCACTCCGGCGGGCAGCGGTACGGGCCCGAGCCTCTCCGCCGACGGTGGCAGCGCGAGCAGGTCGAGGAAGGCCGCGATCGCGGGTGCCGGTCCGTCCACGGACGCCATCGTGACGGCCGGAGGGAAGCCCAGCTCTCTCCGCTGGGCGAGGTCACCCGACGCGAACCCGGCTGGATCCCAACGGATCAGCGCCTGCACGGCGGAGACGCCCGCGTCGGCGACGATCACCACGCGTCCGCCGTCGGATGCGGGTCGTACCAACGTGGAGACCGACATCCACATGCGCACCGACTCCTCGGCCGCACGCAGATCCTCGCGGTCGAGCTGGGCCCAGGTATCGAGGAGGACTGCGGCGCCGTAGCCCCCGGGCGCCCGTGGGGCGGCTCCCGGTGTCGCCACCACGACCCGCGGTCCCTCCGGAATCTCGTCGACGATCTTCTGCCCGCCCGAGGTCACGACCGGCACCCCGGGAAACGCCTTGCCGAGCTCCTCCGCCGTCCTCTTGTCGCCGACCATGAGGGCACGCACCGCCCGGGCGCCGCATGCCGGGCAGACGTATCGCAGTTCCGGTCGGCCGCACCACCGGCACGCCAGCTCCCCGCGGTCGTTCATCGAGAGTGGACCGTTGCACGCGCGGCACCGGGCGTGTGTGCGGCACCGGGCACATGCCACCGACGGCAGATAGCCACGGCGCGGCACGCTGAACAGGACGGGCGCCTCCGCGGCCACGGCCCGACGTGCGGCGTCGAACGCCGTCGCCGGGATGCGCGCCGAGCGTGCGAGCGGGTCGCCGTCGATCCGGCGGTCGTCGTCGGAGATTCCCTCGACCCGCGGGGCCGCAGCCCTCACCGCCTCACGAGGGGCCACCAGATCGTGCGCCCATCCCGATTCCACGAGTGCCTGAGCTTCGGTCGTACGGGAGTGACCGCCGATCAGCAGGCCCGTCCCGGTTGCATGCGAACGCAGCACGGCCACTTCCCGCGGGTGCGGATACGGCGCGCGCGGCTCATCGAGACTCTGGTCACCGTCATCGAACACAACGGTCAGTGCGAGATCCGCTACCGGCGCGAAAACCGCACTGCGAGTGCCGATCACGACTCGCGCTTGACCCCGCAGAACCGACAGCCAGCGCCGGTACCGGGCGGTCGGCCCCAAGCCGGCAGCAAGCGCCACGCACCGTTCACCCAGGTACGGGTCACACGCTGCGGCGAGCCGATCGAGATCTCGTTGGTCCGGGACGACGATGATCGCCCCTCGTCCGGCAGCGGCCACCTCGGTCGCCAGTTCGGCAAGGCGCACGGCCCAGTCGTCGCCGGGCAGCACCTGCCAGCAGGCGCGCGGGTGGCGGTCGTCGAGGGTCGCCCGCAGGAACGACGCAGCCGTCGCGTACCGCTCCCAACCGGACATCCCCGGCCCGGTGATCTCCCCGGGATCCTCCGCCCCTGGGTTCTCCGCCCTCTGGTTCTCCGCGACCGATTCCTTCTCGACGCGCGCGTGCCTCGGCGGGATCGCGAGTCGCAGGACGTCGGGCATCGTGCCCGCGTAACGATCCGCGACAGCCCGGCAGAGCGAGGCGAGTTCCTCGGTCAGAACCACCTCCGGCGACACCACGCGCTCGAGCCAGGCCAGTCGGCCTCCGTGATCGGACGCACCGAGACGTTCGAGCAGGAAACCGTCGACCAGCCGCCCGGCGAACCGGATGCGCACCCGGACACCGGGTTGTGCGACCGCGTCGAACTTCTCATCGACCAGATAATCGAAAGGCCGGTCCAGGTGTGCCAGACCGAGCATCGGAAGCACCCGGGCAACCGGGAGCCGGGATGCCGGCATGCGCCGATTCTTCTCCCCCGCTTTCGCAGTCGCCTCTTCCGTCACACGCAGAGCCTAGCGGGCAGCGATCAGAGTCCGGCGGCCTTGCGCAGCTCGTCGACGCGGTCGGTGCGCTCCCACGGCAGATCCACGTCCGTGCGACCGAAGTGCCCGTAGGCCGCCGTGGCACCGTAGATCGGCTGCAGCAGTTCCAGGTCGCGGACGATCGCACCCGGACGCAGATCGAACACCTCGGCGATCGCCTTCTGAATGGTCCCCGGATCCACCGTCTCGGTGCCGAACGTCTCGACGAACAGGCCGACGGGGGCGGCGGCACCGATCGCGTACGCGACCTGCACCTCGATCCGCTTCGCCAGACCCGCCGCAACTGCGTTCTTGGCGACCCAGCGCATCGCGTAGGCGGCACTGCGGTCGACCTTCGACGGATCCTTGCCCGAGAACGCGCCACCACCGTGACGGGCCATGCCGCCGTAGGTGTCGACGATGATCTTGCGGCCGGTGAGGCCTGCGTCGCCCATCGGCCCGCCGAGCACGAAGCTGCCGGTCGGGTTCACCAGCAGCCGCGGCGCCGTGGTGTCCAGCTTCACCGGAAGGTCGAGCTCGGCGAACACCGGTTCGAGAACGTGTTTGCGGATATCCGGGGTGAGCATGCCCTCGAGGTCGATGTCGGCGGCGTGCTGCGTGGAGACGACGACCGTGTCGAGACGCACGGGTGTGTCACCCGCGTACTCGATGGTCACCTGGGTCTTGCCGTCCGGACGCAGATACGGGAGGGTGCCGTTCTTGCGGACCTCCGTCAGCCGACGCGACAACCGGTGCGCCAGTGCGATCGGCAGCGGCATCAGTTCTGGAGTGTCGTCGTTGGCGTACCCGAACATCAGTCCCTGATCGCCTGCGCCCTGCTGATCGATGTCGTCTGAACCCGACCCGGTCCGCGTCTCATGCGAGTCGGTGAGTCCCTGGGCGATCTCCGGCGATTGCGCACCGATCGCCACGTTCACACCGCAGGAGCGGCCGTCGAAGCCCTTGGTCGACGAGTCGTAGCCGATCTCGACGATCTTCTCGCGCACGATCGTCGGGATGTCGACGTAACCGACGGTGTTCACCTCGCCCGCCACGTGCACCTGACCCGTCGTGACCAATGTCTCCACCGCGACCTTCGCGTTCGGGTCCGATGCCAGGAGCGCATCGAGAATGGAGTCGCTGATCGCGTCGCAGATCTTGTCCGGATGTCCTTCCGTGACAGATTCGCTGGTGAAAAGGCGGGACGCTGAGGCGGTCATCGGTTCCTCTCGATGTACTTCGAAATCATGATGTCGGTCGTGGTGCCGCACGGCACCGACGGATCGTGATCGGGGTTGATCGGCTGGTGCTCAGTCGATGTGTCGGTCACCATTTCGCACGACGGCGGCCACTTCGTCAAGGATTCTGCTCGCCATCAACGTTTTCGATCCGAACGGCAGTGCGGTTTCCCGGCCATCGGCCGACAACGCCCATCCGGTGTTGTCCTCGGTACCGAAAGCGCGGCCGTCCCCGACCGCGTTCACGATCAGGAGGTCGCAGCCCTTGCGACGCAGTTTCGCCCGGCCGTGATCGAGGACCCCGCCGTCGGCGTCACCGGTCTCCGCCGCGAATCCGACGATCACCGTCTCGGCGGAGATGTCGCCGCGCACCCGCTGCCGGACGAGGCCGGCCAGGATGTCGGGGTTGGTGGAGAGTTCGATCGGGACCGGTCCGTCGTCACCCTTCTTGATCTTCGATCCGGCCACCGCGACGGGACGGAAATCGGCGACGGCCGCGGCCATGATCACGATGTCCGCAGTGGCGGCGCGTCGGGACATCTCGCGTTCCAGTTCCATCGCGGAGTCGATGTTCACGATCTCGACGGCTGCCGGATCTCCCGGATCGGTGGTGGCTCCGGCGACGAGGGTCACCCGCGCACCGCGCTGCGCCGCGGCTCGTGCGAGGGCGTATCCCTGCTTTCCGGAACTGTGGTTGCCGAGGTACCGAACCGGATCGAGCGCCTCACGGGTGCCGCCTGCGCTGACGACCACCTCGAGTCCCGCCAGATCGTGCGGGAGCGCGTCGGCACGATCGAGCAGGAGGTCGCCGATGAGCCCGATCTCTCCCGGCTCGGGCAGTCGGCCGGGTCCGCTGTCGGTGCCGGTGAGACGCCCGCTCGCGGGGGTCATCACCGTCGCACCGCGTTCACGCAGAGTGGCCACGTTGGCCGCGGTCGCCTGGTGCTCCCACATCTCGGTATGCATCGCCGGAGCGAACAGCACGGGACACGTGGCAGTCAGCAGGGACGCGGTGAGTAGATCGTCGGCCCGGCCGGCGGCGGCCCGGGCCATCAGATCAGCGGTGGCCGGAGCGACCACCACCAGATCGGCCTTCCGGCCCAGAGCGACGTGCGCCACCTCGTCGACGTCGTCGAACACGTCGGTGCTCACGGGATTCCCCGAAAGCGCCTCGAACGTGGCTGCGCCGACGAAGTTCAGGGCGGCGCGTGTCGGGATGACGCGAACGTCATGCCCCGCCTCGGTGAAATGACGGATGACCGAACACACCTTGTAGGCGGCGATCCCTCCGCCCACCCCGATCAGGATGTGCGACACCGGCGGGACCTACTCGCCTTCGGTGTGCTCGAGCAGGTCGGAGTGGATCTCGCGCATCGCGATGGACAGCGGCTTCTCCTGAACGCCCGGCTCGACGAGCGGGCCGACGTACTCGAGGATCCCCTCGGCGAGCTGGTTGTAGTAGTCGTTGATCTGTCGCGCACGCTTGGCGGCGTAGATGACCAGCGCGTACTTCGACGAGGTGCGCTCGAGCAGCTCATCGATCGGCGGGTTGGTGATGCCCAACGGAGTGTCGTACACGGGCTCGTCGACAACGGTCGACACGGTCTCGGTCTGAGTGCTCACACATTCTCCTGCGCAGTATTTTGGGTCGTCCGCGTTTCCATGCGCGATCCGACCAGCAAGTTTACCAATTGTTCTGCGGTCACGTCGACATCGTCGTTCACGACGACGTGCTGGAACTCCCCGCGCGCTGCCATTTCGGTGCGCGCGGTCGCCAGTCGACGTTCGATCACCTCGGGACTCTCGGTGCCCCGCCCGGTCAGGCGGGAGACGAGTTCGTCCCAGCTCGGCGGTGCGAGGAAGACGCTGATCGCCTCTGGAAGGTGCGCCCGAACGTTGCGCGCGCCCGCCAGATCCACCTCCACCAGGACCGGCCGTCCATCGTGCATCGCCGCCTCCACCGGGGCGAACGGAGTACCCGATCGTTGGATCCCGCCGTGGATGTCGGCCCACTCCAGCAACTCGTCGGCCTCGATCATCTTGTCGAACGCCTCGCGTGTCACGAAGTGGTAGTCGCGACCGTCGACTTCCCCTGGACGGGGGTCGCGCGTCGTCGCCGACACGCTGAAGAAGAGATCGGGAAGCTCATCGCGGAGTCGGCCGACCACCGTCGACTTCCCAACGGCCGAGGGGCCGACCAGTACAACCAGTCGGCCCCTCGGTCGGGACTGAGAGTCAGGCACAGCTCACGAGCTGAACTTCTCGAGGAGTGCCTTGCGCTGACGATCGCCGAGACCGCGAAGGCGGCGCGTCGGAGCGATCTCCAGCTCGGTCATGATTTCCTGCGCCTTGACCTTGCCGACCTTGGGCAGGGCCTCGAGGAGGGCAGAGACCTTCATCTTGCCGAGGATCTCGTCGTTCTCGGCGTCAGCCAGGACCTGCTTGAGGTCGGTGCCACCGCGCTTGAGCCGCTCCTTGAGCTCGGCACGCACGCGACGGGCAGCCGCCGCCTTCTCGAGCGCTGCCGCGCGCTGCTCGTCGGTCAACTGGGGAAGAGCCACGGTTCCTCCGTCTTTCGTTTCTACGGTTCGGTTGGTCCACGAGACGCTATCAGTGCCTCGCGGTGGTTCGTCACGAGGTCAGAATGACCACGAACGATCAGGACGAGCGTAACGCTCATCGCTGAGACCAGCCCAAACGGTACCCGCTGCCCGCCCCGGTGCGCATCATCGCCCCGGGCGCGCCGCAGAAAACACCCCGGTAGTACCGTGTCGATCCATGCTGGATGACCTGCGCACCCTCGCCCGTGTTCTGCGGAACGACCATGCACCCCACGACAGCACCGGATCGGTCATCGTCGCCGACCATCCGCATGCACGTCTTCGCAGGTACGGCACACCGCAGCAGGTAGACGCCGCCCGTGCGGCACGCGCTGTTCCGGTGCTTCTCGTGCCCCCGCTGGCGGTCCCTGCCAGTTGCTACGACCTGGCTCCCGGAGCCACTCCGGCGAACTCGGTCGTCGAGTTCCTGCTGTCGACGGGGACCATCCCGTACGTGGTCGACTTCGGGGATGTCGGCTACGCCGACCGCGGGCTCGGGTTCGAGGACTACTTCGACGAGTTCGTCCCGCAGGCGGTCACCGCTGCGGTCGACGACTTCCGGGCGGGGTCCGACGCCGTCGATCTGCTCGGTTGGAGCCTGGGCGGCACCATCTCGGTGCTGACCGCCGCCTACCGCCCGGAGCTCCCGATCCGCTCGGTGATCACCGTCGGCACACCCCTCAACTACTCGAAGATGGCCACGTACGCACTGGCGCGCCGGTTGCTGTCGCCGACCGGCGGCAAACCGCTCAACTACCTTCTCCGGGCAGGTGGCGGGATCCCCGCACCGCTCGTCCAGTTCGCCTACCGTGCCAGCGCCTGGCAGCGCGAACTGCGCAAACCCCGATACATCCTGGACAACCTCGACGACCCGGACGCTCTCGTGCGAATGCAGGTCATCGATCGGTTCCAGGACGCGATGCCCGGGTACGCGGGCCGGGTGAGCGAGCAGATGCTCGTGAACCTGGTGGTGGGCAACGAGATCGGCGAAGGCGTGCTCCACCTGGGCGGACGCACCGTGGACGTGCGCACCGTCGCCGCTCCGGTGTTCATGGTCGGCTCGCACCGCGACGCCATCGTCGGCTATGCGGCCGCACGTCACGGCGAGGCGCTGTTCACGGCGTCGTCGCATGTGGAGTTCCACACCGTGGAGTCGAGTCACCTCGGCCTGCTGACCGGGGCCGACGCCGCGGCGCAGACGTGGCCGGCGATCGCTGCCTTCCGGGAGCGAATCGCCGCCGAGTGAGTGGCGGCGCAGATCAGGCCAGGGCGGCTTCGATCTCGTCGCGAGCAGCGCTGACGGCGGCCGACAACGCCGCGACATCGGGGCCGGAACCAAGGATGCTGCGGCTCGCGGCCGGTAGCAGCCAGGAGGCATCCGCCCCGTCGAAGATGCGGGCCAGGTCGGCGGCTGTAGCCCCCTGGGCGCCGAGCCCGGGCGACAGAATCGGCCCCCTCAGAGCGCTCAGATCCAGCCCGTGCTCCCTGGTGGCACCGACCACGACGCCCACCGTCCCGGTGCCGTCAGCGTTCGCTGCTGCCGCGGCGTCGACGATCGACTGAGCAACCGTCCCACCACCGGCGGTACCGGCCGTCTGCAGCTCTCCCCCGTCCGGATTGGACGTCCGGGCGAGAGCGAACACGCCGCGAGCTGTGGCCCGCGCGACTGCGACCGTGGGATCGAGGGATCCGAATCCCGGGTAGGGCGACACCGTCACGGCGTCACTGCACAGCGGCGACCCGTCATCGAGCCAGGCGGTCGTGTACGCCGCCATGGTGGTGCCGATGTCCCCGCGTTTGGCGTCCGCCACCACGAGTGCGCCCGCCGCACGGCACCCGGCGATGACGTCCTCCAGAACGGCGAAGCCCGCCGAGCCGAACTGCTCGAAGAACGCCACCTGCGGCTTCACGACCGCGGCCACCGGACCGATTCCGGCGACGCACGCGTCCGCGAAGGAACGCAGGCCGTCGATGTCCACCGGCAGCCCCCACGCCGTGAGCAGTGCCGCATGCGGGTCGATGCCCGCGCAGAGGCGGCCGCGCTGTGCGACCGCCTCCCGATAACGCTCGGCGAAGCTGCTCGCAGGCGTCACGCGCCCGCCTGCATCTCGGCGTGACGTCGCTGCAGGGACGCCACTCCCATGCTCGACCCGAGAGTCGCCTCGATGCCCTGGACCGCAGCGCTAGCGCCAGGCACCGTCGTGATGCACGGGACGGTGCCGGCGATCGCCGCCGAACGGATCTCATAGCCGTCGATGCGCGGACCCGAGGTGCCGTACGGGGTATTGATGATCATGTCGACCCGGCCCGCGCGGATCTCGTCGATCACCGTCTCCTGCTCGGCCGACTTCTCCGAACCCTTGGCGACCGTGGCTACCTCGATACCGTTGCGCCGCAGCACGTCTGCGGTACCGGAGGTGGCCATGATCGAGAATCCGAGGTCGGCCAGGCGCTTGATCGGGAACAGGATGGACGCCTTGTCCCGATCGGCGACGGACACGAACACGGTGCCCGATGTCGGCAGCGCGCCGCCTGCGGCCTCCTGCGATTTGGCGAATGCCCGCCCGAAGTCGCCGTCGAGGCCCATGACCTCGCCAGTGGACTTCATCTCCGGACTCAGAAGTGAGTCGACGCCCGTGCCGTCGGCACGACGGAAACGGTTGAACGGCAGGACGGCCTCCTTGACGGCGACCGGCGCGCTCGACGATGTCGTCGATCCGTCTCCCGTCGGCGGCAGGATGCCCTCGTTGCGCAGTTCGGCGACGGTCCGGCCGAGCATCACCCGTGCACACGCCTTCGCCAGCGGCACGGCGGTCGCCTTGGACACGAACGGCACGGTGCGGCTCGCACGCGGGTTGGCCTCGAGCACGTACAGCACGTCGTCCTTGAGCGCGTACTGGACGTTCAGCAGGCCCCGCACGCCGATCCCCTTCGCGAGAGCCTCGGTCGAGAGTCGCACCTGCTCGACCTGGGCGGCCCCCAGGGTGATCGGAGGCAGTGCGCACGCCGAGTCGCCGGAGTGGATCCCCGCCTCCTCGATGTGCTCCATGATGCCGCCGATGAACAGCTCCTGGCCGTCGTAGAGAGCGTCGACGTCGATCTCGACGGCCCCTTCGAGGAAGCGGTCGACGAGCACCGGACGATCGTGTGAGATCTCCGTGGCTCGTGAGATGTAATCGGCGAGCGCCTCCTCGTCGTACACGATCTCCATGCCGCGGCCGCCCAGCACGTACGACGGGCGCACGAGGACCGGGTACCCGATGCGTGCTGCGATGTCGCGAGCGCCGTCGAAGGTCGTCGCGGTGCCGAACTGCGGGGCGGGCAGGCCCGCGTCGTTCAGCACGGTGCCGAACTCGCCGCGGTCCTCCGCCAGGTCGATCGCCGCCGGGCTGGTGCCGACGATCGGCACCCCGGCCGCTTCGAGCCGTTTGGCCAGGCCGAGCGGCGTCTGACCACCCAGCTGCACGATGACGCCGGCGACCGTTCCCGACTCAGACTCCGCGTGGAACACCTCGAGCACGTCCTCGAAGGTGAGCGGCTCGAAGTACAGCCGGTCCGCGGTGTCGTAGTCGGTGGAGACCGTCTCCGGGTTGCAGTTGACCATCACCGTCTCGTAACCGGCCTCGCTGAGCGTGAGGGCTGCGTGCACGCACGAGTAGTCGAACTCGATGCCCTGGCCGATGCGGTTGGGTCCCGAGCCCAGGATGAGCACCTTCGGCCGGTCCGGCTGCGGGGCGATCTCGCTCGTCGCCGCCGGATCGAGCTCGTAGGAGCTGTAGTGGTACGGCGTCTTCGCCTCGAACTCCGCCGCACAGGTGTCGACGGTCTTGTACACCGGCCGCACCCCGAGGGCGAGACGATGCACCCTGGCCGCGTCCTCGTCCGCGAGATCTGAACGGAGAGCCGCGATCTGACGATCCGATAGCCCGTTCGTCTTCGCCAGACGCACCAGGTCGGCGTCGAGTTCGGCCGCATCGCGGACCTGGTGGCCCACGTCACGGATTCCGTCGATCTCGGCCAGGAACCACGGGTCGATCGCGGTGGTCTCGTAGATCTGCTCGATGGTGGCGCCCGCTTCGAGCGCGAGCATCAGTTTGTACATCCGGCCGTTCTTGGGGACCGCGATGTCCTTGAGCAGCGCTTCGACGTCGATAGTCGCCGGGTCGGGACGGTCTGCCTCGGTCCAGAACCCCGCGGCCTTCGTCTCCATCGACCGCATCACCTTGCCGAAGGCCTCGGCGAAACTGCGCCCGAGACTCATCCCCTCGCCAACCGATTTCATCGTGGTGGTGAGCGTGTCGTCGGCACCGGGGAACTTCTCGAACGCGAAACGCGGCGCCTTCACCACGACGTAGTCGAGCGTCGGCTCGAAGGCCGCTGGGGTGACCTTGGTGATGTCGTTGAGGATCTCGTCGAGTGAGTAACCGATCGCGAGCTTGGCGGCCATCTTGGCGATCGGGTATCCGGTCGCCTTCGATGCGAGGGCCGACGACCGCGACACCCGGGGGTTCATCTCGATGACGACCAGCCGGCCGTCCCGCGGGTCCTGCGCGAACTGGATGTTGCAGCCGCCCGTATCGACGCCCACCTCGCGCAGGATCGCGATCGACTGGTCGCGCATGATCTGGTACTCGCGGTCGGTGAGCGTCATCGCCGGTGCGACGGTCACCGAGTCGCCGGTGTGCACACCGACCGGGTCGACGTTCTCGATGGAGCAGATGACGACGACGTTGTCCTTGTTGTCGCGCATCAGCTCCAGCTCGAACTCCTTCCAGCCGAGGATCGACTCCTCGATGAGGACGTTGGCCGTCGGCGACGCGGCGAGCCCGCCGCCTGCGATGCGGTCCAGGTCGGCGTCGTCGTAGGCCAGACCCGAACCGAGACCGCCCATGGTGAACGAGGGTCGGACCACAACCGGGAAGCCGAGATCGTCCACCGTCTCGCGGACCTCGTCCATCGTGTAGCAGACCGCCGAGCGAGCGCTCTCGCCGCCGATCGAGGCAACGATGTCCTTGAACTTCTGACGGTCTTCACCTCGCTGGATCGCCTCGAAGTCGGCGCCGATCAGCTCGATGTCGTACTTCTCGAGCGAACCCCGATCATGCAGTGCCACAGCGGCGTTCAGCGCGGTCTGCCCCCCGAGAGTCGCCAGCACGGCGTCGATCGGATGGCCGCCGGCCGCTTCGGCCTCGATGACCTTCTCGATGTACTCGGCGGTGATCGGCTCCACGTACGTCGCATCCGCGAACTCGGGATCGGTCATGATGGTCGCCGGATTGGAGTTGACCAGCGACACGCGCAGGCCCTCCGCTTTGAGGACACGGCAGGCCTGGGTGCCCGAGTAATCGAACTCGCAGGCCTGGCCGATGACGATCGGCCCGGAGCCGATCACCAGGACATGGGAGATGTCTGTACGACGGGGCATCAGGAACGGTTCCCTTCCATCACGTGAACGAACTTGTCGAAGAGGTTGGCGGCGTCGTGCGGACCCGACGCGGCCTCGGGGTGGTACTGGACGGAGAACGCCTTCCCCGACGCCAGTTCGACCCCCTCGACGACACCGTCGTTGGCGCAGACGTGCGACACCCGCGCCCTGCCGAAGTCGGTGTCGAACTCCTCCCCGGCCTCACCTTCGATGGCGAATCCGTGGTTCTGCGAGGTGATCGCGACCCGGCCGCTCGCGGTGTCCAGGACCGGGATGTTGATCCCGCGATGTCCGAACTTGAGCTTGTAGGTGCCGCGACCGAAGGCCCGGCCCAAGATCTGGTTGCCGAAGCAGATGCCGAAGGTCGGAAGGCCGGAGTCGATGACCTGCCGGGTGAGCTCCACGGCATCGTCGGCGGTAGCCGGGTCGCCCGGCCCGTTGGACAGGAAGAATCCGTCGGGGTTCATCGCCCGGATGTCGTCGTAGGACGCGTTCGACGGGACCACGTGCACCTCGACCCCACGGGCCGCGAGCATGCGCGGCGTATTGGCTTTGATGCCCATGTCCAGGGCGACCACTTTCAGCTTGCCGGTGCCGCCTGCCGCTTCGACGACGTACGGCTCGGTCGTGCTGACCTCGGCGGCCAGATCCGAGCCCGTCATCGCCGGCTGCTCCCGCACGGAGGCGAGCATCTCGTCGGTGGAGGCGAGCGCGTCGCCGGAGAAGATGCCCGCACGCATCGCGCCGTTCTCGCGCAGGACCCGGACCAGTGCCCGGGTGTCGATGCCCGCGATGCTCACGACCTGCTGGCTGACCAGCTCCTCCTCGAGTCCGGATCCGGCGCGCCAGTTGGACACCCGTCGCGTGGGGTTCCGGACCGCGTACCCCGCGACCCAGATCTTGCCGGGATCCTCGTGGTCGATGAAGTCGGCTGACCACCGCATCGTCGACCGCTTGCCCAGCATGCTCTCGCTGTCCTCGGTGTTCCAGCCCGTGTTGCCGATCTGCGGGGCGGTCGCCACCACGATCTGCCGGTGGTAACTCGGATCGGTGAGTGTCTCCTGGTAGCCGGTCATCGCGGTGCAGAACACCGCCTCTCCGAAGGTTCGGCCCACGGCTCCGAACGCGCGACCGGTGAAAACCCGGCCGTTCTCCAGCACCAATACCGCTTTGCTCATCTACTTTTCCTTCTTCATCTCGGTGCCGGACTCGGATGCCGATCCGCCTGCGCGCTCCTGATCTGCAGCCTCCGCCGCTGCGAACGCCCGCTCGTTCAACGCTGCGTAGGCTGCGGCCCACTCCGGGTAGACGGACTTGTCGTCGCCGCGGACACCCGAGTCGAGTTGCACACCCGAGGGCAGGGTCCAGCGGATGACCAGCACGCCGTCACGGCTCATCACCTTGCCCGCGAGACCGTTCTCCGGTCGCACGGCCACGATCGCATCCGACGGGATCCAGATCGGCGACGCACCCTGCCGGCTGATCAGCAGCCCCTCCGGGTACTCGGCAAGATCGCAGCTGGCGCGGTCGCCGTAGTCTCCGACGGCGACGCGATCCTGCCAGCTCGGCGACACGGTGCTACCGACGTACAGCCCGGTGTGCGGCCCGCGCACCGGGTCACCGACCTCGGCGGGCGGGACCGGGAACTCGCCCAGCACCTGCTCCTGACGCCGGCCGCGGTTGCGCCAGCCGCGCAGGACCAGCAGGACCAGGGTCAGCCAGACGGCGAGAGCGCCGAGCACGATCAGCGTGTAGTACAACCAGGTGCTCACAACCACTCTCCTGCCGTCGCCGCCTCCGCCGGGGCGGACCGCAGCGCGGTCACCCGGCCGCGCAGAACGGTCCCGGTGACCACTCCGGGCAGCATCATCTCGTCGTACGGGGTGTTCTGCGACTTACTCGCCACCCGATCGCCGCGCACCGTCCACTCGGTGTCCGGATCGATGATCGTCAGGTTGGCGGGTTCGCCGACGGCGATCGGACGGCCCTGATCGTCGAGGCCGACGATCTCGGCAGGTCGCTCGCTCATCACGCGGGCGACGCCGCGCCAGTCGAGGAGTCCCGGGCGGACCATCGTGTCGACGACGATCGAGAGCGCCGTCTCGAGGCCGAGCATGCCCGGGCGCGCCTGCGAGAACTCGCAGCACTTCTCCTGGGCTGCGTGCGGTGCGTGGTCGGTGGCGATGCAGTCGACGATGCCCTCGGCGAGCGCCTGGCGCAGAGCCTGCTTGTCACTCGCCTCACGCAGCGGCGGATTCACCCGGTTGACGCCGTCGTACGTCTCGAGTCGCGAATCGTCCAGGAGCAGGTGGTGCGGGGTGACCTCCGCGGTCACCACGATGCCCTGTCCCCGTGCCCAGCGCAGCAGTTCGACGGTGCCCGCCGTCGATGCGTGGGCGATGTGGACGCGGGCACCCGCGTCCCGCGCCAGCAGGGCGTCGCGCGCGACGATCGACTCCTCGGCTGCCCGCGGCCAGCCCGCGAGGCCGAGCCGCGCGGCGGTCGGCCCGTCATGAGCGATAGCGCCGACCGTCAGCCGCGGATCCTCCGAATGCTGCGAGATCAGCACGCCGAGACCCGTCGAGTACTCGAGGGCGCGCTTCATGATCACCGGATCGTGAACGCACTTGCCGTCGTCGCTGAACAGCCGGACCCCGGCCGCTCCGTCCGCCATCATGCCCATCTCGGCGAGTTGCTCGCCTGCGAGGCCGACGGTGACCGCCCCGACCGGGTGGACGTCGACGAGCCCCACCTCCTGGCCGAGTCGCCAGACGAGGTCGGTGACGACGGCGTTATCGGCGACGGGCGCCGTGTTGGCCATCGCGAAGACCGCCGTGTAGCCGCCTCGCGCAGCCGCCTGCGATCCGGACGCAACGGTCTCGGTGTCCTCGCGGCCCGGCTCACGCAGGTGAGTGTGCAGGTCGACGAAACCCGGCAGCAGCACGCCACCGCGGCCGTCGAACGTGTCGGCCGCCTCCGGTGCATCGAGGCCCGCGCCGATCGCGGTGATCTCGCCGTCGACGACCGCGACATCGACGGGCGCGCCGTCACCGTAGGGCCGGACGTTGGTGATCAGGACCGAACCGGTGACGGTCACGCTTTCTCTCCTCCACGCTGATGGGCCGGCTGGTCGCCGGATGACTGCTCGGGCGCGGCCGACGGCTCGTCGGCGCCCGCGAGGAGACGGAAGAGAACCGCCATGCGGACGTGCACGCCGTTGCGGACCTGTTCGAGCACCGTCGCCTGGGGCGTGTCCGGAACGGTGAAGCCGATCTCCATGCCGCGCAGCATCGGGCCCGGGTGAAGCACGATCGCGTCGTCGCTGAGCAATCTCATCCGGCGGTCCGAGAGCCCGTACCGCACCGCGTACTCCCGCGAACTCGGGAAGAAGCCGCCGTTCATCCGCTCGGCCTGCACCCGCAGCATCATCACCGCGTCGGCCGCAGGCAGTTCCGCATCGAGATCGGTCGCGACGCGCACCGGCCAGGTATGGACACCGGTCGGCTGCAGTGTCGGCGGTGCGACCAGCACCACCTCCGCGCCCAGGGTCGACAGCAGGTGAGCGTTGGACCGCGCGACCCGCGAGTGCAGGACGTCGCCGACGATCGCGATCCGGCGTCCCTCCAGGGACCCCAGCCGCTGCCGCATCGTGTACGCGTCGAGAAGTGCCTGAGTCGGATGCTCGTGGGTGCCGTCGCCGGCATTGATGACCGACGGCCCGGTGGTGGGCAGTCCGGTGACGTCGACGCCGTCGTTGGTCCAGCCCGCGACCTGATGGGCCGCACCCGAAGCCGGATGGCGGATGATGAGCGCATCGGCACCCGCGGCGCGCAGGGTCTTCGCCGTGTCGCGCAGCGACTCGCCCTTGTTGGCCGATGACGTCGACGCGCTGACGTTGATCACGTCCGCGCTCATCCACTTGCCCGCCACCTCGAACGACACTCTGGTGCGGGTCGAGTTCTCATAGAAGACGGTCATCACGGTGCGGCCGCGCAGCGTCGGCAGCTTGCGGACCTCTCGGCCGGCGAGCGCCTGCTCGAAACGCTGCGCCTCGTCGAGGATGTCGAGCGCTTCATCGCGCGACAGGGCAGCAGTCGAGAGTAGGTGCTTCACCGGAGCACCACCTCGTCGAGCCCGTCGTGTTCGGCGAGATGCACCTGCACGTCCTCGTCGCGCGAGGTAGGGATGTTCTTGCCTACGTAGTCGGCCCGCAACGGGAGCTCGCGGTGCCCGCGGTCCACCAGGACCGCCAGCTGCACCGCTGCCGGGCGCCCGAGATCGCGGAGCGCGTCGAGGGCCGCACGCACCGTGCGGCCGGAGAACAGCACGTCGTCGACCAGGATCACGAGCGCGCCGTCGACGCCGCCTTCGGGCACCAGTGTGCGTTCGAGCGGACGGTGCGGCTTATCGCGCAGATCGTCGCGGTACAGGGTGATGTCGAGGTATCCGGTCGGCACCGACAACCCGGCGAACTCGCCGATCTTGCCTGCCAGTCGTTGCGCGAGCGAGGATCCCCTGGTCGGAATCCCGATGAGCAGGACTCGACCGGAATCGGGTGCGTCGAGCGCGGTCTTCTCGATGACTTGATGCGCCATTCGGGCAACCGTGCGGCCGACGTCCGAAGCGTCGAGCAGGACCCGGCCGGAGTCCGCCGCAGAGCTTTCCTCGGCGGTGGAATTCCGGGCATCATCGACTGGCGGTGCCAAGCCGACCTCCTTCTCCGCCTCACTGGACGGATCGTTAAAGGAACTGTGCTTTGACTACGGACTCTACGCTCTCAGCGCGCGCCCGGCCCCTCCGGGTCCCGGCCCGCCCGGGGCACGGCCTGGGCGACCGCAGCAGCGCGCACCTGGGGCGCCAGCGCCGCGATGCGGTCGAGCACTCCGTTGACGAACGCCGGCGATCCCTCGGTGGAGAGCTCCGATGCCAGGGTGACCGCCTCGTCGACGACCACGGGGACGTCGACGTCAGCCGAGTTGAACAACTCCCAGGTGGCCAAGCGGAGAATCGCCCGGTCGACGGCGGGGAGCCGCTCGAGGCGCCAGTTCTCCAGATGCGACGTCAGCACGGCGTCGATCTGAGACTCGTCGCCCGCCACTCCCTCGACGAGGGTGACGACGTAACCCGACATCTGGCCGACCGCATCATGTTCGGCGAACCAGCCGCGGCGCTCATTCACCAGCTGGGTCGCCGGGACCTGCTTGACGTCGGCTTCGAAAAGAATGTCCACCGCGCGACGCCGCATGCGGTGGCGGCCTTTGATCTCACTCACTACGAATCAGTTCCCGCGAGATCTCAGCTGTTGACCCGGCCGAGGTAATTACCGTCGCGCGAGTCGATCTTCAGCTTGTCACCGATGTTGATGAACAGCGGGACGCTGATCTCGGCACCGGTCTCGAGCTGTGCCGGCTTGGTACCGCCGGTGGACCGATCCCCCTGCAGGCCCGGGTCGGTCTGCGTGACCTCGAGCTCGACGGTGACCGGGAGTTCGACGAACAGCGGCTCACCCTCGTGAGCCGAGACCTGGACGGTCATGTTCTCCAGCAGGAACCGCGAGCTGTCGCCCATGGTCTCCGGCGTGATCGCGATCTGCTCGAAGTTCTCGCCGTCCATGAAGACGAAGTCGGCACCGTCCTTGTAGAGGTACGTCATGTCGCGGCGGTCGACCGTCGCGGTCTCCACCTTGACGCCCGCGTTGAACGTCTTGTCGACGCTCTTACCGGAGAGCACGTTCTTGATCTTGGTTCGCACGAACGCGGGCCCCTTGCCGGGCTTGACGTGCTGGAACTCCAGGATCTGCCACAGCTGGTTGTCGATCTTGAGGACCAGGCCGTTCTTGAAGTCGGCGGTGCTCGCCATGAATGTTCTCCTCGCGGGTATGTCGTGTGACAGGCGGCTGTGCACCTGCGTCGGTCTATAGGGCGCGTAGCGCCCGGTGTGTGGTCGTCAATGACCTCGGTCCGGCGTCGGTGACCACCAGGGTGTCCTCGATCCGCACGCCGCCGCGGCCCGGGAGGTAGATCCCGGGTTCAACGGTGACCGTTGCGCCGTCAGGCAGTGTACCGCTCGCCGCTGCCCCGATTCCCGGTGCTTCGTGGATCTGCAGGCCGACGCCGTGCCCGAGCCCGTGCACGTAATGGTCGCCGTATCCGGCATCGGTGATCACCGCACGCGCCGCCGCGTCGATGCCCGCGAGGTCCGCACCCACGGCCAGCGCGTCCCGTCCGGCCTGCTGCGCGGTTGCCACGATGTCGTAGATCTCACGCTGCCACTCCTGTGGTTCCCCGAGGACGAAGGTGCGCGTCATATCGGAGTGGTAACCGCTCACCACCGCCCCGAAATCGATCTTGACCAGGTCTCCGTCGGTCAGCACGGCGTCCGTCGGCCGGTGATGCGGAATCGCCGATCCGGCTCCTGCGGCCACGATGGTCTCGAACGCGATCGCATCCGCGCCGCGTTCGAACATCGCCCATTCGAGGTCTCGAGCCACCTGCCGTTCGGTGCGCCCCGGAGCGATCGCGCCCCGCTCCACGAGGGCGGCCAGCGCATCGTCACCGATTCCGCAGGCCGACGTGATCAACTCCACTTCTCCGTCGTCCTTGCGAATGCGCAGCCCCTCGACCGCGTCGACGAACGGATGCAGGGTGACGCCGCGGTCGGCGGCAGCCTGCGACAGCTTCTCGAAGGCGGCCACCGTCAACACGTGTCCTTCGACCGCGATCCGGGCGCCCGGGACCCGATCTGCCACCAGCGCGATCAGGGCTGCCGGGCAGTCACGGGCGATGTGGGCCTCGACGTCGGGCGACTGCTCGGCTACCTGCGTCGAGTACCGCCCGTCAGTGCAGATCCGGTCGGCGTCGCGCTCGGCCCCGGACCAGACCAGCACCGCTGCGTTACTGCCGGTGAAACCCGACAGGTACCGGACGTTGTCGAGGTCCGAGACGACCATCGCATCGACGCCGGACAACAGGTCCGAACCCGCTAGACGGGATCGCCGGACCCCGTGAGCGCCCGAGAATCGCATGTCGACATTGTTGAACATGTTCCACCCCGCTACTGTGTTCCCATGAGTTGGCTTCTTCGTGGCATCGTGATGTCGCTTGTGCACATCGCTGCCCGCATCATTCTCGGCTCCTTCATCATCTCCGCGCCACTCTCCTCGTCGATGGCACGCTGGGTCGCGATCGCAGCGGTCTGCCTCATCGCCATGATCTGGGGCGGCATCGACGGGTTGCGCGATGCACGAGCCAACGCGGACCCCGACGACTACGCGGACCTCACGGTGCGCTGGCTCAAGGCCGGCATGTTCGCCGGAATCGTGTCGTGTGTCGTCTGCTGGATCGTCGGCACCAACTGGATCAACGGCATCGGCCAGGCTTCGCTGCCGGTCGAGATCTTCGCGGGCACCTCGTTCGTCGCGCTGTTGGTCTTCGTGCCTGCCTTCATCGGCGCATCGGCCGGCCGTTTCCTCATTCGCCGCGAACAGCGCAAGACCGAGCGCAAGGCCGCGGAGAACGCGGAGAACGACGACCAGCCCACCCAGGAGATGGCCGCCGTCTGATCGGCCGTTCCTCACCAGCTACGAGAAACAGCGCCGGACTGCGAAGTCCGGCGCTGTTTCTCGTGATTCGACGTTTCTCGTGACTCGGCGAGATCGGCTGTCTCAGAGCAGGATCGGACCGCTCTGCGGTTTCCCGCCTGCGACAGCCGAGTAGGCGCCTGCGATCAGCGAAGGGTCGGGCGCCTCGAGACGCCCCGGCTTCGCCAGTGCGTCGAGGACGACGAACCGCATTATTCCGGACCGGTTCTTCTTGTCCCCCGACATGCTGGTCAACAGGTCACCGAGGGCGTCGGGATCATAGGTGACCGGCAGTCCGACGAGCTCCAGGATCCGGCGATGCCGATCCGCGGTCTCGTCGTCGAGTCGGCCCGCGAGCCGGGAGAGCTCCGCCGCGAACATCATTCCCACCGATACGGCCGCACCGTGCCGCCACTTGTACCGCTCGCGACGCTCGATGGCGTGCCCCAGCGTGTGACCGTAGTTCAGGATCTCCCGGAGGGACGACTCCTTCAGGTCCGCGGACACCACATCCGCCTTCACCTGGACGGAGCGCCGGATGAGTTCGGGCAGCACGTCTCCCGCCGGATCGAGAGCCGCCTGCGGATCCGCCTCGATCAGATCCAGGATCACCGGATCTGCGATGAACCCGGTTTTGATGACCTCCGCCATTCCCGCCACGATCTCGTTGTGCGGAACGGTCTCGAGGGTCGCCAGGTCGACGAGGACGGCGTCCGGTTCGTGGAACGACCCGACCAGGTTCTTACCCGCATCCGTGTTGATCCCGGTCTTGCCGCCGACGGCTGCGTCGACCATCGCGAGCAGCGTCGTCGGCACGTGGATGACTCCGATGCCGCGCATCCAGGTGGCGGCGGCGAACCCGGCGAGGTCGGTGGCCGCACCTCCGCCCAGACTCACCACCTTGTCGTTGCGCATCATCCCGATGCGGCCGAACACCTCCCAGCAGAACGCGGCGACCGAAAGGTCCTTCCCGTCCTCGGCATCCGGGATCTCCACACGGTGCGCATCGAAGCCGCGTTCGGCGAGGAATGCACGGATCTGCTCGGCGGTCGCCGCGAGCGTCGGCTGATACACGACGGTCACCCGGTCAGCTCCCCTGGCCGCCTCGGCGAGATCGGTGAGCAGGCCGCGGCCGATGATCACCTCGTACGGACTGGCCGCCCGCACGGGGACCTTCACCGGTTCGGTCATCGAGTTTCTCCTTCAGGTGGGGGTTCAGTGGGGTCGGACCCGATCTCGGGTAGGCCGGCGGTGATCGAGATGACGAGTTCACCGACCGGTGCGGACGCATCAGCGGTCACCACGGCGACCGAGCGATAGTCGTCGACGCGACTCGAGAGGATCGCTGCGTACCGTGCTGCGGGATCGGCACCTGCCAGCAGCGGCCGATCGGAGCCTGCGACGCGGACGAATCCGTCGTCCGCGTCGATCTCCAGATAGATGACGTGGTGACCGGCGAGGGCCGCGCGGATGGACGGAACGGTGGGTGATCCGCCACCGAGTGCCACGACACCGGACGTCGTCGCGAGGACATCGCGGACGGTCGTCGCTTCGATCTCCCGGAATCCGCTCTCTCCATCGGATTCGAAGATCTCCGGAATCGTCCGGCCGCTCCGTCGTTCGATCTCGGTGTCGGTGTCGACGAACTCCACGCTGAGAGCACTGGCGAGTGCGCGGCCGACCGTCGACTTGCCCGATCCCATGAATCCGACGAGGACCGCACGAGGCGTTGCGGCCGATCCGGTGCCGGTGCTGTCGGTCACGGTCGCGGGGGACGCGCTTCCACTGCGTCCAGGTAGCCGCGCAGGTTGGCCGTGGTCTCGTTCACCGAGTCGCCGCCGAACTTCTCCAGCGCCGCCTGTGCGACGACGAGTGCGACCATCGCCTCGGCGACCACGCCTGCGGCGGGAACGGCGCAGACATCACTGCGCTGATGAATGGCGCTGGCCGGCTCACCGGTCGTCATGTCGACCGTCGCCAGGGCGCGGGGCACCGTCGAGATGGGCTTCATGGCGATGCGGACGCGCACGTCCTCGCCATTGGTCATACCGCCTTCGAGTCCGCCTGCGCGGTTGGTGGACCGAAGCACGCCGTCGGCGCCCGGAACCATCTCGTCGTGAGCCTGACTGCCGCGGCGGCGAGCGGTGGTGAAACCGTCGCCCACCTCGACGCCCTTGATGGCCTGAATGCCCATGAGCGCGGCCGCGAGTCGTGAGTCGAGTCGGCTCTCACCGCTCACGTGCGAGCCGAGTCCGACGGGGACGCCGGTCGCAATCACCTCGACCACGCCGCCGAGGGTGTCCCCATCGCGTTTGGCGGCTTCGATCTCGTCGATCATCGACGTCTCCGCATCCTTGCCGAAAGCCCGGACCGGGCTCGCATCGATGGACTCGAGGTCGGCGAACCGCGGCGTCGGACCGCTGTAGGGATCGCTGTCGCCGATCGAGACCACATGCGAGACGATGTCGATACCGAGTACCTGGTGCAGGAAGTTCCGGGCGACCGTGCCTGCTGTGACGCGAGCCGCCGTCTCCCGGGCGCTCGCGCGCTCGAGGATCGGACGCGCGTCGTCGAAGCCGTATTTGAGCATGCCGGAGTAGTCGGCGTGCCCCGGACGAGGTCTGGTGAGCGCCGCGTTGCGGGCGCTGCCCTCGAGTTCGTCGTCGTCGACCGGATCGGCCGACATGACCTTCTCCCACTTCGGCCACTCGGTGTTCCCGATCTGCACGGCGATCGGGCCGCCGAGCGTGAGACCGTGGCGCACGCCGCCGATGACGCTCACCTCGTCCGCCTCGAACTTCATGCGGGCTCCGCGACCGTAGCCGAGTCGGCGACGCGCCAACTGCTCGGCGATGTCAGACGAGGTGACCTGCACCCCCGCCACCATGCCCTCCACCAGGGCCACCAAGGCCGGTCCATGCGATTCTCCGGCTGTCATCCAACGCAACACACGTCAATTGTTCCAGAAGTCGCGTACGCGGGGACGGTCAGGCCACCCACGCTCGACGCACGCTCACGCCCAGGCGCCGTATTCGCGTTTCAGGATGGTGTTGACATCGACGTTCACGCCGCCGACTCGAGTGCTGCCACGCAGTTGACGCAGGTGAGCTGCCGGATGCACGTAGTCGTCAGGTGTGCCCCACCTGTGCTGCCAGTACCAGTCCGCGAGTCCGATGGCGTTCGCCCGGTGAATCGTCGGGGCGTTCGCGTACACCCCGAGCCGACGCCGACCGATCACGCTCTGCCAACCGAGCAGGAACGGCACGATCTGCGTGACGAACTGCTGTGCGGTCGGGTTGTCGTCTATCGATGCGTAGATCGGCGCGCTCCGCGGTCCACCGGCCGCGTCGTGGATGGCGACGGCACGGCGAGCATGATCGACTCCGGCCGGGAATCCGCCGAGCCAGTCCGCGGTCTGAGCCGTGCCGAACTGGTAGCACGACACCATGACCAGTCCGTGCTGACGGAAGTCGGCGGCCTCGGCCTCTCGGAGCGGCTTGCCGGCCATCCACTCGGCACCGGGACGTGGGTCGGAGACGTACCGGATGGCTCCGGCATGTCCGGCCGCACGCACCGCGGACGCCGACGGCACCCCGGCGGAGTAGTCGAGGAGCGTACCCAACCGCGGATCGCGTGGGCCGGACGAAGGCAGTTCCGACGATCCGCCGATCATCGCGTCGAGCGGTGCCGCTGCGGAACGTCCGGCGACCGTGGCTCCCACGCCGGCAGCGCCGACTCCGGCGACGAGTGCCGACAGGAACGCCCGACGGTTCACCGGGGTCCGACCACCCGCCGCAGCCGCGGTAGAGCGTGGATCGTGCGGCATGGCACCTCGCTGGTCGTCGACGACCGTCTGTCTGGGAACGACCGCTCCTTCACCAGGTTAGTCGTACTCCGCCTGCCACTTCAGCACCGTGAGTAACAGAACTGCACCGATCAGCACGGGACCGTGCCGGATCTTCGTCCGTCGCGAGGCGACGCAGATCACTGCGGTCATCACTGCTGCGACGAGCACTGCCCCGAGCGCGAGTCCCGGGTCGGCCAGCACTCCCCCGGCCGGAACAGCGAGCTTCACGTCGGCTCCGCCGACTGCCCGGGCGGCGAATGCGACCAGATAGGGAGTCGTCGCCACCAGCGCACTCACACCGACCGCTGGAACCCATCCCGAGACGAGCACCGTACCCCCGCATGCGGGCAGCACCATCGTGTTCGGGATGCGACCGGTTCGCCGATCGGCATCGGCGAGCACCAGAAGCCAACCGACGGCCAGGAGCGTCGCGATCAGCTGAGCCATGCCACCAGCGTGCATCGAGACCGCACCCCTGCCCAGGGCGTCATCCACAGGATGTCCCTGCGCTCCCCGACGGTGTGCTCCCGCGGCAGCTTCTGCTTCACGCGGCACCTGCAAGGGCCGCGAGAGTCAGTACGTGCCGCGGGAATCCTGCGCGCCGAGGTCGACGCCGACCGCCGCGGCCATCGCCGCCCGCGGCGCCGGCCGTCCGGTGAACTGCTCCACCTGGCTGTACGCCTGGTTGAGAAGCATCACTATTCCGCCGACGACATCACCGCCGGCGTCCGCCACTGCCGCAGCCAGGGGTGTCGGCCACGGGTCGTAGATCACGTCGACCAGCCTGCGTGAACCGGCGACCGCTCCGGCGAGGATCGCGGCAGCACTCGCCGGCACTGTGGAGACCGTGACATCGGCGCTCCCGCATCCGTCGCGCAGTTCGTCACTCGGCGCGAAGTCGACGACGCGCACGGTCATCGCGAGCCGCTCGGCCAGATCGACCGCACCCGCCGCCCGGTTCTCGTCCCGCGCAACGATGTCGACGTAGGTGATTCCGGCATCGGCGAGCGCAGCGAGCGCCGGGAGAGACGTCCCGCCCGCACCGATCAGTACCGCCCGGGAGGCATCCTCGGGCAGCCCGGCATCCGTGAGGGCGCCCGCCATCCCGTCCACGTCGGTGCAATCAGCACGCCACCCGTCGACGGTACGCAGGAGCGTGTTCGCCGAGCCGATCATCTGCGCACGCGCCGACACCACGTCCGCGAACTCCAGCGCGGCCAGCTTGCACGGCATCGTCACCGAGAAGCCGATCCACTCGTCGTCCGCCGTTCCGACCCGGTCGGGCAGTTGCTCGGCGGTCGTCTCCAGCGCGTCGTACGTCCACCCGTCGAACCCGAGGGCAGCGAAGGCGGCACGATGCAGATCCGGGGACCGCGAGTGCCCGATCGGCGAACCGAGGACGGCCGCACGGCGAGCATCAGCCCGACCGTTCACTGTAGGCATCTCATAGCTCGGATCCTCACTCGCAGTTGACGGAGAGGAAGCCGTTACTGCAGGCCACCTGACGGTTCTTCCGGTGCTGGCCGAACGTGTTCGCGAACAGAGTCTTGCCGTCCTTGTCGACGGTCACGAAGTAGAGCCACTTCCCCTTGGCCGGTTCCTCGGTAGCCCGCAGCGCACGCTCGCCGACCGCGCCGATCGGCGTCACCGGCAACCCGTCGTGGTGGTACGTGTTCCACTCGTTGTCGGCCGTGTAGGCGTCACCGTGCAGATCGATGTCTGAGATGGCCGCCGTGTAATTGGCCGTCGAGTCCATCTCGAGCCGCCGGTCGAGCTTGAGACGATTGAGGATGACGCGGGCGACCTTCGGGAAGTCGTTGTCCTTGCTCGCCTCGGCTTCCACGATCGACGCGACCGTCGCGGTGTCGTACGGCGAGAGTCCGGAGTAGTTGCCGCTCAGCAGCCCCCAGGTGGTGAACCGCGTGACGCTGCGAGTGATGAGCTCCCGGAGGATCTCGGTGGCGTCCAGACGTGGATCGATGTTCTCCCACGCACCCGACGCGATGAGGCCTTCGATCCGGCGGTGGTCGCCCTTGAGTTCATTCACCTTCGCCATCGCCCAGTCGGGCACGCCGAGGTCTTTCGGATCGGCGTCAGCGGCTGCGTCCTTCAGCTCCTGTTTGGTGACGCCCATCTTCTCGCCATCGGTCTCGAACGTGGTCGCCTTCTCGACCATCTCGAAGATGCCCGGGCGCGTCGACCCGTTCGCGCTCTGCTTGGAGTCGAGTTGCAGGCCCTCCGGAACGACGAACCGCCCCACTCGGCTCTCCGGCGATCCCATCTTGTCGATCGCCGTACTCGCCGAGATGCCCTTGGGTAGCCGGTAGAAGCCCGGCGTGACTGCGGCACCGCTGCTCTCGACCGCGTCGACGAAGGCACGACGGCTGCCGACGACACCCGCATCGGCGAGCGTCTCGCCGACGTCGCGAAGGGCGGCTTCGTTGGGAACCTCCACGATCACGGCACCCGACCCGGTCGTGCTGTCGAAGTCTTCACGCGAATCGAACAGGCCGAGCCATTTGGCGCCGACTCCCCCGACCACGAGGATCGCGATCAACGCGATGGCGCCGACGGCGAGGAGGAGATTCCGGTTACTCCGCTGCTTCGGCTTCGCGCCGTCTGTCCCTTGGTCATCCGTATCGGACAGGACGTCGTGCCCTGAACGATCGTGCGCTGAACGATCGTGCGCTGAACGATCGTCTGCGCCTCCGGGCGCCGACGCCGGGATCGTGCGCGGACCGACTCCGCGGCCCCGACCGCGCCACGGCCGGGAACGTCCACGTGCCGCAGCCGTCGTCGGCCGGCCGGGCGACGACTCGTCCTGCGGTCCGTCGTCGAGAACGTCGAACCCTCCCGCCGCGGCCGCCGCGGCACCCGCGGTCCCCGCTGCAGCCGTGCCCGCAACCGCAGCGGTCCGACCGCGCCCCGGTTCCGGACGGTCCTGTGGTTCGGTGACCTGATCG
Source organism: Gordonia zhaorongruii (assembly GCF_007559005.1). Taxonomy (GTDB): domain Bacteria; phylum Actinomycetota; class Actinomycetes; order Mycobacteriales; family Mycobacteriaceae; genus Gordonia; species Gordonia zhaorongruii. The sequence continues at coordinate 1,474,525 of NZ_CP041763.1, read as the reverse complement.
GACTCACTCGCTCCGGGTTTCGACGCCCCCGGTCCCGGCTCCCGCAAGCCCGGCTCGGGCGGACGTGGCTGTCGCGGAATCGGCTGGGGAGCCTGCCGTTCAGGTTCCTGGCTCGGATCCCGGAACTGCGTTCCGGACTCCGGCTCGGTCGACCGGTACCGGACCTGGAAATGCGGAGACTGCTCCTCGGGCGGAGGCTCGGGGGTGCGGTATTCGACCGTCGGGTCCGGAAGTTGCTGACCCTCCGTCCGGACGAGCGGAATGCTGCCCGTCGTCGTGGGATCGCCCGGCCCCCGGCGGCGACGATGCCGGGTCCCCGAACGGCCCGTCCCCGGATCGGTGAAGTAGCGCCATGACTCGTCCCCCGGGCGGCCGGCTTCCCGATCGCGTCGGCTACGGCGTCGCCCAGGCTCTTCACCGTGTCGCGGTGTCCGGTCCTGATCAGTCACGTGGGTCGATCCTCCTCATCGGGCGACGCGTCAGCGGCGCGCGTCCAACCATCCCTGCAGAATAGCGACAGCAGCGGCCTGATCCACGACGGCGCGCGCGTCTTTTGCTTTTACTCCACTCGCCCGCAGTGCCGTCGTGGCGGTCACCGTGGTCAATCGTTCATCGTGGTACTCCACCGGGAGGTCGCGGACCTCGGACAGCGCCGATGCGAGGCGGCCGCCGAACCCGCGTGCGGCCTTCACCGCCGGACCGTCGGTGTTCCGCAGGGTGCGCGGCAGTCCGATGACGACTCCGACCGCCTCGTACTCGTCGATGATGGTGACGATGCGTGCGATGTCGGATCCGTCCTTGGCGCGCTGCACGGTCTCGACCGGCGTCGCGAGGATGCCATCCGGGTCGCAGACGGCCACGCCCACTCGCACGCTGCCGACGTCGATCGCCACGCGGCGTCCTCGGGGCGAGATCATCGTCCCCCGACGACATCGCGGAGGCGGGTCAACGCGGCATCGATGCCTGCGGCGTCGGTGCCCGATCCCTGCGCGAGATCCGGCTTGCCGCCGCCGCGTCCGGCGACCACGGGAGCCACCTCGCGCACCAGATCGCCTGCCTTGAGCCCCGCATCCCGTGCTGCAGCGGTGGTTCCCACTGCGAACGGGACCTTGTCTCCGGCAACGGAGAAAAGCGCGATCACCGCATCTCGATCGGCCACCTTGCCCCGGAGGTCGGAAACCAGCGTCCGCAGACCATTGGCGTCCACACCGTCGCCGACGCGGCCCGAGACGACGAGGGTACCGCCGATCGTCTGCGCCTGATCGATGAGTCCGGACACCGCGGACCGCGCCTGCTCGGCCTTCACCGAGTCGAGGGCCTTCTCCGCATCGCGCAGCTTGGCGACCAGCTGCTCGACTCGCCCGGGCACCTGATCGGACGGAACCTTGAGCGACGACGCGAGACCCGCCATCAGAGCTCGCTCCTTCGAGAGGTACCGGAACGAATCCATGCCGACGTACGCCTCCACTCGACGCACTCCCGAACCGACCGATGACTCGCCGATCACCGTGATCGGACCGATCTGAGCAGACGCCCCGACGTGGGTGCCACCGCACAACTCCATCGAGAACGGTCCGCCGATCTCGACGACGCGGACCCGGTCTCCGTAGTTCTCGCCGAAGAGCGCCATCGCACCCATCGCCTTGGCCTTGGCCAGATCCGTCTCGAACGTGTTGACCTCGTAGTTGGCCTCGACCGCCTCGTTGCTGATCTGCTCGATCCGAGCTCGCTGGTCGTCGGTGAGCCCACTGCTCGCGTGGAAGTCGAAACGCAGGTACCCGGGGCGGTTGAGCGATCCGGCCTGGGTGGCCGTGGGCCCGAGTACCTGGCGGAGAGCGGCGTGCACCATGTGCGTCCCCGAGTGCCCCTGGGTGGCACCGTGCCGCCACGCGGAATCGACGGCAGCGAGGACCCGGTCACCCTCCGCGATCTCGCCCTCGTCGACCACGACGCGGTGCAGCCACACCTGCTTGCCCACCTTCTGCACGTCGCGAACCGAAAGCCGGGTGCCATCCGAGGTGGTGATGGATCCGTGGTCGGCCATCTGCCCGCCGGCCTCCGCGTACAGCGGACTCCGGTCGAGGATCACCTCGAGTTCGGTGCCCGGCACCGCGGAGCGAACGCGTTCGCCGCCCGCGATGAGACCGAGGACCCGCGCCTCGGAGACGAGCTCGTCGAACCCGGTGAACATGGTCGGACCGCGGTCGAGGAACTCGCGGTACACGGTCTGGTCCGCGTGCGACGCCTTGCGCGACGTGGCATCGGCCTTCGCCCGTGAGCGCTGCTCGGCCATCAGCTCGGTGAAGCCCTCGCGATCCACCGCCAGTCCCGCTTCGGCCGCCATCTCGAGCGTGAGGTCGATCGGGAATCCGTACGTGTCGTGCAACGCGAAGGCGTCGGAACCGCTGATCGTGGACTGACCACCCGCCTTGGTGGCATCGGCGGCCTCGGAGAAGAGCTTCGATCCGGCCGCGAGCGTCTTCGCGAAACTCGTCTCCTCGCCCACCGAGACCGAGACGATGTGCTCGCGCTGCTGCGCGAGTTCCGGGTACGCGGGACTCATCAGATCGACGACCGCGTCCACGATGGCGCCCATCGTCGGATCGGACGCACCGAGCAGACGCACCGACCGCACCACTCGGCGCAGCAGGCGGCGCAGCACGTATCCGCGGCCGTCGTTGGACGGAACGACGCCGTCACCGATCAGCATGACCGCGGTTCGAGCATGATCGGCGATGACCCGGAACCGCACATCGTCCTCGTTACCGCCGGCGCCGTAACCGCGACCGGTCAGCTCGGATGCGAGGTCGATGATGGGGCGGCACAGATCGGTCTCGTACACGTTGTCGACGCCCTGCAGGAGGCAGGCGACCCGCTCGATCCCCATGCCGGTGTCGATGTTCTTCTTCGGCAGCGGACCGAGGATCTCGTAGCCCTCCTTGCCGCCGCCCTCCCCGCGGATGTTCTCCATGAAGACGAGATTCCAGATCTCGATGTACCGGTCCTCGTCGACCTCCGGACCGCCCTCGGCCCCGTACTCGGGTCCGCGGTCGTAGAAGATCTCCGAACACGGTCCGCACGGTCCGGGCACGCCCATCGACCAGTAGTTGTCCTTGAGTCCGCGGCGCTGAATCCGTTCGGCGGGGACGCCGATCTCGTCGCGCCAGATCCTCTCCGCCTCATCGTCGTCGACGTAGACGGTCGGCCAGAGCCGTTCCGGATCGATGCCGTAGCCGCCGTCGTCCACCGAGTTCGTCAGCAGCGTCCAGGCGAAGGAGATGGCTTCGCGCTTGAAGTAGTCACCGAAGGAGAAGTTGCCCGCCATCTGGAAGAAGGTGTTGTGCCGCGTGGTGATACCGACTTCTTCGATGTCCAGGGTCCGGACGCACTTCTGCACACTCGTCGCGCGGTCGTACGGCGCCGTCTGATCGCCGAGGAAGTACGGCTTGAAGGGCACCATCCCCGCATTGACGAACAGGAGATTCGGGTCGTCGAGGAGCAGCGATGCGCTCGGTACCTCGGTGTGTCCGGCCCGGATGAAGTGATCCAGGAAGCGCTTCCGGATCTCATGCGTCTGCACTGCGGCGGTGTCCTTCGTTGAAGTCGCTGGTGATCGCCGATCAGTTTACCGGCTCAGGCCGATCGGATTCATCGGGGCGGCACCGCGACGCACTCGTGTCGCCGGGACCGGGTCGGCTATTTCCGCCGGTTTCGTTTCGCCAGTCCGCGGACGATCGACCGCAGACGCCCCACCCTCGGCCCCAGCTCACGTTCGAACCCGTGGTCGGTCGGATCGTAGTAGTCGACGCCGACCAGCACGTCAGGTGCGTACTGCTGGCTGAGCACCCCATCCGGGTCGTCGTGCGGAAACCGGTAGCCGATCGCGTTCCCCAGCTTCTGCGCTCCCGCGTAGTGCCCGTCCCGCAGGTGGGACGGCACCGCTCCCGCCTTACCGGCCGACACGTCGGCCATCGCTGCGGAGAGTCCGGAGTTGACGGCCCCTGATTTGGGCGCGGTCGCGAGGTGAATCGTCGCCTGCGCCAGTGCGAGACGAGCCTCGGGCATGCCGACGAGCTGCACCACCTGAGCCGCCGCGACCGCAGCTTGCAACGCGGTCGGGTCGGCCATGCCGATGTCCTCGCTCGCGTGGATCATCAAACGCCGGGCGATGAACCTCGGATCCTCCCCGGCGACGACCATTCTGGCCAGGTAGTGCAGCGCCGCATCCACATCGGAACCGCGGATCGACTTGATGAACGCGCTGGTGACATCGTAGTGCTGATCCCCGTCCCGGTCGTAGCGCACGGCGGCACGGTCGATCGCCGCCTCGACGTCCGCGACGGAGATCGAGTCGCCGTCCGCACCGTCCGCACTCGCCTCCAGAGCGGTGAGTGCACGCCGGGCATCTCCGCCGGATACCGCGACCAGGTGCGTGATCGCCTCGTCGGTCGGTTCGACGGCGCCGTCGAGGCCTCGCGGATCCTCGACGGCACGCCGAAGCACGGCCGCGACGTCGTCGTCGGTCAACGACCGCAACTGCAGGACCAGGGATCGCGACAGCAGCGGCGCGACCACTGAGAACGAAGGGTTCTCCGTGGTCGCCGCCACCAGCAGCACGATCCGGTTCTCCACGGCGTCGAGCAGCGCATCCTGCTGGGTCTTGGAGAAGCGATGCACCTCGTCGATGAACAGGACGGTCTGCTCGCCCTGCACCAACCGCCTGCGCGCGACGTCGATCACGGCACGCACCTCTTTGACGCCCGCCGACAACGCTGACAGCGCTTCGAAACTGCCGCCGGTCGCCTGGCTGATGAGCGAGGCCATCGTGGTCTTGCCCGTACCGGGCGGGCCGTAGAGCAGCACCGACGATCCGCCCGAACCGGCGATGAGGCGGCGCAGCGGCGAGCGCTCGCCGAGTAGATGATCCTGACCGACCACCTCCTCGAGCGATGCCGGCCGCATGCGCACCGCCAATGGTGCAGACGGGGACGACACCTTCACCGGGGTGGTCCGTTCCGAAGTGCCGATGTCGTCGAAGAGGTCGCCGGAGCCGGTCATCGGCGGCACCTCACTCGAACCAGAGCCGCTGCAGGGCCCGTCGGATATCGCGTGCCGCTCCGCCGAGGACGTCGCCGGTCGCGGTGCCGGGCGCCGTCTCGGCCAATTCCGACCAGCGCATGGTCACAAGGCGCGGATCGGAGGTGTGCAGTGCCCAGTCGTGACCCGAGGTCTCCGATTCGAGCATCCAGTACAACCCCAGCCACACCCACAACGTGCGGGCCTCGGCGAGCCGACCGTCGAGGGTCAGGTCGTCGGCGAGGCCCGGCCAGAGCGGTAGGACCTCGGCCCGCCACGCATCGACGAGCGCTCGCTCCAATTCGACGCGCTGCTCGGCGCCCTGTTGGGAGAGCGTCGCCGGGAACGTCACGAGCGCGTAGGCGACGTCGAGGGTCGCGTCGCGGAACGAACCCCACTCGTAATCCATGAACTGGACACCGTCGTCGTTGAGCAGAATGTTCTCCGGCCCGACGTCCGACGGGCTGAACGCCCGGAACCGCCCTTCGCCGAAGAGCTCCAGTCCGCGTTCGAGTACCTCGCGGAAGTCCTGCGACAGTTCGACACCGAGTTCGGCGGCTACCTCGTCGGCCCGGCGAACCGACCCGGCTGCATCGCCTGCGATCCCGGAGTTGGCCCCCACGTCCGGTCTGCGGCCGCCCTTGGGGCCGCTGACGCGGAGCAGCGTCCGGAAATCGTCCTCGCCGCCGTACGTCGCCGCGTGCATGCGGCCGAGAGCCTGCCCCCACGCGCTGACACAGCGCCGCACCTCATCGACGTCGGCCGATCCGAGCAACTCGGTCATCGGCCGTCCGTGTCCGAGGTCGGTGAGGACCAGGATCTGGGAGTCCAGATCGGAAGCCAGTAGCTGCGGCCCGGGGCGCGACGCCGTCGGCAGCGCCGTCGCGTACCGGTAGGACGCGATCTCCCGCAGCACCTGGTCGGGATCGGAGTTCTCGTCGAACGCCTTCACCACCAGGCTGCGGTCGGGCGACAGCGGATTCTCGACCACGCGGACCCTCAGCACGGTACTGCGTCCCGAGCCGCCCAGGTCTTCCGGTTCATCGATCCGGACCGGCGATCCCGCTCGCCGCGACAGAGTCTCCTGCGCGGTGCAGAGCACGGAGTCGATCCGATCGTGTGCCACAACGGTCATTACGTCACTCAGGCTGTCGCCTGCCCCTCCTGCCCCGCCTCGGGGTCCTGCTCTCCTGCGGGCTTCGCCTGCGGAGCCTTCGGCTTCGCATCGATTCCCGACTCCTTGCGCTGCTGCGCCGTGATCGGTGCCGGCGCATCGGTCAGCGGATCGACACCACCGCCCGACTTCGGGAACGCGATGACCTCACGGATCGACGACTCGCCGGCCAGCAGCGCGGTGATGCGATCCCATCCGAATGCGATGCCGCCGTGCGGGGGCGCACCGTATGCGAAGGCGTCGAGCAGGAAGCCGAACTTCTCCTGCGCCTCTTCCTCGCCGATCCCCATGATCGCGAAGACGCGCTCCTGGATGTCGCGACGATGGATGCGGATCGAACCGCCGCCGATCTCGTTGCCGTTGCACACGATGTCGTAGGCGTACGCGACTGCGGAACCGGGATCCTCCTCGAGGTTGTCGAGGCACTCGGGCTTCGGGGAGGTGAAGGCGTGATGCACAGCCGTCCAGGCACCGGAGCCGACCGCGACGTCGCCTGCTGCGGTCGCGTCGTCGGCAGGCTCGAACATCGGAGCGTCGACGACCCAGGTGAAGGCCCAGTCGTCCGGCTTGATCAGGCCGAGTTTGTCGGCGATCTCGCCACGGGCCGCACCGAGCAGTGCGCGGGTGGTCTTCGCGGAACCCGCGCCGAAGAAGACGCAGTCACCCGGCTCGGCTCCGACGTGCGCGGCCAGTCCGTCGCGCTCCGCGTCGGACAGGTTCTTGGCGACCGGCCCGCCGAGCGTGCCGTCCTCCTGAACCAGGACGTACGCGAGGCCCTTGGCGCCGCGCTGCTTCGCCCATTCCTGCCACGCGTCGAGCTGGCGGCGCGGCTGGGATGCCCCGCCCTCCATGACGACGGCGCCCACGTACGGAGCCTGGAACACCCGGAACGGCGTGTCCTTGAAGTAGTCGGCGCATTCGACGATCTCGATGTCGAATCGCAGGTCCGGCTTGTCGCTGCCGTACCGGCGCATGGCATCCGCATAGGTGATGCGCGGAATCGGTGCGGTGATGTCGTGGCCGATCAGCTTCCACAGCGCGACGAGGATCTCCTCCGCGAGGGCGATCACGTCGTCCTCGTCGACGAAGCTCATCTCGATGTCGAGCTGGGTGAACTCCGGCTGGCGATCGGCGCGGAAATCCTCATCGCGGTAGCAGCGGGCGATCTGGTAGTACCGCTCCATCCCGGAGACCATCAGCAGTTGCTTGAACAGCTGCGGGCTCTGCGGCAGCGCGTAGAAGCTGCCCGGCTGCAGGCGGGCGGGAACGAGGAAGTCGCGTGCGCCCTCCGGCGTCGACCGCGTCAGGGTCGGTGTCTCGATCTCCACGAAGTCGTGATCGCCGAGCACCGCGCGGGCCGACGCGCTCACCTGGGAGCGGAGGCGGAGCGCACGGGACGGCCCCTCTCGACGCAGGTCGAGGTAGCGGTGCGCGAGGCGTGCTTCCTCACCGGGCTGCTCATCGAGCTGGAACGGCAGGGGCGCCGACTCGTTGAGCACGACCAGCTCACGTGCGTTGAGCTCGATGTCGCCCGACGCCAGCGCCGCGTTCTCGCTGCCCTCCGGCCGTGTCTCCACCTCACCGGTCACCTGGACGCAGAACTCCGCCCGGAGCCGGTGGGCTGCGGTCGCGACCTGCTCGTCCCGGAAGACGACCTGAACCAGACCCGACGAGTCACGGAGATCGATGAAGACGACTCCGCCGTGGTCGCGGCGACGTGCCACCCAACCGGCCACGGTGACAGTCTGCGAGGCGTTCTCGCGGCGCAACGAGCCAGCGAAATGCGTGCGGAGCACTGGGTTCCTTCCCTATAAGGACTAGATCTTCACCCGAGAGTCTACGGACCGGCACCGACATCGCGACACCAGGTTCTCCCCCGACCCCGATGCTGCTCCAAGCGCGGTGATCGCCCGATAATCTGACCCCATGACATTTCAGGGAAGCGGTCCGCTCAGCGGTGGCAACGTCTCGGCCGGCGGCGGTGGAGGCGGCGGCGGGCGCATCGCGATGGGCGGCGGGCTCGGTCTGGTGGTGACCGTCGTCGCCCTCCTGTTCGGAGTCAACCCGGGTGACCTCATGGGCGGCGGCACCTCGAGCACCCAGGCGAGCAGCGGCACCAACGCCGAACTCCAGCAGCACATCGACTCGTGCACCGTCGAGATGGCGAACACCGACGACGTGTGCCGGATCGTGGCCACGGCGATCAGCCTGAACGAGGTGTGGTCCACCGAGATGGACGGGTACACCGAGCCCGCGGTGCGCATCTTCAGCGGCGGTATCGACACCGGCTGCGGCGCCGCGTCTTCGGACATGGGCCCGTTCTACTGCCCGGCTGATCAGACCGCCTACTTCGATCCGTCGTTCTTCGCCCAGCTCAAGCAGATGGGCGGATCCGACGGCCCGCTCGCCCAGGAGTACGTCGTCGCACACGAATTCGGCCACCACGTCGAGAATCTGACCGGCGTACTCGCGAAGGGACAGCGGATGGGCAACGACGGCTCCCGTCGCATCGAACTTCAGGCCGACTGTCTCGCAGGCGTGTGGGCCAACAAGGCCGACGACGGCCCGGACGCCATGCTCGCCCCGCTGACCGACGATCAGATCGCGACGGTCATCCAGTCGGCCCGCGCCATCGGCGACGACACCATCCAGGGCTCGAACTCGAATCCCGAGGGCTGGACGCACGGCTCGGCCGTCCAACGCCAGCGCTGGTTCACCATCGGCTACGAATCCGGACAGCCGCGCCGATGCGACACCTTCGCCACGAACGACCTGTGACTCAGACCAGACGCGAGGCGACCTGGGCCAGTACGTCGTCGAGCGAGACCTTCTCCTGCTCGCCGTTGGACAGGTCCTTGACCTCGATGGTGCGGCCTTCGAGCTCTCGCTCTCCGAGAACCAGTGCCAACCGGGCACCCGAGCGATCGGCGGCCTTCATCGCCCCCTTGAGTCCGCGGTCGCCGTACGCGAGATCCACTCGCACGCCCGCGTCGCGCAGCAACCCCGCGACCGCGACCATCTCCTCTTTCGCGGCAGCCCCGAGCGGGACACCGAACACGTCGACCCGCCCCTGGCCGGCCACCGAGACTCCCTCGGCCTGCAATGCGAGGATCGTTCGGTCGACGCCGATGCCGAAGCCGATTCCCGACAGCTCCTGTTTGCCGCCGATCTGACGCATCAACCCGTCGTACCGGCCGCCGCCGCCGATGCCCGACTGAGCGCCGAGACCGTCGTGCACGAACTCGAACGTCGTCTTCGTGTAATAGTCGAGCCCGCGAACGAGACGCGGATTGATCTCGTACCGGACTCCGAGACGGTCGAGGTGACGACGCACCTCGGCGAAGTGCTCGCGTGCAGAGTCGCTCAGGTGGTCGAGCATGAGCGGTGCGCCTGCGGTCATCTCCCGGATCTCCGGACGCTTATCGTCCAGGACTCGCAGCGGGTTGATCCGGGCGCGGTCGGCCGTCGCCTCGTCCAGATCGAGACCGAGGAGGTACTGCTGCAGCGTCTCGCGGTACTGCGGTCGGCAGGTGTCGTCGCCGAGGGAGGTCAGGTCCAGCCGGTATCCGGACAAGCCGAGCCGTCGGTAGCCTTCATCGGCGATGGCGATGACCTCGGCGTCCAGCGCCGGATCGTCGACGCCGATCGCCTCGACTCCGACCTGCTGCAGCTGCCGGTACCGCCCGGCCTGAGGTCGCTCGTACCGGAAGAACGGTCCCGAGTAGCTGAGTTTCACCGGAAGCTGTCCACGATCGAGACCGTGCTGGATGACGGCGCGCATGACGCCCGCCGTCCCCTCCGGACGCAGGGTCACCGATCGGTCGCCGCGGTCGGTGAAGGTGTACATCTCCTTGCTGACCACGTCGGTGGATTCGCCCACCCCGCGAGCGAACAGCGCCGTCTCCTCGAAGATCGGCAGCTCGATGTGCCCGTACCCCGCGCGGTGCGCTGCGTCGGTCAGCGTGTTGCGGACCTCGAGGAAATCCGCCGAGGCCGGCGGAAAGTAGTCCGGAATGCCCTTCGGCGCCGAGAAATCTCCATTCACAGTCCGAAACGTCCCTTCTTGTCGGCATCTGGCAGGTCGACGAGGAACGGGTTCGATGCGCGCTCGGCACCGATCGTCGTCTGGGGCCCGTGACCGGGCAGGATGACCAGATCATCATCGCGGGTGAGGAGTTTAGCCCCGATGGAGTCGAGGAGTTGCCGATGGCTGCCGCCAGGCAGGTCCGTGCGGCCGATGGATCCGTTGAACAGCACGTCCCCGGCGAAGCACACGGCCGTACCGGAGTCGCCTACGGGAGCGTCCGGCGTGAGCAGCACGCTGCCCCGGGAATGCCCCGGGGCGTGGTCCACGCTCCACCGCATTCCGGCGACCTCCACGTCCTGCCCGTCGACGAACTCGATGACCTTCTCCGGTTCGTGGAACTCGGTGTCGCCGATCATCGTCGCCAATGCACTGCCCAGGCCCATTCCCGGGTCGGTCAGCATCGGCCGGTCGTCCGCGTGGATGTATGCGGGGATCGAGAACTCGTCGGCGAGCTCGGTCGCGTTCCAGGTGTGATCCAGGTGCCCGTGGGTGAGGAAGACCGCCACCGGGGTCAGCGAGAACTCGGCGAGCGCCTCGCGAACGCCCGGAGCGGCGTCCTGGCCCGGGTCGACGATGACCGCGTCACCGCCGGCATCGTCGGCCACGAGGTAGCAGTTGGTCTGGAACATTCCCGCAGCGAATCCGGCGATGATCACTGGCACGACCTTTCTTCCGAGTCTGTTCGGGCGGAGCGCTCCGCGGAGTCGTCGTCGCCCGAGAAAAAGGACGAACCGAACGTCGTGTGCGCACTGAACCCATTGTCTCATCGACCATTCAGGGCCCTGCGATAGCATGGGGCGGCCCCGCGGACAGACCCCGCGCGGATACCGCCCCTATAGGAGGTTCCACCAGCGTGTCCACAAACGAGGAGCGCCGCGAAGCAGCCCGCCGAAAGCTGGAAGACCGGCTCGAACACGAACGGCGCGCCGCCCGGCAGCGGACCCTGTCCGTCATCGCCGTAGCGGGCGTCTTCGTCCTCGCACTGGCGGCCGTCGGCGGATTCTTCTGGTACCGCTCGTGGGACAACAGCCGTCACACCGAGTGCACCTACGAAGATGCTCCGGTCGACTTCGCGAAGACCATTCAGCAGATCCAAGAGCAGCTCAAAGCTGCGCCCGCCGAGCAGAAGGCCGCAGGCGAGGCGCTCCTGAAGAGCCTGCAGGAGGGCGCCCCGAAGCAGCGCAGCTCACCGAAGCCGGAGAGCCGGACTCTCAACACTGGCACCGTGAACTTCGATCTCGCGACCAATAAGGGCGACGTGCCGATCGAGCTGGATCGCTCGAAGGCGGCGTGCAACGTGAATGCAATTGCCGCCCTTGCGAATAACGACTACTACAACGACACGAGTTGCCACCGTCTCAGCCAGTCGAAGACGCTGAGCATTCTGCAATGCGGTGACCCGACCCATACCGGCATGGGTGGTCCCGGATGGCACAGTCCGGACGAGAACCCGACCGGACTGAAAGAGGTTCCGATGGATCCGCGGATGGCTCAGCTCGGCATGAACGAACAAGCCGTCGTCTATCCGCGAGGCACCGTGGCGATCGCCAACAGCAACGACGCGCAACAGGGACGAGCCAACACCGGCAGTGCCCAGTTCTTCATCGTCACCAAGGACACCCAGCTCACGCCGACGCTGGCCGTGGTCGGCAAGGTGAGCGAAAAGGGCATGAAGGTCGTCGATGAGGTCGCCGAGGGCGGGATCGCACCGGCCCCGGGCAGCAGTCCGGAGGACGGCTACCCCAAGATTCCGCTCGAGATCAAGAAGGCGACCGCCGAGGACGCTGCCTGAGCCGCGTAACCCGGGTTCAGGATGAGGACGTGACGCGGTAGACGTCGTAGACGCCTTCCACGTTGCGGACCACGTTCAGGACGTGGCCGAGATGCTTGGGGTCGGCCATCTCGAAGGTGAAGCGGCTCACCGCGACTCGGTCGCGACTCGTCGACAGCGTGGCCGACAGCAGGTTGACCCGCTCGTCGGCGAGCACGCGGGTGACGTCCGACAGCAACCGGTGCCGGTCGAGCGCCTCCACCTGGATCGCCACCAGGAACACGGCGTTCGTGCTCTCCGCCCAGCTCACCGGGATCAGCCGATCGGGTTGACCACGTAGGTCGTCGGCGTTGGTGCAGTCCGCGCGGTGCACGCTGACCCCGCCGCCGCGGGTCACGAACCCGAGGATCTCGTCCCCCGGTACGGGCGTGCAGCACTTGGCGAGCTTGGCGAGGATGTTGTCGATCCCCTCCACGACGACTCCACTGTCGCCCATCGCCCGCGAGCGCGTGCCCTGCGTCGACGGAGTCGCCCGGTTGGCGATCTCATCCTCCGCGGCCTCCACGCCGCCGAGCAGCGCAACCAGCCGGTGGACCACACGTCCGGCAGGTACGTGCCCCTCGCCGACCGCGCTGTACAGCGTGTCCACGTCGTGGAATCCGAGTTCCTTCGATACCGCCGTGACCGATTCCGCGGACAGCAGCCGGTGCAGCGGCAGCCCCCCGCGACGGGTCTCCTTGGCGATCGCGTCCTTACCCGCTTCGAGAGCCTCCTCGCGCCGCTCCTTCGCGAACCACTGCCGGATCTTGGTCTTCGCCCGCGGGGAGACGACGAACCCCTCCCAGTCCTTGCTCGGACCCGCGGTCTCGGCCTTCGAGGTGAACACCTCGATGACCTCGCCGTTCTCCAACGGCCGCTCGAGCGCCACGAGCCGTCCGTTGACTCGTGCGCCGATGCACCGATGCCCCACCTCGGTGTGCACCGCGTACGCGAAGTCGACGGGCGTCGACCCGGCCGGCAGCGTGATCACGTCGCCCTTCGGGGTGAAGACGAAGATCTCCTTGACCGCCAGGTCGAAGCGCAGCGATTCGAGGAACTCCCCCGGGTCGGCCGCTTCGCGCTGCCAGTCGAGAAGCTGCCGCATCCACGCCATGTCGTCCACTTCGGCGACGTCGGTAGCCTTGCGTCCCTTGCCTTTTCGGCCTTCTTTATACCGCCAGTGAGCCGCGATGCCGAACTCCGCGGTGCGGTGCATCTCGAAGCTCCGGATCTGCACCTCGAGCGGCTTGCCCTCCGGGCCGATGACCGTGGTGTGCAGCGACTGGTACACACCGAAACTCGGCTGGGCGATGTAGTCCTTGAACCGCCCTGCCATCGGCTGCCACAGGGAGTGCACGACGCCGATCGCGGCGTAGCAGTCACGGATCTCATCGCAGAGGATCCGCATGCCCACCAGGTCGTGTATGTCGTCGAAGTCCTTGCCCCGCACGATCATCTTCTGATAGATCGACCAGTAGTGCTTCGGTCGGCCCTCGACCGTCGCCTGGATATGGGCCGCGCCGAGCGCATTGTTCAGATCGTTGCGCACCCGGGCGAGATAGGTATCCCGGCTCGGTGCGCGGTCGGCGACCAGACGGACGATCTCCTCGTACTTCTTCGGGTGCAGGATCGCGAACGCCAGGTCCTCCAACTCCCACTTCACCGTCGCCATTCCCAGACGGTGGGCCAGCGGGGCGATCACCTCGAGAGTCTCCCGCGCCTTGCGCGCCTGCTTCTCCGGCGGGAGGAAGCGCATGGTCCGCATGTTGTGCAGCCGATCGGCGACCTTGATGACCAGGACCCGCGGATCACGTGCCATCGCGATGATCATCTTGCGGATGGTCTCACCCTCGGCGGCGCTGCCGAGAGCCACCTTGTCGAGTTTGGTGACGCCGTCCACGAGATGCCCGACCTCGGCCCCGAAGTCCTTCTCGAGCTCGTCGAGCGTATATCCGGTGTCCTCGACCGTGTCGTGCAGGAGTGCGGCGATGAGAGTCGTCGTATCCATGCCCAGATCGGCCAGAATGGTTGCAACCGCAAGCGGATGGGTGATGTACGGATCACCGGACTTGCGGAACTGCCCCGCATGCCGTTCATCGGCGACGTCGTACGCCTGCTGCAGGACACCGACTTCCGCCTTGGGGAACACATCGCGGTGCAGGGTGACCAGCGGTTCCAGAACCGGGGCCACACTCCCCTTCGGAGCGGCCGTCATCCGGCGGGCCAGTCGGGCTCGCACACGCCGGGAACTCAGTGGCGCTGCGACGGCGTCCACGCTACGTCGTGCGGCATCGGGGTCGCTCATGGTGCGAGTCTAGTCAGCCGAGGCACAGATTGTGCACACGTACCGCACCGCCGGCCGCCTTCGCTATCGCCTCTCGGCCGGGGAATCCATCCAGCTCCATCACGACCGCCACATCGGAGACCGTCGCACCCACTTGCGACAGCAGCGCCAGGGTGGCGCCGATGGTGCCACCCGTCGCGAGTACGTCGTCGACGACGGCGACCCGCTTGCCGACGAAATCGATTCCCTGCGAGGGGATCTCGAGCCGGGCGGTACCGTACTCGAGCGCGTAGTCGACGCCGATGACCGGGGGCGGGAGCTTCCCTCCCTTGCGCACTGCGACAACTCCGACGCCCAGCTGATGCGCGATCGCACCACCCAGCAGGAATCCGCGAGCGTCGATTCCGGCGATGAGATCCGCGCCCTCGCAGCACTCGGCGAGCGCATCGGTGACCGCGTTCAACCCGTCCGCGGCGGCCAGTACCGGCGTCAGATCCTTGAACGCGATGCCCGGCTCAGGGAAGTCCGGCACCAGGCGCGCATGACGTTCGATCGCCGCACGCGCACGCTCGATCCGCGGAACGTCCGCCTGCGCTATCACGCGGTGCCGCCCCATCGGTCCATGTTCCATCCGGTACCCGACCGGCCGAGTCCCGGAACGGCATGAGTGACTGCGCCGGAAGCCTCCCGGCCGCGGACCGTGCCGTACAACGGGATCGTCGGCAACTCGTCCCATGCCGCCGTGTCGATGGTCCGCAGCAACGGCAGTCTGCCGCTGTCCCGGGACGAGGACGCGAGGTCGGCGATCGCTTCACGCACCGACCGGTTCGGGAAGTCCGACAGGTTGAGAGGATCGCCTGCGGACAGCGAGTAGGCGGACGGGAATCCACTCGCCGTGCCCGCGGCCGCGAACGTGTCCCCCGCCATGAGCACCGCGTCGGCCTTCTTGCCGAGCGAGGTGACGGAGAAGTCCGGCGTCGACACATCGCGCACCGAGACCCCAGCGCGCGCGCAGGTGTCCGCGATGGTCTTGACGACTGCGGCGTCGGCCTCGGATCCTGCCGGGTAGCCGATCCGGACCATCGGCTTGCGGTCGGTGTTCTCACGGTCTTCCAGCAGGTTGCGCGCACGGCCCAGATCCGATCGCGGATACCGGCGTCCGTACTGCACGTTCAACGATGGTCCGAGTGAGTCGGCGGGGGCGACGCTGCGCATGCTCCACACCACGCCGTTCGCTCCGTGTGCTCGTGCCAGCTCGTTGCGCGGCATGCAGGAGGCGAGCGCCTGTCGGACCTTGAGATCGGACACCGCACCCTTGCGGGAGAACACCAGGCTGGTGACCGACAGCGATGCCGGATCGCGCGCCGCCCCGCGGTCGGCACCGGGGGCCGGCGACTCACGTCCGGCCACCTTGTCGGCGGCCGCGAGGTCGTCCGAGTCCACGACGTCGACCACGCCGTCCTTCAGCGCCGTGTCGCCGTCGGTTCCTCGCGTCCAGATCGTCGCATCACCGAGCGTCGGCTCCTGGCCCCACCACTTGTCGTTGGAGACCAGCCGCAGCCCCTTCTCGGCGGTGAAGTCCCGTATCCGGTACGGACCCGCGGAGACGAACACCTTGGGATCGATCGCCTCGCCGGGCTTCATCGCGAAACCCGTGTTCCACGCCTTAGCGATCTTCGCGATCGCGGCACGATCGTTCGTGCGGATCGCGTTACCGACGTTCGAGACGCCCGCGAGACGTCCCACCACGTGCGCCGGGAGGAGCGTTCCCGCACCGAACAATCCGCGCCAGTTCTCGTAGGTCTTGCCCCGCTCGAACGTGACGGTCGCCGTCCGGGAGCCGGGGGCGCAGTCCACCGTCTTGATGTCCTGGTAGCCCGCGTTGCTCGCCGCGTCGAACTGACGGTGCTCCCCGCCGAGTGCGGTGGCCGCGAGCAGCAGGTCATCGCACGTCATCTTGTGACCGTCCGAGTAGACCGCGGCCGGATTGAACGCGTACTCCACGGTCTGCGGAGAGTCCTCCTGCAGTGTCGCCGAACCGATGTCGCGATCGGCGACGATCTGACCGTCCGGACCGATGAAAGAGAATCCCGGCAGGACCCGGGTCAACGCCATCAACGACCCGTTCGCGTAGCCGTCCGGGGTGTTCGCGTTGTAGGACGCCACCCGGGCATCGGTGAGGTAATCGATGCTCGAGTGCTCCTCTTCCTCGCCTCCGCACGCGACCATGACAGTGCCCGCGGCCGCGAGGGTAGCGGCGAGTGCTGCGACCCGGCGCAGCCGCGGGCCGATCATGCGGCGGCCCGTTCCCGTCGGGCCAGCACCTTCGCGGTGTGGCGTTTGATGTCGGCACGCCATTCCTTGAACGTGACCAGCAGCGGAGTGGCCAGGAAGACCGACGAGTAGGTGCCGACCACCACACCGACCAGCTGGATGAGCGCCAGATCCTTCAGCGTTCCGACGCCGAGCATCCACACCGCGATCACCATCAGCGCGATGATCGGCAGCACCGAGATGACGGTGGTGTTGATGGACCGCATCAGGGTCTGGTTGATCGCGAGGTTCGCCTGCTCGCCGTACGTGCGTCTGGACGTCGCGAGCACGGATCTGGTGTTCTCCTCGACCTTGTCGAACACCACCACCGTGTCGTACACCGAGAAGCCGAGGATGGTGAGCAGGCCGATCACCGTCGCCGGCGTGACCTCGAATCCGACGAGCGAGTACACACCGGCCGTGGCGACCACGTCGAAGAGCATGGAGACGAGGGCCGCAGCCGACATCTCCCGGTCGAATCTGATGGCGATGTAGATGAACACCGCTACCAGGAAGACGATCAACGCGATCACCATCTTGCGGGTGATCTCGGCACCCCAGGTGGAGCTCACGTCCGAACTACTGACGTCCGCGACCTTCAATTGCGGCGCGAACCTGTCGCCGAGCGCGTGTGACAGGTTGCCTGCCTCCGCTGGGGTCATCGTCTCGGTCCGCAGCTGGATGGTCGCCGACGACCCGGAACCGGCGACCTGAACCGCCTCGGGCTCCTTGCCGAAGGTGTCGGTGAACACCTCGCTCACCGACGAGGTGGTAACGCCTTCCGTCGCGGGCAGCGAGACCTGCGTGCCGCCTTCGAAGTCGATGCCGGGTGTGAAGCCCCGGAACACCATCGCCAGCACACAGACCAGCATTATCACGGCGGACGCGATGTACCACCCCTTCCGCTGGCCGACGATGTTGAACGCACCGGTACCCGTGTACAGGCGCTGCAGGAACGATTGGTTCTTCTCGGGGACGTAGTCTGCGTCCTCCCAGGTGGCCGTCGGCCGCTCTCGGGTCACAGCGAGTCCTCCCCAGTGGTGTCGGTCCCAGTCGTGTCGGTGCCGGTCGTGTCCCTGCCGGACCGTCCCGGCTCAGCGTCGGTGGCCCGGTCGGCCTCCCGGCCCTTCTTCCTCGCGGCCAGGCGTCGTCTGCGCGCCACCTCGGACACGGCCCCGAGGCCGTTGATGTTCGGTCGGGACATGAACTCGGTACGACTCGCCAGCACGACCATCGGATGCGTGACGAGGAAGACGATCATCACGTCGATGATGGTGGTCAGACCGAGGGTGAAGGCGAAGCCCTTCACCTGACCGACCGCCAGCACGTAGATGATCACCGCGGCCAGGAAGCTGACCGCGTTACCGGTCCAGACCGTGCGACGCGCGCTCTGCCAGCCACGATTGACCGCAGAGCGGAACGATCTGCCTTCGCGCATCTCGTCCTTTATTCGCTCGAAGTAGACGACGAACGAGTCGGCGGTCATGCCGATGCCGATCACCAGACCGGCGATGCCCGACAGGTCGAGGGTGAACCCGATCCATCGGCCGAGCAGGACGATCACGCCGTACACCATCGCCGACGCCAGGATGAGCGACAGGAAGGTGAGGAAGCCGAGCATCCGGTAGTACGCGAGCGCGTAGATCAGCACCGCCAGCAGACCGACCGCACCCGCGATCAAGCCCGCCTTCAGGGACGACAGACCGAGTGTCGCGGACACCGTCTGGGCGTCCGACATCGTGAACGACAACGGCAGCGAGCCGTACTGGAGGGCATTCGCCAACTCGGTCGCATCACTCTGCGTGAAATCACCGCTGATCTCGGTGGTCCCGATGATCGCCGAGTTGATCGTCGCGGCACTGACTACGCGCGAGTCCAGGACGGTTGCCGTGACCTTGCCGACGTTCTTACCGGTGTACTCGGCCCAGGTCTTCTGGCCATCGCCCTCGTAATCGACGGCGACGACCCACTGCCCGGCCTGGTTCTGCTGGGCCTTGGCCTCCTTGACGTCGGTGCCCTTGATGATCATGGGCTCGAGCAGATACGCCTGCCCGTCCTTCTCACCGCAGGTCACCAGGTACTGGTCCGGCTTGTCGTGCCCGACGAGCGGATCGTTGGCACCCGGAGCGCAGTTGAGCGTGCCCATCTGCTGACGCAGCTTGGCCAGCGTCGCCTGGTCGGCGTCCGCCGGGGCCTGACGTCGCTCCCGTTCCGCCTCGATCGCCTTCGCCTGCTCCTCCGGCGTCATGTCGACGATCTTCTTCTCGTTCGGATCCGGCTTCTGCGGCGTCGCAGGTGCGCTGTCGGCCACCGGGCGGATGTACAGGCGCGCGGTCTGTCCCAGCGATCGAGCCTGCTTGCCGTCGTCACCCGGAACCGTGATGACCAGCGTATTGCCGTTCACCACCACTTCGGAGCCGCCGACACCGAGCCCGTTCACTCGCTGCTCGATGATCTGCCGCGCCTGATCGAGTTGGGCCTTCTGGGGCGCCTGGCCATTGTCCGTGCGCGCGGTCAGCACGACGCGTGTGCCGCCCTGCAGGTCGATCCCGAGCTTCGGCTCCGCCTTGTGATCGCCGGTGGCGAACACCAGGGCGAAGATCGCGACCAGAACGGCGATGAAGCCCAGGAGCGGCGTCCACGGGGACGAGGTCCGCTGCGCTTCGCGACGCGCGGTGAGGGGATTGTTACTGCTCACGTTCGGTGGGCCTACTTCTCTTCAGGCTTCTCGTCGGCGTCGCCGCCGTCCGCACGATCATCCAGCGCCGCCGGACTGTCGGGGACCTCCTCAGCCGAATCGCTGCTCGCATCGGCCGAGATGGTCTCGCGGATCGCGAGACGGTTCCACTCGGTGACCACACCGGGCGCCACCTCGATGGTGACGACCTCGTCGTCCGATGCGTCGACGACGGTTCCGAAGAGCCCGGAGTGCAGCTGCACACGCGAACCGCTCACAACCGACTGCTGCATTTGCGCTGCGGCGTTGGCACGCTTCTTCTGGTTCCGGATACTCAGGAACATGAAGACGGCCATCGCCGCCAGCATCAGCGGGATGATCAGGGATGACGAATTCATGCGCTCCAGTGTGCCAGGCGAGTGCCTCGGCACGTATCCGGAGGTACCCGCGAGTCACGAAAGTGTCACGATGCTCACCGTGAATATCGGAGATCTCAGTCGAAAAGGGTGTCGTCCCGCGTCCGCACGCCGTGTACCTGTGTGATGGCGTCGGCAGGCGGCTGCAATCCCAGATGCTGCCACGCCGACGCCGTGGCGATCCGGCCACGCGGCGTGCGGGCGATCATGCCCGCCCGCACCAGGAACGGCTCGCACACCTCCTCGACGGTCGCAGCCTCCTCGCCGACGGCCACGGCGAGGGTCGACACACCGACCGGTCCCCCGCCGAATCCGCGGACGAGCGCTCCCAGGACTGCGCGGTCGAGTCGGTCCAGCCCGAGCTCGTCCACGTCGTACACGGCGAGCGCCGCTTGCGCCTCCTGTACGTCCACCCGTCCGTCACCCCGCACCTCGGCGTAGTCGCGCACTCGCCGCAGAAGCCGGTTCGCGATACGCGGGGTGCCACGCGAGCGACCCGCCACCTCCTCGGCCGCCTCCGGCGCGATGTCGATGTCCAGGATCTTGGCCGAGCGCTGCAAGACGTGCACCAACTCGCCCGGCTCGTAGAACTCCATGTGCGCGGTGAACCCGAAGCGGTCGCGCAGCGGCCCGGTGAGCGCGCCGGACCGGGTGGTGGCGCCGACCAATGTGAACGGCGCTACTTCGAGCGGGATCGACGTGGCGCCCGGCCCCTTGCCGACCACCACGTCCACGCGGAAGTCCTCCATCGCCAGGTACAGCATCTCCTCCGCCGGCCGGGCGATGCGGTGGATCTCGTCGATGAACAGCACATCCCCCTCGACGAGATTCGACAGCATCGCCGCGAGATCGCCTGCGCGTTCGAGCGCCGGGCCCGAGGTGACGCGCAGCGCCGCCCCCATCTCGCCCGCGATGATCATCGCCAGCGAGGTCTTGCCGAGACCGGGCGGGCCGGAGAGCAGAATGTGATCAGGTGTGCGCCCCCGGGCCCGGGCCGCGTGGAGCACCAGTTCGAGCTGCTCCCGGACCTTCGGCTGACCGATGAAGTCACCGAGACTCCCCGGACGCAGGCTCGCATCGAGCTCACGATCCGCGGGCACCGCGTTCGCGGTCAGATAATCATCGGAGGCGTCCGTCATCGCCGCGGCCCGAGTCCGGCGAGCGCGGTGCGCAACAGCGTCGCCGAATCAGCGTCCGGCAACCGCTCGAGGACCGCAGTGACCGCCTTATCGGCGGCGGCTTCGGTGAACCCGAGTCCGGTGAGCGCCTCGACGACCTCGGCCCCGACTCCACCGACGGGTGCACCGCTGGGGACGGTCCCGGCGGCGGTCGCGTCCACCTTGTCGCGCAGTTCCACGACCAGACGCTCGGCCACCCGCTTACCGATACCCGGTACCGCCGTGAGGGCTTTGGCGTCCGATCCGGCGAGTGCCCTGCGCAGACTCTCCGGTTCGAGTACCGCGAGCGTCGCCATGGCCAGCCGCGGTCCCACGCCGGTCACCGTCTGCAGCAGGCCGAACAGGTCGCGCGCCTCGGGATCGGTGAACCCGTACAGGGTCATCGAGTCCTCACGAACGATCATCGACGTCAGGAGACGGGTACGTCCACCGCGTGTCAGAGATCCGAGAGTGGGCGGCGTGGCCAGCACGCGATACCCGACTCCGGCGCACTCGACCACGCAGTGATCCAGTGCGATGTCGACGACCTCTCCCGATACGGATGCGATCACCGGACCACCTCTCGGCCCGCGGCCTGTGTGCGGGTCTCGTTCTCGGCGGCCTTCAGCCGGGCACGGTGCCGGTCCTGGGCGAGCTTGGCCTGCTTCGCGGCCGCCTCCATGCGCTCATTGACCGGTCCGCGCCAGCAGTGACAGATGGCCAGAGCAAGGGCGTCGGCGGCATCGGCCGGTTTCGGCGGCTTCTGCAACCCGAGGATCCGCGTCACCATCGCCGTGACCTGTGCCTTATCGGCCCGCCCGGACCCAGTCACCGCCGCCTTGACCTCGGACGGAGTATGGAACCGCACCGGGACTCCCCGCTGTGCCGCGGCGACCGCGATCACGCCCGCCGCCTGCGCGGTGCCCATCGCAGTACTCACCTGACGCTGGGCGAACACCCGTTCCACCGCGACCACATCGGGATTATGCGTGTCGAGCCAGTGCTGCGCCGCGTCGTGGATCGCCAGCAATCGCTCCGCCAGGTCCATGTCGGCAGGCGTTCGAACCACGTCGACGTCGAGTGCCGTCACGGTGCGACCGCTCCCCGACTCGACAAGTGCGACACCGCACCGGGTCAGGCCCGGGTCAACACCCATGACACGCACTGCGACACGACCTCTCGACGACGATGACACCACCCCACGGCGGCGAACATTTGTTCGATATCGTATCAGTCGTCTTCGAGCTCGGCGAGGACCTCGTCACTGATGTCGACATTGCTGTAGACGTTCTGCACATCGTCGGAATCCTCGAGGGCGTCGATCAGCTTGAACACCTTGCGGGCGCCCTCGGCGTCGACCGGAATCTCGACCGACGCGCGGAAGCTGGCGTCCGCCGACTCGTAATCCATTCCGGCTTCCTGCAATGCCGTGCGGACCGCGACCATGTCACCGGGTTCGCTGACGACCTCGAAATTCTCTCCCAGGTCGACGATCTCCTCGGCGCCCGCCTCCAGCACGGCCATCAGGACGTCGTCCTCGGACTGATCGCCCTTCTCGAGGGTGACGACGCCCTTGCGGGTGAAGAGATACGCCACCGATCCCGGGTCGGCCATATTGCCGCCGTTGCGGGTCATCGCGGTACGCACCTCGCCCGCTGCGCGGTTGCGGTTGTCGGTGACGCACTCGATCAGGACCGCGACGCCGTTCGGGGCATATCCCTCGTACATGATCGTCTGCCAGTCGGCGCCGCCGCCCTCCTCACCGCCGCCGCGCTTGCGCGCGCGTTCGATGTTGTCGTTGGGGACCGACGACTTCTTCGCCTTCTGGATCGCGTCGTACAGCGTCGGGTTACCGGCCGGATCACCACCACCCGTGCGGGCGGCCACCTCGATGTTCTTGATCAGCTTGGCGAACATCTTGCCGCGCTTGGCATCGATGACCGCCTTCTTGTGCTTGGTGGTGGCCCATTTGGAGTGGCCGCTCATGGTGGTGGTTCCTTCCGTCTTGTCATACGTCGCCCGGCGCCGGAGTTCCGGAGTCGCCCGGTGGTTCTCACGGGGGCACGTCGCTCGCCGATCGGTGACGCGCCGGGAATTCTACGCTGCGCCGACCATGTCGACGAAGTACCGGTGCACGCGATGATCGCCGGTCACCTCCGGGTGGAACGAGGTGGCCAGCACGTTTCGCTCACGCACCGCGACGACGCGCCCGGCCGCAGGACCGTCCGGCACGGTGGCGAGGACCTCGACGCCCGCGCCCACCGTCTCGACCCACGGCGCCCTGATGAACACCGCGCGCATCGGCTCCGCGTCCGGCAGATCGGTGATGCCGGTGAACGCCAGGTCCGTCTCGAACGAGGCGACCTGGCGGCCGAACGCGTTCCTCCGGACGGTGATGTCGAGTGCGTCGAGATGCCGGGCGTCGGACCTGGTGTCGAGGATCCGCGACCCGAGCATGATCATGCCTGCGCACGATCCGTAGGCGGGCATCCCGTCGCGCAACCTGTCGACCAGCGGGTCGTACAGATCGAACACCCCGAGCAGGTTGCTCATGGTCGTCGACTCGCCACCCGGGATCACCAGGCCGTCGACCCGTTCCAGCTCGCTCGCTCGGCGGACCGGGAGCGCGTACGCGCCGCTCTCGTGCAACGCTGCGACGTGCTCGCGCACATCGCCCTGCAGCGCGAGCACGCCGATCGTCGCCGTCACGCCTTCCGATCCGATGTCGTGACGCTGGCGATCGAGTCGGGTACCCCGGTACGGGCGAGCCCCTCCTGCGTCACCGCCGCGACCATTCGGCCCGACCGGTCGAAGATCCGCCCCTGGGTGAGTGCGCGCGCACCACCGGCCGACGGCGACGTCTGGTCGTACAGCAGCCACTCGTCGGCCCGGAACCGGCGCAGGAACCACATCGCATGGTCGAGTGAGGCGCTCTGCACGTGCGCTCCCGGATGCGCCACCCGCGCCGAACCGAGAAGCGTCATGTCACTCATGTACGCAAGGGTGCACACGTGGAGCAGCTGATCGTCGGGCAACGGCTTGCGATAGCGGAACCAGACCCGCTGCTGGGCGGCGAAGCTGTCGTACCGGGCGAGCTCGTCGTGCGGAACGATTCGGATGTCGAAGTTGTCCCACTCGCTGAACAGCAGATGCTCCGGATCGTCGAGGTCGCCCAAACGGTCCGGCAGGCTCTCCGGTTCGGGTGCGGGCGGCATCTGGTCCTGGTGCTCGATGCCCTCGTCCCCGGCGACGTGGAACGACGCCGACATCGAGAAGATCGTCTCGCCGTTCTGCACGCCGTTCACTCGGCGCGTGACGAACGACCGTCCGTCACGGATCCGGTCGACGAGGTATATGGCCGGCTGGTCCGGCTTCCCCGGCCGCAGGAAGTAGCCGTGCAGCGAATGCACGGCGAACTCGGATGACACGGTGCGGGTCGCCGCGACGAGTGCCTGCCCGGCCACCTGTCCCCCGAATGTCCGCCGGAGCGCACTCGCGAACGCACCGCCGCGATAGATGTCCTCGTCGATGCGCTCGACGGACAGAATGTCTTCGATGTCAGCCACGTCTCCGATTATCCCTCATACGCTCTCCGCTCCTCTGCGAAGGCCCCGCCGCAGTGGGTACTGTCGGCATCATGACGGACATCGACACGGACACGGCCGCACCTACCGACGGCACATCCGCAGCCCCTGCTCGCACCGCTCTCACGAAGAATCTGCAGACCGTCCTCGACGGCCGTTGGGCTCGCACCCGCGACGTCGTCCGCGACCAGATCCAGTCCGGTGGCATCGTTCCCCGAGCCGATCTGTCCTCCGAGGAGTACCGGGCCCGGATGCTCGACCAGATGCGGGACATGGTTCCGCTCGGCTTCCCGGCGGACGGTTTCCGCAAGGAGCACGGCGGCACAGGCGACGTCGGCGCTGCGGTCACCGCCATCGAGGCCCTGGGTTACGGAGACCTCTCCCTCATGGTGAAGGCCGGTGTCCAGTGGGGCCTGTTCGGTGGCGCGATCGAGAACCTCGGTACCAAGCGGCATCACGAGAAGTACGTGCCCGGCCTCATCGACCTGGACGTGATGGGCTGCTTCGCGATGACCGAGACCGGTCACGGCTCCAACGTCCAGGCGCTCGAGACGACCGCCACGTATCTGCCGCAGACGCAGGAGTTCGAGATCCATTCGCCCACTGATGGTTCGCGCAAGGACTTCATCGGCGGTGCGGCACAGCACGCGCGCTACGCGACGGTCTTCGCACAGCTCATCACCGCGGCCCCGGGCGAGGAGGCCAAGAGTTACGGCGTCCACTGCTTCGTCGTCGCGATCCGCGACGCCGACGGCAACGACCTGCCCGGCGTCACGACATCCGACTGCGGCCCCAAGGGCGGGCTTCCCGGCGTCGACAACGGGCGGATCGTCTTCGATCACGTGCGCATCCCTGCCGAGGACCTGCTCAACCGGTACGCCGACGTGGCGGCCGATGGCACGTACTCGAGCGACATCGAGTCGGACAACCGCCGCTTCTTCACGATGCTCGGCACGCTCATCCGCGGCCGTGTGACGGTCGGCGCGGCCGGTGGCGCCGCAGGTCGTCTCGGCATCAACCTCGCCGTCAACTACTCGCTCGTGCGCCGTCAGTTCTCCGGGCCGGAATCCGACGACGAGCTGGTCCTGCTCGACTACCGCGCTCACCAGCGCCGTCTGCTGCCTCTGGTCGCCAGGGCGTACGCCTTCGCCATCGCGCAGAACGAGGTGGTCGGCGAACTCCACGAGGTTCAGTCGGCGGATCCCGCCGATGTCGATCCCGACGTGGTGCGCAAGCTCGAGGTCAAGGCGGCCGCCATCAAGGCCGGCCACACCGAACTCGCGTCCCGCGCCATCGCGGAGGCCCGCGAGGCCTGCGGCGGCGCCGGGTACATCTCGGAGAACCGTCTGCCCGAGCTGCGCGGCGACATCGACGTCTTCACCACATTCGAGGGCGACAACCTCATCCTGCGTCAACTCGTGGCGAAGAACCTGCTCACCGCTTACGCCGACGACATCAGCGGACTGGACGCGGTCGGCTGGATCCGGTTCATCGCGAGCACCGTCAAGGACACCGCATTGGAGAAGACCGCGGCTCGTCAGGTGGTGCAGACACTGATGGACGACTCCGACGAGGATCCGGAGAACAGCGAACTGACGCACCCCGGCACCCAGCTCCGTTTGCTGCGCAACCGTGAGGACCACCTGCTGCGCACCGCAGCTGCGCGCATGCGCCGGGCTCAGGACGACGACGCCGACGCGCAGGAGGTGTTCACCGAGACTCAGGACCACCTGATCAAGGTGGGCGACGCGCACATCGAGCGCATCGTGCTGGAGATGGTGATCGACGCGATCGGGCACGTCGAGGACAAGGAGACCCGGACCGTTCTCAAGCGCGTCCGGGATCTCTTCGTGTACTCACTGCTCGAGGACGACATGGGCTGGTTCCTCATGCACCGCCACGTCAGCGTCGAGCGCGCCAAGGCCATTCGCCGCGGCGTCAACGATCTGTGCGGCACGCTGCGTCCGCACGCCCAGGAACTGGTGGACGCCTTCGGCGTACCGGCAGTCGCCCTCGATGTCCCGATGATCCAGCACCGCTGAACTCGAGCACTGCCGGAGTCACAGCTCCTCGATGTCGACGATGTCGTCCTGAATGGCCCGAGCCACCAGGGCGGCCTTCGTCGACGCCGCTCGCCCGATGTCGGCGTACTTGGCACGGATGCGCGTCAGGTGCGTGTTCACCGTGCCGAGCGAGATGTGCAGCGTCTGACCGCACGCCGGCTTGGAATCGACCATCAGCCAGGTGCGCAGCACCTCGACCTCCCTGTCGGTCAGCATCGGACGCGGCAGCTCGGGTAGCGCCGGATCGGTGACCGGTGCAGTACACGAGCGGCGAACCGTCTGCCGTTCGATGTGCATCGGCTGACCGGGTAATGGCATCACGCGCGAACTCAGCCGGGCCAGTGCCTCGCTACGGCGCCGTTCGGCGACGGTTCGTGACGCGGATACGGAGGGTCGAATCGCTCTCGAGCGCCCGGCGGGCTGGTAGTGGGCTGCGGTTCCGATCGCGGTGACGGTCATCGAATCTTCCCTTTCTCAAACCTGTTCCGGTTGGTCACCGGGTGTTGAGAAGGACACTATGACCGGGCGCACACCCCCACAATGGGTAGAACTACCCACGGCTTCAATGCAGGTCAGGAGGAATATTTCGCGAGAGCTCCCGATCGAGCATCGGCAGGTCCCCACGCGCGATCAAACCGGTCGACAGACCGTACTCGACGAGCCGGAGACGGCGATTGGAAGCTAATCTCCCTCCTCCTGCACGCATTCCCGGAACGCCGATCAGGTCCAGTTTGTCGCAGACGTTGTCGAGCTTCCGGTTGAACTTCGTCAGCGACCAGCCCAACCGGGCCGCCGCCTGTGCCGAGCTCGGGATCGCGGACGCGCCGGTACCGTCGCGCGTCAGTATCGCCTCTGCCAGAACCAGCACCGCGAGCTTCTGGCTCTCGGTGAAGTTCGGTACTCCGCGCGTGGTGTCTCCTCCGACGCCGGTGTCGCCGTGCGGCGGCGCCCCGACCGGCGTTCCCGCCTGGACCTGAAGTTCGTAAGTGGTGGGCCCCGCACTGAACACGACGCTCGTGCGGCCGAAAACCAGCGGCATCCGCGCGCCCGGCCCGAGAGTCGCAGTGAACCCGAGATCGGCCGCAGTCACCGTGGCCGACAGATGCGTCCCGAGATTGGTGAGCCACCACATCGCGTTCTCATCGTGCAGCACCAGGAACCGGCGATGCAGGTACGGATTGTCGTCCACCGTCAGGGTGGCCTCGCGGCCGATGTAGAACGGATGCCCGGAGACCACCGGAAAACGTTCACCGCAGAACTCGACGAATGTCGTCCCGTCGGCTCCGGAATGCACCGTTATCGACTCACGGACAACGTGATGACCGTGACGTTGTCGTGGGCGCCCCTCTCCAGTGCGGTCTCCACGAGCGCGGCCGCCGCCTTCTCGACGTCACCGTCCGCTTCCTCCACGAGCTCGGCGATCTCGGTGTCCTCGAGTTCGCCGTCCAGTCCGTCCGAGCAGAGCAGGACCACGTCGCCCGGGACCGCGGCGAACGCGAAGTAATCGGCGATCGGCTCCGCCATCCCGGCTCCGAGCGCGCGTGTGATCACGTTGCGCCGGGAGTCGACGCGCGCCTGTTCCGGAGTCAGGTATCCGGCCTCGACGAGTTCCTGCACCTGCGAGTGATCGACGCTCACCTGATTGAGCGAACCCTGCGAGTACAGGTACGTGCGCGAATCCCCGATGTTGAAGGCCACCCAGGCGGGCCCGTCATCGCCTTCGGCGAGGACCACACCGGTCGCCGTGGTGCCCGCTCGACGGCCCGTATCGGATCCGAACGTCCCGATCTCCTCCTGAGCTGCGTGCAGGAGATCGGAGATGGCGCTTCGCGTGCCGGCGAAGTCCTGCGCCACGGGAGCTCCCGCGAGCGTCCGCAGCGCGGCCTCGCTCGCGAGCTCGCCGCTGTCGTGGCCGCCCATGCCGTCCGCGACCGAGTACCGGCCGGGCAGGGCGAGGGCGGCGTCCTCGTTGGCCTCCCGGACACGGCCGACGTGACAGACGACCGCCCAATCGACGGTGACATCGCCGACCAGGTCCTGGCCGGTCTGCGCTTGATCGCGCAGGATCACGGTCTCGTCGTCCATGCTCACCTCTCCCTCTGGCGGGGTCGTTCCGTCACCAACCGCGCTCGGCGAGACGGTGCGGCTGCGGAATGTCGTCGACGTTGATGCCGACCATAGCCTCACCGAGGCCGCGGGATACGTCGGCGAGCACATCCGGGTCATCGTGGAATGTCGTGGCCTTGACGATCGCCTGCGCACGCTGGGCCGGATTCCCGGACTTGAAGATGCCGGATCCGACGAACACGCCCTCGGCTCCGAGTTGCATCATCATCGCCGCGTCGGCCGGGGTCGCGATGCCACCGGCGGTGAACAATGTGACGGGGAGCTTGCCTGCCTTGGCGACCTCGAAGACGAGATCGTACGGCGCCTGCAGTTCCTTGGCAGCCACGTACAGCTCGTCCTCGGGCAGCGACGAGAGGCGACGGATCTGCTGGCGGATCTGGCGCATGTGCGTGGTCGCGTTCGACACGTCGCCGGTCCCGGCCTCGCCTTTCGAACGGATCATCGCCGCCCCCTCGGTGATGCGACGAAGCGCCTCACCCAGGTTGGTGGCTCCGCAGACGAACGGCACGGTGAACGCGAACTTGTCGATGTGGTTCTCGAAGTCGGCGGGAGTCAGCACCTCGGACTCGTCGATGTAGTCGACGCCGAGGCTCTGCAGCACCTGAGCCTCCACGAAGTGACCGATGCGGGCCTTGGCCATCACCGGGATCGAGACGGTGCTGATGATCCCGTCGATCATGTCGGGATCGCTCATGCGGGATACGCCGCCCTGCGCGCGGATGTCGGCAGGAACGCGCTCCAGCGCCATCACGGCGACGGCACCCGCGTCTTCGGCGATCTTCGCCTGCTCCGGCGTGACCACGTCCATGATGACGCCGCCCTTCAGCATCTCGGCCATGCCGCGCTTGACTCGCGCGGTGCCGGTTGCCGGTGCGTTCTGAGGATCGGTGGTCACTGTGCGGTGCTCCTGATTTTCTGATGAGAACTGACCCCACAAGTAAACCCGATAGTCACGGGCGCGCCCAACGCCGGGTACGTCGTGGGAGATGTGCACCACGCCGACGCTAGTCCCTGGTGACGCGCTCGGTGATCTCGAAGAAGTCCGGGCGTACCGAATGACCGGCGAGATGCAGCCACCGGACCATCCGCCGCCCGCCGAGTGCCCGGGCATCACGCACTGCGTCGTTGTAGAACCGCCGGGCCATCGCGACCCGAATCTGGGCATCGGCCAGCTCCGCGGTCAAGGCGGGCACGCGCCGCTCGGGATCGGTCTGTCCGAGCACCGAGGAGAGTCGGTTCTCCGCTGCCTCGCGTGCCGCCTGGTCCGCGCCCTCGGCGTGGTCGGCCGCCGCGGTGAGCGCCGGCGACAGCGGGTCGTGCGGATCGGCAGCGGCGATCGCACGTGCCACCACCGCCCGTCGATCCAGAGCCGTGTGCAGGGCTTGCCGGGCGAGGTCGACGCGAATGTTCAGGCGGTCCATCCGCGAGGCCCGCGTCGCCGACAGGACCACCAGCCACACCAGGAGCGCAACGGCGATCGCCACGGCGAGAGCGACGATCGTGGAAGTGGTCATGTGCGCAGTCCCCGTCAGTCCGAGACCACGACGTGATCGGCGTTGTGGGTGACGGTGTCGTAGACGTGCTGAATCTGGTCGGCCACCCGCGACCAGTCGTAGAGCGCCGCCCGTTCGCGGCCCCGGGCCACGAATTCGGCGCGCAGCGTGTCGTCCTGCAGTAGTTCGATGATCTCCGCGGCGAGCGAGACCGGAGATCCGGTCGATACCAGGCGTCCCGCCTCGCCGCCGTCGAGAACTCGGGAGAAGGCGACCAGGTCGCTGGCGACCACCGCTGCGCCCGCCGCCATCGCCTCCACGAGCACGATGCCGAAGCTCTCTCCGCCCAGGTTCGGTGCGACGTAGACGTCGGTGCTGGCCAGTGCGCGGGCCTTCGTCTCGTCGTCGACCATGCCCAGGAACCTCAGGTGGCTCGCGAGATCGCCGGCACGGCGGATCAGTGCCTTCTCATTACCGCCGCCGACCACGAGCACGGTCACGTCGGGGAATTCATCGACGATCCGCGGCAGCGCTCGCATCAGCACGTCGATGCCCTTGCGCGGTTCGTCGAACCGGCCGAGGAACATCACCGTCTTACCCGCCCGCGGAAAACCGTCGAGCGGCCGCGCGTGAGCGAACGATCCGGTGTCGACCCCGTTCGGGATCTCCACCGCGTCGTTGCCGAGGGACTCCATCTGCCAGCGGCGCGCGAGCTCGGAGACGGCGATCTTGGCGCGGATCCGCTCCCGGTACTGGCGCAGCACCGAGTCGAACAGCGACAGCCACATCGACCTGGTGGTCGCCGTGTGGAACGTCGTGACGATCGGGCCCGTGGCCACCATCAGCGACAGCATCGACAGGCTCGGCGCGTTCGGTTCGTGCACGTGCAGGACGTCGAAGTCGTTGACCTCGATCCAGCGGCGAAGCCTTTGATACGCCTTGGGCGAGAAGGTGATCCGCGATACGGACCCGTTGTAGGGGATGCCGATCGCCGGTCCTGCGGAGTCCACGTAAGCCGGCAGCACGACGTCGGTGCCCGCGGGCGCCAGCACCCGCACCTCGTGGCCGCGACCGATGAACACCTCCGCGAGCTCGACCACGTGCGCCTGCACACCGCCGGGCACGTCGAACGAGTACGGGCAGATCATGCCGATCCTCATGCGCCGGCCTGACCGTCGGTCACACCGAGCCGGGCTCGCCGTTCGGCCGACCAGTCGGCCTCCCACAGCGGTTGGAGCATGTGCCAGTCCTCCGGGGCGGTCGCGATGTCCCGGGTGAACGCGTCCGCGAGTCGCTGAGCCGTCGGTGCCACTCCCCCTGCGGTGTCGATCACCGTCCCGCAGCTCAGATGCGAGGTTCCGACGCCGGTGTACCGGTGATGCACGGCGATCAGCACCGCGCCCGTCTCGATCGCCAGCTTGGCCGAACCTGCCGGAATACGCGTCGGCTCGCCGAAGAGCGTGACGGGCACGCCGCTGGTCGAGAGGTCCCGATCGGCCATCAGGCACACCAGTCCACCGGACCGCAGACGATCGGACAGCGTCGCGAACGGCGGCTGCTCGCCGCCGGTCAGCGGAAACACCTCGAACCCGAGCGACTCGCGATAGTCGACGAACTGCTCGAACAGCGATTCGGGCTTCAGCCGTTCGGCCACTGTGGCGAACGCGCCGTAGTGCTTCACCAGCCAGACGCCCGCGATGTCCCAGTTTCCCGAGTGGGGCAACGCCATGACGACGCCGCGCCCGGACTTCACCGATTCGTCGATCACCTGCCGGTCGTAGTCGGTCATCGACACACTGGCGACGATGTCGTCGGGGTCGGTCGCCGGCAGCCGGAACGCCTCGCGCCAGTACCTCGCGTACGACCGCATCGCGGCCTGCAGCATGTCGAGCGGCACCTCATCGGGCGTCGTGCCGAGCACTCGCGCCAGATTCGCCCGTAATTGGGCCGGGCCGCCGTGGCGGCTGCCCGCCCACGTGCCGACCACGTCGAACGTGCTGCGGGCGACGCTTTCCGGGGCGTACCGGACCGCCGCCCACCCGGCGCGGTAGCCCAGGTCCGCGGTCAGCTCCGAGAATCGTCCCAGCACCGTCTCACACGCTCCCGGTCTCGTCCGGACGTTTCGTCCCGGCCTGGGGAATCAGGTCCCGGGCACCCGGTGAGCAGTAGATCGACCACATGCGCTGCGCGACCGTGACCACGCTGAGGACGGCCAGTGCCCACATCGCGATGTGGATGGCCCACGTCCACTGCAGACCGGGGAACTGCGTCAGCCCGGCGCCGACCAGGACGATGATCAGGCGGTCCGGGCGCTCGATGATCCCGCCGTCGCCGTTGAGCCCGGCCGCCTCGGCGCGGGCTTTCGCATACGAGATCACCTGGGAGGTGACCAGACAGATCAGCGTGGCGATCAGCAGCAGCCGGTGCGGAGCGTGAACGGCGGCCCACCAGGCAAGACCGCTGAAGATGGCGCCATCGGCGATCCGGTCGCATGTCGCGTCGAGGACCGATCCGAACCGGGTTCCCCCGCCGCGCGCGCGGGCCATCGCACCGTCGAGCATGTCGAACATGACGAACGCCCAGGTCACCAGCGCTCCGGCGAACAGATGTCCCTGCGAGAACAACCAGATCGAGGCTGCGACCGTGACGACGGTCCCGATGATCGTCATCACGTCGGGCGTCAGGCCGGTGCGGATGAGCGCACGCCCGATGGGCAGCGTCACCTTCGACACCGATGCGCGGCCCTTGATGCTAAGCACTCTGCGGTCCCCCGAGATCCGTCCACGCCTGCGCCAGCAGCGCACGCGTGTCCTGAAGCAGTTGCGGTACCACCTTCGTGTCGCCCACGACGGTGATGAAGTTGGCATCGCCCGTCCAGCGCGGCACGACGTGTTGGTGCAGGTGCTCCGAGAGCGAGCCGCCTGCCGCCGAACCCAGGTTCAGTCCGACGTTGAACGCATCCGGGTTGGACACGGCCTTGATGGTCCGAATCAGATGCTGAGTGAACGACATGAGCTCCCGTGACTCGTCCACGGTCAGGTCTTCCAGATCGGCGACCTGCCGGTACGGGACGATCATGGTGTGACCCGGGTTGTACGGATACAGGTTCAGCACCGCGTACACCGACACGCCGCGGGCGATGATCAGGCCATCCGCATCGGTCATCCGCGGGATGTCGAGGAACGGATGTCCGGTCAGTTCCCCGCCGTCAGCCGCACGCCGGGGCGTTGCGGCCTCGGTGATATAGCTCATCCGGTGCGGCGTCCACAGCCGCTGCAGCCGGTCCGGATCGGTCATCGCCGTTTCCTCACCAGCTCGAGCAGCTCGTGCATGGTATCCGCGGTCGGGGAATCGTTGCGGCGCGACTCCTCCCACTCGTCGATCGCCACCACGGCATCGTCCACGTCCACCCCGTTGAGCTGAGTGCCGTCCCGGAAGCGGAAGCTCACCGCATTCGACTCCACGTCGCGTTCGCCTGCGAGGAGCATGAACGGGACCTTAGCGGTCGTGTGGTTGCGGATCTTCTTCTGCATGCGATCGTCGGAGTGGTCGACCTCAGCGCGCACTCGCCGGCTGCGCAGCCGGCTGATCGTCGTCTGCAGGTGTCCCGCGAAGGCCTCGGCCACGGGGATGCCGATCACCTGGACCGGCGCGAGCCAGACCGGGAAGGCACCGGCGTAGTGCTCGGTGAGCACGCCGAAGAACCGCTCGATCGATCCGAACAACGCGCGGTGGATCATCACCGGGCGCTTCTTGGTGCCGTCGGACGCCGTGTACTGGAGGTCGAACCGCTCGGGCAGATTGAAGTCGAGTTGAATCGTCGACATCTGCCAGGTACGACCCAGCGCATCTTTGACCTGCACGGAGACCTTGGGGCCGTAGAACGCCGCCCCCTCGGGATCGGGGACGAGCTCCAGGCCCGACGCCTCACCGACCTTACGCAGAGTCTCGGTCGCCTCTTCCCAGACGTCATCGTCGCCGACGTACTTCTCCGGATTCTTCGTCGACAGTTCCAGGTAGTAGTCGTCGAGACCGTAGTCCTTGAGCAGCTGCAGGACGAACCTCAGCGTGGTGGTCAGCTCGTCGACCACCTGGTCCTGCGCGCAGAAGATGTGAGCATCGTCCTGGGTGAACCCGCGAGCTCGGGTCAGACCGTGGATGACGCCCGACTTCTCGTACCGGTACACCGAGCCGAACTCGAACAACCGCAATGGGAGCTCCCGGTACGAACGGCCGCGGGAGCGGTAGATCAGGTTATGCATCGGGCAGTTCATCGGCTTGACGTAGTAGTCCTGGCCGGGTTTGCGAAGCTGCCCGTCCTCGTCGTACTCGGCGTCGAGCTGCATCGGGGGAAACATCCCGTCCGCGTACCAATCCAGGTGCCCCGATACCTCGAAGAGGTTGCTCTTCGTCAGATGCGGGGTGTTCACGAACTCGTATCCGGCAGCAGCGTGCTGCTCGCGCGAGTAGTCCTCCATCTCCTTGCGGATGATGCCGCCCTTGGGGTGGAACACCGGCAGGCCCGAACCCAGCTCGTCGGGGAAGCTGAACAGATCCAGTTCACTGCCCAGGCGACGATGGTCGCGCTTCTCCGCTTCGGCGAGCCGGTCCAGATACAGGTCCATCGCCTCGGTGGTCTCCCACGCGGTGCCGTACACGCGCTGCAGGTCGGCCAGGCTCTGATCGCCGCGCCAGTACGCAGCCGAGCTGCGGGTCAGCGTGAACGCCGGGATGTACTTGGTGGTGGGCACATGGGGCCCGCGGCAGAGGTCACCCCACACCTTCTCACCGGTGCGCGGGTTCAGGTTGTCGTACGCGGTCAACTCCCCGCCGCCGACCTCCATCACCTCGGCGTCGTCGGCGGCACCCTTGTCGTCGATCAATTCCAGCTTGAACGGCTCGCCGGCCAGTTCCTCACGGGCCTGTTCCTTCGACTCGTACAGGCGCCGCGAGAAGCGCTGACCCGACTTGATGATCTTCTTCATCTGCTTCTCGAGAGCCTTCAGGTCCTCGGGGGTGAACGGATCGTTCACCTGGAAGTCGTAGTAGAAGCCGTCGGTCACCGGCGGTCCGATGCCCAGATGCGCCTTCGGGTTCAGATCCTGCACCGCCTGTGCGAGCACGTGCGCGCACGAATGCCGGATGACGCTGCGACCTTCCTCCGAGTCGGCCGTCACGGGTTCGACCAGGGTGTCGGCGTCGGGGGCCCATGAAAGGTCCCGCAGCGTGCCGTCGGCTTCACGCACCACGACGACGGCCTGGGCCCCCTTGTTCGGCAGGGTCACGCCGTCGGGCAGGTCGGTGTCGCGCATCGCTGCTCCCGCAGTAGTGCCCGCCGGCACCCGGATGGACTCGGGCAGGCGGGCTCTGTCAGCGGATGCGACGTTGTCGACCACGGTGGTGGCTCCTCGATTCTGAGTTCACGAATTATCGCCTCGGATTAACGAGACTTTCGCGCCTGATGGTATCGGTTCGCTCCGGCGCGTCCACCACAGCGTGACGACGATCGTTCCGATCAGGACCAGAAGGTAGGCACCGCTGCCGATCAGATGAAACGGGACCTGCCAGTCGGGAAGGTCGGCTCTGCCGAAGCCGCGGAACGATCCGAACACCGTCGCCCTCTCGTAAACGCCCGTCCGCCCGGGCACCACGCGGACCACCTCCTGCCAGTACGAGAAGGTCAGGGCGATGACGGCAGTGGGCGCGAGCCACCACAGCCAGGTCGTCGGCTCGCCGCGGCGAACCAGGTCACTCGCGTGCACGAAGGCGACCAGCAACAGCGGAACCACCCACACCCAATGGTGTCCCCACGCGAACGGCGAGACGCCGCACGACGTCATACCGGTGATGCTGACGGCGAGGAGATCGGATCCGGCGCGATGGGCAGCCGATGCGGCCCACAGTCCGGAGATGCCGACGATCGCCCCTACCGGAATCCACAGCCAGCTCGGCAAGTGCACGATTCCGGTCGTCGCCAATCGTGCGAAGAAGCCGTTGAACGACTGATTCGCGGGAGCATCCAGCGGCCCGATGCGACCTGTCTTCGACAGCTGTTCGGTCCAGAACCGACGTCCCTGGTCACCCATCACCAGGATGCCGATGATCACCGTGAACGCGAAGGTCGCTGTCGCCATCAGCGCGGCGCGGAATCTCTGTATCGCCAGCAGATAGGCGACGAAGAAGATCGGCGTCAGCTTGATACCTGCCGCCAGTCCCACGCCGATGCCCTGCAGTTTCTGCCACGTACCACTGCGACGGACCAGATCACCGACCACCAGGATCGCGAGAACCAGATTGATCTGTCCGTTCCACAGCGTGGTGTGCACCGGTTCGATCACCGTCACCGCGACGACGATCGACGCTGCGAGCACGAGAGTCCGCGCATCGAACCGGAACCGCAGGGCGCGCAGCGACAACCCGATCAGCACGATCAGGCTGATCACATTCGCTGCATTCCACAGGATCAGTGCGTGATGAGTCGTGATGACGCCGAGCGGGGTCATGAGCAGTGCCGCGAAGGGCGGGTAGGTGAATCGCCACGCCCGGTAGACCGGAAGGTCGTACACCGGCTCACCGTGCAGGAACGCCCCGCCGGCACCCCGGTACACCCGGGTGTCGATGCCCATGTTGAACAATCCGTAGCCCGGCGAATCGATCGGGATCACCCAGATATGCCACGCAACAGCGAGCAGCGCTGCGACAGCTGCGATCACCAGCATCGACGTGGGCACACGCCGAAGAGTCGACTCGGGCGACGCTACGCGCGCCGCAAGGGCGTCCTTCACCAGGCGATGATACGGCCGGATCGGGTGGAGCACCGCACGACACCTCGTCCCGTCGAGCAGATCCGGTCGAAGCAATAGCGAAAGAACCCCGCTGCCAGTCCTCACGAACTGTGCAGCGGGGTTCTCTCTTCGGTGGTCCCGGCTGGGATCGAACCAGCGACCTTCCCGGTGTGAACGGGACGCTCTTCCACTGAGCCACGGGACCGGATACGGCCGTATGCGGATCCGAGTACCACCAGACTCGCACGGGAGACGAGATTACACACCGCGAGACCCTGAGACAAAACCAGGCGCACGCGTGCATCGAGATCCGGCAGTTCACCTCCGACGACCGCGAACAAACCCAGCCACCTGCTGAAACACATCCATGTCAGCCCTTGACCAGCCGATTTGTCATCAGAGGTTCACTACCTATATCGTTTTCAACGCTGGCGAGCAGCGCCCACAAGGCAGGCTCGCCGGTATGCGGATGTGGCGCAGCTGGTAGCGCATCACCTTGCCAAGGTGAGGGTCGCGGGTTCGAATCCCGTCATCCGCTCGAAGCGAGGCATCTCGATCTCGCGTCGAATGGTGGCGTGGCCGAGTGGTGAGGCAACGGCCTGCAAAGCCGTGCACACGGGTTCGATTCCCGTCGCCACCTCCACCGGCCCACGATGGAGCCGTTCCGACAACTGAATCTCGCGCGATTAGCTCAGTGGGAGAGCGCTTCCCTGACACGGAAGAGGTCACAAGTTCAATCCTTGTATCGCGCACCACGAATAAGTTCAGCCCCCGGCCTTCATGGCCGGCGGGCTGAACTTATTCCAGATGCGTCGCGCTCGACTGGCTCGGGCTCAGCCGAAGATGTTCGCCAGGCCGCCGGCGCTGCTGGCGTTGCCCCACTGATGCCGTTACCGGAGCACTTCTCGGTGTCCACGTACTTGCCGATGAGACGTGCGGTGGTGCTGACGGTCGCGGGAACCTGTGCCGACCGAGACGGTGTAGGCGCCGCCCCGAGACCCCGAAGGTTCCGGGACGATGTCACCGGCACTCCACCACGTTCCATCTCCACCCGACCCCCGGTTTGGTGTCGACGAGCAGTACCGGCTAGAGTTTGGTCTCGCTGGTGAGCGCAATGCTCAACCATGCGATGCGGATGTGGCGCAGCTGGTAGCGCATCACCTTGCCAAGGTGAGGGTCGCGGGTTCGAATCCCGTCATCCGCTCGGAGCGATTACTCGCATCTGGTGGTGTGGCCGAGTGGTGAGGCAACGGCCTGCAAAGCCGTGCACACGGGTTCGATTCCCGTCGCCACCTCCACCGGACTCACCACGCCGTGGTTCCGACAACTCAATCTCGCGCGATTAGCTCAGTGGGAGAGCGCTTCCCTGACACGGAAGAGGTCACAAGTTCAATCCTTGTATCGCGCACCAGGATCAGGCCCGTCGTTCACTCGGCGGGCCTGATTCACATCTGAGAATCGACCGTTAGGAACCGACTGCTCGTGCCACGCCTCGCGACGCTGTTTCAGAACCGCCTCGATCCCGACCTGTCCGGTGAACGCCTGATCGCCCAGATGCTCGCCGACTTCCCGGACCTCGACGCTGCACGACTCGCGCTCACCCCTGCAGTATCTGAGCGCGCTGCAGTACCTGATCCCGCTGCAGTACCTGATCCCGCTGCCGTTCCTGATCCCGCTGCCGTTCCGCCCATCGCGCTCTCCTACGACGGGACGGTCGTCATCCTGGAAAGCGTTGCGGCCACGACGGGCGACGATCTGACCGAGCTCACCCAGCTCAGCCGGCTGTGGCCCGATTCCGTCCCGGCACCGGCCGACCACGCCGCGCACATCGCCGTGAACGTCATCCGGCGCAACGCGCCCGAAGCGGGCGGCGACGTACCGCACACCGACGCGATCGCCGACGCCGTGCTGGCGTCGAAGGTCATCGCGGCGGCAGTCGCACTCGCCGACAGCGTCATAGCCGTGCATTTCGACAGCGCGGGCCATGTGATCCTGCCCGCATTGTTCCGCGATCTGGCGATAGACACTCTCCCCCAGCCGATCCTGCCCGCATGGGTGGCCCTGAACGTCGCACCGCGATCCGACGGCGTGATGACAGGCCACACGCGCGGTCTCGACGTGCTCGGCCTCATGGACATCGAGATCCTCTCCTCCCCGGAGACCGCCGAGGAGACGTTCAACCGCATCGCCAGCATCTCCATCTACCAGTTGGAGAACGGCCCGATCATTC
Source organism: Gordonia zhaorongruii (assembly GCF_007559005.1). Taxonomy (GTDB): domain Bacteria; phylum Actinomycetota; class Actinomycetes; order Mycobacteriales; family Mycobacteriaceae; genus Gordonia; species Gordonia zhaorongruii. The sequence goes on along the minus strand of NZ_CP041763.1, from coordinate 1,435,249 downwards.
ACGACGGACACACGCTCGGCGCGACAGCGGAGGCCGAAGTCGTCGCCCATCACGGCGCGTCGGCGATCGATCCGGACAAGACGGTGCTGCATCTGTCGTTCGGCGATGCGACTCCGGCAACGCCCGAAACCGAGACCGAGCCATCGGCTGCGCCGCGCATGCGGCGCAGGTTCCGGCGAAAGTGAACGCCGACTGCGTCGAACCGGGATCCCGCGTGGAGATCCTCACCCACGCAACGCTTTCCGGTGCCGTGGCCGACGTCGCCGCCGCCACGTTCCCGCTCGCGTGCCCGCCGCACAGTGCGCTTGCGGATATCGCGGCGCACATCGCGAGATATTTGTCGCCGGCTGCCTTCGCGGAAGCCATCGCCGACGCCGATCGGGACGTGCTGGCCGCACGTGACGGCGACGGGGAGGTCATCGGATACGCGCTCCTCGCCTACTCGGCACCCGCCGATCCCGACGTCGTCGCCGCACTCGAGGCCATGCCGGGCGGGTACGCGGCGGTGCATGACGGGACGCTGTCCGAGATCTCGAAGATGTACGTGCTCCCCGACCACCACGGCTCTCGTACCGGGTGGCGACCCGCTCACGCACTGATGCAGGCTTCACTGGCCGCAGCACGCGAACGCGGAGCCGCGCTCGCCTGGCTGGGGGTCAACTCGGAGAACGAGCGCGCCCGGAAGTACTACCGGAAAATGGGTTTCACCCGCGTCGGCACGCGAACCTTCGACATGAACGGCACCACCGAACACGACTACGTGATGGCCCGAAGCCTCAGCTGACAGGTCGGGGCGCGCGCGAGGCGCAGATGCGTCAGGCGTCGGCTTCGGCGAACCGCGACAGAGCCAGGAGACGCGATGTGGCACGCAGGTACTTCTTGCGATACCCGCCCGCGACCATCTCCGGAGTGAACAGCTCGTCGAGCTTGGCGCCCGACACGCTCACCGGGATCTCCGCGTCGTACAACCGGTCAGCCAGCGCTACCAGCCGAAGCGCGACAGCTTGATCAGGCGCAGGCCGCAGACCCGAGATGCACACCAGGTTCACACCGTCGACGAGGGACTTGTACTTCGACGGGTGCAGTTTGGCCAGATGGGCGATCAGATCGTCGAACGCGTCGAGGGTGGCGCCCTCGGTGGACGAAGCGAGCTCCTCGACATCGGCGTCGGTCGCCGGTTCCGGGGCCGGCGGCATATCGCGGTGACGGTAGTCCGGACCGTTCACGCGGACGGTCTCGAAGATGGCGGACAGCTTCTGGATCTCACGCAGGAAATCCTGGGCGGCGAATCGCCCCTCGCCGAGCTGGCCCGGAAGGGTGTTCGACGTCGCGACGATCGACACGCCACGCGCCACCAGTTCGGTCAGCAGCCGGGAGACCACCATGGTGTCGCCCGGATCGTCGAGCTCGAACTCATCGATGCACAGCACGCTGTGGTCGGCGAGACGCTCGAGGGCGTCGATGTAGCCGAGCGCACCGACCACGTTCGTCACCTCGCCGAAGGTCGCGAACGCCCTCGGACCCGGCATCGAGTGGTACACCGACGCCAACAGGTGGGTCTTGCCCACACCGAATCCGCCGTCCAGGTAGAGGCCGATGCCCTCGGGCGTCGACGCCCTGCGGAACAGCCCCTTCTTCTTCGCGCCGGAACGGACCTTCGACGCACGGGCGACGAAGTCGCGCGCGGCCGCGACCGCTTGCGCCTGGCTCGGCTCGTTCGGGTCCGGGATGTACGAATCGAAGCTCACCTCGTCGAACATCCGCGGCGGGACCATCTCGCCGATCAATTCGTCGGGAGCCAGTACCGGATTCCGGTCGCAAAGTCGTGCCAGCATTCGGCAAGCGTAGCGAGCCGCTACATGATGGACGCATGTTCCTCCTGCATAAAGCGACTGATGTCACAGCACCCGAGATCCGCGAGTTGTTCTCCTACCCCGGCGGCGACGAGCCCACGGTGCGGGCGACGATGGTCGCCTCACTCGACGGTTCGGCGACCGTGCAGGGCTTGTCCGGGGTACTCGGCGGCCCCGGCGACAAGCAGGTCTTCTCCGCCATGCGGGAGCTCGCGGACGCGATCGTCGTCGGCGCCAGCACCGCGATCGCCGAGGGTTACCGAGTTCCGGATCTTCCCGAGCACGTGGTCCGCGAGCGGACCCGTGCCGAACGGCCGCCGGTTCCGGTACTGGTTCTGGTGTCACGGTCACTGCGCATCGACACGGATTTCACGACTGCGGTGTCGTCCGGGACGCTGATCGCCACCTGTTCGAACGCACCGCATGACGCCCGGGAAAGACTGGCGGCCGCAGGGGCGAACCTCGTCGACTGCGGTGACGACGACGTCGATCCGTCCGCACTCGTCCGCGAGCTCGCTGCTCGCGGGCTCACGCGCATCGCCTGCGAGGGCGGCCCACGCCTGCTCGCGTCACTAGCGGCCGGCGGAGTGCTCGACCAACTCGTCCTCACGGTCAGCCCGACGCTGGTCGGCGGAGACGGCCCCCGTATCACCCACGGCACCGAACTGCCGGTGCCCGACCAGGACCTTCGACTCCCGTTGCGGCTGCCGTACCCGATGCGGGTGCGGCGCCTGCTCGGCGACGACGACGGATACCTCTACCTGCTGACCGAGCGCGTGACCGGCTGAGTCGTAAGCGCGATAGGCTCGCGACCATGCCGTCCCGAACTCGCGCACGAGGTAAGAAGGTCGTCGCGGCCGTCTCCGCCGTCACCGCACTCGCCCTCTTCGCAGGCTGTGCGGTGGGCCCCGACACCGGGCCCGACATCGTGCGGGGCGACAACCCCGGCGCGGACGTCACCGAGACCCCGAGACAACCGGAACTCGGCGCGCCCGAACGCGATCTGAACTGGAAACCATGTGAGGCCGACGTCGCGAAGAGGTACGACGCGAAGGTTCCCGACGGCATCACAGTGGAATGCGCGAGCTACGACATGCCCGTCGATCCGGACGGCGACGACCGGAACGTCATCTCGGTCGGTGCCATGCGCGCGTCGAAGTCGGGCACGCCCCGGAACGCGGTCCCACTGGTCCTGACTTCGGGCACCGACCTGCCGAGTTCACGCACCCTGCTATCGCTGGCGGGCCACGGCGGTGCCGGTCTCCTCGACCGGCACCCGATCGTCGCCGTCGACTTTCGCGGTACCGGGATCGGGTCGACGGTCGACTGCCTGTCGAACGCGCAGCGCGACGTGATCGGCACCAACGCCGCCGGTCCTCGACGTGATGCCGGCGAGCGCGCGGCCGACGTCGGCACGGCCGCCCGGGCCGCGGCGGATCTGTGCACCGAGACTCTGTCGCCCGACCAGCTCAGTTACTCGATCACTGCGGCAGCCGCCGATCTGGAAGGGTTGCGCGACCGCTGGGGCGTGGAGAGACTGGCCCTGATCGGCGTGGGCGACGGTTCATCGGTCGCGCTGCGGTATGCGGCCGCGCACCCCGACAACGTCGGCCGCCTCGTTCTCGACTCCCCGACGGGATACAACGTCGCAGCCCGTGAAGCATCCGCGGCCCGCGCCCAGGGCCTGCAGAAGTCCCTCCAGACGTGGGCCCAGCGCTGTGCCGGAGCCGGCTGCGAGCTCGGAGCCGACGGCGCCGCGATGCTGGGCCGCGTGGTGTCGGCCGGTGCGGCGGGCGACCTCGACGGCATATCCGACACCGAGGTGCTCGCCGCGGTGACGACCTCGATCGCCGTGGACGACGCCGACCGTGCCGGATTGCGTCGCCTCGGCGCGGCGATCGCCGACGCCGACCGCGGGGACACCGCCGCGCTGCGCGGCTATGTGGACCAGGCCCGGTCGCTGCGCGGCACCGACGGACGGCTGGTCGGACGCTGCAACGATCTCCGCGGGCGTCCCGGCCTGCAGGAGATCCCCGGCCTCGCCGAGGAATGGAGCCGGGGGGCACCGCTCACCGCGCTGTCCACGGCTCTCGATCTGGCCGACTGCGACGGCTGGGGCAGCACCGACGCACCGGCCGCTCCGGAGTCCCTGCCGGTGAACCCGCTGATCCTGATCGGCGCGAACGATCCGTTCAACGGCGCATCAGCGGTCGAGACGCTCAGTCCCCTGCTTGTCGGCGTCGATGCCGCCCCGACCTCCGTCACCTGGGACGGGCTCGGCTTCTCGGTGCTCGCGCACAGCAGTTGCGCCGGCGGGATCCTGGACGACTATCTGGGTGCGGAACCGTTGAAGGCGCCTGCCCAACGCGCCTGCCCGGCGTGACCGGAGCCGTGTAGTACGGTTCGCGGGTGACCGTTCTAGACCGTTACCTGCACCCACGCGTCGATCCGGCGCGAATCGGACAAATGATCCTGTGGCCGATCAGCATCGTGATGGTCTTCCACCGCTCGGTGATCCTCGGTGTGAACGGCCACCGCACCGATGATTTCCGTCCGGTCTACAACGCGGCCCTGAACTTCCTCAACCAGCGCCCGGTCTACAACGAGAACTACCAGACGGTCGACCCGCATTACCTGTATCCGCCGTCCGGATCACTGCTGATGTCGCCCATGGCCGTCCTGGATCCGCAGACGGCCCGGTGGCTGTTCATCGGCGTCAGCGTGGTCGCCCTGATCCTGTGCGCCTATCTCCTGGCACGGATGTTCGGCTACGACCATCGTTCATGGGTGCTGCCCGCACTCATCTTCTTCTTCTTCAGCACCGAGACCGTCGCACACACGCTGATCTTCACGAACTTCAATGCATTCGTCCTGCTGGGAATGCTCGCATTCGGCATGCTGATGCTCCGCCGTCAGGACCTCTGGGCGGGCGTCGCCATCGGTCTGACGCTCGCGGTGAAGCCGATTCTGGCGCCGCTGCTGCTCCTCGTCCTATTGAACCGGCAGTGGCGGATCCTGATCACCGCTGTCGGTGTTCCCCTCGTACTGAACGCCCTCGCGTGGCCGCTCTCGAATGATCCGATGGATTTCGTGAAGCGCACTGTCCCGTACCTGGGTGAGTCCCGCGACTACTACAACAGTTCGTTCACCGGCGTCGGCGTGTACTTCGATGTCGACGGCTGGCTGGTCCTGCTGATCCGCATCGCGTTCGTGGTGATGGGCGCCTTCGGCCTGTGGTTCATGTACCGCTACTACCGGCGCACCGACGAGCTGCTGTGGTTCGCCACCTCATCGGGAATCCTGCTCGGCACGTTCTTCCTCGTCGGATCGCTCGGGCAGGGCTACTACTCGATGCTCCTGTTCCCACTCCTGATGACGGTGTTCCGGCCGGGTTCGACGGTCCGGAACTGGCCCGCGTGGCTCGGCGCGTACGGGTGCCTGACCTTCGACGTGTACAGCTCCAAGCAATGGGACGCGTTCGGGCGCCACGTGGAGTACAGCAAGGTCACCTGGGGCTGGAGTCTCCTGATGATCGCCGTGTTCGTGTCGCTGCTGTTCCGCTTCCTCGACATGCGCAAGGCGGGGGTGCTCGACGCCGATCGCCTGGCGGACGACGGTCGCACCGCAGCCGCCCCGGCGCCGTCGCGCTGACGTAGCTACCCTTGGGCGATATGACCCAGGAGAACAACACCGATTTCGGCAAGCTCACCGACGCGGACTGGCGAGACCGACTGAACGCCGAGGAGTTCCGCGTGCTCCGCACGGCAGGCACCGAGGCCCCCTTCACCGGCGAGTACACCGACACCAAGGACGTCGGCGTGTACAACTGCAGGGCATGCGGCGCAGAACTGTTCCGCAGCGAGACCAAGTTCGAGTCGCACTGCGGCTGGCCGTCCTTCTTCACGCCACTCGCGGGCGACACGGTGATCGAGCGGTCGGACGACACGCTCGGCATGCGGCGCACCGAGGTGCTGTGCGCACGCTGCCACAGCCACCTCGGTCACGTCTTCTCAGGTGAGGGGTACGACACTCCCACCGACCTGCGCTACTGCATCAACTCGATCAGCCTGACACTGCAGCCCGGCGAATGACCCGCTGACTCGATCTCAGGGCAGAGCCGCCACGAGCTTCTCCGGCGTCACGCGCGGTCCGGTGAAGAACGGGATCTCCACCCGCACGTGCCGCCGGGCCTCGGTTGCGCGCAGGTCGCGCATCAGATCCACGATCCGGTGCAGTTCCGGCGCCTCGAAGGCCAGGATCCACTCGTAGTCACCGAGCGCGAACGCCGGCACCGTGTTGGCCCGCACGTCCTTGTATCCGCGGGCCTCCTTGCCGTGGTCGGCCAGCATCTTGCGGCGCTCGTCGTCGGGCAGCAGGTACCAGTCGTACGACCGCACGAACGGATACACGCAGACGTAGGCGCCCGGGTCCTCGCCCGCCATGAACGCCGGGATGTGGCTCTTGTTGAACTCGGCCGGGCGGTGCAGCGCGGAACCGCTCCAGAACGGATCGCTGGCACGACCCAGGATCGTGGTCCGGCGGAATGTCGAGTAGGCGGCTTGCAACTGCTCGATGGTCTCGGCGTGCCACCAGAACATGAAGTCGCTGTCGCCGCGCATACCCGCCACGTCGTACACACCGCGAACCACCACACCGGTGTCCTCGACCTCGGTGAGGAACCGTTCCAAGTCCGCAGTCACCTCGGCCCGGTCGGCGGGCAGTTCGCCGGCTCGGATGGTGAAGACCGAGAACATCAGGTAGCGGACGGCGGCGTTCAGTTCTGCATAATCCAGGCGGCTCATATCTCCATCGTGCCACCGTCCCCGGTCCCGGCGATTCTCAGGTGTTCTGATGCAGGTGCGCGACGATCCTGGATGCGGCGTCCCGGGCCGTGCCGATGCACGCAGGCACACCGACACCACGGTATCCCGAACCGGCCACCGCCAACCCGTTCGGCAGTGCCGCCGTCGCGTCCGCCATCGCGGCCAGGTGTCCGGGTCCGTAGTGCGGAAGACCTTCGGGCCATCGCTGGACGACGGCGTCGAGCACGTCCGGCTCCGGCAGTCCGGCGGCACCGAACACCGTCGCCAGGTCGGCACCCGCACGTCGCACGAGCTCGGCGTCGTCGGCGATCACGGGTTCACCCAGCCGGCCGACCGAGGTTCGCAGGGTCGACGGCCGCCCGTCTGCACCGCGCGATGCGGCCAGGTGCGGCCACTTTCGGCTGCTCAGTGTGATCGCCTTGACGGAGAGGCCCGAATCGGTGGCGACCAGGACGCCGGAGTACTCGGGCAGCGGACTGTCCGGATCGACGGCGAACGCGACAACGGCTGAGCCGGCCGCGTCGACCGCCCCGAAGGCATCCGCGGCGCGGGGTGCCGCCGCAGCCAGCAGGTCGGCGGCGCGCCAGACCGGAGCAGCGACCAGGACCGCGTCGTATCGAAGGTCGCCGGTCCAGTCGGCGACCAGTTCGTAACCGCGCCCGGCCGGTTCGACCGAGTCGACGGTGACGCCGATGTGCATCACGCTGCGCGACGCCTCGACCAGTGCATCGACGAGTGTGCGATACCCGCCGCGCAGGGCTCCGAACACCGGCCCGCTCCCCGTGCCTCGACCCACCACATCCTGGACCGCGGCCGTCAGGGACGGTGCCCCGTCGTCGAGGGCCGCCGCCAGCGCCGGGATCGCCTCACGTAGACCGATATCGCGTGCCCGGGCGGAGTAGACGCCGCCGAGCATCGGGTCCACTGCGCGGGCCACCACCTCATCGCCGAACCGGTCGGCCACGAGACCGCCGACCGTCGGCTCGGCGCCCCGGACCCAGTCGAGCCGGCGCCGGGGCTCGGTCGCCAGGCGTTCGAGACCCGCATCGTCGAGCAGTCCGCGCATCGCCGACGACTCAGCCGGGATGCCCATCAACGCGGGCGACGGAAGGCGATGCAGCGCTCCCCCGGACCAGACCGCAGGCCGCATGATGCCGGGCGACACGATCTGGTCCGCGAGGCCGAGTTCGGTGATCAGATCGCGCGCCTCCGCCCTGCGGACGATGAACGCCTCGGCGCCGACGTCGACAGATGTCCCGCCGACGGTCCGGGTGCGGAGCGCTCCGCCGGGCCGGTCATCGCGGGCGAACACATCGAGATGCACGTCATCGCCGAGCGCGCGACGCAGGCTGTATGCGGCGGTCAGACCTGAGACCCCGGCCCCGATGACGGCAACACGCGGCCGGCGGTCCACGACAGCGGCCTCAGAGGGAGTGGATCAGGTCGACGGCATGCGTGATCGCATCTGCGTCGGTGTTCGGAAGGACGCCGTGCCCGAGGTTGACGATGTGTCCGGGTGTGCCGGCGGCGATCGCCCGCTCGCCTTCGGCGATGATGCGGGTCAGCTCGCCGTGCACCACCTCGCGACCGGACAGCAGCGCGGTCGGATCCAGGTTTCCCTGAATCGCGACCTCCCGGCCGACACGGCCGGCCGCCTCATCCAGCGGCAGCCGCCAGTCGACGCCGATGACCTCCGTACCGACCTGCGTCATCGACGGCAGGAGTTCACCGGTTCCGACACCGAAGTGGATCCGGGGAACACCGAACTTCTCGATCTCCGCCATCACCCGGGTCGAGTGCGGCGCGACGTACGTCTCGTACGCCGCCGCGGAGAGAGTCCCCGCCCACGAGTCGAACAGCTGGACGGCGTCGACACCCGCCTCGATCTGCGCGGTCAGGAAAGTGATGGTCAAGTCCGTCAGCCGCGACATGAGGCCGTGCCAGAGTTCCGGTTCGGCGAGCATCATCCGCTTGGTGTTCTCGTAGGTCCGGGTGGGGCCGCCCTCGATCAGGTACGACGCGAGGGTGAACGGAGCTCCCGCGAAGCCGATCAGGGAGACGGTCGGCGGCAACTCGTCGATGATGAGCCCGATGGCCGATGTGATGGCACCGACCTCGTCTCGCTCGAGACGCGGCAGAGCCTCGACGTCGGCAGCCGTGCGGATCGGGGACGCGATGACCGGTCCTGTTCCGGGAACGATGTCCAGGTCGACTCCCGCAGCCCGCAACGGCACCACGATGTCGGAGAACAGAATGGCCGCGTCGGTGTCGTGCCGACGGACCGGCTGCATGGTGATCTCGCAGACCAGACCGGCGTCGAAGCACGACTCGAGCATTCCTCGGTCCGCCCGCAGCGCCCGGTACTCCGGGAGGGACCGGCCCGCCTGACGCATGAACCACACCGGGCGCCGCGAGGGCGTGGCACCGGTAGCCGCCGCGATCAACGGCATATCGGTCGGAGTTCGACGAGCACGCACCGTAGTCATGTCTCAACTGTGCCATTGTCGCGACGGGCGATCCGGTCACACCCCGGAATTCCGGCGCGCCTCCGCCACCCGGGCTCGCGAGGGGCTTAACGTGGCGGCCGTGACCACTTCTGGAGCTCCGACGGAACCGGCCGAGTTCCGCGACGCCGTGCAATCTCTGCACGACGCCACGGTGCGGTCGGAGATCGAGGTCGGGTCGATCCGGCCGCCCCAACGACTCGCGCCGTACAGCTACGCCCTCGGTGTCGAGGTCCGGCCGCCGGACCCCGCCGACCCGAACATGATCCCCGCGGATTCGCCGGGCAGTTCGTTCGGCAGACTGGTGCTGCTGTACGACCCGGAGGGTCAGGATGCGTGGAACGGAACGTTCCGGCTGGTCGCGTTCATTCAGGCCGAGGTCGAAGCCGACCTGGCAGCCGATCCGCTGCTGCCGCAGGTCGCGTGGAGCTGGCTCGCCGAGGCTCTCGGCGTAGCCGTCGGAGAGTCGGAGTCGACTCCCCCCTTCGGCTCGGACGTGCCGACCGTACGGGCACTCGGCGGCACGGTCACGGCGACGACGTCCGTGCGGTACGGGGACATCGCAGGCCCACCGCAATCCCATCAACTCGAGCTTCGCGCCTCATGGACCGCGACAGGCGCCGATCTGTCCGTGCATCTGGAGGCTTTCTGTGAGGTGCTGGCCTCCGTCGCCGGCTTGCCGCCGGCAGGGGTCGCCGCCCTCGGTTCGGTCTGACGCGCGTGGCCGACGAGTCCGACGACAAGCCGGTTACGCCCCTCACGGCCCCCCGCGAGGGAGTCCCACCGGTGCTGGCGTCGGCCACGGACTTCGCCGAGGTCGCTGCACGACTCGCAGTCGGTACCGGCCCCATCGCCGTCGACACCGAGCGGGCCAGCGGTTTCCGCTACTCGCAGCGCGCCTACCTCATCCAACTGCGGCGCACCGGGTCGGGCAGCTTCCTGCTCGACCCGATCCCCGAACCCGAGGCACTCGCTCCCGTCATCGAGGTGATGAACGGGCCGCAGTGGATCCTGCACGCCGCCGATCAGGATCTCCCCTGCCTGCGCGAACTCGGGTTCGTGTGCGCCGATGTATTCGACACCGAGCTCGCGGGCCGGCTGTTGAACGTCCCGAAGGTGAATCTGGCATCGATGGTCGCCGAGTACCTCGGCCTGGGGCTGGCGAAGGGACATGGAGCCGCCGACTGGTCCAGGCGTCCGCTGCCCGACGACTGGCTCAATTACGCGGCCCTCGATGTCGAGGTGCTCGTCGAACTGCGGGACGCGGTCTCCGCAGCACTCCGGGAGGCAGGCCGTCAGGACTGGGCGGCGCAGGAGTTCGACCATGTGCTCGCTCGTCCGTCCCCCGCCCCCAAACCCGACCGCTGGCGACGCACATCGAGCATCCACACCTTGAAGTCCTCGCGTCAGGTGGCCATCGTGCGCGAGTTGTGGACGGCGCGCGAGGAGATCGCCGAGCGCCGCGACATCGCCCCCGGTCGCATCCTTCCCGATTCGGCGATCATCGCCGCGGCGACTGCCGCACCCGTTACGGACGCCGAACTGACCAAGCTCCCGGTCTTCGGCGGACCGCGGCAACGCAGGCAGTCGCAGAACTGGCTCCAGGCGATCCGTCGCGGCCGGGAACTCGCCGACGCCGATCTGCCGTCCCGCCGCACACCGCAAACCGGTCCGCCCCCTTTCAACCGGTGGGAGCCGAAGCATCCGGTGGCGGCGGCCCGCGCCCAGCGAGTGCGACCGGTCGTCAAAGAGATAGCCGAGACCATCGGTCTGCCCACCGAGAACCTGCTCAACCCGGCGGTCGTCCGCGACTTGTGCTGGCAGGGGCTCGCCGACGAGCAGAACGCCGCGGACCGCCTCTCCGAACTCGGCGCTCGTCCCTGGCAGGTGGAGCTGACCGCCGATGCCATCGACGCGGCTCTCGACCGCCCCGCCGACGAGGAACCGGCGGCCGGTCCGGTCAGCTGAGTCCGGCGACGTCCTTGGCGATCGATTCGGCGAGATCGGCTGCCGTCAGACCGAAGTCCGCGAGCAGTTCGCCCCGGCTGGCATGTTCGATGAACCGCTGGGGAACGCCGCGCTGACGGACCGGCGTCGTCACATTCCCATCGGACAGGCTGCGCGCGACGGCCGCGCCGACGCCGCCCTGAACGCCTCCGTCTTCGAGCGTGAGCACCATGCGGTGCTCACGTGCCAGAGTCGCGATTGACCCGGGGACCGGGAGCACCCACCGCGGGTCGACCACGGTCGCCGAGACAGACAGGTCGGTGAGCCGATCGGCCGTGTCGAGAGCGAGTTGAGCGAAGGCGCCGACTCCGACGATGAGCACATCCGCGCCGCCGTCTGCCGCACCGGCGAGAACGTCGACACCGTCATCGAGACGCTCGACCGCCGGGATGTCGTCCGGCACCGCGCCCTTCGAGTAGCGGACTGCGGTCGGTCCGGTGGCGGTGTCCAGCGCCTCGGCCAGCTCCTCACGGACCCGGATGGCGTCGCGAGGCGCCGCCACCTGCAGTCCGGGAACCAGGGACATCAACGAGAGGTCCCACATCCCGTGATGACTCGGCCCATCCGGGCCGGTGACTCCAGCACGATCGAGGACCACCGTGACCGGGAGCTTCAGGAGTGCGACGTCCATCAGCAGTTGGTCGAAGGCGCGGTTGAGGAACGTGGAGTAGATCGCCAGCACCGGATGCATCCCGCCGAGCGCGAGCCCGGCGGCCGACGCCATGCCGTGCTGCTCGGCGATGCCGACGTCGAACATCCGGTCCGGGTACACCTCGCCGAACGACGACAGTCCCGTCGGCCCCGGCATCGCCGCGGTGATCGCGACGACCTCGGGCCGACGCGCACCCTCCTCGATGAGTGCGGCCGAGAACACCGACGTCCAGTCCTGCGGGGAGACGGATGTCGCCTTGCCGGTGGCCGGGTCGATCTTTCCGGTGGAGTGCATCTGCTCGGCGATGTCGGCTTCGGCGGGCGCGTAGCCCATGCCCTTGCGGGTCACCACGTGCACGATCACCGGGCCGCCGAAGGCCTTGGCGCGACGCAGAGCGGCTTCGAGTGCCTCCAGGTCGTGACCGTCGACCGGTCCGTCGTACTTGAGTCCGAGGTCGGTGAACATCGCCTGCGGAGCGACGAGGTCCTTCATACCGCTCTTCATGCCGTGCAGCACCGCGTACGCGGTGTCGCCGATCAACGGCAGCCTGCGGACCCGGCGACGTCCTTCATCGAGTGCTCGTTCGTACCCGGGCTGCAAACGCAACGCCGACAGGTTCCGGGCGAAGCCGCCGATCGTGGGTGCATAGGAGCGGCCGTTGTCGTTCACGACGATCACCACCGGGCGATCGCCCGCCGCGATGTTGTTGAGGGCTTCCCAGCACATGCCGCCGGTGAGCGCCCCGTCGCCGACCACGGCGACGACCGTGCGATCGGACGCATCCGATCCCTCGGCGCGAGCGGTGAGCTCGAACGCCTTCGAGAGTCCGTCCGCGTTCGACAGGGCGGCCGAGGCATGCGAGGACTCGACCCAGTCGTGCGGACTCTCGGCACGGTCCTGGTATCCGGTGAGACCGTCCCGCTGACGGAGGCTGTCGAACTGATTCTTGCGGCCTGTGACGATCTTGTGCACATAGCACTGATGCCCGGTATCGAACAGGATCGGATCGGTCGGCGACTCGAACACCCGGTGCATCGCCAGGCTCAGTTCCACGACACCGAGATTGGGACCCAGGTGCCCGCCGGTCGCAGCGACCTTCTCGATGAGGAAGCCACGGATCTCCGTGGCCAGCTCCGCGAGCTCCGCCGATGAGCACGCGCGCACATCAGCAGGTGAGTCGACGCGATCCAGCACACCCATCGGCGGTCCCTCCTTCGAGAACAGAATGGTGTCAGTCTACGGACTGCCCGCCCCGGCACGAGAACCGGTGAGACCCGCCGGGATCCGCACCCTCCCGGCTCACCCGGGCGACAGAACCGCCATCGCCTCGACGTGATGCGTCATCGGGAACGCGTCGAAGGCGCGCCATGCGCGCACCCGGTACCCCTGCGACGCGAAACGTCCCAGGTCCCGCGCGAAGGCTGCCGCGTCGCAGCCCACGTGCACGACGGCGCGAGGACGGGCGCCCACGATAGCGTCGACCACGTCGACTCCCGCACCCGACCGCGGCGGATCGGAGATCACCAGGTCCGGCCGCGCGAGCCCGGCGACCGTCTCCGCAACTCCGCCGCGATGCGCGGTGACCGGAGCGTCGGCGAGCGCGACCTGCGCCGCCACCAGTGCTCCGGCGTCGGTGTCCACCAGATCGACACTCGTCACGGTGAATGGCGCGTCCGCATCGCACAGGGCTCCGCTGAAGACTCCCGCTCCCCCGTACAGGTCCCAGACGTGCACGTCACCCGTGACACCGGCGTCCGCGAGCAGATCCACCGCAGCACGCGAGTACACGCCGGGCGCCGACCTGTGCGCCTGCCAGAATCCGGTCACCGGGATCCGCCAGCGTCGCTCGCCGACCGCCTGATCGACCTGTGCCTCTCCCTCGATGACCCGCTCGGCACGCGGCGCGCTGCGCACGGCACGCGATCGCTGCGCACGCCGGCGACGATCGGGTCCCGATCGACCGCCCGGCCGTCCCCCGCCCCGGCGTCCGCCTGCGGGCACGGGCGCCAGTTCGACGATGTGCCTGCGACCATCGGCTCCGGCCGCGACGACCAGCTCGGCGCCGGGCGCGGCGCCGATGCCGCCGACCCCGTCGAGCAGGCCGTCGACCGGTCCCGCGCACGGCACGGCGATGATCTCGGCGGATCCGCGGCTGCGCAGACCGATGGTCCCGTCCGGATCGACGGCCAGACGGGTGCGCACGCGCCACCCCGTCGGGTCCTCGTCGAGTGCCTCGACGTGCGGTGGAAGCGGCCGGTGCCGGTCACCGAACCCGCCGATGCGCGCCAGCACGTCCGAGAGCGCCCGCGTCCCCAACTCGCGGGCGTGGTCCGGGGTCGCGAACGACAGGTCGCAGCATCCGGCCCCCGCTGCGGCCGCCGGGCACAGCGGATCGATCCGGTGCGGGCTGGCATCCACGACGTCGACGACCGACGCCCTGGCGAAAGAGGTGCGCTCCTGTGTGAGCGTCGCCCGCACCCGCTCACCCGGCAGCGCCCCCGCAACGAACACGACGCGACCGTTGTGCCGGGCGATGCCGAGACCGCCGTTGGCGTAACCGGTCACCGCGAGATCGAGTTCGGTCACCGACGTGTCTCCTCGGACGAGGTGAAACCGCGCCGCACGTCACCCGGTGCGACGTACCTGGTCTCGCCCCGCTCCGCGCGGCTCTGCGACGAGCTGAGCTGCCACGGCACGGACGTCACCATGACACCCGGCTCGAACAGCAGTCGCGTCTTGAGTCGCAGCGCCGACTGGTTGTGCAGGATCTGCTCCCACCAGTGTCCGACCACGTACTCGGGGATGAACACGGTGATGACGTCGCGGGGTGACTCGCGGCGCAGTCGACGGACGTAACCGATGATCGGCCTGGTCACCTCGCGGTACGGGGACGCCACCACCTTGAGCGGGATCACGATGTCGCTCGCCTCCCACTCGGCGACCAGGGTGCGGGTGTCACGGTCGTCGACGTTCACGGTGACCGCCTCGAGCACGTCGGGCCTCGTGGCCCGCGCGTAGCGCAGGGCACGGCGCGTCGGCAGGTGCATCGTCGACACGAGCACGATCGAATGCGTGCGGCTCGGCAGCACCTCGTCTCCGTCGTCGGCCTCGTCGAGTTCGCGCTGCACCGATGAGTAGTGCCGGTGGATCAGTTTCATCACGACGAACAGCACCACCATCGCCAGGATCGCGATCCAAGCGCCCGCCGTGAACTTCGTGATGAGGACCACGACCAGCACGGTGCCGGTCATCACCATGCCGACCGCGTTGATCGCCCGCGAGCGCACCATCCGGCGGCGGGCATCCGGGTCCGTCTCGAGCGCCAGGTGCCTGGTCCAGTGCCGGACCATACCGGTCTGGCTGAGCGTGAACGAGACGAAGACGCCCACGATGTAGAGCTGGATCAGCGAGGTCACCTCGGCGCCGAACGCCACCACGAACGCGATCGCCACGAGAGCGAGGAACACGATGCCGTTCGAGAACGCGAGCCGGTCGCCGCGCGTGTGCAGCTGACGCGGCAGGTAGCGATCCTGCGCCAGCACCGAGCCCAGCACCGGGAACCCGTTGAACGCGGTGTTGGCCGCGAGCATGAGGATCAGCGCGGTGACGACCGCGATCACGTACAGGCCCGGCGGGAAACCCTCGAACACCGTCGACGCGATCTGGGCGATGATCGATTTCTGCTGGTAGCCCTCCGGTACCCCGACGAGATCCTGGGACGGGTTCAGCACGTACTTGGCGCCGATCTCCTGCGCGAGCATCACGATGCCCAGCAGCAGAGTGATCGAGAACGCTCCGAGGAGCAGCAGGGTGGTCGCGGCGTTCCGCGATTTCGGCTTCTGGAACGCAGGCACACCATTGCTGATCGCCTCGACACCGGTCAGGGCCGCACAGCCCGATGAGAACGACCGCGCGACGAGGAAGGCCATCGCGAGTCCGACCAGTTGATCGTTCTCCGGCACCAGGTCGTAACCGTTCGTCTCGGCGTGCACGTGATCGCCCAGTACCCAGATCCGCACGTAGCCCCACACCAGCATCACGGCGATGCCCACGATGAAGGCGTACGTCGGAATCGCCAGAATGGTGCCCGACTCCTTGATGCCACGCAGGTTCACCGCTGCGACGAGCGCGATCGCCAGCACGCAGAACAGAACCTTGTGGGAGTGCACGAACGGCACCGCCGAGCCGATGTTCTCTGCCGCTGATGTGATCGAGACAGCCACCGTGAGCACGTAGTCCACGAGCAGCGCCGCCGCCACCGTCAACCCGGCGTTGGGACCGAGGTTGGCGGTGGCCACCTCGTAGTCACCGCCACCGGACGGGTACGCGTGCACGTTCTGCCGGTAACTGGCCACCACCACGATCATCACCGCGGCCACGGCCAGCGCCACCCACGGGGCGAACGCGTACGCGCTGATCCCGGCGACGGAGAGCACCAGGAAGATCTCCTGCGGTGCGTACGCGACGGACGACATCGCATCGGACGCGAACACCGGAAGTGCGATCCGTTTGGGCAGCAGGGTGTGGCCGAGCCGGTCACTCCGGAACGGGCGACCGAGCAGCAGGCGCTTCGCCCCTACCGACACCTTCGACATGGTGGACACGCAGTCACACTAGGCCGTCGCCGTACGCCGTACCAGCGGGGTGCACTTTCCCATCGGGAGAAGTAACGTCATTCATCGTGCGTGTGATCATCATGGGCTGTGGCCGAGTCGGATCCGCCCTGGCAGTCGCGTTGTCGGGGCATGGACACGACATCGTCGTGATCGACCGTAACGAGTCGGCCTTCCAGCGGCTCGGGGACGATTTCGCCGGGCGGACCGTGCAGGGTGTCGGCTTCGACCGGGATGTCCTCACCGAGGCGGGCATCCGCGGGTGCGATGCGTTCGCAGCGGTGTCCTCCGGCGACAATTCCAACATCATCGCGGCCCGGGTCGCGCGGGAGACGTTCGGCGTCGATCGGGTCGTCGCCCGCATCTACGACGCGAAGCGAGCAGCCGTCTACGAGCGTCTGGGCATCCCGACCGTCGCGACCGTCCCGTGGACAACCGAGCGGTTCGTGACAGCGCTCGGCGAGACCTCCACCGCGCCGGTCTGGCGCGACCCGTCCGGAGGACTCGCGATGGCCGTCATCGAGGTCCACGAATCGTGGATCGGGGTCAATTCGCTGAAGTTCCAGGAGTTGACCGGGGCACGCATCGTGTTCCTGCAGCGGTTGGGCCGCCCGGTGCTGCCGGAGGGCCGCACGGTGATCCAGCAGGACGACGAGCTCTACGTCGCGACCCCGACGGCCAATCTGGACCACGCCCGCGCCGTCGCCGCCGACGTCTTCGAAGGAGCAGAGCAGTGAAGGTCGCCATCGCCGGAGCCGGCGCAGTCGGGCGGGCCATCGCCCGCGAGCTGCTTCTGAACGAGCACGAGGTGACTCTCGTGGAGAAGGCCCCCGGACACATCGATGAGGCCGCCGTCCCGGGTGCCTCGTGGGTTCACGCCGACGCCTGCGAACTCGACGATCTCGAGCGAATCGCGTTGCAGACCTTCGACGTCATGGTCGCCGCCACCGGCGACGACAAGGCGAATCTCGTCGTCAGCCTGCTGGCGACAACCGAGTTCGCCGTCAGCCGGGTGGTCGCGCGGGTCAACGATCCACGCAACGAGTGGCTGTTCAACGAGGACTGGGGCGTCGACGTCGCGGTGTCCACGCCCCGAATGCTCGCATCACTCGTGGAGGAGGCGGTGACGGTCGGCGACCTGGTCCGCCTGATGACCTTCCGTCAGGGTCAGGCGAACCTGGTGGAACTGACTCTTCCGGACGACACTCCCCTCGCGGGCAAGGCGGTCCGCAGACTGCAGCTTCCGCGAGACGTCGCCCTGGTGGCGATCATCCGGGGCAAGCGCGTGATCGTGCCCCAGTCCGACGACGCTCTCGAGGGCGGCGACGAGTTGGTGTTCATCGCCCCGGAAGACGCCGAGGACGAGTTGCACCGCGCTATGAAGGTGCCGGTCTAGCGACTCTCCGGCAGATGAGTTCTTCGGCGGATGGGAACTGCTCGGGCGGACTAGTCGTCGTCGCCGTGCAGGTCGTACGCGGGGTTGTAGACGACCTTCATGCCGTCGGCCGTCGCCACCCGCCCGCGGACGGTAATCCGGCGCCCGGGTTCGATACCGGGAATCCGGTTGCGGCCCATCCACTTGAGGAGAACGGTGTCGGTGCCGTCGAAGAACTCGGCCCCCACACCCGAGTGCGTGTTGCGTGAGCAGGTCTCGACGGAGCGGAGTTCACCGACCATGACCGCCTCGTCACCGCGCGAGCAGTCCTTCGCGCATTGCGCGCCGTCGGCGAGATCCTTACTCGCCGCCTGAGACTCCCGCTGGACCCGCTCGTCCTCGATCTCGTCGAGGTCCTCGGTGAGCATCTTGCCCAGCCGTTTCAGCAGACCTGTGTTCGCCATCCCCATCCTCCGGGCATCGCAGTGTGGACTCGCTTACCGCCCAACCATACCTCGCAGGCAAGATCAACGTATGCCCACCGTGATCGTGATGCCCGGCACCGGATCGGACGCCGATTACGTCCACCGGGCCTTCGCGCCGGCAGCCGCTTCCATCGGCGCCCGGATCATCTGTCTCGAGCCCGACGCCAACCTCGTCGAGAGCTATCTGACCAGGCTCGACTCGATTGCCTCCGGGACGGACCGAGTACTCGTCGGAGGCGTGTCGATCGGGGCGCTGACCGCTGTCCGATGGGCGTTGGAATCACCGCTCGCGCAGCGGTGCGACGGCGTCCTCGCAGCGCTCCCGCCCTGGTCTGGAGACCCTGCGGGATCGGCGGCCGCGTGGTCCGCCGGCACGACCGCTGACTCGATCGAGAACCAGGGCATCGAGCGTGCGGTCGCGACCATGGTGGGCGGCAGTCCGGAGTGGCTCGGTGCCGAGCTGAGTCGGTCCTGGCGCCGCCTGTATCCGCGAGGCCTGGTCCCCCAGCTGCGCGCGGCGGCGTCGACGTCCGGTCCGGAGCTCGACGACCTCGCCCGGCTCGACGTTCCACTCGGAATAGCCGTGGCACCGGACGATCCCCTGCATCCAGACGACGTGGGACGTGCGTGGGCCACGGCCGCCCCGTACGCCGTCCTGCAGGAGACGCGGCTCACCGAGTTCGGCCCCGAGGAGCAGCGCCTCGGCGACTCGTGCCTCCGGGCGTGGCAGGAGGCGACGCGCCAACGGAACCTGCGATCTCCGCGCTAGCGGTCCAGGATGTTATCTCCGGCGCCTGCGGCGAAGTCGCGACAACGCCGATCCCTGCGACGGCGCAGGCGTCTCCTCTGATCCGGGGTCCGATGACCCGAGATCCGGATCCTCATCCTCGAGATCAGCCTCGTCGACTACGGGCGTGGCGGCATCGGCGACGCCGGGTTCGGGCCGCTCGGTGAACACCGTCGCACTCGCGCTCTGTGCGACGGCGCCACCCGGCAGCACCTCGTCGTCCGCTGCACCGTCCGCACCGGCTGCGCCCGGCGACGCCGACATCGGTCGCGAGGACAGCGGCTCGGATGTCGGCTGCTCCGAACCCGCACCCTCCCCCGCTTCGTCCGTGATCTGCTGCTGTGCCGCCGCGACCTGCTCGGCGAGGACCGGCGGGAGCACGATCGGCAGCACCTCCCGCGGCGGGAACGGCTCATCACCGCGCCGCACGACGGTCTCGGCCAGAACCGCACGCGCCAGTTGGACGAGCTGATCACCTGCACCCTCCGGACCGCTGGCGATGCATCGCACCATCCAGCGCGGACCGTCCACGCCGAGGAACCGGTGCTCGCCACCGGGCACCTCGGCGGTGACCTCACGGCCCCAGTGGCCGTCCACGATCGACGTGGTGGCTCCGTCCTCCCGCAACGACTCGGCGAGTTCACGGACCACCTCACGCCACAGACCGCCGCTGCGCGGCGCCGCGAACGCATGGATGCCGATGCGCCCGACCGGGGTGACGAGATACACGGCTTCGGGTTCGTGCTCGGCCGACATCTCCACGGTCACCTGACCGCCTTCGACCACCGGCATAAGTACCGACCCGAGGTCGAGGTGCGAGTTGGCGAGCTCCTCCGACGATGTCTCGAGCTCATCGATGTCGTAAGGTCCGGCCGCGTTGCCGATCTGCTTGCTCTGGTCGCTCATGCCTGCGCCTTCCCATCCGTCACTGCACTGGACTGCCCTGCCGCGGGCTCGGTGGCCCCCAGGATCGCGTGACCGCCGCTCGACCCGTAACCGCCCGCACCGCGTTCGGTGTCATCGAGCTCATCTACTTCGACGAGCTCCGGCAACTCGACACGCTGCACCAGCAGCTGGGCGATCCGGTCCCCCCGCGAGACCGCGACCGGCGTCTCACGATCGTGGTTGATCAGGCACACCTTGATCTCGCCGCGGTATCCGGCGTCGATGGTGCCCGGCGTGTTCACTATCGACAGGCCTGCACGTGCAGCCAGCCCCGAACGGGGATGGATGAGGCCGACGGTCCCCGTCGGCAGCGCGATCGCGACGCCGGTCCCGACGAGTTGCCGCCTGCCCGGCAGCAATTCGAGGTCGGTCGCCGCGTAGAGGTCCACACCGGCGTCGTCGGGATGGGCGCGGACCGGAAGCGGTAGGTCTGGATCCAGCCGCTTGATGCGCAACGGCGGTGTCTGTTCGGAGTTGGTCTGCACGGTCACCCCCGCAGAGTACTAGCCGGACGCGCGGCTAACCTGGACAGCGTGACCGAATCTGCCGGGAGCCGCGGTTCACGCGGCGATCTGTACTCCGAACGCCTCACCGTCCCCATGTGGTGGTGGCTGGCCGGTGCCGTCCTGACCGCTGTGCTCGGGTACGAGATCCAGCTCGCGGCCTACGGCCGCGCGTGGTCGGTGCTCGCTTACCCCTTACTCGGCGCGTTGGTCGCGTGGGGCATCTGGTCGATGGGCCGGACGCCGGTGCGCGTCGCCGCCGACGGGAGCCTCCAGGTGCACAAGGCGAGCCTGCCCTCCGACGTGATCGCTCGCGGCGCCGCCATCCCGCCATCGGCCAGGAGCGCCGCGATGGGCAGACAACTCGATCCCGCGGCGTTCGTGATGCACCGTTCGTGGATCAAGTCGATGGTGCTCATCGTCCTCGACGACCCGGACGACCCGACGCCGTACTGGCTCGTCTCCACCCGGCACCCGGAGAAGGTCCTCGCCGCGCTGAACATGACGGACGCCGCGCGCAACTGATCGGGCCCGAGCCTCCGTAGAGCCCCGAGCCTCCGTAGAACCCTGCTCGACGAGAAACGCCGCGTGAGAGTCTCTCTCACGCGGCGTCGGTCTGCGTCCGGCAACCAGTCCGGGCGACTCGCCCCTCAGGCGCAGTCGACGCAGATGAGCTCGTTACCGTGCTGCTCGGCGAGCCGATTGCGGTGATACACGAGGAAGCAACTGGTGCAAGTGAATTCGTCGTCCTGCTTCGGGACGACGCGGACCGACAACTCCTCGCCGGAAAGATCAGCTCCAGGCAGCTCGAACGACTCCGCGGTGTCGCCCTCATCGACGTCGACGTCGCCCGACTGCGCCTCGTTGCGGCGCGCCTTCAGCTCTTCCAGCGAATCCTCGGCGATATCATCGTCGTTGGTTCGCCGGGGCGCGTCGTAATCAGTTGCCATATTTTGCCTACCTGAATTTTCTGGGGTGGTTATCGGGTGTCTGGTGATGCGTCGCCAATTCCACTGGCGGGACGCGCTTGTGGCGCAACCCGCCGCTCCGACCGCCTGGCCGACTGTGATCGGTGATGACCTTGGGCGCCCGTATTCTAGGTACCTGGTCGACAGGTGTCAACAGGTTGGCCGAAACCGCCGATCGACGCCGCATACGGCCGGTTCACGCGTTCCGGCGCGCCGTCGACTCGGTCCCCCGGGCGCGCGATTACAGTGGTGCCGACTGCCACTCACGGAAGAAGGTGCCCAGCGACGTGGTCTCGAGAATCGCCACCGGTTACACCACCGACGCGAAGGGACGGCCGTTCCTTCGCCGCAATCTTCGGCCCGGAATCATCGTCGTCACGATCTTGGCGCTCGTCGCTGTCGCCGGCTGGATCTACGCGTTCAGCGGTCCAGGTGACAAGTCGTACCCGACGGACTGCAACATCGCCGAGGGATCCAACCTCTCCAAGGTCAACGGATCGGACATGCGCAACGTCGGCCCCGCCCCGCTGAGCACCTTCGGCGTCCGGGTGCTGAATTCGGCGGCCCAACGCGGGTCGGCGCGTTCGGTGAGCGATGATCTCGCCGCACTCGGCTACCGCGGGGCCGAACCTGCATTCGGCGACGACACGGTCTACACCGAGCGCAATCTGCACTGCGTCGCACAGATCCGGTACGGCGAAGCCGGTCAGGCCGCCGCCGCAGCGGTCTGGCTAGTCGCCCCGTGCGCCCAACTCGTCAACGACGGCCGGCCCGGCACCGACGTCGATCTGGCCCTCGGCGAGTACTACACGTCGACCCAGCCGACGCAGGATGCGCAGGCCGCCATCGAAGCTCTCCGAGTAGCGAACCCGCGGCAGAAGCAGTCACCCGTCGACTCGTCGCTGCTGGACGCGGTCCACGGCCAGCCCTGCTGACCCGGTCGCCCGCTACTCGGCGCGCGGAATCGCCCCCGGAATCGCAGCCGTCGCGCCAATCCCGTTCAGCGCCGAGAGGAACTCATCTGCGACCCCCGGTGCGACGGCGATCGTCACCGCACCGTCGGCCGATCGCGAATCGGCGGGCGGCAGCACCAGTCGCGCCCCCGCCTCCTCGGCGATGAGTCCGCCCGCCGCCCAGTCCCACGGGCTGAGTCCGTGCTCGAAGTGTGCATCCACCGCACCGGACGCGACCATGCACAGATCGAGCGCCGCTGCACCCATCCGCCGCAGGTCCCGTATCCGGGGCAGCAACTCGGCCACGATCGCGCCCTGCTCGCGCCGACGGTCAGCCGTGTAGGCGAACCCGGTCGCCACCAGCGCCAACCCGAGATCGGTGATCGGATTCGCCTGCAGGCGCTCCGGTTCGCCTTCTGGCTGCTCCCGGGTGCCCCGGCACGCGAACGCACCCCCGCCGCGCGACGCCCAGTAAGTGACTCGACGCGCGACGTCCACCACTGCTCCGGCCACGGATACCCCGTTCACCTGAGCCGCCACCGACACCGCGTACGCCGGGATCCCGTACAGGAAGTTCACGGTCCCGTCGATCGGGTCGACGACCCACCGAACACCGTCCGGGGCATCGAGCGCTCCCCCAGCCTCTTCACCCAGCACCTGGTCGTCCGGCCGCCGTTCGCGCAGCAGCTCACGAATGAGGCTCTCCGACTCGGTGTCGGCGACGGTCACCGGATCAGTCGGTGTGGATTTGGCGGTGACGGCGTCTCCGCCTGCCCTGGTTCCGGTCGTCGCGAAAAGCTCCGACCTGCGGTCACGAACGAGTTGAGCAGCCGATTCGGCGACTTCACGCGCGAGAGCGGCTAGGTCGGCGGGGCTCACCGGCACCGGATCCTTGGGACTGGTCACGTGTCGAGTCTACGGCGAGTTCGAATTCGCCTAGTCTGTGCTCCATGGCGATGAGCGACGCCGCGTCCGGCGAATCCCTGTCCACGGTCACTTACCTGGGTGCGGACAGCACCCTGTCACCGTCTCCGCACGTCGGCTTCGGAATCGACATCGGCGGCTCCGGCGTCAAGGGTGCGATCGTCGACCTGCGAACCGGCGAGTTCGTCGGGGAACGTCATCGCATCGACACCCCGCGGCCGGCCACACCGGACGCCGTGGCGAAGGTCTGCCGGGAGATCACCGATCATTTCGGCTGGACCGGACCCGTCGGGATCACGCTGCCCACCGTCGTCCGGGACGGGATCGTGCGTTCGGCCGCGAACATCGATGAATCGTGGTGCGGCGTCGACTCACAGGAGGTGTTCGGACCGCCTCTGGGCGGCCGGGCGGTGACGGTCATCAACGACGCCGACGCCGCGGGACTCGCCGAACTCCGCTACGGAGGCGGACGCGACGTCGAGTCCGGGACGGTGATCCTCCTGACGTTCGGAACCGGCATCGGCTCGGCCCTCTTCCACGATGGCGGACTCGTACCCAATACCGAGTTCGGGCACCTCGAGATCGGCGGCAGGGAAGCCGAGGCGCGCGCATCGGCGAAGGCCCGCGACGACCACGGCTGGTCGTTGAAGAAGTGGTCGCGCAAGGTATCCCGGGTGCTGGAGCATTACGAGCGGATCTTCTCTCCTGCCCTGTTCATCGCGGGTGGCGGCATCAGCCGCAAAGGCGATCAGTGGATCCCGATGCTGACCAATGAGACCCCGGTCGTGGCCGCTCGCCTGCGCAACACGGCGGGCATAGTAGGCGCCGCGATGGCCGTTGACGAGGGTCTGCGCATGTGACCTTCGCGGCGATGTCGTTACAATGGAACGCGTCGGTCCCCGCACCGAAGCCTCTAGCCCCTTCGCTCACGGCTCCGCGCCCGTCAGAATCGGGTCGTGCACTGCCGTGTTCGCCCCCGTGAGTTCAGTCGAAAGGTTGTACGTGGCAACCACCAAGTCCAACGACGCACCGGTCGAAGATACCGCCACCGCCAAGAAGGCACCGGCGAAGAAGGCCCCCGCCAAGAAGGCGGCCGCCAAGAAGACCGCTGCGAAGAAGGCGCCTGCCAAGAAGACCGCAGCGAAGACAACCGCCGCGAAGAAGACGGCTGCCAAGAAGGCAGCACCCGCCGTCGACCTTGCGAGCACCGAGCTGACCGGCGCACCCGGAATCGTCGACCCCGCCGACATCGGCCTCGCCGATGATGAGCCGACGGTTGAGGACGCGAAGCCCGCGAAGGCGAAGAAGGCTCCCGCCAAGAAGGCCGCTGCCGCCGACAAGGAAGCCAAGTCCGGCGACTTCGTCTGGGACGAGGAGGAGTCCGAGGCCCTGCGCCAGGCACGCAAGGACGCCGAGCTCACAGCCTCTGCGGACTCGGTCCGTGCCTACCTCAAGCAGATCGGCAAGGTCGCACTCCTCAACGCCGAGGAGGAGGTCGAGCTCGCCAAGCGCATCGAGGCGGGGCTCTTCTCCACCGAGCGCATGCGCCGCATCATGGAGTCCGGCGAGAAGCTGACCGTTGCACAGCGTCGCGACCTGTCGTGGATCTCCCGCGACGGCAACCGCGCCAAGAACCACCTCCTCGAGGCCAACCTGCGGCTCGTGGTGTCCCTCGCCAAGCGCTACACGGGCCGCGGCATGGCCTTCCTCGATCTGATCCAGGAAGGCAACCTGGGCCTGATCCGCGCCGTCGAGAAGTTCGACTACACCAAGGGCTACAAATTCTCGACGTACGCCACCTGGTGGATCCGTCAGGCCATCACCCGCGCGATGGCCGACCAGGCCCGCACCATCCGCATCCCGGTGCACATGGTCGAGGTGATCAACAAGCTCGGCCGCATCCAGCGCGAACTACTCCAGGACCTCGGCCGCGAGCCGACTCCCGAAGAGCTCGCCAAGGAGATGGACATCACGCCGGAGAAGGTACTGGAGATCCAGCAGTACGCCCGCGAGCCGATCTCGCTCGACCAGACCATCGGCGACGAGGGCGACAGCCAGCTGGGTGACTTCATCGAGGACTCCGAGGCCGTCGTCGCGGTCGACGCGGTCAGCTTCACACTGCTGCAGGATCAACTCCAGGACGTCCTCGACACGCTGTCCGAACGTGAGGCCGGCGTCGTCCGCCTGCGTTTCGGGCTGACCGACGGACAACCGCGGACCCTCGACGAGATCGGCCAGGTGTACGGGGTCACCCGTGAGCGCATCCGCCAGATCGAATCGAAGACGATGAGCAAGCTGCGTCACCCGAGCCGGTCGCAGGTCCTGCGCGATTACCTGGACTGACGCCGTTTCGCCGATCGCATCCGAGCGGTGCGCTCCGACACACCCGGGATCTCCGGGGAACAAATCCGGACGCTTGTTCGTCTGACAAGGTGTAGCCATGACGGATCGACTCGGGTTCGTCATTTGAAGGGACGGAGGAAGCCATGCCTGACATCGCAACGCCCGACACTGTCGTCTCCACTCCACTGACCGCCGCCGATCGCTGTGATCGGTGCAGTGCTGCGGCAAAGGTGCGTGCCACGCTCCCCACCGGGGGCGAGCTCCTCTTCTGCCGCCACCACTACAACGACCACGAGGCACGCCTCGTAGAGGTCGGCGCAGTGGTGGATGCGTCGGACGAGTAGCCAACTCTCCTCACGCCCCGCAGACGAACGAGAGAGGCGAGCCCTGACGGGGCTCGCCTCTCTCGTCGTATCGCGCCTATTTCCAGGTACGCAGAACTATTTGCAGGTACGCAGACCTATTTCCAGGTACGCAGGGCGCTGATGCGCGCCTTCAGCTGCTCCGCGGTGGCCATCGCCGTCGGCGGTCCGCCGAGGCGTTCACGGAGTTCGTTGTGCACCATCCCGTGAGGCTTTCCCGTGCGATGGTTGTGGAGCGCGACCAGCGTGTTGAGTTCCTTGCGCAATGCGTGCAGGTTCTCCCCGGTGCCGCGCTCCGCGGCGTTCGGCGCATCCTTGGCTGCTTCGTCGTCGCGCGGGCGAACGGTGCTCCGCCGGGTCACCTGTTCAGCCTGACGCTGCTGCAGCAGAGTGCGCACCTGATCGGCGTCGAGGAGACCGGGAAGGCCCAGATAGTCCGACTCCTCGTCGGAACCGACCAGCGTCGATGTACCGAACGACGAACCGTCGTAGATCACCTGATCCAGCTCGGCATCGGCGTGGAGCGATTGGAAGGCCTTCTCGTCCTCCCCCGGCTCGTCTTCCTTCTTGTTCGCCTCGGCGAGCAACTGGTCGTCCAGCCCGTCCGACTCGCGGTGCGGCTTGCCGAGGACATGATCGCGCTCGGCTTCGAGTTCACTGGCGAGCTGCAGCAGCACGGGCACCGACGGCAGGAAGACGCTGGCCGTCTCCCCCTGCCTGCGCGAGCGCACGAACCGGCCGATGGCCTGTGCGAAGTAGAGGGGCGTCGACGCGTTGGTGGCGTACACGCCGACCGACAGTCGCGGCACATCCACTCCTTCGGACACCATGCGCACGGCGACCATCCATTCGTCGTCAGACGACGAGAACTCCTCGATGCGCGACGACGACTTCGGGTCGTCGGACAGGACGACAGTCGGCTTCTTCCCGGTGATCGACTGCAGCAGGTCCGCGTAGTCACGGGCGTTCTGCTGGTCGGTGGCGATGACCAACCCGCCCGCGTCGGGCACCCCGGACTCGCGCAGCCGGGTGAGTCGTCGGTTGGCCGCAGTGAACACCGCGTAGATCCAGTCGCCGTGCGGATCGAGCGCGGTACGCCACGCCCGTGCCGTCTGCTCGGCCGACAACGGCTCGCCGAGCCGCGCGGTGAACTCCTCGCCTGCACTGGTGCGCCAGCTGGCCTCACCCGAATAGGCAAGGAACACCACCGGGCGCACGACGCCGTCACGGAGGGCTGCGGAGTACCCGTAGTTGCTGTCGGCGCGCGAACGCTGCGAACCGCCGGGCTCGGGTTCGTACGTCACGAACGGAATCTGCGAGTCGTCCGAGCGGAACGGCGTTCCGGTGAGCGATAGCCGCCGGGTCGCGTCCTCGAACGCCTCGCGTATGCCGTCGCCCCACGACTTCGCGTCGCCTCCGTGGTGGATCTCGTCGAGGATCACGAGCGTCCGGTACTGCTCGGTTCGCACCCGGTGCCGGAACGGGTGAGCGGCGACCTGTGCGTATGTGAGGACCACACCGTCGAAATCCGAGCTGGTCGCTCCGGTCGAGTTCGAGAAGTTGGCGTCGAGCGCGAGCCCCTGACGAGCCGCCGACGCCGCCCACTGATGCTTGAGGTGCTCGGTCGGCGCGACGACGGTGATCCGGTCGACGGTCCGGTCCGACAGCAGTTCGGCGGCGACCCGGAGACCGAACGTCGTCTTGCCTGCGCCAGGTGTGGCGACCGCCAGGAAATCGCGCGGATTGGTGGTCAGGTACTGAGTGAGCGCTCGCCGCTGCCACGCGCGCAACGGCGCACCCGACACAACTCGACGGTCAGCATCGACATCGGTACTGGTCACCCTGCTCCTCAAGCATAGACATGCAGATTCTCCCCCGGCCCCGCCTTCATCACGACGTGAACGACGCGAGATCGGGGCGGATGCGGCCTTGATTCTATCCCCTGGCGCCGACACTCATCGCCACGCCGCGGGAGGGGCGGTGATCGACCTGGTCACGGTCATCGGCCATGCTTGTGTCATCAGCACACGTCGGCCCTCCTCCACAGACGCCGCCGCAGAGCTTCCTGCCGAGGATCACTCAGCGGCCCCATCGGCATATTCGTCGTCGTCACTGGGATCGATCATCGAACCCACGAGCGAGCAGGTCACCGAGCCCATGCACGACACCGAGGCCGAGCGGCCGCAGGTTCTGCGGAGCGTGCCGAAGCTCGCCTGGCGGACCATCGTGAAGGCCTGGGACGACTCGATCATCGGGTGGGCCGCGCAGGCCGCCTTCTGGCAGGCTCTGTCGCTGCCGCCGCTCCTGCTGGGAGTACTCGGCAGCCTCGGCTACATCGGTGGCTGGTTCGGGCCGGACACCATCGAGATCATCACTCAGCGCATCCTGTCGTTCGCAGACCGCACTTTCACCGATCAGGTCGTGAACGATCTGATCGCCCCGACCGTCGAGAACGTCCTCGGTCGCGGCCGGGTGACCATCATGTCGTTGAGCTTCATCCTGTCCTTGTGGGCGGGCTCGTCCGCGATGAGCTGCTTCGTCTCGTCGATCGTGCACGCTCACGATCAGCACGAGGTCCGCAATCCCGTGTGGCAGCGCATCTTCGCGCTGATCATCTATCTGTTCTTCCTGGTGATGTCGATCCTGGTGCTGCCGCTCGTGGCATTGGGACCCACGTATCTGCGCAGCGTGGTGCCGGATGGGTGGGGTCCCGCCGTCAGCGAACTCGTCGACTGGCTGTACTTCCCGTTCGTCGGCGTCCTGCTGATCGGCGCACTATCGGCGCTGTACCGGTTCGCCCTGCCCTTTCCGCCCCCGCGACGGCGCCTGGTGCCGGGTGCCATCCTGGCCGGCGTCGGATTCTGGCTGGCGACGTACGTCCTGCGCGCCTACCTGACAACGCTGACGCAGACCGGGTACACCTACGGTGCCCTGGCGACACCGATCGCGTTTCTGCTCTTCACGTTCTTCCTCGGCTTCGCGATCGTGGCCGGCGCCGAGTTCAACGCCGCCATCGACGAGATGTGGCCGGCGCCCCGGAACGAGGCCGTCATGCGGCACTGGGTGAGTTCGCAGACGACGGAGATCACCGACACCCTGCGGAACCGCGCCGTGAACAGGCGCGGTCCCGACCGTGGTCGGCACGAGAGCCCGGACTAGCTCTTCTTCATCTTCGCGTAGACCTTCTTGCACTCCTCGCACACCGGCGAGCCCGGCTTTGCCGACTTGGTGACCGGGAAGACCTCACCGCACAGCGCGACGACATGACTGCCCATGACCGCGCTCTCGGCGATCTTGTCCTTCTTCACGTAATGGAAGACCTTGGGGGTGTCGTCGTCCTGTTCGGTCCGTTCATCGACTTCGGGGCGTTCAACTGTCTGAGTGGCCATGAATCCATTCTGCCGCACTGTGGGAGAATCGGGAACATGGCGCAAGGCAGACCGGACCCCGACAGTTTCCTGATCACCGGTGCCGAGCAGGATCAGGATGAGGCCTTCCGCGCCCGTAAGCGGCGGTATCTGCTGATGATGAGCATCCGGGTACCAGCCCTGATCATCGCGTCGATCGTGTACGCGACCACCCAGAACGGATGGCTCGCCCTCGGCATCATCGTGCTGTCGATTCCGATCCCGTGGATCGCAGTGCTCCGCGCGAACGACAGCGAACCGCGTAAGCACGGCGAGGTCCGGACCTACCACTACGGCACGAGCCGAACCGTCGGCCCGCCGGAGCTCTCGAGCCGGCCCGCGCTGCGCGACCGTTTCGACGACGGCGACCACGACGTCATCGATGCCGAAGCAGACGATGCCGAAGCAGACGACGCCGATACCGACGCCGCCGCGGACACCGGCGAGACCGGCACCGACGGGCCGGAGTCTCGATGATCGAGCTCAAGACCGCCGCCGAGATCGAGAAGATGGCCATCACCGGACGGTTCGTCGGCGAGGTCCTCTCGACGCTGTCGCGGATGGCCCGCCCCGGAGTCAATCTGCTCGATCTGGAACAGCACGCACGAACCATGATCGCCGACCGCGGCGCCGTCAGCTGCTATGTCGACTACGCCCCTTCCTTCGGGCGCGGACCGTTCGGCAACGTCATCTGTCTGTCGGTGAACGACGGCGTGCTGCACGGACTCCCCCACGACTACGTCCTGGCGCTCGGAGACCTCGTCACGATGGACTTCGCAGTGTCGATCGACGGCTGGACGGCCGACTCCGCACTCACCGTCCGGGTCGGGGCCGAGGCCGACCCGGATCACCCCGACGCACGACTGATCGGATCGACCGAACGTGCCCTCGCCGCGGGCATCGCCGCCGCTGTTCCGGGCGCCCGGCTCGGCGACGTGTCCGCAGCCATCGGCGCGATCGCGGCGCAGCACGGATACTGCGTGAACACCGAGTTCGGCGGACACGGCATCGGCCGCACGATGCACGAGGATCCGCATGTGCCCAACATCGGCAGACCCGGACGCGGGCCGGTGCTGAGGCCCGGCACGGTGCTCGCCCTGGAACCCTGGTGGTCGGCAGGCACCGATCGGCTCGTCTACGATCCCGACGGCTGGACCCTCCGCTCCGCGGACGGCTCCCCGACTGCGCACTCCGAGCACACCGTCGCGATCACCGAGGACGGTCCTCGCGTGCTCACGCTCCGCGAGACCGAACCCGACTGATCTGCTCGGTCCACGCGCCCATGCGGCTCACCGCACGCGCGGCGTCCGGAACGGCGGCCGTGAGCGCGTCGACCATCGCCGCACGCGGCTCCGGGGACCACACCGTGACCACGGTGCCCGCGTCGTGGGTCACGTCGAGCAGGGTCGCCCACCTGGCGAGGGGTTCGGTGCGACGCGGGATCCTCGCGTCCACGATCGTCCACTCCGGGTACCGGTCTGCGAGCCAGAGGAGGTCGGCCGCATTCGTGGGAGCGTCGCAGAGTTCGGAGAACTCCACGCGGAGCCGGCCGGAGCCTGCGGCGATCACCCGTACCGGGTGCGACCCGGGCTGGAGCAGTCCGGGACGATCCCCCACCTCCGCGGACGGCGCGCTCTCGCCGACGATCCAGCGCCCGGAGGCGAAGCCGCCGCCTGCGCCCTCCCCTGCCTGCCGGAGGTCCCGGCCGCCGTCGACGTCGACGATCGTGAACCGGGCTGCCACCCGCGCCATGGTCGGCGCGAACCCCGCGTGGAACATCGGGTTCGGCATCTGCTCGTGCGGTCGGCGGTTCGACGTGACGATCACCCGGACCCGACGATCCGCGAGGGTTGTGAGCACCCGGTCGAGGAACACGCCGTCCGCCGGGTCGTGCACCGCGAACTCATCGAGGCACACCACGTCGTACGGTGACCCGTTCGCCGAGAGCACGGCATCCACACCGCGCGTCCAGCCACCGTTGTCGTCGATCGAGCGGTGCAGGTCGGCGAAGAACCCGTGCAGATGCGTCCGCAGCACCCGCGCCTGCGACACCGCGACGAACCAGTCGACGACCTGGGTCTTGCCCTGCCCGGGAGGTCCGACCAGGTAGAGGTCACCGGGCGGTCCGGATGCGCCGACGCTCGACAATGCGTCCGCGGCGCGACGCTGCCCAGACGTGAGCGTCATGTCCTCAGCGGCTGCACGGGCATCGATGGCCGCCCGAAGACCCTCCGCACCACGGCGCGTTCGTCTCATCCTCACTCGCATGACATTAACTCTATGTTCATAGAGTCTGGTTTGATGGGATCGTGACCGACCCCACTGCACCGGCATCGGATCGTCGAACCCAGATATGCGACGCCGCCATCGCTCTCGCCGCCACCGGCGGTAATCGGGCGGTCACGCACAGCGCGATCGATCGTGCACTCGAGCTCCCCAAGGGATCGACCTCGTACTACTTCCGCACTCGGCGTGCACTCCTCGACGCCGCGATCACCCGACTCACCGCTGCCTCATCCGCCGCCTTCGGCACGCTGCTCGGACCGGATCCCGCAGTTCACGGCCTCGACGATCCGGCCGCAGTCATCGCCGACTACCTGGAGGAGCTGATCACCGAGCGACGGGACCACGTACTCGCCAGATTCGCGTTCGCACCCGACGCCTGTCATGACGACGAACTCGCACGGGCACTCGCCGAATGCTTGTTCTCGCTGCCGGCCGCCGTCTCGTTCTTCACCACAGCGGGCGCTGCCGATCCGCACGCAGAGGCCCGCGACCTCGTCGCACTGTGCGAGGGCATCGCGGCGTCGGCCCTGTTCACCCGGAGCACTCCCGCTGCAGACGATCTGGCGGGCACCGTGCGCCGCAGATTCGGCCGGCTGCGCCGCAATCCGCCGACCTCCTAGGCAGCTCCATCAGGCCGCTCGATGTCTCAGTGACTTCTCAGGCGCAGCGGGAACCTTTCGGCGCACGAGTGCGTTGGACCTGGTGAACGCACTTGAACCGCGCACTCTTGGAGGTCGTATGTCTCGCACGACGATTGCACGCCCCACCGAAGCCTCTGCCCGGACCCGTCCGGCGCTGACCGACCAGGACCTCGACGCGCAGTCACCGTCGGCCGACCTGGTCCGCGTCTACCTCAACGGAATCGGACGTACGGCACTCCTCAACGCCGAGCAGGAGGTGCAGCTCGCGAAGCAGATCGAGGCGGGCCTGTACGCGACGCACATTCTCGCCAACCGCAAACGACTCTCCGCGGCGCGCAAGCGCGACCTCAAGATCGTCGTTCGCGAGGGCCGTACTGCGCGCTCGCACCTCCTCGAGGCCAACCTCCGTCTCGTGGTGTCGCTGGCCAAGCGCTACACGGGCCGCGGCATGCCGCTCCTGGATCTCATCCAGGAGGGCAACCTCGGACTGATCCGCGCGGTCGAGAAGTTCGACTACGCGAAGGGCTTCAAGTTCTCGACGTACGCCACCTGGTGGATCCGCCAGGCCATCAGCCGCGGCATGGCCGATCAGAGCCGCACCATCCGCCTGCCCGTCCATCTCGTCGAGCAGGTCAACAAGATCGCTCGCATCCGCCGCGAACTGCACCAGCAGCTCGGCCGGGAAGCGACCGACGACGAGTTGGCCGCCGAATCGGGTATCCCCGCAGCGAAGATCGCCGACCTGATGGACCACAGCCGGGACCCGGTGAGTCTCGACATGCCCGTCGGCAACGACGAGGAGGCCCCGCTGGGCGACTTCATAGAAGACGCCGAGGCCACCTCGGCCGAGACGGCGGTCATCTCGAACCTCCTGCACTCCGACATCCGGTCGGTGCTCGGCACCCTCGATGAGCGCGAGCAGCAGGTCATCACCATGCGGTTCGGGCTCGACGACGGTCAGCCGCGCACTCTGGATCAGATCGGTCGTGCTTTCGGACTCTCACGTGAGCGCGTCCGCCAGATCGAGCGCGACGTGATGGGCAAGCTCCGTCAGGGTGACCGCGCCGAGAAGCTGCGCGCATACGCGAGCTGATCAGCTCAGCCGTCGAGGCCCGGTGTCTGCAAGCGTGGGCACCGGGCCGACGTGCATCCAGGCCCCGAGCACCGAGACGCCGTCCGCGGATCCCAGGATCGGATCGCACCGGACCTCGCGAACTTCGGGTACTTCGTCCACCAGTGCCGAGATGCGCAGGATCAGGTCGACCAGCGCATCGGTATCGGTGGGCTCATCCACCGGGCCACCCTCGAGAAGGATCGACGCCTGCGGTTCGGCGACCAATTCCCGGGCGTCGAGCTCAGTCAACGGCACCGACCGGTAACCGCGGTCGCCCAGGGCATCGAACAGCCTGCCCGACAACCCGAAGCTGATGAGTGATCCGAACGACTCGTTGTCGCTGACGGTGATGCTCGTGCCGAGCCCCTTCGGGGCCATCTTCTGCACGTGCAGAACATCGTCTCCGGTGAGCGTCTGCAGTTCGGTGAACGCCGTCAGAACCGACGTCGCATCCGGCAGATCGAGGCGAGCCCCCTCGCGGTCCAGACGCCCGACCCAGCTCGCCGAGGTGGCCTTGACCGCCACCGGGAACCCCAGCTCGCGGGCAGCTGCAGAAGCCTCCTGCATGGTCCGCACCTCCCGGAAGGCGACGACCTCGATGCCGTAACGGGACAGGACGTACGCCGACTCGACGGCGGTCAGGTCCCGGGCACCGTCGACCATCGCCTCACGGACGAACGAGCGTGCGTCCTCCGCCGCAGTGCCCTCGATCGTCGGGACGACCGCAGCCGGCCGATTCCGCCACTCCGCGTACTTCCACGCGCGCGCCAGCGCCGTCGCGGCCCGCTCCGGGGACGAGTACGACGGGATGGACCCGCGCACCGGCATCCCGTCCGGCCCCGGTCGCGAGAGACCCGGCGGCACCCCTTCCACCGCGAGGAACGTGGTCACGACCGGCTTGATCGGGACGTCTCCACCGTCGGCG
Organism: Gordonia zhaorongruii; assembly: GCF_007559005.1. Lineage (GTDB taxonomy): Bacteria > Actinomycetota > Actinomycetes > Mycobacteriales > Mycobacteriaceae > Gordonia > Gordonia zhaorongruii. The sequence goes on along the minus strand of NZ_CP041763.1, from coordinate 1,400,779 downwards.
GGACGAACCGCCTCCATCAGCCCGTGCGCGTAGTCGGCTGCGTCCACTGCGACCGGTGGGACGAACACCACGATGACGGCGTCCACGTCGGCATCGGCCATCGCGACCGCGACTGCCTCGGACAGGTCCGGTTGCGAGACCGCAGGCCCCAGGTCGACCGATGCCACGACGTCGAGTCCCGACGATCGGGCGGTGTTCGCGGCGAGTGCGGCGATCACCGACGAGTTCCCGATGATCGCGGTCCGCGGTCCTGTCGGCAGCGGCTGATACGCCAAGACGGTGCCGCAGTCGAAGAGTTCGGTGATGGTTCCGACCTGGATCACGCCGGCCTGACGCAGCACCATCTGCGCGATCGCGTCGTCTCGACCGGCTTCCCAGGTACGGGAGGCCCTGGCCTGCGTCATCGCGGCGCGTCCCGACTTGATCGCCACGATCGGCTTCGACGACGCCAGCCGTCGTGCGATGCGGGCGAACTTGCGCGGGTTGCCGAAGCTCTCGAGGTACAGCAGCACCACATCCGTGCTCTCGTCGGTGTCCCAGTACTGCAGGACGTCGTTACCCGACACGTCGGCGCGGTTGCCCGCGGAGACGAACGTCGAGAGACCGAGTTGCCGATGCTTGGCAGCGTCGAGGATGGCGATGCCCAGAGCACCGGACTGGCAGAAGAACCCCACTCGGCCGGGGCCCGGGATGTGCGGGGCGAGTGTCGCGTTGAGTGCGATGTCGGTCGTGTTGTTGACCACCCCGAGCGCGTTGGGTCCGACGAGCCGCATACCGTGGGCGCGCGCCTGCTCGGCGAGCCTGCGCTCACTCTCCCATCCGGCTTCCTCTCCGCTCTCGCCGAAGCCGGCCGACACCACGACCAGTGTCCGCACCCCTTTGTCCAGACAATCGGCCAGAACGTCGTCCATCCCGGACGCTGGGACCGCGATGACTGCGAGATCCACCGGATCGGGGATCGCTCGAACCGACGGGTACGCCCGGATGCCGCGCACCGATGGCGGCGCCGGTCGGGGCTGCCGGTGCGGTCTGCGACGCGGGGACGGCTCGAACCGTGACACCGACGTGGGGCCCGACGGCTCCTCCTCAGCGGCCTCAGCTCCTGATCCCGGACCATTCACCGGGAACACCGGACCGGTGAAGCCCGCCGAGATGATGTTCGACAGCAGAACGTTGCCGACCTTCTTCGAGTCGGTCGACGCCCCGATCACCGCGATCGACTGCGGGCGAAGAAGATTCGCGATACTACGTGCCTCGGAGGCACGTTCGCGCGCGTTCCGCACCGAGGTGAGGGCCTCGGACGGGTCGATGAGGAATTCAACATGCACGGTGCTGCCGTCGAACGCCCGGCTGACCTGATACCCCGCGTCACGGAACACGGCGACCATGGTCGGGTTCTCGGAGAGGACCTCGGCTTCGAATCGGGCGAACCCGTTCTCGGCGGCGATCCCGGCGAGGTGCTCCAGCAGAATCGGCCCGAGTCCGCGCCCCTGATGGTTATCGGCGACGACGAACGCGACTTCCGCGGAGTCCGGCTTTCCGTCGGCTTCGAGTCCTTCGTACAGTCCCATCGCGACGATCTCCTGCCCGAGCATGGCCAGGATGGCGACTCGGTGGCGATAGTCGACAGTCGTCATCCGCACCACCTCGCGTGGCGGCAGCGTGGGAGTCGGGCCGAAGTACCGCAGGTAGCGGGTCCGTTCACTCAATCCGTTATGGAACTCCACGAGCACGTCGGCGTCCGAGGGGAGGATGGGGCGCAGGTGGACGACGCCGCCATCGGACGCGAGGACGTCGGCGACCCAGTGTCGCGGGTAATGAGATTCAGTCACGTGGATCCTCCGGGTCGAGTCCGTGCAGCGGGAACACTGCGCGGCGGGTGGCGAGAATCGATTTGTCGGTCTGTCGTTGCGCGGTCTCGCTGATACCGCCCGGGGGCGGTGCAGCTGTGTCGCCGTCCCAGGCGGTGAACTCGGTGTCGCCGCCGTCGGTCATGGCCCCAACCGGGGGCCGCGCGTAATCGGGGTGCACGGTGCTCTGGGCTTGCGCGGCCGCGGTCATCCACTCGGGCGAGATGGCCGTATGGGGATCGATGTCGCGGTCGAGGCTCGCACCGATGAGGTACGTCCAGGCTCGCGGCACGACGTTGATCACGCCGTACCCGCCGCCGCCGACGGCCAGCCACCGCCCGTCGCTGTACTTGTCCGCCAGATCCCGCACGGTCCGCATCGCCGCGGCCTGGCCGTCGACAGTCAGTGCCAGATCGGTCAACGGATCCTCGACATGCGAGTCGACGCCTGCCTGCGTGACGATGATCTGCGGCTTGAACTCCGCGAGGAGAGACGGGACGACGGCGTCGAACGCCCGCAGCCACAACCTGTCCGGGGTGCCGGGCAGCAAGCCGAGGTTGACCGCGCTCCCCTCGGCGCCGCTCGCACCGAGTTCGGTCGCCCAGCCGGTTCCCGGCCACAGCGTCGCCGGATGCTGATGCAGCGACACGGTCAGGACACGTGGGTCGGCATAGAACTGCTGCTGGACGCCGTCGCCGTGGTGGGCGTCGATGTCCACGTACGCGATCCGGTCGTACCCTTGTTCCAGCATCCACTCGATGGCGATCGAGCAGTCGTTGTAGATGCAGAATCCGGCAGCATGCCCCGGCATCGCATGGTGCATTCCCCCGCCGATGTTGACCGCCCGCCGCACGGCGCCCGATGTGATGGCCTGCGCTGCCGCCAGCGTCCCACCCACCAGCATCGAACCCGCCTCGTGCATCTTGTCGAAGATCGGGTTGTCCGCGCTGCCCAGACCGAACATGCGCTCGAGCATCGTCGCGTTGCTCGACGCCATCCCGCTGCTCACCGCGCGCACCGCGTCTATGTAGGCCTGCGTGTGCACCGTCCGCAGCCGATCCTCGTCGACGGGCAGGGGCTCGACGGTGTCGACGTCGTCGAGGATCCCGAGGCTCCGGGACAACGACATCGTGAGCGCCAGCCTGATCGGACTCATCGGATGCGTGTGCGCCCATTTGTAGTCGAGGAAATGGTCACTCCAGATGATCGCGGCACTCACCCGGATAACGCTATCGGTAAGCCGCAGCTGTGTATTCACAACGCGCGCGGGAAGCCAGGACCCGACGCGCCGCAACGGCGTTGGGTAGCCTGTGAATCAGCGAAAGGACCAAGGCTGCCGTGAACGATCTTGTCGACACCACTGAGATGTATCTGCGGACGATCTACGACCTCGAAGAAGAGGGGATCGTCCCACTGCGCGCGCGTATCGCCGAGCGCCTCGACCAGAGCGGCCCCACGGTCTCGCAGACCGTGGCCCGCATGGAACGCGATGGACTGGTGAAGGTCGCAGGCGACCGCCACCTCGAACTGACTCCGAACGGCCGGAATCTGGCCGTGTCGGTGATGCGGAAGCACCGGCTGGCCGAACGCCTCCTGGTCGACGTGATCGGGATGCCGTGGGACGAAGTCCACGACGAGGCATGCCGGTGGGAGCACGTGATGAGCGAGAACGTCGAGCGGCGCCTGCTCGCCGTCCTCGACAATCCGACCACCTCCCCGTACGGGAATCCGATTCCCGGACTGGAGGAGCTCGGAATCACTTCGACCGCGGGCGATGACGACAAGATCATTCGTCTGGTCGATCTGCCCGACGGAGAGTCCGCGGTCATCGTCAAGCGCATGTCCGAGCATGCCCAGGCCGACGGTGATCTGATCGCCGACCTGCGTGATGCGGGCGTGGTCCCGAATGCTCGAGTCAGCGCCACCGTGAGCCCGCGAGCGGTCATCATCAGCACTCCCGGACACCAGGGTCTGACGCTCTCACCGGAGATGGCGCACGCGATCTTCGTCGTTCCCGCGCACTGAGACGCGGTAGCGGATCGCCGCAGGCTCGTCAGCCTGCGGCGCGATCGGCCGCAGGCGGTAGCTCGACTCCGAGGTCGTGGGCGAGGTCGAACGACAGTTCCGCGAGGCCTCTCAACTCCCGAGGCGGCAGGCCGTTGACGAGCGCGGTGTCGAGCAGGTTCGCGAGACTGTACTCCGGGTCCGCGGCGTGCGCGGCATCGAACGCAGTCGATGCGAAGGCACCGGATCCCTCCATGTAGTGGAGGTACCCGAGCAGAGTGGCGGCAGCCGCCCGCGGGGTCCCCGAGAGGCGCCGTGCCAGATCGCGCCACAGGTTCTCGGCCGCTTCGTGATGGACGGTGAGACCGAATCCGAGCACGGCGTCGCGTACCTGGATCGACAGCAGTGCATCGGCGAGCGCGTTGACTCGATCGCAGCTCAGTGCCCGTGTCCCGCCGTCGCACGACCACTCGACCACCGTCGCGTACAGCAATGCGAGCCGGGCCCGGTCCACCTCGTCGGCCGGTCCGGACGGCGGAATCGGCGAGACCGAGCGGCAGATCGCATCATCGCAGTGCTCACGGAAGGCCAGCATCTCCTCGAGTTCGCTCCGCCGCCCGAGAATTCCGCGGCCGCTGTAGACCGAGCGGTGCAACGCCGCGGGCGAGGCCTGCGGATCGGTGAGTTCACCGCACTCCGCCACGTCGCCGGGGAACATTCCACCGCTCGAACGATCCGGTTGCCAGACCGTCCGCCACCGCTGCCCCAGCACCAGGTCCCGGGCGGCGAACCCCGCGGTCAGGCCGCCGATCGCACGGAAGGCACGATGCACCTCGCGCGCCAGCAGATCGTAGCGCTCGTCTGCCGGATCGACGCGGTCATCGACGAGGACCGCCACGACACCGCAGGCGCCGTAGGATTCGCTCAGTTCGCCGAGCCGGCCCAGGAGCCGCTTCATCTCGACGGAGGCCCGGCCGCCGCGAGTCCAGTGCAGATCGTGCCGCATCGTCGCGGTGATCTGCGAGCGATGGTCGAAGCACATCAGCACGATGGAGCGTTCCGGGACGAATCCCAGCAGCGCGGGCACTGCGGCGATCAATGGATCGGGATCGGCGACTCGGCGTGATCCCTGTGTTCTGGTGGTGATCGTGATCCTCATGGATCGACGATCCGTCCATCAGCGTGCGGTCGGCGGGTTCAGCGCCGGTTGTGGAGCGAACCCGTCGAAATCCCCAATTCCTCCAGCGACGATGCACTCCCGGTAACGCGCTGCGCCTCGACTCATCCTCCGAACGCGCGCGTCGTGGCAGCGTCGAAGAGCTCCCGCGTCGCGGACCGGTCCGGAGCACCCAACTCGCGTCCGGGTCGGCGGTTCTGCACGACCACCCGCACATCCCCCTGCTGGGCGACGAGCTCGTACACATACGCATAGGCGGTCTCGCCGTTACGCAGAGTGCGATCGCTCTGCACAGCGCCGTCCCCCGCCTCGATGGCCTTCCCCGAATCGATGATCTGGGTCGTCACATGCGTGCCGACCGTTCCGCCCAGCAGGAAGTCGGGGCAGCTGCGAAGCCGATCGACGTACTCGTGGAAGCCGCCCGATGCTCGCGCGACGAGCACACTCAACGTGCCCCCGGCCAGTCCGCCCGGACCGACCCGCAGGGCCGCGCCCTCCGCACTGACGGGACTCGGAGTGCACTCGTCCGGCTCGTTCCGGGCACGCAGCGGCAGGAACGTGACGTCCGCGATAGCACCCGGCAACTGCGCAGGCGGAACCTGCGTCGCCGGGCCGAAGGGGAACGCCGACGAATCGACGGCCTTCGCGTTCAGATCGGGCACCCGCTCGGCGGCACCGTCGACCGAGCAGCCCGTCGCAACCGTCGCAGCCACGACCGCAGCGATCACACACTTCACTCCTGTCACAACACGCACGACTCCACTGTGCCATCGCGCACCAGGAACTCATCGCAGCGACCCGCACCCGGTTCGCTCCGCGCCGGGAATGCCGCACCGAGCAACCGTGTTGTAAGGCATGACGCCCGTACGGGACAATGAACTGCACGATGCAGGACCTGACGGGAACGGGCGGCTCGCAGCCGCCGCACTCACGTAACACCCGATGAAGGGGGACACATGGACGAGTGGACGCAGGAGCCGCGCTCACTGTACGAGCTCGAGTTCCCGGCTCCCGCCGTAGCCGGCACGGAAGGCGGCGGCCCGGTGCTGGTCCACGCCCTGGAGGGCTATGCGGACGCAGGACACGCAGTGACGCTCGCCGCCTCGCATCTGCGCGATGCGCTGGACAGCGAACTGGTCGCTACCTTCAACTCGGACGAGCTGATCGATTACCGGTCGCGCAGGCCGATGATCTCGTTCTCCGGCGATAAGTTCGATGGCATCGAGATGCCGACCCTCGCGATGCACGCGGTCCGCGACAATTCCGGAATCCCGTTCCTCCTCCTCGAGGGCCCGGAGCCGGACTTGCGCTGGGACCAGTTCACGACCGCCATGTCGGCGCTCGCCGAACGCTTCGGCGTCTCGCAGGTCGTCGGCCTCAACTCGATTCCGATGGCTGTGCCCCACACGCGTCCGGCGCCCATCACCGGACACGGCACCGATGAGGAAGCACTCACCGACCTGAACAACTGGGGCAGCCCGATGAAGCTGCCGGCCAGTGCGTCGATGCTGATGGAGCTTCGCCTCGGCGAGGCCGGATACCGGACCGCCGGGCTGTCCGCGAGCGTGCCGCACTACCTGGCGCAAGCCAACTACCCGTCTGCCGCGGCATCGCTCGTCGAAGCGGTGGCGACGGTCACCGGACTCGACCTCCCGATCTCGGCACTGGAGAACGCGGCATCGGACGTCCGCAAGCAGATCGACGGCGAAGTCGAATCGAACGAGGAGATCGCCACCGTCGTGTCGGCCTTGGAGAACCAGTACGACGCGTACACGCGCTCCAAGGAGGAGCAGGCATCCCTGCTCGCCCCCGACGAGTCGATGCCGACCGGCGACGAGCTAGGGGCCGAGTTCGAGCGGTTCCTCGCCGAGCATGCGGGAGAGTTCGGCGATTCCGACGAAGGACGTGATCAGGCCTGACCGATTCGGCCGGCGGTAGCACCACCGATCCGTCAGACTCCGTTGCGCCCGCCCCGCTGACCCCTACCCAGGACGAGGATCTCGCTTTCGAGCTCTTTCTCGACTGGTGGGCGGCACGGGGCATCGAGCCGTATCCGCACCAGGAGGAATCCCTTCTCGAGCTGGTATCGGGCAGCAACGTGATCCTGGCGACCCCGACCGGCTCGGGTAAATCGCTCGTCGCGTCCGGCGCCATCTACTTCGCCATGTGCCGCGGGAAGCGGGCGTACTACACCGCCCCGATCAAGGCACTCGTCAGCGAGAAGTTCTTCGACCTGTGCAATCAGTTCGGCGCGGAGAACGTCGGTCTGCTCACCGGCGACGCCTCGGTCAACGCCGACGCGCCCGTTGTGTGCGCCACCGCCGAGATCGTGGCGAACATCGCACTGCGCGACGGGCCCGACAGCGATGTCGGAGTGCTCATCTCCGACGAGTTCCACTACTACGGGGAGTCCGACCGCGGCTGGGCGTGGCAGGTACCCCTCGTCGAGCTTCCGAGCCCGTCCCCGGATCCGAAGGTGCCCGGCGGAACCCAGTTCCTGCTCATGTCTGCCACCCTCGGCGACGTCTCGTTCTTCACCGAAGACCTGAGCACGCGGACCGGCAGGCCGACCGTCGCGGTGACCGATGCGCAGCGACCGGTCCCCTTGGAGCACCGCTATTCGACGACGCCCATCCACGAGACCATCGAGCAGATCGTGTCGGCCGGTCAGGCGCCCGTGTACGTCGTCCACTTCACCCAGCAGCACGCCGTCGAACGTGCGCAGGCGCTCACCTCCGTCAAGCTGACCACGAAGGAGGAGAAGGCCGAGATCGTCGAGGCGATCGGCGATTTCGCCTTCAGTACCGGATTCGGCAACACACTGAGCAAGCTGCTGCGCGCCGGTATCGGAGTCCACCACGCAGGCATGCTCCCTCGCTACCGACGACTCGTCGAGCGACTCGCGCAGGCCGGGCTGCTCAAAGTGGTCGCCGGAACGGACACCCTCGGAGTCGGAATCAACGTGCCGATCCGCACCGTGCTGTTCGCCGGCCTCACCAAGTACGACGGTTACAAGGTCCGGCGCCTGCGCGCACGCGAATTCCACCAGATCGCCGGCCGTGCCGGGCGGGCGGGCTACGACACCGTCGGCTACGTGGTCGCCCAGGCCCCGGAGCACGACGTGGAGAACGCGAAGGCGCTCGCGAAGGCCGCAGACGACCCGAAGAAGCTCCGGAAGATCGTGCGGCGCAAGCCACCCGAGGGTTTCGTCAGCTGGGGCGAACAGACCTTCACCACGCTCATCGACGCTCCGGACGAGCCGATGCGCTCGCATTTCCGGATGACCACCGCGATGCTGATGGAGGTTCTGGAGCGGCCCGGCGACTGCTTCGTCGCACTCCGTCACCTGCTTGAGACCAATCACGAGCCGCGCAGTCGCCAATTGCGGCACATCAAGCACACGATCGCCCTGTACCGCGACCTGCGCGATACCGGGATAGTCACGCCGCTCGATTCGCCTGCCCCGGATGGCAAGCACGTCGAGCTGTCGATCGACCTCCCGGAGAACTTCGCACTGACCAATCCGCTGTCGGCGTTCGCCGTGGCCGCCTTCGAGATCCTCGATCGCGAATCCCCCACCTACGCACTCGATGTCATCTCGATCCTGGAGAGCACCCTCGAGGACCCGAGGCCGGTGCTGTTCGCGCAACGCAAGGTGGAACGAGACGCGGCGATCGCCCAGATGAAGGCGGACGGCATCGAGTACGACGAGCGGATGGAGCGACTCGAGGAGATCTCGTGGCCGCAGCCCCTCGCCGAGGAGATCGAGTTCGCGTTCGAGACGTACCGGCGCGGGCATCCGTGGCTGGCCGGATCGGCACCCAAGTGCAAGTCGGTCCTGCGGCACATGCGCGAACGGTCGATGACGTTCGCCGAACTCATCTCGCAGTACGGTCTGGCTCGCAGCGAAGGCGTGGTCCTGCGTTACCTCAGCGACTGTTACCGCGCTCTGTCCAACGGTTTGCCGATGTCCGCGGTGAGCGACGAGATCGAGGACATCACCGACGAACTCGGCGACCTCATTCGCGGTGTCGACTCCAGTCTCCTCGATGAGTGGGCCGAACTCACGGATGCGCAGGGCTGACCGGTACCGTCACCGCTCCGCTCTCGGCGATCAGGTTCGCGATGTCAGCTGCGAGCGTGCGGTACGAGTCCGCACGGCCCGAGGATTCCCGGTACACCAGTCCTATCCGTCTACCCGGCCGCGGACGTGAGAACTCCGCGACCCCCAGGGAACCGGCGGCCGTCTCCACTCCGACCGATGTCCTCGGGATCAGCGTCACGCCGAGTCCGCCTTCCACGCACTGCACAGCGGTGGTCAGCGACGCGGCTCGGGTCTGCTGCAGATCGGGCTCCACGCCCGCGCGCTGACACACGTCGAGAGCCTGATCGCGCATGCAGTGCCCCTCGTCGAGGAGCAGGAGGGGAAGGTCCGCAAGCAGGTCCGGAGACAGACGCTTGCGGCCGGCGAGTGGGTGCCCCTTCGGCATGGCGAGCAGGAAATCCTCGTCGTACATGGTGATCTCGCCGATGCCGGGTATGCCCGCGGGCAGGGCCAGCACGGCGGCATCGAGCGATCCGTCACGCAACTGCCCGAGCAGCCTGTCGGTCTGATCCTCGATCACGAGCAGGGTCAGGGACGGTCGACGCTCGCCGAGACCGCGCAGCACTCGCGGCAGGATGTACGGCGCGATCGTCGGGATTATCCCCAGTCGGAGGTGCCCGGTGAGCGGGTCGAGGTCACCTGCAGCGTCGAGCAGGAAGTCGTCGACGGCGTCGCACGCTGTGATGGCTGACGGGAGCAGCCTGGCCCCTTCCGGCGTCAACATGACGCGTCGCGTCGTCCGCTCGACGAGCTGCAGGCCCAGGCCCGCCTCCAGCCCCGCGAGCGACTGCGAAAGCGACGGCTGACTCACACCCAGATCTGCTGCTGCAGAACCGAAGTGAAGCTTCTTGGCGACGGCCACGAAGGCGCGCAGGCCACCTATTGACGGCTGATAGCTTTGATCGGTCATGCCTATCAATATAGTGCCTACTATCACCTTTACTTTTTAAGGGGTGCGGGGCAGAATAAGTGACAGACGGAGGACGGCGTCCCGATCGGGCGGCCAGGACTCCGCAGAGATCAATTCTCACCGCACCCTTTCTCACGACTTTTAGGAGTACGTCTCATGGCACTGCTGACCATCGGCGACCAGTTCCCGGCCTACAACCTGACCGCTGTCATCGGCGGCGACCTGTCCAAGGTCGACGCACAGCAGCCTGATGACTACTTCACCACCGTCACCTCGGACGACCATGCGGGCAAGTGGCGCGTCGTGTTCTTCTGGCCGAAGGACTTCACCTTCGTCTGCCCCACCGAGATCGCCGCGTTCGGCAAGCTGAACGACGAGTTCGCCGATCGCGACGCCCAGGTGCTCGGCGCCTCGGTCGACAACGAGTTCGTGCACTTCCAGTGGCGCGCACAGCACGAGGACCTGAAGACCCTCCCCTTCCCGATGCTCTCCGACCTCAAGCGTGAGCTCGTCGAGGCCACCGGCGTCCTGAATGCCGACGGAGTCGCCGACCGCGCGACCTTCATCATCGACCCGAACAACGAAGTGCAGTTCGCGTCGGTCACCGCGGGCTCGGTCGGCCGCAACGTGGACGAGGTCCTCCGCGTCCTCGACGCTCTCCAGTCCGACGAGCTGTGCGCCTGCAACTGGAAGAAGGGCGATCCGACCATCGACGCCGCCGAGCTGATGTCCGCCTGATCTCAGGCATCTGACACCCGTCTTACCGACATCATCGAAGGAAGTTCCACGTGAGCATCGACAACCTGAAGGGCGCACTCCCCGAGTACGCCAAGGACCTGAAGCTGAACCTCGGATCGATCAGCCGCACCACCGTGCTGGATGACGAGCAGCTGTGGGGCTCGCTGCTGGCCACCGCCGCCGCGACCCGCAACGCCACCGTGCTGCGCGAGATCGCCGACGAGGCCGCCGACAACCTGTCCGCAGAGGCGTACAACGCCGCACTCGGCGCCGCTTCGATCATGGGCATGAACAACGTGTTCTACCGTGGTCGCGGTTTCCTCGGCGGCAAGTACGACGACCTGCGACCCGGTCTGCGGATGAACATCATCGGCAACCCGGGCGTCGAGAAGGCCACTTTCGAGCTGTGGTCGCTCGCGGTGTCCGCGGTCAACGGCTGTGAGCACTGCGTCGGAGCCCACGAGAACGTCGTCCGCGAAGCCGGACTGGACCGCGAGAAGGTGTTCGAAGCATTGAAGGTCGCCTCGATCGTGGCAGGCGTCGGCCAGGCTGTCACCGCCGCCGAGGCTCTCGCCTGATCTGTTCTCCTCTGCAGCCCTTGCAGTAGACGCAGAGAATCAGTTGTGCCCCCGCCGGATTCCGGTGGGGGCACAACTGCGATAGATGGTCAGGCCGTATGGATCACAGCTCGTTGAGCGCCTTCGTGAAGCGGTCGGCCATCTCCCCGATCTCCTCGGTGGTCATCACGAACGCCGGCGAGATCTGCAGTGCACCCTGGCCCGCTGCACGCGACGAGACACCGTGCTCGCGGAGCCTCGCGATGGCGGGCATCGCGTTGCTCGGATCCGCGAGCTGCACGGCGGTCACCGCTCCGGTACCGGTGCGAACCTCGGAGACGGTTTCGAGCTCAGTCAGCGGCGAGAACGCCTGCGCCAGATCGGCTTCCACGCGATTCGCCTCGTCGAGCAGACCTTCGCGCTCGATGATGTCGAGGTTGGTCAGCGCTGCCGCCGCCGAGACGTTGTGCCCGCCGTACGTGTAACCGTGCCGCCACCAGGTGCCACCTGCGAAGAACGGCTCAGCGACCTTCGGCGCGACGATCAGCGCGCCCATCGGCACGTAGCCGCTCGTGAGGCCCTTGGCGGTGGTCATCATGTCCGGCTGCAGATCGAAGCGGCCCGATGCGAACCACTCGTTGGCTGCGATGCGACCGAATCCGGTGACCACCTCGTCGGCGACGAACAGGATGTCGTGCTCGCGGCAGATGTCGCGGACCTCGCGAAGGTAGCCCTCGGGCGGAAGGTAGACGCCGCCAGCACCGATGATGGGTTCAGCGAAGAACGCCGCTATGTTGTCAGCGCCGACTCGTTCGATCAGCCCGAGGAGCGACTTCGCGTCGTCCCAGTCGATGGTCTCGGTGTCGGGGAGCAACTCGCCGTAGCCTTCGCCGTTCGCCGGGATCCCGGCCAGCGAAGTACCCGCAGCGTGCATGCCGTGGTACGCCTTCGTCCGTCCGACGACGATCTTCTTCGTCGGTCTGCCCTGCTCCACCCAGTAGCGACGGGCCAGTTTGAAGGCGCTGTCGACGGAGTCGCTGCCGCCCATGGTGAACATCACCTTGGAGCCGGGCACCGGGGAGATCGCCGCCACCCGCTCCGCGAGCTCGAGCGTGACGTCGGATGCGAAGTCACCGAAGTTCGAGTAGTGAGCGATGGTCGATGCCTGCTTGGCGATGGCCTCGGCCATCTCCGTCCGGCCGTGCCCGATGTTCGTGAACCACAGACCCGCGGTGGCGTCGATGTACTCGTTGCCCTTGTCGTCGTAGATTCGGGTGCCGTCGCCGCGCGTGATGACGAACGGGCCACTCTGCGTGACCGCACCCATGTCTGCAAAACCGTGCCAAAGAGAACCCATGATTCAAATATCGCACGACCACCCGGTCCATCGCTCGCCGGTACCGTGAACCAGGCAACCGGCCGCACCTCCCGCCACAACCGGACACCGGATCCGGCCGTAGAATCAGATACATCATGTCGTTGACCATCTCCTACCCACCCGAGCTTCCCGTCAGCGCCCGCCGGGAGGACATCGCCGAGGCGATCCGCGATCACCAGGTGGTCGTCATCGCGGGCGAGACCGGGTCCGGCAAGACGACACAGCTGCCGAAGATCTGCGCCGAACTCGGCCGTACCTCGATCGCGCACACACAGCCGCGACGAATCGCCGCGACGTCAGTCGCCCGGCGCATCGCGGACGAGACGAAGACCCAGATCGGCGACGCGGTCGGGTACCAGGTCCGCTTCTCCGACAAGAGTTCGAAGAGCACGCAGATCAAGGTGATGACCGACGGCATCCTGCTGCGCGCGATCACCACCGATCCCCTGCTCCGCGGGTACGACACGATCATCATCGACGAAGCCCACGAGCGCAGCCTCAACATCGACTTCCTGCTCGGCTACCTCAAACGCCTGCTCCCGCAACGGCCCGACCTGAAGCTCGTCATCACGTCGGCGACCATCGAGCCCGATCGGTTCGCCCGTCACTTCGCCGGCGCCGACGAGGCCGTGCCGATCATCGAGGTGTCGGGACGCACCTATCCCGTCGAGATCCGCTACCGTCCCCCGGCCACCGATGACGAGGACCACGCGGACCTGGATCAGATCGCGGCGATCGACTCCGCGGTCGGCGAATTGTGGTCGGGCGGGCGCGGAGACATCCTGGTCTTCCTGCCTACCGAGCGCGATATCCGCGATACCGCTGATGCCCTCAAGCGTCGGACGGACGCCGAGGTAGTGCCGCTCTTCGCACGGTTGTCCGTCGCCGAGCAGCACCGGGTGTTCAGCCCGTCGGACGGCAGGCGCATCGTCCTGGCCACCAACGTCGCCGAGACATCGCTGACGGTCCCGGGCATCCGGTACGTGATCGATGCGGGTACCGCCCGCATCTCGCGATACTCCACACGTACCAAGGTGACTCGGCTGCCGATCGAGAAGGTGTCGCAGGCCAGCGCCCGCCAGCGGGCCGGCCGCTGCGGACGTGTTGCCCCGGGCGTGGCCATCCGGCTTTACGCGGAAGACGACTTCGACGCCCGTCCCGAGTACACCGATCCCGAGATTCTGCGCAGCAACCTGGCGGCGGTCATCCTCTCGATGCTGTCGCTGCGGCTCGGCGACGTCGCCGACTTCCCGTTCGTTCAGCCCCCGGAGTCCCGGGCCATCCGCGACGGCATGGCACTCCTCTCCGAGCTGGGGGCGGTCACCGATACCGATTCGGCGACCGCCCGCCTCACACCCGTGGGCAAGACGCTCGCCCGACTGCCCGTCGACCCACGACTCGGCCGGATGCTCGTCGCGGGTCACGAGAACGGATGTCTCGACCACCTGCTCGTCATCACCTCGGCGCTCGCCCTCCCCGACGTTCGCGAGTTCCCACCGGACAAGCGCGAGGCGGCGACCACCGCACACAAGCGCCATGCCGTCGCCGGATCGGAGTTCCTCGGTCAGCTCCAGTTGTGGAAGTACCTGCAGGAACAACGGGACGAACTGTCGGGCAACCAGTTCCGGCGGCAATGCGAGCGCGAGTTCATCCACTATCTGCGTGTGCGCGAATGGCTCGATCTGCACCGTCAGCTGAAGCGAACCGTCCGGGACCTCGACTGGCAGGTACCGGCCACCGAGGCCGATCCAGCCGCCGTGCACAAATCAGTCCTCACCGGCCTGCTCACCAATATCGGTGCGCGGCAGGGTGACACCCGTGATTACCTCGGTGCGCGGGGCACCAAGTTCGCGCTCTTTCCCGGATCCTTCCTCGCTTCCAAGCCACCGGCCTTCGTGATGGCCGCCGACCTCACCGAGACATCGCGCCTGTTCGCGCACACCGTCGCCGCGATCGACCCGGAATGGGTCGAGACGGCTGCAGGCGATCTGGTCACCCGGACCTACAGCGAACCGCACTGGTCGACTCGTCGAGGCGCCGTCATGGCCTACGAACGCGTCACCCTCCTCGGGGTGCCGCTGGTGGCTCAGCGTCGCGTCCATTACGGGCCGATAGACCCCAGGACCTCCCGCGAGATATTCATCACCGAGGCGCTCGTCGGCGGGCGATGGCGCAGCCGTCACGCCTTCGTCAAGCACAACGCGGCCCTGATGCGCGAGGCGGAGGAGCTCGAGCATCGAGCCAGGCGACGCGATGTGGGCCTCGCCGACACCGAGCTCTTCGACTTCTACGACGCCCGCGTACCGGCGAAGGTCGTCTCCGCTCGCCACTTCGATTCCTGGTGGAAGAAGGCCGGTCGCACAGACCCATCACTGCTCGATCTCTCGCCGGAGATGTTCGTCGCCGACGACGCACCCGATGCAGCGGACTTCCCGCCCGCATGGCAACAGGGCGAGACCCGTCTCGAGCTGCGCTACCACTTCGCCCCCGGCGCACCCGATGACGGCGTCACCGTCATCGTTCCCCGCCCGCTGCTCGATCACATCCACGACGGCGGCTTCGACTGGCTGGTACCGGGTCTGCGGTCCGAACTGGCGACCGCACTGATCAAGTCGCTGCCGAAGGGACTGCGGAAATCGATGTCTCCGGCCCAGCGGTACGCCGATCTGGCCGTCGAGCAGATGTCTGCCCGGACCGAGCCGCTCGTCCCCGCGCTCGCGCGCGAGCTCTCCGCGATCACCCGAACCACTCTGGGGCCGCGCGACTTCCGGCCCGACACGCTTGCGCCGCATCTGCGCATGCATTTCGCCGTGACCGATGACGCGGGTGCCGTCATCGCCCGATCGGACCGGCTCGGGGATCTTCGCCGCCAGTTCGCTGCGCCGGGATCGGGCCCCCGGCGCAGCGAACAGCAGACATTCACTGCGTGGACCACCGACGGCATCGGCACGCTCGAGTCCGAGCGCGTGCAGACACTTGCCGGCCAGCAGGTCACCCGCTACCCGGCACTCTCGGTGGTACCGGGCCGTGGAGTCCGCGTCGTCACAGTCGCCACCGCAGCCGCACGTGATGCCGGCGTCGCGGCCGGTGTGACCGAGCTGCTCATGCTGTCCGTAACTCCTCCTAGCCGGAGGATCGCATCGTCACTGCCTCCCGCCCGCAAGCTGGCCCTGAGCCAGAGCCCCTACCGAGACGTCGACGCGCTGCTCGCCGACTGCGGTCGCCGCGCCGCCCTGGATGCGCTCGGCCGTGAATCGGGGCTCGGCGATGTCCGAAGCCCCGCGGACTTCGACGCACTGTCGGCACGCACCGCGCCCGCGATCCGGGCGGCGGCCCCCGACTACTTCGACGATGCGGTCTCGGCGCTCGCGGAGTACTCGGCGGTGCGACAGGCCATCGACGCCCACAGTGGGACCCTCGCCGCCGACGACGTTGCGGACCAGGTGGCGAACTTGATATTCGACGGCTTCGTCGCGGCGACGCCGGGCCCGCAGCTCCGCGCGCTCTCCCGTTATCTCGCCGCCGCGGGTGCGCGACTCGACGCTCTTTCCGCCGCGCCCGCACGCGATAATCAGGGAATCGCCGCGGTCGACCGCGTCGTCGCCGCCTGGAACCAACGACTGGCACAGGTCCCCGAGGCCAGACAGGATTCGCTCAGCGAGATGGTGCAGTGGCAGCTCGAGGAACTTCGGGTCAGTCTCTTCGCCCAGCAGCTGGGCACGGCCGGGCCGATATCCGAGAAACGGCTCCTCCGGGCGATCGAGAAGTTCTAGACGCGATCCCGGCGCAGATCGTCGATCTCGTTCTGGAAATCGTCCGCGGACTCGAAAGACTTGTATACCGAGGCGAAACGCAAGTACGCGACTTGGTCCAGATCGCGGAGCGGTCCGAGTATCGCGAGTCCGACCTCATTGCTGGGGATCTCCGCCGAACCGGAGCCACGGACTGCGTCCTCCACGCGCGACGCGAGCTGCGCCAACGCATCCTCGTCGACGTGCCGCCCCTGACATGCGCGGCGAACGCCCTTCATGACCTTCTCTCGGCTGAAGGGCTCGGTCACGCCGTTGCGTTTGACCACCGATAGCACGGCGGTCTCCACGGTGCTGAATCGACGGCCGCACTCGGCGCACGACCGACGGCGGCGGATCGCCAGGCCGTCATCTGCGACGCGGGAATCCACTACTCGGGTGTCGTCGTTCTTGCAGAACGGGCAGCGCATTCCACGACACTACCTGCGCCCGATATGGGCCCCATTGGCGGACCGTCTCAACCGAATGCGGGAGCCACCAGCGGCTGACTGATCCGCAGCCCCGCGTTCTCCAGTCCGTTCAGCTTTCGCAACTGCTGCACCACACCGGCCTCTGGAAGGTGCGGCGCTACCCGACGAGCGACGTCGGTCAGCGACTCACCGGAGCGGACGTGCACGACCTGCGTGGCCGCGGGCACGTTCGGGGTCGCCGCATCCTGGTAGTTCGATCCCACGATCGCCAGCACCCACACCACCCCGGCGAGAACGCCACCGAGGAGCAGTGCACCGACAGCCCGTCGACGACGGATCACGCCCTCGATGTTCGAACGGCTGCGATCGGCACGCGGTGGCGTCGAACGGAGCTGTTCGGCCTCATCCGATCGGGCTGTCCGGCGCCGTGCGGAGCCCTCCGCCGGCACCGGACGGACGGCGATACTGCCCCGGGCACGCCGGGGATCACGACCCGTCGGGCGGCAGACCGCGATCCGGTCGTCGGCGGTCCGGCTCGCGCTAACACGACGTTCGACAACGGGTACATCGCAGGTCATGGCCGTTATCTGGGTACGTTCCGGGCCGCGGAGAACCCGGTCTGCGGTACGCGGCGCCAGTGCTTGACTCATCAGAGACTCCCATTCGATCGCTTGTTCGAAGAACCTTTGTTCGATAGTAAACACCACGGCTCCGACAAAGTCAGCAACACGTCGAACAATTGTTTGAGTTCTGTGATCTATTCGACTAATCTGGGGACCAGATCGGACACCGATGTTCGAACGCGAATAGCACGACCGAGGAAGGACTGACGATGGCCGATACGCCCGATCCCCTGCTCTCGACTGCGACGCTGGAGGCGTCGCTGACACAGCGTCAGCGGGAGGTGCTCGAGGTCATCCGCAAGTCGGTTCGCGAGCGCGGATACCCGCCGAGCATCCGCGAGATCGGCGAATCCGTCGGACTCACGTCCACCTCGTCGGTGGCGCACCAATTGCGCACCTTGGAGCGTCGCGGACTCCTCAAGCGCGATCCGCACCGTCCACGAGCGGTCAATGTGCGCGACGACAGCAGGACCCCGCCCGCAGACAGTGATGCCGAGTCGCTCCCGACCCCGACTTTCGTGCCGGTACTCGGCCGTATCGCCGCCGGTGGTCCGATTCTCGCCGAGCAGGCGGTCGAAGAGGTCTTCCCGATGCCGAAGGAACTCGTCGGCGAGGGGTCGCTCTTCATGCTCCGCGTCGTCGGCGAGTCCATGGTCGACGCGGCGATCTGCGACGGCGACTGGGTCGTGGTGCGTCAGCAGAACGTCGCCGAGAACGGCGACATCGTCGCGGCCATGATCGATGGCGAGGCGACCGTCAAGACCTTCAAGCGCAAGGACGGCCACGTCTGGCTGATGCCGCACAACGAGCACTTCGAGCCGATCCCGGGTGACGACGCAGCCGTCCTCGGCAAGGTGGTGACCGTCCTCCGGCGGATCTAACTTCCGAGCACTGCGCGTGCCGCGTCCCGCGCGGCCGATGCACCGGATGCCGCGAGAGCCGCACGAGCGGCCTCGCGGCATTGTTCTCCGGTGGTCCCACTGAGCCGGAGGCCGACCGCGGGCGTTGCGGCGGGAGCGGCCGACAGCGACCGCACACCGAGTCCGACGAGCACGCAGGCCAGCAACGGATCGGCGGCCGCCTCTCCGCACACGCCGACGGGCTTGCCGAGCCGGGCCCCGGCCCTGCCGACGATGTCGATGAGCGCCAGCACCGCTGGCTGCCACGGATCGGTGAGCCCGGCGAGCTCGGGAGACATTCGGTCGGCGGCCATCGTGTACTGGGTGAGATCGTTCGTCCCGATCGACACGAAATCGACCTCGGCGAGGATCGCCTCGGCCATGATCGCCGCCGACGGCACCTCCACCATCACCCCGGGCACGAGCCCACGAGCGCGGACCTGTGCGGCGAACTCTCGCGCCTCCGCCACCGTCGCGATCATCGGCGCCATCACCCAGGGGATCGATTCCGACCCCTGCGCCGCCGCTGCGAGAGCGTCGAGCTGACCGTCCCGGACCTCTGGATGCGTTGCGACGATCCGGTTTCCGCGCACCCCCATCGCGGGGTTGGGCTCGTCGGGATGCGAGACGAATCGGAGCGGCTTATCCGATCCGGCGTCCAACGTGCGGATCACCACCTTCGATCCGGCGAACGCGTCGACGACCTCCCGGTACAGCCCGGTCTGCTCCTCGAGGGTCGGCTCCTGCTCGCGATCGAGGAAGGCGAGCTCGGTCCGGAAGAGACCGACCCCCTCGGTCTGCCCCTGAGCTGCGGCGCGCGCAGAGGCACCGTCTGCGACATTCGCCAGGATCGCGATCGCCTCACCGTCTGCCGTGCGGCCCGGACCACGCCACGCCGCGATCGCCTTCGCCGTCTCCTTCGCCTCCGCCACGGCTGTGGCGATGAGCTGCTCGTCAGGCGAAGCACCGATGGCACCCGCGGCACCGTCCACGAATCCGAGTGCACCGGTGGGAATCTCCTCGAGACCGGATACCGCAACCACACACGGAATGCCGAGCTGCCTGGCGATGATCGCCGTGTGGCTACTCGGGCCGCCGAGCCGCATCGCGAGGCCCACGACGAGCAACGGATCGAGCCCGGCCGTGTCCGCAGGGGCCAGGTCGTCCGCACAGAGAATCGACGGGACCTCCGGCGTCGGGATTCCGGGCTCGGGAAGTCCCAGAAGCTCGGCGATCACCCGGTCGCGTACGTCGCGGAGATCGGTGACACGCTCCGCCATCAGACCACCGAGCTTGGTGAACAACTCGACGAACTGCTCCGTGGCCGCCGCGGCCGCGGCAGGCGCCGGCGTCCCCGCCGCGATCAGTTTGGATGCCGCTCCGATCCATCCCCGGTCACGCGCGAGACCCGCAGTGGCGGTGAGGACCTCAGCCGAGACTCCCGTACTCCTTGAGGCACGGCCTGCGAGTCGATCGCCGACCGCACCCGCCGCCTCGACGAACCGCCGAGCCTCCTGATCCCGCTGATCCGCCGCGACCTCAGGCGCCGACGTGTCGAACGACGGCCTGTCGCCTGCGCGGATGATCGGTCCGTACGCGAGTCCGCCGACCACCGGCGTGCCGGTGACCACCACGTCGGCCCCGAAGGGATTGGCTCCAGAAGGATTGAGTTGCGACATGTGAGACAGATTACAAGAAATACTTGACTAAGCCACCCCAAACGGGTCTAAATAAAGGCTGATTGCAATTGATCCCACATCAATCAACATTCGATGTGCCCGATCACTCCGGGAGAACAGAGCAGAGAGCCGACACGATGTACGCAGATGAGCGCCAACGAGCGATCGCGAACGATGTCCGTGGCCGCGGCCGCGTATCGGTCAACGATCTGGCAGAGCGCTTCACCGTCACCGGGGAGACGGTCCGACGCGATCTCGCCGTTCTGCAGCGGTCGGGGCTCCTGACTCGTGTTCACGGAGGAGCCGTTCGGCCGGATCTGGCCACCGTGGTCGACGAACTCGACCTCGCTTCCCGTGAAGCCGCCCGCAGTGCCGAGAAGCGCGCGATCGGTCGAGCCGCTCAGCAGTTCGTTCCCGACTCCGGAGGCGCCGTGCTCTTCGACGCGGGCAGCACCACTTTCCAGGCGGCCGAGGCGCTCCCCGGCGATGCGCACCTGCACGTGGTCACCAACAGCGTCCCGATCGCCTCGTCACTCACCGGCCTGGCGCGCTCGACCGTCATCCTGGTCGGCGGCAGGCTCCGTCCGAAGACCCAGGCAGCCGTCGGCACCGACACCGTGCAGGCGCTCCGCAGGCTGCACGTGAGTGTCGGGTTCATCGGCGCCAACGGGCTGACCACCGATCACGGCCTGTCCACCCCCGACCCCGACGAGGCCGCCACTAAACGCGCGATGATCGCGGCATGCGACCGGGTCGTCGTCCTCGCCGATTCGACCAAGCTCAATCGTCAGGAACTCGTCGGATTCGGCGAGATCGACGACGTCGACGTCCTGATCACCGACGATGGGATCGACCCCGTCTTCACCGAAGCCCTCAACAACCACGACGTCGAGGTGGTTGTCGCATGATCGTCACAGTCACCGCGAACCCGAGCATAGATCGCACCGCCGAGATCGACGGCCCCCTCCGACCGGGAGGCGTGCACCGGACATTGCGAACCCACGATCAGCCGGGCGGCAAGGGAGTGAACGTCTCCCGGGTCGTCGCCGCAGCCGGCCTGGACACGCTCGCAGTGATACCGGCCCGAGCGGGCGACCCCTTCCTCGCTCATCTGGACCGGGCGGGTCTCCCCCACGCGGCCCTCGACGTGCACGGTGACGTGCGCGTGAACTTGACGATCGCCGACCCGGACGGCATCACGACGAAGGTGAACGCGCCTGGCGCGACGCTCGGCGAAGCGGCGGCAGCCGCCCTGACGGATGCCGTCCTTGCGCGTGCCGCCGGCGCCGACTGGATAGCGCTGTGCGGCTCGTTGCCGCCCGGACTTCCCGAGTCCTGGTATGCGGACCTGGTGGGTCGGCTCTCGGACGCTGGGATCGCCGTCGCGGTGGACACCTCGGGACCGCCGTTGCGGTGGGTGGCGGGTGCACGGCCTGGACTGATGAAGCCCAATGCCGAGGAACTCGCAGAGCTCACCGGTGCGGACCCGGCGGAACTGGAGTCGGCGGCGACGAACGGTGACCCGTCCGCGGCCGCTGAAGCGACCGCTGATCTCGCCGCGACGACCGGCGGCGCGATCCTGACGACGCTCGGTGCCGCGGGCGCGCTGCTCGCCGACTCCGGCGGTGTCTGGTTCGCCACCGCCCCGAAGGTCCGCGTCCGCAGCACCGTCGGAGCCGGCGACTCGTCACTGGCCGGCTATCTGATCGCGCACCGCCGCGGCACCGACCCCGCCGACCGGCTCCGCAGCGCGGTCGCCTACGGCTCAGCGGCGGCCGCCCTGCACGGCACCACTCCCCCGACACCCGACCTTCTGGACCAGGCGGGAGCAACCGTCACCAGACTCCTGTGAACACCCGATCACCCAGCTCCGCATCACGCCGACCCGATAGTCCGTCCGACGAAGAGGCACACGTCATGTCCCAACCGATAATCGCGCCGAACCTGGTGCTCCTCGACACCGATGCAGGCCACGACGCAGAAGCCGTCATCCGCCGCCTCGCCGGTCTCGTCGGCGACGACGGTCGCACCGACGACCCGACCGACCTGATCGACGGGGCACTGACCCGCGAGTCGAGTTCACCGACCGGTCTCCCCGGCGGCATAGCCATCCCGCACGCCCGCGCTGAGTCGGTGACGACGGCGACCCTCGCCATGGCGAGGTTGTCCCGACCCGTCGACTTCGGAGCGAACGACGGACCCGCTGACATCGTGTTCCTGATCGCCGCCCCTGCCGGTGCGGGCAGCGAGCACATGAAGGTCCTGAGCGCGTTGGCCCGGGCTCTCGTGCGCCCGGAGTTCGTGCAGAGTCTCCGTGACGCCGAGAGCGACGTGGCCGTCGTCGACCTCGTCACCGACGCGGTGGCCCCGAAGGGCACGAAAGCCGCAGATACTAAGGCTGCGGAGACGCCAGCGAATGGGACACCGGCGACAGGGACAGCAGCGACCGGGACACCGGCTGCCGCACCGATGACCGGGGCCGCCTCCCGCCGCACGTCCGTCCTCGCCATCACCGCCTGCCCGACCGGGATCGCGCACACGTACATGGCCGCCGATGCACTCAAGCTGGCCGCCGAGCGAGCCGACGTCGATTTCGCGGTAGAGACCCAGGGATCGAGCGGGACCACTCCGTTCACCGACCAGGAACTCGCGGACGCCGATGCGGTGATCTTCGCCTCCGATGTCGGGGTGAAGGGCCGGGAGCGGTTCGCCGGAAAACCGCTCGTGGAGTCGGGCGTCAAGCGCGCGATCAACCAACCGGACACGATGATCACCGAAGCCGTATCGGCCGCGAGCGATCCGAACACACGAACCGTCTCGGCGCACGATGCCGACGACGCCGGGGCCCGTGACGCATCGTCCGCCGACGCGGGCGCCGGACTCGGCAGCCGACTCAAGCAGGCGTTGCTGACCGGTGTCAGTTACATGATCCCGTTCGTCGCGGCGGGCGGCCTCCTGATGGCGCTCGGCTTCCTCATCGCGGGCTACGAGATCGGCAACAGCGATCTCTCCCCCGACATGTCGAACGGCGCGTACGTCGCACTCAACAACAGCTTGTGGGACCTGCCGGCCGGTGGACTCAGTCAGTACATCGGCGGCGTCAGTTTCGCCATCGGCTCCACCGCGATGGGCTTGATGGTGGCCGTGCTCGCCGGCTACATCGCGTACGCGATCGCCGATCGGCCGGGACTGGCGCCCGGTTTCACCGCCGGCGTCATCGCGGTGACCGTCAACTCGGGCTTCATCGGCGGACTCGTCGGCGGTCTGATCGCCGGCGTGGTCGCCCTCTGGCTCTCCAAGTTGCCGCTCCCGAAGTGGGCGCGCGGGTTGCAGCCGGTGGTGATCATCCCGTTGGTGGGCACGCTCATCGTCGGCGTGGTCATGTTCATGCTGCTCGCCGGACCGCTCTCCTGGGTCAACACCACCCTCGAGGACCAATTGAACTCGATGTCCGGCAGCTCGAAGATCGTTCTCGGCATAGTCATCGGCCTGATGATGTGCTTCGACCTCGGCGGCCCGGTGAACAAGGCCGCATACGCAGTCGGCGTCGCGGGCCTGGGCACTGCCGGTGCGAGTGTCGGCCAGTGGGAGTTCATGGCCGCCGTCATGGGCGCAGGCATGGTTCCGCCGCTCGCTCTCGCCCTCGCGACTCTGCTGCGCCCGAGCCTGTTCACCGAGCCTGAGCGGGAGAACGGCAAGGCAGCTTGGCTGCTTGGTGCATCGTTCATCTCCGAAGGTGCGATCCCGTTCGCCGCCGCCGACCCGCTGCGGGTGATCCCGTCGATGATGCTCGGCGGTGCGGTCACAGGTGGTCTGTCGATGGCGCTCGGCACGGAGCTCCGCGCACCGCACGGCGGCGTGTTCGTGCTGTTCGCCATGAACGGAACGTGGTGGAAGTTCCTGATCGCTATCGTCGTGGGAACAGTGGTCGCGGCCGTAGCCGTGATCGCCGCCAAGCAGGTGCGCCCCCGCACCGCAGAAGGAGAAGAGGCGGAGGAAGGATCATCCGCACCGGCCGCCGCCTGAGCGTCGCCCGATCCGAGTCAGACCCCGAGCATGACCATAAGTACGAAGAGAAAGGCAGCACTCATGCCAAGCACCACCGTGACCGTCGGATCCGCCGTCGGACTGCACGCCCGGCCCGCGACGCTGATCGCCGAAGCCGTCACCGCCCTCGGCAGCCCGGTCACTCTGGCCCTACCGGACGGTGATCCCGTCGACGCGGGCAGCGCGTTGATGATCATGACACTGGGTGCGGAGAAGGGCGCGAGCATCGTCGTCGACGGCGACGATCAGGCCGCCGTCGACCAGATCGCCGCGATGGTCGAGCAGGACCTGGACGCCGACTGATCAGCTGCCGGCGGCCGTCGGCGTGACGATGAGGTCGGCCAGTTCCGCGGCCAGCGACGAGGGCATCCGCACATCCAGGCGGGTGCCCTCCTCGTTGTGCTCGGTCGACAGAACGTGCGCCTGCTGGTGCAGGCGGGCGATCACCTCGCCGCGGGTGAAGGGCACGTGCAACGTCGCCTCGACGTCGTTGCGCTCCAACTGCTCGGTGATGGCCTCGAACAGTTCCGGCAGACCTTCCCCGGTCCGCGCGGAGACGAATCTCGCACCGTCGAACTCCGCGCGCAGGGTGGTCATGCGAACGTCGTCGATGGCATCGACCTTGTTGATCACCAGGATCTCCGGCGGTGCGGGGCGATCGTCCTCGTCGAGTACGTCGCGGATCACCCGGCGAACCGTGGAGATCTGGTTGTCCGGGAACGGATCGGCGCCGTCCACCACATGCACCAGGAGGTCGGCGTCGACCACTTCTTCGAGAGTCGAGCGGAACGCCTCGACGAGTTGGGTCGGCAGATGCCGCACGAATCCGACGGTGTCGGTGAAGACCACTTCCTGCCCGTCCGCGAGCTCAGCTCTCCTGGTCGTCGGGTCCAGAGTCGCGAACAGCGCGTCCTGCACCAGAACGCCGGAGCCCGTCATCGCATTCACCAGACTCGACTTACCCGCATTCGTGTATCCGACCACGGTCAGCGCAGGGACCCCACCACGATGGCGCGCTGCTCGCTTCACCACCCTGGCGGTCTTCATTCCGCGGATCTCCTTGCGGAGCTTAGCCATCCGCTCACGGATACGACGCCGGTCGGTCTCGATCTTCGTCTCACCGGGACCACGCAGGCCCACGCCGCCGTTGCTGCCTGCGCGACCGCCCGCCTGGCGCGACATCGACTCGCCCCAGCCGCGCAGCCGCGGCAGCATGTACTCCATCTGAGCGAGCGCCACCTGGGCCTTGCCCTCGCGCGACGTGGCGTGCTGAGCGAAGATGTCGAGAATCAGGGCCGTCCGATCGATCACCTTGACCTTCACGACCTTCTCCAGTGCGGTCAGCTGCGCCGGTGTCAGCTCGCCGTCGCAGATGACGGTGTCGGCACCGGTCGCGAGCACCACCTCGCGAAGCTCGCGCGCCTTTCCGGACCCGAGATACGTCGCTGGATCGGGTTTGGACCTCCGCTGGAAGAGCGCCTCGAG
Organism: Gordonia zhaorongruii; assembly: GCF_007559005.1. Lineage (GTDB taxonomy): Bacteria > Actinomycetota > Actinomycetes > Mycobacteriales > Mycobacteriaceae > Gordonia > Gordonia zhaorongruii. Next base: position 1,375,108 of record NZ_CP041763.1, on the reverse strand, counting down.
GACCTGCGACCCAGCCGTCTCGGCGAGGGCCGCGAGTTCCGCCATGCTCGCCTGCGCTTGCGCCACGGTTCCCGACATCCACACGCCGACGAGAACGACGTGCTCGAGTCGCAGCTGCCGGTACTCGACCTCGGTGATGTCATCGAGTTCAGTGGACAGTCCCGCGACGCGCTGCAGTGATGCACGATCGTCGAGTGCGAGCTCGCCGATGGTCGGCGTCTGCTGGTCGGTTTCATTGAGTTCAGTCATACAAGACACCATTGTGCCCCGCCGACCACCCGGAACGCACCTCGATTATCCGGCACGGTCATCCGAGCCGACCGATCACGCCCACCCCGGCACCAGGTCGCCGCGGGCGACCAGCCGCGAGGGCCCACGCAGGACGGCACCACCGTCGGCCACCGTGATGACGACCCGGCCCCCGGGGATGGTGATCCCCACGATGCCGTCCTCGCGACCGATCCCGTGCAGAGCTGCGCTCGCAGCGGCCACGAGTCCGGTGCCGCACGACCGCGTCTCGCCGACACCTCGTTCGAAGACCCGCATGTGCGCGGCGAAGTCGACGTCGGTGTCCGTGGACTCCAGCGGGGTGAGGATCTCCACGTTCGCACCGAGCGGGAACATCGCGGAGTCGAGAACGGCGCCGCCGGTCAGGTCGAGATCTGCGAGTTCGTCCGGAGTCAGACCGTCCAGGACACACACCAGATGCGGATTCCCGACGTCGACGGCATGCCCGGTCAGCGTCCGTCCGGCGATCTCGACCTGACTGCGCCCACCCAGCTCGACGCGGCCCATCGCAACACTCACGTCGGCGGCGACGGGGTCCCAGGCGTGCAGGACCACCGGACGTGCGCCGGCCCGGGACCCCACGGAGAACGTGTCCGTGTCGACGAATCCCGCCGCACGCAGATAGTGCGCGAACACCCGGACTCCGTTACCGCACATCTCGGCTATCGATCCGTCGGCGTTCCGATAGTCCATGAACCAATCACCGCGAGCCACACCGTCGGGCACCGCGTCGATGACCCCTGCGGCAGCGAGGGCCCCGGCCGTGGCGACGCGCAGCACGCCGTCCGCGCCGATCCCGCGCTGCCGGTCGCACAGTGCCGCGACCAGCGGAGCGGTCAGGTCGACGGTCACCTCGGGGTCGGGGATCACCACGAAGTCGTTCTCGGTGCCGTGTCCTTTGACGAAGGAGAATCCGGGCGCAGCGCTCATGCGCCCCAGGTTACTCGCGGACCTGTGACAACGCCTGCAGAGCGTCGTCGAGCAGACCCGGTGCTGCGGCGTCCAGCCAGATGGCCCGATGATCGCGACGGAACCACGAGCGCTGGCGGCGAACGTAGCGACGGGTGCCGAAGAATGTGCGTTCGCGCGCCTCGTCCAGTCCGAGCCGTCCGTCCAAGTAGGCGATCACCTGGGTGTAGCCGATCGCCTGGGACGCGGTCCGGCCGTTCCGGAGCCCGTGCTCGCAGAGTGCGGCCACCTCCTCGACGAACCCCGACTCGAACATCTGCGCCGTCCGTGCCTCGACCCGGGCATCGAGCTCCTCCCGCTCCCGGTCGAGCGCGAGAATCGCAGTGCCCCATCGTGGTTCGCCGATGGTAGGCGCGGAAGCCGCGAACGGCTGTCCGGTCAGCTCCACGACCTCGAGCGCTCGCACGATCCGCCGCCCGTCCGAGTCGAGAATGGTCGCGGCGGCCGCCGGGTCGACGTCGGCGAGTAGCCGGTGCAGCGCGAGCGGACCCATCTGCGCAAGCTGCTCCTCGTATCGGGCACGTACCCGCGGATCCGTCGCGGGGAACTCCCAGTCGTCGAGCAGTCCCTGGATGTACATCATCGATCCGCCGACGATGATCGGCGTCGTCCCCGCCTCGAGGAGACCTTCGATCATCTCGCCCGCCGCGGCCTTGTACTTCGCGACGGTCGCGGTCTCGGTGACGTCGAGGACGTCGAGCATGTGATGCGGGATTCCGCGCCGCTCGGCGGGTGGCGGCTTCGCCGTGCCGATGTCCATCCCGCGGTACTGCGCCATCGCATCCGCATTGACTATCTCGCCGCCGAGCCGCTCGGCGAGATCGAGTGCCAGAGCCGATTTTCCGCTCGCCGTCGGACCGACCACCGCGACCGGTGTGATGGAAGCCGCCTTCATCGTCTCTCGGGCCTCCAGGTGACGACCGAGTAGCCGACTCCCAGAGGCGCACCCGAGTACCGCACCTGCGCCCGGGCACTCGCGGCGCCCCACAGTGCGGACAGGACCTGCAGCGCCGCCCGACCCTGCGCACCCTCCTCCGCACACCGCTGCCGGTCGAGAGTCGCGAGCGACGCCGTGTCGCCGGCAGCCAGCGCATCGTCGATCGCCGTCTGCAGTGCGTGGGCTGCTTCGCGGTCACCGCCTCCCGGAGCGGACGGGCTCAGTGCGTTCGCACCGTCGGCGACCACCAGCACGCCGATCGGCCGGGGATCCGCGTCGACCCGGGCAGCGAGCCGGCGCCCGATCACCGCCGCGTCTCCTGCTGCGGCGGTCGCATCGACGACGAGCGGAACGACCTCCACATCGGACTCGGTACGCCCGCGGAGCCACGCGGCGATCAGCATCGACGAGGGCGCGGACAGGTCCGGCCCGTTTCCGGTCAGCGTCACCGGCACGTCTGCCCCGTACGCCGCCAGTCGACGGTCCGGTCCATCAGCGCCGATCGCGATCCAGCAGGTGGCGGCGTCGGCGAGCGCCCGGCCGGCCGCCAGCACGGCAGCGCGGACCGGCTCCACCTCAACGGCATTCGGACCCGACAATTCAGGCACCAGGACCGGAGCGCCCGGAATGATCGCGACCTCGGCAAGCACGCGACCGACGGTACCGGTAGTCCTGCCCCATTACCCAAATGTGTCGCGCCCCGCCCCACGCGGACCGCTGAACTGCTTGAATGAGGTCGGTAGTGAACGGCAGCCGTGACGCGCGGTGAGACACGCAGAGGAAGATCCGAGATGAGCACTCCGACGCCAGGACCCACACCCGGACCGAAGCCCGGACCCAAGCCGGGCCCTAAGCCGGGGCCACATCCTGCTCCCCGTCCGACTCTCGGCGGCCCGACTCCCGCGGTCCCGGTGCATCCCGTCACGGTCGGCGACCCGTCGAAGTTCGGCCGTATCGACGCGGACGGCACCGTCTGGCTGAAGACAGCATCGGGAGAACGGACCATCGGCTCGTGGCAGGCAGGCACCCCGGACGAGGGCCTCACGCACTTCGCCCGGAAGTTCACCGACCTCGCGACCGAGGTGGAGATCCTCGAGGAACGGCTCGCGGCCCACTCGGGCGATCCGCGTAAGACGCAGACCGCCGCCCGGCATCTCCTCGACACCCTGCCCGAAGCTCAGGTGATCGGCGACATCGAGCAGCTGTCGGCCCGCCTGGAGATCATCGTGGCCAGTGCGGACGACGTCGCGGCGCAGGTACGTTCCGAGCGCGACGAGCAACGCTCGGCCGCGATCGCCCGTAAGGAGGCTCTCGCCACCGAGGCGGAGGCGATCGGCGCGGAAGGCACCGCGTGGAAGGTCGGCGGCGACCGGCTGCGCACCATCCTCGACGAGTGGAAGACGATCAAGGGCATCGACCGGAAGACCGACGACGCCCTGTGGAAGCGCTTCTCGAAAGCACGCGATGCGTTCAATCGCCGTCGCGGCGCCCACTTCGCCGAGCTGGACCGGGAGCGGGCGGGGGCGAAGGCACGCAAGGAGGAGCTCATCGAGCAGGCCGAGGCGCTGTCGTCGTCGACCGATTGGGGCCCCACCGCCGGGAAGTACCGCGAGCTCATGCAGGAGTGGAAAGCGGCCGGCCGCGCGCCGCGCGACGCCGACGAAGCGCTGTGGACGCGATTCAAAGCCGCACAGGACGTCTTCTTCCACGCACGCAATGCGGTGAACTCCGAGCGCGACGCCGAGTTCGCTGAGAACGCGAAGGCCAAGGCCGCTCTGCTGGCCGACGCGGAGTCGAAGATCGACCCCGCTGGGGATCTCGACGGCGCGCGGCGCGCCTTCCGAACGTTCCGCGACCGGTGGGAGGAGATCGGCAAGGTCCCCCGCGATCAGATGCACTCCCTCGAAGGCCGCGTGCGAGCGATCGAGAAGTCCCTCAAGGAGGCCGAGGACTCCGAGTGGGCCCGCACCGATCCCGAAGCGCAGGCTCGTGCCGCGCAGTTCGCCGAACGCGCCGACAAACTCGAGGAGCAGGCGGTCAAGGCCGAGGCAGCGGGCAAGGCCAAGGATGCCGCGAAGTTCCGCGAACAGGCCGCGCAATGGCGCGAGTGGGCGGGCACCGCGCAGTCCGCCCTCTCCGATCTCTAGCCGGTCCGGCCGCTAAGTCTGCTCGTCGTCCTTCGACGCTGCCGCCTCGCTCGACGAGCGCCTGCGCTGCAGCGACAGGCCGAGCGCTTCCTGTTTGGCAGCCTGATCGCGCCGCTCGGCCTCGACCGCGAGATGGTAGTTGGTCCGTGCCCACACCACGCGCGCCCAGTGAAAGGTGAGCACGATGACGACGAACCAGCCGAGGAGCAGCCCGAGGCCGGCTCCCGACGGGTCGCGCGGGTTCGCGACATCGTTCAACTCGTCGACGCCGACGGTGTTCCGGGTCCAGATCGCGAGCATGCCCGCGACCGATGCGACGGCGGATCCGCACAACGCGAGCCACGCGATCACCCACCGACGGGTGATCAGGGCCAGTGCGGAGAGCCCGATGCCGAAGATCAGCAGCAGATAGACGAAGATCCGCGACGGCAGGGCGATGTACTCGGCGACTGCCGCGTCCGACATCGTGAACACGTCGATCCCGCGCACGTCGCCCGTGTGCGGGAGGATCAGCGAAACGAGACCGATGAGCACGCACACGGCGACCACGACGGCCCGCGCACCCGGGTCGATCTCGCCCGCCACTTTCCGTTCGGCCTTGCGGAGATCCTTCTCGTACTCCTCGAACGCCGTCATGTCGTCGTCTTTACTCACGAGCATCCTTCTGTTCCGCAGCCGGAGGCTGCTGCGACCGTCGGGCGAGAACCGATCGACGGCATTCCGAGCCCGACCCCCACAGGAGCGGTCGTCGGGGTGGTGCCTGCCTCATGCGCGTCGCCCGCACGGGTCCGGCGGTGGGTGGCGATTCCCGCATCCGCGATGAGGTGGTGCGGTGCCGCATCGGTGACCGTGCTGGTCACGATGTCTCCGGGCCGCACACCCGAGGATTCCGGTGCACGGAAGTGCACGAGCCTGCCGTCGCGCGAGCGTCCGCTCATCCGGCCGGTCTCCGCGCTCTTGCGGCCGGCGCCCGCCGCGACGAGGAGTTCCACCTCGCTGCCCACCAGTTCTTCGTTGGCTTCGAGGCAGATGCGCTCCTGGAGCGCGATCAGTCGCTGATAACGGTCTTTCACGACGTCCGGCGGAACCTGATCGTCCATCGATGCGGCCGGAGTGCCGGGCCGTGCCGAGTACTGAAAGGTGAACGCACTGGTGAAGCGGGCCCGTTCGACGACATCGAGGGTCCCCTGGAAGTCCTCCTCCGTCTCGCCGGGGAACCCGACGATGATGTCGGTGGTGATCGCCGCGTGCGGCATCACCTCGCGTACCCGCTCGAGAATTCCGAGAAACTTGGTCGTGCGGTAGCTCCGGCGCATCGCCTTCAGCACCCGATCCGAGCCGGACTGGAGTGGCATGTGCAGCTGCGGGCAGACATTGGGCGTCTCTGCCATCGCGGCGATCACGTCGTCGGTGAACTCCGCCGGATGCGGCGACGTGAATCGCACGCGTTCGAGACCGTCGATCGTCCCGCAAGCGCGCAGCAGATCGGCGAAGGCTCCGCGGTTGCGCGGGGTGTCCGGGTCGGCGAACGACATGCCGTAGGCGTTGACGTTCTGGCCGAGGAGCGTCACCTCGAGAACGCCTTGGTCGACGAGCGCCTGCACTTCGGCGAGCACATCGCCGGGTCGGCGATCGACCTCTTTGCCGCGCAGGGACGGCACGATGCAGAACGTGCACGTGTTGTTGCAGCCGACCGAGACCGACACCCAGCCCGAGTACGCCGAGTCGCGGCGCGCCGGAAGCGCCGACGGGAACGTCTCCAGGGACTCCAGGATCTCCACTTCGGCGCGCTCGTTGTGCCTGGCACGATCGAGCAGTGCGGGTAGTGATCCGATGTTGTGCGTACCGAACACCACGTCGACCCACGGCGCCTTGCTGAGCACGACGTCCTTGTCCTTCTGCGCCAGACATCCGCCCACGGCGATCTGCATTCCCGGACGCGCCGACTTCACCGGCGCCAGGTTCGACAGATTGCCGTACAGCTTGTTGTCGGCGTTCTCGCGAATCGCGCAGGTGTTGAAGACCACGAGGTCGGCGTCGCCGTCCTCCTGGGCCGCCACGTAACCCGCATCTTCGAGGAGTCCGGCGATGCGTTCGGAGTCGTGGACGTTCATCTGACATCCGAACGTTCGAACCGAATACGACTTGGTCACTGCACCACTCACCCGTCCAGAATACGGGGTGAGGCAAATCGGCCCGGACTTCGCGCAGCATGCGCGTTCTCGAGTCAGATGCGGTGTTTCTCATGCCGTTTTGCCGGTCTGACTTTGTAGTGGCCCCCGCCACAACTAACTTGATACCTATGAGCGACGCGAACGTCACCCCCATGGTCTCGATGCGGAATGTGCAGAAGCACTTCGGCGACCTCCATGTGCTGAAGGACATCGACATCGAGATTCCCCAGGGTCAGGTGGTCGTCGTCCTCGGCCCATCGGGTTCCGGTAAGTCGACGTTGTGCCGCACGATCAACCGGCTCGAGCCGATCGACAGCGGCGAGATCCGCATCGGCGGCGAAGTACTGCCCGCCGAAGGCCGCGATCTCGCCCGTCTTCGTTCCGATGTCGGCATGGTGTTTCAGTCGTTCAACCTGTTCGCCCACAAGACGATCTACGAGAACGTCACGATCGGGCCGATCAAGGTACGGGGAATGTCGAAGGCGGAGGCGGGTGAGCGCGCCGACGAGTTACTCGACCGCGTGGGCGTCTCCGCGCAGAAGGACAAGTACCCGGCCCAGCTGTCGGGCGGTCAGCAACAGCGTGTGGCGATCGCCCGGTCTCTCGCGATGGGCCCCAAGGTCATGCTGTTCGACGAGCCGACGTCCGCCCTCGACCCCGAGATGGTCTCGGAGGTGCTCGACGTCATGGTGTCCCTGGCCAAGGACGGCATGACGATGGTCGTCGTCACCCACGAGATGGGCTTCGCCCGCAAGGCCGCGGACCGGATCGTGTTCATGTCCGAGGGGGCGATCGTCGAGGACAGCGACCCCGAGAGCTTCTTCACCGCACCGGAGTCCGAACGTGCACGGGACTTCCTGTCCAAGATCCTGGGGCACTGACATGGACGGCACGCACAACCGCCCGCACGGAATTCGCCGCCTTCCGCGCACTCTCACGCTCCTCACGCTGATCGGCGCGCTCCTGGCCACCGCGCTGACCGCGTGCGGCAGTTCGGACCCGCGCAATCTGCTCAACTCGATCCGTTCGGGCAAGGTGATCCTCGGCACCAAGTTCGATCAGCCCGGTCTCGGCCTGCAGAAGCCCGACGGATCGGTGGTCGGGTTCGACCCGTCCGTGTCGACGTTCGTGGTCAACCGCATCGCCGACGACATGGGCGTGCCGCATCCGGAGATCAGCTGGCGGGAGACTCCCTCCGCACAACGCGAGACCCTCATCAACAACGGCGAGGTCGACATGATCGCCGCCACCTACTCGATCAACGAGTCCAGGGCCGAGAAGGTCGATTTCGCCGGACCGTACCTGGTGACCTATCAGGGACTGCTGGTCCGTGCCGACGACGACTCGCTGACTTCCCTCCCCGACCTCAACAACGGCAAGAAGCTGTGCTCGGTGACCGGCTCGACGTCCGCGCAGAACGTGAAATCTCAGCTGTCCGGCGTCCAGTTACAGGAGTACGACTCCTACTCGTCGTGCGTCGAGGCCCTCCGTCGCGGAAAGGTCGATGCGCTGTCCACCGACGAGACGATCCTGGCCGGCTACTCCAACTGGTATCCGGACGAGTTCAAGCTGGTGTCGATGACGTACCTCAAGGACGCGTGCGTGTCCGGTAAGCAGAAGAAGGCCGGCGCCCCGTTCTCCACCGAGCGTTACGGCATCGGCATGCCCAAGGAGTACCCGGACGCTCAGGCCGCCGTGAACAAGGCGCTCGAAGCGATGCTCGTCGCCCCGAACGGTGCCCGGTCCCCGTGGGAGAGCACCCTCCGCGAGTACCTCGGGGACAAGGACGTCGACCGGTTCTTCCAGCGCGCAGCCGAGCCGGGATCGCACTACTCCCTCGTGCCGACGGTCGGCGACGTCGACTTCCTGACCGCTCCGGCGGCGACGTGCGAAGGGGATGCCTGATGTCCACTCTCTGGGAGAGCATGGGGCCTGCGTTGTGGCCTGCTTTCTGGATCACCATCAAGCTCACCGTCATCTCGGCGGTCGGAGCACTGATCTGGGGGACCGTTCTGGCGGCGATGAAGGTGTCGCCGGTGCCGGTGATGCGGGGTTTCGCGACCGTCTACGTCAACATCGTTCGCAACACTCCCCTGACCCTGATCATCCTGTTCTGCTCGATCGGGCTGTACCAGAACCTCGGTCTCGCCCTCGCCCCGGAGAACGACACGTTCATCGAGAGCAACAACTTCCGGCTCGCGGTCCTCGGCTTCATCCTGTACACGGCGACGTTCGTCGCAGAGACTCTCCGGTCGGGCATAAACACCGTCCCGCTCGGTCAGGCCGAGGCGGCACGATCGATCGGGATGTCGTTCCCGCAGGTCCTGGGACTCGTGGTGCTGCCGCAGGCCATGCGCTCGGTGATCGCACCGATGGGGTCGGTTCTGATCGCCCTCACCAAGAACACCACGATCGCCTCGGTCATCGGCGTAGCGGAAGCGTCCCTGCTGATGAAGACCGAGCTCGAGAACAATGCTGACCAGATCCTCGCGATCTTCGCGATAATCGCCGTCGGCTTCATGATCATCACGCTCACCGAAGGAGCAGTCTTCGGCTGGGCGGCCAAGCGATGGGCGATCAAGCGATGACCCAGCAGTCCACCGTTCTGTACGACGCACCTGGCCCCCGTGCCCGAGCCATCAACCGGATCACGGCCGGGGTCTTCGTCGTCGTCATCGTCGCGCTCCTGGTCTACGTGATCATGACCCTGCACACCAACGGGCAGCTGACCGGCGAGAAGTGGAGCCCGTTCACCGAGGGCGGCACGTGGACCACATGGATCCTCCCCGGCCTTCTGGGCACGCTGAAAGCTGCTGCACTGTCGATCGTGCTGGCGTTGGTCCTCGGTGCGGTTCTCGGCGTCGGGAGGCTGTCGCAGCACCGGTGGATGCGGGCTCTGTCCGGATTCTTCGTCGAGGTCTTCCGCGCCATCCCGGTGCTGATCCTCATCTACTTCGCGTACTACTTCTTCGCCGCTTACGCGATCGTTCCATCGTCGCAGTTGGCGTTCACCGCGGTCGTTTTCGGTCTCACTCTCTACAACGGCTCGGTGATCGCGGAGATCCTGCGCGCAGGGATCCTGTCCCTGCCCAACGGGCAGAGCGAGGCAGCGAAATCGATCGGCATGCGCAAGTCGCAGATGATGCGGCTGATCCTGCTACCCCAGGCGGTCACCGCGATGCTCCCGGCTCTGGTCTCGCAGATGGTGATCGCACTGAAGGACAGCGCGCTCGGCTATGCGATCGGTTACATCGAGGTGGTCCGTTCCGGCATCAAGTCGGCGTCGTACTTCGGCAACTACCTGCCGTCCCTGGTGGTGATCGCGATCATCATGATCGTCCTCAACTTCGCGCTCACGTCGTTGGCGCACCGCCTGGAGCGTCGCTTCCGGCAGGGCAAGCGCAAGGCCCCGGGAACTCAGGCCCCGGCCGATCCGCCCGCCGAGATCGGAGCGGGGGCCCGCTGAGCTACTCCCGCCGGGACGCGATCACCTCTTTGACGATCGAGGTGACCACATCCGGCGGGTAGCCTCGTCTGCCCAGCGCGCCCGACAACCGCCGGTAGGCCTTCGTGCGTACCGAGGCGTCCTCGAGATCGGCCGCGGTGAAGGTCAGCTTCTTCTCGGCGAGTGCCCGCGCGATCTCCCGCTCGGCGTCGGGATCGATGGTCTCCAACGCCCGAGCCGCGATGTCGTCCGCGATCCCCTTGGTACGCAGTTCTCGCTTGAGTGCGAGCCGGCCGCGTGCGGAGCCGGCATGCCGGGCTCGTACCCATTCGTGTGCGAACTCCTCGTCGTCGAGGAGCTTCGACTCGTCGAGGCGCGCCATCACCGACTCCACCTCTTCCGGCTCGAAGCCACGTGAGCAGAGGCGGTCGTTCATCTCCTGACGACTACGGGCCCGCACTCCCAGGAGCCGCAGTGCGGCGTCCCAGGCGGACGGGCCCGAGCCGGTGGATTCTCTGTCCACCATCGAGATCAGAAGTCGACGGGTTCCGGAGCGGCGACGTCCGCGTCGGCCTCTGCAGGACGACCGATGCCGAGCTTCTCCTTGATCTTGCGCTCGATCTCGTTCGCGATGTCCGGGTTCTCGATCAGGAACTTGCGGGCGTTCTCCTTGCCCTGGCCCAATTGGTCGCCCTCGTACGTGAACCACGACCCCGACTTCCGGACGAAGCCCTCGGCAACACCGAGGTCGATCAGCGACCCCTCGCGGCTGATGCCGTGGCCGTACAGAATATCGAACTCGGCCTGCTTGAACGGCGGCGCGACCTTGTTCTTGACGACCTTGACGCGAGTGCGGTTGCCGACCGCATCGGTGCCGTCCTTCAGAGTCTCGATGCGGCGCACATCCAACCGCACCGACGAGTAGAACTTGAGCGCCTTACCGCCGGTCGTCGTCTCCGGCGATCCGAACATGACGCCGATCTTCTCGCGTAGCTGGTTGATGAACACGGCCGTGGTGTTGGAGTTGTTCAGACCCGATGTCATCTTGCGCAGCGCCTGGCTCATGAGCCGAGCCTGAAGACCGACGTGACTGTCGCCCATCTCGCCTTCGATCTCGGCCTTCGGCACGAGTGCGGCGACCGAGTCGACGACCAGGATGTCGAGGGCACCCGAACGGATGAGCATGTCGGCGATCTCCAGCGCCTGCTCACCGGTGTCGGGCTGCGACACCAGAAGCGCATCGACGTCGACGCCGAGCTTCGCCGCGTAGTCGGGATCCAGTGCGTGCTCGGCGTCGATGAACGCCGCGATACCACCCTGTGCCTGAGCGTTCGCCACGGCGTGCAGGGCCACCGTCGTCTTACCCGACGACTCAGGTCCGTACACCTCGACCACACGGCCGCGAGGCAACCCGCCGATGCCCAGCGCGATGTCGAGTGCCACCGAGCCGGTGGGGATGACCTCCATCGGAGGCCTGGTGTCCTCGCCCAGTCGCATGACCGAGCCCTTGCCGAAGTTCTTGTCGATCTGCGCGAGTGCGAGATCGAGTGCCTTCTGTCGATCGGTGACGGGTGCCATCGTGGTCTCCTCGTTCTGGTCTATCTGGTCCGTGGTGGTGTCCGCGGGCGGAATCATCGGTGTGGTCTTGGGTTCGCCCGCTCCAACGTCGAGCGGTTCTGTGCTCACCGTAGAACCGGACTCCGACAATTTCGTCGCGCCGCTCCGATCAGCTGCCGTCTTCCGCTTGCTTCTGCTGTTCGTGCCGGGGTGAGTCGTGGTTGCGGTGCTCGTGGTTGTCATACAAGGTCGGACGCACGGAACGGCTTATCGGTTCCAATTCAGTCTAACGAACAGATGTTCGAAGGCAAGCGACACGCCGGGTCCGTGTCACCGGCGTTCGTGCGGGACGTCGAACTCCCTGCACAGGGCGCGCCACACGAACTTCGGATCCACCCCGTCCGCCACGGCCTGTGCGCCCGTGCGTCCATCCAGTTCGATCAGCACGTGGTCGACGAGCATCGCCTCGGCACGCAGCCGACCGAACTCCAGCTCGATCAGTTCGTGAAACTCGGTCAAGCGCATGTCACTCATCCTCCAGCACACGACGGGCCACTCGCACCGGGTCCACCGTGGACGACGCAGTTGCGGCCACCGCCTGCGCATTCGCGGCGAAAGACGGATCGTCGAGTATCCGCTCGATCGCCGCAGCGAGGGCCTTCGGCTCCGCGGGCCGGACGATCAGCCCGCACCCGGACCTCTTCACCCGCTTGGCCAGTTCCCATTGATCACCGCCACCCGGAACGGTCACCACGGGCACTCCGGCCCCGAGAGCCTTGACGAGCATCCCGTGCCCGGCCCCGCACACCGCGACGGCGGCATCGGCCAGCACCTCGTCCTGACGGGCGGTGCCGGCCACGAACCGGCCCGGCGTGGTGACGCCGTCGGCCAGCGCCGAGAGCGCGGAGTAGACCGTGCGCAACCCTCGCCGTCCGTCCAGATCGTTCAGTGCCTCCAGCGCGACCGCGCCCAGTTCCGCCTCACCGATCCGCGCGGTTGACGGCGCCACGACGACCAGCGGACCGTCGCCCGGCGGGCGGTCGAAGACCGCGTCGGTCGGCTCGTGCAGCAACGGGCCGATCAGGTGAGTGCGGGGCGGCCAGTCCGGCCGGTGCACTTCCAGGCCGGGCAGGGTGGCGACGAACCGGGCGGCGGGCGCCGGTACCGGAGGCAGGCGCAGACCGCCACGCGCACGAGCGGTGGCACGGACCCCATCCGACGCCGACTTCGCGCAGAGAATCCGCAACCCGGCGTCGCGCAGACGGCCCCGGACACCCGTTCCCACAGCGAGTCCCGAACCGATCGGCGGAAGACCGGCCGACTGCTCGTACAGCGGGTGCGGCGACACCTCGATCCACGGAACGCCTGCGAGCTCTGCCGCCCAGCCTCCTGCCCGCGTGATCACATCACTGAAGACCAGTTCGACGCCCTCCGTGGCGAGGGCCGGCGCGAGCATCACCGCCATCCGCGCCGCCCGAGCGTTCAGCTTGGCTCCGGCGTCATCGTCGTCCTCGCCCGGCAGCGCAGCCAGGCCCGGGAGCGGGAGCACCCGAACCCCGCACCGGGGGCCTTCGCCGATCCAGTCGCTGCCCGTGTAGACGAGGACCTCGTCGCCCGCTCGGGCGAACAACTTGCCCAGCGCGAGCGCAGGAAAAGCGTGACCGGCATCCGAGCCGGCCACCACCGCGATCTTGGTCAGTTCTGCTCCGGCTTCGCAGTCGGCGCTGCCTGGCCCGGTGCTGCCTGACCCGGTGCCGCCTGACCCTGGCCGACCTGTCCCGCGGCCGGCTGCTGCTGCCCCGCGGTCAGCGATCCACCGTTCATGCTGGCGCGAATCTGCTCCAGCCGACTGTGACCCGCCATCTGCACGCCGGCGGCCTCGACCTCGGCCATCCGCCCCTGGACGGATCCCTTGGCCAGTTCGGCCGAACCCAGCGCGTTGGCGTACCGGCGCTCGATCTTGTCGCGCACCTGGTCGAGATTGGGTGTGTTTCCAGGAGCCGACAACTCGCTCATGCTGTTGAGCGAATTGCTGACCTGCTCCTGCATCTTCGCCTGCTCGAGCTGGCTCAGCAGCTTGGACCGCTCGGCCAGCTTCTGCTGGAGGGTCATCGCGTTGCGTTCGACGGCCTGCTTGGCCTGCGCTGCGGCGGTGAGCGACTGGTCATGCAGAACCTTGAGGTCCTCGACGTTCTGCTCGGCCGTCACCAACTGGGCGGCGAACGCCTCAGCTGCGTTGGTGTACTCGGTGGTCTTCGCCGCGTCGCCGGCTGCGGAGGCCTGATCGGCGAGTTGGAGAGCCTGCCGGGTGTTTCCCTGCAGCTTCTCGATCTCCTCGAGCTGGCGATTGAGCCGCATCTCCAGCTGGCGCTGGTTTCCGATGACTGCGGCAGCCTGCTGCGACAAGGCCTGATGCTGACGCTGAGCATCCTCGATCGCCTGCTGGATCTGCACCTTGGGATCGGCGTTCTCGTCGATCTTCTGATTACCCAGGGCCATCATGTAGCGCCAAGCCTTCACGAAAGGATTCGCCATACCTGCTTCCTCAACCTTCTCGACACTCTTGAACGTTCCGACTCGGGCGCGGCAACCACCTCAGGCAGCTGCCAGTTCTGCGGGAACCTCGCCCTGGGTTGCGATCACTTCGACGACCGCATCCACCGGGGACATCGCGCCCGCAACATTGAGGAGTACATCGCTGATCTCGACGTCGAGCGCAACGCAGATGGAGGCGAGCAACTCGCTGGACGCCTCTTTCTGACCGCGCTCCACCTCGGAGAGGTATCCGAGGCTGACGCGCGCATGCGTCGACACCTCGCGCAGCGTGCGGCCCTGGTCCGTGCGAACCCGCCGCAGCTGGTCGCCGATCGCCTCGCGCAACAGCAATGTCACGTCCAATCCTCCCGCAGTCGGGTCGCGGTGCCTGTTCACTGTCTGTACTGAATTCATGCTGTGTGCCGAATTCTCTGTCTTCACCGATATCCGTGCTCACCGATTCCCGGTGCTCACCGAATTGTCTGTGCCGACGACACTATCGGAATTTCGCCCCGATCGCCGCAGGCCCGGTCACTGCGCCTCGTCTGCACGGGCCATCGCGTCCCGAGCCGCCGCCTGCGCGGCGCGACCCTCGCGTCGCAGGCGGATCGCCTGCCACACGTAGTCCGCTCCGGTGACCACCGTCGCGACGACAGCAGCCGCCATGAACACCCATGCGACCACCAGCAGCGCTCCCGTGAACGGCAGCACGAACAACCCTATCGCCACCGACTGCAGCAACGTCTTGAGCTTACCGCCGCGGCTCGCGGGGATCACCCCGTGCCGAATGACCCAGAAGCGGAGGATCGTCACTCCGATCTCCCGTACGAGAATCACCGCGGTGACCCACCACGGCAGCAGATCGAGCACCGACAGGCCGAGCAGGGCCGCACCGATCAGCGCCTTGTCGGCGATCGGATCGGCCATCTTCCCGAAGTCCGTGACCAGATTCCGCTCGCGCGCGATGCGTCCGTCGATCTGGTCCGTGACCGCTGCGACCACGAAGATTCCGAATGCGACCACCCGCCACAGCGTGGACTCGCCGTCATCGACGAACAGCGCGACCACGAACACCGGAACCAGCAGGATCCGGAACATCGTCAAGGCGTTCGCCACGTTGACCACCGGCGGCACTGCCGCCGAATGGTCGCCGATGGCGCGGCGCGCGGGTTCAGTCACGGATGTAAGCCTAACGTCATGAGTTCTGCCGACCTCTGCAGGGCGCACGCAGACCTGCGACTATCGTTGGTTTCATGCCCTCCACCGATGCTCGAGCAGACCCCGCCGCACCGCCGGAGATCGTGGTCCGACGTGCACGGACGGCTGACGTGCCACGGATCAAGGAGCTGATCGACGTGTACGCGGGCAAGATCCTGCTCGCGAAGAACCTCGTCACCCTGTACGAGGCGGTACCGGAGTTCTGGGTCGCCGAACTCGACGGCCAGGTCGTCGGCTGCGGTGCCCTGCACGTTCTGTGGGCCGACCTGGGTGAGGTCCGCACCGTCGCCGTCGCGAAGGAGCACTCCGGCCGTGGCATCGGCCACCTCGTGGTCGGCCGCCTGCTCGACGTCGCCCGCGAACTGGGGTTGCAGCGCGTCTTCGTTCTCACTTTCGAGATCTCGTTCTTCGCCAGGCACGGTTTCGCCGAGATCGACGGGACACCCGTGACCCGTGAGGTGTACGACGAGATGACGCGGTCGTACGATACCGGCGTCGCCGAGTTCCTCGACCTGAGTTTCGTGAAGCCGAACACGCTCGGAAACACACGTATGCTCGCGCAACTCTGACCAGGCCCACTCCCCATCCGTCACCGATTCCTCCGGGAGCACCCCATGCCGATCTTCCACGTCGAGTACACCTACGCACCGGATGCCACGGCGCTGCGCGACGACTTCCGCCCCGAGCACCGCGAATTCCTCGGAGCGCTGCACGACGCGGGCGACCTGCTCATGGTGGGCCCCTTCCTCGACGGCAGCGGCGCGACCCTACTGGTGTCCGCCGAGAACGAACCCGCGGCGCGGGCGCTCCTCGCACGTGACCCGTTCGCTCGCGAGGAGGCCATCGCAGGCGTTCGAGTCGTCGAATGGAAGCAGGTCTTCGGCCCCTTCTGAGGGGCTCGACGGTCTAGTCCCGGCCGGCTGACTTCAACTTCTTCTGGGTCCGTGAACGGGTGACCAGCAGACTGGCGACGGTCACGACGACCAAGGTGCCGGCGATCACCACCAACGACAGCCCCGTGGATACCTCGGGCACCGGAACCGACTCGCCGCCGTTGATGAAGCCCAGCGTGTTCTCGTGCAGTGCGTGCAGCACCAGCTTGACGCCGATGAAGGCCAGGATGATCGACAGACCGTACGAGAGGTAGATCAACTTGTCGAGCAGTCCACCGAGCAGGAAGTACAGCTGGCGCAGGCCCATCAGTGCGAAGGCATTCGCCGTGAACACCAGGTACGGCTCCTGCGTCAGTCCGTAGATCGCGGGAATCGAGTCCAGCGCGAACAGCACATCGGTGAAGCCGATGACGACCAGGACCACCATCAACGGGGTGATCAAGCGCTTGCCGTTCTCCTTGGTGAACAGGCGGTCGCCGTCGTAGTTGTCGGAGGCCCGGAAGATCTTCTTGATGATCCGCTCCACGCGGCCCTGCTGCTCCCGCTCGTGAGTCGCGTGGTCGTCGCTCTCGCGGAGCAACTTGATCGCGGTGAACAGCAGGAACAGGCCGAAGATGTAGAACACCCAGCTGTAGGCGTCGATCGCGGCCGCACCGACCGCGATGAATCCCGCGCGCATCACGAGCGCCATGACGATGCCGAGCAGCAGGACCTTCTGCTGGTAGATGCGCGGGACCGCGAACTTCGTCATGATGACGACGAAGACGAAGAGGTTGTCAACCGACAGCGCCTTCTCGGTCACGTAACCGGCGTAGTACTCGCCGCCGAACACACCGCCCCACTGCCACCAGACGTAACCGCCGAACGCCAGGGCGATGGCGATGTACACCGACGACCAGAAGCCCGATTCCCGGATGGTCGGCTCGTGCGGCGTCCGGACGTGCGCGAAGAAGTCGAAGACGAACAACGCGAGGATCACCACCACGGTGACGATCCAGGTGGTCAACGAGACATTCATGAAAGTGATCCTCCAGCGTGCAGAACGGTGTCAGCGATGCCGGAGGTCTCTCCCACCGCCGGTGCGTCGACATGCGCACGGTGTTCGGCGGCGACGGCCCCGGGAGCGAGCCGGCATCCGGTCGGCGGATGTTCGGACATCGTCCGTATTGACGGAACCGTCACGGTTCGGGGGATACTCCCCTCCTGGTCGCCGTCAGTCTAACGGAGCGTCGTCCGCGTCTCCACCTCCACCGGTGATGGAGGTGATGACGCCCGCCAGGTCCTCGGGCTTCACCAGCACGTCGCGAGCCTTCGATCCCTCGCTCGGCCCGACTACGCCGCGTGTCTCCATCAGGTCCATGAGACGCCCGGCCTTCGCGAACCCGACACGCAGTTTGCGCTGCAGCATCGACGTCGATCCGAACTGACTGGACACCACGAGTTCGATGGCTTGAAGCAGATCGTCGAGATCGTTTCCGATGTCGCCGTCGATCTCCTTCTTGTCCGACGCCTTCGAACTCGTGACGCCCTCGGTGTACTCGGGCTCGGATTGCTCCCGCGTGAACTCGACGACCGCCGAGATCTCCTCGTCGGTGATGAAGGCGCCCTGCATGCGGATCGGTTTGTTGGCGCCCATCGGCATGAAGAGGCCGTCGCCCATGCCGATGAGCTTCTCCGCTCCCGGCTGGTCGAGGATGACACGCGAGTCTGTGAGCGAGCTCGTCGCGAAGGCCAGGCGCGACGGAACGTTGGTCTTGATCAGACCGGTCACCACGTCCACCGATGGCCGCTGCGTGGCCAGCACCAGGTGGATGCCCGCGGCGCGCGCCTTCTGGGTGATGCGGACGATCGCGTCCTCCACATCGCGGGGCGCGGTCATCATCAGGTCGGCCAGCTCGTCCACGATGGCGACGATGTACGGATACGGGCGGTACACCCGCTCGGAGCCGAGCGGGGTGGTGATCTCCCCAGACCGGACCTTCGCGTTGAAGTCGTTGATGTGCCGCACACGCGACGCCTTCATGTCCTGGTAACGCTGCTCCATCTCATCCACCAGCCAGGACAGCGCCGCGGCCGCCTTCTTCGGTTCGGTGATGATCGGTGTGATCAGATGCGGAACGCCTTCGTACGGCGTGAGTTCGACCATCTTCGGGTCGATCAGGATCATCCGCACGTCCTCGGGGGTGGCTCGGGCGAGCAGCGAGACGAGCATCGAGTTCACGAAGCTCGACTTACCGGACCCGGTGGAGCCCGCCACCAGAAGGTGCGGCATCTTCGAGAGGTTCGCCGACACGAAGTCGCCTTCGATGTCCTTGCCGAGCCCGATGACCAGCGGGTGGTCGTCGCGGCGCGACTCCGGGGAGTTGAGCACGTCAGCGAGTCGCACCATCTCGCGGTCGGAGTTGGGCACCTCGATGCCGACCGCCGACTTCCCGGGGATCGGCGCCAGCAGCCGAACGTTGTCCGTAGCCACCGCGTACGCGATGTTGCGCTGCAACTGGGTGATCTTCTCGACCTTGACCGCAGGTCCGAGTTCCACCTCGTAACGGGTCACCGTGGGACCGCGTGTGTAACCGGTGACCGCCGCATCGATCTTGAACTGCTCGAGCACCGAGTTGATCCGGTCGATCATGTCGTCATTGGCTGCGCTGCCCTGCTTCGGCGGGTCACCGGCCAGCAGGAGATCCGCGGGCGGAAGCCGGTAGTCACCGTCTTGATCGCGATCGACCAGCGCTCTACCCGCTGGAGCCGGCTTCGGTGCGGCGGGTGCCGGTGATACCGCTGCCGGTCGCCGGGTTCGGCGACGCGGAGCCTGGTCGGCAGGCACCTCGTCGGCGAGCGGGCCGATGGGCTCGGTCACCTGGGTATCGGGAACGATCGGCTCGGTCATCAGGTCGGGCATGTGCGCGTCGCGGTCTTGGCCCGCGGTACGCCGGCCACCTGCTCGCGCCGCTACCGGAATCGCGTCCGGTTCCACGACCGACGGCGAGGTTCGCGACGCCCGGCCGTGCTCCCGCACGCTGCTTCGACGGCGCTGCTGCGGGCGGCCGCGGCGCTCGTCCGGCGGATAGTTGTCGTAGGGGTCGCCGAAGCCGTCATCGGCCGCGTCGTCGGCGGTTTCCACATCATCGGCGGGGTCGCCGTCGTCGTAGTCGTAGTCGTCGTAATCCTCGTCGTACGCCTCGTCGTCGTATTCGTCGTACTCGTCGTCGTACTCGTCGTAGTCGTAGCGTCCGAGTCCGAAGTAGTCCGCGGTGCCGTACACCACCTCACCGAGTGTGCGCCCGCTGAGGGCGAGTGCACCGAACGCCGCGCACAGAACGTAGAGCGGAACCGAGAGCCACACGGTGAGGGCGTCGGTGACCGGAGTGCCGACCGCGTAACCGAGGAAGCCGGCCGCATCCGAACGACCCGAGTAATCCGTAGGCGCTCCCTGTACCAGGTGCGCGATGCCGAGTACGCCGATCGCGAGGAGCGCGGTTCCCCCGATGTTGCGGACACGTCGCTCGGGATTCGGCTCGAGGCGCATCAAGCTGATGGCAAGTGCACCGAGGAGGACCGGGACCACATAGGCGAGCGACCCGACACCTGCCCGTACGAGGGCATCGACGAAGGCGCCGACGGGACCGAATCCGTG
Source organism: Gordonia zhaorongruii (assembly GCF_007559005.1). Lineage (GTDB taxonomy): Bacteria > Actinomycetota > Actinomycetes > Mycobacteriales > Mycobacteriaceae > Gordonia > Gordonia zhaorongruii. The sequence continues at coordinate 1,355,308 of NZ_CP041763.1, read as the reverse complement.
GAACCACACACCGACCGCGGTCAGTCCCGCGAGCAGCAGTATCGCGAGGGCCGCCCCGTCACGTCGAGCAGACGGATCGTCCTCACGTCCCGCACCGACCCGCGCGAGGTTTCCGACGCCCCGAGCGAGCATCGTCCATCCGGTAGCCACTCCGTGACCGACGCCTGCGATGACCGACGGACGGTGAAGGTCCTGGGACCGCATATCGGACCGGGGCGCACGACGGCCGCCCTGCGCCCTGCTGTCGGCGGGGGCGCGTTTGCCCTTGGCCCCCGCCGTCTGATTCCGGCGAGTCTGCGCGGGCTTCTTGCTCGAGGTCGCACGGGACGATGAACTGCGGGAGCCTGCGGCCGAACGGTCGCGCGACGATCCGGCAGCCGCACGTCGACGCGTGGTTGCTTGTGAAGCCATGGCCACCAGCCTAGTGCCCCGGCGCCACAACAGTCACACCTGCAACACCGTATCCGCTCCGGTCGTGTCGAATTCGTGACGTTCGCGGGCCGGGCCCCGCGCTAAACCGACCGCTCAGCAGCCATGACCGCCTGCACAGCGGCCGCATCGCCGGTCACCGAGACGTCGACAGGCGATCGCCCGAAGGCGAACAACAGCAGCTCACCGGTCGTACCGCTGACCGTCACGCTCGCCCCGCGGCCCGCCGCGAGCAGTTCGCGTCCGTCGACCGAACCCAGAGTGATCCGCGCCGGCGAGCCGGCCAGAGTGAGCTTGCCGACGATACGGAGTGAATTCTCGAGTGCCCGGTCCATGTCGGCCGGGAGCTTGCGGGGCAGGTAGGGGCCGTCCGGGTCCGCTCCCCCACGCAGCAGATCCTCGTGATGCACGAACATCTCGGCCAGGTTCAGCACCCCATCGAGAGGACGGAACGGCGAGTACCACGGCGGTCCGTCCATCACCGTCCGAAGTAGGACCGGCCATGGCTTGTTCGCGTACGACGCCGCCACCGATCGTGAGTATCCGCGCAGGGGAGGCACCAGCCCGGCAGCGCTCGCGTCGAGCCGTCCTTCCCGGAGCACCAAATGAACGGCGAGGTCGCGGGCGCTCCACCCCGCACAGAGGGTGGGCGCATCCGGCCCGACCGAACGCAGCGTCTGAACGAGCGCAGCGCGTTCGGTGCGGGCCAGCGTCATCAGTCCTCCCCGACCGGGATGACGGTGGGCACGATCATCGGTCGGCGGCGGTACTTCGCCGCGACCCAGCGTCCGACCGCGCGACGGATCCCCTGCGCGATCCGATGAGTGTCGGAGACACCTTCGTTGGCGAGCTCGGTGAGAGTCTTCTCGACGATCACCGAGGCTTCGTTCAGCGCATCCGGGTCGTCGGAGAAGCCGCGGCCGTCAACCGTCGGTTCACTCACCGCGCGGCCCGACGTGGTGTCGATCGCGACCGAGATCGAGATGAATCCGCCTTCGCCGAGAACCAACCGGTCCGAGAGGGTCGACTCCCCCACGTCACCCACCGACAGCCCGTCGACGTAGACGTGACCGATCGGCACACGGCCGGTGACCTGTGCGCGGCCGTCGACGAGATCGACGATCACACCGTCCTCGGCGAGCACGACGCGATCCGCCGGAACGCCGGTCGCCTCGGCGAGGGCAGCGTTGGCCCGCAGGTGACGCCATTCGCCGTGCACCGGCATCGCATTGGACGGCCGAACCGCGTTGTACAGGTACAGGAGCTCACCCGCCGACGCGTGACCGGAGACGTGGACCTTCGCACTCGCCTGAGTGACGACGGCGGCACCGCGCTTGGCCAACCCGTTCACCACGGTGAACACCGAGTTCTCGTTACCGGGGATGAGCGACGATGCGAGAACCACGAGATCGTTCGCCCGGATGTTGATCTGACGGTGCTCGCCGCGAGCCATCCGGGAAAGCGCCGACAGCGGCTCGCCCTGCGATCCGGTCGAGATCAGCACGAGCCGGTGATCCGGCAGAGTCGCTGCGGTGTCCATGTCTACGACGACGCCCTCGGGCACCGACAGGTACCCGAGCTCCTGCGCGATCTGCATGTTGCGGACCATCGACCGCCCGACGAACGTGACCCGTCGCCCGTGCTTGTAGGCGACGTCGACGATCTGCTGGATGCGGTGCACGTGACTGGCGAACGACGCGACGATGACCCGCTGCCGGGCCTTGCCGATCACCGTGTCGAGCACCCCTCCGATGTCCCGCTCGGGCGTGACGAAGCCCGGCACCTCGGCGTTGGTCGAGTCCACGAGGAACAGGTCGACGCCTTCGTCACCGAGTCGGGAGAAACCGGCGAGGTCGGTGAGTCGATTGTCGAGCGGAAGCTGGTCGAGTTTGATGTCGCCCGTGTGCAGCACCACGCCTGCCGGTGTGCGGATCGCGACCGCGAGCGCATCCGGGATCGAGTGGTTCACCGCGAAGAACTCGCAATCGAACGAACCGTAGTCCTGCCGGTCGCCCTCGACCACCTGGACGAGCTTCGGGCGCAGGCGATGCTCCCGGCACTTCGCGGCCACCAGTGCGAGCGTGAAGCGTGAGCCGACGACCGGAATGTCCGCGCGTAGCTTCAGCAGGAAGGGCACCGCACCGATGTGGTCCTCGTGACCATGAGTGAGGACCACCGCCTCGATGTCGTCCACCCGGTCCTCGATGTAGCTGAAGTCCGGAAGGATCAGGTCTACGCCCGGCTGCGCGTCCTCCGGGAACAGGACGCCGCAGTCGACGATGAGGAGTCGGCCGTCGTACTCGAACACCGTCATATTGCGGCCGATCTCGCCGATGCCGCCGAGCGCCACGACCCGCAGACCGCCCTTGGGCAGCGCGCCCGGTGCCGGCAGCCGGTCGATCATGTCGCCGGTCACTCCGGAGCCGGTCGCGTTCGGGATCGCCGGACCGTCGCCCTGCTTCGACTTGTTCTTCTGCGACGACCGGTTCCGTCCCGAACTCTTTCGCGACCCGCTCTTCTGAGCCCCGTTCTTCTGCGAACCGTTCTTCTGCGAGGCATTCTGCTGCGGACCCTTCTTGTGGGCCTGGTTCTGAGCAACCTCGTTGTTCTGCGGCACGTTCTCCTGCCCTGTGGTCTTCGGCTCTGGGGTGTTCGGCGCAGATTTCTGCTGCCCTGATTCCTGCTGGGGCCTGCCCTCGACCGGCGGACCGGCCTGGCGCGATGCCCGACGACGACGCTGTGGGTTCGAACGCTGTGGGTTCGACATCAGACGATCACCCCCGCTGCGCGCAGATCGACGATCAGCGCTTCGATGGACGGTCCGTCCGCCGGCACTTGAGGCAGGCGCGGGTCACCGACATCCAGTCCGACTATTCGGAGCGCGGCCTTGACCATGGTCACCCCACCGAGCCGGCCCATCGCGTCGACGAGCGGCGCCATGGACGCCGACAGCCGCCGTGCAGTCACCAGATCGCCGGCCGCGACCGCGTCGCGCATCGCGCGCAGACGATCCGGAACGAGATGGCCGATCACGCTGACGAATCCGGAGGCACCGACCGAGAGCCACGGCAGGTTCAGCGCATCCTCACCGGACAGGTACTCGAGATCGGTGGACGCCATGATCCGGGCTGCGGCATGCAGATCGCCCTTGGCGTCCTTCACCGCTTTGATGTTCGGGTGCTCGGCGAGCCGGAGGATGGTCTCCGTCTGGATCGGGATGACCGAACGGGGCGGAATGTCGTACAGCATGATCGGCAGATCGGTCGCGTCCGCCACTGCCCGGAAATGTGCGTACACGCCGGCCTGCGGAGGCTTGCTGTAGTACGGGGTGACGATCAGCAGACCGTCCGCTCCGAGGTCCGCCGCCTCACGCGCACGGCGCACCGACTCCGCGGTGTCATAGCTTCCGGCCCCGTGCACGATGCGCGCCCGATCGCCGACGGCGCCCTTGACGACGCGGAGGAGTTCGTTCTTCTCCGGAACCGTGGTCGTCGGCGATTCGCCCGTCGTCCCCGACACCACGAGCGAGTCGCAGCCTCCGGCCACGAGCCGGTCGGCGAGTTCTGCGGCCTTGTCGTAATCGACGTCGCCGCGCGGAGTGAACGGGGTCACCATCGCGACCGAGACAGTTCCGAAGGGGTGCTGCGTGCGCCCGATGTCAGCCGAATCCATGCCGCTCACGCTACCGCGTGTTCGCTCGATTGCGGCGCTCAGCCCTCGAAAACGAACGGGGATGTCGCGACGTTAGTGCCGTCGGCGAGCTCGCCGATTTCAAAGTCTCCGAACGCGGTCGGCGCGACGTCGACCAGGTGCCGCAGACACTCAACGGCGAGTTGCCGGATCTCCACGTCGGCATGCTCGGTCGCGCGCATTCCGATGAAGTGCCGCCACGCCCGGTAGTTGCCGGTGACCACGATGCGGGTCTCCGTCGCGTTCGGGAGGACCGACCGCGCGGCCTGACGCGCCTGCTTCCGTCGCAGAATGGCGTTCGGCACGTCCGCGAACTTCGATTCGAGTTCGGCGAGCAGTTCGGAGTACGCAGCGCGCGAGGCGTCCGTCGCCTTCACGAACAGCTCCTCGAGTTCCGCATCGCCCCGGATGGCCGGCGGTGGCACGACGTTGGAATCGTGTTCCGGGACGAAACGCTGCGAGAGCTGAGAGTACGAGAAATGACGGTGCCGGATCAGCTCATGGGTGCACGACCGGGAGATCCCGCTGATGTAGAAGGTGACAGTGGCGTGCTCGAACAACGAGGTGTGCCCCACCTCGAGGACATGACGCAGATAGCCCGAGTTGCTCGCAGTCCGCGGATTGGGTTTGTCCCAGCTCTCGTAGCAGGCACGGCCCGCGAACTCGATGAGCGCTTCCCCACCGTCCGCATCGGTCTCCCAGTCGATGTCGGCGGGCGCGTTGAATTGCGTCGATGCGACGAGTTGCACTTTCAGCGGCACCAGTTCGGACACCTGGCACACTCCTTAACTTGAGAGACGGACAGCTCGAGACACTGGCGGCAGAACCCCGGGTAGGACTTCCCCGTATCGCATCCCCGTATCGCACCATTGTCCCGCAGCGGAGTCGCGCCGTTCCGTTGGCGTCGGTTCAGCCGACCCATTCGACGAGCCGCTCCGTGACCGCCGGGTCGCCGAGCAAGGTGAAGTGATTCGCTCCCGCGAGGTGCAGGCCGTTGTCCGGATCGAAGCCGATGCGCCTCGCCTTGTGAGCGCCGCGAGCACTCGGAGTGAGCACGAGGCCGTCGCCGATGACGCGGCCGATCGGGTTCCGCGGCGATCGGGTGACCGTGGCCGACACGAAGTAGTGCTTCGCCTGCGGGAGCAGCGGGACCTCGGAGGCGACGGCCTTGCCCAGGGCGTCCGGATCACGGCCGACCCAGTCCTCGTCGACGAGACTGCCGCCACGCAGATCACGGATTCCGACACTGCGTCGCCGCAGCAGGCCGCCGAACGCGGAGGTCTCCGGGAAGAACGAGAGGCCCGCACTCGCGTAGTGAGCGAGATTCTCCAGCGGAGCGCCCAGATGCGGCGTCCCGAGACTCACCGTCGTCGTGACAGCACGGACCCATCCCCGGCCATCGAGATCGGCTCGGTGAGCCGCGCTTCGGAGTACCAGTCCGCCCATCGAGTGACCGATGAGGACGATCCGTTCCACCGGCACCGGCCAGTTCCGGACCAGAGCGTCGAGCTCGGCTGCGATGTCGCGCCCGTTCACCGACACACGTCTGCCGGTGTTGTAGCGGAGATGCACGGCGGTGAAGCCGCGCTCGGCGAGCACCTGCTCGTAATGCGGGCCCTCTCCGTACCGGAACGCGTGCTCGGTCTCCATCAACCCGTGCGCGAACACGACCAACGCGCCCGTCGCATCCCCGAAGGCCGCCGCCACCCCGGACGCAGTGCAGTCCACCGGTCGTCCGTCGACGCGAATGCTGACAGCGTCCTCGGTGAGCGGTGAACGCCTGCCCTCGAGCTCGTCCCCGATCAGACCGTTGACCGCGGCGATGACCGCCGATCCGGCCACCGTCCGCGAGACCGGCGCCTGCAGCGGAAGGTCGGCGACGTTTCTGCCGACGACGCCCGCGGAGTCGACTCCGGCCCGCACCGCCGTGTAGACGCCGTCGGTGATCGCGTCGTGCATCACCTTGACCGGCGCGCTAGAGCGCCGCGTGAACAGACCCACCCCGCGGAACACCCGATCGGAGATCGCCCGATGCGTGTGATGGATCCCGCCGGTGGCACGACCGGTCTCCGACAGCAGCAGACCGACGAGCTCCCGGACCTCCCTCCGGCGTGCATCACGATCATTCATGACATATCAGTGTACACGTGTGCACTGATATTCACTCGCGTACGGAATCGAACCACTCGGTCCGCGGACCTGCTGCCCCAGTAAGCTGCCGGTCATGGTTGAAGGAGTTATCCGCGACGGCAAGTCGTACCGGCTGGTCATGTTCGATCTCGACGACACGCTCGCGCCGTCCAAGACGCCCATGAGCGATGAGATGGTGACGCTGTTCCGTGAGCTCCTCGGCATCAGCGGGGTGTGCATCATCTCCGGCGGCCAGTACGGCCAGTTTCGGTCGCAGGTCCTCGACCGCGTCGGCGACTTCCCGCACACGGCCAATCTCCACCTCATGCCGACCAACGGCACGCGCTACATCCGCTGGTCGGGTAGCGCGTGGGAGACGGTGTACGCCGAGGACCTGTCCGACGACCAGAAGTCTCGTGCGATGAGCGCCGTCGAAGCCGGTGCCCGCGAACTCGGCCTGTGGGAGGAGCAGACCTGGGGGCCGATCCTCGAGGACCGCGGCAGTCAGGTGACGTTCTCGGCCCTCGGTCAGTCGGCGCCGGTGGAGGCGAAGGCCGCGTGGGATCCCGACGGGCGGAAGAAGGAGGCGCTGCGCGCTTACGCCGCCGACCGGCTTCCCGATCTCGAGGTCCGCAGCGGCGGCTCCACCTCGGTCGACATCACCGCGAAGGGCATCGACAAGGCGTACGGCGCCCGACGCCTGATGGAGATCCTGGGGCTGTCCACCGACGACATCCTGTTCTTCGGCGACCGGCTCGACGAGGGCGGTAACGATCGCCCGGTGGCCGACCTCGGCATCGACTCGGTTCACGTCCACGGCTGGGAGAACACCTACGCCACGCTCTCCGCGATCGTGCGCGGGTAGCGACTCAGCACCTCGCCGTCAGAGCTTCACCGTGAGGGCATCACCCAGTCGAAGGCCGCCGCCTTCGACCGCGCCCCCTGCGCTGTCTTGGAGCGCGAGGACTCCCCCAGTTCGGCGAGCAGGCTCTCACCCGCCGTGATCAGGTCAGCGAGTACCCGCGGGGTCAGGTAATCGGGGCGCGTCGCGAACAGCAGGTCCTCGGTCGCCGTGTTTCCGCTCGCCCCGGGGGCGAACGGGCACCCGCCGAGGCCGGCCAGAGCACCGTCGATCACCTCGGCACCGCCCTCGACGGCCGCCAGCGAATTGGCCACACCCATCCCCCAGGTGTCGTGCCCGTGGAAGACCAGCCGTCGGTCGCGTGCGGGCGCCGACTCGAACAAGCCGCGCACGGCTGCCGGATGCGCCTGTCCGAGCGTGTCGGCGAGCACCACGTCGTCGGCGCCGGCCGTCCGTGGATCGCCGACGATGCCGCGGACCCGGTCCGGGTCGATCTGACCGTCGAACGGGCAGGTGAAACTCGTTGCGATGCACAGCTGGATGCGACCGCCCGCCTCGCGGACCAGGTCGATCGCGCGCGGCATCGCCGCCACGCTGTCCTCGGTCGGCCTGCCGATGTTCGCCTGATTGTGGGCATCCGACGCGGAGAAGCAGTACTGGACGTTCCGGGCGCCCGCAGCGATGGCTTTCTCGACGTGCCGCGGAGTCGCAACCCAGATCCAGCACTGGTCGAGTTCTTCCGGCGTCAGGGCGGCGACCACGTCCAGCGAGCCGGCCATCGGGGGAACCAGGTCGGGGCGCGCCATGGATCCGATCTCCAGTTCGGGCACCCCGGCGGCGAGCAGCGTACGCGCGAGGTCCACGCGCATCTGCACGTCGAGTGTCTTACCGGTGAGTTGCAGCCCGTCGCGCAGCGTGACGTCCCGCAGTCGCACGGTCACCTCGTCTGCACATTCAGGCTGATGATCACCGCGGTCCCCTTCTCGGACACCTCGGCCAGGCCGGTCCCGGTGCGAGTCGCACCGTCGAGCACGATCGAGACCGGTTGCGGATCACCCTCGAAGTTGCGCCACCACGATTTGCGATCGGGCATCGCGACCCCGATCACCACTTCGTCGTCGCCACGCATCCGGTAGGCGACCGGAAGCATGATCTGCCTGCCGGACCTCCTACCTGTGTAGGTGATCTCGGTCATCGATCGACCGAGGAACGGTCCGACGACGGGCGCCGACAGCATCGGCGTCACGAGGGTGTTGACGGCCTTGGCCACTCGCTGAAAGGCACTCATCCCTCCAGCCTATGCCCGTAACGCCCACGCGAGCTCGGACGCGAGATCGCCGCGGGGCCGGACGTCCACATCGTCGAGCCCGCGCCAGTGGGCGGTCCGTCGCAGGTCCGCCGCCAGCGACTCCGCCACCGCCCCCGGATCGCATCCCTCCTCCACATGAGCCGCGAGCACCCGGAGCACGCGTGCCCCGCGATCCGCCTTGAGGTCGACCCGGGCCGTGAGAGATTCGCCCATCAGGTACGGGAGCACGTAGTAGCCGTGCACACGCTTGTGCTCGGGCACGTAGATCTCGATGCGGTAGCGGAATCGGAACAGCCGCTCCGCCCGGGGCCGATAGAACACCAGTGGGTCGAACGGTGACAGCAGCGTCGATCGACTCACCGACCGGGGTATGCGTGCGTCGCGGTGCAGATAAGCCTGATCTCGCCACCCGTCGACGGTCGCCTCGGTGATCTCGCCTGCATCGAGCAGGTCGCCGAGGACCGCCCGTACGTCGGCAATCCGGATCCGGTGGTAATCGGCGAGATCGGCGACGGTGGCGATCCCGTGCGACCGCGCCGCGCGGGACACGAGTGCCCGATGCGCGTCGCGCTCTGGCACCTCGATGCCCACTCGATCGGCCCCGATGACGCGGTCGGCGAGATCGTAGTGCCGGGCGAAGTGCGCGTCACGGATCGACGACAGATCGCCGGAGGCGAACAGCGCCTCGCACACGTGCTTCACCGCCGAACGGTTCCACCAACTGCCCGTGACACCTGTCGCACGTTCGACGCCCAACGCGGCCTCGATCGCACTCGGCGTCGTCGCTCCACGTTCGACGATCACATCACGGACATCGGCCGCGAGGGCCGCGTTGCGCTGCAGCACTTCTCGCGTCTGCCGGTACCGTCCGCCGCGGTACTGCCGCATTCGCCAGCCGAACAGCGGCCAGTCCTCGACCGGGATCAGGGCCGCCTCATGCGCCCAGTACTCGGCGAGCAGTCGCGGGGATCGCGCGGTGTGCTGCCAGGCGGCGCGGTCGACGATGCCGTCGTCGTACTGTCCGATGCGGGAGAAGACCGGCAGATAGTGGGCCCGAGCGAGAATGTTCACCGAGTCCATCTGCAGCAGCCCGGTGCGTCCGACGACTCGCCGCAGGTGGGTCCGCGTCGGCTCACCGCGCGCCGGTGGATCGGCGAACCCCTGCGCCGCCAGAGCGACTCGCCTCGCTTGCTCACCCGACAGCGCTGTCATCGGTCGTCGAGCCGTCCGGCCAGCACGGTCAGCGCGAACTCGACGCGCCGCTTCCCGGCACCCCACTCCGGCTCCAGTTGTGATCGGAGGTCGTCGAGCAGCCCGCTCTCTCCTGCGTCACGGGCTCGGCGCGCGGCTGACCAGGTGCCGAGATATCCGATGAACTCGTCCAGAGTCCAGTCCTTTCCGATGCTGGGGACGGTGACCTCGATGCGGTCGAACGGGAAGTACAGGTCCGCGTAACCGTTGTCGACGTGGATCCGTTCGGGCGGCCAGTACCGCCGAATCCCGTCTCGGTAGAACTGCTCGAAACACGGCGCGAGCGAGTCCTCGAGCTGCGCGGGACCATATGTGAGCAGAGCCAGTACGGCGCCCTGTCGGGCGATTCGCCGAGCCTCACTGTAAAAGGCCGGGAGGTCGAACCAGTGAGCGGCCTGTGCCACTGTGACCAGCGATGCGACCCCGTCGCCGCAGCGCACCTCCTCCGCCGACCCGGCCACGTATGCGACGTTGGGCGCGCCTTTCGCGCCATCGAGCTGGGCTGCCGACGAGTCGACACCGATCACGCGGGCGAACTCGGACGCCAGGAGGGAGGTGAACTGCCCGCTGCCGCAACCGATGTCGACGGCGACCTCGCGGTCCGGAGCGAGTCCGGCGATGATCCCGGCGACCTCCGGCGGATACGTCGGCCGGAACTGCGCGTACGCGTCCGCACCCGTGTCGAACCAGGTCATGATGTGCTGCCCCGCTCTCCGGTCGACGCGTCCTTCAACATCAAGGGAATACCGGCGGTCATCAGAGTCACCCGCTCGCAGGCCGCCGCGACGCTCTGGTTCAGACGGCCGAGGTCGTCGACGAACCGGCGCGACGCCGCGTCCGTTTGAACCAGTCCGGCCCCGATCTCGTTGGAGACCAGCAGGATCCGCCCCGGCAGCCCCGGCAGCGCCCGGACCAGTTCGGCACTCACGGTCGCGGTATCGGGCCCCGAGCCGTGCAGGTTGGCGAGCCACATCGTCAGGCAGTCGACGATCACGAACCGTTCGGGGGCCGCCTGCCTCCGCAGAGCACCGACCAGATCGTGCGGCTCCTCGACGGTCTGCCAGTCCACCGGCCGGGCGGCCCGGTGGCGGGCGATGCGCTCGGCCATCTCATCGTCGCCTGCGAGTGCGGTGGCGATCACCGTGACATCGTCCAGATGCGCTGCCTGAGCCGCTGCGTAACGGCTCTTTCCGGAGCGTGCCGCCCCGATCACGAACTCGGTCGATTGCTCGGTCGTCACGGCTCAGCGGCGCCGGTAGTCGAGGAAGCGGTACAGGGTGCCGGTCGAGGAGTAGAGCCACTCCCCCTCCGCGGTCGGCTCCCACAGACCCGGGTCCACATCGGGTGCGAAGGCGTCGGCCCCGTCGACTCGCACGTCGATCTCGGTGATGCGCAGACGCGTTGCGAGGCTCATCGCCGCCGCATAGATCTCGCCGCCGCCCATGATCGACGCCGTGCCTCCGACCAGGTCGAGCGCCGAAGCGACGTCGTCGGTCACCTCGGCGCCGGGAGCCTCGAACACCGGATTACGCGTGATCACCACGTTGCGCCGGCCTGGCAGCGGACGGACTTTCGCGGGCAGCGACTCCCAGGTCTTGCGGCCCATGATGACCGCACCACCGCCCGTGACCTCCTTGAAGTGGGCCATGTCCTCGGGAACGCGCCACGGAATCGTGTTGCCCTTGCCGATCGCCCCGGCCCGGTCCTGAGCCCACACCAGTGAAACTGTCATCGTCGATCTCGCTCTCGCCGAATCTGGTCGCCCGCACCGCGCGACCCCTTGACCATCCGCCATAACCCGAGACCGATCGACCCGACCATCAGCAGCATCCCGATACTCAGCGGCCACGCCCCGGGCATCTCGTGCACGGCAAGTGCGATGCCCCCGTAGATGAGTGCGAGCGCTGCACCCAGCCACCCGAACATCGACTCGCCTGCACGGTAGAGGGTCTGCGCGTTCTCCTCGGTCACCCGAACCGGGTAGTTGAACCACTGGGGCTTCCCGGCGAGGACCGCTATCCCGGCGGCCAGCGTCGTGAACACTGCGGCCAGCACGAGCACGGACCACCGCGGGCCGTGCTCGTCCGCCTGCATGCCGCCGTTGAAATGAGTCGGCACCTGATCGGGCAGCGTCGGAAAGGTGACCAAGAGGACCACGGTGATGATCACGACGACGCAGAGACTCCCCCAGCGCAGCGCCGCCGTACCCGTACCGGTCGGATGGACCGGCTCCGGCCGGTGCCCCTTCGTCAGCCGTCGGCTCGTCATCATCGGTACTCGCGGCGTCAGACCGCGACTGGTGCTTTGATCGCCGGGTGCGACTGGTATCCGACCACCTGCACATCGTCGAACTCGTACTCGAAGATCGACGGAGCCTCGCGCAGTTCCAGACGCGGGTACGCGAACGGTTCCCGGGAGAGCTGCTCGGTCACCTGCTCGACGTGGTTGTCGTAGATATGGCAATCGCCGCCGGTCCAGACGAACTCGCCGACCTCGAGTCCGGCCTGCTGCGCCATCATGTGCGTCAGCAGCGCGTACGACGCGATGTTGAACGGCACCCCGAGGAACAGATCGGCACTGCGCTGGTACAGCTGGCACGACAACTTGCCGTCGGCGACGTAGAACTGGAAGAACGCGTGGCACGGCGGGAGGGCCATCTGCGGGATCTCTCCGACGTTCCAGGCGGACACGATGTTGCGGCGCGAGTCCGGGTCGGCCTTGAGGGTCTCCAGAGCCACCGCGATCTGATCGACGTGATCGCCGGACGGGGTCGGCCAGCTCCGCCACTGCACGCCGTAGATCGGCCCGAGTTCGCCGTCGTCGCCGGCCCATTCGTTCCAGATCTTCACGCCGCGCTCCTGCAGCCACCGGGCGTTGGAGTCGCCGCGCAGGAACCACAGCAGTTCGTAGACGATCGACTTGAGGTGCACCTTCTTGGTGGTGATGAGCGGGAATCCCTGCGACAGGTCGAATCGCATCTGATGCCCGAACACGCTGCGTGTCCCGGTTCCGGTTCGGTCGCCCTTGGGCGTACCGGACTCCATGACCAGCTTCAGCAGGTCCTCGTACGGGGTGGGGATCGGCGTGCTCACCTGGCCGAGTCTACTCAGGCCATCAACTGCGCAGCGACGGTCGCTCCCAATTCCCAGCACGCTTCGAGGTCGGCCTTCGCGGGCTTCCCGGAGACGACGACATCGGCGGCGGCTCGTTCCCACCCGAGCCCGCCAGTGATGGAGTGGACGCTCTTCTCCGCCCCCTCGGTGCCGAGGTTGCCGTGCATGAAGAGCCCGTACGGCCGTCCCTTCGTGGCGTCGAGGATCGTGTAGTAACTGGTATCGAACGCATGCTTGAGCGCACCGCTCATGTAGCCGAGGTTCGCGGGAGTTCCGAGCAGATACCCGTCGGCATCGAGCATCTCGGCGGCGGATACCGACAGCGCCGGCCTGCGGATCACGTCGACGCCCTCGATCTCGGGGTCCGTCGCACCCCTGAGCACCGCTTCGAGCATCTCCTGACAGTGCGGTGACGGCGTGTGGTGGACGACCAGCAGCGTTGACATGTCAGACCTGTGACTTTCCGGATTTGTGCTCCCGGTACTGCTCCGACGCCCGCTTCATCATCTCGCGGGCCCGGGAACGGTCACCCGCGTAGTCGTAGGCGCGCGCGATCCGGTAGGTGCGCACCCAATCGGACGGATCGGCTTCCCACTCATCCTTGACACGGGTGAACAGCTCATCAGCGGAATCCCGCTCGATCCGGCCCGAGGCGCGGCGCGGAAGGTCGTCCACGTCGAGTTCGCGCCCGAGATCGGCGACATCGGCCGCCATGCGCTGATGCTCGATGCCCGACCTCAGCGTCGAGACGATCATCCACACACCGAGAATCGGCAGGACGAGGATGCCGATGCCCAAGCCGATCGAGACCGGCTCCCCCTTGCCCAGCAGGGTGAAGGCCATGCGGCCGAGGATCACGAAGTACACGCACATCGCGACGACCAGGAAGGCGATCATCGCGATGATCGGCCGCGAGTCGGGTCTACGCGACGACACGGGTCACAGATCCATCAGGGTCTCGAGGCCGACGGTGAGGCCGGGCCGTGAGCCGATCTCCTTCACGCCGAGCAGAACGCCCGGGACGAACGAGTTCCGGTCGATGGAGTCGTGACGGATGGTGAGCGTCTCGCCCTGTGTGCCGAACAGCACCTCCTGATGGGCCACCAGGCCTGCCAGCCGGACCGAGTGCACGCGCACACCGTCGACGTCCGCACCACGCGCGCCGTCGAGGCCCGTCGACGTCGCGTCGGGGGACTCACCGAGGCCCGCTTCCTTCCGTGCGGCGGCGATGAGCGAAGCCGTCCGCCCGGCAGTTCCGGACGGGGCGTCCGCCTTATGCGGGTGATGCAGCTCGACGACCTCGACGGAATCGAAGAAGCGCGCCGCCTGCTGGGCGAAATGCATCGACAGAACCGCACCGATGGCGAAGTTGGGGGCGATGAGAACACCGGTCGACGGGCTGTCGGCGAGCCACCCCCGGACCGTCTCGAGACGTTCCCCGGTGAACCCGGTGGTTCCGACGACCGCATGGATCCCGTTGTCGATCAAGAACTTCAGGTTGTCCATGACGACATCTGGATGAGTGAAGTCGACGACGACGTCGGTACCGGAATCGACGAACCCCTGCAGGGCGTCGCCCTTGTCGACGCCGGTGCTGAACTCGATGCCGTCCGCGCCCTCGAGGCCCTCGACGATCGCCGTGCCGACCTTGCCGTTGCTGCCAAGCACACCCGTGCGGATGGCGTCACCCATGAGCGAACCCTTTCGTCGTGATGAGGCCTTCAGTCTATGCGGTGCCGAGTCTGCGAATGCTGCGCCGTGCGAGCAACCATTTGGATCAGTCGATCAACTGAGGTTAAAGTCACATCGATCCACTTCGAGAACACGTTTCACCCGAGGAGCTCCATGCCTGCAATCTCACGCCGAACGCTCCTTCAGGCGACAGCCGCCGGCGCGGCCACGACGGGAGCGGGTGCCGCTCTGGGATCGGTCGGCATCCGGCAGGCCGGACGGGCGAACGCGGCGTCGGGATACCTGGTCGGCGCGGGCAAGGGCGATATGACCGGCGCGATCGCCGGCCAGGGGATGATGGGCTACTCCGATGCCGAGCAGGTAGCCGAAGGACTCCTCCAGCGCACCTGGGCACGCGCCTTCATCATCGCCGACGCAGCCACGGGCGAGCGCGTCCTGTTCATCACCGCCGACATCGCGTGCGTCTTCACCTCGCACCACAACACGCTGCTCGCCGAACTCGCCGAGCGTTACGGCGACACCTACGACGTTCACAACGTCAATGTGAACGCCACGCACAACCACAACTCGTGCGGTGGCACCTCATGGGATTACGCCTACGTGCTGGCCGCCATGGGCCACCGCCGAAACTCACTGACCGCGGAGATCGCCGGCCTTCTCGACGCGGTGAAGCAGGCGCACGACTCCCTGGCACCCGGCACGGTGGAGCTCGGGCACACCGAACTGCACGACGCGAGCGCCAATCGATCGCTCGCCGCATTCACTAACAATCCGGCAGCCGACCGGCACCACTTCCCCGAGCACATCGACCCTCAGGTGACTGCGATCCGACTGCGCCGCAACGGAACCACCATCGGCGAGATCACCTGGTTCGCAACCCACGGCACGTCGTTGACCGACGCCAACTTCCTCATCGGACCGGACAACAAGGGGTACGCCTCGTATCTCGGGGAGCAGCGATCCCCGGGCGTGGTGAGTGCGCACGCTCAGACCAACGCGGGCGACATGACACCCAACCTGTGGCTGCGCAAGATGCACCCTGGCGGACCGACCTCCGACAACCGCGCCAACCGCGTTCTCATCGGCCGCCGTCAGGACGATGCCGGACGCCGGGCACTGGCCGGTGCCCGGCCGATGACCGGTTCCGGCGTGCGCACCGCGACTCGCTACCTGAACCTGGGCGACATGCGCATCGCCGGCGACTACACACCCAACGGCAAGTCCACCCGCACCGCCCCGGCGATGATGGGCGTCGCCGCTGCCGCGACCTCCATGGAGGACAACACCCGCAGTCAGCTGGCGATCCTGAAGGAGGGTATGCGCAACGAACTCGCGATGGCCGTCGGCGCCGGTGACACTCCTACGCCCGAGGCGTGGATGGTGGCCGTCCAGGCGCCGAAAGCCGACCTGTTCCCACTCGGTCTCCTGCCGCCCCGCTCGTGGATCGAGGAGCGACTGCCCATCCAGCTCATCCGCATCGGCGAACTGGTACTGGCCGCCATGCCGTCCGAGACCACGATCGTCGCCGGCCTGCGAATCCGGCGGCTGGTAGCCGACGCGCTGTCGGTTCCGCTGGAGAACGTGCTGCTGCAGGGCTACTCGAACGGCTACAGCCAGTACACGGTGACCCCCGAGGAGTATCTGGCGCAGCAGTACGAGGGCGGCGAGACCCTGTTCGGGCGCTGGACGCTGTGCGCGTACATGCAGGAGTTCCACTCGATGGCGCGGTCGATGGCCCGCGGCAAGCGCGCCCGCGCGGGACGCCGGCCCGCCGACCGCGCCGATCTGCAACCCGATCTCCTCGGCCCGCGGCCCGCAGACACCCCGATGGCGGGCAAGCGTTTCGGACAGGTCGTCTCCTCGGTGCCCACCGCCACCCGGCCGGGGTCCACGGTACGGGTCAGCTTCTGCGGCGCCCACCCCGCCAACCGGGTCCGCCGCGGACACGGAACGCACGGTTACTTCGCGGTGGAAAGATTCACCGGTGCCGGCTGGGAGGTGGTCTACGACGACGACCACGAGTCGACCGAGATGAGATGGGTCCGCCCGGGCGGCAGCTCGTCTGCGTCGAAGGTGACGGTCACCTGGCGCGTCGCTCGCGACGCCGCAGGCGACTACCGAATCCGCTACTTCGGTGACGTCAGATCACCGTCCGGCACGCTCCGCGAGATCAGCGGTAAGACGGGACGGATCAAGGTCGGCTGACCCCGCCCTGCAACCTCCGTCCTGAAACCCCCGCTCTGAAACCTCCGCCCTGAAACGAAGAACCGCCCGCCGCACTCGAGGTGCGGCGGGCGGTGTCGTCGTGCGGGAATCAGGCCTCGGCCGTCTCCTCCGCGCTCTCGTCGGCCTGGTCTGCGTCGTTGCGGACCGGAACGAGGCTGATCTTGCCGCGCTCGTCGATGTCGGCGATCTCCACCTGGAGCTTGTCACCGACCTTGACGACGTCCTCGACCTTGCCGATGCGCTTGCCGTTGCCCAGCTTCGAGATGTGGACGAGACCGTCGCGGCCCGGCAGCAGCGAGACGAACGCGCCGAAGGCGGCCGTCTTCACGACGGTGCCGAGGAAGCGCTCGCCGACCTTCGGCAGCTGCGGGTTGGCGATGGCGTTGACCCTGTCGATCGCAGCCTGCGCGGACGGGCCGTCGACTGCGCCGATGAACACGGTGCCGTCGTCCTCGATCGAGACGTTGGCGCCGGTGTCCTCGGTGATGCCGTTGATCGTCTTGCCCTTGGGGCCGATCAACTCACCGATCTTGTCCAGCGGGATCTTGATCGAGGTGATCCGCGGAGCGAACTCGCTCATCTCGTCCGGCTCGTCGATGGCCTCGGCCAGCACGTCGAGAATGGTCAGCCGGGCCTGCTTGGCCTGACTGAGCGCACCTGCCAGAACCTTGGACGGAATGCCGTCGAGCTTGGTGTCGAGCTGCAGGGCCGTCACGAAGTCCTTGGTACCCGCGACCTTGAAGTCCATGTCGCCGAATGCGTCCTCGGCGCCCAGGATGTCGGTGAGGGCGACGTACCGGGTCTCGGTCTTCCCGTCGATGGTGACCTCGTCGGACACCAGGCCCATGGCGATGCCGGCGACCGGGGCCTTCAGCGGAACACCGGCGTTGAGCATCGAGATGGTCGACGCACAGACCGAGCCCATCGAGGTGGAACCGTTGGACCCGAGAGCCTCGGACACCTGGCGGATCGCGTAGGGGAACTCCTCCACGCTCGGGAGCACCGGCACGAGTGCACGCTCGGCGAGCGCGCCGTGGCCGATCTCGCGGCGCTTCGGCGAGCCGACTCGGCCGGTCTCACCGGTCGAGTACGGCGGGAAGTTGTAGTGGTGCATGTAGCGCTTGCTCGTCTCGGCTCCGAGGGAGTCGATCTTCTGCGCCATCTTCACCATGTCGAGGGTGGTGACGCCCATGATCTGGGTCTCGCCACGCTCGAACAGCGCACTGCCGTGCGCACGCGGAATGACGCCGATCTCCGCCGAGAGTGCACGGATGTCGGTGATGCCACGGCCGTCGATGCGGAAGTGATCGGTCAGGATCCGCTGGCGGACCAGCTTCTTGGTGAGCGATCGGTAGGCGCCCCCGATCTCCGATTCGCGACCCTCGAAGCGCTCACCGAGCGCCTCGAGCACATCGCCCTTGAGTGCGTCGGTGGCGTCGTCGCGCTCCTGCTTGGCGGCGATGGCCAGAGCCTCACCCAAGCGGTCGGTCGCGAACTCGGCGACCGCGTCGTAGACGTCGTCGGCGTACGGCGGGAACAGCGGGAACTCGCGGGTCTCCTTGGCAGCGGCCGAGGCCAGCTGCTTCTGCGCATCGCACAACTGCGCGATGAACGGCTTCGCGGCCTCGAGGCCCTCGGCGACGATGGCCTCGTTCGGGGCCTGTGCGCCACCGGCGATCCGGTCGAGCACGTTATCGGTGGCCTCGGCCTCGACCATCATGATCGCGACGTCGGCATCAGCGCCCGAGCCGGACACGATGCGGCCTGCGACGACCATGTCGAAGACGGCGCCCTCGAGCTGGTCGACGGTCGGGAACGCGACCCACTGGCCCGCGTTGTTCTCCGGACGGCCTTCGCCCTCGCCGGGGAGGGTCGGGATCAGTGCGACGCGCACGGCGCCGACCGGACCCGAGAACGGGAGTCCGGAGATCTGCGTCGAGGCCGATGCGGCGTTGATCGCCACCACGTCGTACAGATCCTGCGGATCGAGCGACAGGATGGTCTCGACGACCTGGACCTCGTTGCGGAGTCCGGCGACGAACGTCGGGCGCAGCGGACGGTCGATCAGGCGGCAGGTGAGGATCGCGTCGGTCGACGGGCGGCCCTCGCGCCGGAAGAACGATCCGGGGATGCGGCCCGCGGCGTACATGCGCTCTTCGACGTCGACGGTCAGCGGGAAGAAGTCGAAGTGCTCCTTCGGTGCCTTCGACGCGGTGGTGGTCGAGAGAATCATCGTTCCCTCGTCCAGGTATGCGGTGACCGCACCGGCTGCCTGCAGAGCGAGGCGACCGGTCTCGAAACGGATGTTGCGCTTTCCGAACGCTCCGTTGTCGATGACGGCGGAGACTTCGGTGATCGAGTCATCGAAGTCGTTGGTGACATCAGTCATGAAGAGAAAAACCCTCTCTGTGCGGTCGCGAACGCCGCGACCGGGATATACAACTGTCGATCCGGCGCTTACGGCGCGACGGATCGTGTGAATGAAGAGACGTGAGAGAGGCCGTGGTCGGACGTGGCAAACGCTCCATGCGTTGCGCGTAGACGGCCTTCGATCGAAGCAGCCGGAATCATGTTCCGGCCGCCACTACCGAGGACCGATCTATCGGGTCACGAACGACGTGCCGTCACCGGCACTTCATTCCGGCTACCAGCCTAACATTCTGGCACGACGAACACCGGAGGCCGCAGACCCGAGTGGGTCTGCGGCCTCCGGTGGTGGTCTCCGGGTGCGTCAGCGACGCATGCCCAGGCGCTCGATCAGCGAGCGGTAACGAGCGATGTCGACGCTCGCGAGGTACTTGAGGAGACGACGGCGACGGCCGACCAGCAGCAGCAGTCCGCGACGGCTGTGGTGATCGTGCTTGTGGGACTTGAGGTGCTCGGTCAGGTCCTTGATGCGCTTGGTCAGCAGTGCGACCTGAGCTTCCGGCGAACCGGTGTCGGTCTCGTGCACGCCGTACTCGCTGAGTACGGCCTTCTTCTCGTCGGCGGTGAGTGCCATGAGAGTTCTCCTTGTTTTTCAGTTCCGTGCTCCAGGCCCCGCCACCAGGCGGAGGGTGCGCCACCACGGACCGCAGCTGACACCAGCCGGTCACGTTACCAGCCGACCCCGGTTAACCGTGAATCCAGGCCGAACCGCGAACCCGGCGCAGCCCTGCGCCTCACTCCTCGGCGGAAAGAATGGTCCGCGTGCGCTCGACGTCGTCCGAGATGGCCTCGATGAGGGCGTCGACGCCGTCGTACGCCGCCATCCCGCGCAGCCGGCTCACGAAGTCGACGGCCACGTGCATCCCGTACAGGTCGGCGTTGACGTCGAGCACGTAGGCCTCGACGGTGCGGTTGCGTCCGGAGAACGTCGGGTTGGTTCCGACGGACACCGACGCAGCGTACCGCTCCCCGACCCGGATGTCGTCGGTCTCCTTGTCACCGAGAACGGTGAACCACGCGGCGTACACGCCGTCACCCGGGATCGCGGCGTGCTCGGGCGGGGCGATGTTCGCGGTCGGAAAACCCAGGTCACGGCCGCGGCGCTCGCCGTGCACGACGACTCCCTCGACACGGTGGGGCCGGCCGAGGGCCTCGGCCGCGAGCTCGACGTCACCTGCCGCGATGCACGATCGGATGTAGGTCGACGAGTACGTGACGGCATGCTCGCCGAACAGCGACACCCCCGTCACCTCGAACCCGAAGCGATTCCCGAGTTCGCGGAGCTTCGGAACGTCGCCGACTGCCTTGTGACCGAACGTGAAGTTGTCGCCGACCACCACTTCCGCGGCGTGCAGCGCCTCGACGAGCATCTCGTGCGCGAAATCCTCGGGTGACTGACCTGCGACGGTCGCGGTGAAGGGAATGACGCAGAAGACGTCGATGCCCATCTCCTCGGCCAGGTCGGCGCGGCGTCGCAGCGTCGACAGCTGCGGCGGATGGGAGCCGGGCCGCACCACTTCGGACGGATGCGGGTCGAACGTCATCAGAACCGACGGCACACCTCGCTCCGCGGCGGCACGCGTCGCGGCGGTCACCAGCTGCGCATGCCCCCGGTGGATCCCGTCGAATACGCCGATGGTGACGACACATCGTCCCCATCCGGCCGGTACGTCATCCAAGCCTCGCCAACGCAACACCCATTAAGACTACGACTCGCCGACCGACACGGCATCCCGCGGTGGGTAAGGTCATGTCCATGCCTGACTCTCGACCGGTCGACGAACTGTCGGCAGTGACCCAGGACTATCTGAAAGTCATCTGGACCTCTCAGGAGTGGTCGGACACGAAGGTCACCACGAAACTGCTGGCCGAAGCACTGAGCGTATCTCCGTCCACGGCTTCGGAGGGCATTCGGAAACTCGCCGACCAGGGCTTGGTGGACCATGCCCCGTACGGTGCGGTGACCCTCACCGATACCGGCCGCGAAGCCGCGGTCGGCATGGTCCGGCGCCACCGTCTGCTCGAGACGTTCCTCGTCCGCGAGCTCGGGTACGGGTGGGACGAGGTTCACGAGGACGCGGAGGTCCTCGAGCACGCCGTGTCCGAACGACTCCTCCGGCACATCGACACCAAACTCGGTCATCCTCGCCGCGACCCGCACGGCGATCCGATCCCGGACGCGAACGGCACGGTCCCGAACGCCGTCGCACTGCACCTGGCCGACCTGGACGTCGACGAGCGCGGGGTGATCACCCGCATCTCGGACTCCGATCCGGAGATGCTGCGCTACTTCGAGGAGATCGGCATCGCCCTGGACTGCCGCGTGCACATGTCCCAGAAGCGACCGTTCGCCGGAACCGTCACGGTCCACGTCAACGACGGCGAGCCGATCCACCTGGGCGACATCGCCGCCCGTGCGATCTTCCTCGACCGGACGTAGCGCCCGCTCGATCAGCGCAGCGTCGCGGGGCGGACCACCATCACCGAACTCGCCCGCCGACCCTTCTCCTGAACCAGCGCGATCGCCTGACCGGACGGGTCGACGACGGTGTAGATCCCGGTACGGCCCACCGGCTCGAGCCAGCGACCCTGACTGATCGACTCGGCCTCGTCGTCGCTGATCGGCCGGTGCGGGAAGCACAGCTTGGCCGCGTCGTCGATGCCCATGCTCAGTCCGGGATCGGCGGTGACCGCTTCCATCGTGCGGGCGTGTTCGAGGGTGAACGGACCGACGGCCGTGCGACGCAGCGCCGTCAGGTGCCCGCCGACCCCCAGCGCCGCACCGAGATCCCGTGCGAGCGAACGTATGTAGGTTCCGGACGAACAGTCGACCTCCACGACCAGGTCGACGAAGTCGCCGTCGCGCCGGGTCTCGAGGACCTCGAAACGCGAGACGGTCACCGGCCGCGCGGCCAGTTCGAACTCGGTGCCGCCGCGGACGAGCGCATGCGCCCGGTGACCGTCGACCTTGATCGCACTCACCTTGGCGGGCACCTGGGAGATCTCGCCGGTCAGGTCCCGTATCCCGGTGGCGATCGCGCCGTCGCCGACATCGCCCGCAGCCGTCGCCTCGGTGACCTCGCCGTCGGCGTCATCCGTCGTCGTCGACTGCCCGAGCCGGATCGTGGCCGCGTACGACTTCGTGGTCAGCGACAGCAGCCCGAGAAGCTTGGTGGCCCGTTCGACACCGATCACCAGCACCCCGGTGGCCATGGGGTCGAGCGTCCCCGCATGGCCGATGCGACGCGTCCCGAAGACCTTGCGGCACTGGGAGACCACGTCGTGGCTCGTCACGCCCGCGGCCTTGTCGACGACGAGCAGGCCGGCGTTCTCGATGGTGGAGTCGGCCATGTCAGGTCAGCGCGATCGAAGTGAGGATCAGCCCGTCCGCGACGACCCAACGACCGGGCAGGGTGAGCAGCGGGTCACCGCCGTCGACCGTCGCGCCGTCGATCAGGATGGTCGAGGTGAAGGTGCCGGTGATGGCACCGCCCTCTGCTGTGCCGTCCCCTGGATCCGCATCGCGCTCGAACGTGATGTGCGCGTCTTCGAATCCGAGCCACCGGTGCGTGAGCGGGAACCACGTCTTGTAGGTGGCCTCCTTCGCGCAGAACAGCAGCCGATCCCAATGCAACTCGTCATCGCGGTCCGCCAGCACCGCGCGCTCCTGGTCGATGGACGTGTGCTCGAGCACCCCGTCGGGCAGCGCGAGGTGCGGTTCGGCGTCGATGCCGAGGGACCGTACCTGCATCGCATACGCCACCACGGCCGCACGATAGCCGTCGCAGTGCGTCAGACTGCCGACCACTTGACTGGGCCACAACGGCATTCCCCGCTCCCCGCGCAGAATCGGCACGGGCTCGAACCCGAGCTGCCCCAGCGCCGTTCGCGCACAGTGCCGGGCAGTGATGAACTCCCGCCTGCGCTTGTCCACGGCCTTCGAGATCAGCCCCTCCTCGGCGGGATGCACGGTGAGTCCCGGCGGATCGTCGAAGGCCTCAGCAGCACCGACACCTGTCGGCATGAGTCGCGAGATCATGCGGCCAATAGTGCCAGAAGCACTCCCTGCCGGACGAGCAGGAGGCGCCCTATCCGCGACCGGAACGACGTGCGCGCCGTTCCTCGATCCGCTTCCGGAATTCGGCGGCCTTCTCCTCGTAATCCGGCGGCAGCTCGAAACGGGCTCCGTGCTCGGGGAGATCGGACGGCGTGATGCCGCCGTCCGGGACGATCGGCCGGAGCAACGGATCCGCCAGACCGCGTCGCTTCCACTCCCGCGGGTACCCGACGGAGACCTCCTCGAACCGGACTCCGTCGTACCAGGTGGTGCGCGGGATGTGCAGGTGGCCGTACACGCTGCACACCGCGTTGAAACGGGTGTGCCAATCGGCGGTCAGCTCGCTGCCGCACCACAGCGCGAACTCGGGGTACATGAGCGCGTCGCACGGCTCGCGGCGCAGCGGCCAGTGGTTGATGAGAACAGTTCGCTCGGTCGGGTCGAGTGCCTCCAGCCGAGTGCGAGTCGCCTCGATCCGGGCCCGCCCCCACGCGTCACGGGTACCGAACGGCTCCGGCGAGAGCAGGAACTCGTCGGTCGCGACGACGTTGCGCTCGCGTGCAACGGCCAGCGCCTGCAGCGCGGAGACCGTGCCCTCGGGCCGGAACGTGTAGTCGTACAGCAGGAACATCGGCACGACGCGCACCGGATCGGAGCCGTCGCCGGGGTCGAACAGCGGGTAGATGTCCTCCGGTGTGACCACTCCGATGTCCCGGCACGCCTGGACGAGGTAGTCGTACCGCGCGACGCCGTGCAGCTGCAGCGGATCCTTCGCCGTCGTGTAGAGCTCGTGGTTACCCGGTACCCAGATCACGGTCGTGAAGCGCGCCGCGAGCCTGCGCAGCGTGTCGATGATGTCGTCGGTGCGCTCGGCGACGTCACCCGCGACGATCAACCAGTCCCCCGCCTGCTTCGGCCGGACCTGGTCGAGGATCTGCTCGTTACCGCGGTGGGACACGTGCAGGTCGCTGATCGCCCAGAGTGTAGCCATGGCGACCATGCTGCCACGGAGCACTGAGCGCGGGGACTACGGTGGGAGTATGACGCAGCGCACACCTGTTCCGCCGCCCACGGTGCAGCTCGAGCACGAGCCGGAGTTGCGACACAATCCCGACCGCGACCGGTACGAACTCTGGTCGGGCGAAGAGCTGATCGGCGTCGCAGGTTACGAGACGAACGACAGCGGAGATCTCATCCTGCTGCACACGGTCGTCACCGAACGGTTCGCCCGCGCGGGGTTCGCACGACTGCTCGTCGCCACGCTGCTGGACACCATCGAGTCCGAAGGTCGCCACGTGGTGCCCGTGTGCACCTACACGCAGTCGTTCATCGAGCGCTTCCCGCAGTACCGCGACGTCGTCGCCGACTACTGGGAGCAGCAGCACTAGGAACCCGGTACCTCGATCACCACACGAACGAGTAGCCGAGAACACCCACGGCCAGCGCCAGCATTCCGAGGCAGTTCACCCAGAACTCCGTTCCGGTGAACCTCGCGCGGACGTGCGCGGCGGTGGCCGCAAGGAAGTAGGCGACGACGCCCGCGCACGCCGCGACGCCGACACCGTCGTACTCGAGGCCGACGAGGAGCCCGGCGACGGCGAGCAGTTTGACGTACACGAGCACCCACCCCCAGTCGAGGGGGAAGCCCACGCCTGCGTAGCACTCTCGGATGAACCTCGGCGGCCTGATCGACATCAGAGCGTCGCCGCCGACGATCGCCGCCAGGATGATCACCGGCCAGGCCGGGTCGGGAGTGAAGAACATCTTCGTGCCTCTCTGTCAGCTCACCGGGTTCATCGCCGCCGGATGAGCACTGCAGCAACGCCCTCGATCTGCGTGCGGATGGCCGCGACGTCGTTCCCGGTGATGGCCGACGTCATCACCAGACCCAGATATGCGAGGTAGACGGCGGTAGCCGCCGCAGTGGCGTCCTCGCCCAATCCGGCGTCGGTGAACACCGTGGCGAAGTCTCGGTGAAGTGCGACGGCGAGCTCGCCGAACACCTCGGTGGAGTGCGTGCCTCGTGCCAGCACGGCGCCGTACTCGCGCGCCAGGTCCATGTCGGCGGCGAAGATGTCGAGGAACGGCTGCACGACGTCACCGATCCGGTCGATCGGCGAGGTCGCGGTATTCGCCCCCACAGGCGCCGCATCGCCCGCACGTCCACGATGCACTGCCCCGATCCAGCGATCGAACGAGGCGATCAGGAGCGCGTCCTTGTCTCCGACGGACATGACCGTCCCCACGCTGACCTGAGCTGCGGCGGCGATCCTCCGGACAGTGGTGTCCGCGAAGCCGTACTCGGTGAACAAGCTCTGCGCGGCGGTGATGACGTGCTCGCGCGTCCGCTCGCGCTGCACCTCACGCCCTGACTGAACACGTTCATTGAACATGTTCATTACATTAGTCCGCGCGGTATCCGGCCGTCAACGCACCCATACCCCGGAACGCACGCGCCACACCACCGCACCGAGGCGGGTGATCATGAACGACATCAGTCCCGCCCAGATGCCGGCCAGCCCCCAGTCGAACACCAACGACAGCCAGATCATCGGCAGGAACGCACACAGCGCACCGGCCAGGGTCGCGGTCCGCAGGAAAGCCGCGTCACCGCTGCCCAGCAGTACGCCGTCGAGCGCGAAGACCACGCCGGCGATCGGCAGCATCGCGACGAAGAACCACCACGGAGTAGCGATCGCATCGAGTACCCCGGAGTCGGAGGTGAAGATCCGCGGCAGCACCCCCGCACCCGCTGCCAGCACCGCACCCAGACCCACCGCTACGGCGAGCGACACCGCGGTCACATGCCGGGCGGTGCGACGAGCCGCATCGAAGGTCCTGGCCCCGAGCGCGGCGCCGACGAGTTGCTGCGCGGCTATCGCGAGCGAATCGAGCAGCAGCGACATGAACTCCCACAGTTGCAGGACCACCTGATGGGCCGCGACCTGTGCGACACCGAATCGCGCGGCGACCGCAGCCGCGGATACGAAGCAGATCTGGAACGACATGCTGCGCAGGATCAGGTCGCGTCCCATCGACAGTTGCGCCGTGATCCGGGATCGCTGCGGCGCCAGACCGATCGACCGGCTCCTGGACGCCTCACGGTGCAGACGTGCGCCGAACAGGATTCCGGTGATCGACTGCCCCACCAAGTTCGACACGGCGCTGCCCTCGAGGCCGAGTCGTGGCATCGGCCCGACGCCGTGGACCAGACCGACGCACAGCACCGCTCCGACACCGAGACCGCACACCACGTAGATCACCGGCCGCCGCGCCTCCTGCACGCCGCGCATCCAGCCATTGCCCGCCATCGCCACGAGAATGACCGGCACCCCGAACACGGCGATCCGGAGCCACCGCGCAGCGTCGGCGGCCACGGCGGCATCCGGCACCAGCACCGAGGTCACCCACGGAGCGGACAGCCAGGCCGCGACGACGATCAACGCGCCGACGCCCAGTGCGATCCACGTCGCCTGGACTCCCTCGGAGACGGCCCCGTCGCGGTCGCCCGCACCGTAGGAGCGAGCCGAGCGAGCCGTCGTGCCGTACGAGAGGAACGTGAGCTGAGTGCTGATGACCGCGAGCACGAGAGTCGCCACCGCGAGTGCCGCGAGCTCGGTTGCACCGAGTCGGCCGACGACCGCCAGGTCGAGCATCAGGTAGAGGGGCGGTGCGATGAGCACCACGAGTGCCGACGACGCGAGTCGCAGCATCGCGTACTACTCGCTGTTCGCTGAGCGTTCGAGCTCCGCGCGCAACCTCGCGACGACCTCGTCCGCCGTCCCGGAATCGGAGTAGCCCGCAGCGCGCGTATGTCCGCCGCCGCCGAGCGCACGCGCTACCGGGACCAGGTCCACGCTGGTCTTGCTACGCAGCGAGACTGCCCAGGATCCCGGCGTCGACTCCTTGAATACCGCGGCGACTTCCGCTTCGCGCGCGGTTCGCACCACGTCGATCACGCTCTCGGACTCGTCCCAGCTCATTCCGCCCAGTTGGTCGGCCAGAACCGTCGCGACCACCAGGCCCCTGCCGCCGCATGCCGTCTCGTCCAGGTGGGACGAGGCGAGCACATCCGACAGCATGCGCAGCCACGGGTACGGGTGCGAGTCCAACAGCACCCGACTCCACTTCGCGGCGTTCACTCCTGCGTGCAGCAGCCGGGCTGCGACTTCGAAAGACGCCGGTCGAGCCCACTTGAACGACCCCGTGTCGGTGACCAGACCCGCGTACAGGCAGGTCGCGATGTCGGCGGTCAGCTCCACGCCGAGCTCGTCCAGCACGTCCAGGATGAGGACTGCAGTGCAGTCGGACTCCGAGTCGACCAGATCGAAGTCGCCGAAGCCCGGATTCGAGACATGATGGTCGATGCAGATCGTGCGGCTCGCCGCCGTGAACACACTCTCGTAGTCTCCGAGCCGGCCCACCGACGCGGCGTCGACCGCGACCGCGATCTCCCCCGGCGACGGTGCCGACAACGGTGCCAGCAGCTCGGCACCGGGCAGCTCACGCAGTGTTCGCGGGAGTGTCTCCGGGCCCGAGAAGCCGCAGCGCACCGGGATGCCCAGCGACACGAGCCCCAGACCGAGGCCGAGAGCACTGCCGATGGTGTCCGGGTCGGGCCGCACGTGACTGATGATCACCACCGAGTCGGCCCCCGACAGAACAGAGGCGACCGTCCCTGCGGAAGCCCGGTTCACCCTCTGGCGTCCTGACCGGCTTCGCCGTCCTCGTGATAGTAGGGATCGTCATCGCCCGCGGGCTCGGCGTCCCTCGCCGCACGCGCGACGAGCTCGTCCTGAGCCCGCGCTTTCGCCAGCAGTTCGTCCATCGCGCGAGTGGCATCGGGCACGGTGTCGAGTTCGAACCGCAGAGTCGGCGTGAACCGCACACCGGTCCCGGCACCGACCTTGGAGCGGAGCACGCCGGTGGCGGCGGCCAGTCCGGCCGCCGCCTCCGCGTAATCGGGTTCAGCATCGATCGTCGAACCCATCACGGTGTAGTACACCGTCGCGTCGTGCAGATCGCCGGTCACCCGGGTATCCGTGATCGTGACGTGTGCCAGACGCGGATCCTTGATCTCGCCACTGATCGCCGACGCGACGATGGTCGTGATTCGCTTCGCGAGCCGTTGGGCCCGAGCAGCATCAACCATTGATCGACTCCCCTAAATCCGATTCCCCGGTACCGGGTGCACGCACCCGGTACCGAGCCTTCTCAACTAGTCCCGCGCCTTCTCGACCATCTCGTAGGTCTCGATGACATCGTCGATCTTGATGTCGCCGTACGTGAGCGTCAGACCGCACTCGAAGCCCTCGCGAACCTCGGTCACGTCATCCTTCTCGCGCCGCAGCGAAGACACCGTCAGATTCTCGGCGACCACTGTGTTGTCGCGCAGCAGTCGTGCCTTCGCATTGCGACGGACGACACCCGACTGCACCATGCAACCCGCGATGTTGCCGACCTTGGACGACTTGAAGATCGCTCGGATCTCGGTGCGCCCCAGCTCGACCTCTTCGTAGATCGGCTTGAGCATGCCCTTCAGAGCCGCTTCGATCTCGTCGATCGCCTTGTAGATTATCGAGTAGTAACGGATCTCGACGCCCTCGCGCTTCGCCAGCTCCGTCGCCTTGCCCTCGGCGCGGACGTTGAAGCCGATGATGATCGCATCGGAGGCCGTTGCCAGGTCGACGTTGGTCTCGGTGACGCCACCGACACCGCGGTCGATGATGCGCAGCGACACCTCGTCGTCGATCTCGATGCCCATGAGCGCCTCTTCGAGCGCCTCGACGGTGCCCGAGTTGTCGCCCTTGAGGATCAGGTTCAGCTGACTGGTCTCCCTCAGCGCCGAATCCAGATCCTCCAGGCTGATCCGCTTGCGACTGCGCGCCGCCAGGGCATTGCGCTTGCGCGCCGACCGACGATCGGCGATCTGACGCGCGGTGCGATCCTCCTGGACGACCAGCACGTTGTCGCCGGCACCCGGAACCGACGTGAAGCCGATGACCTGGACCGGACGCGACGGGTACGCCTCCGTGATGTCGTCGCCGTGCTCGTCGACCATGCGACGAACACGACCGTACGCATCGCCCGCGACGATCGAGTCGCCGACGCGCAGCGTTCCGCGCTGGATGAGGACTGTCGCGACCGGGCCGCGGCCACGGTCGAGGTGCGCCTCGATCGCCACGCCCTGCGCATCCATCTCCGGGTTCGCACGAAGATCGAGCGATGCGTCGGCGGTCAGCAGGACCGCCTCGAGCAGCGCATCGATGTTCTCGCCCTGCTTCGCCGAGATATCGACGAACATGGTCTCGCCGCCGTACTCCTCGGGGACCAGACCGTACTCGGTCAGCTGGCCGCGGATCTTGGCCGGATCGGCGCCTTCCTTGTCGATCTTGTTGACCGCCACCACGACCGGCACGTCAGCGGCCTGTGCGTGGTTCACGGCCTCGACCGTCTGCGGCATCACGCCGTCGTCGGCTGCGACGACCAGGATCGCGATGTCCGTGGCCTTCGCACCACGAGCACGCATGGCGGTGAACGCCTCGTGACCCGGGGTGTCGATGAAGGTGACCAGACGGTCATCGCCGTTCAGGTGAGTGTTCACCTGGTACGCACCGATGTGCTGGGTGATGCCACCGGCCTCGCCCGCACCGACGTTCTCCTTGCGGATCGTGTCGAGGAGTCGGGTCTTACCGTGGTCGACGTGACCCATCACGGTGACCACCGGCGGGCGCTGCTGCAGGTCCTCGTCCTCACCGGTGTTCTCACCGTAGGTCAGGTCGAACGCCTTCAGCAGCTCGCGGTCCTCGTCCTCAGGGCTGACGACCTGGACCTTGTAGTTCATCTCCGAGCCGAGCAGCTCGAGCGTCTCGTCGTTGACCGACTCGGTCGCCGTCACCATCTCGCCGAGGTTGAACATCGCCTGGACCAGTGCTGCCGGGTTGGCGTCGATCTTGTCGGCGAAGTCCGACAGCGATGCGCCACGCGGGAGACGGATCGTCTCGCCGTTGCCGTACGGCAGACGGACGCCGCCGACGCTGGGCGCCTGCATCGAGTCGTACTCTTGACGCTTCTGACGCTTCGACTTGCGGCCCCTTCGGGGTGCACCGCCGGGACGACCGAACGCGCCGGCCGCACCGCCACCGCGACCGCGACCGCCGCCACCGGGACGACCGCGGAAACCGCCGCCGGGACCACCGGGGCCGCCGCGGAAACCGCCGCCGCCACCGCCGTTGCGTCCACCCGGACCGCCACGGCCACCCGGCCGGGCGTTAGGTCCGGCCGCACGCTGCGGCATGGCGCCCGGAGACGGGCGCGACGGCATGTTGCCGGGGGTCGGACGAGGTCCGCCCTGACCGGCCGCCGGACGTCCTGCTCCGGCTGGGCCGGGACGGCCTGCGCCGCCGGGACGACCGCCACCTGGACGCGGTCCGCCCTGACCGGGCCCGGGACGGGGACCGGACGGGCGCGGCGAGGGTGCCGGAGCCGAGGAGAAGGGGTTGTTGCCCACACGCGGCGGGCGCGGGCCGGGACGAGGTCCCGGGCGCGGGCCTGCAGCTGGGGTCGACGGCGCCTCTGGTGCCGCAGGCTTGGGTGCTGCGGGCTTCGGGGCCGCGGGCTTGGGGCCCGGTGCAGCCGGCTTCGGGCCGGAAGCTGCCGGCGCCGACGGGGCGGCCGGTGCTGCGGGCTCGGGCGTCGCCGGTGCAGCCGCGGGAGCGGCCGGTGCGGCCGGTCCCGGCTTGGGTGCCGAGTCGGACGGCTTCGCAGCCGGTGCACCGGGCTTCGCGGCCGGCTTCGCACCGGGCTTCGCCGACGAGGATTTGGGGGCGGACGCCGGTGCGGCGTCCGATCCACCGGTGTCACCGGTGGGGAATGATTCGCGAAGCCGACGGGCCACGGGGGCCTCGACGGTCGACGACGCGGACTTGACGAACTCGCCTTGCTCCTTCAGACGTTCCAGCACCTTCTTGCTGGGAACGCCGATCTCCTTGGCCAGTTCGTGAACGCGGGCCTTGCCTGCCACTGCTCTCCTCACTTGGAGGTCGAGCGGGCTACCCGCTGCGACCTCGATCTATTCGGTCAACGTGCTCATCGTGGAGACTTCACGGTGTGCTCATGTCTTCTGCTACCTGTCCTGATTCCCTGCGGAACCGTCTCGGTTGATCTCGGCGATCAGATCGTCGAGGTCGTCTGGATTCACGGTGAGACCGCGATCCCGTAGCGCCGGACCGAAGGCGCGCCGCCGCACCGCGGCCGACACGCAGTCGGACTCTCGATGCAGCCAGGCGCCACGTCCCGGCAAGCTCCCCGCCGTGTCCACCGCCACAGTGCGCACACCATCGTCTGCGCAACGGGCAACTACTCGCACCATGTCAGGGGCTTGATCGCGCCGTCGGCAACCGATGCACGTGCGGACCGGTGAGGTCGACGGTCGGAGGGCCACGAGTCAGTCTATCTCATCATCGGGGCTGACCGTGACCTCGCCGTCGCTGAGAACCTCCATCCGAGGTCCGCCATCGCCTGCGTCCGAGCGGATGTCGATCCGCCATCCAGTCAGGCGCGCAGCGAGCCGCGCGTTCTGGCCTTCCTTGCCGATCGCGAGCGACAACTGGTAATCGGGCACGATCACCCGGGCCGCCTTGGTCTCCAGGTCGATGACCGTCACCGACATCACCTTCGCAGGCGACAGCGCATTGCCCACGAACACGGCCGGGTCGTTCGCGTAATCGATGATGTCGATCTTCTCACCGGACAGCTCGCTCATCACATTGCGTACACGCTGCCCCATCGGACCGATGCAGGCGCCCTTCGCGTTAAGACCGTTGACGCCGGTGTGAACGGCGATCTTCGACCGATGACCTGCCTCGCGGGCGACGGCGACGATCTCGACCGAGCCGTCCTCGATCTCGGGCACCTCAAGCGAGAACAGTTTGCGGACCAGGTTCGGGTGAGTTCGCGAGAGGGTGATCTGCGGGCCGCGCATCCCGCGGCTGACACCGACGACGTAGCACTTGATGCGGTCACCGTGGTTGTACTTCTCACCCGGCACCTGCTCGACGGAGGGAATGATGCCCTCGGTCGCGTTGGCATCCGTGCCGATCCGGACGACGACGATGCCCTTGGCGTTGAGTCGCGAGTCGGCCTGGACGACGCCGCCGACCACTTCGCCCTCGTGAGCCACCAGGTCGCCGTAGGTCTTCTCGTTCTCGGCGTCGCGCAGACGCTGCAGGATCACCTGGCGCGCAGTCGTCGCGGCGATCCGGCCGAAGCCCTCGGGAGTGTCGTCCCACTCGTGAACGACGTCGCCGCCCTCGCCGAGTTCCTGGGCCATCACCCGGACTTCTCCGCTCTTGCGGTTGACGTCGATTCGCGCGTGCTGCGCGAAGCCCTCAGTGTGCCGGTAGGCGGTGAGCAGGGCGGTCTCGATCGCCGTGATCACGGTGTCGATGGACACGCCCTTGTCCGCCTCGATCAGTCGGAGCGCGCTGATGTCGATGTGCATGGTGACTCCTATTCGCTTGTCGTGTTGAGTTGTCTGTTCAGTTGTCAGTTGTCTGATCGCCGGACGGCTGATTCCGGATGCCGCATCTGGGCTGCCGGATTCAGGTTTCGTTCGGGGTCCGGCGCCGCGCGATCTCGGCGTCGTCGAGACCGCAGGCCCGCAGCTCGGCTTCACCTGGGCGCCGGAAATCGACGTCGACCACGGCGCTGGTGACCGCCGCCAGGGGAACGTTCACGGTCGAGATCCGGCCCTTGTCCGCCTTCACGACGGTGACCGACTCCGGGTCCCCTGCGTCGGCCCCGTCGAGTGCCCCGATACGGCCGGTGAGCTCAGCAGCCGATCCGTCGACCGTGTACTCGATCTTCGCGGTGCGTCCCGCAGCGCGGCGCCAATGCCGCGGCCGGGTGAGCTGACGGCCGATCCCGGGAGTGGTGAGTTCGAGTTCGTAGTGCTGCTCGCCCATGACGTCGGCGGCGTCGAGAACCGCACCGAGTTCGCGGCTCAGGTCCGCCAGCTCGTCGAGCGGCGCGCCGCCGTCCTTGTCGATCACCACGCGAACGTCGCGGCGTCCGGGCGGAGTCAGGAGCACGACCTCCTCGAGGTCGTATCCCGCCGCCACGAGAATCGGCTCCACCGCAGCACCGATCGCTTCGGTCCTGTCGCCACTCATCGCAGTCCTCTCGGTCGGCGTCCAGCCCACTCTACGTCCGGCGAGATGCTCGGATCAGGGCCTGCTGAGTGTAGTCGATCGCGGGAACTGGCAGAATTCGTCGGGTGACCGTCCGCCCTGAACCTCTTCCCCGCTCCCGCCAGACGCACAGCCGCCGCGCGCCATCGCGGCGCACGGTCCTGCGAGGCGCCGTCGCAGTCCCGGTGGCGGTGGCCGTCGGTGCGTCGATCAGCGCATGCACCGATACCGCGAGCGAGCGCCGCGAAGACGCCGAGAGGCTCGTTCCGCATGCACGGGAAGCCCTCCGTCAACAGCGGGCAGCGCAATCGCTCGCACCCCGCAACACCGACTACACGGCGGCGCTGACGGCGGTCGCCGAGCAGCGCGGCCAGCATGCGAAGTCGCTCAGCGACGAGATCAATCGGGTGAACTCGTCGTCGGCCGATCAGATCGACGATGCCGGCACCCCGCCGATCGGTCTCGACGCGCTGCGCACCGCGCTCGAGACGACCACCCGCACCTCTGCAGCGGCCGCTGTCGGGGAGTCCGGATATGCGGCTGGTCTGCTTGCATCGATCTCCGCGTCCTGCAAGACCATGACGGAGGTGCAGCTCGCATGAGCCAGTCTGACGCTCTCATCGCCGCCACGGACGCTGAACTGGCCGCGATCTTCACCTACGGAACATCGACCGCGTTCGTCGGTTCCGGCGAGCGCAACACCGTCACCGAGTACATCGCCGAGCACCGGGTCCGGCGTGACCAGCTCAACACGATGGTCGTCGCGTCGGGCGAACAGGAGCGGGTCCCCGCCGCCGGGTACGCGCTGACCACCGACATCACCGATGCGGGGTCAGCCCAGAAGGCGCTGCTTGCCGCGGAGGAGTCGTGCGCGACCGCCTACCTCGCACTCGTCGAGCAGGCAGACGATCCGAACGTGCGGCGCAACGGCGTCGACGGGCTCAGCGAGTGCGCCCTGCGGATCGCGCACTGGCGAGAGGTCGCGGGAATCACTCCCGTGACCGTCCCCTTCCCGGGACGCTAGTAGCCGCTCCCCGCGTCGACTCAGCCGCGCACCGCGGCCAGGACGGCGTCGGTTGCTCCGTCGACGGCAGCCTCGGCCGCATCGCCGGTGAACCGGTCGCGGATCTCGACGGTGCCGTTGGCCCAGCCTCGCCCGACGACCACGACGACCGGCATGCCCAACAGCTCGGCGTCCTTGAACTTGACGCCCGGCGACGCCTTGCGGTCGTCGAAGAGAATCGACAGTCCCGCCGCATCGAGGTCGTCGGCAAGCTGCTGTGCACCGGCGACCGCCGCCTCGTCCTTGTTCGCGATGACCAGGTGCACGTCGAACGGCGCCACCTCGCGCGGCCAGCGCAGCCCCTTCTCGTCGTGCATCTGCTCGGCGAGCACCGCGATCATCCGCGACACACCGAGGCCGTACGACCCCATCGTGACCCGGACCGGCTTCCCGTTCTCGCCGAGCACATCGAGTTCGAAGGCGTCGGTGTACTTGCGGCCGAGCTGGAAGATGTGTCCGATCTCGATCCCCTTGGCCGATTCGAGGACACCCTTGCCGTCCGGCGACGGATCACCGTCGCGCACCGAGGCCGCTTCGATGACGCCGTCCGCGGTGAAGTCGCGGCCTGCCACGAGACCGGTGTAATGCTTCCCCTTCTCATCGGCGCCGGTGATCCACGACGTGCCGTCGACCACGCGCGGGTCGACGAGGTACGTGAACCCTGCGCGCTGCACTCCCTTCGGTCCGATGTAGCCCTTGACCAGTGACGGGTTCGCCGCGAAGTCGGCGTCATCGAGGAGCTCCACCTCGCTGGGCTCGACCGCCGCCTCCAGCCGCTTCGGGTCCACATCGCGATCTCCGGGCACGGCGACTGCGGTGATCTCCCACTTTCCGCCCGGCTTGCGGATCTTCACCATCACGTTCTTGAGGGTGTCGGCGGCCGTGTACTCGCCGTCGAGCGCACTGTTCGCCCAGTCCACCAGCGTGTCGATGGTCGGGGTGTCGCCGGTGTCGCGCACGGTCGCCTCCGGCAGCGAGTCGAAGGCGACCGGGGCGGGGACCGGGGTGACGACTGCTTCCACATTGGCCGCGTAGTCCGACTCCGTGCTCCGCACGAAGGTGTCCTCTCCGACGTCGCACACCGCGAGGAACTCCTCGGACGCGCTCCCGCCCATCGCTCCCGAGGTCGCTGCAACGATCACGTACTCGACGCCGAGGCGGTCGAAGATCCGCTGGTAGGTCGCACGGTGCTTGTCGTACGACGCCTGCAACCCGGCTTCGTCGAGATCGAACGAGTAGGAGTCCTTCATCACGAACTCACGACCGCGAAGCAGTCCGGCGCGTGGCCGCTCCTCATCGCGGTACTTCGTCTGCACCTGGTAAAGGGTGGTCGGCAGATCCTTGTACGAGCTGTACTCGCCCTTCACGACCTGGGTGAACATCTCCTCGTGGGTGGGCCCGAGCATCATGTCGGCGCCCTTGCGATCCTTGAGGCGGAACAGCGCGTCGCCGTACTCGGCCCAGCGGCCGGTCGTCTCGTACGGCTCGCGCGGCAGAAGTGCGGGCAGCAGGATCTCCTGCGCTCCCATCGCATCCATCTCCTGCCGCACCACCGCTTCGACGTTGCGGAACACTTTGAGTCCCAGGGGCAGCCACGAATAGACACCCGGCGCACTCCGCCGGATGTAACCGGCGCGGACCAGCAACCGGTGGCTCGGCACCTCGGCATCTGCGGGGTCGTCTCGGAGGGTGCGGAGGAACAGGGCGGACATGCGAGTGATCACGGTGTACCAGCTTAGTTCGGGTGCACCGCGGTTGGTTAGGGTGGTCGCGTGCTCGTGATCCTGCCTCCCTCGGAGACCAAATCCGACGGCGGGACCGCTGTCCCGCTCGACCTCGATTCGCTGACCCTGCCGCGACTCAACGGCGTCCGTCGCCGTCTCGGCGACGCCGTCGTGGACCTGTCGTCGGATCTG
The DNA here is from genome assembly GCF_007559005.1 of Gordonia zhaorongruii. GTDB lineage: Bacteria > Actinomycetota > Actinomycetes > Mycobacteriales > Mycobacteriaceae > Gordonia > Gordonia zhaorongruii. The sequence goes on along the minus strand of NZ_CP041763.1, from coordinate 1,318,953 downwards.
GACGCCTCGCGTGCCGCACTGGGCCTCGGTACCAGCGACGCCGCCATCGCCGAGGTGGACCGCAACGCCGACCTCTGGCGCGCCCCGACTCGCACTGCGATCACCCGCTACACCGGCGTGCTCTACGACGCCCTCGACTACCCGGGATTGACGCGCGCATCCAAGACCAAGGCCGCCGACCGGTTGATGATCGGTTCCGCACTGTTCGGCGTCGTGGCCGCAACTGATCTCATTCCCGCGTACCGATTGTCAGGCGGATCCAAGCTGCCCGGCTTCGGCACCCTCGGATCGGTGTGGAAGCCGGTGCTGTCGCCGGCACTGGACGCGATCGACGAGTTCGTCCTGGATCTGCGTTCCGGCGTCTACCAGAAACTCGGTCCCGTCAGCGGCGCCGTGACGGCCACCGTCGTCACCGAGGGGGCCGATGGGTCACGCAAGGTTGTCAGTCACTTCAACAAGCACCACAAGGGGCTCATCGCCCGCGAGCTGGTCCGCACTCGGCGGACCGTCCGCGACGTCAACGCGCTGGCCGCCGTCCTGTCGGACGCGGGTCAACGGGTGGAGATCACCTCCCCGGTGGAGGTCACTGTCGTCACGGACTGAGTGTCCAGACTCATCGCCACCCGAGGTGGCCCTCCCGGTACTCGCCCGGCCCGGTCGCGCACGGTGAAGCCTGCGCGCTCGAACATGGATCGGAAGCCGGGATAGGCGTAGATCGGCGCGATATGCGCCTCCGGGTCGACCGGATACGCCTCGATGACGCCCGCTCCGCTCTCCCGAGCGAAGTCCACTGCGCTGGACAGTATCTGCTGACCGATCCCCTTGCGGCGCCGACCTCCCCGAGTGCGCAGGCAGAATATCGTCCAGGGGTCGCCGTCGGCCATGCGCGGAAACGCCTGCTCGTCGGCGAGTGCAGTGATGAGCGAGCGCCGAGCGACACCGGCCCACCCCACGACGTCACCGATGACGCCGTCCGCACTGGAGTCGTAGACGAGGATTCCGGGTTCGGGACGGGCGCCGCACAACTCGAATACCGCTGCCCGGCGCCCCGGAGGGTCCAGCTTCTGGGACTCCACGTTGCCGAGCCGATACGTCAGACACCAACACGCGGCCGCGTCCGGCCGCTTCTTGGGTCCGAGCATCTCTTCGACGTCGTCGAACAGTTCCTGTGTCGCCGGTCGGTAGGCGAAAGCGGATCCCATCGGCTGCTCATCTCCTGGTACTAGAAGGGTGGTTCACCGTAGTCGACGGCCGCTTCTCCGCGCGCCAGTTCACGCTCACGCGCCGTCCGATTCGCCGCCCGAACCCTCATTCGGTAGCGGTGCTTCTCCTGAGTGCGAGTCGCCGCCCGCTGGGGCGCGTTCTCCGCAGCGGCTGAACCGCAGCCGATGCTCGGCCCGTGCCTGCAGGCTTCAGACCGTGATGGAACCTGCACTTCGGATTCAGGTTGCACACGCACGTCGGGCCACCCGCACGATCGACGAAGAGCTCCGCAGTGAACTGCCGACACCCGACAGCATGGGCGTATAGACCGGCCACCTGGCACACCGGGTCGCACACCCGCGTGTACACGTCTCCGGCGTCACCGGATGCTTCGGTCGCTGCGGCCTCGCGCATGGTGGAGTCGAGCGCCCGATACATCGCCTCGTATCTGTGCCACATGATCAGACCCTCGTATGCGTCCGATCGGGCCGCGAATGCGACGAGGGAAGCGCCGCGGCCGAACCGGATGAAGTACCGGCGATCGTCGTAGTCATCAGCCCCCTCGATCATTCGAACGTGTGTTCTATACTATCTCTCTCGAACAAACGCCCGCAAGGAGCGGTCAGCACTGCGAATCGACGATGCGTAATCGACGATGAGGCTCGAACGGCTACAACTCGTCGTCACCTTCGTCGTCCAGCGCGGCGATCTGAGCCTTCTGCGCCCGGATGCGCCCGTAGCCGTACGCGGCGGACATCCCGATGACGCCGGTGATGAGACCGACCAGCATGCCGACTTCACCGGATTCGCCGCCGGAATCGGCCGAGATCCGGAAGATCCAGCCGTTCAGGGCGGTCACCGCGAGCAGTCCGAACGTGAGTGGAACCACGATCGTGGTCCACACGTTCCGAGCGACCGGTTCGATGCCCGCGCGTCGCCGGTAGAACTGCCACAGCGACATGATGACGACTGCGAATGCGACCAGCAGTGCGGTGACGACCGGATCCACGGTCCAGGAGACGATCGCCGCCACCAGGAGAAGCAGGCCGGTGACACCGGCGACCACTCGTGCGATCACCGGCCGAGAGCCTCGTCCGCATCGGTGAAGCCCGCGACCGTTCCGATGACGGCGATCGCCGGCGCGATCAGGTTCTGATCCCGGGCGGCATCCGCAGCTCCCGCGAGGTCGGTGCGGATGAGACGCTGATCCGGTCGCGACGCGTTCTCGATGAACGCGACCGGGGTGTCCCCCGGCCGACCTCCGGCGAGCAGGGCCTGCGCGAACTCGTCGATCCGTTTCACCGCCATCATCAGCACGATCGTGCCGCGCAACTGTGCCAGCGCCGCCCAGTCGGTCAGCGAGTCGGGATGGTCCGGCGCCACATGGCCGGACACGATGACCACCTCGTGAGTCACGCCCCGATGCGTCACCGGGATACCAGCCAGTCCCGGCCCGGCGATCGGACTGGCTATGCCCGGCACCACCGTCACGTCGACACCTGCCTCCACACAGGCCTGCAGCTCCTCGAATCCGCGGCCGTAGACGTAGGGATCACCGCCCTTCAACCGCACGACGAACTTTCCGGTCTTCGCCCGATCCACGAGGATCTCGTTGATCTTCTCCTGCCGCATCGCGCGGCCGTAGGGAACCTTCGCGGCGTCGATGACCTCGACCTGCGGTCCCAGCTCGTCGAGCAGACCCACCGGCGCGAGCCGGTCCGCGACCACCACGTCGGCGTCGGCCAGCAGGCGGCGTCCGCGAACCGTGATCAGGTCGTCGGCTCCGGGTCCGCCGCCGACCAGTGCGACCCCTGCTTCGTGTCGATGCTCGTCGGCGACGGTCAGCGATGTCCCGTCGGCGAATGCTGCGAGAATCGCCGCACGGGCGGCGGCCGAACGTCGGTGGTCCCCTCCTGCGAGCACACCGAAATGCAGGTCGCGGTGGTGGCCGGAGGCCGGCGTGACCGCCGTTCCGGCGCTTCCGTCATCTGCCCGGACGCAGAAGATCCGCCGCTCGGCGGCATCCGCGACGACGGCCTCATTGACTGCGGGGTCGTCCGTGCAGGCGATCGCGTACCACGCGTCGTCGAGGTCGGCGGGCGCGTAGGCACGGCGATGGACCGTGACCCTCGGTTCGGAGTCGACCGTCGGTGTCGGGTCGATCGCGACGACGTGCACCTCGGCCCCGGCAGCGAGCAGATTCGGCAGTCTGCGCTGGGCGACGCTGCCGCCGCCGACCACCACGACTCTCCGATCGCGCAGGTCGAGTCCGGCCAGGTAATGAGCGTGCCCCATGGTGATTCAGCCTAGTACCGGGCCCGCATCGGCCTATCCACCGGCCTGCTCGGCAGCCCGGACGAAGCGCCCGATCGCATGGGGTACCGCAGCCGGGTGCACATGCAGGTACGAAGCATGCACGCCGCCGCTGACGATGCCGTCGGTCACCGGCGCCCCCGCACCCGACGAGTCCGGTCCGCGCCACCCCCAGGCCGGGTCCCGATCCGAGGTGAAATCGACTGTGCTGCGATGGAATTCGTGTCCGGTGATCCGGTCACCCTCGCGGTACAGAACGGAGTCGGTCACCGCGACCGCGTCCCGGTAACCGAGCGTCAACCGAGGGCCGAACGCTCCGGTCGCGTCGAAGGCGCCGACCATCTGATGGCCGTCGAGGACAGACGCGAGGTACAGCAGGCCGGCACATTCGGCGTGGACGGGACGGCCGGCTGCGACATGGGCCGCGAGGTCGCGACGCAGCGGATCGTTGGCTGCCAGGTCAGCGGCGTGCTCCTCCGGAAACCCACCGCCGATGACGACTGCCGCCGTACCGGCGGGCAGACGGTCGTGCAGCGGATCGAATCCTTCGACACGCGCACCGGCCGCAGTGAGCATCTCCGGGTGCTCCGCGTATCCGAACGTGAATGCAGCCCCTTGCGCGACTGCGATCACCGGGCGTCCGAGCACCCGATGATCGGCCATCTCGTCATCGGGCGACCACGGCGGACACGTCACCCCGGCGGCAGTTCGAGCGGCGGCGACGATCGCGGGCACATCGAGACCGGCGCGTACGCGGTCGGTGATCGCCCCGACGGCGGCTATCGCGTCCGCACTGCGCTCGGCCGCGGGCACCAGTCCGAGGTGACGGGACGGGACTGCCAGGGCAGCGTCGCGGCGCACCACCCCGAAGACCGGAAGCCCCACTCTCTCGCATGCCTGGCGCAGCACCTGCTCATGACGGTCGGAGCCGACTCGGTTCAGGACCACCCCGGCCACTCGCACCGCGGGGTCGTACGACACGAATCCATGCAGGACCGCGGCCAGCGACTGACTGTGCCCGGCGGCGTCCACGACGAGTACTACCGGCGCCCCGAGCAGGGCGGCGACCTGCGCTGTGGAGCCGACGCCCAACGTGCCCGGATCATCGGTGATGCGTCCGTCGAACAGACCCATCACACCCTCGACGACTGCGATGTCCGCATCGGCGCAGCCGGCCGCGAACAAGGGCCGCACCCGATGCTCGCCGACCAGGTTGGGATCGAGATTCCGGCCAGGCCGACTCGCTGCGACGGCGTGGTATCCCGGATCGATGTAGTCCGGCCCCACTTTGAACGGCGCGACGACCTGGCCCGAGCCTGCGAGCGCGCCGATCAATCCCGTTGTGACAGTGGTCTTCCCGCTGCCCGACGCCGGTGCGGCGATCACCACCGTTGGAGTGCGGGCACCTACCACTCGATGCCCTTCTGTCCTTTTCGGCCGGCATCCATCGGATGCTTCACCTTCGTCATCTCGGTGACCAGATCGGCTGCCTCGACTAGCCCGTCCGGGGCATACCGTCCGGTGATGACGACGTGCTGGCGGCCGGGCCGAGCACCCAGCACCTCGACCACCTCATCGGTGTCGATCCAGCCCCAGTGCAGCGGATAGGTGAACTCGTCGAGCACGTAGAAGTCGTGCTTCTCATCGGCGATGCGTCGGGCGATCTCCGCCCATCCGGCCCGTGCGGCCGCCGCGTGATCATCGTCGGCGTCGGTGTTCTTCCGCAACCACGACCAGCCCTGCCCCATCTTGTGCCACTCGACCGGCCCGCCTTCGCCGGTCTCATCGTGCAGTCTCCCGAGAGCTCCCATGGTGGACTCCTCGCCGACCTTCCATTTCGCGCTCTTCACGAATTGGAAGACCGCAACACTCAGTCCGGCGTTCCAGGCACGCATCGCCATGCCGAACGCCGCGGTCGACTTCCCCTTACCGGGCCCGGTATGGACCGCGAGGACCGGCTGATTCCGGCGCTGCCTGGTGGTCAGTCCGTCGTTCGGGATCGATTCGGGCACGCCCTTCGGCATCTTTGAGTCCTCCTCGTACGGATGATTCCGGTCTGCACCGGATCGATTTCAGGCGACGCCGCGGACGCCCGCAGCCAAGCCGGTATCGGCGAGGTCGTCGAGACGCACGTACTCGGCACCGAGTCGGCGTGCGAGCGACACCGCGGTCCCGAGCCGGACGAAGCCCTGTTCACAGTCCACCACAACGCTCGTGATGCCACGCCGGGCCACCTCATCCGCCGCCGAATCCGCCTGTGCCGCAGCATCCATGCCATCGGATCCGCGACCGTTCGCCCGGCCGTCGGTGACCGCGATCAGCAACGGACGGCGTCGCGGGTCCGTGCGGGCGGCACGGTCGATCACCTCGAGGGCACGCCGGAAGCCCGCGGCCAGCGGGGTGCGCCCGCCCGTGCGAACTGCGGAGAGCCGGGCAACTGCGATGTCGACGGACCTGGTCGGCGGGACCGCCACGTACGCGTCGCGACCGCACGCCACGACGACCGCGACACGGTCGCGACGGGTGTACGAGTCGCGCAGCATCTCCACGCACGCGTCGCGCACTGCGGTGAGTCGCTTGCGCGCGGTCATCGAACCCGAGAGATCGACGAGGAACACCACGAGATTCGACTCCATGCCGATACGGTGCGCCCCACGAAGATCGGCGGGTTCGACCGCAGGCATCCCATCTCCGGTGCCGCGTCGTGCCGCCGCGAGCACGGTTCCGAACAGATGCACCGGAGTGCTCGAATCGAAGTCGATCGCCCGCACCGTCAAGCCGCGGGAACTGCGTGCGCGCGAGCGCCTGCCCATGTCGCCGTCGCCGACCCCGTCAGCGCGGAAGGTCCGGACCCTGGGCGAACCGGACGCCGGGCGCGACCCGAACTGGGGGCCGGTCGGCGCTCCCCCGCCACCGCCGCCGGGCGGGTCGGTGTCCGGGTCGGGATCGGTGTCGGGGTCAGGATCAGTGTCGGGGCCCTGGTCCCCGTTCTCCTGGTCCCCGTTCTCCTGGTCCCCGCTCTCCTGGTCCCCGCTCTCCTGGTCGCCGCTCTCCTGGTCGCCACTGTCCTGCTCCCCGGTCTCCGCCGCTTCGTCACCGGCTTGCAGCGCATCGTCGAGCTGTTCGCCGGACATCCCGGACTCGTCGAACGGATTGCGCCGACGTCGGTGCGGGAGCGCGAGTTCCGCGGCGACGCGCACGTCCTCCTCCTCGACGCGGTCCGATCCGCGCCATGCCGCATGCGCGGCCGCGGTTCGGGCCATGACGATATCGCCCCGGAGTCCGTCGACATCGAGGTGCGCGCAGATGCCGGCGATCCGGCGCAACTCGGTCGCCGACACCTGGACGGTCGCCAGCAGGGCGCGCGCTTGGGCGATCCGCGCCGCGAGGAGATCCTCGTCGTCGGCGTGGCGCGCCGCGAACCCGCCGGGATCGGCGTCGTAATCCATGCGGGATGTCACGATCGCCACCCGCTCGTCCACGTCCCGCGCTCCGGCGACGTCGACGACGAGGCCGAACCGGTCGAGTAATTGCGGCCGCAACTCCCCTTCCTCCGGGTTCATGGTGCCGACCAGGACGAACGCCGCCGACTGCGTGTGCGAGACGCCGTCCCGTTCCACGGTGACGCGACCGCTCGCCGCGGCATCGAGCAGCACGTCGACGAGGTGATCCGAGAGGAGGTTGACTTCGTCGATGTACAGCACACCGCCGTCCGCCTGAGCCAGCAGACCCGGAGTGAAGTGCGCCTGTCCGTCGCGCAGCACCCGGGTCAGGTCGAGGGATCCGACGACTCGGTCCTCGGTGGCACCGATCGGCAGTTCCACGACGCGCGACGCCCCACCGAGCAAGGGCGCGAGGCCGCGGACGATCGTCGACTTGGCAGTGCCCTTCTCGCCGCGGATCAGCACGCCGCCGATCCCCGGCGCCACGGCCGAGAGGACCAGGGCCAGCTTCAGTCGGTCCTGGCCGACGACCGCGCCGAACGGATAGTGCGCACCGGGTCCCGACATCGAGTCAGTCTGCGCTGGTGTCGGCGTTCGCGTCCGGACCTGCGGTCAGCGCGTCGGTGTCCGGAGCCTGGGTACCGGTCAGGTTCAGACTGCGGTTGGTCCAGTCCCACACCTCGCGGTACAGGGACGGGTTCTCGTTCAGCTTCTGACCGAAGGAGGGCATGATCTCGGTGAGCTTGCCGCGCCAGCCGTCGTAGTGAGCGGTGAAGCACTTCTCGAGGATCGAGAGCATCGCCGGAACGGCGGTCGACGCACCCGGCGACGCACCGAGCAGACCGGCCATCGTGCCGTCCTCCGAGGTGACCACCGCGGTACCGAACTCGAGGCTGCCGCCCATGCCGTTCTTACGGATCACCTGCACGCGTTGGCCTGCGGTGATCAGCTCCCAATCCTCACCGACGGCGAGCGGTGCGAACTCCTGGAGTGTGTTGACGCGGTCTCCGTGGCTCGCCGCCAGCTCCGAGATCAGGTACTTGAGGAGACCGAACTCCTTCGGAGCGATCGACATCATCGGCAGCAGGTTGCTGGGCTTGACCGACTTGGGCAGGTCCATGAACCCGCCGGTCTTGAGGAACTTCGGCGACCAGCCCGCGTACGGACCGAACAGGAGCCCCTTGTCGTTGTTGATGACGCGCGTGTCCAGATGCGGGACGGACATCGGCGGAGCGCCGACGGCCGCCTGGCCGTACACCTTCGCCGAATGCTGCTCGATGACATCCGGGTTGGTGCAGCGGAAGAACTCACCGCTGACCGGGAAGCCGCCGAAGCCCTTGGCCTCCTTGATGCCCGACTTCTGCAGGAGGTGCAGCGCGCCGCCACCCGCGCCCACGAACACGAACCGTGCCTCGACGCGGAATTTCTCACCGGTGCGAGTGTTGCGCACCTTGACGATCCAGCTGCCGTCGGACTGCTTGCTCAGATTGCGGATCTCGTGGCCGTAGTACAGGTCGGCATCCCGGCCCACGTAGTTCAGCAGCTGCTGACTCAGCGCACCGAAGTCGACGTCGGTGCCCTGGTCGAACCAGTTGAGCGCCACCGGATCGGCGAAGTCGCGACCCTCCGCCATCAACGGGAGGCGCTCGCTGAACGTGGTGTCGTCGTTGATGTACTCCATGCCCTCGAACAGGGTCTGGCTCGACAGCGCAGCGTGGCGCTTGCGCAGGAACTCGACACCCGACTCGCCGTGGCAGAAGCTCACATGCGGGATGGGATTGATGAACTCGTTGGGAGCGCCGAGCACTCCGTTGTCCACGCCGTGCGCCCAGAACTGGCGCGACATCTGGAACTGCTCGTTGATGTTGAGCGCCTTGGTGATGTCGATCTCACCGTCCGGTCCGGCCGGCGTGTAGTTCAGCTCGCACAGCGCCGAGTGACCGGTGCCCGCGTTGTTCCAGGGGTCGCTGCTCTCGGCAGCCGCCGCCTCGAGCCGCTCGAACACGCTGATCGACCAACTCGGCTCCAGCTGGCGCAAGATGGTGCCGAGGGTCGCGCTCATGATGCCTGCGCCGATCAACGCCACGTCCGTCTTGATGACCTTCTGCGACACGCTGCTGCTCTCTTCCGCTGACTGTGTGGATCCGAATCCACCGGCGGCGACGTTCTCGACCCGTCGATGAATTTCTCTGCGCTCCATTGTCCACCATCGACGATCCGGGACCAGCATCGGTCCGGCGAAATGTGTCCCGTGAGACAACGCATTAGGCTGGGCTCGTGATCACTGATTGGCGTCCCGACGAGCTCCTCGACGGCTTCGAAGTCCGCACCATTCCGCTCGCCGCAGACCCGGACGGCGAAGACCCGATCTCGGCCCACCTGGTGCGGCGAGGTGAGAGTCCTGCCGAGCCGCGCGGCGCGGTCCTGTACGTGCACGGGTTCACCGACTACTTCTTCCAGACCGGCATCGCCGACTACTTCCACGCCCGCGGTTACGCCTTCTACGCGCTCGATCTGCGCAAATGCGGCCGATCCCTGTCACCGCATCATCAACCGCACTACATCACCGACCTTCGGTACTACGACGAGGAATTGAATCAGGCTCTCGACATCGTGACCGATGAGGTGAGCGCCGCAGGCGGTTCGCCGCGAGTGATCGTCGCAGCTCATTCGACCGGCGGGCTGGTGACACCCCTGTGGCTGGACCGCATGCGCACCACCGATCCCGAACGGCACGGGCACATCGTCGGGCTGGTCCTGAACAGCCCGTGGCTCGACCTGCAGGGTGAGGCCGTGCTTCGCACGGCGCCGGTTACGAAGCTGATCACCGCGATCGGCGCCATACGCGGGAAGCAGCACGTTCCCCGTGAGCTCTCCGAGGCGTACGGACACAGCCTGCACAGCGACAGCCACGGGGAATGGACCTACGACCTGGTCCGGAAGCCGCTCGGCGGGTTCCCGGTGACCTTCGGTTGGCTGGCCGCGGTCCGGGCGGGCCAGGGTGCTCTGCATGCCGGTCTGAACATCGGTGTGCCCGCATTGCTGCTCCGATCGGACAAGTCGCACTTCGCCGCCGCCTACCGACCCGCCGTCGACACTGCTGACTGCGTGCTCGACGTCAAGCAGATCGCCCAATGGTCGGGCTGCATCGGCGAGCGAGTGCTGGCCGTCGCAGTCCCCGACGCCCGTCACGATGTGTTCCTCTCGATCCCGGCCGCACGCGAACAGGCGTACGCCGAGGTCGACTCCTGGATGGAAAGCGAGTTCGAACGATGACCGACAATTCCGCGACAACCGGTCCCCGGTCAGTGGATCTGGCCATCATCGGCACCGGGAGCGGCAATTCGATCCCCGACGACCGGTTCGACTCCACGTCTATCGCCATCTTCGAGGAGGGCGTGTACGGCGGCACGTGCCTGAACGTCGGCTGCATCCCGACGAAGATGTTCGTGTACGCGTCCGACGTCGCCGACGCGATCGCGGATTCCGCGAAGTACGGCGTCCACGGCCGCATCGACTCCGTCGACTGGCCGGCGATCGTTGCGCGCGTGTTCGGCCGCGTCGACCCGATATCGGCGGGCGGTCGCGAGTACCGCGTGAACCGCTGCGAGAACATCACCGTCTACGAGAGTCACGTCCGGTTCGACGGGCGAGCCGACGACGGTCGATACCGTCTGGTCACCGACGCGGGCGATGAGGTGCTGGCGACGCAGGTGATCCTGGCCGCAGGCGCTCGGCCCTCGATACCCGATGCGATCGCCGATGCCGGAGTCCCCTACTACACGAACAACGACGTCATGCGGCTCCCCGCACTGCCCGATCGGCTCGTCATCATCGGCAGCGGCTACATCGCGTCGGAGTTCGCCCACGTCTTCTCCTCCCTCGGCACCCGGGTGTCGGTCATCGCCCGCGGACCGAAGCTCCTCCGCGCACTCGACTCCGACATCAGCGGCCGGTTCACCGAGGTGTCCCAGACGCAGTGGGACGTGCACCTGAACACCGACGTGACCGGCGCGTCCGCACTGCCCGGGGATGACGGCGGCGCCGGGGTGCGACTCGAGTTCGCGGACGGCGCCACGATCGACGCCGACGCACTCCTGGTCGCCACCGGACGGACTCCGAACGGCGACAAGCTCTCTCTCGAGACGATCGGCATCGCGCTCACCGACGACGGACGCGTGCCGGTCGACGAGTACGGGCGCACACCGGCGCACGGTGTGTGGGCACTCGGCGACGTCAGCTCTCCGTACCAGCTCAAGCACGTCGCCAACCACGAGCAGCGCGTCGTGCAGCGCAACCTCCTCGCCGGCTTCGACGCTGACTCCCTCGAATCGTTCGATCACCGGTTCGTGCCCGCCGCGGTGTTCACCGATCCCCAGGTCGCCTACGTCGGCCTCACCGAGAGCCAGGCTGGCGAGCAGGGTCTGGACATCACGGTGAAAGTGCAGGACTACGGTGACGTCGCATACGGGTGGGCGATGGAGGACACGACGGGGCTGTGCAAGCTGATCGCCGAACGCGGCACCGGCCGCATCCTCGGCGCACACATCATCGGTCCGCAGGCCTCGAGCATCATCCAGCCGGCCATCCAGGCGATGAGCTTCGGACTCACCGCACCCGAGATGGCGCGCGGCCAGTACTGGATTCACCCGGCGCTGCCCGAGGTCCTCGAGAACGCGCTCCTGGGACTCGAGGTGTAGGCAGACTCAGAACCAGGACGACCGCAGCGAGATCTCGCTGGCGACGGCCTCGGGAGCCTTCTGCGGAACCCAATGGTCCACTCCGGTGATGGTGGAGAACCGGAAGTCGCCGTAGGCGTACCGGCCGCTGAGCTCGGCCTGCTCCCGACCGAGGGCCGAGTCGCCGTCGCTCCACAGCATGGTCGTCGGAATCTCGACCGGCGGGCATGCGAGGGTCTCCGCGATATCGCCGGTGAAGTTGGCGCGATACCAGTTGAGCGGTCCGGTCAGCGCCCCCGGCTCGAGCAGCGGCGCGATCTCGTCCGCGGTGACACCGCTCCGGCGCAGCAGCACGCCCTCGCGCGCGGACAGCATCTCCTCCGCGCCGGGATCGATGAACTTCTCGATGTACGACGACCGCTCGCGCTGGTCTGAACCGAGCTGCAACGCGTCGCGCATCGCCGACGGATGCCCGGTGCTCACGGCCACCAGACCGGTGAACCGTTCCGGATGCTTGGCCGCGAGCTGCCACGCGACGATTCCGCCCCAATCGTGACCGACCACCATCGAGTAGGCGATGTTCAGATGCCCGAGTACGCCGAGAACGTCACCGGTCAGCTTGTCGAGTCGGTAGTCCTCGACGCTCTCCGGCCGGGCCCCGGGGCTGTAGCCCCGCTGGTCGATGGTGACGGTCCGCAGTCCTGCGTCGTGCAGGCGCGGGATGACCAGGTCGAAGCAACGTGAATCCACGGGGAAGCCGTGCAGCAGGACCACCCAGGGCCCGCGTGCAGGTCCGCTGGTCTTCACATCGAACGTCAGACCGTCATAGTCGACTTTCAGGTGCTCGGTTTCCATCCAACAAGGATATGACGGACGGGAGGATCGGTGCACCATCGCGGAGCAATCTGTGGACACTGTTCATATCGACGTGCGCCGTGACCAGGTCGGCGATCGAATCGAGTTGTCGCTCACGTTCGGCTGCGGCCGACACCCCGGCACCCGGAGTGAAATCGGCCCGGCCCACCGTCGCCGCGACCTCCCGCAGGAACCGCCGACGGAACCCGTCGCTGTCGAGCACTCCGTGGCAGTGCGTTCCGTACACCGGACCCGACCGAGCGCCTTCCGGACCGGTCTCGGCGTCGACCAGCCACGCCTGCTCGTCACTGCGCGCCACGACACCATGATGGATCTCGTAACCCGTCACCGGCACGGTCCCCTCGCCACCGGCGTGCGTGAACGCAGCACCGGTGAACCGGCGGAGCGTCTTATCCGCCCGGAACTCGACGTCCACGTCCAGGATTCCGAGGCCGTCGACACGTCCCGCCTGCTCCGCTTCGACGCCGTCGTCGATGGTGCGCGCGAGCATCTGGAATCCGCCGCACACGCCCAGCACCGGACGTCCGCGCCGGGCCCGCTCGACGAGGGCGTCACCGATGCCCCGCGCGCGCAGCCACGCCAGATCGGAGACGGTGGCCCGGGTTCCCGGCACCACGACCAGGTCCGCGGCGCTCACCGCCGCCGGATCGTCGACCCAGACGACGTCCACATCCGGTTCGCAGGCGAGCGCCTCGACGTCGGTCGTGTTCGAGGTGCGGGGCAGCCGAATGGCCGCCACGCTCAGCCGTGCGCCGCCGGTACCGAGACCCGCTTCACCGACGCGCTGTCCGACCGGAGACGCCAGCGAGTCCTCGGCATCGATCCACAGTCCGGACGCATACGGGAGGACACCGAGAGTCGGGCGTCCGGTTCGTTCGGCGACGATGTCGAGGCCCGGCGTCAGCAGTGCCGGATCGCCGCGGAACTTGTTGATCACGAATCCCGCCACCAGTGCCTGATCAGCCGGCTCGAGAAGGGCGACGGTGCCGAAGAGATGAGCCAGCGAGCCGCCTCGGTCGATGTCGGTGACCAGCAGGACGGGCAGGTGCGCCGCTCGCGCGAGTCCCATGTTCGCGATATCCGTAGCCCGCAGATTGACCTCGGCGACCGACCCGGCACCTTCGCAGATCACCACGTCGTAGTCGCGCCGCAGCGACGCCAGCTCATCGGCCACGACGTCTGCCAGTTCGGCCCGCCTGGCGTGGTAGTCGGCGGCGCCGACGTCACCGTACGGCCGTCCGCGAACGATGACGTGCGATCGGCGGTCGCTGCCGGGCTTGAGGAGCACCGGATTGAACCGGGTGTCCGGTTCGAGTCCGCACGCCGCGGCCTGCAAGGCCTGCGCTCGTCCGATCTCGCCGCCGTCGAGCGTGACCGCCGAGTTGTTCGACATGTTCTGCGCTTTGAACGGCGCAACCGACACGCCCTCGCGGGCCAGCGCGCGGCACAGTCCGGCGACGATCAGACTCTTGCCCGCGTCACTGCTCGTACCCCCGACGAGCAGCGCGCCGCCCGGGCCTCCCGAGCCGTCCACGCGTGTCGCGGTCACTCGTCGGGCAGGGTGAGGACCTCAGCGCCGGAATCGGTGACCACCAGCGTGTGCTCGAACTGGGCGGTCCATTTCCGGTCTTTCGTCACGACGGTCCAGTCGTCGTCCCACATCTCCCACTCGAGTCCGCCGAGGTTGATCATCGGCTCGATGGTGAAGACCATGCCGGGTTCGAGGATCGTCTCGACACCGGGCTGGTCGTAGTGCAGCACGATCAGCCCGTTGTGGAACGTCTCGCCGATCCCGTGGCCGGTGAAGTCGCGGACCACGGTGTAATCGAAACGGTTCGCGTACGCCTCGATCACCCGGCCGACCACGTTGAGCGCCCGCCCCGGCTTCACGGCCTTGATAGCGCGTTCGGTCGCGATCCGGGTCCGGTCGACGAGGTCCCGGTGCTCCTGCGACACGTCCCCGGCCAGGAAGGTGGCGTTGGTGTCGCCGTGCACGCCGTCGATGTAGGCGGTCACGTCGATGTTCACGATGTCGCCGTCCTGGACCACCGTCGAATCCGGAATCCCATGGCAGATCACCTCATTGAGCGATGTGCAGCACGACTTCGGGAAGCTCCGGTAGCCGAGGGTCGAGGGGTAGGCGCCGTGCTCGACCATGTACTCGTGAGCCACTCGGTCGAGTTCGTCAGTGGTGACGCCCGGTGCGACGGCGCGTCCCGCCGCCGCGAGGGCGTTGGCGGCGATCCTGGACGCAAGACGCATCTTCTCGATCGTCTCCGGGGTCTGCACCCAGGGTTCGTTGCCTTCCTGAGCGGTCGGTTTCCACACGTACTCCGGCCGCTCGATCGCATCGGGGACGGACCGGATCGGCGAGACGACGCCGGGAGTCAGAGGAGCGCGCACAGTCATGGTCCGATTGTTTCATGCCGCCAGTTCGTTTGACGCCGACCGTCTCCTCGTGCCGACGCCGACCGTCTCCTCGTGCCGACGCCGTCAGCGGGCACCCGCCGCAACGGCGGTCCCCTCGATTGCGAGATCCGAACCGCTAGTAAGGTACTCCTAACAACGATCAGTGCACACTCGCAGACAGGCAGGGCCCCCGGTGACCGAGACTCCGCGCGCCCGAGTGCGTACTCGGTTCCCGGGCACCTTCGTGGTCGTCCTCGCCGCAGTCCTCGCGGTCGCCACCGCCTCACTCGCCGGATGCACCACTGCGCCGATCGACACCGGAGCCCTGCACTCCGAGTCGGCTGCGCCGCTGCGCTCGGGTCCGACGACTGCGCGGATCGCCCGCTCCGACGTGGTGCCGGTGGTCGCCGACACCACCCCGGCACCGCGCGCCGACCGCATCATCGCCCTCGACCGCAACGGCACCCTCGGCACCATCGTGTTCGCGCTCGGCCTCGGTCCGCACGTCGTCGGACGCGACCGGTCGACTACCTTCCCGTCTGCGGCACGGTTGCCGGTGGTCACCGACACCGGGCACGCCATCAACACCGAACGAGTTCTCGACGCCTCCCCCACGATCGTCTTGACCGGTACCGACGCCAACCCCGCCAACGCGGTGGGAGCGCTGCGCGACGCCGGGATGGACGTCGTCCGGTTCACGTCCGAACGGTCCGTCGCCGGGTCGGCGAAACTCATCCGCGATGTCGCGGCGGCCCTCGGCGTTCCCGTCGCCGGCGAGAAGCTGGTCGCGCGGACGCAGTCGGAGATCGCACAGGCGAAACGGCACATCCCGACGCCGTCGGGCGATCCGACGATCGCGTTCCTCTACGTCCGCGGCGAGCACCTCATCCTCCTCGCGGGTCCGCGCTCCGGAGCCGACGACCTCATCAGGAACCTCGGCGGGGTGGACGCCGGGACCGAAGCCGGCCTGACCGCCCCGTTCACCCAGGTCAGCACCGAGAAGATGATGCGAGCAGATCCGGACGTGATCCTCGTGATGACCCAGGGCGCAGATTCGGTCGGCGGATTGGACGAGGTGCTCGCGCTCCCCGCCGTCGCCGAGACCCGGGCGGGACGGGCCCAGCGAATCGTCGCCATGGACGAGACGCAGATCCTTATGTTCGGTCCGGACTCAGGACTCGTCCTCCAGGCGCTGGCCGAGGCAGTCTATGCGTGAGGTGAAGGGACCGGCTCTCGTCTCCATCGCGCGCAGCCGCGTGTTCTGGGTCTGCGCCGCGATGCTCGTCCTCCTCGGGGTCATCGTCGTGATCTCGGCGGGCACCGGATCGGTCCACGTCTCTCCCGTCGAGGTCCTCGGTTCCATCGCGCACCATTGGCACCTCGACATCGGACCGCTGCCGAGTCATCCGAACGGCGAGAACGCACTCTGGATCACCCGCTTCCCGCGCATCCTGCTCGGCCTTCTGGTCGGGGTCGCCCTCGGCGCCGCCGGCTGCCTCCTCCAGGGCATGCTCGCCAATCCACTCGCCGAGCCCGGCATCATCGGCATCTCGTCCGGTGCCGCGATCGGCGCGTGCCTGATGATCGTGATCGGCGGCACGGGTACCAACGGGTGGGCCGTTGCAGGCGCGGCGGGGCTGTTCGGCCTGCTGACGACTGCAGCCGTCTACACCCTGAGCATGCGCGACGGTTCGTCATCGACCGTGATGCTGGTGCTCACCGGTATCGCCGTCAACGCCTTCGCGCTCGGCGTGATCGCCTACCTCACCTACGTCGCCAGCACCGCAGCGCGCGAGCAGATCGTGTTCTGGCAACTCGGATCGCTCGCGGGCAACATCTCGTGGGACCAGGTGAAGATCGTGGCGCCGCTGGTGGTCGCGGCGCTCGCCGCAGGCTGTGTTCTGGTGCGCAAACTCGATCTGCTCGCACTCGGCGAGGTGCAGGCGGCATCGCTGGGCGTCAACGTCGAAGTGGTGCGACGGCAGGTGATCGTGCTGGTCGCGATCCTCACCGCGGCCGCGGTCAGCTTCACCGGCATCCTGATGTTCGTTGGCCTGATCGTCCCTCATGTCATGCGGCTCCTCGTCGGCCCGCGGCACGCGGTCCTGCTGCCCGCCAGTGCCATCGGCGGCGCCCTCGTCGTCGCTGCCGCCGATCTCGCCGCCCGCACGATGACCGACGGCGAACTCCCGCTCGGCATGCTGACGTCGCTGATCGGCGGCCCGGCGTTCTTCCTTCTCCTGCGTCGCCGGAACGCGGGGGCCGGCTGGTGACCGCCGCCGTGCGCGCACGCGCGATCAGCGTCGACCGCGGTGGCCGGACGGTGGTGTCCGGCGTCGACCTCGACGCTGCCCCGGGGCAGCTGCTGGCGCTCGTCGGCCCGAACGGCTGCGGCAAATCGACGCTGCTCTCCGTGATCGCCGGACTGCGCGCTCCCGCCGATGGCCGGGTGCACATCGGCGACGACGACGTCCGCCGCATCGGGTCCCACGAACTGGCACGCCGACGTGCCCTGGTCACGCAGACCAACCGGGTCGATACGCCGTTCACCGTCCGCGAGGTCGTCGAGATGGGCCGGTTTCCGTGGACGCGGACACCCGAGGCGGCGCGTTCCGCCGAGATCGTCGAGGAGGCCATCGCGCTCTGCGAACTGCAGGACCTGGTCGACCGGCCGTTCTCCCATCTCTCCGGCGGACAGCAGGCGCGAGTCTCACTCGGACGCGCGCTGGCCCAGGACACTCCGGTCCTCCTCCTCGACGAGCCGACCGCGGCCCTGGACATCGCCCACAGCGAGCAGGTCATGTCCATCCTGCGGGCCCGCGCCCGCGCCGGTGCCACCGTGCTGCTCGTGGTGCACGACCTCTCGCTCGCCGCCGCCTACGCGGACCGCGTCGCCGTCATGAAGGACGGCGAGATCCTCGACAGCGGCGAGGTCCCCGAGGTGATGACCGCCGACCTGCTGTCGCGGACCTACGATCACCCGGTAATGGTGTTCGACCACCCGGACACCGGGGAGCGCATGGTCGTCCCCCGCCGCTGAGTCTCAGTTCTCCTGTGTGCGGGGTGGACCGCATCAGTTCCTCTCGACGGGCGTTCACGGCCGGTAGTCGACCGGAACTCCGGAGAGGAAATCGGCGGTCACATTGACCGCGTTCGTGGAGTCGCCGCCGAGCACGATGAGCGTGGCGAACGCGATGTCGCCCCGGTAGCCCGCGAACCACGCGTGCGACCCGCCCGCAGCCTCGGCCTCACCGGTCTTGCCGAACACCTCACCCTGACCGGCGATCGAGGTCGCCGTTCCCCCGGTCACCACGGCGCGCATCATGCCGCGCAGCCGCGCGTACACGCTCTCATCCAGCGGGGGCCGCGGGCCCTCGACCTTCGTCTCACGATCGTTCATCAGCTGCGGCACCGGCGGCTTTCCGGCCGCGGCCGCGCCGGCCACCGTCGCCATGCCGAGCGGGCTCGCGAGAACGGTGCCCTGACCGAACCCGTCCACCGTGCGCATCACCAGATCGGGCTCGATCGGCACTGAGCCGGTCTGCACGTCGAGGCCGGGCACGGTGTACTGGGCCGTCAGTCCCATCGCGGCCGCCGCGTGCGCCAGATCCGACGGTCCCATTCGGCTGGCCAGATCCGCGAACGACGTATTGCACGATGCCGCGAACGCCTGCGTGAGCGGAACCGTGCCGAGGGCGAAGCCGTTGTAGTTCGGGATGGTGCGGTCACCGATCGTGATCTCCCCCGGGCACGGCACCAGCGCGTCCGGGTTGCTCATCTCGGCGTTCATCGCGGCCGCCGAGGTGACCATCTTGAACGTGGATCCCGGCGGGAATTGCCCGGTTGTCGCGGGCAGCCCCTGTCCGTCGGCCTCCGGGTTCTGGGCTATCGCCAGGATCTTGCCGGTCGACGCCTGAATCGCGACGGTCATCGCCTGCTTTCCCTGCACGGCGTTGACCGCACGCTGGGCGGCGTCCTGGACCGTCCTCGACAGCGTCAACGACACAGCCGGTGCCGGGACGCTCCGGTGCGTGGAGACGACGTCGGCCACCAGCCCGCTCGGGTTCACCACGGCGACCCGCCACCCGGCGGTACCGACGATGTCGTTTCCCACCTCGTCCTTCACACGCGCCAGCACCGGCGAGGCGAACCCCGGGTTCCGCGGCTCCAGCACGGATTCCTCGCGCAGGACCACGCCCGGAATCGCGAGCTGCTCCCGCAAGCGCTCGGTATCGGCGCCCGACAACCGACCGAGGAACAGCGGTTCGTCACTCGCCGTCGACTTCTCGGCGATCGTCTGCACGCGCAGCCCGGGGACGACCGGGGTCAGCGTCGCGACCGTTCGGGTCACCGAATCGAAGACGTCCCCCTCCGCCGCCGCGGCCTCGGCGTCGAAGAACACGCTCCCGATGATCCCGTTGACCATCACCTCCGAGCCGTCGGACTCGTTGACCGTCGCCCGAGGCGGGCTCAGATCCGACAGCTGCAGGTGCTGATCGGTACCGAGCTTCGGATGGACCGCCGTCGAGCGCCAGCGGACGGACCACCCCACGTCGTTGCGGCCCAGTGCGATCTTCGTCGTGTACTCCCACGTCCGGCCGCGCGATAGCTCCCAGTCGTAGGTGACGTCGACCTCGGCGACATCCTGATCGATGTGGACCCGCCCGGCACGTGCGCTCAAGCCGGTGGCGCCGAGCCCCTCCCACGCTGATCTCAGGCCCGCCGACGCAGCGGCCGGATCGGTGGTCTGTCCGGCAGCGGCGTCGAAGTCGCGGGCGGCGAACGCCGAGATGAACTCCTCCGCAGCCTCCCGCGCGCTGTCGTCCTCCGATGAGCACGCCGACGCGGTCACCACGAGTACGAGTGCACTGATCAGTGCGAGAGTGCGACGGAGGTTCATCGGTGATGAATGTACCCGGCAATACCGGTCGATCACGCGAAGCGCGCCCTCAATCCACGAGCACCGTCGCGAACGACCCGACCTGGGTGAATCCCACGGCGCGATAGGTGGCCCGGGCAGCCGAATTGAAACTGTTCACGTACAGGCTCGCGATGCGCCCCTGCCGCGCGATCGCCGCCGTCACCGCCGCGGTACCCGCCGCTCCGAGTCCGCGACCGCGCCATTCGGGGTCCACCCAGACGCCCTGGATCTGCCCCACCTTGCGCGACATGGAGCCGATCTCGGCCTTGTAGATCACGCGGTCGTCGTCGAAGCGGGCGAACACCCGCCGCGCCGAGATCAGCGACGCGAGACGCCGCCGGTACGACTGCCCGCCGTCCCCCGCACAGGGGTCGGCGCCGACCTCGCCGCGGAACATCTCCACTGCCGCCGGAAAGTACACGTCGAGATCGTTCAGGGTGACCAACCGGACGAGCGGGTCCGGTTCGATCGCCGGCGGCCCCTTCAGCGCCAGCAGCGGCTGATCCGCCCGCACCTCGCGCGGCGGCCCCCACATCGGCGTGAGACGCTCCCACAGTGCGAGTGTCTTGGGGGCGTCGCCGACGACCGACGTGCACATCCGGGGCATCGACAGGGCGCGGTCCGCGAAGAAATCGAGATCGTCGACGTCATCGTCTGCGTCCGCGTTCAGCACCATCAAGTTGGCGCCGGAGAAGCAGAGCGACCGATCGGGCGTGGACGAACTCCACATCTCACCGCCGAGGAGCCGCGGCGCCAGCCCGTAGGCCTCGACGCGGGCGGCGACCATGCACGACCCGACCGGATCGGCGTCGAGCGCACGCATGACCGCATCGGTGTCGCGCGCCCCCAACGGGCGTCCGCCGAGAAGTCGCAGCACGTCCCACCTCCGAGATTCAGCTCACCGATACCTGCGGCGAACCACTTTCAGTTTCCCCCGACTCCTCTGCGATACGCAGCGCTTCGGCGATCAACGTCTCGACGATGTCCGCTTCCGGAACGGTTTTGACCACTTCGCCCTTGATGAAGATCTGCCCCTTGCCGTTGCCCGACGCGACGCCGAGATCGGCCTCCCGAGCCTCGCCCGGACCGTTCACCACGCAGCCCATGACTGCGACACGCAGCGGGACCTCCATGCCCTCCAGGCCGGCGGACACCTCGTTCGCGAGCTTGTACACATCGACCTGCGCGCGACCGCACGACGGGCACGACACGATCTCCAGCTTTCTCGGACGCAGGTTCAGCGACTGCAGAATCGCGTCGCCGACCTTGATCTCCTCGGCGGGCGGAGCGGACAGCGATACCCGGATCGTGTCGCCGATACCGTCCGCCAGCAGCGAGCCGAACGCGACCGCCGACTTGACAGTCCCCTGGAACGCGGGTCCGGCCTCGGTGACGCCCAGGTGCAGCGGGTAATCGCTCTGCGCGGCCAGTTGACGGTAGGCCTCGACCATGACCACCGGATCGTTGTGCTTCACCGAGATCTTGATGTCGCCGAAGCCGTGCTCCTCGAACAGTCCCGCCTCCCACAGCGCCGACTCGACGAGCGCCTCCGGGGTGGCCTTGCCGTACTTCTTCATGATGCGCGGGTCGAGCGATCCGGCGTTGACACCGATGCGGATCGGGATTCCCGCATCACCAGCGGCCTTGGCGACCTCTTTCACCCGACCGTCGAACTCCCGGATGTTCCCGGGGTTGACGCGGACTGCCGCGCAACCTGCGTCGATCGCGGCGAAGATGTACTTCGGCTGGAAGTGGATGTCCGCGATGACCGGGATCTTCGACTTCTGGGCGATCGTTGCCAGGGCGTCCGCATCCTCCTGGCGGGGACACGCGACGCGGACGATGTCGCATCCGGAAGCGGTCAGTTCGGCGATCTGCTGGAGGGTCGAGTTCACCTCGTGCGTCTTGGTCGTGCACATCGACTGCACCGAGATCTGGTGCTCGCTGCCCACACCGACCGAGCCCACCTGGATCTGGCGGGTCTGGCGTCGCGGCGCGAGCACCGGCGGTGGACCGGCGGGCATTCCCAGTCCCACAGCCAGCGGTCCGGCACCAGAAGGTCCGGTCGGTTCCGTCATATCAATCACTCCTCGAAGTCGCCTTTCAACAGTACCGGCGGGCGGCCCGATCGGCAGGATCGGTGGTGCACGGGTGGTGCGTGCGGAAGCCCCGGGTCAGAAGACGGTGATCGGATTCACGATGTCGGCCGTGACCGTCAGCACCATGAACGCGCCCATCACCGCCACCACCGCGTACGTCAGTGGAAGCAGTTTGAAGTAGTCGACCGGCGCAGCCTCCGACCTGCCGAACGCCCGCCGCAGCAGGTTGCGGAACCTCTCGTACAGGGCGATCGCCATGTGTCCGCCGTCGAGCGGCAGCAGCGGCACCAGGTTGAACGCCCCCAAGAAGAAGTTGATGCTCAGCAGCAGCCCGATGAACATGTCCCAGTAGCCGCGTTCGGCGGCCTCGCCGCCCAGCCGGGAGGCGCCCACCACGCTGACCGGAGTATCGTCCGCTCGCTCACCGCCGGTGACCGCTGTCCACAGGTCGCTCACCTTCGCGGGCATGCGCGCGAGCGACTTGAAGGTCTCCACGAAGATGTCGCCGGTGAACGCGATGGACCCGCCCAGGACCGTGCCCGCGCTGTACTCCTGCACGTAGGTGGTCGACAGCCCGACTCCGATCGCACCGACCTGGGCCGACTGGACCCGGCCGTCGGAATCCTCGACCATCCGCTGGACGCTGGTCACCGGAACCGTGATGTCGCGCTGCTCACCGTCGCGGTCCACGGTCAGTCCCACACTGCCCGTGGTCGCCTGGACCTTGCCCACGAGGTCGGACGCATCGGACACGTCGTCGCCGTTGACGGCGATGATCCGGTCGCCCGACCGGATGCCTGCCACCTCGGCCGGCGACGGACCCGAGCACTCGGTGAGACGGCCCTGGGAATCAGTGGACGGCGCGACGCAGCTCAACGTGCTCGCATGGACCGGCTTGTCGCCCAGGATCGGCAGTCCCCACCCGAGTGCGAGCACGATGATCAGAATGAAGCCCAGGACGAAATTCTGGAACGGACCCGCGAGCAGCACGACCAGCCGCTTCCATGTCGGCTGCTGATACATGGCGCGGCCGCGCTCGGTCACCGACAGTTCGTCGTGCGGGGTCATGCCCGCGATGTCGCAGAACCCGCCGAGCGGGATCGCCTTGAGTCCGTACTCGGTCTCACCGACGCGGGTGGACCACAGAGTGGGACCGAACCCGACGAAGAACCGCCGGACCTTCATTCCCGTCGCCTTCGCCGCCACATGATGCCCGAGCTCGTGCCATGCGATCGAGATCAGCAGCGCCAGCGCGAACAGGATCACGCCCAGCACGAAACTCACGAATCCGTCTCCATACTCACGCCTTCACGACACTCACGACTTCACGACCACCTTCACCGCTCCCGGGCAGCGGCGACGAAGCGCGCCGCACGCTCGCGCGCCCACCGGTCGGCCGCCAGAACCTCGCCCAGAGTACCCGGCCGCACCGACCACTGGTCGGCCTCGGCGAGTACATCGCCGATCACGCCGACGATCCGCGGAAACGAGATGGCCCCGGCGAAGAACCCGTCGGCGGCGACCTCGTTCGCCGCGTTGTACACCGCGGTCAAGCTGCCACCGGTCGTGCCCGCCTGGCGCGCCAGCGCGATCGCCGGGAACACCTCGTCGTCCACCGGTTCGAAGGTCCATGTTGCCGACTGGGTCCAGTCGCAGGCGAGCGACGACCCGGGCACGCGATCGGGCCAGCCCAGCGCGAGCGCGATCGGGAGCTTCATGCTGGGCGGCGACGCCTTCGCGATCGTGGCGCCGTCGACGAAGGTGACCATGGAGTGGACGATCGACTGCGGATGCACCGTCACGTCGATGCGGTCGTACGGAACGTCGAAGAGGAGATGCGCTTCGATCACCTCGAGCGCCTTGTTCACCAGCGTCGCCGAGTTCAGGGTGATCATCGGCCCCATCGACCACGTCGGATGCTGCCCGGCCTGATCGGGCGTCACGTCGCGAACCTGCTCTGCGGACCACCCGCGGAACGGGCCGCCCGACGCGGTCAGGACGAGTCGATCCACTTCGTCGGCCGATCCACCGCGCAGACACTGCGCGATCGCCGAGTGCTCGGAGTCGACGGGCACGATCTGACCGGGGGCAGCGGCGTCGAGCACCAGCGCACCGCCGGCCACGAGCGACTCCTTGTTCGCCAGTGCGAGACGTGCGCCCGTCTTCAGAGCCGCGAGACTCGGACGCAAGCCGATCGCCCCGACCACCCCGTTGAGCACCACGTCGGCGTCCACCGATTCGATGAGCTGCACCATCGCGTCGTCACCGGCCAGGACGCGCCCACCCAGCCGATCGCCGAACGCCGCGCCGGCTGCCGCATCCGCGACGGCGACTCGCGACGGGGCCAGCCTCGTCTGCGCCACCTGCCGCCCGAGCAGTTCCAGGTTCCCGCCGCCCGCACCGAGACCGACGACCTCGAACATGTCGGGATGCTCGGCGATCACCTCCAGCGCCTGGGTCCCGATGGAACCGGTCGAACCGAGAATCAGCACACGTGTCGTCACACCGCCATTGTCCACCACGGCCATCGGTCGACGCAGCGGGCGAGTCCGGTCCATCCCTGCCGCCGCACGCCACCGCGCACCCGTTATGCTGTAGCCCGAACTACTACTGGCTGTCATAAGGAGTGGACGTGGCAAGCACTGAGGTCGACCACATCGATACCGGGTGGGTCCGCGAGCCTGCCAACGCGCCGTCAGCACGATTCGGCTGGCATGGCACCGCACCCCGCACGTATGCGATCGCTGCGTTCGTATCCGGCCTGATCTGCCTCGGCATGCTGGTCGGCAACCACATCGGTCACGTCGAGGACATCTACCTCATCGCTATCGCGATCGTCCTGATCGGTTACGCGACCTACAAGATCATCCCGCGCAAGGGCACGTGGCGGCGGTAGCTGCCTCTCAGCCCTCTTCCGCAGCGAGCTGACCGCAGGCCGCCGCGATCTCCTGCCCGCGGGTGTCGCGAACCGTGCACGAGATCCCCTGCTCACGGACCCGCCGGACGAACTCGTCCTGCGCCGGCTTCGGGCTGGCGTCCCACTTGGACCCCGGCGTCGGATTAAGCGGGATGAGGTTCACGTGCGCGAGCGACCCCAGCGTACGGCGCAGTTTCTGGCCCAGCAGATCAGCACGCCACGGGTGATCGTTCACGTCGCGGATGAGCGCGTACTCGATCGACACGCGCCGGCCGGTCTGATCCGCGTAGTAGCGCGCAGCGTCGAGCACCTCGGCCACCGACCAGCGGTTGTTCACCGGCACCAGCGTGTCGCGCAGCTCGTCGTCCGGAGTGTGCAACGACACCGCGAGCGTCACCGACAGGCCTTCGTCCGCGAGTCTGCGGATCGCCGGGGCCAGACCCACCGTCGACACGGTCACCGAGCGAGCGGAGATCCCGAAGCCCGCGGGCGACGGCGACGTGATCTTCCGGACGGCGTCCACCACCCGCTTGTAGTTGGCGAGCGGCTCCCCCATGCCCATGAACACCACATTCGACAGCCGCCCCGGCTCCCCGAGCGCACCGTCACGCAGCGAACGCGCCGCCGCACGCACCTGGTCGACGATCTCAGCGGTCGACAGGTTGCGGTCCAGACCGCCCTGCCCCGTGGCGCAGAACGGGCACGCCATACCGCAGCCCGCCTGTGAGGAGATGCACAGTGTGTTCCGGTCGGTGTAGCGCATCAGCACCGATTCGAGCAGGGTGCCGTCGTGCAGTCGCCACAGCGTCTTCTGCGTGGAACCGTCGTCGCAGGCGATGTTCCGGACCGGGGTCATGAGCGTCGGGAACAGGCTTCTCGCCACGTCCTCCCGCTTACCGGCCGGCAGATCCGTCATCTCGGCGACGTCGCCGGTCAGCCGTGCGTAGTAGTGCTTGGCGAGTTGATTCGCGCGAAACTTGGGCAGCCCGAGATCGGCGACCGCAGCGACCGCACCGGCTTCATCCATGTCGGCGAAGTGCTTCGGTGGCAGCCCTCGCTTGGGCGCATCGAAAACCAACGGTAGAGACGTCATAAAATCCATTCTCTCATGCGATCATTGGCAGATGACCACCCATGAACCGCACGACCGCACCGAGAACCCCGATCTGCCGACCACGGACCGCACGGCGGCGGACGCCATCGCGCATACCCGCACGCGAGCCACGTACGTCGGCTGGATCGTCGGCATCCTGGTGACGATCCTGCTGCTGATCTTCATCCTGCAGAACACCGAATCGCAGGAGATCCACTTCCTGAATCTCACTGCGAACGTCCCGGTCGGGGTGAGCCTGCTGATCGCGGCGATCGCGGGCGCGCTCATCACCGCACTACTCAGCGGAGCCAGGCTGTTCCAGATGAAGAGGGCGCTGAAGAAGTCGATCAACGGCTGACCTGCTGCGTCACAACAGCAGAGTCAGCACCGCCCAGCTCACGAAGGCCGACGGAAGCAGTGAGTCCAGTCGGTCCATGATGCCGCCGTGGCCGGGAAGCAGTGTCCCCATGTCCTTGATGCCGAGATCGCGTTTGAACTGCGACTCGACGAGATCGCCGGTAGTGGCGACGATGACCATCAACGGGCCGAGGGCCACTCCGACCCACCACTGCGCATCGAGCAGCCAGAGCGAGCAGGCGATCGCACCGACGGTGCCGACCAGAACGGACCCCGCGAAACCCTCCCACGACTTCTTCGGACTGATCGCGGGGGCCATCGGGTGCTTGCCGAACAGAACGCCCGCCGCGTAGCCGCCGATATCCGAGCAGACGACGACGATGATCATCGTGAGGACCCGGAACTTCCCGTCCTCGTGCGTCACCATGTCGGTGGCGAACGTCGCGAGCATCGGCAGCCAGGCGAGGACCAGGATCGACAGTGACACGTCGCGCACGTAGTGCTCTGGAGCGTTCTCGAGTCCCTGCGCGAACAGCTTCCACACCATGATCACGAGGACGGTCGCGGCGAACGCGACGAACGCGCCCTCGATCCCCCACGGCCACGTTGACCAGATCATCGCCTGACCGCCCACCAGGATCGGGATCAGCGCGACGCCGAAGTCCCGTTCGCGCAGGCGTTTGCCGACCTCCCACGACGCGATGGCCAGGGCGATCGACACGACCGCGAACCAGACCATCGGCACGAACACCAGAACCAGGATCAGCATGATGCCGAGGGCACCGCCGACCCCGATGGCAGCGGGGAGGTTGCGCCCGGCTCTGGACGTCGTCTTCTCGGTCATACCTCGAGCAGCTCGGCTTCCTTGTTCTTCACCAGGTCGTCGACGGCTTCGGTGTACTCGTGGGTGGTCTTGTCGAGTTCCTTCTCAGCGCGGCCCACCTCGTCCTCGCCTGCGTCGCCGTCCTTCTGGATGCGCTTGAGCTCATCGGCCGCCTTACGTCGGACGTTGCGGATCGCGACCTTCGCATCCTCCCCCTTGCCGCGCGCCTGCTTCACGAGCTGCTTGCGCCGCTCCTCGGTGAGCTGTGGGATGGCGATCCGGATCACGTGACCGTCGTTGGTCG
This sequence comes from Gordonia zhaorongruii, assembly GCF_007559005.1. Classification (GTDB taxonomy): domain Bacteria; phylum Actinomycetota; class Actinomycetes; order Mycobacteriales; family Mycobacteriaceae; genus Gordonia; species Gordonia zhaorongruii. The sequence goes on along the minus strand of NZ_CP041763.1, from coordinate 1,291,516 downwards.
GGTTGACGCCGAGATCCGAATTGCGGATCGCGGTCTCGATGTCGCCCATCGTGGATGCCTCGTACGGCTTGATGACGACCAGTCGCGGCTCAGGAGTGTTGATTCCGGCCACCTGGGTGATCGGAGTCCGCGCGCCGTAGTAGTCGATGGCGATCCTGTTGAACATCGCAGGATTGGCCCGTCCGGTGCGGATGGAGGCCATGTCGTCGCGTGCGACACTGACGGCCTTCTCCATCTTCTCCTCGGCGTCGAGCAGAGCTTCGTCGATCATGGGGCTGTCCGTCCTTGTCTCAAGTCTTGTCTCAATAGCGGGGTCTCGTTGCGCGAGCCCGGTTTCCGGTTTCGGTCACCTGCCGACGGGGTCGGTGCCGACCAACGTGCCGATCGGCTCACCCGCCACCGCACGTGCGATATTGCCTCGTTCGAGGAGGTTGAACACGAGAATCGGCATGTTGTTGTCCATGCACAGGCTGAACGCGGTCGCATCGGCCACCTTCAGCTCCTTCTCGATCACCTCCCGGTGCGTGGTCCGGTGATACAGCTCGGCATCCGGGTTGGTGCGCGGATCGTCCGAGTAGACGCCGTCGACGCCCTTCGCCAGCATGACGACCTCGGCCTTGATCTCGAGTGCGCGCTGCGCCGCCGTCGTGTCGGTGGAGAAGTACGGCATTCCCATCCCGGCACCGAAGATCACCACACGCCCCTTCTCCAGATGGCGAACCGCACGCAAGGGCAGGTAGGGCTCTGCGACCTGCCCCATCGTGATGGCTGACTGCACGCGCGTGGTGATCCCGCGCTTCTCCAGGAAGTCCTGCAGTGCGAGGCAGTTCATCACCGTGCCGAGCATTCCCATGTAGTCCGACCGTGAGCGATCCAGGCCGCGTTGCTGCAGCTCCGCACCGCGGAAGAAATTCCCACCGCCGATGACGATGCCTACCTGAACGCCATCGGCCACCACTTCGGCGATCTGGTCGGCCACCGCGGCCACCACGTCCGGGTCCAGTCCTACCCGACCCCCGCCGAACATCTCGCCACCGAGCTTGAGGAGCACTCGGCGGTAACCGCCTTTCGGCGCTTGCGCCGGAGACTGCGCAGTCATCGAACCTCTTCCACCTCGACGTCTTCGTTCCGCCAGCAACCAGTGCCCCGGAACCGATCCCATTCATCTTAGAAGAGACGTCGCCGTCCACGCCGACCGGCCGCGATCCGGCACCCTCGGCGCGCTCACATCCTCCCGCCCCGTTGACGTACCTCACAACCGATGTCATAGTTAAGTCATCACTTAATTAAGGAGTTGCTTACACATGGAGGAGACCGACGCGCTGAGTGCGACGTTCCAGGCACTCGGCGACCCCAACCGCCGGCGCATTCTCGAACAACTCGCCCATGGCCCGGCAACCGTCTCGGTCCTGGCCGAACCATTGTCCATGAGCAGACCCGCAGTGACACAGCATCTCAACGTGCTCGAGCGGGCGGGTCTGATCGTCCGCACCAAGGCGGGCCGGTGGCGGACGTGCGAGATGCGCGAGGAGCCGCTGACTCAGGCCCAGGCCTGGGTGGCCGAGAACCGCGGCATCTGGCTCGACCGGTTCGCACGACTCGAGCGAACGCTCGAATCGCTCGCAGCAGAACGAACAGACCCCCGACCGTCATCCGATGTCGATGTCGATCAACACAATGAGAAGGAGTGATGACAATGAGCACTGACCCGACCGAGAAGCAGTTCACCATCGAGTACGGCTTCAAGGCATCCCGTCGGCGAATCTGGGAGGCCTGGACCGATCCGAGCGTCGCCGCACTGTGGTGGCATCCGCACGAGGTCATCGTCAAAGACGGCTCCCTGCGGATCGACCTGCGTGAGGGCGGCACCTACGCGTACACGATGGTCGCCCCCGACGGCACCGAGTATCCCACCGTCGGCACCTACACGAGGATCGTCGAACCCGAACTCCTCCAGTTCACCTGGGGTGCGGACACCGCGTCGCCGACCGCCGACGCCGTCGACGAGAACCCGCCGTTGATCACCGTGGAACTGAGCGAGAGCACCGAAGGCACCTGCCACATGCGGTTCCACGTGCAGGGCGTCGCCGACGACCGTGGATCCGAGCACGGCATGTACGACGGCTGGGTCGAGGCGTTCGAGGAACTGAGCGCGACCCTGACGGCGTGACCCCCGAGACGCCCTCACACAACGGAGAAGCCCGGTGCCCCTTGCGGGGTACCGGGCTTCTCCGTTGCGCTGATGAAGATCAGTACTGGCCGACCTCGAAGCGCGTGAACGCGACGACACTGGCGCCGGACTCCTCGAGGACCGCCTTGACGGTCTTCTTGGAGTCGGTGACCGACGGCTGGTCCACGAGGACGACGTCCTTGTAGAAGCCGTTGACGCGGCCTTCGACGATCTTCGGGAGAGCCTGCTCCGGCTTGCCTTCGGCCTTCGCAGTCTCCTCGGCGATGCGACGCTCGTTCTCGACGACGTCGGCCGGAACCTCGTCGCGGCTGGCGTACTTGGCACGCAGTGCGGCAACCTGCATGGCGGCGCCGCGAGCGGCCTCCGCAGCAGCGTCGCCCTCGCCCGTGAACTGGACGAGCACGCCGACGGCCGGCGGCAGATCCGACGCACGCTTGTGCAGGTACTGCGCGACGTCACCGTCGTACGAGGCGACACGACGCAGAACCAGCTTCTCGCCGATCTTGGCCGACATGGCCTCGACCGCCTCGGCGACGGTGCCGTCGCCGAGAGGTGCTCCCTGAAGAGCCTCGACATCGTTGGTGCGGATCTGCGCCGCAGCACCGAGGATGTCGTCGGCCAGCTTCTGGAACTCGTCGTTCTTCGCGACGAAGTCGGTCTCGCTGTTCAGCTCGACCATGACGCCGTCGCGAGCGACGACGAGGCCCTCGGCGGTGGAGCGCTCAGCACGCTTGCCCACATCCTTGGCACCCTTGATGCGCAGTTCTTCGACGGCCTTGTCGAAGTCGCCATCGTTGTTGGCCAGCGCGTTCTTGCAATCGAGCATGCCCGAACCGGTCATTTCGCGCAGACGCTTCACGTCCGCAGCGGTGTAGTTCGCCATGTGAGGCGATCCTCCTTCTTGGGAATCTTCGATGTGACGAGGCAGTCCCGCCGCAATTCTATTCTGCAGTCGGAGCGGCCGGAGCGTCGGCCGAAGCCTCTGCGGGTGCCGCGGTCTCAGCCGGAGCCTCGGTAGCCGGTGCCTCGGCAGCCGGAGCGGCGGCGGTCTCCGCCACCGGCGCGGATGCCTCGGACAGCAGTTCCTGCTCCCACTCGGCGAGCGGCTCGCCTGCGGCGTTCTCCGGCTTGGTGTCCGCCGAACCCTGGCCTGCACGTGCCTGCACGCCTTCGGCGACTGCCGAGGCGATGACACGGGTCAGCAGAGCGGCGCTGCGGATGGCATCGTCGTTCGCCGGGATCGGGTAGTCGACGACGTCCGGGTCGCAGTTGGTGTCCAGGATCGCGATGACCGGGATGTTCAGCTTGCGAGCCTCGCCGACGGCGATGTGCTCCTTGTTGGTGTCGACGACCCACACGGCCGACGGAACCTTCGACATGTCGCGGATACCGCCGAGCGTGCGCTGAAGCTTGTTCTTCTCACGCGTGAGCATGAGGATTTCCTTCTTGGTGCGACCGTCGAAGCCACCGGTCTGCTCCATGGCCTCGATTTCCTTCATTCGCTGAAGGCGCTTGTGCACGGTCTGGAAGTTGGTGAGCATGCCACCGAGCCAGCGCTGGTTCACGAACGGCATGCCGACGCGGGTCGCCTCTGCGGCGATCGACTCCTGCGCCTGCTTCTTGGTGCCGACGAAGAGGATGGTGCCGCCGTGAGCGACGGTCTCCTTGACGAACTCGTAGGCGCGGTCGATGTACGACAGCGTCTGCTGCAGGTCGATGATGTAGATGCCGTTGCGGTCGGTGAAGATGAAACGCTTCATCTTCGGGTTCCAACGGCGGGTCTGATGCCCGAAGTGCGCGCCGCTGTCAAGCAGCTGCTTCATGGTTACGACAGCCATGATGTCCTCTCTAGCAGTTGACGTCGGCCTCGGTATGATGGCCGACCCTGGCGCCCGCCGCCGCCTGCACCCTGGATCGGTGATCCGGGACCGCGCAGAACGGCACCTCTTCCCCGAACGAGTTCCCTCGCTTGGAGTCGCGCGGACGCGCGAAGTCACCCGGGACATACCCGAGTGCGTCGGCCAGACTACTCCCATGCGGTGCGACCAGCAAAATTGCCGCTGATCCGCCCCCGCGGACGGGTTGACGGAACCGGCCGGGCCCGGGCCGCGTCATACCTTGCATGACGCCGCAGAGCCGCTGCCTGATCGGAACTCTGGTCGCGATGCTCGCGCTGCTCGGCTCCGCGGCCCGTCCGGCTCCGGAGTCGTGGGCCACGCGCGCCTACGACTGGCCGCTCGCACCGGTGCCCGACGTGGTCCGCGGCTTCGACCCGCCGGCACAGCGCTGGTTACCCGGCCACCGAGGTGTGGACCTGCGAGCAACCGCGCAGTCAGCGGTTCTCGCGGCACGGTCCGGAACCGTCCACTTCGCCGGAGCCGTGGCCGGCCGATCAGTGGTGTCGGTCCGGCACGCGGACGGCATCCTGACCACCTACGAGCCGGTCCGTCCGATCGTGCCGGAAGGCGACCACGTCGCCGCAGGTCAGGTGATCGGCACGCTCGAGCCCGGTCATCCCGGGTGCACCGCGCAGGCGTGTCTGCACTGGGGTGCGCGCCGCGGCAGCGGCAGTAGCGCGCGGTATCTCAACCCACTCGGACTCCTCGGCGCGCTGCGCGTCCGGTTGAAGCCCCTCACGCCCGCGGATGCGCCTGGTCGTGCACCGCCCGCAGACGCTCCACGCTGACGTGCGTGTAGAGCTGCGTCGTCGCCAGCGACGAGTGCCCGAGCAGCTCCTGCACGACGCGAAGGTCCGCGCCTCCCTCGAGAAGGTGAGTAGCCGCACTGTGCCGCAGCCCGTGCGGTCCGATCGAGGCCCCTTCACCGTCGCCGGTGGCTCGGTGCACGACGCTCCGAGCCATCCGCTGATCGAGGCGGCCCCCACGCACGCCCAGGAGCAGGGCATCGGCGGACGCCGTTGTGGCAAGCTCCGGCCGTCCGACGGTGAGCCACAACCGGAGTGCTTCCTCGGCAGGCCTGCCGTAAGGGACGCTCCGCTGTTTGTCGCCCTTTCCGATCACCCGCAGGACGCGGCGATCGGCGTCGACGTCGGCGAAGTCGAGTCCGCAGAGCTCCCCGACGCGGATGCCGCACGAGTACAGCAACTCCAGGATCACCCGGTCGCGAAGGGCTACCGGACGCGGAGACCCTGTCTCCGGGAGACCGCCATCGGAGGGCACTGCATCCGGAGGCTCGGAAGCTGCGTCGATGGCGGCGGCGGCCTGTTCGGGAGCGAGCACAGTCGGCAGCACTCGTTGCGCTCTCGGGGCCTGCAGCCGAGTCGCCGGATTCGACGCCATCACGCCGTCGCGGACCGCCCAGGTACAGAAGGTCTTGGCCGACGACACCTGCCGCGCGATCGTCGACCTCGCGGCGCCGCGCCGGGTCTGCTCGGCCAGCCACGCGCGCAGGAGCGACAGGTCGATGCCCGAGATCGGGACGCCGCGCGCCCCGGCGAACGCGATCAGTCCCCGTACGTCCCCGGTGTAGGCGCGCACGGTGTGCTCACTGCGCGCTTTCTCGTAGCGCAGGTGATCGGTGAAAGCTGCCATCACGTCGGCCATGTTCCGAGCCTAGCCGCAGGTACCGGCTGACTCGTCTCGTCGCCTAACTCGACTCGGCGCCGCCTGAGACGCGCTGCTCGGCCTTCCACTCCGCCTTCCACGTGCGGAACCCCTCCTCGGTGCGCCCCCGGCGCCAGTAGCCGGAGATCGACGATGCGCGCTTCGCGCTGACGCCTCGTTCCTTGCGCACGTACGCGCGGAGGTTCTTCATGACCGCTTGTGCTTCGCCGTGGATGAAGACCTGCGGCTCCCCGTCGAGCCAGTCCGCAGATCTGACGGCAGCGATGACCGGCGCGTTGTCGCCGGCCGCGGAGTCTGCTGCGTCGTGCGCGCCCGCACCGCGGTGCACCCAGGTGATCTCCGCGCCCGCCGGAGCTGCGAGGTCCAGTTCGTCTTGCGCACCCGACACCTCGATGAACACCTTGGCGACCGCGTCTGACGGCAACGCCTCCAGCGCGGCGGCCAGCGCAGGCAGGCCGGCCTCGTCGGACACGAGCAAGTGCCACGGCGCATCGGGATCCGGGCGGTAGCCGCTCCCCGGACCGAGGAACCGGACCGTCTCCCCTGGTTGAGCACGCGCCGCCCACGGGCCCGCGATCCCCTCCTCGCCGTGCACCACGAAGTCGATCGCGATCTCGCGGTTCTCCGGATCGAGGGATCGCACCGTGTAGGTGCGCTTGACCGGCTCCTCCTGCCCTTCCTGCTCGAACAGGATCTTGACGTACATGTCGGTGTCACCGGTCGGCTCGAAGTCGTCGAAACCATCGCCCCCGAGCCAGATCCGGCGCATGTGCGCTGTGAGGTCCTCGGTGCGGAGCACCGTCATCGTGTTCTGCCGCTTCGCCATGCGACCTCCTTTGCTCTTAGGTCAGCCTAACAACCCGATCGTCCACTCCGCCTCCGGAGGCCCGGCGATCGGAGTAGAAACACCGGCATGCGACGTCACGTGCCCCGGACCCGACGGCCCCCTGTCCCGGTGATCGCGGTGATCTGCGCGGTCGGCTGCGCAACCGCCTGCGCGGCCGGGTGCTCAGGGCCCGGCGAGCCGGACACCGTCCACGCCGAACTGCGGACCGCACGCGATCACTACCCCACGGGCACCGCACCCCGACTGAACCTCGTCGTGCGCAACGACTCCACCGATGCATGCTCGATGCCGAGGCACGGCATCGGCAGCCTGCGGATCCGCGACGTGCGCCGCGACGGCGCACCTGTGCCCAGCCGGTCCCGGCCGATCCCGACATTCGCCCCGGCCATCGACGCCGTCCGGGCCGCGCTGACCGATATCCAGCCAGGATCGGCGATGTCGCTCGACGTCGAGGTCGACGGTGGCTCCGGCGCTCCGGCGTCGATCCGAAGTCATCGGGTGGCGGAGTCCGGCGGGATGACGGCGACCGTGTGGCCGGTGACCGCGCGCGGACGCTACCGGGTGACCGCAGCGCTCGACACACCTCCGGCAGCGCAGCGCCCCGACCGCGCACCGCTGTGCACGCCGCCCGGCGCGAACGGGATCGAGTTCACGATCCGCTGAGCCAGAGGACCCCGACTCAACGGCGCAGTCTCCACCGGCCGCGATCCTCCTCGACCAGTCCGCCGACGTCCAGTGCGGCGAGCGCTCTTCGCACTGCGCCCGTGGCGATTCCGGAGACGAACGCGATCTCATCGATCGAGATCGCGTCGTAGGCGGGCAACGATTCGACCACGCGGAACTGATCCGGAGGCAGTTCGTCGGTGGGCCGTGACGGTGCCCGGCCCCGGGCGTCGGCACCGTCCGGGGCCACCAGCGACGCCGCAGCATCGACGTCGGCGACGAGCGTCGCCGCGCCGTCGGTGATCATCGCGTGCGTCCCGACCGACGTCGCGCTCGTGACCGCCCCGGGCACTGCCCCGAGCGGTCTTCCGAGCCGCGTGGCCCACGCCGCGGTGTTCGCCGCACCGGACCGTCGCCCGGCCTCGACCACGACGACGGCGCCGGACAGTGCCGCGACTAGGCGGTTGCGCGTCAGGAAGCGGTACTTGGCCGCCGCGGTCCCCGGCGCGTACTCCGACACGATCAGCCCGGTCGCCGCGATCTCCTGCAGGAGTCGCGCGTGACCGGACGGATAGTCGCGGTCGATGCCGCACGCCAGCACTGCTGCGGTGAGACCGCCGGCGGCCAGGGCGCCGCGGTGCGCCGCACCGTCGATCCCGTACGCGCCTCCCGACACCACTGCTCGCCCCTGTCCCGCCAGACCCGACGCGAACTGCGTGGCGACGTACTCGCCGTACGAAGTCGCCGCCCGCGACCCCACGAGCGCCACCGCCGCATCGCCGAGTGCGCTCAGCGATCCCGGCCCGCGCACCCACAAGGCCAGCGGTGCGCCACCGCGCGACGCCGTCGACGCGCGGTCGAGGATCGACAGCGCCCAGGCAGGCCACTCGTCATCGAGCGGCGTCACCACCCGGGCACCGATGCGGTCGCACACTGCGAGCGTCTGCTCGACGTCCGCGCCACCGACGCGGGCCTCCGTCGCAGCCAGGGCGGCCGAGTGTCCCGCCGGGACACTCCGTGCCCTGACCGCTGCGGCCGCCTCCTCCGGACCGATGGCCGCCACCAGTCCGATCAGCGATGCGGCAGGCGGTTCGGCGACCGCCGACAGATAGGCGAACGCCCTCCGCTGCGCCTCGTCCGGTGCATCGGCATCTCCCATGGTCGGCTCCCCCGCTCTCGATCTTCCCGGTACCGAACTCATCAACTGCCTCGGTCCCGGTACATCAGCGCCTGTGCGACGTCGTCCTCGTTCGGCTGCGTGCCGCCCCGCAGGTCGCACAACGTCCATGCCAGGCGCAGTGCGCGATCCGCTCCGCGCGCGGTGACCCGACCCTCGCGGAGGAACATCTCGATCGGCCGGAGGACGACGGCCGGCAGGCGGTACCGCCGCCGCAGCGCGCTGCCCGGCACCTCCGCGTTCGTCAGCCAGCCGTGCTCGCGCCAGCGATCGCGTGCGGCACTCCTCGCGGTAGCGACCCGCGCTGCTACATCGGCGCTCGATTCCCCGCTTTCGGTCATCAGAGCCGTGTTCCCGGGCGGCTCCATCTGCACGCGGATGTCGATCCGGTCCATCAGCGGTCCGGACAGCTTGCCGAGATAGCGGCGACGCACCACCGAGGTGCAGACGCAGTCGACGTCGTTGGCCGGGGCGCACGGGCAGGGATTCGCGGCCAGGATCAGCTGGAAACGCGCCGGATAGGTGGCGGTGCCGTCCCTCCGGGTGATACGCACGACCCCTTCCTCCAGCGGCTGCCGCAGCGCATCTAGCGTCTTAGCCCCCATCTCGGCGCACTCGTCCAGAAACAGGACCCCGCGGTGCGCGCGGGAAACGGCACCTGGGCGGGCCATCCCCGTTCCGCCGCCGAGCAACGACGTGATGCTCGCACTGTGATGGGGAGCTACGAACGGCGGCGAGCCGATGAGCGGCCGAAACGCGGGCAGCGTGCCTGCGACCGAGTGAATCGCCGTCACCTCGAGGGACTCGTCCGGTTCGAGTCCTGGAAGGATTCCGGGCAGTCGGCACGCCAGCATCGTCTTGCCGATTCCCGGCGGACCGGTCATCAGCACGTGGTGACTACCGGCCGCCGCCACCTCCAGCGCATGCCGAGCCGCTGGCTGCCCGGCCACATCGGCGAGGTCCGGGATGCCGGGAGGCGTGGGCGCCTCGGTGTCGCCGTCCACGGTGTCGAGTGCGAGATCGCCTGCGAGCCAAGCGACCACGTCCGAGAGCGAGTGTGCCCCGCCGACCTCGACACCGGACACCAGCGCGGCCTCGGTGACGTTCGCCGTCGGCACCACTGCCCGGCGGAACCCAGCACGTCGAGCGCCCAAGAGCAATGGCAGCACTCCGCGCACCCCGCGCAACCGACCGTCGAGCGCCAGTTCCCCGATCAGCACGGTGTCGGGCAGCAACGTTCCAGCAGCCTGTTTGGTCGCGACCAGTACCGCGACCGCCATCGGAAGGTCGAATCCCGCACCGCTTTTCGGCAGGTTCGCCGGAGCGAGTGCCACGGTCACCTTCGAATCGGGGAACTTTCCCCCACTGTTGACGATCGCGGCCCGGACGCGCTCCTTCGCCTCGCGCAGCGACGAATCCGGATTACCGCTGATGGTGAATCCCGGAAGTCCTTGACTCGTGTTCGCCTGGATCTCGATGACGTCGGCGGCGAAGGCGTTCAGCCCCACCGAGTGCACGCTGCCCGACACACTCACGGCTGCTCACTCCACCAGGCCGGAGTGATGCGAGATCCGGGCTCGCTCAAGGTCTTCGGGTTCGGCGATGTCGAGCTGGATCGCCACCGCATCGAAACGCACCGTCCGCCACCGGGTGTCCTGCGCGGACAGCCACTGGCCGGCGAGGCGTCGCATGCGCCGCAGCTTCTGCACGGTGATCGCCTCGGCCGGGTCGCTGAACGTGCGGCTGGCTCGGGTCTTCACTTCGACGACGACGAGCGAGTCGCCGTCGGCGGCGATCAGATCGAGTTCGCCGTATCTGGTCCGCCAGTTCCGGTCGAGCACACGCCAGCCCAGTCGTTCGATGTAGGCCGCGGCGATGTCCTCGCCGAGCCTGCCGATGTGTCTGCGCCGGTCCGGACGCTGTGTGGCTTCCCCCATGCCAGCCACGATCGTCCACACTGTCCCGGCGTGACGAGCGAAAAGGAATCCGGCCCCCGATTGTGGACAGCTTCGGCGTGATCCACAGGATCAGCGCATCGCAGGCGCACTCGCCCGATCATCGGTCACGGCTCGTCGGGTAGCCGCAGCTCCGAACGCTCGAGCTCTTCGACGTTCACGTCCTTGAACGTCACGACCCGAACCTGCTTCACGAAACGTGCGGGACGGTACATGTCCCACACCCAGGCGTCAGTCATGTGGATCTCGAAATACACTTCGCCGTCACTGCTTCGCGGAATCAGATCGACCCCGTTCGCGAGATAGAACCGGCGCTCGGTCTCCACCACGTACGTGAACTGCCCGACGATGTCCTTGTACTCCTTGTACAGGGACAGCTCCATCTCGGCTTCGTACTTCTCGAGGTCCTCAGCGCTCATCATGCAAGCCTATCGCGAACGTTCCGGTACGAGAGCCGGTGCTGCGACGACGGACCGAGCGTGTCAAGGCACGACATGTGGTGGGCCGTGCTGTATCCCTTGTGAACTGCGAAATCGTATCCGGGAACGGCTTCGTCCATGCTCACCATCAGACGGTCGCGAGTCACCTTCGCCAGCACCGAGGCGGCGGCGATGCAGGCGGCGTTCGCGTCGCCGCCGATCACCGGCAGCGACGGAGCCGTCAAACCCGGAACCTGGAATCCATCCGAGAGGATGTACCCCGGGCGCATCGACAATCCGGCGACCGCGCGCCGCATCCCCTCGATGTTCGCCACGTGCACCCCGATCCGATCCACTTCCGCCGCCTCGACCACTACGACGCTCCAGCTGACCGCATATCGGGTCACCGCGCCGTAGAGCCTCTCCCGCCTCGCCTCGGTGAGCCGTTTGGAATCGTCCAGCTCCGCGAGCGCTCGGCTCTGCGAGCCGCCCAGCACGCATGCGGCCACCACGAGCGGACCCGCGCAGGCGCCGCGGCCGGCTTCGTCCACGCCCGCGACCGGACCGAGGCCCTGACGCGCCAGCGTGAACTCGAGGGTGCGCAGCGAGGCTGCCTTGCGAACTGGCGACCGCGGCGGCCAGCGATCTGCACGGGACATCGTCGTCGAGTTTCCTGAGGGTCAGCCCTGCGGGTTGACGGCGTCGACGCCGCCGATGCGCGAGAACGGGTACAGAATGAATCGCACCTTGCCGCGGATCTCCGACTCCGGGATCGTGCCCTGGAACTCGTCGTCCATGTGGGCACGCGAATCCGCCGAGTTGGAACGGTTGTCGCCCATCACCCACACGTGGTCGTCGGGAACCTTGATCGGCCCGAAGTCCTCCCCGTAGCAGCTGCCGCCGCCGAGCACCCCGCCGGACGCCGTGCTGGTATCCACCTGCAGGCTCTTGTCGATATACGGCTCATCGAGCGCCTCACCGTCGACGGTCACTCCCTTGCCGTCCTCGTTCCGGCACTGAACCGTCTGACCACCCGTTGCGATGACCCGCTTGACGAGGTTGTTCTCGTCGGGCGGCGCCAGTGCGAACCACGAGAGCACGTCCTGCACCTTGTGCAGGACCGGGTTCGACGAGCGCGGCGACGACCAGGTGGCGTTCCACGACTCGGTCGGCCCCTCGAAGACGATGACGTCGCCTGGCTCCGGGTCCCCGAATCGGTAGCCGAACTTATCGATGACGATGCGATCGTTGCTGCACCCGTAGCACCCGTGCAGCGTCGGCTCCATCGACTCGGACGGCACCACGTACTGCCGGAACAGGAACTGAGTGAAGATGAACATCAGCGCCAGGACGATGGCGACGATGACCAGGAGCTCCTTGAGGAAGCCCCGCTTCTTCTTCGGCTGATTCACCTCGTCGGCGTCCCGGATCGTGAACTTCCGATCCTGAGCCCCACCGTCCTGGTTCGCGCCTCCGGGCGCGGCGTCGCGCGCGGAATCGTCGTGGGAGGAAGCCTCAGAGTTGTCGTCCACGGATAACAGCCTAGCGACTCCCGACGAACGGACCACGCACGGCACCGTCCGCAGGAAGAGCCGCATACAAGAAAATGCCGGCCCCCATCGACGACGCGATGGGGCCGGCACTCTTCGCTGCGACGATCTCACGACCGCCGAGCGGGAAAGCTCAGCGCTTCTCCTTGATCTTGGCTGCCTTGCCGCGCAGGTCGCGCAGGTAGTACAGCTTCGCGCGACGCACGTCACCGCGGGTCAGCACGTCGATCTTGGCGATGGTCGGGCTGTGGACCGGGAAGGTGCGCTCCACGCCGGTGCCGAACGAGACCTTGCGGACCGTGAAGGTCTCACGGATGCCGCCGCCCTGGCGACGGATCACGACGCCCTTGAACACCTGGACGCGCTCCTTGGAGCCCTCGATGACCTTGACGTGCACGTCGAGGGTGTCGCCGGGCGCGAATTCGGGGACGTCGTCGCGCAGCGACGCCTTGTCGAGAGAGTCGAGGATGTTCATATCAGGTCCGTTTCGTTCAGCAGGACAGAGGAACCTGGCGACCCGCTCCGCGAGGCGCGGCGGGTTCGACCGGTTCATGCCCGAGTCATTGGGTAGTGCGCTGCGCAGCCGGATTCACCAGCCGCGACAGGCAACCTGAAACATTCTGCCAGATGAATCGGCCTTAGTGAAATCCGCTCACAGGGTCGGATCGAGCTCCTGCTCCACCTCGTCACCGGAGCTGTTGCCCGAGCCCGGCTGCTCGGCCCCGTGCATCACGTTCTGGCGCGGCGGCAGCACCGGCGGCGTCACCAACGGCTGCGCGCCGAGCAGGAGCTCGCCCTCCCTGGTCGACCGCAGGTAGTCGGCAGGTCCACGCGAAGTCTCGTCGTCGCGTCTGCGTGCCGCGCCCGATGGATAGCCTCCCGCGGGCGCCGAGGGACGCGAGGATGTCGGCGGCGGGGATGCCGCAGCTGACGGGAGTCCGGTACCGCCGGCTCCACTGTTCCTCATCGCGGCACCGGGTAGCCCGGCACGCGGTGTCACCGGTCCGCCGCCCGCGAAGCCGGTCATCGGCATCGTCGGCGGCATCCCCGACAGCACTGCACCGGACGGCGGTGCGATCGCCTCACCGGAGATCGCCACGGGATCGGCACGGCCGGCGTGGGCGGACCCGACCGGACTCCGGGACGGGCCGCCACCCGCAGGTCCGGCCGGCCCCGATCCCCCGCCTGCACCGGAACCGCCGCCCCGGAACCTGGCGTGACCACCGGAGCCGGACCCGTCCGTCGCGACGTTCCTTGAGGTTCCGGGCGAGACCACGGGGTCGGCGCTCCGTCCCACCGGCTGTTCTACCGGTAGCCCTACGGGTTCGGGCACTCCGGCGGCGCTCGTCGAACCGTCGAGTCCGGTGCCGTATCCGGCCCCGCTCGTGGCGACACCGGCGACGGGTCCGCCCGCAACCGCACTCCACACCGTCGCCGAACCCCGGCGGCCGCCGCTCCCGGACTCCGGACCTCCCGCCGCGGACACCGAACCCGCGCTCGCCGACATCGGACTGTTGTAGGCCACGCCCATCAAACCGTTCAGCGTGCCGACGACGGCGACGCGCAGCTCCGGAAACTCGGCCTCGAGACGTCCGAGGGCTGCGACCCGGTCACGACTCGCGATGCTCCCGTCCAGCGCGGCGGACGCACCGTCGAGGGCCGCCGACCCCGGCGACAAGGTCTGCGATGCGGACTCGATCCGGGTCGCCAACGCGGCACCGGCAGCGGACGCGCCCTCGGCGGACCGTCCGGAGAGCCCGTCCGTCGGCGCGAACGCAGCGCTCAATCGTCCCGCGACCGCTGCCGCGGCCGCGACGATGCGGCGGAGTTCGGCAGCGTCGGCTGCGGCGGCACCCGCATCCATCGAGTCGATGCGCGCGAGCGTCTCCTCGATACTCGCCCACACCGTGCCCATACGAGTTCAGACGTGCGTAGCGCGCTCAGGGTTCCGCGACCCGCCGAGATTCAGCTGTCCTCATCAAGCAGGCCGGAGTCAAGCAGATCGGGGGCGAGCAGATCGGGGCGCCGGTCGCGTGTCCGCTCCAATGACCGGCGGTGACGCCAGTCCGCGACCTTGGCATGGTCACCGGAGAGCAGGATCGGCGGGACCTCCAGGTCTCGCCAGGTTCTGGGTCGCGTGTAACTCGGCCCTTCGAGCAGTCCATCGGAGAACGAGTCCTCCTGATGCGACTTAGGGTTGCCGAGCACGCCGGGCATCAGCCGGGTGGTGGCCTCCACCATCGCGAGAACGGCGACCTCACCGCCGATGAGCACGAAGTCGCCGAGCGACACCTCCTCCACGCGCGCACGGCGGGCCGCATCGTCGAAGACGCGCTGGTCGATGCCCTCGTAACGACCGCAGGCGAAGACCAGGTGGCGTTCCTCGCTCCAGCGCTCCGCTGTCGCCTGGGTGAACGGGACACCCGCAGGCGTCGGCACGACGAGGAGCGCGTCGTCGGGGCATACCTCGTCGAGCGCCTCGCCCCACACCTGGGGTTTCATCACCATGCCCGGTCCGCCGCCGTACGGAGTGTCGTCGACGCTGCGATGCACGTCGCGCGCCCAGTTCCGCAGATCGTGCACACCGAAATCGATGAGCCCCGCGTCGACGGCCTTACCGAGCAGTGCGGCCCGAAGCGGGTCGAGATACTCGGGGAAGATGGTCACGACGTCGATGCGCACGTCGTCAGTCCCGTTCCGACGCCGCCGCGTCGAGGTCGATCAGTCCGGTCGGCGGGTCGATCTCGATCCCGTCCCGGGTCACCGTCGGCACGATCTCCCGGACGAACGGAACGAGGATCTCCCGACCATCGGCAGCCCGCACTGCGAGCACCTCGCCGCCGGGCAGATGCAGCACCGACTCGAGGACGCCGACCGCGGTTCCATCCACCGTGGTGACCGGCAGCCCCTCCAGCTCGTGGTCGTAGAACTCGTCCGGATCGTCACCGGAGTCGACGGCCGCGGCGTCGATGACGAACAGCGTTCCACGCAGTGCATCGGCCGCACCGCGATCGTTCACCCCCGCCAACGACAGCAGCAGCCGCCCGGCGTGAGGCCGGGCGGCTGCCACTTCGTACTCGTTCTCGCCTGCTCCCTTGGGGGCACGGCCGATCAATCGGGTGCCGACCGCGAATCGCTGATCGGGATCGTCGGTGCGCACGTCCACGACCAGCTCACCGCGAACACCGTGCGTCTTGGCGACGCGGCCGATGACGAGATCCATCTACTGACTCGTCAGCGGTCGGTGTCGACGATGTCGACGCGCATCCCGCGGCCGCCGATACCGGTGACCAGGGTGCGCAGCGCGGTCGCCGTACGACCGTTGCGACCGATGACCTTGCCCAGGTCCTCCGGGCTCACGTGAACCTCGATCATGCGGCCACGACGGCCGGTGATCAGATCGACGCGGACGTCGTCGGGGTTCGCGACGATTCCTCGGACGAGGTGCTCGACTGCGTCTGCGACGACAGTGCTCACGCGTCTGCCTTGTCGTCGCCTGCGGAGTCGGCGGGCTTCTCTGCGGCAGCCTCGTCGGCCTTCTCAGCGGGCTTCTCGTCGGCCTTCTTGGCCTTCTTCTTGGCGGTGGTCGCGTCAGCGGCCGGCTCGCTCTCCGCGGCAGCAAGCGCGGCGTTGAAGAGGTCCAGCTTGCTGGTCTTCTCCTCGGCGACCTTCAGCGTGCCCTCGGCGCCCGGCAGGCCCTTGAACTTCTGCCAGTCACCGGTGACCTTGAGGATGCTCTCGACCGGCTCGGTCGGCTGTGCGCCGACGCTCAGCCAGTACTGTGCGCGCTCCGAGTCGACCTCGATGAACGACGGCTCTTCCTTCGGCTGGTACTTGCCGATGGTCTCGATGAAGCGGCCGTTGCGACGGGTGCGGGCGTCGGCGACCACGATGCGGTACTGCGGGTTGCGGATCTTGCCGATTCGGGTGAGCTTGATCTTGACGGCCATGGTGGCGTCTCCTTTTATGTCACAGCGCAATTCAGCGACCCGTCCATGTCGGCGAGCCCGGTTTTGCGATCTCTTACGGGGTGACCGCCGGTCGGCCTTGGCCGGCTCCGGCGAACCAGCGTTTCATTCTGCCAGAGGCGCAGGCCAAGCCCAAACCGGTCGGCTCCCCGGTTTCTTCCGCTCTGCCGGAATCGGGGTTCTCGCGAGGAGACCGGTAGCGTGTCAGCGAGACATCGGCGACCGTTCGGAGGCGCCGGACGACGACCGGAGTAGATCAAGCCCATGCTGCATGCCTTGTCGCTTGCGTTCGTCGACTCGGTCAACGTGCTCCTCATCGGCGTCCTCGTCGCACTCGCTCTGATGCTGGCGCCCGGCCGGTACCGGCACATCGCTCCGCTGCTGCTGCTCGGCGACTGGCTCGGTGTCTTCGTGCTGGCAGTGATCGTTCTGCTCGCCTTCGACGGTCTGGAGTCGGTAGTCAGCACGGTCATCGATTCGCCGGTCTTCGGCATCCTGCTGATCCTGACGGGCATCCTCACGGCCTTCCTGACCTGGCGCGGCGGAGATTCGTCGAGCTTGATCGACCGAATCCTCT
Source organism: Gordonia zhaorongruii (assembly GCF_007559005.1). GTDB lineage: Bacteria > Actinomycetota > Actinomycetes > Mycobacteriales > Mycobacteriaceae > Gordonia > Gordonia zhaorongruii. The sequence continues at coordinate 1,274,585 of NZ_CP041763.1, read as the reverse complement.
CCCCCCTTCGCTCCCCGTCGCCGCTGACCGTCCTGGTCGGATTCATCCTCGGCCTGGTGCAGTCGGCTACCTCGGTGCCGTTCTACGCGGGTCTGGCCGTCCTGTCGGCGAGTGACGTTCCGGCGAACACGCGCTATCTGGGATTGATCCTGTATGCGACGGTCGCGCTCAGCCTCCCGGTCCTCGCCGGCCTCGCGCTCGCGGTGGTCCGGCAACGGCCGCGATCGTGGATCGGACGGCTGTTCGGCAAGGCCCGACGGAACCAGGGCACCGTCGCACGTGGAGCCGGATGGCTGGTCACCGTGCTGCTGATCGCCATCGGCGTACAGCAGATTCTCTCCTGACCCGAGCGCTACCTCAGCCGATCTTCTCCCCGGAGCACACCACGTGCACCGGTCTGCGCAGCGTCGACAGGTCGTCCGCGGGGTCGGCGTCCAGCACGAGGAAGTCGGCCCGCTCTCCCTCGGCGATGCCGGGCACGCCCAGCCAGTCCCGCGGGGCGGTCGACGCCGCGGCCAACGCGTCCAACGGCGAGAAGCCGATTCCGGTGAGCGCCTCCACCTCGTCGATGATCCGCCCGTGTCCGATGAATCCCCCGGCATCGGTGCCCGCGTAGATTCGCACTCCGGCTTCGCGCGCTGCCGCGAACACAGCCGTACGACCGTCGTACAACCTGCGCATCGTCTCCTGGTACTTCGGGAAGCGATCGGCCGAATCGGCGATACCCGGGAAGTTCTCGAGTTGGATGAGCGTGGGGACGAGCGCGATGTCGCGGCGGACCATCTCGTCGATGAGGTCGGTGTCCAGGCCCGTGCCGTGCTCGATCGAATCGAAGCCTGCGGCGACGATGTCCGGCAGCGCCGCCGCACCGAAGACGTGGGCGGTGATACGGGCGCCGTGCTCGTGAGCGGTCGCGACGGCGGTGTCGAGTTGCGCACGAGTCCACAGCGGCGTGAGATCGCCTGCCTCGCGATCGATCCAGTCCCCGACCAGTTTCACCCAGCCGTCACCGGCACGCGCCTGCCTGGCCACCTCATTCGCCAGCAGGTCGGGATCGGAGAGTTCGACGCCGTAATCGCGCAGGTACCGCTTCGGGCGCGCGATGTGCTTGCCCGCGCGGAGAAACCGCGGACAGCGGGGATCGTCATCGAGCGGATGCGTGTCGAGCGGTGAGCCGACCTCGCGAATGAGCAGGGCGCCGGCCTGTGCGTCCTCGTAGGCGAACCCGCGGGCTCGGTCGATCGTGACGCCGAGGCCCGGCGCGATGCCGACGTGGTTGTGCGCGTCGACGAGTCCGGGCACGATCCAGGCGGCGTCCGGGCCGCCGACCGCGGTGTCGGCTCCCGCGACCGGTTCGAACGACACGGTGCCGCCGGACACCCAGAACTCGAGCGACTCACCGGTGAACGGATCGGTGCCCGCGAAGTGCTGTGCGCCGGTGCTCACCACGCGTCCTCCCTATTTCTTCGGGAACTTCAGATCGTTGAGGTCGATTCCGTCCAGACCGGGTGGCAGTTCATCCAGCCCGGCAGGCATGTTCGACAGATCCATGCCCGGCGGGAGTCCCAAGCCGGGCATCCCTGCCCCCGGCATTCCGGGGAAGCCGCCGCGCATGCCCTTGGGCGGTGTGGGCCCGCGGCCCTTTCCCTTGCCCTTGCGGCCCTTCGCACCCTTCTTGCCCTTGCGGTTGGTCTTTCGGCTGCCTCCGCCGCCCATGCCCATGCGGCCGGACATCTGCGACATCATCTTGCGGGCCGAGAAGAAGCGGTCGACCAGTTGGTTGATGTCGGTGACGGTGACACCCGACCCCTTCGCGATGCGGATGCGGCGCGACGCGTTGATGATCTTCGGATTCTCTCGTTCCGCCGGTGTCATGCCGCGGATGATCGCCTGGATCTTGTCGAGCTGCTTGTCGTCGACCTGGGAGAGCGCGTCCTTCATGTCCCCCGCGCCGGGAAGCATCCCGAGCAGGTTGCCGATGGGCCCCATCTTCCGGATCATCAGCATCTGCTCGAGGAAGTCGTCGAGCGTCAGGTCGCCCTGGCTGATCTTGGCAGCGGTCCGCTCAGCGTCATCAGCGTCGAAATGCGCTTCGGCCTGCTCGATGAGCGACAGGACGTCGCCCATGCCGAGGATGCGGCTCGCCATGCGGTCGGGGTGGAAGACGTCGAAGTCCTCGAGCTTCTCGCCGGTCGACGCGAACATGATCGGACGCCCGGTGACCTCACGGACCGACAGCGCGGCGCCGCCACGGGCGTCGCCGTCGAGCTTGGTCAGCACCACACCGGTGAAGTCGACGCCCTCGGCGAACGCCTGCGCCGTGCTGACCGCGTCCTGGCCGATCATGGCGTCCAGGACGAACAGCACCTCGTCCGGGTCGGTCGCATCGCGGATGTCCGATGCCTGACGCATCAGCTCCTCGTCGATGCCGAGGCGACCCGCGGTGTCGATGATGACCACATCGTGCTGGCGCGTTCTGGCCTCGTCGATACCCGATCTGGCGACGTCGACCGGATCACCGGAACTGACACCGAGCTCGCCTTCACCGCCGACTCCGGTCCCTGGATGGGGCGCGAAGACCGGGACGTTCGCGCGATCTCCGACGATCTGCAACTGCTGAACGGCACCGGGTCGCTGCAGGTCACACGCCACGAGGAGCGGCGTGTGGCCCTGCCCCGAGAGGAAGTTCGCGAGCTTTCCGGCCAGCGTCGTCTTACCGGCGCCCTGCAGGCCGGCGAGCATGATGACGGTCGGCGGGTTCTTGGCGAGCTGAACCCGGCGCGTCTCGCCGCCCAGGATGCCGACGAGTTCCTCGTTGACGATCTTGACGATCTGCTGCGCCGGATTCAGTGCGCCCGATACCTCAGCGCCCTTCGCGCGTTCCTTAATACGTGCGATGAAGGCACGGACCACCGCGAGCGATACGTCGGCTTCGAGCAGTGCCAGCCGGATCTCACGCGCCGTCGCATCGACGTCAGCGTCGGTGAGGCGTCCCTTGCCACGCAGGTCCTTCAGCGCACCGGTCAACCGGTCAGAGAGGGATTCGAACATTCCTCCATCTTTCCATGCCTGCTCAACACACCGCGAGGACGGCTGCGGTGATCTGTGCCCGCGCGCTGTCCGAGTGGTCGGCGAGTCGCACGCAGAAGGTGTCCACAGCCGTCGCGCCCATGGTCGCGATCTTCGCCCACTCGACGTCCGCGCCGAGCTTCTGGAGCTCCGCGGTGACGCGGGCCAGCAGCCCCTCGTCGTCGACCGCCCGCAGCTCGAGCAGTACCGGTCCGATGCCATCCGACGTTGTGTCAGTCCGGCCGAGCCACTGCACGCGAGGTGGCGCGGTGGGCCGCGATACCGGCACCGCCGCGTCCGCCACGCGGACCGGGGCGGACCGGCGGGCCGCCCTGTCCCGCAGCGCCACCGTCACGTCGAGGGAGCCGTCGAACGCCGCGATCAACCGCTGCCGCAGAATCTGTCTGTCCGGTGGTCCGCCGAATCTCGGCATGACGACGAATGTGTCCATCGCGAGGCCGTCGTGAGCGTTGACCGTTGCAGATTGGGCCTGCAGCCCGGCGAGCGCGAGGACGCCTGTCATCTTCGACAGGGTCCCCGGAGCGTCGGGCGCCACCATCGTCACCACGGTCATGTTCGGCCCGTCCCCCGGCTCCACACGCACCTGGAACTCTGGACCCCGTGCCAGCTCCATCACGCGATCCTCGAGCGGGACCGGCTCGCTGACCTCACTACCTCCCAGGTATCCGACGACACGGCCGACCAGGCCGCGGATCTGCGAGGCCTTCCATTCGCCCCACACACCGGGTCCGGTCGCGCGGGAGTCGGCCTCCGCGAGTGCGCCGAGGAGCTCCGCCAGCGATGCGTCCCCACCGAGCCGGTCGGCCACCGATGCGACGGTCTCCGGGTCAGTGGGATCGCGACGGATGACCACGCGCGGCAGCAGCAGGTGATGCCGGACGAGTTCGACGAGCGTTCGGCGGTCGTCGGGCCACAACCCGAACCGAGCGGCCACACCGTCGGCGAGTTCCGCACCGATCTCGCTGTGGTCTCCGCCCCGGCCCTTGCCGATGTCGTGCACGAGCGCGCCGAGGAGGAGCAGGTCCGGGCGGGACACACTCGTGGTGAGCGCACTCGCATACGCGACGGTCTCGAGCAGGTGCCGATCGACGGTCCACGTGTGGACCGCATCCCGCGGCGGGAGGTCGCGGACGCCCGCCCACTCCGGCAGCAGCCGCTCCCACAGGCCGGTCGCGTCGAGCGCCTCCACCGGACCGATCAGGTCGTGTCCGGACGCCAGCAGCACGAGCAGGTCGGACAGGTGCTCCGGGGACCACGGCTCCGGTATCGCCGCCGAGTACGCGGCCAGTCGGGTCAGCACCGGCCCGTTCATCGGCAGCCGGTGCCGCGCCGACGCCGCCGCCACACGCAACAGCAGTCCCGGATCGCTGCCCGGTATCGCGGTACGCGCCAGCGCCACCTCACCGCCGTGCTCGACTACCCCCTCATCGAGAGGGCTGCGGATGGGCGCCCGTCGCAGCCGGGACAGCCCCTTACGCCCGACCGCGTTTCTCGCGGTCCGCAGGCCGGCGTCCACCGCGTACGACGTGATCCGTGCGGCACGGCTGATGGTGCGTGCCAGATCGAAACGGTCACCGACCCCCAGGGCCGCAGCGATCTCGTCGGCGTCCTGCGCGCGAACCTGGTCCCGAGCACGACCCGCGATCGTGTGGAGCTCGGTACGCACCGCGAGCAGGTCGTCGTAGGCCGCACGCAGCGGAGAATCTGCTCGACCGGGATCGAGCGCGCCGAGTCCGTCTGTGAGGTTCGCAAGCGCCAGAGCGTCGAGAAGCTGGACGTCACGCAGGCCGCCGCGGCCGTTCTTGATGTCCGGCTCGGCGCGGTGCGCGATGTCGCCGGTCCGATGCCACCGCTGCTGTGCGGCCTCGATCAGCTCCGGGAGACGCGTACGGGCCTCCGCCCTCCACAGGTTGCGTACCGACGAGATCATCAGGGCCGCGAGATCCGAATCACCGGCGATGTACCGGGCATCGAGAAGCCCGAGTGCAGCGGTGACGTCTTCGCGGGCCACCTTCATCGCTTCCGGGACCGACCGGACGCTGTGGTCCAGGCTGATCCCGGCATCCCAGATCGGGTACCAGAGGCCGTCGGCCACCTCGTTCAGGCGATCGGGGTACCGGTCGTCGTGAACCAGGATCAGGTCGAGGTCGGAGTAGCCGACCAGTTCCCGCCTGCCGAGGCTCCCGATCGCCACGATCGCGAAACCGCTCCCCTCGTCGATGCCGAGCGTTCGCGCCCGTGCGGCGAGCCATGCCTCGGTGCGATCGGCGAGTGCGTTCCGCAACTGCCGGCCATGCAGGTCGCCCGCACGTAGAAGCAGCTTCCGCGAATCAGCCAGTGCCTGCGCTCCCAGGTCCCCGACCGATCCGGACTCAGATCGCGTCGGGTCCGCGTTCACCGGTTCGCACCCGGATGATCGAGTCCACGGGCGTTACCCATACCTTGCCGTCGCCGATCTTGCCTGTACGCGCCGAGTCGACGATCGTCTCGACAACCTGTTCCATCAACTCGTCGTCGACGACGACCTCGACACGGACCTTCGGGACGAAGTCAACCGAGTACTCGGCACCGCGGTAGACCTCGGTGTGTCCCTTCTGACGGCCGTAACCCTGCACTTCGCTGACCGTCATTCCGACGACGCCGATCTGCTCCAGCGCGGCCTTGACGTCTTCGAGCGTGAACGGCTTGACGATTGCGGTGATCAGCTTCATGAATAGACCCTTCCCTCATCTTCGAGCGTAATGTGCGCCACCACGGAGCTGTGGATGCCTGTCAATTGGTGAGATTTGTCGCGGTTCTCAGGCAAGTTCATACGCGCTCTCAGCGTGCTCCCCCGCGTCGATCCCCGACTGCTCGACCTCCGCGTCGATCCGCCAGCCCATGGGCTTGAGGAGGTACGCGATCACGGCGGTGAGGATGCCGGTGAAAGCCAGAGCGACACAGGCGATGACAGTCTGGACCGCCAACTGCTTGACGTCGTGGCCGTACAGAATGCCGGACTCCTTGGCGAACAGTCCGACGCCGACGGTGCCCCAGAGACCTGCCACCAGGTGCACGCCGACGACGTCGAGGGAATCGTCCAGTCCGAACCTGTACTTGAGTCCGATCGCGGCGGCGGCCAGCGCACCAGCGATGAACCCGAGTCCCAGCGATCCGACCGGAGTCAGCGCACCGCAGGCCGGGGTGATGGCGACCAGACCGGCGACCACGCCCGACGCGGCACCGACGCTCGTCGGACGGTCGTCGCGGTACCACTCGATCGCCAACCAGCCGACCATCGCAGCCGAAGTTCCGGCCGCGGTGTTCAGCCAGACCAGTCCGGCGTTCGCATCGGCGGCGAGCTCGGACCCCGCGTTGAACCCGAACCACCCGAACCACAGCAGCGCCGCACCGAGCATCACGAACGGAATGTTGTGCGGACGGAAGATCTTGCGGCCGAACCCTTTCCGCTGTCCGACGACGAGCGCGAGAACCAGCCCCGCCATGCCCGCATTGATGTGGACCACGGTGCCGCCCGCGAAGTCGATCGGCGCGACCGATGCCTCCCCGTCCGTGGTCCCGAACATCTTGGCGGCGATGCCGTCAGGCGATCCGGACAGGATGCCGCCGCCCCACACCATGTGCGCGATCGGGAAGTACACCACGGTGGAGAAGACCACGCTGAATACGATCCAGGTCGCGAACCGCACGCGCTCCGCGATCGCGCCGCTGATGAGCGCCACGGTCAGCACTGCGAACGTCAATTGGAACGCCATGAACACCGTGGCGGGGATGTGCGTGTCTCCCCACAGCACGAACTCGGTGGTGTCACCGACCGTCCGGGTCTGCGCCAGCTGATCGGAACCGAACAGAGCCAACGGGTTCGAGAACAGTCCCGCAATATCGCCAGTGCCGGTCAGCGAGTTCCCGAATGACATCGAGAAGCCCCACAGCACGTACACGACGGTGACCGCGCCCAGCGCCCCGAACGACATCATCATCATGTTGAGCACCGACTTGGCGCGTGCCAGACCTCCGTAGAAGAACGCGAGCGCCGGTGTCATCAGCAGCACCAATGACGCGCTGATGAGCATCCAAGCAGTGTTTCCGGTGTCGATGGTGCCGAACACCTCGTCCGGCAGTGCCACATTCACGGTTGCAGACCTCCTCACCCCGTCGGTTGTCGACGTGTGAGGAGAACTCTGTCGTCTGGAGGTTTCGCCGCCGGTCTCGCAGTGTTTCAACTGGGTCACACGTGCGGACCGAAGGTTTCGGTGGCGTTACGCGCGTGCCGCGATCCCTGCCAGGTCCAGGCGATGGTCCAGAACGCCGTACATCTGACCTGCCTCGGTCAGCCTGCCCGACACGAAGGCGTCGACGATCAGCGGCGGCGCCTGCCGGATCAGGATCGACCCCTGCAGGGCCAACGCAAGCGATTCGGTGAGGCGGCGCGCGATGGTCGGTGCGCCCGCTGGATCGGCGGCAGCCTGTGCGACGAGTTTGCGCGTTCGCTCCACGTGGAGGTCGTAGTCGCGGTTCCGGCCGACCGCCAACTCGAACTCATGGTCGAGCGCCTCGACCGACAGTGGATCGCGGACCATCGCGCGCAGCACGTCGAGAGCGATCACGTTTCCGGACCCCTCCCACACCGCCATCACCGGCTGTTCGCGGAACCGGCGAGCAAGCGGGAAGCCCTCGGTGTATCCGTTGCCGCCCAGGCATTCCAGAGCCTCGTACGCGTGGTTGGGTCCGCGCTTGCAGACCCAGTACTTGCCGACCGCAGTAGCTAGTCGGCGGAACGCCTGGGACTGCTCGGAGTCGTCGTCGTAGGCGGACGCCAGGCGCATGGCCGTCCACATACCGGCTTCGGCTTCCAGCTGGAGGTCGGCGATGACGCCCGTCATCGCAGGCTGATCGATGAGTGTGGCACCGAACGCCGACCGGTGACGCACGTGCCAGGCCGCCTCGGCGACGGACTGCCGCATACCCGCCGCGCTGCCGAGTGCGCAATCGAGCCGGGTCTGATTGACCATCTCGATGATGGTCCGCACGCCGGCGCCCTCATCACCGAGCCGCCAGCCGACGGTGCCGGCGAACTCGACCTCCGAGGAGGCGTTCGCCTTGTTGCCGAGCTTGTCCTTGAGTCGCTGGATCGCGAACGCGTTGCGACTCCCGTCCGGCAGAATGCGCGGCACGACGAAGCAGGTGACGCCTTCTCCGGTCTTCGCCAGCACCAGGAATGCATCGGACTGGGGCGCCGAACAGAACCATTTGTGTCCGGTGATGCGGTATGTGCCGTCGCCGGCATCCACGGCTCGCGTCGTGTTGGCGCGCACATCCGAACCTCCCTGCTTCTCGGTCATCGCCATCCCGAAGATGGCCGACCGCTTATCCGGATCAGCCAGCGACGGGTCGTAATCGGTGGAGAAGGTGCGCGGCAGCCATTGCTCGGCGAGCACTGGATCGGCGCGCAGGGACGGCACCACTGCGTGCGTCATGCTGACCGGGCAGGCGTGACCGGGTTCGACCTGTCCGAACTGCATGAACATGGCGGCCCGCGCCACATGTGCCCCTGCACGCGATTCGGTCCAGCAACTGGTGTGTGCGCCGTGCGCGATCGCATCCCGGATGATCCGGTGATATGCGGGATGGAACTCGATCTCGTCGATGCGGTTCCCCCACCGGTCATGACTGTGCAGCACCGGGGTGATCGTGTTCGCCAGTTCGGCGTCACGCTGAAAGTCCTCACGGCCGACGAGTGCGCCCGCGTCGGTGAGCCGGTCGGTCGCCCACGCCGCACCGTAGGTTTCCACGGCTTCGACGAGGGGGACGTTCGTCGTGTACTCGTTCACATCGACGCGTGGCGGCGCTTGGTTGAATACCTCGTGGGTCGCGTTCATCGTGTCACCTTCTGTGGGATCGAGCGGTCTGTGATCGAGCGCTGTGGGGTCGAGCGCTGTGAGGTGGAGAGCGATTCGTCGGTGGCACCGAGTGCTCGGAAGCAGAATCCGCGAATCGCGCTCAACAGCAGAGCCGGGTCATCTCCCGCGAGCGGTGCCGTATCGGGATTCAGCGGCCCCACGAGCGCTTCGGAGATCGCTCCCATCACGGCAGCCGCGGCAATGGGCACATCCTGAGAAAGGAAGCTGCCATCGGCGATGCCTCCGCGGATGATGTCCTCACCGAGTTCCCGGTACGAGCGCCGCAACCGCAGACGCTCCCTCTCGACGGCTTGCGTCACCGGCTCGAAGAGCAGAGACCAGGCCATTCGCCGACCGCGCAGCGCGCGGTCGGCGAATGTGTCGATAAGCGCTTCGAGGCGAGCGCTCTGTTCGTCGCCTGCACCGTGGACCGCGGTCGCGACCTGCGCGAACTCGTACTCGGCCGAATCACGGATCACCTCAGCCAGCAAAGCCTCCCGATTATCGAAGTACGAGTAGACCGAACCGACGCTGCAACCGGCCTCGGCGGCGATGGCCGCCACCGTGGCCGATGCGAAGCCGGCACGCGCCACGATGCCACGGGCAGCGATGAGCATGGCCGCACGTCGAATCTCGGCAGTACGACGCGTCGCCTCCGTAGGTCGGTACGACATCGGATCCTCTGCGATCAATCCCCGGGCACATCTGACGAATCAAGATTCAGTTCTTGGAAGAATTGAATCATCGTTCAGTCGGACCCACAAGCCCCCACGGCCGTACTCGGTAGCAGCACATTGCGAACGTACGTTCGATTCTGTAATATAGAACACATACTCGAAGAGTTGCTCGGGGGTGAGAATTCGTGGATGCCAGTACGGTTTCGGTGACCGATGACGCCATCACCATCCGGATCCCGCGACCGGCCACCACAACCGCCGAGCGATCCGATCGTGCGGGCCTGCTGCAGTTCGCCGCCCGCGCCGACTCCTTCCAGGGCCTGGTCCTCTGGCACCGCTACCACGCGATCCACACCCTCCTGCACGCAAAGTCCGCCGACCTCGACAACAACGCCGGCCGCGATTCCTACACGCGCCTCTACGACGCCCTGACCCAGACCGCAGCCTCCTACGCCGCCGTCACCGGCTACTCCCAATACGCCGCCGAAACCTTCCTCGACCTCGCCATCGCCTGCCACGAACGCATCCCCGCCATCGGCACCCTCCTGCGCCACGGCATCCTCACCCCCGCCTGGTTCCGCGAAGCAGTCACCCAGACCACCCTCGTCGACGACACCACCATCCTCGCCCTCATCGACACCCACGCCGCCCACCGACTCGCCACCGCAGGCACACTCTCACGCCCCCGCGTACGCGACATCGTCGCCACCATCGTCGCCGAACACGACGCCGACGCCGCCCGCCACGCACGCGAAGCCACCAAGCCCCGTAAGAAAGTCACCACCGAACCCCTCGACAACGGACTGTCCGAACTGGCCATCACCGCCGACACCGCCGACATCCGACTCTCCGCCGACACCCTCGACGCCGTCATCACGGGTGTGTGCCCCCACGACCCCCGCACCCGCCAGGTCCTGCGCTCGGACGCGGCCATCGCCCGCCTCACCGGCACCGCATTCACCTGCCGCTGCGACCGCGATGACTGCACCGCCGACCTCACCGACACCGCCACCGCGGCCCGCTGCGCCTCCATCGTCCTGCACGTCATCGCCCGCCGAGACACCCTCACCGGCGAATCCGACCTCCCCGCCCACCTCGACGGACACGGACCCATCACCGCCGACCACGCACGTGAGCTAGCCGCCCGCACAGGCACTATCCGCCGCGACCTCGACCTCGACACACTCCTCGACCACACCGCACAACACGCCGACCCCTACCGGCCCACCGCCACCTGCGACACCGCCGTCCGCGCACTGCACGCCCACTGCACCTGGCCCGGCTGCCACCGCCCCGCCTGGGCCAGCGACCTCGACCACATCACCGAATACAACCACTCCGATCCGGCAGCGGGCGGTGCCACCTGCTTCTGCAACCTCGCACCCAAATGCCGCTTCCACCACGGACTGAAAACCCACGCCACCGGCTGGATCGACGATCAGATCACCGACGCACACGGCATCATCTGGACCGAGATCACCACCCCCGAAGGCATCACCACCCGCGCCCGAGCCACCAACACCTGGCTCCTACCCGAACTCGGACTCCTCCCGTGCCAACACCCACCGCCCACCAACCCCGGAACCACGAACGAACCAGAACCCCGAAGACCCACCACCCGCACCACCGCCAAACACCGCTACCGCATGGCCGCGCGCGCCCAGAACAGACGCCGACGAGAACAAGTCGTCGCCGACGACGGAGAACCGCCGTTCTAAAGGCCTACAGCAGCGCGTCGACGAAGGCCTCCGGCTCGAACGGAGCTAGATCGTCGGCACCTTCGCCGAGACCCACGAGCTTGACCGGAACGCCGAGCTCCTCCTGGATGCGGAAGACGATGCCGCCCTTGGCGGTGCCGTCGAGTTTGGTCAGCACCACACCGGTCAGCGACACAACCTCGGCGAACACCTTCGCCTGCATCAGACCGTTCTGACCGACGGTCGCGTCGAGGACCAGGAGGACCTCGTCGACCTCCGTCTTCTTCTCGATAATGCCGCTTCCACCACGGACTGAAAACCCACGCCACCGGCTGGATCGACGACCAGATCACCGACGCACACGGCATCATCTGGACCGAGATCACCACCCCCGAAGGCATCACCACCCGCGCCCGAGCCACCAACACCTGGCTCCTACCCGAACTCGGACTCCTCCCCTGCCAACACCCACCGCCCACCGATCCCGGAACCACGAACGAACCAGAACCCCGACGACCCATCACCCGCACCACCGCCAAACACCGCTACCGCATGGCCATACGCGCCCAGAACAGACGCCGACGAGAACAAGTCGTCGCCGACGACGGAGAACCACCGTTCTAAAGGATGTGCCGGGTGAAACATCTGCCGGCCTCGTGGACCAGGAGAACCCGTCAAAGTTCCCCGCGGACCGGTCCGACCAACGGCAACGGGGCCGGCGGACGACGAACCCGCAGGAAAAGGTCCTCTCGTCCTGGGCCTCGAAGGCCTCGAGCACGGCGACCTCGGGATCACATGTCGAACTAGTCGCTAGTCGCCTGAAGTTGCCCGTTCTGGCCAGCGGATTCGAATACGCCATCGCCCAAATTGCCCACCAGCAGACGCCGAGCGCCGGCAAGACAAACTGCCGCACCTCCGTGACTCCGTTGATCTGTAGAGCAAGGTCGATGCGCCAGTTCGGATCACCACGACTGAACAGACCAGTGCCGTCAATCGGTTCGACAATCCACACGCGGTCGGAGTCGGCTGTAAGACCGTATTTCTCACCCCATGCAGCGTCGCTCGGGCGGACAGCGAAGATCCGCTGGCGCAGCAACTGCTCGACGGCGGTATCCGCCTCGGTCACCAGCGAGCCGCCTCCTTTGGCGGTGGCGGCTACGCCAGAGGCGAAGAAGCTCAGGGCGACCGCCGAAGCGCTGTCCGAGACATCGAACGCGAGTTGGAGATCGGCGAAGTCCCCGAAAGGGGCTATCTCCTACAGCAGCGCGTCGACGAAGGCTTCTGGCTCGAACGGAGCTAGATCGTCGGCACCTTCGCCGAGACCCACGAGCTTGACCGGAACGCCGAGCTCCTCCTGGATGCGGAAGACGATGCCGCCCTTCGCGGTGCCGTCGAGTTTGGTCAGCACCACACCGGTCAGCGACACAACCTCGGCGAACACCTTCGCCTGCATCAGACCGTTCTGACCGACGGTCGCGTCGAGGACCAGGAGGACCTCGTCGACCTCCGTCTTCTTCTCGATGACGCGTTTGACCTTGCCGAGCTCGTCCATCAGCCCGGTCTTGGTGTGCAGGCGGCCGGCGGTGTCGACGAGGACCACATCCACACCGTCGGTGATGCCCTGCGCCACGGCGTCGAAACCCACCGATGCAGGGTCGGCGCCCTCGGCACCGCGCACGATCCCTGCGCCGACACGCTCGCCCCAGGTCTGCAGCTGATCGGCGGCGGCCGCACGGAACGTGTCGGCGGCGCCGAGCAGCACCCGGCGACCGTCCGCGACCAGCACACGGGCCAGCTTGCCCGTGGTCGTCGTCTTACCCGTGCCGTTGACACCGACAACCAAGACCACAGCGGGACCGCCCGCGTGCGGAAGCGCCTTCACCGAACGGTTGAGCTCGGGATGCAACTGCGCGATCAGAATCCGGCGCAGCGCAGCACGAGCATCATCGGACGTGCGCACCTTGCCTGAAGCGAGCTCCTCCCGAAGTCGTTCGACGACGGTCGCCGTGGTGTCGGTACCGAGGTCGGCCATCACCAGCGTGTCCTCGATCTCCTCCCACGAGTCCTCGTCGAGGTCGCCCGCGCCGAGGAGTCCGAGAACACTCGCGCCGATCGCGCCCTGCGAACGCGAAAGTCGGCCACGGAGCTTCGACAGCCTGCCCGCAGTCGGGGCGATATCGTCGAGCTGAGGTTCGGGCTCCGGCTCCGGCTCCGGTGCAGCTTCCTCCTCAGGTGCTGCGGCCGGTGCAGTGGCAGGCGCCGCGGCCTCGGGGCCGGATTCCGGCTCAGCTTCCGGCTCGGCTGGAGTCTCCGGAACCTGCTCAGGCTCGACTGCCGGCTCAGGCTTCGCTGCCGGCTCAGACTCGGGTTCGGGCTCAGGCTCAGGCTCAGGCTCCGGCTTCGGTTCCGGTTCCGGCCTGTCGAGCGTCGCCGCTCCCGCCCCGGCGCCCGCACCGCCTTGACTGAAATTGAAGCCGGACCCTGTCTTGTATCCGCCGGATCTGTCGACCTGCCGGGTGGTTCCGTCCGTGGGCTCCACCTGCTCGGCGGGCTTGTCGGAGATCGAGATCCGACGCTTGCGGCTGATGAGATACCCGGTCAGCCCGAGGAGTGCGATCAGGACGACCGCACCCGCGATGATGCCGATCAGGAGTTCTGTGCTCACTGTTGACGATGCCTTTCAGCTCGACGGTTCGGTCTGCGGGGACAAGTCGACCCCGCGAAGACGCTGTGAAATGACTTGGGTGATGCCGTCGCCGCGCATGCTGACGCCGTACAGCGCGTCGGCGACTTCCATGGTCGCCTTCTGGTGGGTGATCACGATCAGCTGGGACCGTTCACGCAGCTGCTCGAACAGGCTGATCAGGCGTCGGAGGTTCGCGTCGTCGAGGGCGGCTTCCACCTCGTCCATCACATAGAACGGGGACGGTCGGGCCCGGAAGATTGCCACCAGCATGGCGACGGCGGTCAGCGACTTCTCGCCACCCGACAGCAACGACAGACGCTTGACCTTCTTCCCCGGAGGACGCGCCTCCACCTCGACGCCGGTCGTCAGCATGTCGGACGGATCGGTGAGGATCAGTCGCCCCTCGCCGCCGGGGAACAACGTGGAGAAGACCTGCGAGAACTCCTTCTCGACGTCCTCGTACGCCTCGGTGAAAACCTGCAGGATGCGTGCGTCGACGTCTGCCACGACGTCGAGCAGGTCCTTGCGAGCGGCTTTGACGTCCTCGAGCTGCGCCGACAGGAAATTGTACCGCTCCTCCAGCGCGGCGAACTCCTCGAGGGCGAGCGGGTTCACCTTGCCGAGCGTGTTCAGGTCCTTCTGCGCCTTCTTGGCTCGCAGCTCCTGAGTGGCACGGTCGTAGGCCATCGACGCGGGCGCGACCACCTGCTCGCCACGCTCCTTAGCCGCCTCGTATTCGCGAAGTTCGAGTTCGGACGGCGGCATCGGAACGTCGGGACCGTATTCGGCCACCAGATCGTCAGGCGCCATCGAGAACTGCTCCAGAACCTGTTCCTCGAGCTGCTCGATCCGCAGCGCGGCCTGGGCTTTCGCGATCTCATCGCGGTGCACGGCGTCGCGCAGTTGGTTCATCGTGTTGGTGAGCTCGTCGACCATCCGGCGCAGTTCGTCGACCTCGGTGGTGCGGGACGTGCGGATCGCTTCGAGCTCGTCGCGGCCGCGCGCGGCATCGGCGATCACCTCGGCGACCGACGCTGCCAGCGCTCGGCCGGTCTCCGCGACGGCCGACGCCACGCCGGCGGCGTACCGGCGTGCGGCGTCCTGGCGTTTGAGACGCTCTCGGTTGGCCCGCTCGTTGACCGCAGCCCGACGCAGACTCTCCGCCTTCCCGCGCACGGATCCGAGCCGCTCCTCGGCGGTCCGCAGCGTCAGCCTGGTCTCGACCTCCACCGAACGAGCCGACGCCACCTCGGCAGCGGCCGCCTCTCTCATCTCGGTGTCCATGTCGCCGGATTCGGGCTCGTCGTTCTCGTCGCGGGCGCGGGCCAGACGCTCCTCCACCTCGGTGAGGGCTGCGAGATTGTCGGCGCGGCCTTCTTCCACGAACCGCCGCTGCCGGGCCAGCCGATCGGCTTCGGCGCGGGCAGCGCGGATCTCGGCACCGAACCGGCCGAGCTGATCGTAAGCGGCGGCGACGTTCGCATCGGATTCGTTGAGTGCGGCCAGGGCGCCTTCGGCGGCATCGCGCGCCTCCGCCGCGGTCGACTCCGCCTCGCCGAGCTCGCCCTGCGCCTTCGCCACCGTGGCCCGGGCCTCGGCCAGGTCGTCTGTAGCGGTGTCGATCGCCGACTGCACTTCGAGTGTCGACGGCCGCCGCGACGATCCGCCTTCGACGGTCGCCGTCGAGATCCGGTCGCCGTCGGCGGTGATCGCCACGACGTCGAGGTCGGCAGCCAGGGCGAGTCCCTGCTCCGCGTCGTCGACGACCACCGTGCTGCGGAGCAGGACATCGACGGCACCCGAGACGGATTCCGGTGCGGTCACCACGTCACGGGCCCAGACAGCCCCCGACGGCAGCTTCGGTCGTCCGCCGGTGGCCCGGCCTGCGAGCCCGCCGACGATCAGCGACGCGCGTCCCCCATCGCCGCTGCGCAGCGCCCCGAGGGCGCGGACGGCGGCGATACCGTCGACGGTCGCGATCGCGTCCGCTGACGGCCCCAATGCTCCGGCGATCGCCGCCTCGTACCCGGGTTCCACGGTCAGCAGCTCCGACAGCGGGGCGACGAGCCCGTCGTTGGCGTTCTCCTGCAGCCAGGCGCCCCCGTCACCGCGTTCGAGCCCGACGGCCAGCGCGTCGATGCGCGCGGTGAGCGAGGCGATCGCATGGTCGGCTTCGCGTTCGGTCGCCTGCACCGATGTGACGACGGCGGTCGCGTTCTCGAGTGCCGCCATGCAGCGTTCGTGGTGCTCGTCGAGGCTCTGCTCGCGGGATTCGAGTTCGGCGGCGACCGCGAGCTGTTCGTCGAGCTGAGCCTGAGCGGCATCCGCGCGCGTGTGGGCGGCTTCGATGGCCTCGGCCAGGCGCGCGGTCTCGCCGTCCACGGACTCGACCTTGGTGCGCAGGTTGACCGCCTGACCTTCCAGCCGCGCCAGTCCCTCACGCCGGTCGGCGACCGCCTGCACCGCGGCCATGTGCGCCTTCTCCGCGGCGGCCGCTGCCTGCTCTGCAGCGGAGAGCGCCGCAGTGGCGTACTCCAGGCGCTCGGCCGCCTGCTCGACCGTCTCGGCGTGCTCGGCTTCGGTGAGGGCCGCTTGCTCGGCCTGCTCCTCGAGCGTCTCCGGATCCGGTCCGGTGGGCGCAGACGCCGGCGTGCTCAGATGCGACGCGCGTTCGCCTGCCACGCGGCGGGTTCCGTCGACGCGTTCGCCCAGCGTCGACAACTGGTGATACACCCGACTGGCCTCGGTTGCCGCGGGCGACACCTTGGCCAGATGCTCCTGGGCCGCGGTGAGCGCGGTGGTTGCCTCGTCGAGTTGCGCAGCCACCTCGTCCTGTCTGCCCCGGACCTCGTCCTCGGTCTCGGTGTGCTGCGCCATCTCGGCACGTCGGGTCACGAGGTCGTCGGCGGCGATGCGAAGGCGTGCGTCCCGGAGGTCGGCCTGCACCGTGGCCGCACGTCGGGCGACTTCGGCCTGCCTGCCCAGCGGCTTCAACTGCCGCCGGAGTTCACCGGTGAGGTCGGTGAGTCGGTCGAGGTTCGCCGCCATCGCGCCCAGTTTGCGGACGGCCTTCTCCTTGCGGCGACGATGCTTGAGCACACCGGCCGCTTCCTCGATGAACGCGCGCCGGTCCTCGGGCTTGGATTCGAGGATGGCCGATAGCCGCCCCTGCCCGACGACCACGTGCATCTCGCGCCCGATTCCCGAATCAGACAGCAGTTCCTGCACGTCCATGAGCCGGCACGACGTGCCGTTGATCTCGTACTCACCCGCGCCGTCCCGGAACATCCGGCGGGTCACCGAGACCTCCGAGTAGTCGATGGGCAGCGCGCCGTCGGAGTTGTCGATGGTCAGCGTGACCTCCGCCCGGCCCAATGGCGCCCGGCCGGAGGTGCCCGCGAAGATGACGTCGGCCATCTTGCCGCCGCGCAGCGCTTTAGCGCCCTGCTCCCCCATCACCCAGGTGAGCGCGTCGACGACGTTCGACTTACCCGATCCGTTCGGCCCCACCACGCAGGTGATACCGGGCTCGAACCGCAGCGTCGTCGACGACGCGAACGATTTGAAGCCCTTCAGGGTGAGGCTCTTCAGGTGCACAACGCTCCAGGTTACCCGCCGGACCTCAGCGTTCGAGGAAGGTGCAGTGGTCTCCGCGTGCCGGTCCGTAATCGTGGACGACGAGGTCGACGCGCCCCGGAGTGCTGCCGGACTCGAGCGCGGCGAGCAGCGACTCGAGTTGGGCCCGCGACCCTTCAGCGACCACGTGCACCCGGCCGTCGCGCTGATTGGACGCATGGCCAACGAGACCGAGTTCCAGCGCCCGCGAACGCGTCCACCAGCGGAACCCGACGCCCTGCACGTGACCGTGCACCCAGGCACTGAGCCGCTGCACATCGTCACCGGTCTCCATGTCGTCACCGGTCGCCGACCCGGTCATTCCGTCACGATCTCCAGATCCACCTCAGCGCCCGCCTTCACGGTGCGTCCGACGGTGCAGACCTTGTCGATAGCCCGCTCCACCACGACGAGAAGGCGCTGCGCCGCCTCGGGGTCCAGTTCAGACAGGTCCACCTCGAGGATCTCCTCGATCCTCGGGTACACCTCGTTCTCCCGGTCGGCGTCGCCCGATACGCGGACGGTGGCGTCGTAATCGTCGCCGAGCCTGCGTGACAGCGGGCGATCCGAGGACATGCCGGTGCATGCGGCGAGCGCGATCTTGAGCAGTTCACCCGGCGTGAACGCGCCCTCGACGTCGTCCGACCCGATGAGCACCTCCGCGCCTCGCGAACTCAGTCCGGTGTAGCGGCGCGTTCCGGTGCGCTGCACCCACAGGTCGGTCATCTCGTCCCCTTTCTGACCGCTCGCGGCGCGCGTTGGCACTGCGGGCAGTAATACGAACTGCGATTCATGAAGGCTTCACGCCTCATCGGAGCCGAACAACGTCGGCACGGCAGACCTTCCCGACCGTAGGCGTTGAGCGAGCGTTCGAAGTATCCGGACTCGTCAAGTCTGTGACGTTTGTGTGCAGTCAGTCGAGTCATGAGTCGACTGCTCTCTCACTGGAGACTCGAGTCGTCTACGAGGTTGAATGTGTCGGACAAGTTAGATATCAGGGTACCCAACCTGAATCTACGCGTCCCAGATCGCTCTTGAGATGGCAGCGCCGAGGGGGGCGGCTCCGCGAACGAGCCTGAGGTTCGGGGGCACTTCGGCCTCCAACTCCAGGCCTCGCGCTTCGACGCAACCAGCAAAATCAGCAACAGGCACGGCACACGGCGTCCCTAAAGCCCGTCGCGAGACTTCGACGTACGAGCCAGACATTCTGAGAACCGACCACTGGCAGGTGCATGACGGTCGGTTCTCGTCTCACGAAGGAGATGCCTGTGTGACAGCAAGTCAAGAACGAGAACGTGGGCAGCAGGAGCGCCTCACCGAAATCGACCGAACAAGCCCATCACACCCGTCCAAGTGGGGGCGGACCTTAGCTCGCCGAAGACCCCTGGGCCCTATCTCCCGCGACTCCGACGAGCGCTTCGACTGATGCGATGAGCAGGCCACGGTGCCGCTGGAGACGCTCAGCCGACCAGGGCTCTTCCGATGCGTGCGCACGAAGCGCGGAGGAGACGTACTGCCAAGACGTGACCTGACCGAGCAACAATGAGAGAACATCGACCGCCGCACCATCGAACGACTCTGCCAGCGCTTCCACCTTGGGCGCGTATGCCTGAACCTCACCCGGCGAGGCCTCGGACCTCTCAAGTCCCGCCCACGTGGTCAGCCGCAGGATCTCGGGCCGGACTGTCAAGTAGTCAAACAGTGCGCCAGCGTAGGACGGCAGGTCCTCAGCAGTGAACGGCACCTCTTCTGCCATCTCCCCCAGTGCCGCCGCCACCACGAGGTCGAACAGGTCAGCTTTCGGTCCGAAGTGAACATAGATGGATCGCTTATTGACCTGCCCGACCTCGGCGATCCGGTCCACCCGCGCACCAGCCAGACCAAACTGGGCGAACTCGGCCCGCGCCGCGAGGAGGATCCGGCGCTTGGTATCGGTGGCATCTGGTGGCATACTCCCAAGTCTATAGGTAACCATCTAGTTATTGACGTGCACCCCAGGATGTGGCATGCTTTCGTACGTAAGTATCCAGATAGTTACTCATAGGAGTACTCATGTCCCAGAAGATCCTCATCACCGGAGCCAGCAGCGGATTCGGACAAGGAACCGCTCTCGAACTCGCCCGCCAAGGCCACGACGTCGTCGCAGCAGCAGAAACCTGGCCACAGGTCCGCAGCCTCCGGGCAGATGCCGAAGCCGCTGGTGTCGAGCTCACAGTCATCAAACTCAACCTCCTCGACCCGATAGACATCGCCCACGCCGGCTCCTTCGATGTCGACGTCCTCGTCCTCAACGCCGGAGTCATGGAAGGCGGAGCAATGGTCGACATCCCCCTGCAGCGCGTTCGGGAATCGTTCGACATCAACCTGTTCGGCCACCTCGAACTGGTCCAGGCCATCACACCGAAAATGATCGCCCGCAAGAGCGGACGAATCGTGTGGACGTCGTCCATGGGCGGAATCCTCGTCGTCCCGTTCCTCGGTGCCTACTGCGCGACCAAGCACGCGATCGAGGCTGTTGCTGGCTCCATGAAGGCCGAGCTGGAGCAGTTCGGCATCAAGGTCGCCACCGTCAACCCCGGAGTCTTTGGTACGGGATTCAACGACACCGGCGCTGAAAGCTACGTGCAGTGGCACGACGCCGAGACCGCACACGTCCCCATGCCGGACTTCGGTCCCTCGCTGGCCGACCAGGCCGATCCCCAGGAGATGGTCGACGCGATGGTCGAGACCATCATCGCCGAGGACCCGGACTACCGGACCATGCGACCGCTGGAGACCATCGACGCCGCCAAGCAGTGGCAGGAAACCGAGTGGACTCAGAAGGCCTGAGGTCAACGTTGAGAGAAGGGACTGAACCACATGTCACACCCCACGATCACTCTTGAGGCAGCCAGGCAGATCATCGACGCAGGCCAGGAGAAGGCCCGCGATCTCGGCCTGAATGCCGTCTTCGCCATCCTTGACGCCGGAGCAAATCTCGTCGCCTTCGAGCGCATGGACGGTGCATGGCTGGCCTCCAACGATCTCGCCCTAGCGAAATCGCGAACCTCGATCATGTTCGAAGCACCGAGCGAAACCCTGAACGCACCACTCCAACTCGGCGAGCCAGTCCCCCACTTCGATCACACCAACGGAGGACTTCTCCTCATGGGTGGCGGCGCTCCGATCGTCGACGACAGCGGTCGACTCATCGGTGCACTCGGAGTCTCGGGCGGGACCCCAGAGCAAGACGCCGAGATCGCCCGCACTGCAATCGGCTAGGCGTTGAGGGTCTGGGAATGTACCACCCAGGCCGACACCATGGGCGGCGCTGATGCCATCCATGGTGCCGGCCTGGGTAGCCCTTCCTCCAATTCCAGCGCGGTTATCACAAGGTCCTGCACCGCAAGACCTAGACCCGATCAGGCAGGGAACCAGCGGTCGTGCTTCGGGCGGGAGTTCACTCGTGAGTCGCGTTGATGCTTTTGGCGAGCTCCTCGAAGTTCGTAAAAGTCCTTTGTGAGAGCTTCTCGACCTTGGACGGGTCACGGAGGAGAACTTCGGCCGGTCGCCAGTGGTCGAAGTTACCGCCCAGCGCTTCCCGTCGAAGCAGCATTCGATCAGGATGGTCGAGCAGATCCATGACCTTGTACTACCCGCCAAACGCCTGGTTGTACAGGCCAAGGTAGTCACCGACGGTCAACAGGTTCTCGATGTCGCTGTGCTTCTGCTCGAGGACCGATCCGACGAAGAAGACTCGTTTTCCAGCGATCTTGTTCGCTTTGATAGCCGCTTCTACCTTCCCTCCTCCTTCGGTGCCCGAGTCGAACAACACGGTCACCGATACCTTCTGCCCGAGGAGGGAGACGAAAGCGGGCACGCCGGGCGCATCTATGTCATGACTGGATGTAATAATCCAGACATGACGAGGAACCGTGGCAAATCGCGGAACATGCCGCCCCTTGGCGCATTTGACCATCTGAAGGTGAGTCCTCGCCCGCTGTGCTGGTGGTGCCTCGAAAGGCCAGCTACGACCGGTGAGCACAAGTACAAGCGGAGCGATCTGGCTCGAATGATGGGCGATGACACGCTCGTTTGGTTTGGTGACAGGGGCATGAGAGAGCTCCGGGGGCAGGGAGCTCTCAAACGCGATCGCTACGGGGTAGTCAAGTTTCAAAAGTCGATGTGTGCTGTCTGCAACAACACCCGATCTCAACCCTTCGATCGAGCTTACGACAAGTTCTCCGACTACCTGACTTCTACACGAGTCCGCATCCTTCCCGGAATCGATTTCGAAGAGATCTACGGAGCCTCCTGGCAAACGGACACTCTCGACCTCGCGAGGTACTACGCGAAACACTTCGGTTGCAGAATGGTTCGATCTGGCATGCCAGTCCCAAAATCCCTGCGAACGTTCCTCGACGGTGCAGACGACATGCCTGATGCGCACATGGCGCTTGTAACCACAGACTCCGTCCATCGTGTCGCCGGTAAGGGACTGACACTTAGCGCCGACTTCGTTACAGTCAATCCCGAGAGGACTAAATTCAGAAGTTACGTCTTGGCGGCCTACGTCGGGGCAGTCGGTGTCCGGTATCAGTGGTGGGCGGAGGGTCAGAAGCCGGACGAGCCAGGTTCACAATTCTTCCACTTCCCGATGCCAGTCCTGAATTGTTTCAAAGATGAAAAGTCCCTCTTCGCTGGCGTCACCCGCAAGCCAAGTTGGTTCGCACGGTTCTCGCAGTGGCTTTCGCGGCCGGCCTATAGGAGCGACAGGCTATCGTGATCCAACGCTTATTCTTGGAGCTCGATTAGCACAGTCGATGAGCTTACATCCGCACCCCTGTAGATGAGCCAGCGATGCCGCCTGGCGAAGGATACTCGTCGGCACCGTGGTAAGCAGGCCCGATCAGGTATGCTGGTTCCATTACATCCCCCACGCCTATCCACGATGCGCACTTGGGGGATTTTCTCGTACCCCGGCAGGAAAACTCAGGTCGTTCTCCGGACCATCTGGGCTCGCGGAGCGACCGTCAAGGTGGCAAGCAACGTTTGACTCCAACATCGAACGGATATTTCTAGTCTTCCGCTTATGCAACGGCTCGGCCTAGTCGCATGCGTTTGAGGGCATAATGATTCGTAACGGCAGAGCACGGGACCCACTTAGACGTACGCCAGATAATACATCGCAAGTTCGGCCGCCGCCTATCAATACTCTTTCAGAGGTCGACTCAGAGATAGACGATTCCGGACAACTTCGAGGCCCTCGGCAATCAGACGTGAGCCGAACCACGGGGATGGCTGCGAACACGTCATGAAGACCGACAAACAGGTCGGGGTGCGCTTTGTAACGGCTTGAGAAGAGTCAAAGGGCTTGAAGGGTGCCGAGAATTCCGCGAAACTGTACTCGCTCTCCTCTACGCTGTCTTGCTTAAGGACGTGATTGCATCCGCATTGCTTCTACTGCAGAAACTAGATCAGCATCTTGAACTTCAGACTCATTCCATTCAGTCCAAAAATTCTTTGTGGCACTACTGGGCTTGATTGATGGGATATCGAGGCGAATACGCGTCGGAAGAACAAGCGCATCCCCAAGCACCAGTGCCTCGCCCACATCCAGCATGGGCAGAGCCGCTGCGATCCCCTCCATACTGTCCGGCATCAATCGCCTCACCACAGCTTGATCTTGGTCGTTTGTCAATCTCAGAGCGATAAAGTTGTTGCATTGCGACAGGACCGTTTTACTGACATCGGAAGGCCGTTGGCTCACTACCAACAAGGAGATCCCATACTTACGCCCCTCCTTAGCTATGCGTTCAAACGAGTCAAGTGCCCGAACTTCGGCGGCGTCGCCGACCCTAGCAGGGAGGTACAGATGCGCTTCGTCACACACAAAGGTGATCGGGGTTCGCTTTTCTACGTCGGTCCAGAAATGCACTTCGTAAAGTACGCGGGCGAGAACACCGACGACTATCGGCAGGACGTCGCTGGGAACTTCACTGAAGTCGATGACCTTGATACCCTGCTTGGTGCCGAGGAGGTCTTTCGCAAGACAGTGAAGCCATTCATATCCAACGGCCTCGTCAGGAGGCCCGAACATAAACCCGTATCGCCGATCCTCAGTTCTGGCCCTGAGCCGGGCCACGAACCGCGTTAATCGGCCATTAAATGGTCCTGCCTTCTCCCCTCGTGCCCCGGGGACCATCTCCGTGTCATCCCCTTCAAGTCGAGCAATGAGATTGCTAAGGCTAAAAGGGACCGGGCTATCAACCGTAAATCGGCTAGCGACCTCAGTCTTTCCCACTGCCTCCAATCGCTCCAGCTTGAGCTCACGCACGTGATGAGTCAATCGCGCAGCCTGATTCGGTGCATTCGTCTCAGAGCGGTCCAGCAAAAGTGCTTGCATTTCCTCTTGGTTCAAAAGCCACCAAGGCAGATACAGTGAACGGCCGTCGGTTTCGGAGTCGCCTGGCCCTGCGATCCGAAAACCTTGTGCGATAGGGTCTGGTCCTTCGGTGAGTGGTGCATACTCACCATGCATGTCAAAGACAATTAGGTTTGGAAAAGCCAGGGCTTTGGCGCGTTCAAGAATGAGAGCAACAGACCAGCTCTTTCCCGAACCAGTACTTCCGAGAAGAGCTGCATGGCGTTGGAATAGTCGATCGCCATCCGCTACAGCCCTAGCCCTGGAATCAGCAACAAATGTACCGAGCTGAAGCTGCTTTTCCGGATCCAGCTGTTGCGTCAGTAGGCCCATCAGATTCTGCAGGTTCGGCCCATCAATGACCCAACAAGGAGTCTCCACGAGCGGATAACTATCAGCACCCCGCTTGAACGTATTCCTTCTAGTGCCGTCTACCTCTCGATATGTGCCGAGAAGTACAACTCGTAGGAGGTCACGTTGACGTGCCTCTACCGGGACGACACCGTCTTCGTTAAGGTCCTCTAGGAGCGCTTCCTCTTGAAGATCACGCGTCACGCGGTCGAGCATGCCCACGAGATACTCCGATGAATTCGACCCCTGGAAGGCAATTAAGCTTCCGACCCCCACCCGAGTCAGGCGATCGTGATCGGTAGCCTCCGCCCACACGCTCGCAGTGTCGACTCTAAATACCCTCCCCAGCGCAAGGCTAGGTAGAAATTCAAGGGCACTCGTATCATTCATTTTCCCAACACTTCCTTTACGAAACGATTCAAATCCCAAATGGGACTGTCCAGCACAGTCTTGCCCTCCCCCTTCAGAACACGTGTATATGCGTCGTTGGCACTGTCTGCCTCCATCCCTATCGCCGAGGGACTGGTGGCAAGATATTCTCGGGCGCTTTCGGTAATAGTGTGGCTCAGGATCACCGAAGGAACTTTGCGAATTCTCTCTTGAATGTGCGTCTGCAGATGATCATCATTGAATCCGTATCCAACAAATAGCAGCGCGGCAGCAGCATCGATAGCCGCGTTGGCACGTTCGCGTTGCTGGTCGAATGGCACGTCGTACCCCTGGCGATACTTGTCTCCCCCGGGTGCAACAATGCGACGAGCGCCCGGAATCGCTAAATCGCTCCGAAAGTGCTCGTCATTGTATGTAAACCAGTCAAGACTGCCGTGGGGTTTCGACAATCGAACATGTGGGATCGTTCGAATCGACGTTGTTCGACGGTGTCCCACCTGGTTCTCTGGACGAAGCATGGTCTTGCTGCTCTGTACCGGATCGAACTTGCCGACCGTATGCCCGTAGAATATTGAATCTACACCGATGCCTACACGAGCAGCTTGGACCTCAAGTAGTCGGTCATAGTTTGTCGTTATGACGTCCACGCGTTCCGTAGTTCTAAGTACGTGCCGAAATAACCGACTGAACGCCGGCACCTCGGACGCACTGAGGATTTCTGCAATGGCGTGCATTTCTTTCCCCGCAATGCAGACAGCTATCTGGTCAGCAATAAGCTCAACTAGCTCATCTGAAGCGACGCCTGCCACAAGGGCTTCCTCAAGGCCTTGACCTTGCGCGAGCAACTTCGAGATAGGTTGCCACTGCGATAGGCATGTCAGGGATCGCGCAGCTATTTCGTTTGGAATGTTTACTCGAAGGTGATCCGCGAGATCCGTCATCCCAGGGAGACCCAGCGCGGAGGACGCTCCTGACCCAACGATTATGACAAGACCCTGACGAAAAAGGCCCTGCACGTCCGAGTAGATCTGCTCTTGGTCTAGGTCCATTTGTCTCCCCGTGATCGGTCCGCCGACACGGCAGAGCACCTCTAGTCCGTAAGTACATTAATGCAGAAGAGACGACATCCTGTTGGATTTTCATCTTATACGCCTTAGCCTGATGTTGCTCTGCACGACGGGACCACGAACTTGTGGCCACCAGGTGCGAGGGCTGACGTCTTAACGACCAACCACGACGGAGACTCGCAAATAAACGGGCTTTGCCCACCCGAGGTGTACATTCCACTCTACGACGAGTGAGGCGAGCTTATTGCCATTACACATCGAAGTACAGCGTGCCGAAGCGACGTTGGGAAAGCCGTCATCAGCCCACAGTCTCTCAACCGCTTAGTGCTCGATCAGCGTCGTTACTGGCATTGCGGACAGAAGTGGCTCGATCGGTTCATGAACTTCTCCCGCACGATCGGTGTGCTGCATCGCGGGCAGGGAAGCCCCGCAAGCCCATAGACGTTCAAGCTGCGGGAAAAGCATCCACTGCTACCCGCCACATCGACATAGAGCGAATCGAACGAGGTCCCGCCCTGTGCCAGTGCAGCGGCCATGACCTCTCGTGCCGCATCGATCACTGTCGAGATCCTCGGCTTGCTCAGCGAAGACGCCGCCGTCTCGCCCTACACCCTGGCCGCCCAGAGAGCTTCATCGGCGTAGATGTTACCGATGCCAGACACGAGCGTCTGATCCAGCAACGCGCGCTTGATCCCAGTACGTCTGGTCTTAATCCGCGCAACCGCCGCCGCTTGATCGAACTGCGGATCGAATGGGTCCCGCGCGATGTGGGCAATCGGCGACGGCAACACCGCTCCGCCCTCGACGTACATCAGATGACCGAACGTGCGTTGATCGTCGAACCGCAGATCTTGACCGCCGTCGGTAAACATGAACCGCGCCCGCTCGTGCAGGCCGATCGGCATAACAGCAGGCGTGATGAGCATCTGTCCGCTCATCCCCAGATGTATGAGCAGCGCGTCCCGATGATCCAGGACCAGCCAGAGGTACTTGCCGCGACGTGCAGTCCCTGTGACTGACGCGCCGACTATGTGTGCCGCAAAGTCCTCAGGTCCATCCACGTGCCGACGCACGGCACGCGGATGGTGAACGACCACCGAAGCGACCGTCCGGCCGGAGACATGGTCGTCCAGTCCGCGACGCACAACCTCGACCTCGGGAAGTTCAGGCATCGTCAAAACCTTGTTGCGTCTGTGTGACGCCTCCGACGCGTCGCGTCACCTGGCTCACGACGCGCGCTGCCCAGGCTTCGTAGTCCACAGGCGAACTCTCTCCTTGAGACAGAGTCGTTCGCTCCCTCGGCTCTTGCGATCCGACGTGCTCACGCTCGAGGACATGATCTGAGTACACCTGCCGGAGAGCCTCCTTCTGACCATCGCTAAATGGCAGAGCCCTCTCACGGATCCGATTCACGTGCTCTGCAGGTTTGTCGGACCTGAACTTTTCGTCGAGGTCGAATCTGCGAACGAAGCTCTTCACTGCCCGCCGCCCGTCTGAACCCGAAGCGGGTCGCTTCCAAGCCGAGAGCTTCCCCTCTCTGATCCAGCGACGAATCGTCCAGACGCTGCAACCGACCCATTCCGCCGCCTCGGCTGCATCGAGCCAGTCGTCTCCGATACTCGCCATCACGTCCGACACGGGTTCCGAGGAATCTGCAACCCCAGAGGTATCACCTTCTCGCAACTCCACATCCATGCAATAAGACCGTCGAATGAGGTCCATCATCGCGTTCTGAAACTCTTCGCGCCGCAGCTGACTCCACCCCGCAGTCAACTCATCGAACACCCGCTCCTGCCACGCATGAGCCTCTCGCAGAAGCGCCTGGCCGCTCGGCACCACGACTACTTCACGTTTACGACCATCGGATTGCGCGGTCGTCATCTCCACGTAACCAGCATCGACCGCGCTCTTGACCAACCGGGACGCACCACTCTGGTCAATGCCGATTTCATCCGCAACCGCAGTCACGGTCGCAACCTGTCCACGGTCGAAAAGCGAAGCCACGGCCTCCAGCACCGACACCAGTCGACCCTGCTCAGCAATGGCGGCATCGCCAGCAGCAGAGCGTCGCGACCAATGCCTGACGAAACTGAATAAAAGTTGCCCCGGCCCGGACTTGCTCATTCCGAAGCAGCCATCTCACGGCAAATATAGGCCAGATCGAGCGCCAACCTCAGGTTAGGCATCCGCAGTGCAGCTGTGACCTTCGAATCGGCAACGCGGAACACCGTCGCCACTCGGGTCGGAGTCTGATTCTCAGGCCAAGTCGCGTCCTCCTCGACGACCATCAGTCTCTCACTTATCGGATGCCACGAGCGTGGCCGCAGCCGAATACCCGACCGCTCCACCCAGCCTGCGAACTCACCCGGCGAGATCGGCCCCGCCCCTTTCGGCCCTAGAACGACGATCGGCTCACCGACAACCGCCGCTGCACGAGTCAAGTTGCCTGAGTTCACGGCCTGATGCCACCCGTTGATTGCCTCTTCCAGTTCTGAGCTCATGCAACCTATTGTATGCGATTCGCATGCATATAGGAGAGCACCAAGAGAACTGCACCGATTAGGAATCTCGTCGGATACTGGAGTGGCGGATCAGAACAGGAGCCCGTCTCCGAAGACAAAGAGATTCCGACCGGGTCTTCTACCGCACCGGCCTACTGCGACGCGAAACGTCGATGTTCATGGATCATCTCCCCTTGACAGGCTGTACGTCAACGTCAAGTGCTTAAGCAATCTATCGAGCCTTCTAAGCCAATGGCAGATATCTAGGCGACTATGCACGGATCGCACGACCGAAAAACACCATAGAGCTACAGCAGACTTCGTCAGCGTTTTCGCTGGCATACCGGGCAAAAGTGACTTGAACGGCCACTGATTTTCTCACGCACAATGGTTGTACCGCATCGGTTACATGGCATGCCATGGCGGGCATATACCTCCGTCCGGTTCGAACCTGACTGCCCGTTGACGTTGACGTACAGCTCGTCGAACGACGTCCCGCCGACACTGATCGCCTCCTCCATCACTGCGGTGGCGGCAGCCACGAGTTCACCGAGCACGGCCCGCGAGATGCCGCGCGTCCGGCGCCGACCGTGAAGGCTTGCGCGCCACAGTGATTCGTCGGCGTAGATGTTGCCGATCCCGGACACCACCGTCTGATCGAGAATGGCCCGCTTGATCTCGGTGTCGCGGCGCCGCAACGCGGACACGACCGCGTCCGGGTCGAAGCCCGGCTCGAAGGGATCTGCCGCGATGTGCGCCACCGACTCGGGAACGGCGCGCCCCGGTACATCGACCAGTTCGTCGACATGCCAGCCGCCGAACGTCCGCTGATCGACGAAGCGCACCTCACGGCCGTCGTCGAGGGACAACCGGACGCGCAGATGCACCTGATCGGGGACGTCGGGATCGCTGATCAGCAGCTGCCCGCTCATTCCGAGGTGGACGACGATCGCCACCTCGTCGGTGGCGTCCGCTCCGGTGAGCCACAGGTACTTGCCGCGTCGCTCCACCGCGTCGAGGCGCTTTCCGCGCAGACGGTTCTCCAGATCGGTCGCTCCGCCGATATGACGCCGCACGGCACGCGGATGGAGCACGTCGACGCCGGTCACCGACCTGCCCACGATGTGCGGAGCCAAGCCTGACCGGATGGTCTCTACTTCGGGAAGTTCGGGCACGAGCCTCTACTCTGTGCCGTCTGCGTGCGCGCCGTCTTCGTGAGGACCATCTGCACGCGGACCGTCCTTGAGGGCCTTCCAGGAGACGGCTGCTGCCTTCTGCTCGGCTTCCCTTCTTCGTGCGGCCCACGCCGTCGCCGAGCCGCCTGCCGCCCACTACGGCGACCGCTGTGAACTCCTTATCGTGGTCCGGCCCGGTGGAGCTGACCTGGTAATGCGGTTGTCCCGCATTGAGTTCGGCGGACAGCTCCTGAAGTGAGGTCTTCCAGTCGAGGCCGGCACCGAGCTCGCCCGCACGCTCGATGATCGGCTCGAAGAGCCGGGTGATCACGACCTTGGCCTCCTCGATTCCGTGATCGAGGAAGAGCGCACCGAACATCGATTCGAGGCCGTCCGCGAGGATGCTGTCCTTGTCACGCCCCCCGGTGAGCTCCTCACCGCGACCGAGGTAGATGTGCGCCCCCAGACCGCCGTCGCCGAGGTCACGCGCGATGCCGGCGAGCGCGTGCATGTTGACGACGCTCGCACGGATCTTCGCCAGATCGCCTTCCGGCCGGTCCGGGAATCCGAGATAGAGCATCTCGGTCACGACGACGCCGAGCACCGAGTCGCCGAGGAACTCGAGCCGCTCGTTGGTCGGCAGCCCGCCGTTCTCGTACGCGTACGAGCGGTGCGTGAGAGCCAGCGTGAGGAGTTCGTCGCTCATGGTGATGCCGAGCGCCTCCAGCAACGGAGTCTGGTCGGTGCTGCGACTCATCGAGCGTCCCCGCCCTGTTCATCTTTGCCCTGTTCGTCCCCGCCCTGTTCATCCCCGGACTTCTCGTCCTGCTCCATGTCCTCGAGCTTGTCGGCGAGTTTCGCCCAGCGCGGATCAATCAGTTCATGGCCGTGGCCGGGCTCCGCATCGGCCAGGCGCACCCCGCACACCTGGCACAGGCCGGGGCAATCCGGAGTGCACAGCGGCGTCAGCGGGAGTTCGGTGGCGACGGCGTCGATGATCGTCTGCTCGAGGTCGATCTGCTCGTCGACGATCCGTTCGACGTCCTCGTCGTCGGTCGTCTTGTCGGTGTCGCTGTCCGGATAAGCGAACAGCTCGGTGAGGAACATGCTCACCGAATCGTCGAGGGGCCCGAGGCATCGTCCGCACTGACCTTCGATGTCACCGGACACCGTTCCGGTCACCAGAACCCCCTCGGACACCGACTCCAGTCGCAGGTCCAGCCGCACCTCGCCGTCGGCGGGGATGCCGACGAACTGCACGCCGATGCGCTCCGGCGTCACCACGGTGCGGTCCACCTCGACCATCGAACCGGCTCGACGGGGAACGCTGCGGACGTCGATCACAAATGGATTCACACTCACGCGTGTGATTTTACGCGTGAGTGCGAACCCCGAGCGGTCAGCCTGCCATCTGGGCTGGGCTGTGCTCCTCCTCGTCCTGTGTGACGTCGACGCTGTGCGGGTACTCGACGTAATCGTGCATTCCGGCGCCGGTGCGCAACTGCTGCCGACCCCGGTTCACCGACCGGAGCGTTCCGGTGAGGACGTCCTCGAATGCGGCCAGCTTGTCGTCGACGTAGATGTCGCAGTCGCCGCGCAGCCGGTCCGACTCAGCGTGGGCGGCGTCGACGATCCGCTCGGCCTCGCTCTTGGAAGCGGCGACCACCTCGGAGTCGGAGACGAGCCGCTGCTGCTCGGCGATGCCGTCGGCCACCGACTTGTGGTAGCTGGTGTTGCCAGCCTCGACGGTGCGTGAGGCCTCGGCCCGTGCACGGCCGGTGACGGCCTCGAACTCGCGGTTGGCGCTCGTCTCGAGTCGCTTGGCCTCGTCGCTCGCTCCGTCGATGGTCTGCTGCGCGTGCAGGTTCGCCTCGTCCACCATCCGGTCGGCCTTCGCCTGAGCCTCGGCGAGCACTCGGTCCGCTTCGGCGCGAGCGTGCGCGAGCATGGCCTCGGAGTCGGACTCGGCTCCGCCGATCAGCTTGTCCGAGGTGTCACGGGCGTTGGTGACGATGGTGTCGCGCTCGTCGATGACGTCCTGCGCGTCGTCGAGCTCGCCCGGCAGCGAGTCCCGCAGGTCGTCGAGCAGTTCCAGCACGTCGCCGCGAGGAACGACGCAACCGGCGGTCATCGGGAAGGTGCGCGCCTCTTCGACGAGTGCGACGAGTTCGTCCAGCGCTTCGAATACGCGGTACACAGGTGTCTCCGATCCGGCACAATGCCTTGATGTCTGTGAGGCCATTGTGCCGAATGTTGCGGCTGTGACTCAGGAGGCGAGTCGGCGTGTCGCCGTGCGGACCGGATCGAGGATCACACCGTCCGGACGCCCTCGACCTTCGCGATCAGCGCACGGTGCACATGTGAGGACAGGTACGGCGACACATCGCCCTCGAGTCTCGCCACTTCCTTCACCAGGGAGCTGGAGACGTGCGCGTACTTCGGATCGGTGAGCATGAACAAGGTCTCGGCATCGGCCAGCTCCCGATTCATCTGCGCCATCGGGATCTCATAGGCGAAGTCGGTCTCCGACCGCAGACCCTTGACGATCGTCGGCACGTCCGTCTCCCCGACCAGGTCCACCAGCAGGCCCGACCAGCTCCGCACCTCGACGTTCGGCAGGTCCGCGCAGTCCTCGCGGATCAATTCGATGCGCTCGTCGACCGTGAACATCCCCTGCTTGTTCGGATTCACGACAACCGCGACCACCACGCGATCGAATCGGGCAGCGGTCCGTTCCACGACGAATCGATGCCCGAGAGTGAACGGATCGTACGAGCCTGGGCACACAGCAGTAGTCATGGGCCCGAATCTACTCGAACGGCGAGCATCACCACCGTGTCTCCGTACCTCTTCTCGGTCACCACGTCGTAGCCGTCGGGCCAGGTCAGGCCCGGACTGCGCGACGCGCGTTCCACGACCACCCAGGCCCCATCCGCCAGCGCGGGCAGCATCGAGAAGAGAACCTGCTCCACGTCGGCTGTCTCCACGTCGTACGGAGGGTCGATGAGCACGAGATCGAAGGTGGCTGCGGGCGCGGCCAGGAACGAGGCGACCGTCCGCTCCACCACTCGCGCACGACCGCTCGCCCGGCAGACCGCGATGTTGTCGCGGACCACTTTCGCGGCGCGGCGGTCGGATTCGACGAGCAGCAGCGACTCGGCCCCGCGGGAGAGCGCTTCGAGTCCCAGCGCCCCGGTGCCCGCGTACAGATCGGCGACCCGCAGGCCGTCGAGGTCCATCCGCGCGCCGAGCATCGAGAAGACGGCTTCGCGCACGCGGTCGGACGTGGGTCTGGTCGAGTCCGCAGGAACACCGAGTCGGCGCCCGCGGAACTCTCCGGCGATGATCCTGGTCATAACGGTCCACATCGTATCCTCGTGTCATGCGCACCCGCGTCAATGCTTGGACTCCGGCACCGCCGACGGAAGCCGACCCGGATCCGCATGCGAGTGCACAGCATGCAGCGCAGGTACTCGCGGGCCGGCGGACCGTCGTGCTGACCGGTGCGGGCATCTCCACTCCGTCGGGCATCCCCGACTACCGGAGCCCCGGATCCCCACCGCGCAACCCGATGACTATCGACCAGTTCCTGAGCTCAGCGGACTTCCGACGCCGCTACTGGGCCCGTAACCATCTGGGTTGGCGGCACATGGACGCAGCCGCACCGAATCCCGCCCACCACGCGGTCACCGCCCTGCAACGCGCCGGAACGGTCTCCGGGGTCATCACGCAGAACGTCGACATGCTTCACCTGAAGGCGGGCACCCAGCCGGTACTCGACCTACACGGCTCCTACGGACGGGTGACCTGCCTGTCCTGCGGCCGCACGCAGTCACGTCACCGACTCGCCCAACTGCTCGAGTCGGCCAATCCGGGTTTCGCCGATCAGGTCCGCAGCCGCGGAGTCATCGAGGTCGCGCCCGATGCCGACGCGGCCCTCGACGACACCACCGGGTTCACGATGGTCGACTGCGCCGATTGCGGCGGCATACTGAAGCCCGACATCGTCTATTTCGGAGAGAGCGTGCCCCGCAACGTGACCCGGAACGCCTACGCGATGGTCGACGACGCCGACGCCATGCTCGTGGCCGGCTCGTCGCTCAGCGTCATGTCCGGCCTCAGATTCGTCCGGCACGCTGCGCAGTCGGGCAAGGCGGTCGTGATCCTGAACAGGGGCGACACCCGCGGCGACCGCTTCGCAACGGTCAAGATCGATCACCGGTGCGAGATCGTGCTGCCCATCCTGGTGGAATTGTCTCGTACATCAACTTCACCCGATTCAACCGCTTTGGTGTGATTTAACGCACAACCCGGGGTTGGCCTGCACAAAGCTCGGCCTTTATCGAGGCCGCTACGCGGATCGTGTGACATCGATGTGACCGCTGGCTAACCTTGAGTACGTCATGAACCCGGAATCAGATACTCAGTTCGATTTGAACGACGACAACGGAGTCGCCTACCGGCGGCCCCGGGTTGACGATGGAATCAGAATGTGGGAAATTGCCCGCGACTCGCAGGTTCTCGATGTGAATTCGAGCTACGCCTACGTGTTGTGGGGTGCAGATTTCTCCGACACCTCCATCGTCGCCGAAGTAGAGGGAAGGGTCGTCGGCTTCGTCACCGGATACTGTCGACCGCAGACCGATGACGCACTCATGGTGTGGCAGGTAGCGGTCGACTCCGATCAGCGCGGCAAGCGGATCGCCGGAACCATGTTGCGTGAGCTGTTCAAGCGCAACACGGGATCGGGCGTGACCGCGATCCACACCACGATCAGCCCCGACAACGAAGCGTCGCAGGCGCTGTTCGCCGGGGTGGCACGAGAACTCGGTTTGGAGTTCACCCGCGCACCCTTCCTCAAGGCCGAACTGTTCGGCGAT
Organism: Gordonia zhaorongruii; assembly: GCF_007559005.1. Taxonomy (GTDB): domain Bacteria; phylum Actinomycetota; class Actinomycetes; order Mycobacteriales; family Mycobacteriaceae; genus Gordonia; species Gordonia zhaorongruii. The sequence goes on along the minus strand of NZ_CP041763.1, from coordinate 1,240,153 downwards.
TCGCACGAGCCGGAGGATCTTTACCGGCTCTCGCCGGCGTCCTGATTCTCACGACGCCGACATACTGTAAGGACAACTCAAGATGACGACGCAGAAAAGCGCAGTGACTGAAGAAACGTTCGACAAGTACGAATCCCAGGTCCGCTCCTACTGCCGTAACTGGCCCGCGATGTTCGACACCGCGCAGGGAAGCTGGATCACCGACGTCGACGGTAAGCGTTACCTCGACTTCTTCGCCGGTGCCGGCGCCCTGAACTACGGACACAACAATCCGAAGTTCAAGGAAGCCCTCATCGACTACATCGCGCGGGATGGCATCACCCACGGCCTGGACATGAACACCGTGGCCAAGGGCGAGTTCCTGCAGGCCTTCGGGGAGAAGATCCTCGCTCCGCGCGACCTGGACTACGTGGTCCAGTTCCCCGGACCGACCGGCACCAACGCCGTCGAGTCCGCGCTGAAGCTGGCGCGCAAGGTCACCGGCCGCGAGGCCGTCGTGAACTTCACGAACGCCTTCCACGGCATGACCCTCGGGTCGCTGTCGGTCACCGGTAACGCGATGAAGCGCGCCGGCGCGGGTATCCCGCTGGTCCACTCGACCCCGATGCCGTTCGACAACTACATGGGCGGCGCCCACGAGGACTTCAGCTGGTTCGAGCGCGTCCTGAACGACGAGGGCAGCGGACTGAATCACCCCGCAGCCGTCATCGTCGAGACGGTTCAGGGCGAGGGCGGCGTCAACGTCGCGCGCGCCGAGTGGCTGCAGGGGCTCGCCGAGCTGTGCAAGCGCCAGGACATGCTGCTGATCGTCGACGACGTGCAGATGGGCTGCGGCCGTACCGGCGACTTCTTCTCCTTCGAGGAAGCCGGCATCAAGCCCGACATCGTCACGCTGTCCAAGTCCATCGGCGGCTACGGTCTGCCGATGGCGCTGACGCTGTTCCGCCGCGATCTCGACGTCTGGGAGCCCGGCGAGCACAACGGCACCTTCCGCGGCAACAACCCGTCGTTCGTGACCGCCAAGGCGGCCATCGACACCTACTGGTCGGACGACTCGTTCGCCGCCGACACCAAGCGCAAGGGCCAGCTCATCGCGGACCGTTTCGAGGAGCTGTGCAAGCGCAACGAAGGCATCAAGCGTCGTGGCCGCGGCATGATCCAGGGCCTGGCCTTCGATGACGCCGACAAGGCGGGCGAGGCGTGCTCGAAGGCTTTCGAGCGCGGCATGCTGGCCGAGACCTCGGGACCGTCCGACGAGGTCATCAAGCTGCTGCCGCCGCTCACTCTGAGCGACGACGAGCTCACCCAGGGCATGGACATTCTCACCGAATCCGTCGAGGAGGCACTCCGATGATCGTTCGCACCACCCAGGAAATCACCGGCACCGACCGCGAGGTCGCCGACCCCAAGGGCAACTGGGTCTCCAAGCGCATCGTCCTCGGCGGCGACCGGGTCGGCTTCTCGTTCCACGAGACCACCATCGCTGCGGGTTCGGTCAACGAGTTCCACTACGCCAACCACATCGAGGCCGTCTGGCTCGTCGAGGGCGAGGGCGAACTCCTCGACCGCGAGACCGGCACGACGTACCCGCTCGCGGCGGGCACGATGTACATGATGGACAAGTACGACCGCCACACGGTCACCGCGAAGACTCAGCTGCGCATGCTCTGCGTCTTCAACCCACCGGTCGTCGGCACCGAGGTTCACGACGAGAACGGCATCTACCCGCTGGTGGAGGTTCCTCCGCTGGAGGACGCCGACGCCGCTGCGGCTGAGCCGGGTCGTCACCGGGCCTGAGAAACCATTCGAGGGGCGCACCGGATTCCGGTGCGCCCCTCGAACTCTCTCGCGGCCGGGTCAGACGATCACGAGGTCGTCGGCGTGGATCAGCGGGCGCCGCAGGTCCGGCGGGAGAACGTCGGTGGACCGTCCGATCATGCACGCGGCATCGTCGGCGTCGTAGGCCACCACTCCCCGCCCGCGAATCCGCCCCGCATCGTCGAGGAGATCCACGACGTCGCCGATGGAGAAGCCACCATGAGCGGCGGTGACGCCTGCGGACAGCAAGGACCGGCGACGCTTGCACACCGCGTCGATCGCGCCGTCGTCGAGTACGAGACTTCCGTGCGACTGTGCCGCGTGGCGCACCCAGAACTTCCGTGCGGACAGCCGTACCTCACGGGCCGCGAACACCGTGCCGACCGAGGCGCCGTCGAGCGCCGCGGCCGCCGCGGAAGCAGAGGCCAGCAACACGGGGACACCGGAATCGGAGGCCAGCCGCGCGGCGGCCAGTTTCGACGCCATGCCCCCGGTCCCCAACGATCCGCCGGTACCGGCGATCACACCGTCCAGATCCTCCGGTCCGTCGACCTGGTCGATCATCTCGGCCGGACGGCCGTCCGGTCCCGGTCGCCGCGGATCACCGGTGTACAGCCCGTCCACATCGGATAGCAGCACCAGAGCGTCGGCGCCTGCCAGATGCGCCACCAGAGCCGCGAGACGGTCGTTGTCGCCGAACCGGAGCTCGTTGGTCGCGACCGTGTCGTTCTCGTTGACGACGGCCACCGCATGCAACGCGCGCAGCCGATCGAGGGTGCGCTGCGCGTTCGCATGATGGGCGCGATCGGAGACGTCGTCCGCCGTCAGCAGGACCTGGCCGACCACCCTCCGGTACCGCCGGAAGGAAGTCCCCCACGCGTGGGCGAGTTCCAGTTGACCGACGCTCGCCGCCGCCTGTTTGGTGGCGAGGTCGCTCGGACGCTTACGCAGACCGAGCGGCGCGATGCCGGCGCCGACTGCGCCCGAGGACACCACGATCACGTCGCTGCCGGCACTCATCCGGTGCTCGAGGGCATCGACCAGCGCGTCGAGACGTCCGTGGTCGAGACCGTTCTCCAGATCCGTGATGGCCGACGAGCCGATCTTGACGACGATGCTGCGCGCGTGGGCTATCGCGTTCCGGACCTCACTCATCTCCGGCTTCCCAGCCGAGAGTCTCCTCCGCATCGTCTTCGGGGCGCTGGCGCCGCATCGATCGCGCCACCTTGCGCTCGGCGGCACCCATGCGATCGTGCTGCTCCAGGCGGACGTCGGTGCCGCGACCGGTGACCGGCACCTGGTCGCCGGTCGGCGCCGCAGGCTCCCAGTCGAACGTCACCGCACCGATGGTCACGGCGGCACCAGGCCGCGCGCCCTTCTTGACCAGCGCGGCTTCCACACCGAGCCGGTTGAGACGGTCGGCGAGGTAGCCGACGGCCTCGTCGTTGTCGAACTGGGTCTGCCGGATCCACCGCTCCGGACGCGATCCGCGAACGATGAATCCGCCTTCGATACCGGGATCCGGATCCACCGTGAACTCACCGTGGTCGACGGCCTTGGGCCGGATGACAGCGCGCCGTGCGACGGGCTTGTCGTGCTCGCGGCGGTAGGCCGCGACCAGTTCGGCGAGCGCGTACGTCAGCTCGGACAGCCCCTGATGGGCGACGGCCGAGATCCGGAACACCTGCCAACCGCGCTTGGCGACGTCGGCCTCGACGAAGTCGGCCAGCTCGGCAGCCTCCGGGACGTCGATCTTGTTGAGGATGACCACTCGGGGCCGATTCGCGAGATCACCGAGCGAGTGGTCGGTGTCGAGTGCGGGCTGATACGCCGCCAGCTCGGCTTCGAGCGCATCGATGTCGGAGAGCGGATCGCGTCCCGGCTCCAGCGTCGCGCAGTCGACGACATGCGCCAGCACCGCGCAGCGTTCGAGATGCCGGAGGAACTCCAGCCCGAGTCCTCGCCCCTCCGATGCACCCGGTATGAGTCCGGGCACGTCGGCGACGGTGAAGACGTTCGCACCCGCGGTGACCACACCGAGGTTCGGCGTGAGAGTGGTGAACGGGTAATCGGCGATCTTCGGCTTCGCCGCCGACAGGACCGACACGAGCGATGACTTACCCGCAGAGGGGAAGCCGACCAGTCCGACGTCGGCGACCGACTTGAGCTCCAGAACCAGAGACCGTTCCTCGCCGGGCTCACCGAGCAACGCGAAACCAGGGGCCTTCCGCGCCCGGGATGCGAGCGCTGCGTTACCCAGTCCGCCTCGACCTCCCTGGGCCGCCACGAACTCGGTGCCAGCACCGACCATGTCGGCGACGATCGATCCCCGGTCATCGAGGACCACGGTGCCGTCCGGAACGCCGAGGACGAGTTCGTCTCCGTTGGCCCCACTTCGGTTTCCGCCCGCTCCGGGCCGCCCGTTGGTTCCCCGCGCATGCGGCCGGAAATGGAAGTCCAGCAGCGTATGCACCTGCGGATCGACGATGAGGCGGACGTCACCGCCGTTACCGCCGTTACCGCCGTCGGGGCCGCCGAGCGGTTTGAACTTCTCGCGGTGCACAGACGTGCAGCCGTGTCCGCCGTTGCCGGCGGCCACTTCGATCGTGACGCGGTCGACGAAGCGCGACATGGCGTCTCCTTTCATCAGTGCACCGTGTCCATCAGTGCACCGTCTTCATCAGTACACCGTGTGAATGCAGAAAGCGGGCCGGGGATCACGATGACCCCGGCCCGCTCTGTTAAAGCTGAGTTACCCGTTCGAACCGAGTCAGACCGAGGCCGACTCCGGAACGATGTTCACGGTCTTCTTGCCGCGCTTGCTGCCGAACTCCACAGCACCCGACTCGAGAGCGAACAGGGTGTCGTCGCCACCACGGCCGACGTTGACGCCCGGGTGGAACTTGGTTCCGCGCTGGCGGACCAGGATCTCGCCTGCGCTGACCTGCTGGCCGCCGAAGCGCTTGACGCCGAGTCGCTGGGCATTAGAGTCGCGACCGTTACGCGAGCTGGATGCACCCTTCTTATGTGCCATCTTGCTGTCCTCCTGAGAACTTTACGATCGAACTACTTGATGCCGGTGACCCGCAGGACCGTCAGACGCTGACGGTGACCCTGACGCTTGTGGTAGCCGGTCTTGTTCTTGTACTTGTGAATGCGGATCTTCGGGCCCTTCACGTGCTCGAGAATCTCGGCATCGACCGAGACGCTGGACAGCTTGTCCGCGTCGGTGGTCAAGTTTGCGCCGTCGACGACCAGCGCGACCGGCAGCTGAACCGAGCTGCCCTGCTCCGCGTCGATCTTCTCAACCTTCACAATGTCGCCTTCGGCGACCTTGTACTGCTTACCGCCGGTCTTGACGATCGCGTACGTTGCCATCCCGCTGTCCTCTTACTCGTCTCATCGGGCCGATACCGCAGGCCATTCCTGCACATCGGCGAATGTTTGTTGTGCTCTGACATCGAAGAGATCTCCGACACCACCTCCGCGCACAGCGCGCAACCCAGCACGCGTCTGCGGAGGGCGACCTGTCAAGGCTACGGGACCGCAGCCTGCAAGGTCAAACCGGCCTCGACCGGCCCTACTCGCTGGTCGGCGGGGCTCCCGCCGCCCGCCGCCCGCTGCGCCGACGCGGTGTGCGCGTGACCGTGACAGCGGGTTCGGCGGACGGTGCAGCGACCGTCGTGACCGGTTCCGTGTTCTGCTCCACGGTGACCGCCTCGGGCACCACCGCAGTCGGTGCTGCGGGGCGCCGCACCGCGCGACGACGGCGCGGGGTCGTCTTGACGACCGGCTCGGCAGGTTCGGGTTCCGCATGCTTGGATTCCGCAGCCTTGGATTCCGCAGCCTTGGGCTCGGCAGCCTTAGTCTCGGCAGCCTTGGTCTCAACAGGCTTGGTCTCACCAGCCTTGGGCTCAACAGGTTTGGTCTCGGCACGCTTGGTTTCCGCAGGCTTCGACTCGACAGCCTTGCCTTCGCCGTCCTCTTCGTGGTGCGCCATCGCACGGAACAGCGGATGGTCGGCTGCGGGCTTGTGCGGCGCCGCCTTCTGCGCATCCTTCGATTCGGTCTTCTGCTCCGACCGCTGGTCGCCGCCCGACGAGGCAGCCGGGGCGGCATCGCCGCGACCGCGCTTGCGACGCGAGCGCCGACCGCCGGAGTCACGCGACCCGTCGTCGGACGGGCGGACCTCGACAGGGTTGGCATGCACGATCACGCCGCGACCCGAACATGCGGTGCAGGTGGTGGAGAACGCCTCGAGGAGTCCTGTACCCAGACGCTTGCGCGTCATCTGGACCAGCCCGAGGGACGTCACCTCGGATACCTGGTGCCGGGTGCGGTCGCGCGCCAGCGCCTCGGTGAGCCTGCGCAGCACCAGATCACGGTTCGACTCGAGCACCATGTCGATGAAGTCGACGACGATCATGCCGCCGATGTCGCGCAGACGCATCTGCCGCACGATCTCCTCGGCCGCCTCCAGGTTGTTGCGAGTGACGGTCTCCTCGAGGTTCCCGCCCGACCCGGTGAACTTGCCGGTGTTGACGTCGACGACGGTCATCGCCTCGGTGTGCTCGATGATGAGAGTGCCGCCCGACGGCAACCAGACCTTACGGTCGAGCGCCTTGGCGAGCTGCTCGTCGATGCGGTGCACGGCGAACGAATCCGGTGCGTCGGCATGCGCCTTGCTGAATTCGTCGACGCGTTCCATCAGATCCGGTGCGACGTCCTTGACGTAGCCGGACACCAGCTTCCACGCTTTGCCGCCTTCGACGACCAGCTTGGTGAAGTCCTCATTGAACAGGTCGCGGACGACGCGGACCAGCAGATCGGGCTCCTCGTACAGTGCACGAGTAGTGCCCGAACCCTTGGCCTTGTGCTCGTCTGCGGACGACTCGATGCCCTTCCACTGCGCTTCCAGTCGTTTGACATCCGCCGCGAGCTCTTCCTCGCTGACGCCTTCGGACGCGGTGCGGATGATCACTCCCGCCCCGTCGGGCACCACCTTCGACAGGATCTGCTTGAGCCGCTTGCGCTCGGTGTCCGGCAGCTTGCGGCTGATGCCCGTCGACGATCCGCCCGGGACGTACACGAGGTACCGGCCCGCGAGCGAGATCTGCGTGGTGAGACGCGCACCCTTGTGACCGACGGGGTCCTTGCTGACCTGAACCAGCACGCTGTCGCCCGGCTTGAGCGCCTGTTCGATCTTCCGGGACCGTCCGTCGAGGCCCGCAGCCTCCCAGTTGACCTCGCCTGCGTACAGAACGCCGTTCCGGCCACGGCCGATGTCGACGAACGCCGCCTCCATACCGGGCAGCACGTTCTGCACGCGGCCCAGGTAGATGTTGCCGACCATCGACTGCGAGGTCTCGGTGGTCACGAAGTGCTCCACGAGCACTCCGTCTTCGACGACCGCGACCTGCGTGTAGTCCTCGGTCGGTGCATCGTGCTCGTGGGAGGTCATGGAGCCGTTGGCGCTGCGCTCGCGCACCACCATCACACGTTCGACGGATTCGCGGCGTGCCAGGAACTCAGACTCGGTCAGGATGGGCGGACGGCGGCGGCCCGCATCGCGCCCGTCGCGACGGCGCTGGCGCTTGGCCTCCAGCCTCGTCGATCCGGAGATGCCCTGAACCTCGTCACGCGCTCGCTTGGCGCGCGGCTCGCGTTCGTGAACGACGGTGTTCGGCGGATCGTCCGAAGTCTGGTCATCGCCATCTCCGCCACCACGTCGACGACGGCGACGCCGACGGCGCTTGCTCGTCGGAACGGAGTCGTTCGACGAGTCTCCTGAGTCATCGGAACCGGATTCCGAGTCGGACTTGTCGTCGGACTTACTCTCAGTCGCGTTCTCGCCGGACTTCTGGTTCTGACCGTTCTTGCCCTGGTCGTTCTTGCCCTGGTCGTTCTTGTGCTGACCGTTCTTGCCTGCGCCCTTGGCGTCGTCCTTCTTGGCGTCGCCGTCCGTGCCCTCAGCGCTCTGGTCGCTGCCGCTCTGGTCGCTGCTGTTGTGGTCGCTGCCGCTCTGGTCGCTGCTGTTCTGGTCGCCGTCGTTCTGATCGCCACGACCACGACCGCGGCCACGGCGGCCACGGCGCCGACGACGTGCACGGGAGTCTCCACCGTCATTACCGTCGTTGCCGCCGTTATCGTCACCGCCCGACTCATCGGCGGGCGTCGGATCGGCAGGCTTGTCGACGCTTTTCTCAGCGGACCGGTTCTCTGCAGACTCGGTCTTCGCAGACTTGTTCTCTGCGGACTCGGTCTCCGCGGGCTTGTTCTCCGCAGGCTCGGTCTCCGCGGGCTTGGCCTTCTGCCCCTTGTTCCTGCTGGTGTTCCCCTTGGCCTTCGAATCATCGGCTTCGGGAGCAAGGAAGAGCGGCGCAGCCGCGTCGTCGGGCGCGGAGGCCGAAGTGGGCTCGACGGTCTCCACCGCTGAGAAGAGCGACGGAGACGCAGCACTCGCCGCACTCGCCGGCTTCTCAACGTGCGGCGTCTCGGCCTTCGGCTTCTCGGCTTGCGGGGTCTCAACCGGCCCACCGAGTCGCTGTGCGACGGCGAATGCGTCATCGCGCGAAATGGATGACTGCGCGGTTCGCGCAGTCACCCCCATCTCTCCGAGATGCGTGAGCACGTCCCGGCTGGTGGAACCCAGCATTCGGGCTAATGCGTGCACGCGGAGTCGAAGGGGAAATTGTTCCGCCGTGAGGTTCGCCGATTCGGCGTTCTCCGGCGACCCGTTATCGGTCACGTGGTCTCCTCGAGACCCCCGGGCGCGTCGCATTGAACGACGCGGCCACGCGAGGGCCTTCCCAATGTGTGCCGGCCGTTACGGCCGGGTGTTGTGTGGTCTTCGCGTCTGCGATCGACGCCTTGCTGTGACGGTCCCCTCACGACCACCGCACTCCCGGACCTTGTGAGGTCACACGGGACGCGGGCGGGTCGTGAGCCTTCCGCCGAGTCCTCGGAATCAAAGCGTGACGCCGCGAACCTTTTCAAGTATCCCACACGTGCGGCCGTGAACCGCACTCCACTGGAAATCGCCCTCACGCGCCGCGTCGCGAGGGAAGTGAATCAGGAGCTCAGCGAGGGAAACCAGAGCCCGATCTCGCGGGCTGCCGACTCGGGAGAGTCCGAGCCGTGCACGAGGTTGAACTGGGTCTCCAGTCCCAGGTCACCGCGAATGGTGCCCGGTGTCGCCTTGTCGACCGGATCGGTGCCGCCGGCGAGCTGACGGAATGCAGCGATCGCGCGGGGACCTTCGACGACGGCCGCAACGACCGGTCCGGAGGTGATGAATTCCAGGAGCGAACCGTAGAAGGGACGCTCAGCATGTTCGGCGTAGTGCTCGCCGGCGAGTTCGGCCGACACCGTCCGCAGTTCGAGTGCCGCCAGGGTCAGGCCCTTGCGCTCGATCCGGGAGATGATGTCGCCGATGACGCCGCGCTGCACACCGTCGGGCTTGATGAGTACGAGAGTCTGTTCAGTCACCAGCACACTGTAACGACTCGGCGGGATCCTGACGCGTCAGCGGGGGCAGTATTCGCGTTCGACGGCGAAGAACCCGTAGTTGAACATGCCGCCCTGCTCGAGCGGCGGGTTCACGATGACCTGCAGACACGCACCCGGATTCTCAACCGCCGCATCGAGTTCGAGGCCGAGGTACTCGGCCATCTGCTCGTTCGACTTCCGATCGGTAGGCGGTGACGGAAGGTTCGAGATCACGTCCTCCGGCTTGCGGTCGGCAAGCCAACGCGTGCTCTGCGGCGTCGCCGTGTACCCGATAGCTCCGTCTGCGACCGGCATCGGCGCGTTGGGTTCCACCTTCACCTCGGACGTGCTGGGTGTCGAGGTACTGGGTGTCGACTCGGTCGGTACCGCGTTCGCGGTCGCCGGAGCAACCAGCGGAATCACCAGCGCAGCGCTCAGTGTGACGAGCGGAACGGCTCCCGCAGCGATACGACGCAAACCCATTGAGCACACTCCTCCTGGCCACTCGGAGTTGAGCGGCTCGACGAATCCCGAGTGTAACTGACGGTACCGGGCGATCCGCGACTCTACTGCTGCTGACTGGGCAGCTGCCCCTTCTCGATCCGTCGCGCCACGTCGCGCCCGAAGTAGCCGATGTAGCACCAAACGCACAGGAAGATCACGCCGATCACGGCGATCGACCAATGGAACACTCCACCGGCGATCAACACCACCTGCAGCCCCAGGATCACCGGTAGCGCGTGCTGCCGTCCGCACTTGCCGGACGCGACGATGAAGATCAGCGTCATCACGCCCAGGAACAGGCCCGACGCCCAGGTGACTCCCCCGCCCAGCCGGGCGACGATCGGGAAGGCCAGCAGCACCACGATCACCTCCAGAATCAGGGTGCCTGCCATCACGCCGCGGAAGCCCTTCCACGGATCGGTCGCTGGCGGGTTGATCTGGCCGGTCATGACGGGTCCTTTGCGAACAGTGTGCGGCCGGCACCGGCCGTGACGACCGATCCGGTGATGATCACGCCGGCACCCGATACAGTGCCGCTCTCGCTCTCCTCGGCGAGGCCGATGGCGGCCTCGACGGCGTCGGGCAGGAACGGCTCGATCACGACCCGGTCCTCACCGAAGATCGGACGTGCCACGTCCGCGAGGGCCTCGGTGTCCATGGCGCGAGGAGAGCCGTTGTTCGTCAGCACCACGACGTCTAGGACCGGTTCGAGTTCGGCGAGAAGTCCGCGTGCATCCTTGTCGGCGAGCACGCCGACCACCCCGATGAGCCGCCGGAAGTCGAATTCGTCCGTCAACGCACGCACGAGGGCCCGCGCACCGTGCGGATTATGTGCAGCGTCGGCGAACACACTCGGTGCGTTCCGCAGCCGCTCCAGACGCCCCGGTGTCGTCACCTCGGCGAATCCGGCACGCACCGAGTCCAGGTCGAGCTTGCGGTCAGCACCGGCACCGAAGAACGCCTCGACGGCGGCCAGTGCGAGCGCGGCGTTCTGTGCCTGATGGCCGCCGTGCAGTGGGAGGAACACCTCGTCGTACACGCCGCCCAGACCCTGGATGGTGAGCATCTGCCCGCCCACCGCGGTAGCCGAGCCGAGGACGGTGAACTCGGAGTCCTGACGGGCCACGATGGTCCCCGCATCGACACTCGCCCGCAGCAGCACATCGGCCACCTCGGGTTCCTGGGGCGCGATGACCGTGACCGGGTCGTTCGGAATCACGGCATCCGCCGGTCCCGCGTTGATGATGCCGGCCTTCTCCCCCGCGATCGCCGTCAAGGTGTCGCCGAGGTAGTCCGCATGGTCCATCGCGATCGGAGTGATGACGGCGACCTGCGAATCGATCACATTGGTCGCATCCCAGCGACCGCCCATCCCGGTCTCCACCACCGCCACCTCGATGGGCGCCTCGGCGAACGCCGCATAGGCGATCGCCGTCAGTACCTCGAACTTGCTCATCCGGGGGCCACCGTGCGCCGTCGACGAGTCGTCGACCATGGTGATGAACGGTTCCAGCTCACGGTAGGTGTCGACGTACAGTCTCGGTGAGATGGGCTCGCCGTCGATCGCGATCCGCTCGGTCACCGACTGCAGGTGCGGGCTGGTGATCCGCCCGGTGCGGCGGTGGAAGGCGCGGAGCAGCGAATCGATCATCCGCGTCACCGAGGTCTTGCCGTTGGTGCCTGCGACGTGAATCGCCGGATACGCGTTCTGCGGGCTGCCGAGGAGTTCGAGCAGCGCGTTGATCCGGGTCAGCGAAGGCTCGATCTTCGTCTCCGGCCAGCGCGTGTCGAGCTCGACCTCGACGGCTGCGAGCTCGGCGAGGTCCTCGGGCGATGACGGGCGCACCGAGCTCATCAGGCACCCAGCCCTTCGAGCTTGGACTTGAGCCTTTCCACCTCGGCCTGTGCGAGATCGCGCCGGGACTTGATCTTCTCCACGACGGCGTCGGGCGCCTTCGAGAGGAACTGCTGGTTACCGAGTTTGCCCGACGTGCCCGCGAGTTCCTTCTCGGCCGCAGCCAGATCCTTGGCGGCACGCTTGCGCTCGGCCTCGACGTCGACGGTTCCCGACGTGTCGATGGCAACGGTCGCGGTGCCCGACGACAACCGCACCTCGACGGTCGCCGTGGCCGCGAACCCCGCCTCGGCGGGCTCGAGCCGTGCCAGTGAATCCAGCTGACCGCGCAGCTCGGCGAGACCCGCCTCCGGCAGGCCGTCGACGGTCGCCGTGACGCGCTGCCCCGGCTTGAGTCCCTGGTCGCTGCGGAAACGGCGCACCTCGGTGATCAGCTTCTGCAGATCCTCGATGCGCTGCGCCGCCGTCGAATCGGGCTGGACGCCCGAAGGCGCGGGCCACTCGGCGATCACCGCGGACTCGGCGCCGGTGAGAGTCGTCCACAGCACCTCGGTCACGAACGGCATCACCGGAGACAATGCGCGCAGCAGCTTGTCGAGCACGGTTCCCAGCACCAACGCGGTCATCTCGGCGCGAGTGCCCCCGTCGGCCACCTGGACCTTCGACAGTTCCAGGTACCAGTCGCAGACCTCGTCCCAGGCGAAGTGGTAAAGCGCCTCGCACGCTTTGGAGAACTCGTAGCTCTCGAATCCGGAGTCGACGTCCGCGAGCACCTCGTCCAGCCGCCCCAGGATCCAGCGATCGGGGACGGTGAGCTCGGCACGATCGGGCAGCTCCCCGACCCGGGCACCGTTCATCAAGGCGAATTTGGTGGCATTGAACAGCTTGGTGGCGAAGTTCCGTGAACTCTGCGCGTGCGATTCGCCGACGGAGATGTCGCTTCCCGGATTCGCGCCGCGCGCGAGGGTGAAGCGCAGCGCGTCGGCGCCGAACCGCTCGACCCAGTCGAGCGGGTCGATGCCGTTGCCCTTCGACTTGCTCATCTTGCGGCCGTGCTCGTCCCGGACCAGACCGTGCAGGAACACGTCGGCGAACGGCACCTTCGCCACGCGGCCACCGAACCCACCGTCGTCGAGACGGCCGACGTACGTGCCGAACATCATCATCCGCGCGACCCAGAAGAACAGGATGTCGTAACCGGTCACCAGCACCGACGTCGGATAGAACTTGTCGAGTTCGGCGGTCTTGTCCGGCCAGCCCATCGTCGAGAACGGCCACAGTCCGGACGAGAACCACGTGTCCAGGACATCGGAATCCTGTTCCCACCCCGCCGGCGCCGTCTCGTCCGGTCCGAAGCACTCGACCTCGCCGTCCGGCCCGTACCAGATCGGGATGCGGTGCCCCCACCACAGCTGCCGCGAGATAGTCCAGTCGTGCATGTCGTCGACCCACGCGAACCAGCGCGGCTCCTGGCTCGTCGGATGAATGACGGTGTCGCCTCCGCGAACGGCGTCACCCGCGGACTTCGCAAGCGACGACACGTCGACCCACCACTGCATCGACAGCCGCGGCTCGATCGGTTCGCCTGCCCGCTCGGAGTGCCCGACGCTGTGCAGGTACGGGCGTACCTCCTTGACGATGCGCCCCTGCTCCGCGAGCGCCTCCCGCACCGCGACCCGGGCCTCGAAGCGGTCCAGTCCGTCGAACTGCGTTCCGGTGCCGGTGACGGTGGCGACCTCGTCCATGATCGTGATCATCGGCAGGCCGTGACGCTGGCCGATCGCGAAGTCGTTCGGATCGTGCGCCGGAGTGATCTTGACTGCGCCCGATCCGAATTCGGGATCGACGTAGCCGTCGGCGATCACCGGGATCTTCCGGTCGAGGAACGGGTGCTCCAGTTCGGTGCCGATCAGATCGCGGTACCGCTCGTCGTCCGGGTGCACGGCGATCGCCGTATCCCCGAGCATCGTCTCCATGCGCGTCGTGGCGACCACGATGTGGGGCTGCGCGTCATCGAGCGAACCGTAGCGGAACGACACGAGCTCACCCTCGACGTCCTCGTACTTGACCTCGATGTCGGAGATGGCGGTCTGCTGGGCGGGCGACCAGTTGACCAGACGCTCGGCGCGGTAGATGAGTCCGTCGTCGAACAGCTTCTTGAAGATGGTCTGCACGGCGCGGGACAATCCCTCGTCCATGGTGAACCGGTCGCGACTCCAGTCGACGCCGTCGCCCAGACGCCGCATCTGCCCCTGGATGGTGCCGCCCGACTCGGCCTTCCACTTCCACACGCGCTCGATGAACGCCTCACGACCGAGTTCCTCGCGGCTGGTTCCCTCCGCTGCCAACTGCTTCTCGACGATCGTCTGGGTCGCGATCCCCGCGTGGTCCATACCCGGGAGCCACAGCACCTCGAACCCCTGCATGCGCTTGCGGCGCGTCAGGGTGTCCATCAGCGTGTGGTCGAGCGCATGCCCCATGTGCAGCGAACCGGTCACGTTCGGCGGAGGCAGCACCACCGAGTATCCGGGCTTGTCGCTCGTCGCGTCGGCAGTGAAGTATCCGGCGTCCACCCAGCGCTGGTAGAGGGCGGCTTCGTGCTCGGACGGGTCCCAGGATCTGGGGAGGGCGTTGGTCAGCTCGGGATTGCTCACCCCTCGATCTTAGGTAACGCGCGAAGCGTGCAAGCGGTGCAGGTCCTCCGGGGCGTCGACATTGGTCAGCCAGTCCTCGTCACTGACCCCGATGCGCCGGGTGACGACCGCCTCCACAGCCGCGACCATCCGCAACTCTCCCGCGTCTACCAGCGACGACAGCGCGTCCGCCGCACTCGTGCGATAGACGCCCGCGAGCGGGTGATCCCGCTGGCCGTCACGGGCGATGACCGCATCGGTCGACGGAGTGAGGCCTGCGAGCAGTTCGTCGACCAGACCGGCCTGCACGAGCGGCATATCGGTGGCGCACACGAAGGCGACCTCCACGCCCGCGTCCGCGGCCGCACGGAGTCCGGCCACCAGCCCGCCGAGCGGCCCCGAGTCCTCGGCCTCGTCGGTCACCCAGTGGAGCGGGGAGCCGTCCGCCAGCGTCGTGTAGGCCTGCGACGCTGCCGGCGCGGCGACGAACACCGGTGCGCACCGCGCACTGATCGCATCCGTGATGCGGGTGAGCATCGACACCCCCTCCCATTCGAGGGCGGCTTTGTCCTCTCCCATTCGGCGAGATCTTCCGCCCGCGAGGACGATTCCGGCGACTGCTCCGTCGTTGCTCATGCACCCAGTGTGGCCAACGCGAGCGGCTCCCGCGCCGGAATGGCGCGGGAGCCGCATGCGGTATTACTCGATCAGCCGATCAGGCGGACTTCTCCGCCTGTGAACCGTCATCCTTACGCGGGACGACGGTCGGCAGCACGTTGTCGCTCACGGTCTCGCCGTTGACGACGACCTTGGCGACGTCGTCACGACTCGGGATGTCGTACATGACGGGCAGGAGGACTTCCTCCATGATCGACCGGAGACCACGCGCACCGGTACCCCGATGGATCGCCTGGTCGGCGATCGCCTCGAGCGCGTCCTGAGTGAACTCCAGCTCGACGTTGTCCATGTCGAACAGCTTGGTGTACTGCTTCACCAACGCGTTTTTCGGCTCCGACAGGATGGAGACGAGCGCCTCCTTGTCCAGGTTCCGCACCGAGGCGACCATCGGCAGCCGGCCGATGAACTCCGGAATCAGACCGAACTTGATCAGATCCTCGGGCATCACCTCGGCGAAGTGGTCCGTCGTGTCGACGTCGTTCTTGCTCGTCACATCGTTCCCGAATCCGATGCCGCGCTTGCCGATCCGCTCGGCGACCACCTTCTCCAGGCCCGCGAACGCCCCGGCCACAATGAACAGGACGTTGGTCGTGTCGAGTTGAATGAACTCCTGGTGCGGGTGCTTGCGACCGCCCTGCGGCGGAACGCTGGCCTGGGTGCCCTCCAGGATCTTGAGCAGCGCCTGCTGCACGCCCTCACCCGACACATCGCGGGTGATCGACGGGTTCTCGCTCTTGCGAGCGACCTTATCGACCTCGTCGATGTAGATGATCCCGGTCTCCGCGCGCTTGACGTCGTAATCCGCCGCCTGGATCAGCTTCAGCAGGATGTTCTCGACGTCCTCACCCACGTAGCCGGCCTCGGTGAGCGCAGTGGCGTCCGCGATGGCGAACGGCACGTTGAGCATCTTCGCGAGCGTCTGCGCAAGGTACGTCTTGCCGCAACCGGTCGGGCCGAGCATCAGGATGTTCGACTTCGCGAGCTCCACGATCTCACCCGCGCGGTCCTTCTTCTCCCCCGCTTGGATGCGCTTGTAGTGGTTGTAGACCGCGACGGCCAGCGTCCGCTTGGCCGTGTCCTGCCCCACCACGTAGTTGTCCAGGAAGTCCCGGATCTCGGCGGGCTTGGGAAGCTCGTCGAGCTTCACATCACCGCTGGTCTCCGCGAGCTCTTCCTCGATGATCTCGTTGCACAGGTCGATGCACTCATCACAGATGTAGACACCCGGCCCAGCGATGAGCTTCTTGACCTGCTTCTGACTCTTTCCGCAGAAGGAGCACTTGAGGAGGTCACCGCCGTCTCCCATTCGCGCCATGTGGCCACACCTACTTTCTCGTGACACGCGTCACCATGAACGGTACCCGCGCTTCGTGTCCTCGACGAACCGAACACGGCAGTCTCGGAGATTGAACAGCGAACGTCGCCGTGGCTACCGGCGCGCGGACTTCTTGCGGTAGTCGAAGACCTCGTCGATGAGGCCGTACTCCTTGGCGTCCTCCGCCGTCAGAATGTTGTCGCGGTCGGTGTCCTTGCGGATCGTCTCCGCATCCTGTCCCGTGTGGA
Source organism: Gordonia zhaorongruii (assembly GCF_007559005.1). Classification (GTDB taxonomy): domain Bacteria; phylum Actinomycetota; class Actinomycetes; order Mycobacteriales; family Mycobacteriaceae; genus Gordonia; species Gordonia zhaorongruii. The sequence continues at coordinate 1,223,614 of NZ_CP041763.1, read as the reverse complement.
ACGCCAGAATGTCGTCGAGGCGCTTCCGGATGCGCTCGATCTCGGCCGCCTGGATCTCGAGGTCGGACACCTGCCCCTGGTAGGCACCGCCGGTGCGCGGCTGGTGGATCAGCACGGTCGCGTTCGGCAGGGCCGCCCGCTTACCCGGCGTGCCGCCGGCCAGCAGGATCGCCGCTGCCGACGCAGCCTCGCCCAGGCACACGGTGACGACGTCGCAGTGGACGTACTGCATCGTGTCGTAGATGGCGAGCATGTCGGGCACGCTGCCACCCGGCGAGTTGACGTACATAGTGATGTCACGGTCCGGGTCCTGGCTCTCCAGAACCAGCAGCTGCGCCATCACGTCGTTCGCGACGGTCTGGTCGATCGGCGTGCCGACGAACACGATCCGCTCCTCGAACAGCTTCGCGTACGGATCGTACTGACGCTGTCCGTTCGGGGTGTTCTCGATGAAACTCGGGAGGATGTAACGAGCCTGGATGCTCTTGAGCGCGAGCGCCGCGTCCGGGATGCCCGCGCGCACTTCGGCGGGAAGCGAGTTGTTCATGTTTTCTCCGTAACCGGTGAAGATGTGTGGACGGTTGATGCGAGCGTCGATCAGGCGCCCGGACGAGCAGCGGTGGTCACGACGTGGTCGACGAAGCCGTACGCCTTGGCCTCCTCGGCCGTGAACCAGTTGTCGCGATCGGCGTCGGCTTCGATCGTCTCGAGGGGCTGACCGGTGAATTCGGCGTTGAGCCGGTTCATCTCGCGCTTGGTGGCCGCGAACTGCTCCGCCTGAATGGCGATGTCGGCGGCGGTGCCGCCGATGCCCGCAGACGGCTGGTGCATCATGATGCGCGCGTGCGGCAGCGCGTGGCGCTTGCCCTTGGTTCCCGCTGCGAGAAGGAACTGCCCCATCGAGGCCGCCATGCCCATCGCGTACGTCGCGACGTCGCAGGGCGCGAGCTTCATGGTGTCGAAGATCGCCATACCGGAGGTGACGCTGCCACCCGGCGAGTTGATGTAGAGGTTGATGTCCTTGTCCGGATCCTCTGCGGCGAGTAGGAGGATCTGCGCGCACAGACGGTTGGCGATCTCGTCGTCGACCTGAGTGCCCAGGAAGATGATCCGCTCACGCAGAAGCCGTTCGAAGACCGAATCGGTCAGGTTCAGGCCGGCGACGCCCGAGCTCATCGAGGGTGTGTGGAGATTGCTCACTGGTTGTCCCAATCTGTCGAAATGATGACCGTCCCACTCATGAAGGTGAAGGCGTCCCCCACCCGAGGGTGTTCGGTGTTGCTACCGAGGTTAATCACTCGGGGGCCCCTATTTGTTCCGGTGACACCCCTTATTCGCTCACAGCGGAACGATGCGACGGTTCGTCCTTGCAGAAAGCGCCAGCCGGGACGGAGGTATCCGTCCCGGCTGGCGCGGTGTGCCCGTACGGGCGGATGCATCACTCGTCGGCGTCGGCGGCCTTCTCGTCGGCATCTTCAGCGTCGGCCTCGGCACCGCCGAAGAAGGCGTCGGTGTCGATGACGTCGCCGTTGGCGTCGACGACCTTCACCTGACCGATGATGTTCGCGAGCGACTTGTTACGGCGCACATCGGCGTACAGCGCGCCGATCTGGTTGGCGTTCTGCAGCTGCTGGATGAACTCCTGCGGTGCCACACCGTAACGCTGCGACTGCATCAGGATCTGCTGGGTCAGCTCGTCCTGATCGACCTCGGTGCCCTCGGCGTCGGCCACCGCGTCGAGCAGCAGCTGCGTGCGGACCGACTTCTCGGCCTCGGTGCGGCTCTCGGCGTCCCACTCCTCGCGCGACTTGCCCTGCGCCTCGAGGAACTTGCCGACCTGCTCGTCGTCGTGACCGAGAGCGTGAACCAGCTGGTGCTGGACCGCCTCGACCTCGTCGTCGATGGTCTTCTCCGGCAGCGGGAACTCGACAGTCTCCAGAAGCTCCTCGAGGACCGCGTCGCGGATGGCGCCCGCCTGCTCGTACTTCTTCGATTCCGAGACCTGGTCGCGAAGGCTCGCGCGCAGCTCCTCGACGGTGTCGAACTCGCTGGCGAGCTGAGCGAACTCGTCGTCGACCTCGGGAAGCTCGCGCTCCTTCACCGAGTTGACGGTGACCGTGACCGCAGCTTCCTCGCCGGCGAACTCGCCCGCGACCAGCGTGGTGGAGAAGTCGGCCTTCTCACCGGCCTTGAGTCCCTCGATCGCATCCTCGAGTCCGTCGACCAGGTCGCCGCTGCCGACCTCGTGCGAGAGTCCCTCGGTGGTCGCTTCGTCGACGGTCTTGCCGTCGACGGTGGCGACCAGGTCGATCGAGACGAAGTCACCGGTGGTCGCTCCCCGCTCGACACCCGCGAGGGTGCCGAAGCGCGCGCGCAGCTGCTCGAGTTCCGTCTCGACATCTGCGTCCGCGACCTCGATCGGGTCGACCTCGACCGACAGGGTCGAGTAATCGGGAAGGCTGATCTCGGGACGAACGTCCACCTCTGCGGTGAACTTGACCGGCTCGCCGTAGACCAGTTCGTCCACATCGATCTCCGGCTGGCTGATCGCCTTGATGTCGCCTTCGGAGACAGCCTCCGAGTACTTGGCGGGAAGGGCGTCGTTGACGACCTGCTCCAGAATCGCCTGACGTCCGACGCGCGCCTCGATCAGCTTGGCCGGAGCCTTGCCCGGACGGAATCCGGGAATCCGGATCTGCTGGGCGAGGGACTGGTAAGCCCGGTCGAAGTCACCGGAGAGTTCCTCGAACGGGACCTCGACATTCAGCTTGACTCGGGTCGGGCTCAGCTGCTCGACGATGCTCTTCACGGCTTGATTGCTCCTTATATCTACGTACGAGTCATAATCCGTCGGGATGACAGGATTTGAACCTGCGACCCTCCGCTCCCAAAGCGGATGCGCTACCAAGCTGCGCCACATCCCGGGGTCGTGCCCAGACGCGGGCACAGCCGATCCCACATAGTACGGCCCGCGCCCCACAGGACACGAACCCGGCACCGGTTTTGATCATTGGTGAACCACTGCGGTAATGTTCCGCATCGCACGACGAAGTGCAACGCGGGTGTAGCTCAATGGTAGAGCCCTAGTCTTCCAAACTAGCTACGCGGGTTCGATTCCCGTCACCCGCTCGGCAGCGGCCGGAGAGTGTTCCCACTCTCCGGCCTCACTGCTTTTTGCGGCCGAGACCGCCGCGAACCCGGCACCATACGACTTTCCGTGCGTTTCGGATTGGCACAGTTGCAACAGTTGTGTAACGATGGCGAGCGAGCGTCCACGGGGGTGGCGTGTCGTTACGGACGAACGAAGGTAGAAAACGACGTGTTCAAGAACAAGACTGCAGGCCGCGCTGCGCGCGTGGCCGCCATCGCGCTGAGCGCGGCGACCCTGAGCGTCGGTGTTCCCGCTGTAGCGGATGCGGCACCCGTCACCATCATTCCGGGTATGCCGCCGGTCGAGGTTCCGGAGCTCCCCAAGGCGCCGAATCTTCCGATCCCCACGCCTCCGCAGCAGGAGAAGAAGACTCCTACGCCGAAGCCCAAGCCGAAGCCCAAGCCCAAGAGCACCACTCCGGAGAAGCCGGCCGCACCGGCGATGCCGAACGTGAAGTCCGAAACCGGATACGTGGCGCTCGCGGTCGACGGTGAGCACCAGATCTACTGGTGGAAGAACGGCGACTTCATCAAGAAGATGCCGATCTCCATGGGCACCGACAAGCACCCGACCTCCAACGGCGTGTACCACACCAAGGAGAAGTACCGCGACATGTACATGGACTCGTCCACGTACGGCGTGCCGATCGACTCCCCTGAGGGTTACCGCACCTACGTCGAGTACGCGACCCGCATGTCCTGGGACGGCATCTTCATCCACGCCGCTCCCTGGTCGGTCGCACAGCAGGGCTCCTCGAACGCCAGCCACGGCTGCATCAACGTGAGCACTGCGAACGGCAAGTGGATCTACGACAACGTCGGACGCGGCACTCCGATCGTGGTCCGCGGCACCAGCGGCGGCCAGTACAACGGAACATAACCGCCGACGCGGAGACAACGCTGAAACGCCTCAGCGTACGACCGGGCCCCTTCCGACTTCATGTCGGTAGGGGCCCGGTCCCGTCGGTAGGTTCAACTCGCGGGCTGCAGCCGGCGTTCTCCGGAATTGTGCGACTCCAACCGCTCCCCCATGGTGACCTGCACCTGCATCCACTCGGCGAGGTACTCGCACCCGGTGGTGTCCGGGTCGGTGAGAGGTGCGTGCCGGTAGGGCTCCTCGGCGTACGACACGTGGCGGCCACCGCCACGGTTGAGGATCGGCCGACTGCCGATCCGGATCTGCGGTGGCAGATAGCCCCGCAACTCGCGCGCCGCATTGCCCAGACGGTGAAGATCCCGTCGCCACTGGCTCGGCGACACACTCGTGCGAGCCGCGTTCTGCATGCGGTCGGAGAGTACGGCCCCGCGCATGGCGCTCATCCAGCGACGGACGTGCGACACGGACAACGAGTCCGTCAGGTCGGCGATGTCGCGTATCAGCGAGTCCTCGGTGGCATTGCAGATCATGTCGTCCGCCGCACCGACCCAGCAGGCTGGGACGTCTCCGGGAAGCGGGGCCCCGGGGCCTGCCACTCCCCAGCCCAGGCATCCGTCGATCACACCGGGCGGCTGATTCGGGTCGGCGACGAATCCGACACTCGCCACCTGATCGACTAGCCGGGCCGCGGACGGGTGCGAGAGCAGAGTCCGGATCACCGCGGCACCCTGCGAGTAGCCGATGAGCATGACGGGGCCGTCTGTCTCCCTGATCGCCGAGGCGAGTCGGCCGACGCCGAACGCCACGCTGTCCACGTAGGCCAGCCCGTGCCGTCCGGCCGTCGGGCCGTAGCTGGCCGGGTACCCGACCCAGCGAGCGGCGAACCGGTCGTCGAGCCGGTCGGTCACCGCGGCCAGCATTCCGGTGACATGAGTGCGGGCGTCGCCCGGATAGGACTCACCGGTGCCGCCTACGGCGAGAACCGTGATCGGTTCGGGTGCGGTCTCCATGCCTCCACCATGCGCCCCGATACTGACAGCAGCGCCGTGCCCCTGCTGAGCGGTCCCTGAGAATCAGGTCTGACAGGCAGGGCACCAGAACAGGTTCCGGGCCGCCATCTCGGCGTGGGCGATCGCGGTACCGCACTGTCTGCACGGCTCCCCCGCACGCCGGTACACGTATGTGCGCGGCCGGTCCGGTGCGTAGGCCGGAGCGCCGTGATCGTCCTCCGGACGCACCACATGCATGCGGCCGCGCCGCACCCCGATCGGCATCAGGTGAAGGAGGTCGGCCCAGAACTCGTCGAATTCCACCCGGCTGATCGAGGTCCCCGGCCGGAACGGGTCGATTCCCGCACGGAACAGGACCTCGGCGCGATACACGTTGCCGACACCCGCTATCACCTTCTGGTCCATGAGAAGGGCTCCGATGGCGCGACGCGACCGGGAGATCGCCCGCCATGCGTCCGCGGGTTCGGCGTCACGGCGCAGCGGATCGGGTCCGAGACGCGCGATCAGCGCCTCGAGGTCGGCCGGGGTGAAGAGTTCGCAGGCGTTGGGACCGCGAAGGTCCGTGCCGATCTGCTGACCCTCGATGCGCATCCGCACCTGACCGGTCGGTGCGCCCATCGGGCTCGGCTCCTCGCTGAACGCGCCGTAGATCCCGAGGTGGATGTGAACGATCGAGCCGTCCGAGTACTGGTGGACGAGGTGCTTGCCCCATGCCTCGGCCCGACGGAACACGAGGCCGTCGAGCCGACGTGCCTCGTCCGTGAACCGGCCCTGCGGGCTGCTGATGCGGACCGATCGTCCGCCGAAGTGCCGTTGCTGCCGGCGTGCGAGCCGGTGCAGCGTGTGTCCCTCGGGCACGGTGCCCGGTCAGGTCAGCGCGGCTGCGCGGGAAGTTCCGGCGCGACGCCGGTCGCCTCGTACTCGGCCAGAATGTCAATGCGACGCTGGTGGCGCGCCTCGTCCGACCACTCGGTGGCGACGAAGGCGTCGACGATGGCGAGCGCTTCCTCGCTGCTGTGCATGCGTCCGCCGAGGCCGATCAGCTGTGCGTTGTTGTGCTGGCGTGCGAGCTGTGCGGTCTCGGCGCTCCAGGCGAGTGCGCACCGTGCGCCCTTCACCTTGTTCGCCGCGATCTGCTCACCGTTTCCGCTGCCACCCAGGACGATTCCCAGGCTCCCCGGATCGGCGACGACACGCTCGGCGGCCGCGATGCAGAACGCCGGGTAATCGTCCACGGCGTCGTACTCGTGGGCTCCGCAATCGACGACATCGTGACCGTTCGACCGCAGGTGATCGGCGATCTCGTTCTTGCGTTCGAATCCGGCATGGTCGGCACCGAGGTAAATGCGCATGACGCCCACTATAGATTGGTGGTGTGGATACCCACGCGCCCATCCCCTCAGTACCCGGCGTCGACGATCGCCAGATCGAGACGTCTCCCGACAACCCACCGGGCCCGAACACCCGATGGCTGCCGCCCGCTGTCTATGCGAGCTCACCGCGCAGACACCCGTGGGAGATCCCCACGCTGGTGGTGGCGATTCTGCTGTCCCTCGGTGTCTACATCGTGGTGATCGCACTGATCGCGTTCGGCGCCCTCACCGATTGGCTTCTGCTTCCGCTCGCCCTCCCGATCCTGATCTTCATCGGCCGAGGTGCGGGATACGCGAGTATCCGTGCGAACGCGGTGCAGGTGACGCCGACGCAGTTCCCGGACGCGTTCGCGATGGTCGTCGAGGCATCGGCCCGTTACGGCATGGAGTACGTGCCCGACGCCTTCGTGATGGCGGGCAACGGGCAGATCAACGCCTTCGCGTCCGGTCACGGATTCCGACGCTTCGTCGTCGTCTACTCGGACATGTTCGAGGTCGGCGGGCGGGCTCGCAGTCCGGAGGCCCTCGAGTTCGTGATCGGCCACGAGGTAGGGCATATCGCCGCAGGGCATACCTCGTACTGGCGGCAGTTGTTCTCCAGCCTTCTCATGAACATCCCGATCCTGGGCGCAACGCTCTCCCGCGCCCAGGAGTACACCGCGGACAATTACGGCTATTATTCGCGGCCGGACGGGGCAGCTCCGATGATCGGTCTGCTGGCTTCCGGAAAGTACCTGCTCAGCGCCATCGACTTCGACCAGTTCGCCGATCGGGCCGTGCACGAGCGAGGATTCTTCATCACGCTCGTGAACGCCCTCTCATCACACCCCGTGCTCACCTGGCGAGCTGCCGCTCTGCGCGACCGCACGCGCAGCGGAGCGATCCTCTTCCGTCCGCGGTGGTTCGTCCGCGGTACCGGCAGCGGCAATGTGACGCACGTGCCCGCTCCGCTGCCGCCCGCCCAGGTCGCACCCGGATCGCTGCCGAACGGGTTGTCGGAGACCGGAACGTACTAGTCGAACTGCGGATCCTCGTCGCGGCTCCGCTTGAGCTCGAAGAAGTGCTGGTACGACGCGAGAGCGACGACGCCGTCCCACACCCGACCCGCTTCCTCACCACGCGGAATACGGGACAGAACCGGGCCGAAGAACGCCACGCCGTTCACGTGGATGGTCGGGGTCCCGACGTCATCGCCGACCTTGTCCATGCCCTCGTGGTGACTGGTTCGGATCGCCTCGTCGAACTCGTCCGACGCGACGGCATCCGCGAGGTCGGCTTCCAGGCCGGCCTCCTGCAGTGCGGTCGCGACCATCGACGGAACATCGCGGTTCCCGTTGTCGTGCAGCTGCGTGCCCATCGCGGTGTACAGCGGCGCGAGCACGTCGTCGCCGTGACGCGCGGCGGCCGCGGCGAGCACGCGGACCGGCCCCCACGCATCCTTGAGCATCTCGCGGTAATCGGCGGGGATGTCCTTGCCCTCGTTGAGCACGGCGAGGCTCATGATGTGGAAGTTCACATCGAGAGTGCGCACCTGCGACGCCTCGAGGATCCAGCGCGAGGTGATCCAGCACCACGGGCAGAACGGATCGAACCAGAAGTCAACGCGATTCAACTCAGCCATGAGGCCATTGAACCACCCTTCCGCCCCGGGTATCGTCCAGCGTGTCGGGGGTCTGCGCACGACCTGGGGAGGATGAATGCGCACGACCAGGAAGAATATCGTGACGGCTGCGGCCGTCACCGGGGCCGCTCTCATCGGGACGACAGTCGGCACTGCCCCATCCGCCGAGGCGACTCCGCACGCGGTCGCGGCGCGGCCGATCACGGTCTACCAGTTCCCGTCCATCGGGGTGCAATGGAGCGGTCTGGTGGTTCCCGGTCCACTCGCGCAGGGCGTGCACGCGCGGAACGGTGCGAAGCCGGGTGACGTGATCCTGTCCGCCCCGGGAACCGCCTACACGTGCAGTTCGAGCGCGGCCGGCGCACTCCTCGACATCCACCTGGCCAATCTCTCGGACGGCAAGTCGGGCGACGTCCGGATTCGGCTGTGCAAGAACTTCCGGAGCCCGGTACCCGCCTCGAGGGAGATCCACACCGGGCCGGGCCGGATCGCCGTCACAGTCAGACTCGCCGGCTCCGCCGTCTACCCGAACGCCGGTCAGCCGTCGCTGCCGGGCTTCGGAGTCTTCACGGTTCGCTGACGGCGCTCGCACTCGCCCATCACTGCTCGCACTCGCCCATCACTACAGTGGGACAGGTGAGCGCACCGAATCTGACACGTGACCAGGCGCAGCAGCGCGCAGCCATCCTCGAGGTCGACGAGTACATCCTCGACCTCGACCTGACCGACGGTTCCGGGGCCCCCGGCATCGATCGGTTCGCATCCCGCACCACCGTCCGGTTCCGGGCGAGCGGCGGCGCGACGACGTTCATCGACCTCATCGCACCGCGCGTCGTCTCGGCGACGCTGAACGGCGCGGACGTCGATGTGAGCGGCTACGACGAATCCACCGGGATCGAGTTGACCGGCCTCGCGGCCGAGAACGAACTCACCGTCATCGCCGAGTGCGCCTACTCGAACACCGGCGAGGGCCTGCACCGATTCGTCGACCCGGCGGACGGCGCCGTGTACCTGTACTCCCAGTTCGAGACCGCGGACGCCAAGCGCATGTTCGCCTGCTTCGATCAGCCCGACCTCAAGGCCACGTACTCGACCACGGTGACCGCGCCCGCCGACTGGGAGGTCATCGCGAACGGCGCACTCCGAGACGACCCGGAGAAGACCGGATCCGGCGCATCCGTGCACCGCTTCGCGACCACCGAGCCGATGAGCACCTACCTCGTCGCGCTGATCGCAGGCCCGTACGCCAAGTGGACCGACGAGTACACCGACGCGCACGGCACCATCCCCCTCGGTCTCTTCTGTCGCGCCTCGCTCGCCGAGTTCATGGACGCGGAGCGACTGTTCACCGAGACCAAGCAGGGGTTCGGCTTCTACCACCGCGTGTTCGGGATCCCGTACGCCTTCGGCAAGTACGACCAATTGTTCGTCCCCGAGTTCAACGCAGGCGCGATGGAGAACGCCGGCGCCGTCACCTTCCTCGAGGACTACGTGTTCCGCTCCCGCGTCACCAGGTACCTGTACGAGCGCCGCGCCGAGACGATCCTGCACGAGATGGCGCACATGTGGTTCGGCGACCTGGTCACCATGACCTGGTGGGACGACCTGTGGCTCAACGAGTCGTTCGCAACCTTCGCATCGGTCCTCTCGCAGGTCGAGGCCACCGAGTACACCAACGCCTGGACGACGTTCGCGAACGTCGAGAAGTCGTGGGCCTACCGCCAGGACCAGCTCCCGTCGACGCACCCGATCGCAGCCGACATCCCGGATATCGCGGCGGTCGAGGTCAACTTCGACGGCATCACGTACGCCAAGGGCGCATCGGTTCTCAAGCAACTCGTCGCGTATGTGGGCCTCGATCCGTTCCTCGCGGGTCTGCGCGATTACTTCGCCGCGCACCGCTTCGGCAACGCCTCGTTCGCCGACCTGCTCGGCGCACTGGAGGTGGCGTCGGGACGGGATCTGTCGGACTGGGGCCGCCAGTGGCTCAAGACGACCGGCATCAACGTCCTCCGACCCGATCTCGAGGTGGACGATGACGGGATCATCACGTCGTTCGCCGTCCTGCAGGACGGCGCGGCACCGGGCGCGGGAGAGACCCGCGTGCACCGCATGAAGGTCGGCGTCTACGGCTCCGATGACGACGGCGCGCTGGTCCGGACCGAATCGGTGGAGCTCGACATCGAAGGCGAGCGCACCGAGGTCCCCGGCCTCGTCGGCAAGCACCGCGGGGACCTGATCCTGCTCAACGACGACGATCTGACGTACGCGACGGTCCGTCTGGACCCCGATTCCCTCGTCACGGCGACAACGCGGATCGCCGACATCGCCGATCCGATGCCGCGCACTCTGGTCTGGTCCGCAGCATGGGAGATGACGCGTCAGGCCGAGATGCCCGCACGTGTCTTCGCCGAACTGGTGGGCCGTGGCATCGCCACGGAGAGCGAGGTCGGCGTGGTGCAGCGCGTGCTGATGCAGGCGACCACCGCCCTCGAGGCGTACGCGGAACCCGAGTGGGCGGAATCGACCGGATGGCCCGCGTTCTCGGCCCGCCTGCTCGAGTTGGCGCGGGCCGCCGAGGCCGGGTCCGATCATCAGCTCGCGTTCGTGAACACCCTCCTCGCCGGAGTACTCGGCGATGCCGAGGTGCCCGTCGTCGCGTCCTTGATCGACGGCGGGGATCCGGCGCCACAGGGTCTGCCCGGACTCGTGGTCGATGCCGAACTGCGCTGGCGTGCCGTGCGAGCGCTCGCCGCGCGCGATGCGATCGGCGAGAAGGAGATCGCCGCGGAGAGCGAGCGCGACAACACCGCAGCGGGCGCCCGTCACGCTGCGGCTGCGCGTGCCGCGAAGCCCGACCGCGAGGCCAAGGAGAACGCCTGGACGACAGCGTTCGACGACGACTCGGTCGCCAACGTGACTGTGCGGTCGATCGTTCAGGGAATCACGAGTCCCGGGCAGTCCGAGCTGCTGAAGCCGTACACGAAGCGCTACTTCGCGGAGGTGTCCGATCTCTGGTCGCGCCGCACGAGCGAGGTCGCCCAGACCGTCGTGGTCGGTCTCTACCCGAGCTGGGACCTCAGCGACGACGCGCTCGCCGAGGCCGACGATCTGCTGGCCGGCGAGCTGCCGGCGGCGCTGCGGCGTCTCATCGTGGAAGGCCGCGACTCGGCTGCGCGCGCCATCGCGGCCCGTTCGTTCGATGCGGCCTCCGCCGACTGACACCTGTGCCAAAATGCGCGCATGGCACGCAATCTGCAGGAACTGATCGTTGAACGCAGCGATTCGGCCGGCGTCGCAGTACGGTTCAGCGACGCCGGCCGAATTCGTGAGTGGGACTGGCGGGAGTACGTGGGGCGTGCCCGCAGTCACGGCGCAGCGATCATCAGCCGGCTGGACGCCGGTGCGCCGCCCCACGTCGCAGCCCTGCTGGGCAATACGCCGGAGATGCTGGTCGCGCTCGCCGCCGCGGCCGCAGGCGGGTACGTGCTGTGCGGCGTCAACGACACGCGTCGCGGCGCAGCACTGGCCGGCGATGTGCTCCGGACCGATGCTCAGATCCTCCTGGTCGACTCCGGTCATCGCGCGCTGATCGACGGGCTGGATCTCCCCGGTGTCTCGGTGATCGAGGTGGACGGTCCGGCGTGGGCCGCCGAACTGGACGCTGCGGGCGACCTGGTCCCCGTGCGGACGGTGGAGGCCGCAGATCCGTTCATGATGATCTTCACCTCCGGCACCAGCGGTGACCCCAAGGCCGTGCTGGTCTCGCACCTGATGGTGTTCTTCGCGGGCGCGAACCTGGTGGAGAAGTTCGGCCTGACGACGGACGACGTCTGCTACCTGTCGATGCCTCTGTTCCACTCCAACGCCATCGCGGGCGGCTTCGGACCTGCGCTGTGCGCAGGCGCGACCATGGTGCCCGCGCACTTCTCCGCGTCCGGATTCGTCGATGATCTGCGCAGGTTCGGAGTCACGTATCTGAACTACGTCGGCAAGCCGCTGGCGTACGTCCTGGCAACCCCGCCGCGAGCGGACGACGCCGACAACCCGCTGCGCATCGCGTTCGGGAACGAGGCGTCCGAACGCGACATCGGCGAGTTCTCCCGCCGTTTCGGAGTGCACGTCCTCGACGCCTTCGGATCCACCGAGAACGCCGTGATCGTCAGTCGGGACGAGACCACTCCCCCGGGCTCCATCGGAAAGGGATTCGAAGGCGTGGCCGTCTACGATTCCGAGACGCGAACCCCGTGTCCCAGCGCCCGATTCGACGAGCACGGGGTCATCGTCAATCCGGAGGAGGCGATAGGCGAACTGGTCAACACGACCGGTGCGGGCTTCTTCACCGGCTACTACAACGACCCGGGCGCGAATGCCGAGCGCATGCGAGGCGGGATGTACTGGTCGGGCGATCTGGCATACGCCGACGCGGACGGGAACATCTATCTCGCGGGCCGCACATCCGATTGGCTCCGGGTGGACGGCGAGAATCTGACGGCTGCACCGATCGAGCGGATCCTCATGCGCTTCGACGCAATCAGCCGGGTCGCCGTGTACGCGATGACGGATCCGGACACGGTCGGCGATCAGGTGATGGCCGCTCTCGTGCTGCGGGACGATGTCACGCTGACACCCGCCGGCTTCGCCGAGTTCCTCGCGGCGCAGGACGATCTGTCGCCGAAGGCGTGGCCGCGCTACGTGCGGGTGGCGCGCGAGCTCCCGTCGACGGCCACCAACAAAATCCTCAAGCGGTCGCTGGTTTCGGACGGCTTGTCAGTGGGCGATGACATCCTGTGGGAACGAGCCGAGCGCTCACGCGAGTACGTGACTCACATGAGCGCTCGGTAGATCCGGTGTCAAGCGTCAGGGACGAGCGACGGCGGTCGCCATCACGCGCAGCGCCGACACGAGGCCGTCGATCAGATCGTTCTGCCTGATCGATGAGAGTGCGGCCGACACGCCGAGCTCGGCCACTCGGTCGTTGACGCGGCCTGCGACTCCCGATCCGGACACGACTACCACGTCGCGCGAGTTGGGCGAGACCGCGATGAGCGCACCATTGATCGGCTCGGGGGCCTGGGCGAGGAGGCCGCGCGCGCCCTCGACGACGTCCGTTCCGAGGTCGCCCACGTACGCCGAGAACCGGACCTCAGCGACCTCGCTGGCTTCCTGGAGCGTGTCGTCGAGCAGGATCAGCTCGTCGCGGGAGAACGGCGGCGTGCCGAACCCCTCACCCGGGAACGTCGCAGCGGACACGCGGCCACTGGTCGTGACCACCGCGCCCAGGGGCAGGGACGACGCGTCTACCTGCTTGATGTCACCACTTGCCACTTGCGGATCCTCCGTCGGTGTGTCCGGACTCGAAGTGCCGGGCGAGCTTCATCGGCTCGATATCTGTCGCCGAGAAAAGCGCGGGACCGTGGTCCCACCGCTGATCCAGCGTGTACTTCTGAACCTCGGGACGCTTGACGCCCCACGAGAATGCCATCGAGACGACACAGAGCAGCACTGCGAGGACGCACAGCACGACGACTGTCATTCCGACGGGGACAAGAAGCTGGTCCACATCCCACCCTTTCGACTCACGCTGGAGCAACGTGCGCGACCTGCCGTGTGCAGATCATCTGCGCCCAATTTATCGCACCGCGCACCCGGTGTCTGCGGAGGGCCTACACGGTGTCGTAGACGGTCGAAGGCACAGTGTCGTAGGGAGTCGTGGACAATGGGACCTGTGAGCACTTTCTACGACGAGGTAGGCGGCCACGAGACCTTCCGGCGGATCACCGCTCGGTTCTACGAGGAAGTCGCCGCCGACGAGATTCTGCAACCGATGTATCCCGAGGAGGATCTCGGCCCCGCTGAGCGGCGGCTGCGCATGTTCCTCGAGCAGTACTGGGGCGGGCCGCACACGTACTCGGACGAACGGGGACATCCCCGTCTGCGGATGCGTCACGTGCCGTACCACGTCGGACCACTCGAGCGCGACGCGTGGCTCCGGTGCATGCACATCGCAGTCGGCTCGATCGAATCGGACGTCCTCGACGATGAGCATCGCCGTGAACTGACCGACTACCTGAACATGGCAGCTAACGCGCTGGTCAACAGTCCGGCCTGAACGATATGGGAGAATCGCGACCGTGAGCGAACAGAACGTGACGAATCCGGATCAAGGCGGCGAATGGTGGCGTTCCGCAGTCGTCTACCAGGTCTATCCGCGCTCGTTCTCGGACCTGAACGGCGACGGGATCGGCGACCTCGCCGGAGTCGTGGACAAACTCGGCTACCTCGAACTCCTCGGTGTGGATGCCATCTGGCTGTCACCTGTCACGCGCTCCCCGATGGCCGACCACGGTTACGACGTCTCCGACCCGCGTGACATCGACCCGATCTTCGGTGATCTGGAGACCTTCGATCGCCTCATCGCGGAGGCTCACGACCGGGACATCCGCGTCACGATGGATCTGGTCCCCAATCACACCAGCGACGAGCACGAATGGTTCACGCAGGCCCTGGCCGCCGAGCCGGGTAGCCCGGAGCGGGCACGGTACATCTTCCAGGACGGCCGCGGCGAGAACGGCGACGAACCGCCCAACAACTGGACGAGCGTGTTCGGCGGCCCGGCGTGGACGCGCGTTCCGGCGACTGATGACGAACCGGCTCAGTGGTACCTCCACCTGTTCGCCCCGCAGCAGCCCGATCTCAACTGGGAGACCCCCGAGGTTCTCGAGGACCTGCAGAAGACCATGCGGTTCTGGCTCGATCGCGGCGTCGACGGGTTCCGGATCGACGTAGCGCACGGCATGGCGAAGCCCGAGGGCCTCCCCGATCTCGAGGAGCCCGCCACGGTCCTCACGCACACAGACGACGATCCCCGATTCAACCGAGACGGCGTGCACGAGATCCATCGCGCCATCCGGGCGGTCTCCGACGAGTACCCGGGGACCGCGAACGTCGGCGAGGTGTGGGTGTCGTCGCCCGAGGCGTTCGCGAAGTACGTGCGCTCCGACGAGCTGCATCTCGGGTTCAATTTCGCATTGGCCTCCGCCGCATTCGACGCCGACGAGGTCCGCTCCGCGATCACGTCCTCGATGGAGGCGACGTCGGCGGTGGGCGCTGTGCCCACGTGGACGCTCTCGAATCACGACGTGCACCGAGAGGTGAGCCGCTACGCGCCCGCCGCCGAGGAGTTCGGCCTCACTCCCGGCCAGGCACTCGCCGTCGGAGCCCAGCGCGCCCGGGCGATGGCCCTGGTCGAATTGGCGCTCCCCGGAACGGTCTTCATCTACAACGGCGCGGAGCTCGGGCTGCCGAACGCGAACCTGCCCGACGACTCCCTGGTCGATCCGGTGTGGGAGAGCTCAGGCCACACCGATCGAGGCCGGGACGAATGCCGGGTGCCGATCCCGTGGGAAGGTTCCGAGCCGCCGTTCGGATTCAGTTCCAGTTCCGAGACGTGGCTGCCGATCCCGGCGGATTGGGCGACGATCACCGTCGAAGCACAACTCGAGGACATCTTCTCGACCCTCTCCTTGTACCGCCAGGCGATCGAACTCCGTTATGCCCGTCCGGAATTCGGCGGCGACACGGTCGAGTGGTACGGCGCGCCGGAGGGCTGCATCGCATTCCGGCGCCCGGGCGGGCTGGTCTGCGCGCTCAACGCCTCGACCGAACCCGTCCCGCTCCCGCCCGGAGAGGTGCTGCTCGTCAGCACACCGTTGGAGTCAGGTCAGCTGCCGCCCAACGCGGCGGCGTGGCTCATCTGACCCGCGCCTGATTCTCTCGCATCAGCCGACGTTCAGGTTCAGCACCGAACGGCGCTGATACACCGATCCGAATCGCGCGTCGAGTCGGGCCCACGCCCCCGACGCGCGGACCCGGACCGGCTCGTCCGGATCGATCGCCGCGATCGGCGATTCGGCGGTGATCTCGTGTCCGCGTGCGTCTCGCACGAAGCCCATCGAGGTCAGCGCGAAGACTGCGCGCATGCTGATCTGGATCGGTTCCGCGGCGTCTTCGGCTCCGCCGGCTCGCACGGTGAGCACATTCTGATCGAGCAGCGACGACGCGGGCCCGAGCGCTCCGGACTCGTCCCTGGCCACTCCGGCACCGCGCCTCGCCAGTTCGACGACGTCGCGGGCGGGTACGTCGTCCACGTGCGCGAAGCCCGTCGCCCCGGGTAGTGCGCCCTGCCAGGCACCCGGGAGCGCGAAGCCGACGCCGACCGTCTCATCGCCGGCCCGAACGGATCCGGCCATCGCTGAGACGTCGCAGATCACGTCGTTCGGCGATACCGTGCCGAACACCGATCGCGTGGCGAGAACGTCGAATCCGGTTCTGATCCACAGCCCGACTCGGGCGTCATCGCGTTCGTGCGCGCGGAGCACACCCGAGTCGTCGACTCGCTGGGCTCGCGAGACGAAGGCTGCGATATCGGCGCGATCGGAGTCGCGGTACGGAGTGATGCCGCGGACGATCGCCGGGAACGGGCCGGTCACTCGCGCACGAATCCCGAAAGGTACGCCTTCTCCTCCGCCGTCATGCGGCGCGGGCGTTGGGTGTCGACATCGAACGAGACGAGCTGGGTGCTCGCGACCACGGCGGGCTTGGAGTCGGGCGCGGCGCCGTGCGGACGCACCTCGTAGCCGACGGTGAAATCAACGGCCCGGAGCCGTTCGACGAACATGGTCACCGCGATCGGCGACTCGTCGTGCCGGATCTGCCCCTGGTACTTCACGTGCAGATCGGCGACGAGGCAGCCGGCGCGCATCAGGGTGGTCGGCTTGTCCTCGTAGAACAGCCACGGGATCCGCGCCTCTTCCAGGAGGGTCACCATGCGCGCGTGGTTGATGTGCTGGAACACGTCCATGTCGGACCAACGGACCGGCACCGACACCACGTACCCGGCATCGGTGCGGTGCCCGTCGTCGTCCCATAGCCGCCGAGTCGCAGTTCCTGCTGCCTGATCCTCAGTCACTCCCGCAACCTCCCTGATCGAGTCGTCAACCGCTCACACTACGCAACGCGCGAACGGCCACCGAAAGGGTGGCGACGTCCCATTGTCCCTCGGCGTCGAGCTCGTCGAGGGTCGCGGTGGCGCGCTGAAGTCTCGCGGTGCGAGCCGACGACCACTCGGCGATCTTCTCCTGCGTGCTCTCCTCCGGTTCGGACATCTCCAGGATCGAGGCGGTGAGACCGCGGAGCACGGTCTGAAGGTCGTCGTGCAGTGCGACTCGCGCCAGGAGGTTCCAGCGATCCCCTGCCGGCAACCCGTCGACCGCCGCGACCAGCCGGTCGATTCCGAAGTGGTCGTACACCGCGAACAGCAGGTCGCCGACTTCGGCGGCTCCGCGATCGGTGATCTCGGCCAGATCGTGGACATCGAGGAGGTGCACGCGATACGGGATCTCCGCCACCGCCCGGGCCAGGTCCGCCTCGACCCCGGCATCGACGTACCCCGAGCACACCTGCTCCGCGGCGGTTGCGCTCGTATGCCGGAGCCAGCGCCCCACATCGGAGGACAGCACCGCGACCTCGCCGTACCGGGTCGTCTCCGAGGCGATCGCGAGCGGCTGCGGACGGTGCGCCAGCAGCCATCGCGAACTGGTCGACAGCAGGCGCCGGACGCGGCGCGTCATCTCGTCGCCGATCGCGGCCTGGATCGGCTGACGCCGGATCCTCGCGATCAGGTCGGTCAGCCCGAACACGTCGTCGGCGACCACGAACGCACGCGCCCCCTCCCCTGTGTCCGCACCCGTGGACTCGGTGGTCGAGAGCAGATGCGCGATTCCACCGTCGTCCACGATCCGGTTCACCAGTCGCGTGGTGACGATCTCGCGGCGCAGACGGTGCCCGGCGATACCGTCCGCGAACCGCTCGCGCACCGCCGTCGGGAAGTAGTCGGCAGCGAGAGGCGTGAAGAGTTCGTTGTCGGGGAGTGCCGAATCGAGCAGCTGCCCCTTGGTCTGCAGCTTCACGTGCGCCATCACCGTCGCCAGTTCCGGGCTGGTGAGGCCGCGCCCCAGGTCCCCGTCACGTCGCGCGCGGAGCTGGTCGGGTCGGGGCAGTGCCTCGAGTTTCAGGTCCACGCCGTTCGCGGCGAGATCGCCGAGGATCCTGGCGTGCAGTTCGACGTCGTCGGCGGCAGTGCCGCGCGCAACACCGAGTTCGGAGTTCTGGGCGATGTTGTCGGCCAGGACCAGTGCGGAGACCTCGTCGGTCATCGACTCCAGGAACGCGACCCGCCGGTCGGCAGCGAGCGCTCCGGACGCGATCTGCGAATCCAGCAGCACCTTGATGTTGACCTCGTGATCCGAGCAGTCCACGCCTGCCGAATTGTCCAGGGCGTCGCTGTTGATGCGGACTCCCGACAGGTCGGCCTCGATGCGACCGCGCTCGGTCACGCCGAGATTGCCGCCTTCCCCGACCACCTGGACGCGCAGTTGATCGCCGGTCACCCGGATCGGGTCGTTGGCTTTGTCACCGACCTGGGCGTCCGCCTCGTCGGACGCCTTGATGTAGGTACCGATGCCGCCGTTGAACAACAGGTCCGTCGGCGCCATGAGCACCGCGCGGATCAATTCGGGCGGTGTCAGCTCGAAGGCGTCGCCGGGCAGTCCGAGTGCGGTGCGCATCTGCGCGGTGACCGGGATCGACTTCACGTCGCGGGGCCACACCCCGCCGCCTTCGGAGATCAGGGAGGTGTCGTAGTCCGCCCACGAGGACCGCGGCAGCTCGAACAGCCGGCGCCGTTCGCCGTACGAAGACGCCGCATCCGGATCCGGATCGACGAACACGTGCCGATGGTCGAACGCGGCGACCAGCCTCGTGTGCTCGGACAGCAGCATCCCATTGCCGAAGACGTCACCGCTCATGTCGCCGATACCGACCGCTGTGAAGTCCTCGGACTGCACGTCCACGCCGATCTCCCAGAAGTGCCGTTTCACCGACTCCCAGGCGCCGCGGGCGGTGATGCCCATCGCCTTGTGGTCGTAGCCGACCGATCCGCCGGACGCGAAGGCATCGCCGAGCCAGAAACCGTAGTGCTGCGCGACCTCGTTGGCGACGTCGGAGAACGCCGCAGTGCCCTTGTCCGCCGCCACCACCAGATACGGATCGTCTCCGTCGCGGCGCACCACCCGGTCGGGGTGGCGCACCACACCGGTCGCGGCGTCGAGGTCGTCGGTCACCTGCAGGAGCGAGGCGATGAAGTCGCGGTAGCAGGCCGGCCCCTGCTCCCTCGACGATCGACCGCGCACCACGAAGCCGCCCTTGGCGCCGACCGGCACGATCACCGCGTTCTTCACCGCTTGCGCCTTCACGAGTCCCAGGACCTCGGTACGGAAGTCCTCTTGACGGTCCGACCACCGCAGCCCGCCGCGCGCCACATCGCCGAATCGCAGATGGACTCCCTCCACCAACGGCGAGTGCACGAAGATCTCGTACGCCGGTCTCGGTGCAGGCGCGTGCGGAAGGTCGCCGGTGCGGAGTTTGATCGCGATTGTCGGGCGAGTCCATCCGTCGTGCGCGATGTAGAAGTTGGTTCGCAGCGTCGCCCGGACGGTGGCGGCGAGCGCCGACAGCACCCGATCGGCGTCGAGACTCAGGATGCGCGCGATGTGCTCGTCCAGAAGGTCCGACGCGGCCTCCCGCCGCTGCGGATCTGCCGTCTCCGGATCGAACGACGCCGCGAACAGGTCGACGAGCGCCCTGGTTGCCTCACGCTGCTCGCCGAGCACGCCGCCGATGTGCGACGCGCTGTATCCGAAGCCGCACTGCCCCAGGTATCGCACGTAGGTTCGGATCATCGCGACCCACCGGGACGTCAGACCTGCCCGCAGTACGAGTTCCCCGAGCCGATCGACGTCCGCCTCCTCCAGCCACATCGCCCGGAAGGCCTCGCCGATCCGCTCGGGCAGATCGGCCGAATCAGCAATCTCGCATGCCGGCGCAGGCGCCACCGTGAACTCGTAGATCCCGACGGCGGTGCCGTCCGAACGTCGCACGCTGTGCGGGTGCTCGTCGACCACTGTCAGTCCGAGACTCTGCAGCATCGGCAGCACGTCGGTCAGCGCTGCCTCCCGGTCGCACAGGTACAACGTGAACGTCCACGGTTCACCGTCCGGCGTCCGGACGTGCACGTGCAGATCACCGGACGCCAAGCGGGCGACCACCGGGAGATCCGCGGCCGCCGCGGCCGGGTCGCGCTCATCGCGGTACCGATCCGAGACCAACCCCAGCTGGCGCAGGGACGCCGTGCCGCCGTCGAGCTGCTCGCGCACACGGTCGTCCCACGTGCGGACCGCCTCGGAGAGCTGTGCGAGACAGTCGGTACCGGTCGAGTCGGCGACGTCCACCCGGCGCCCGACGTGCATCACCACCTGCAGTTGCGCCAGCGGTGAATGCGACAGACGGGTGGTGAAGTCGTTCTCGTCGCCCCCGTGCTCGGCCTTGATGATGTCGATCACCTTGGTGCGAACCGCCGTCGAGTACGACTCACGCGGCATGAACACCAGCGCCGACACCGTGTGCCCGTCCAGACCGGCCCGCACGTGGAACCGCGGCCCGCGATCAGACTGCGCCGCAAGGAGTTCGCTCACCCGGCGGGTCAGTTCGTCGGGCGCTGCCGCAAGCAGTTCGACGATCGGGAACGTCTGTAGCAGCTCGATGGCGGCCATGCCGCCGTACGAGTCCTCGGCGTATCCGAGGACGGTCAGCACGTGCTGCGTCTTGAGCCGGATGACCGGGATCTCCCGAACCGACTGGTACCGGCCCATCGAGGTGATCATCCCCAGGAACTGGTGCTCCACCTCTCCGATGCGGATCCGCACGATGAGCGGGAACCTCCTGCGCAGCAGCCCGGTCGGGAGCCAGATCCGGTCCGCGGCCACACCTTCCGCGGCCGGGGTGGGTCGTGGCGTAACCGCGTCCCGCCAGACACCGAGCGTCTCCCCCGCGTCCGGATCCGCGTGCGCTGCCCGGTAGCCGACGCCCACGAAGTTCTCCCGGGACGCGAACCACTCGAGTAGTCGCACCTCCTCCATGTCGCCGCCGGAGTCGGCCAGCGCCGCGACCACCTCGGTGAGCCGCTCGCGCATCGCAGGTGTGTCGTCGCGAACGGAGACGGCCCGCCGCAGAGCAGCCGTCACCCGACGTGCCAGTTCCTCGGTATCGGTGTCGGGCGACGGAGCGACCACCACGCTGATCCACGACTCGTCGATCGTGGAGCCCGGGCCGTCGACGATGCGCCCACCGTCATCGCGGACCACCGTGCGGATCGGGTGATCGGTGCTGGTGACGGTGAGGCCCGCTTCGCCGATCACCGCGAGCATCGACTCGACGAGCAGCGGAGCGTCGTCGCCGATCGCCTGGACGGTGATGTCACCGGTATCGCTGCGAGCCGCTGATACGAGAAACTGGCCCGGCAGTCGGACGGTTCCCACCGTCTGCTGCCGGGCCAGTTCGCCGTAGTTCGTGTTTCGGGACTCGTCGTCCACTGCGATCACAACCTCTCCTGCGCCTACCGAGGAGAGTACGGATGTTGCGGTGGCGGCGTGGTCAGTCGCGGGCGGTCAGTCGCGCGTGAGTCGCCGATGCGTCACGCGGTGCGGCCGCGCGGCGTCGGCACCGAGCCGTTCCACCTTGTTCGCTTCGTAGGCCTCGAAGTTTCCTTCGAACCAGAACCACTGCCCCTCTTCGACGTTGCCCTCCCAGGCCAGGATGTGGGTGCACGTGCGGTCGAGGAACCAACGGTCGTGCGAGATCACCACGGCGCAGCCGGGGAACTGCTCGAGAGCGTTCTCCAGCGAACTCAGGGTCTCGACGTCGAGGTCGTTAGTCGGCTCATCGAGGAGGATCAGGTTGCCGCCCTCCTTGAGGGTGAGCGCGAGGTTCAGGCGGTTGCGCTCACCGCCCGAGAGAACCTCGGCGGCCTTCTGCTGATCCGGACCCTTGAAGCCGAAGGCGCTCACGTACGCACGCGAGGGCATCTCGTTCTGGCCGACCTCGATGAAGTCGAGACCGTCCGAGACGACCTGCCACACCGTCTTCTTGGGATCGATGTTCGCGCGGTTCTGGTCCACGTAGCTGAGTTTGACCGTGTCGCCGACCTTCACGCTGCCCGAGTCGGGCTCCTCGAGTCCGACGATGGTCTTGAACAACGTCGTCTTACCGACACCGTTGGGGCCGATGACGCCGACGATGCCGTTGCGCGGCAGCGTGAACGACAGGTCCTTGATCAGCACGCGGTCGTCGAACCCCTTGTCGAGGTCCTTGACGTCGACCACCACGTTGCCCAGTCGCGGCGGCGTCGGAATCTGGATCTCCTCGAAGTCGAGCTTGCGCTGCTTCTCGGCTTCGGCGGCCATCTCCTCGTAGCGGCCCAGACGTGCCTTGTTCTTGGTCTGGCGGGCCTTGGATCCCGAGCGGACCCACGCGAGCTCCTCCTTGAGGCGCCGCTGCAGCTTCTGATCCTTCTTGCCCTGCACCTCGAGACGCTCGGCCTTCTTCTCCAGGTACGTCGAGTAGTTGCCCTCGTACGGGTGGAGCTGACCGCGGTCGACCTCACAGATCCACTGGGCGACGTGATCGAGGAAGTAGCGATCGTGCGTCACGGCGAGGACGGCGCCCGGGTAGTTCGAGAGGAACTGCTCGAGCCACAGCACCGACTCCGCGTCCAGGTGGTTAGTGGGCTCGTCGAGCAGCAGCAGATCGGGCTTGCTGAGCAGCAGCTTGCAGAGGGCGACGCGGCGGCGCTCACCACCGGACAGGTGGGTGACAGCGGAGTCGGCCGGCGGGCAGCGCAGCGCGTCCATGGCCTGCTCGATCTGGGAGTCGAGGTCCCACGCGTCGGCATTGTCCAGGTCCTCCTGGAGCTTGCCCATCTCCTCCATGAGTTCGTCGGAGTAGTCGGTGGCCATCAGTTCGGCGATCTCGTTGAAGCGAGCCAGCTTGACGCCGATCTCACCCATGCCCTCTTCGACGTTCTCCTTGACCGTCTTCTCCTCGTTGAGAGGCGGCTCCTGCAGGAGGATGCCGACGGTGGCCTCCGGGTCGAGGAACGCCTCACCGTTCGACGGCTGGTCCAGACCGGCCATGATCTTCAGGATCGACGACTTGCCGGCGCCGTTCGGTCCGACGACACCGATCTTCGCGCCCGGGTAAAAGCTCATGGTGACGTCGTCGAGGATCACCTTGTCGCCGTGCGCCTTGCGCACCTTCTTCATCGTGTAAATGAACTCAGCCACAGTTTTCTGTACTCCTACCTGCATGAATGCAGTTCGTCGGTGTCTTCGAGGTCAAGTGGAATCCGGCGTGGTCGCGCTTCGCGGAGCAGATCGACCGGGTATCGCCCTGACCACCAGCGTAAGCGACACCGGTCCCCGGCGGGTCCGGCCCCCTCGCCCGGAGACGTGCATCATCGAAGGACGCTGAGATCCCACCGGATGACGCGCGAAACGTGCGCGAATATTCCGGCCATCGGGTGTCATGTGTCACAATGGGAACGTTGCGTACGACAGAGTCGTTAGCCTCGTAGCTCACTGAGTACACAGCACGAACGGCTGCGTGGCAGCGCAGCAGGAAATGTCGG